>NZ_JAMXBH010000001.1 GCF_023913735.1 Pseudarthrobacter raffinosi
CCCCAGACGCACTCATCGCGTTGGCCATGCTCAGCCTCGGCGGTCCCAAACCAATGCTCCCGGGCCGAAATTAACCCACGGAAGAGTCAGGAGAGCCTCCAAAGGCGACATTTAGGTGAAGTCGACGTTTCCGAGTCGGCCGCGGCGTCGGAGAGCACTACATGTTCTGGAGTAGCTGAGCAGCTATCGCCTTCCCCAGCGCAGTAGGAACCGCATTGCCGATCTGCTTGGCAATCGCTGTCTTGGACCCAACCCAAAGTCGATCCTCCGGAAAGCCTTGTAGTTTGGCTGCTTCGAGGTGTGTGATGGCCCGATGTTCGGTGGGATGCAGGTAGCGACCCTTCTCTGGTTTGAAGAATTCAGTCCTTACGGTGACCGAAGGCCTGTCCCAGTGCATCCGACCCATGACGTCGCCCGAGCCCGTCTTGTGCTTGCGCCAGCAGGGAGCTTTGAGTCTGTCAGGGAGGTTGAATCTGTTTCCACCCTCAGGAATCCACCCGAAGCGTTCGAGGGATTCCTTGGCATAGTCACGTCCAAGGTGTAGTTCTGACGTGCGGAAGGTGCCGGCGAAGCTGCGACCTGCGTATTCTGTCGAACGGTCGGGCAACAACGTTTCGGCAACACGAGTATTTATCCCTTTTAGGGCTTGACGCACGGTACGGTGCCGTCCGATGTGAGTCGGCATTGGGAATCCTGGGAAGGGCAGGTCCTTGTGATGGCCAATTAGAATGGCTCGTTTTCGGGCTTGTGGGGCTCCGTAGTCTGCTGCGTTCAACACGTGCCACTGGAAGTCGTACTCCTCGATCAGGCCACCCCCGGCTGTTGCATCCCTGAAGTCCTGAAGCTGCTGGGACTTGCTGAAGGCAGGAACGTTTTCGACGATGAAATACTTGGGTTTGGCCCTCGACAGTGCTGCCGCGTATGGCTGCCAGAGGCTATTCCTGATGTCCTCGGGGTCCTGCTTGCCCAGCTGAGAGAACCCCTGGCAGGGCGGGCCACCGATAACGATGTCGACGTCGGGGACTGTCTCGTTGACGAGCCAGTCCTGTATCGGGCCGGCGTATACCTTGTCCCCGAACGTTGCAGCGAACGATGCAGCAGCTGCCGGTTCAAACTCCACAGCACGTTCGGTGACGAAACGAGGAGAGGCGGCATAAAACCCCTGAGTGAGCCCGCCGGCTCCCGAGAAGAGGTCCAACACGGTGATGGATTCGGAGGTCTTCTTCCGTCCGTATGGTGCGGACTTTCTAACGGGATCTTTATTCATTATGGACTAAGGATATCTGGCGTGGCCGAGAAATGATCCTTACTTCAACCTGAGGTGAACCGCGCCACTTGTCCTCGTGGCGGTTGGGTAGGAGGCGGCGCGGGAGGTCAAACGAGCAGGGTCCTCTCAGCAGCGCTGATGACTGTCTCATCGTCTTCCAACTCGTCAGGTAGATCGTCAGAAATGGCGTCATTCGTCGCGAGGAAGTATGTAGTGGCACCCCTCGCCACTTTCCTCTGAGCCGCGTCCAAGTTGCCCCAGCCCCAAGCAGCGATTCAATACGAGAGGCAAGGGCAGTTCTCTTGTCCCCGTGAATGGGGTGGCCCTCTGAATGGGCGGGTAAGAGTTCGGAGAGCTGCATCAGCTCTTCACTCGTTGTCTCAACGCAGTAGGGCTCGTCCTGTTCCCACAGCGGACCAAGCGCTGCTTCGAAGTGTGCCAGCCCTCAAGCAGGTTCATTCCTTTCGCCTGCATCTCAGGGTCTTTGGCGAGGGAGTAAAGCATGGTCCCGCGAGCTTTTACTTTGTCCCCGCTTTCTCTTCAAAAAGGCTGCGGCTTTGCCGGATTTCCAGCCATGTTTTGCTCCATATCGTCGGGGGTTCGTCAAGTGAGATTAGCACCGTGAGAACGCTCCTATGGAGCCACTAGAAGCAGACGAAATCACGCGCCACGTTGACAGAGGATCGGCTGTTGCATCTGGGATCCGGCTGCCGTGGCGCACCGCGAGCTCGCGTGTGCTATCCCACCGCCGATGCCGCCGCAGTTGTGTCCGCGGAGTCCCGTTAGGCAGCGACGGCAGGGAACACAACAAGCGATCCGTCGCTGCTTCGTTCGATCTCAATGGCGACGTCAGCCTGGTGGATTCCCACGTGGCGGCCGTCGCCGAAGGCGCGAAGACGATATGCAGCTTGGAGTAGCTGGTCGACCTCACCCGGCGTAAACGCGGGGATTCGAAAACCGCCGTCGCGCTTCAACTCGAGATTTGAAATACGAAATAGAACTGAGCTAATGCCTGATTCCAACTCATCTATGCCGCGTTCGTCGTCGCGCAATGACCCTATGAAGCTCTTGAATGGATTGTTCGTGTCGAGTTGAGCGTGTTCAACTGCTTGGAGCACGAGCACTCGGCGTTTGAGTGCAATGGCGAGCCGTGCAATCTCGAGGTGCGCGCGGAATGCGCCGCCTTCCTCGTTGATACCGGGGAAAGATTTCGTCAATGCCCCGACTTCGACCGGACCGTCGGGCAGTGAGTCCAGTGCAGCTTGCCACTTTTTGAGCCGCCGACGGGTTGCTGCGATCGCGGTGCTGATCGCGTGCGATGAGGAATCCAGTCCTAGCGATAGGCCTATTCTGCCCTGGTCGAGGAGGATCGACGTCGCCTTGTCGATCGCTTCAGGACAGGCATCAAGCTCGTTGCGTTCGCTCTCGAGGTTGTCGTCGTGTAACTGCTCCAAGAGGTCGGTGATTCGCTCGATCGCTTTCTGGCGTTGGTGATCGGCGTAGGCGCTGACGCTCACTGCGACGGCCATCAGAACAAGTGGCGCAGCCACTGTTAGTGCCCCGGCACTCGCGACTGCCAAACCAGCGGTTGCGGCCGAACCGGTTGCAGCGCCTGCGGCAGCGGCCTTGCCAGCGACGGGCACAAAAGTGGCGTTAGCCACGACGCCGGTGGAGTCGCGCAGCGCGCTGTAAACGCCTCCAGCGACTGCCTTCGAAGCCATGGGATTCACGAGTCCTTTCCCGACCTGCGCGGCAACCTTCGCGGGTACCACCATTCGGTAGAGGACGTCACCGGTGGCGGCGACATTCAGCTTCGAAGACGACGACTTCGCGGTCTCCGTCACAAGGTGCGATAACTGCTTTGCGAGCGGACTGGCTGCATGAAGAAGTATCCCGCCGTCCCGCTGACTCTTCGTCGGCATTGCATGTGCTTCCAACGTGACAACTGGAGAATCCGCAAGTGCAGCTAGGACTGTTCTCAGTTCAGCAAGTCGGGCGGGCGTCATGCCATCATCGTCCAGCAGGTTCGACACGCTCACGGCCTCCGTAGCGAGTGTCCATACTGGCACGAGTGCCTTGTTGTCCGTAGTCATGTCTTGTCCCCTCCCGAACTGACGTCCGCCATAGGCGGTGGTAGCAACGCATAAGGCGATCTCAGAGTGCAGGCCCAAGCTCGCGCCGACATGTAACCGCCGTTCGTTATCGTCCCACACTGGCCTGCAGATGAACGACTAGCTGCCCACGGAAAAGCACGGGGTAACTACACGCCGCGCCGTTACCATGGCACCCCGACTCACACGCGTGCCAAACCTTTCACGGGCGCTACACTAAGGCTGCATTAGCCCACCGGCACCCGCCGGACGGGCGACCAATCGGAACGGCCCCAGGGCGTTTCACGGGGGGATGAGGGGCCGATGATCGGCAAGCTTTTGATGGGTGTCGCGCTGGTTGTGGTTGGTGGGCTTGTGGCGCTGACACTGACCGGGCTCGGTGTCGTGAACATGTCTGGGTCCAACCCGTTCCAGGTGAGCCAGACGGACCGGAGCCAGCCCGTTCTTCTGAAATCGGTACAGGAGCTGAGTCAGTACCACGCCGCGGTCGGCAACTTTGAGCTGGTGCTGGACATAAAGGACGACGTCGCGTGGATGCCCGACATCATCGCCGGACAGCGGACGCTGTTCGTCGCGGCGGGCACCGTTAACACCTACGTTGACTTGTCCGGCCTCGCCGACAAGGACCTGACGCTATCCCCAGACGGCAAATCGATGACTGTGCGGCTGCCGGAGCCGACACTCGACAAACCCAACCTCAATTTTGACCGGTCTTATATCTACGATCAGGACCGCGGCATTGTCGACCGGGTCGTCGATGCGTTTGAGACGCCCGAGCAGACAGAGTTCTACCAACTTGCCGAAACCAAGATGGCAACCGCAGCGGAGGAGTCGGATCTCCGGAAGCAGGCCAGCGACAACACCAAAGCCATGCTTACCAGCATGTTCGGGTCGGCCGGAATCCAGGTCACTTTCCTCGACAATTAATCCGGCTACGCCGTGTTGATTCAGAGGGTTCTGGTCCTGAACGCTAGATACCGAGCATCCTCATGCCCCACCAGCCGCCCAAGCACTTCCACAGCTTCCCCATCCGCAGTTCCCATATCAGTGGACAGCCAACGGATCAGGAGTCCGGCGTCGCCGCTGGACCGAACGGCGGATCCAATCGCAAGATCCAGTTGGTCCCGGAGCAGCTGCACCGCGAGTGCACCGGACCGGCTGAGCAGGGGAGCCGTGTACGCTTCCAGTGCTTCAGCCACCCGCCCCTCGTGCAGCAGTCGCAGCACGCGTCCGGAATCAGAACATCCAGTCAGGCCAGCAACAAACCGGTAGGGGTTCGACTCCACCGCATCGCCCAGCATGGAGCGGACCCTGAACATCTCGGTGCGGATGGCCGCCGTGGTGCCAGCGTCGCCGTAGAGCTCATAGGCCAGCTCCTCGGCAGTCCAGCCCTGGGTGCGTGAATCCAGGAGGGCCAGGATTTCGGCCCGGCGCAGCGTAAGCGGCACCCGGCTGCCGTCCCGGAACACCGCGGCGGGTTTGTCGCCGAGGAGCTCCAGTGACTCCACATCAGCGTAAGGCCTGCGGATAGCCTGCCGGGACGCACCCCGGACCGGTCTGGCACTCACGGAAGTCCCGCCGTCGGACGTTCCCAAAAGAGCCTCCGCGACCCGGACCGCGCACCGCACCATCCGCAGGGTGTCAGTGCTGATGGTGTGCAGCGGTCCGGAGACGTCGAGCACGCCCAGCAGCCTGCCCGTGGCCGGGTCCGTGATGGGTGCCGCCGTGCAGGCCCACTCATGGTGGGTGCGGACCAGGTGCTCGGCGGAAAATAGCTGCACCGGCCGGCCGGTGACCAGTGCCTCGCTGATGGCGTTGGTGCCGATGCCGGCCTCGGACCAGTCGGCCCCTTCGGAGAACTCCAGCCGGTCCGCGCGCCGCAGCACTTCCGGGCTGCCCACGCGCCAGAGGATCTCGCCGCGGGCGTCGGTGAGCACCAGCAGGTGCCGGCCGGAACTTGAATCGTCGGCCAGCAGGTCGTTCAGGGCGGGCATGACCTGCTGCAGCCGGTGCTCCCGCCGAAGCTCCAGGACGTCGGCCACGTCGTGCAGGTGCCGCGGGCTGTGCTGGTCCGGGCTGATGCCTAGGGCCATGGAGCGCCGCCACGAATCTGCCAGGTCGGTGGGGATCTCCGGGCGCGGAACGCCGGAGATGACCAGTTCGTGGGCGCGGCGCAGGGCCCGCGAGTACTTCGCCGGGTCCGAAAACCTCAGGCCGTAGTCCAAAACAGTGTCCTCCTCACCGGCGGCGTCCTTGCCGGCAGTGCCCGTGTAACGCGGTTGAAACCCCCACTGCGTTGCAATGGTGATGCAGCTCACGCCCGTCCCAGCATATCGCAGGGGATTCCGGCGGGACGGGGCCGCCGGGACCACAAGAGACACGGACCATGACACACAAAGGAGTGGAAATGACCGCAACACCCACCGCAGCCGCGCAGGCCTGGCTGACAGAACTGGGTACCGCCCTGCAGCGGCGCGACGTGGACGCCGCCGTCGAGCTTTTCGAGGACGAAAGCTACTGGCGCGACTTCGTGGCGTTCACCTGGAACCTGAAGACGCTCGAAGGCAAGGCGGACATCCGGCAGATGCTCGAGGCCACGCTGGACCACGTTCAGCCCGCCAACTGGACGCTGGCCGAGGACGCCACCGGCGACGCCGGCACCACGGAAGCCTGGATCACGTTCGAAACCGCCGCCGCCCGCGGCTACGGCCACCTCCGGCTGCGGAACGGCAAATGCTGGACGCTGCTCACCACCATGCAGGAGCTGAAGGGCTTCGAGGAGAAGAAGGGGACCCGCCGCGAGACGAGCGTGGCGCACGAAATCATCAGGGGCCGCCGCTCCTGGCTGGAACTAAAGGAGGAGCGCGAGGCGCGGCTCGGCTACGAGGAGCAGCCCTACACGGTCATCATCGGCGGCGGGCAGGGCGGCATCGGCCTCGCGGCCCGGCTGCGGCGCCTGGACGTCCCCACCCTCGTCATCGAGAAGAATGAGAAGCCGGGCGACTCCTGGCGGAACCGCTACAAGTCCCTGCACCTGCACGACCCCGTCTGGTACGACCACATGCCCTACCTGAAGTTCCCGGACGACTGGCCCGTCTTCGCCGCCAAGGACAAGATCGGCGACTGGCTGGAGCACTACACCCGGATCATGGAGCTGAACTACTGGGGCGGCACCGAGTGCCTGGGCGCCGAGTTCGACGACGGCACCCAGGAATGGGTGGTCAACGTCCGCCGCAACGGCGAACCTGTGACCCTCCGCCCCAAGCAGCTGGTATTCGCCTTGGGCGTCTCGGGCTACCCGAACATCCCCACGTTCGACGGCGCGGGCTCCTTCCTGGGGGAGCAGCGCCATTCGTCGCAGCACCCGGGCGGCGGGGACTGGACCGGGAAGAAGGCGGTGGTGATCGGCTCCAACAACTCCGCGCACGATATCTGCGCGGATCTATGGGAGCACGGCGCCGACGTCACCATGGTGCAGCGGTCCTCCACCCACATCGCCCGGAGCGAGTCGCTGATGGACCTTGCGCTCGGCGACCTGTACTCCGAGAAGGCTTTGGCGGCCGGGGTGACCACGGAGAAGGCCGATCTGCTGTTCGCGTCGTTGCCGCTGCGGATCCTGCCCGGGGCGCAGGTGCCGGTGTACCGGGAGATGGCTGCCCGGGATGCTGATTTCTACTCCCAGCTGGAGGCTGCGGGGTTCGACTTGGACTTCGGTGTGGACGGGTCCGGGCTGTTCGTGAAGTACCTGCGGCGCGGCTCCGGCTACTACATCGACGTCGGCGCCTCCCAGCTGATCATCGACGGCCGGGTGCAGCTGAAATCCGGGGAGGTCTACAAGATCACCGGCAGCGCCGTGGTCCTGAACGACGGGACCGAGCTGGAGGCGGACCTGATTGTGTACGCCACCGGCTACGGTTCCATGAACGGCTGGCTGGCGGACCTGGTCTCTCCCGAAATCGCGGACAGAGTAGGAAAATGTTGGGGGTACGGCTCGGACACACCAAAGGACCCGGGCCCCTGGGAAGGGGAGCTGCGCAACATGTGGAAGCCCACCAACGTGCCCAACCTCTGGATCCACGGCGGCAACCTGCACCAGAGCCGGCACTACTCCTCGTACCTCGCCCTGCAGCTGAAGGCCCGGATGGAGGGACTGGAAACGCCGGTGTACGAACTGCAGCCGACGCACCACACGCGCTGATTCTTATCCGCTTCAATTGGGAGGACCATCATGAAAGCAGCACGTTTTCACGGCAGGAAGGACATCCGGATCGAGGATGTGCCGGAGCCGGAGCTCCGCGCCGGGACCGTCAAGATCGACGTCGCCTGGTGCGGCATCTGCGGAACCGACCTGCACGAGTACCTCGAAGGCCCCATCTTCGTCCCCGCGCCGGGGCATGCCCACCCGCTCTCGGGGGAGGAGGCTCCGGTGACTCTGGGGCACGAGTTCTCCGGGACTGTGTCTGAAGTCGGCGAAGGGGTGACGGGCCTCGCGAAGGGGGACAACGTCGTCGTCGAACCTTATTTTGTCTGCGACGAATGCGATTCCTGCCAGGCAGGCAATTACCACCTGTGCCGCAAGATGGGGTTCATCGGGCTCTCCGGCGGCGGGGGAGGCCTGAGCGAGAAGATTGTGGTGGACGCCCGGTGGGTGCATCCCATCGGGGACATCCCGCTGGATGAGGCGGCCCTGATCGAGCCGCTGTCCGTGGCGCACCATGCGGTGGCACGCAGCGGCGTGAAGGCGGGCGACGTGGCGCTGGTTGGCGGGTCGGGCCCGATCGGGCTGCTCACCGCGGCCGTCCTCAAGGGCATGGGCGTGACCACGATCGTCAGCGAGCTGACGCTGGCCCGCAAAGAGAAGGCGGTTTCCAGCGGCGTGGCGGACCATGTGCTGGACCCCAGCCAGGAGGACGTTCCGGCGCGCGTGCTGGAACTCACCGGCGGTACCGGCGCGGACGTCGCCTTCGAATGCGCGGGCGTGAACGCGGTACTGGACACCATGCTCGACGCCGTCCGGCCGGCGGGTGTTGTAGTCAACGTGTCCATCTGGGGCGCGCCGGCCACGGTGGACATGCAGAAGCTGGTGCTCAAGGAGATCGACCTGCGCGGGACCATCGCGTACGTCCGGGACCATGCTGCGGCCATCAAACTGGTGCAGGAGGGCAAGGTGGACCTCAAACCGTTCATCACCGGCAGGATCGCGCTGGAGGACCTGGTGGAGCAGGGCTTCGACACCCTGATCAACCACAAGGAGACGGCGGTGAAGGTGCTGGTGCACCCGTAGGGGTGGCTGAGGTTACGCGGAGGAACTGCACCGCCACAGTTCCGGAGCGCGGCACTGCGAAGCCCCCAGCTGATCTGCCAGGGGCTTCGCGAACTTCCTCTGAGTGTTACTTGGCTGCGACGAATACCTTGTCACCTCCGGGAAGGTGTTCCCCGGGATTTAATGGTCATCAGAGTAACCACAAAGTCTGCTGATGGGCTCATTACTAACCCTTATGGAATCCGGGACCGCCCCGCTGTCGTTAGGCCCGTTCTCTGCACTGTCTACCCTGAATGGGGTTACCCCATGAAGGCCTCGTGCGGATAGCGTTTCAGCGGGCCGGGCCGGTACACGCGGCGGGGACGATCGCTGTGTACGCCAAACAACTACGCGGTGCGATGCCCTCCGTTACATGTAACAATTGATTATGAGTGTTAGGGATCGAGTTGCGCGGCACAGGATTGCCATGCGTGAGCGCGGCCTTCGGCAGATTCAGATGTGGGTGCCGGACGCCCGTACAGAAGAGTTCAAGCGTGAAGCGCGGCGGCAGTCGCTGGCTGTTGCCGCCTCCGACAGGGCCGGGGACGACCAGGATTTCATCGAAGAGATTTCGGAAGACTGGCCGGAGTGAATCGAGGCGAGTTGTGGACAGTCTCAGGCGGAACATATGCACAAAAGCCCAGGCCAGCGCTGATAATTCAGGATGACCTGTTTGAGGCGTCGGAGTCGGTCACTCTTCTGCCGCTGACGTCCCAATTGACAGGCGCGCCACTACTGAGGCTGACTGTTGAGCCGGACCAGTTCACTGGTTTGGAGCGCGAAAGCCAGATCATGGTGGACAAGCTGACCACCGTTCGGCGCGCCAATCTTGGGCAGCGATTAGGGCAAATAGACGCCAAGACAATGACTGCGGTCGAACAGTCCCTTGCCGTCTTTCTGGGCCTAGGGCGCTGAGCTGAGCCTAAGCAACGGCAATAACGGCGGGGCGGTCAGCGAAGCGGCTGCCGCTCGCCGACGCTAACGGGACCGTTGGGCGTAACGTAGTCCCGCCGTCGTCGTTCTATCCGTTCCTGTTGGCCCGGGGAAGGAATCCTGGCGCCCTTTGCCCGGTTGCACCTGGCGCAGGCGGCGAGAAAGTTCTGCAGGCTGGTGGATCCGCCCTTGGACCAGGGGTAGAAATGTTCGCCGTGCTCAGCGGGCCGGGAGCAACGGCGCCGGAATCCTGCCTCCATTTCACACAGATTGGCAGCTCGTGCCATGCCTTCGCGGCGCTGCTGGCGCGTGAAACGTCTTACCGGGTCCCGGCGTCGGACGTCTCTGCTGTGGATGATGGCGGCAACGATGAACAGGACGACAAGAAATGCGCCGGGCAGGGCGACCGCGGCCAGAACGCTGTCCACCATCCCGCGCAGGACCTCGGTTGCGGCGGAGATACCAGCCCCTGACGCTGACACCACTTTCGACTTTGGCAGGAGCGCCAGGATCACCGAGATGCTCAACCACACCAGCACGGCTGAGTATGCCAACCGCAGCGCCTGCCGGCTCCAATAAATGCGTTTCAGTTCCACCATGACGCTTCCCCCCATCCTTCTTCAGCTTCAAGGAGCGTACCGCTCAAACAACGGCGAAACCCCCAGCCGAGCGGACTTGGATGGGGGTTTCGAGGGTTTCGACGGGTCTTACTTTGCGACCAGCCCCCACGGTGGAGCCTGAGCGGCGGCGGCGGGAGGCGGCGTAGCCGTCCCACCCGTCCATGGAGACGTCGTCGATCTCCGGGCCCAGGATGTCCCAGCGCTGGGTGGAGTTCTTGAAGCCGTCCAGCAGCCACTTCTCCTGCTCGGCGCCGGTGATGGTGCGGTCCTCGGCGAGGTGCTCTTAGGCAAAATGTTCGTGCCGGACCATAATGTTCGACAATCAGTCCGCTGAGGTCTAATATCTGGAGCCTCGCCGCTATCATTTGTATGGCACACGGTAGTGCAGCTTCTATTAATGCTCGGTAATCACTTATGGCTGCTCCTGCGGTAAGAGGCATCCTTCGTACGAAAGAACAGTGCAGATGTCCACACCGCCGTATTTCCTTAAAGCCGCGACATCCGTATTCCTTGCCTCAATGGTTCTATCTCTGGCCCCTGCTGTTGCTCATGCTGATTTTGCAACTGATCCGCCATCTGCCACTGTTCCTTCTCCTTCGCCCTCTGCTCCACCCGCAGGAGAGCAAAGGTACATCGTGAAATATGGCAATGATGTGAATGCAGAAGCGGAGTCCACGTCCCTGCGGCAACAGGGGATTGAAGTTAAGGCGACTCTTTCCCATGCAATGAAAGCTTCGGTAGTTGTAGCGACACCGAAGGAAATGGAGTCCCTGAAAAGATCAGAAGACGTGGCCTCAGTTGAACTTGACACTCCCGTTTCAATCTCTGGTGCCACGTCTATTTGGGGGCTTGACCGGGTAGATCAGCGATCAGGGCGAGATGGGCAGTACAGCATCGGCAATGAAGGTGCTGGCGTGAACATCTATGTTGTTGACACTGGGCTGCATGTTTCCCATACGGAATTTTCCGGGAGGATTCCTGCAGTCTGGTGGGGAGTTCATGATGGCAATGGAATCAATGACTGTAATGGTCATGGGACGCACGTCGCTGGAACCGCCGCCGGAACAACATACGGCGTTGCCAAGAAAGCCAGCATCATCCCCATCCGGGCGCTTGAGTGTGATGGAAGCGGCTGGGCGTCAACAATCATGGCAGGGATTGACTGGTCAGTTCAGCACCACGTGGCCGGTCAGCCAGCAGTACTAAACCTCAGTATTGGCGGTTTCACTAATTCTTCATTTGACGAAGCCGTTCAAAGTGCTGTTAACGACGGGATGACGGTAGTCGCATCAGCAGGCAACGCCGGCGCTGATGCCTGTGCTACTTCTCCTGCTCGAGTTCGGTCTGCCATTACCGTTGCAGCTACGGATATTAACGACGCTCAGGCGTCATGGTCCAACTACGGCTCTTGCGTTGATATTCAAGCGCCGGGAATATCCATCAGGTCTGCTTGGAGCAACGCTGCTACCGGCTACAACACTCTGGACGGTACTTCAATGGCCGCTCCACACGTTTCCGGTGCGGCTGCAATCCTGCTTTCCCGTGACCCTTCGTTATCCCCGGCACAGGTTCACCAGTCGATGACCAACAACACGGTGACGGGTGTCATCAGTGCCAATAAGGGCGCAACCCCTAACAGGTTGCTATTTATCCCCGCGCCTAATCCACCTGCTCCCTCCTGCTCCAATCTCCAGCCTGGTGATGCATGGGCGGGGGTAGGTACGCATTGCGGGTTGCAGGGATCAGCAGCTTCTACCCCGTCTACCGCTGAGGCTCCCCCCGTAACCGCTGATGAAGCTCCCGCTCCCCTTGCTACGACCAATGCCGCCCCGGCACCTGCTGCAACTGCCCCAGCTCCAGGGCCCGCACAACCCGCTCCCGCGCAACCGGCTCCCGAACCTGCTGATGCTCCCTCCCAGCAGGCTGCAGCCGCATCGCCCCTAAATAACCCTGCCGCTGCGAATGCGGCGCAGGCAGTGGCAATTGCTGAACCTGGAGTGATCTCACCTGAGCCGGTGGTGGACGAAGCCACTCAACGACCCGAAACCACATCTTCGGAAACACCGGCAACAGTGGCAGCGAACTCCAACCCTGCCCCATTACCAAGTGGCGGTGCCACCATTGCCCCTGTAGCGGATACATTCGATGACGCTGCGGCGGATACCGTGACCGCTGCAGCGAACAACTCATTCTGGGTAATCACGATCGGACTGGTCCTTGGTGGCGTGGCTGCTGCATATGCAATCAGGAGGCTGAATCACCGACGGCGGCTGACAGTATGACCTCACCTTCTGTTTGATTTGTAACGGTCAGACACGGAACGGCTGAGGTCTCGTTTCTGCAGGAAGTTATGCACCGGTTCACTTTCTGTGTGCGGGCGGTTCAGGTTCTCATGGGGTCCCCGACAGGGGGTGAAGGTTCACTGGTGGCATTCACCAGCAACCGGAGGATCCCCATGTTCGATGCCATGTCCGCCCTTGCCCCTGACCGCCGCCGCTTCCTGGCCCTGCTGGGCGGCGGGACGCTGGCCGCCGCCGTCCGGCATGGCTGCCACAGCCCCCAGCAAGGCCTGGGCCAACCCGCGTTTTGGCGAGAATCCGTTCTCTTTGGGCGTGGCTTCGGGTGAGCCGCTTCCGGACGGCGTGGTGCTCTGGACCAGCTGGCACCTGAGCCGACTGCCCTCGACGGCCGGGGCGGCATGCCGGATCTGAGCGTGCAGGTGAACTGGCAGATCGCCCGCGACCCCGGCTTCGCCGACGTCGTGCGTGCCGGTGCGGCGGCGCTGCCTGAACTGGGTCACGCCGCTGCGGATCTCACAGAAGCCAGCCGGGCCGGACCTGCAGCTGTACCGCCGGGCTGCTTTCGGTGACCTGGCCCAGATCAACATGGTGGACACCGGCCAGTACCGCAGCGACCAGGTCTGCGGCGGCGGCCGCGCCATCGGCTGTGACGAGCGGCTGGAGCCGAGCCGGACCATGCTCGGCCAGGGGCAGGAAAACTGGCTGCTGGAAGGCATGGAAAAGTCCGCAACCAGGTGTTCACCATGCAGGTGGACGCCACCCCAGGCCCGGAGGTCGGCCTCAGCATGGACAACTGGAACGGCTACACCGCCGCGCGCCAGCGGCTCTACGACGGCGTGCGGGACCGCGGGGTGGAGAACTTCGTGATCCTTACCGGCGACTCGCACCGCAGCGCCGCCTCGGACCTGAAGATCAACTTCGACGACCAGGCCTCCCAGACGATCGGTACCGAGTTCCTGGGCACCTCCGTCACCTCCGGCGGCAACGGCGCGGACTTGGATGCCACCGGCCGGCAATGGCTGGCCGAGAACCCGCACCTGAAATTCCACAACGCCCAACGCGGTTACGTCCGCTGCGAGGTCACCCCCATTATCGAGGCAGGACGGGCTGGGATCGCCCAGGTCGAAAAGAACGCCTGAGTCCCGCCGCGCGCAACGGGTGCGGTGCTCGGTGACCTCGAGTACAGAGCCGGGCGGGGGAGGTGCGTCCGGTTTCCAGGTCTTGCTGGACCTGCCTCCCGTGACGAAGGTGCCAAGGCGGTCTCCGTCCACAAGGAGCGCGCCGTCCGGTGCCAGCACCCGGAGGCCGGTGATGCGCTCACCCCTGCTGCTGATCACGAATGAGCCGTCATCCGCGGTGACCTGCAGGTCGAGGCCTGAGAGTTCGCGCGTGCTGACGGCGCAGGGTTGGAACGGCACGCGGCTGGTACGAAGGATATCCTCGGCAAGGACCCCGAAATCGACAACCAGCGAGGTGAGACTTCCATCGGCGGCAGCACCGGCGTCGTATTTCATGCTGCCGAAGGCGGCTGAGGCTTCCGAAGCTCCAGGCGAACCGGAAGTAACCCCGCCGCCGTCGCACGCAGGGTGATCTGCATGTGCGCAGGGGTGGGCAGGCTGGCCGGCCCTGCATCCGCCCCATCGAACCGCGCGATTCGAGGATCAGAAGCGCGACGCCGTCCCGGAGTCGGAGGGATTGCGTCCGAGCGGGACTCCGCTCGTGTCCGTCGCCATGCCCGATTGTCCGGTCGCTGTCCCCTGGTATGAGGGAATGCCGGCGATGACGCCCGTGGCGGGGGTTCCGCTCTTCAAGGTTCCGAGTGTGATCGTGAGGGTCTTGCCGTCCGCGCTCAGCGAGACGGAGGACGCCCCGCGCGAGCCGGTCCCCTTGAAGGTGAGGTTTCCGCCGCTACTCGTGGTGTAGCTGGCGCCCAGGTTGACGGTGCCGAAGTTGTTCTGCGTGCAGCCCGCCGAGAGGGTCAGGGCGTCGTAGGGGGCAGAGGTGTTGCGGCTGACCAGCACGCTGACGCTGTTGCTACCGTGGGTCCACGGCCCCGTGCTGCTCGTCCAGGTGCTGCAGAACGAGCTCGGGCTCATCGGCTCGTTGAACACGACCACGACCTTGTCGTTGGTGTCCGCTTTATCGGCGGTTCCGCCGTTCTGGAGCGTGACGGACACGACCCTCGGGCCGATGCGGCTCGTCGTCGTCGTCACCGTGCTGATGTTGCCGTAGACGTCCGTGGCCTGGGCCGAGAACGTGACCATGCCCGAGTTGAGTTGGCTCAGGTTCATCGTCGAGGACCAGTTTCCCGAGCCGTTCGCCGTTGCCGTGGCCGATAGGCTGTAATTCCCCGAATCGGTGGCCGTGAGCGCCACGGCTGCCCCCGGATCGGAGGTCCCCGCGAATGGCACAGCGGTCAACGTGTCGCCCGTGATCTGGGACGGCATGCTGGTGAACTGCGGTGCCGTTGCGGTCGTCTTCTTTGTTCCGGTCTGCGCTGCGGACGCGCCGGTGTTGCCCGCCGTATCGGTCGCAGTTGCGGTGTATGTGAGCTGTCCGTCGCTCAGGCTCGTCAGGTTCAGTGCTGTCGTGGACCAATACCCGGTTCCGTCCGCGGTCGCGGTTGCGGTGAGGGTGTGAACGGCATTGGCGTCCGTGATGTTGAGCGAGACGGTCGCGCCGACCTCGGCGCTGCCGCTGACCGTCACGGTCGTGGCGGTCGCGGTGGTGACTGTGGTCGGGGCCGTCAGTGTCGGCGCGGCGGGGGGCGCGGTGTCCTTGGGAACCGTTGCCGTCGTCGCCGGGCTGACGTTGCCCGCCGTATCGGTCGCGGTTGCGGTGTATGTGAGCTGGCCGTCGCTCAGGCTCGTCAGGTTCAGTGCTGTCGTGGACCAATTCCCGGTTCCGTCCGCGGTCGCGGTTGCGGTGAGGGTGTGAACGGCATTGGCGTCCGTGATGTTGAGCGAGACGGTCGCGCCGACCTCGGCGCTGCCGCTGACCGTCACGGCCGCGACGTTGGCAAGGTTGACGACGGAGGGTGCGTCCAACGTGGGCGCGGCGGGGGGCGCGGTGTCCTTGGGGACCGTTGCCGTCGTCGCGGGGCTGACGTTGCCCGCCGTATCGGTCGCGGTGGCGGTCAGGGTCACGGTGCCGTCGCTCAGGCTCGTCAGGTTCAGTGCCGTCGTGGACCAATTCCCGGTTCCGTCCGCGGTCGCGGTTGCGGTGAGGGTGTGAACGGCGTCGGGGTCCGTGAAGTTGAGCGTGACGGTCGTGCCGGGCTCGGCGCTGCCGCTGACGGTCACGGTCGCGACGTTGGCAACGTTGACGACGGAGGGTGCGTCCAACGTGGGCGCGGTGTCCTTGGGGACTGTTGCTGTCGTCGCGGGGCTGACGTTGCCTGCCGTATCGGTCGCGGTGGCGGTCAGGGTCACGGTGCCGTCGTTGAGGCTCGAGAGGTTGAGTGTCGGAAGGGACCAGGCTCCCGTCGAGTTGGCCGTGGCCGTTCCGCTCACGGCATGGCCCGCGCCGTCGGACGCTGTGACACTCACGGTGTCTGCGGGCTCGGCGGTGCCGGAGACGGGTACGGCCGCGACGTTGGCAAGGTTGACGACGGAGGGTGCGTCCAACGTGGGCGCACCGAGGGGCGGTGCCGGGCTGACCGTGATGGTCGAGGTGGTCGAACTTGAGCCGGTGTCGTTGGTGGCGGTCAGGGTTGCGGTGTAGGTTCCGGCGGCGGTGTAGGTGTGGGCTGGGTTCTGCGCGGTCGATGTACCGCCGTCGCCGAAGGCCCAGGACCACGACGTCGGCGAGTCGGTGGAGTATCGGTGAAGGCTACGTCCAGCGGCGCGGTGCCGGATGTGGGGGTGGCCGTGAAGGAGGCAACGGGCGCCCTATCACCACGGTCGTAAAAGTGCCAGTACCGGTTCCCTTCGATTTTTGTCAGGCGTCGCGGCAGGCGTCTGGTCAGTGTATGCACGGGTCAGGAGGCCAACCAGCGTGGCGAGGGGCTTCCCTGTACTCGTTTTCTCGCAGGCGCTACCCGTCTTTCAGCCCGGACTACCCGCTCTTGGTTCAGGACCCAAGACCGGATTATCTGGCGGTCCGGCGCACAGCACCGCCCACCTCCGCGGCGAGAGAGGCGAGGGTGGAGAGCAGAAGCCGTCGCTACGGTGCGGAACGCGTACCTGCGTCTGTGTCCGACCCCGACGTTGGAACGAAGTTCCAGTCGAAAGACCCGTCGTCTCGGAGTGTCATCCGAAGGAACCCGTGGGTGTCGCTGAACCGCTTCACGATGTACGACGGACTGCTAGTGAAGGAGCGGAGATCGACACCTCCCGTGGAAACCTGGAACGCTGTCATCCCGTCACTGACGCACTGGTCAGCGTTGTTCACCGGACATGACCGTTCGTAGTTGTGCTGTGACCCTGACAGGGTCAGACGGACCCGGTGCTTCCACATCACGTCGATCCATGGCTTGTGGTCAGCGGCCCGCTCATGTTGGGTCGTGTTCGATGTGAAGTACGGTTCGTGGTATGCAACTGCCAGGTGCTTACCCGCCGCCCTAGCAGCAGCGAGGTCGTTGTCCAGCCACGTCGTCAACGCCCGAGCCTGCGTGGGGTTGTACCGCCATTGCGCCGACGACAGGAACGCGAAGTGCCAGTTCCCGAAGTCCTTCGAGTACGGTTCCCCGTTCCCGATGAACCCACGCTCCTGGTTGATCGCAGCCTTCGCCGGAGACCCCGGGCATTGGCCATTCATGAACTTGTCGAGGTCTTCGTTGCGGCCGGGTTGCCAGTCGTGGTTGGGGGCGGACACCCAGTACAACTTGGCCTTCGTGCCACCCCACAGCCGCGTCCAGTAGTTCACGTAGTCCGCGCAATACGCGGTGTCGTACTGGAAGTCCCCGAGCCCTAGGAACGCGTCAATCTCGTTGTTCTGCACGAGCCGGGTGATCGCCGCACCGTTCCGACCGGAAGGGCTATCAGGCGCATAGGCCTCGACGCCGTTCATGTCACCGACAGCAGCGATCCGAACATCAGGCGGCTCCGGAGCGCTGGTGCAACCCGCGGCGGAGACCGCCAGAAGGGCTGCGGCGGTTGCGGCCACGCTCCGGAAGGATCTGAAACGAGTGAGCACTGACTTCATCCGATAACCCTCAGATGTGTCGGTACCCGAGGTACTCGGTGACCTCGAGAACGGAGCCGGGCGGGGGAGGTGCGTCCGGTTTCCACGTCCTGCTGGAGATGCCTCCCGTGACGAAGGTGCCCAGATGGTCTCCGTCCACAAGGAGCGCGCCGTCCGGTGCCAGCACCCGGAGGCCGGTGATGTCCTCACCCCTGCTGCTGACGACGAACGACCCGTCATCCGCGGTGATCTGCAGTTCGTGACCGGCGAGTTCCGGAGTGCTGACGGGGCCGGGTTGGAACGGCACGCGGCTAGTGCGGAGGATGTTCTCTGCGAGCACCCGGAAATCGACAACGAGCGAGGTGAGGCTGCCGTCGGCGGCCAAACCCCAGTAGCACGGGTAGGTCCCGTCACCGTACCCGCTCGAGACCATGACCGCATCCACTACCTCGCCGGCGAGGCCGAACATTGTGCCCGGTGTTTCCATGAGCCGTTCAACGTGCTCTTGAAACATCGCCTCGACGCGCTGGGCTTGGCACCCCACCAGCGACCCGACGTCGAGGATGGCGACGTTTCCGGCGTCGACCCCTACCCCGTGCGCGCCGTCGGTGAATTCGGCGGGGTGCCAGCTGACCGCCGGCGCCTCGGACAGCAGCAGCCGTACTGCGACCGTCATTTCCGCCGCCGTGGCGACTTCGACGGCGTACGTCCCCGGCATGATCCGCCGCGCCAAGGGGACGAAGTGCGCGTCAACCGAACCCAAGTCCAAGACCGTGAGCACCCCGGAGGCACAAGTGAGCTTGCCGAGGTGAAGGACCTCGAGCGGCGTCGGTTCGCCGAACGGTGCGACCACCCGGCCCGCCGTAAACAATCCCGGTATGTCGAGCTCCAGCTGGGCTGGTAGGTCGGGCAGGGCGGCATCGGGTGCTGCACTCTGCAAGAGTGCCTCGGCCCGCGCCGGATCGATCAACGGTGTGCCGGGCGGGTCGAGGAAGGTCGAGAGATGGGAAATCCGCCAGCCGTCATCGCCTCGCTGCAGCTGGTACTCGTAGTAGAAGGTGGTGTTCCCCGCCGTTTGGATGACCGAGCGGACCGTCGCCGTGTCCTCGTCGACCTCGACGTCGGTGATCTGCTCGGCGGACGGGTGGTGCGCGGGACTGGAAGACAACGCACCTTCCTGGCCGGTGCGGACTCCCGGGGTGCAGTGGGTCGCGACCAGGTCCGCCAACTCGGCGGCCCAGGCTTCGAACACCCCAGGGTCGAAAGCGAACATGCCCGGCGATTTGCCTGACCGCTGCCAGCTCGTGTGGAAATCGGCTGCGAAGGCCTCGATCCTGCCGCGTACCTCGTCCTGAGTCATGCGGCACATCCTACCGCCCCACGGTGCCCCCTATTCCTAAGGGGTTCAGGTTCACGACGGACTGCAATACCTTTCTCCTATGGCCATGGGCAAGCAAGGGTGCTCTGACCCCCTACAGGAATTTCTACTCAGAAGGAGTGGGATAGGTCATGAATCAACGATCCAAAATATTCTTTGCTCTCGTCGTCCTGTTGCTTGTTGTTGGCGGGGCGGCACTTTTTGTCTTCGACAACACAAAAAGGAGCAGGGCCGCGGAGTACGATCCGCAGATCAACCCGGCCGATTTCACCACCAAAATTACCAATCAATATTTCGCCCTCCCCGTCGGCAAAAAAATGACTTACGAAACGACCGAGCAAGGACGCGTCACCGAGAGGATTGAAATCGAAATCCTGCAGGAGACCAAGACCATAGAGGGCGTTGAGACGGTCATCTACCTGGACAAGGAATACAAGAACGGGCAGCTCGTAGAGGAAACCCGGGATTACCTGGCACAGCACAAGAACGGTGACGTGTGGTACTTCGGCGAGGACGTGAACAACTATTGGTACGGGATGTTGCTGGACCATTCCGGCAGCTTTGTGCACGGAAAAGATGGCGCAAAAGCCGGCATCTGGATGAAGGCCGAGCAGCGCATCGGCGATTCCTATAGGCAGGAATTTTACGTTGGTCATGCAGAGGACATGCGGGACACCGTCGCTACCGGCGAGACCGTCTCCACGAAAACCCGCACCTACACCGGCTGCATCAAGGTTTATGACTGGACGCCGCTTGAAAAGAATTCCCGGGAGCACAAATATCACTGCCCCGAGGTCGGTGCGCTGGTCCTGACCGAGGACCTGCAGACCGGAAGACGGTCAGAACTCGTGAATGTTGTCCAGCCCTAGCCTTCCAACAGCCGCACAGCGGACCGTGCAGCCGGTGTGCGCCCCGGCCGGGGGTTTCGACGGGCTTAACCACCGACCAGTCCCGGGACTCCGTCCTGGATGGCGAAGGAGGCCTTCGTGCTGACGGGGGAGCCCGGCGTCGTGACGTGGTCCAGGACCCGGAAGTCGGCCGTCATCGTGCGGGTGTTCACGTAGCCGCGGTTGTCGTTGTAGAACTTCAGGTGCGGGTTCCAGGCCATCACGGGATCCACCGTTGAGCCGGTGCCGTTGCCGGTGGAGGTGATGGACGTGCACACCAGTTCCGAGCCCACTACGGGGGAGGCCGGATCCTTGTAGTCGACCTTGAGGTCGTTGGCCCAGTTGCGGTGGACGTCGCCGGTGAGGACCACTGCGTTGCGCACGTTCGCGTCCACCCAGCCCTGGGTGATGCGGCGGCGGGAGGCGTAGCCGTCCCACCCGTCCATGGAGACGTCGTCGATCTCCGGGGCCTTGTTGCGGTCCTTTTCGGCGAAGAATACCTGCTGGCATGTTCTCGTAGTATGCCTGGAACGCGGCGGTCCCGCTCTGCCGGAACGCTCGGTGGTGTCGTTCAGCTGGTTGGCGTCCCGGTTTTCCGGGATCCCGTCTGCCCAGTTGTTGTCCACCTTGTGGTCATCCCACACCAGCAGCCACGGCGCGATCGCGTGTGCTGCCCGCAGGTCGACGTCGGACTTCTACTGCGCGTGCCGCTGCCGCACGGGTTGCCGCCGCCGATCACGTAGCTGTCCTCCTTGTACTCATAGATGTAGTCACCCAGGTGCAGGACCAGGTCCGGAGTTTCGCGTCACCGGCGGAGGCCCTTGAGCACCCCGTGTACTGAGTGGCGTCGTCAGCTGTTGCTCTCTCTCGAACACGCCGGGTCAGCGGGGGAGCGCTTCGCTTGCTGCCGGATAGGAGTCCTGCGCTCCGTGCCCCCGGACCGAGAAGGCGGCAACGCGGACTGCCTGTGCGCAGGCACTCTGCAGGTCGCTGCCCCGCGCCAGGCACGCGGCCAGGGCACCCACGAAGGCGTCACCTGCCCCGGTGGTGTCCGCCGCTTCGACCTTGGGCGCGTCAATGTGAATGCTGAGTTCGCTGGTGGCCAAAACCGCGCCGGCAGATCCCAGTGTGACCACCACTGACCTGATCCCGCTTTCGACGAGCGCTCCCGCGAGTTCCTGGCCGTAGGCTGCATCCGTCGTGGTGAGGGAGACAGCCCTGCCTCCGGCTTCGGCGAGGATCTGTGCCGCCTCGTGTTCGTTGACAACCAAAGGATCGGACCGTCCAAGCACTGACGGCGGAAGGTCCAGCACGGGGGCAAGGTTGAGGACCTGCCGGACGCCCAGCCTGCCAAGGCTCTCGGAGGCGAACTCGATGGTTTCAGCCGGGATCTCCCCCTGGATGACCGCCACCGCGCAGGCAGCGAGGGTGTCCTCTGCAGCCGCGATGTGGCCTGGGGTGAGGCGGGCATTGGCGCCGGGGACCACAATGATGTTGTTTTCCCCGCCCGGATCGACGGCAACGATGGCCAGGCCCGTAGGCCCGGGGACGACGCTCACGTGGCTGAGGTCCACGCCTTCCTGGCGGAGCAGCCGGGTGGCGATGTCCGCGTGCGGGTCGCTGCCCACGGCGCCGATCATGACAGTTTCCGCTCCCTGGCGCGCTGCAGCGAGAGCCTGGTTGCCGCCCTTGCCGCCGGGCGCAAGTTCCCCGCCGCTGCCGAGCACTGTTTCGCCAGGGCGCGGATGGCGTTCGACACCGACTGTCAGGTCGGCGTTGATGGATCCGATTACTGCGACGCGTGAGCTCATTGCTGTCCTTTTTTGGATTGAGGGTTGCCCTGTGAGCAAGATCATGTAGTCTACTGCTAACGGTAAACCGTAAACGGTAAACAGTAAACAAATGAGGATCCAATGACGCAGCCCCTCCTCGTACAGCGAGCAAACTTCCTGGGCGACCAGGTGGTGGACGTCCTTCGCAGGCAGATCATCACCCAAGAACTGCCTGCGGGTTCCCTGCTCGTCGAGTCCAAGCTAGCCGACGTGTTCCAGGTCAGCCGCGGCCCCATCCGTGAGGCCATCCGGACGCTGACGGAGGAGGGACTTGTTGAATCCCGCGGCCGCTCGGCCGCCGTCGTCGAACTGACTGCAGGCGACATCGACGAGCTGTTCACGCTGCGGGCATCGCTGGAACGCCTTGGCCTGCAAACGGCCATCGTCGAGCGGCGCGCGGAGCTGGATGCGCTCCTGAAGAACGCGATCGAGCGCATGCGCGCCGCCGTCGCCGCCGAAGATCCGGCTGAGTTCACCCTGGCCGACATGCAGTTCCACAGCTCGTTCGGAATTGCCTCGCACCACCGCAGGCTCGCCGACGTGTGGTCGAAGTACCAGCCCACCATCGAGAACCTGCTGCTCGTGGTGAACCTCGAGCACGACCGTCTCCAGACAGCCCTGCATGCCCATGAAGTCCTCGCGGACCTTATCCGCACCGGAAAGGACGAGGCCGCACTTGAGGAGCTTGCCGACCACCTGGACAGCTCCCGGCTTCGGCTCCGCAAGGTGTACGTCGGAAGCTGACTGTTTTTCCCTGCTTTATTCATTCACAAGGAAGTGAGCTCTGCCCCATGAATCACAACACCCGTACCCGATTCCGTCGGATCGTGCCCGCCGCGGCAGCTGCCGCCATCGCCGCCGTCGCCCTTGCCGGCTGCGCCAACCGCGGCGGCGAGGCCGCCCAGAGCGGTGATTTCCCCTCGAAGTCCATCACCATGGTGGTGCCCTACCAGGCCGGCGGCGCTTCCGACCTGTCCGCCCGCACCCTGGCCGCAGAGATGGAGAAGAAGCTCGGCCAGTCGATCGTGGTGGAAAACCGTGTTGGCGGGGCCGGCTCAGTGGGCCTGACGTACCTCTCGGCGCGTCCCGCCGACGGCTACACCATCGGATACCTCCCGGTCGAGACCGTCATGCTCGGCTACCAGGGCTACGACATCGACCCGGCACGCTATGACCTGCTCGGCCAGATCGTGTCCGTCCCGGCGACCATCGCCGTCCCCGCCAACAGCCCCTACAAAACCCTGCAGGACCTGATCGACGCCGCCAAGGCTAAGCCGGGAACCATCACCGTGGCCAACTCCGGTGCGGGCTCCATCTGGCAGGCAGCGACCAAAGCACTCAACAAGACCGCAGGGGTGGAGCTCAAGCCGGTTCCGTTCGACGGCGGCGCCCCGGCCGTGAACGCGGCGATCGCCGGCCAGGTCGATGCCGTCGCAGCCGGCGTCTCCGAAACCTCTGTTGCCGCTGCCGACGGCCGCCTACGTGTCCTCGCGATCCTCAACGACAAGGCATCCGCAGCCCTGCCCGGCGTGGCTACCGCCAAGGAACTTGGCACGGACGTCTCGATCGGCGGCTGGGGAGCCGTGGGCACACCCGCCGGACTCCCCGACGACGTCCGCGATGAGCTCGCGGCCGCCGTGAAGGCCGCTGCCGAGTCCGAAAGCTTCGTCTCGGTCATTAAGAAATCCGGAAACCTTCCCGTCTACGAGGCACCTGAGGCCTTCCAGGCTTTCTATGACGCCGAGGCCAAGCGCTTTTCCACCCTCTTCGCCAAGTAGCGGAGGAAATCCACAGTGTCTAGTGACCAGACCGCAGGGACAGGGACTGCACCGGAAAGGCATGTCGGACGTGCCTACCAGTTGGTTGGTCCGCTTGCCTCCCTGGCCGTCGGAGGCCTGTTGCTGCTGCTCACGCAGTACGTCAAAGAGCCGGATATCGCCACGGGGCTGAGCCCCCGTTGGTGGCCTGGAATTCTTGGCGCGATCATCTGCCTGCTGTCCATCGGTGTGGCAGTCAAAGACCAGATATCCGACGGCAAGTCCGGGGATGAGCTGACGACGCCGACCAGGCTCGGCATGATCCGCGTCGCCGCGGTCATCGCCGCCGCCTTCGGCTACGGAGTGCTTTGGTACTTCCTGGACTTCCGGGTTGCCACGTTCGGGCTCGTTGCCGGACTGTCCTACATCATCGGAGGCCGCGGGTGGAGGGCGCTGCTTCTCTTCCCGTTCCTCGTCTCCCTCGTGCTGTACGCCCTGTTTGTCCTGCTGCTGAAAGTTCCGCTATGAACGCGCTCGCCGAAGGCCTGGGTCAGATCGCCGACCCCACCGTCCTCCTCTGTATCCTGATCGGCGCGCTCGCCGGCATGCTCGTCGGCACCTTCCCGGGGCTCACCGCCACAATGGCAGTGGCCCTGGCCAGCGCCTTCACCCTCAGCATGGATCCGATCCCGGGCCTCGCCGTCCTGCTCACCATCTACGTGGCCGCGAACTTCGGTGACCGGGTGCCGGCGATCCTGATCAACACCCCCGGCACCCCGGCGTCGATCTGCACGACATTCGACGGCTATCCGATGGCCAAGAAGGGGCTTGCCGGGGTTGCCCTGACCGTTTCCGCGTTTGCCTCGGCGATCGGCACCTTCCTCGGGCTTATCCTCCTGGTCGTCGCGGCGATACCGATTTCCCGGCTGGCGCTCGAGTTCGGACCGGCGGAGACTTTTGCACTGGTCGTCTTCGGACTGACCATGATGGTCGGCGTCTCCGGCGGCAAGATCGGCAAGGGCCTTATCGCCGGCGCTGTAGGACTGGCACTGGCTTCCGTCGGGCGCGATCCGATCACGGGAACCGAACGGTTCACATTCGGTGTCCTGGAACTCAGCGACGGGATTCCGTTCATTGCCGTGATCATCGGCCTGTTCGGGATCGCCGACATCCTGGACCAGATGCTGTCCTACCGGGCCGAAAAGCACACGCCGATCTCCAACTTTGGCCGCTGGTGGCCCAACCGCTCCGAAATGAAGCGGATGGTCAAGCCACTGGGCATCGGAACCGGCATCGGCGCCGTCGTTGGTGCAATGCCGGCAGCCGGCGGCGACATCGCCGGCATCATGAGCTGGGCCGCCGCCAAGAAGGCGTCAAAGCACCCGGAAGAGTTCGGGAAAGGATCGATCGAAGGACTCACCGCGGGCGACACAGCATCAAACGCGGGCATCGGGCCGTCGGTTGCCACAACACTGGCACTCGGAATTCCCGGCGACTCCGTCATGGCAGTGGTCCTCGGGTCCCTGATCGTCTGGGGCATCCAGCCCGGACCGGCCCTGTTCACGTCACAACCGGACCTCGTCTGGAGCATCGCCGGCATCCTCGCGGTTGCCACCGTCCTCACGCTGGGCCTCAGCCTCCTGCGCCTCCGCGGGGTCACCAAGCTCCTGGAACTGAAACCGCATTACCTGTGGACCGTCATCATTGTCTTCTGCATGGTGGGGACGTTCGCCGTCAACAACAGCGTCATTGATGTGGTGGTGATGCTCATCTTCGGCGTCGTCGGACTCTTCATGCGGCGCCACGGATTCCCCGCCGGTCCTGTCGTCCTGGGACTCATCCTCGGCAAGCTCGCCGAAGGCAACCTCCGCCGGGCACTGGAGATCGGCGGACCCGAGAACATTCTCGGCAGCCCGATCGCGGTGACCATCCTCCTGATCAGCCTCGCGGCTGTCACCCTGCCGCCCGTCATCGACCGCCTGCGCGCCCGCCGCGCAGTGCGCCGCGCGGCCTCCACCAGCTCGAACCCTACCGACCAGCCGCTTGAACAGAAAGAGACAACCATCTCATGACCCCGCCGACCTCCCCCCTCGTCATTACCGCCACCCCCACCCTCTTCTCAGCGGACGGAGCCCTCGCCGAGGCCGAAATCCGCCGGCACCTGGAATGGCTCCGCGAAAAGGGCGTGGACGCGCTGTTCCCCGCGGGCACATCCGGTGAGTTCCCGACACTCACCGACGACGAGCGCATCAAAATCCTCGACATCGCCCTCCAGGTCTTCCCGGCAGACAGGGTGTACATCCACGTCGGTGCCGCGGGAACACGCCAAGCGGTGGAACTGGCCAGACGCGCCGTGGCCCACGGTGCAACGAAAATGGCTGCCATCACGCCGTATTTCCAGCCTGCCCCCGAGGCCCAGGTGCTGGACTACTATTCCCAGCTGGTGGCGGCAACCCCCGGTGCCGACGTCTTCGCTTACCTTTTTGAAGCAAGGACATCGACCCAGTCACGTCACTCCGTGCTTGCGGAGCTCTCCAGCCGTGGCGTGGCCGGCGTAAAGCTCAGCGGTGAGACGGACGAGAGCGTGGCCGGGTTCCTGCGGGCACGGCCGGAAGAATTCACCGTCTTTTCGGGCAACGACGTCTCCTTCGCAGCCCTCATCGGGGCCGGCGGCCACGGCATCGTCTCCGGAGTGTCCTCGGCATACCCGGAACCGTTCGTCGCGCTCCGCGACGCCCTGGTTTCCGGAGATGCCGACGAGGTTCAGCTCCGCCAGGCGGACGTGGTGGCGGCCGTGGCAGCGGTGCGCGGCGGAAGCCTGACGCACCTCAAAGCCGGCATCGCAGCCCGTGGCTTCGGCGCCAGCCCCGTCCGGTCAGCCGTCGCTCCGGTGGATGAACCGGATGCGGCCCGCATCCGGGAACTCGCAGCAGTCATCGCTGAAGCCCCTGCCGGCGATCTCGCCAAGGCCGCCGTGCTCGGAGCGGTCTGAACATGCGGAAGATCATCAACGATCCGCATTCGTTCGTCGATGAGGTCATGCAAGGGATCTTCGCCGCGCATCCAGGGGAAGTGCGCCCCGCCACGACCGACAACCGTACGCTGGTCCGCGCGGACTCGCCGATGGTCGGCCGGGTGGGGATCGTGACCGGCGGCGGCTCGGGCCACCTTCCGTTCTTCCTCGGATACGTCGGCCGCGGCCTTTGTTCAGCCGTCGCCGTCGGAAACGTCTTTTCCTCACCGTCAGCGGCGCACATCCACGCGGCATCCCGCGCGGTATCCGGCGGTGCCGGGCTGCTCTACCTGTACGGCAACTACGGGGGAGACGTCTACAACTTCGACCTCGCGGCGGAACTCTGCCGCGCCGAGGGAATCCAGGTCGAAACCGTGTTGGGCGCCGACGATATCCTCTCCGCCCCCGCGGAGTCGGCAGCCACACGGCGGGGTGTCGCTGGCCTCGTCCTGGTGTACAAAGCCGCAGGTGCCATTGCCGACGAACTGGCACCACTGGCCGAAGTGGCACGGGTGGCACAGAAAGCCGCGGACGCCACCCGGACGATGGGAGTCGGACTCTCGCCCACGATCCTTCCGGCGGCGGGAGAGGCTACTTTCAGCCTGGACGACGGCGACATGGAGATCGGCGTCGGAATCCACGGCGAGCAGGGGACGCACCGCGGCCCGATCGAGAGTGCCGATGCCATCACCGACCGGTTCGTCGCCGAATTCGACAAGGAACTCGAGCTGACGCCGGGGAGGCGGGTGGCGGTACTTGTCAACGGGCTGGGAGCGACGCCGCTCGAAGAGCTTTACGTCATCTACCGCCGGCTCGCCGAAGTCCTCGGGGACAGGAGAGTTACGATCGCCCACCGCTACATCGGGGAATACGTGACCAGCCTGGAGATGGCCGGCGCCTCCGTCTCCATCATGGAACTCGACGACGAGCTTGAGCGGCTCATCGCCGCCCCCGCATCCTCGCCGTTCTTCCGGCAGGGGACGGTTGAGCCAACGGGAACAACGGCGGAACGCCCGGAGCTGGTGGACCTGGACAGGCCGGGGAACATGGCGTCGGTGCGGCGCACGGGAAGGCCCAGCCGGCTGCGGGAAGTCCTGCTCGCCGCGCTGCCCGCGATGCTCAGCCACAAGGACGAGTTGCGCGAGCTCGACGCCGTGCTCGGCGACGGTGACCTGGGCATCACAGTCGCCGCCGGGAGCGAGTCCGTTGTGGGTTCCCTACGGGCCCTGCCTGAAGACGCCGACGCAGCGAGCGTTGTTCGTTTTGCCGCTGCGGCCTTTGCGTCCGCGAATCCTTCAACGTTTGCGGCCCTCGTTGGTGCGGGCCTGCTCGGAACACTCGACGAATTCGGTACGGCAGATGACCTCGTTCCAGACGAGATAGCCAACGTGGTCCGGGCCTTCACCGATCGAATTATGGAACGCGGGGGTGCAGAGCCGGGAGACAAGACCCTCGTCGACGTGCTGCTGCCGATCACGAACGCGCTGCTGCTGGGACCGATCGCGGGTGAAAAGGTCGTCGAAGCAGCACGCTCTGCAGTGGACCGAACCACGCAGCTTCAATCGCGGCGGGGCCGGGCCGCGTGGCAGGGGGAACGCAGCGTGGGACACCGCGACCCTGGAAGTGTGGCCGTACTGCGATTCACAGAGGAGTTCGTTAGAGCACAATCAAACTTGCAGTAATTACCTAGGGGCCTCGGTGGAGCTGTCACCTACATTCGTTGACGGTCAGGCTGAGAGCTTGACTGCGGTGGGGCCTGGACGATGAGCCCCACCGCAGGGCCGAAAGGCTCAACCGCAAACAGTCGACATGCCCTACTGGAGTCCCGGGACTCCGTCCTGGATGGCGAAGGAGGCCTTCGTGCTGACGGGGGATCCCGGCGTCGTGACGTGGTCCAGAACGCGGAAGTCGGCAATCAGCGCGTCCTTGGTGATTTTCGTGTTCACGTAGCCGCGGTTGTCGTTGTAGAACTTCAGGTGCGGGTTCCAGGCCTGGACCGGGTCGACTGTGGAGCCGGTGCCGTTGCCGGTGGAGGTGATGGACGTGCAGACCAGTTCGGAGCCGACCACGGGGGAGGCGGGGTCCCTGTAGTCCACCTTGATGTCGTTGGCCCAGTTGCGGTGCACGTCGCCGGTGAGGACCACGGCGTTGCGGACGTTCGCGTCCACCCAGCCCTGGGTGATGCGGCGGCGGGAGGCGGCGTAGCCGTCCCACCCGTCCATGGAGACGTCGTCGATCTCCGGGGCCTTGTTGCGGTCCTTTTCGGCGAAGAAGACCTGCTGGCCCAGGATGTCCCAGCGCTGGGTGGAGTTCTTGAAGCCGTCCAGCAGCCACTTCTCCTGCTCGGCGCCGGTGATGGTGCGGTCCTCGGCCAGGCGTTCAGTGACGTTCTTCTTCCAGCCGTCCCCGGCGAGCTGGTCGTCACGGTACTGCCGGGTGTCCATCATGTGGAAGTTGGCCAGCTGGCCCCACTGGATGGTGCGGTAGATCTTCATGTCGAACCCGGCCGGCACAGACGAGGCCCGCAGCGGCATGTTCTCGTAGTACGCCTGGAACGCGGCGGACCGGCGCTGACGGAAACGCTCGGTGGTGTCGTTAAGCTGGCCGGCGTCCTTGTTCTCCGGGATCTCGTCCGCCCAGTTGTTGTCCACCTCGTGGTCATCCCACACCACCAGCCACGGCGCGACCGCGTGCGCGGCCTGCAGGTCGGCGTCGGACTTGTACTGCGCGTGCCGCTGCCGGTAGCCCTGCAGAGTGGAAGTCTCGGGGCCCTGGTGGTCGCGCGGGTTGCCGCCGCCGATCACGTAGCTGTCCTTCTTGTACTCGTACATGTAGTCACCCAGGTGCAGCACCAGGTCCGGGTGGTCCTGCGCCAGCCGCGAGTAGGCGGTGAAGTAGCCGTGCTCGTACTGCGAGCAGCTGGCAAACGCCATGGCCAGCGCCGCCGGCGTCTCGTGCGGCGCCGGGCTGGTGAGGGTGCGGCCCACCACGCTGACGTGCCGGCCCGTGCGGAACCGGTAGAAGTACTCGCGACCCGGGCGGAGGCCCTTGAGTTCGACGTGCACCGAGTGCGCGGTTTCGATCCGGGCATGCTCGACGCCGCGGGCTACTACGGTGCGCATGCCGGCGTCTTCAGCCACTTCCCACGCCACCGCGACGTTGCGGGAAGGCATGCCGCCCAGGCCGTCCTCGGCGATCGGTTCCAGCGCCAGCCGGGTCCAGATCACAAAGCCGTCCGACCAGGGCTCGCCGGAGGCGATACCCAGCAGGAACGGATCGGTGCGGAGACCGGCGTCGTCCGCTGTTGAAACGGCGACGGCGGCACCCGGCCAGGCGGCGACGAGCCCGGCCCCGAGGCCGGCGGAAAGGAGGGATCTGCGTGAAATGTTGTCCATGGCTTCGACCGTATTGCGGCCGGTTGAACAGTGTGTAAGGGCGGCGTGAATGCGTGGTTAACTGCGTGACAAGACCTGTCGATTTGGAGCAGTTTCTAGTTCCTGGAGTTCAGCGCGTCGAACTGCTCCTGCCAAAGGGCCAACTCCTCATCGACGTAGCGCCTGTGGGCAGGAGTCCATTTGGGCCAGATGTCGGGCGAGGCCGGGGCGGGTGCGGGCCGCAGTGCCCGGTCTCGAACCGGGGGTGCTGCCCGGGTCGGAGCCGGGTCCGGGATGGGGCGTTGGACCCGGCGTGGGTCCCGTCTGGCGCTGGTAACTTTCTTCTGACTGGCCCGGGGCTTCAGGCCGGTAATCCAGAGCACCAGGCTGGACAGGACCCAGAGAATGCTGGCCAGGACCAGCACGACAAGAAGGAAGGCAATCCAGAGCAGTAGTCCGATGGCTGGGAAGACCAACATGGTCTATTTTAGCGTCCGGACCCTCGATTGGATCAGGAGTATTTTGAGGCTACGGCCCCCCGAACCCTCGTTGCGGACATCGTCCAGCTACATCGTCCGTGACCATCTCTGACGTGCTCGTGGCCCTCCTGTGGCGGGGCGACGACGCGGGGCTGAACCGGGGATCCCTCAGCGCGCATCGAATTTCGTCGTCGCCTACCGATCGGGGACTCGTTTGGATGAAGTTTGTTCGGCTATCCAGCAGCTTCTGGCAGGGGCGGCTGCACAGCTGCCGCCCCTGCCCACATGTAGTAGCCGGCCGCCACCATGGCGAGCCCAAAAGGTATGGCGAGTAGGACAGCAGGTGTTTGTTCGTTGGCTGCCAGCAGAGCGACAGTGCTGACCACGAAGAAGATCCCGAGCCATCGTGGAAGAACACCTGAAAGGAGAATGAAGACCCCGATCATCAGGAGGCCTGCGATGATAGCCAGCAGCCCGGGGATGACAAAATAGGGCATCCCTGGGAAGTCGCCGGCGAAGAATGCCGTCTGGATCAGCGCGCCCGTAAACAGCAGGATGAACCCAACTGCGGCCGTAATCAGGCCAGCGTTCGCAAGCTTGAGGTACTGGCCGGATCGCCGTGCAAGGAGTGTCATACCGGCAACGCCAACCAGTATGAGAAGGGACGCGGCAGAGGCTGCCAAAGGGACAAACCCGGTTGATGTACGCATGGCTCTTGTCTCGCATTCCAAGCCGATGCAGCCGATCGGTTCCAGATTGTGTAGGAATGCGGCCAAGACGCACAGCACGCCGCCGAGCATCGCTGCGGCGCCAGCCCATCTGGGGAATTGCCCTGCCCAGAATCGGTCGTCGAAATTTCCCCGGGCCATCGTCAACCGCCATCTCTCTGGAGACCGCCAGTGTGTCTTCCTATGCTGGACCGGGCCGGTGTGGCGGTCAAGAGCCGGTTGCCAGGCACAGAAGGACCCTTCCGAAGGCTAGCGAAAAGCGTACTTTGTCTATGCATTGCTAGTCAGTTATCCGGTGCGCGTAGCGAAGTCACTGGATAGAGCGGCTGCATGATGAGTTTAGGGAGCGGTGCCATTTTCCGACTCTGACATCACCCTCCACCGAGGCGTATCCCCGCCGTACGGGCGAGTCGTTTGTTTCGACAGGCTCAACCGCCGGGCAGTACCTCAGCCACCTCTACCGTGACCCTCGCGTCACGGAACTTCTGCACCTGACCCGGGTCGGCGCCGTCGTCCGTGACCAGCGTCCAGGGGAGCGCGAGCCGCGCCCACGCATGGAAGGGCCGCAGGCCGAGCTTGGAGGAGTCTGCCAGGACGTAGACGCTGTTGCCGCGCCGGGCCATGAGCTCCTTGAGCCGGGTTTGGGCGTGGTCTGCCTCGCAGATGCCGTCCTCGGCGGTGACGGCGTCGGCGCCGATGAACACACGGTCAAAGCTCATCCGCTCCAGGGCTGCCTCGGCCAGGGGACCCACGAAGCTCTGGCTCAGGCTCCGCAGCCGCCCGCCCAGGCAGTCCACTTCGATGCCGTCGGACTCGGCCAGTTCCTGCATGGTGTTGATGCCCGGCGTCGTCACGGACAACCGATCAAACCCCCGCAGTTCGTGGGCCAGGGCACCCACGGTGGAGCCGGCGTCGAGCAGGATGTTCTCCCCGGGCCGAATCACGGATGCCGCCCAGCGGGCAATGGCGTGCTTCTGCTCAAACGCCTCGCCGGTGCGCTGCCGGAGCGATGCTTCCGGGTGGGCGCCCAGGGCCATGGCGCCGCCGTACGTGCGGGCCAGCCGGCCCTGCCCGTTCAGGAGCGCCAGGTCGCGGCGGATGGTGGAGGCCGTGACCTCGAACCGGGCGGACAGTTCCTCCACGGAGGCCAGGCCGGTGGTGAGCGCCAGATGGTAAATTTCTTCGCGCCTGGCATTTGCCGACAGCATTCCCGGTCTCCTTCCCGTGGGCGTGGTTACCATGCTAGTTCCGGCCCCGGCCAACTGCCCGCAGCATTGCCGTGTGCGCCTACACGGCCACGGCGGGCCGGGTGGCCATCTCCGCCGCCTGGTGCAGGGCCTCCACCATGCTGCGCGAATCGGCGATCGCCTTGCCGGCAATGTCAAAGGCGGTGCCGTGGTCCACGGAGGTGCGGATGACAGGCAGGCCCACGGTGATGTTCACGCCGGCCTCGATGCCCAGCACCTTCACCGGGCCGTGCCCCTGGTCGTGGTACATGGCCACCACCAGGTCGTAATCGCCCCGGCCGGCCAGGAAGAACAGGGTGTCAGCGGGCAGCGGGCCCGTGACGTCGATGCCTGATTCGCGGGCGGCCTTCACTCCCGGTTCGATCTTCTCCGCTTCCTCGCCCTGGCCGAACAGTCCGCCCTCGCCGGCGTGCGGGTTGATGGCGCAGACGCCGATCTTCGGGTTGGGGATGCCGGCACGGATCAGGGCCTCGTGGCCGCGGCGGATGGTGCGCTCCACCAGCGCCGGATTGATCTTCCGCACAGCGTCCATGAGCCCGATGTGCGTGGTTACGTGGATGACCTTGATCTTGGGCGTGGAGAGCATCATGGACACTTCCTCGGTCCCGGTCAGCTGCGCCAGCAGTTCGGTGTGACCGGGGAAGACGTGCCCGGCGGCGTGCAGGGCCTCCTTGTTCAGCGGCGCGGTGCAGATGGCCTGGACTTTCCTGGCCATGGCCAGCTCGCTCGCCACCCGGATGTATTCATAGGCGGCGTGCCCGGCCACGGGGGAGAGTTGCCCCCAGGGGAGGTCCGCCGGCAGCAGTGCCAGGTCGATCACGTTCACCCGGCCCGGCGTGAACACTGCGTCCTCCACGGATACGATGGTCTGGATGTCCGCTTCGATGCCCAGGATGTCCGCGGCCTGGCGGAGGCGCAGCGCGTCACCGATCACCACGGGTTTGCACTCAGCGTTGATCTTCGGGTCGAGCACGGCGGCCACCACCACCTCGGGTCCAACGCCGGCGCCGTCGCCCATGGTCACGGCTACATAGGGGAGTCCAGCGGGATCAACAAAGTTCATGGAGGGTCCTTTTCCGGGCAGAGACGGCTGGGGCGCCGTCGGCAGAGGGGAGTGCGTTTTGGGGGGATTCCCTGTCAGGGGAGGTGGTGGCGTGGGATTGCCGGCCAATACGGCCAGGATGGTGCGGAGGCTGTTTGTTTCGCCGAAACTGCCCGGGCGGGTGACCACAGGGTTTCCGTCCGGAGCCAGCGACAGGACGGCGCCGTGTTCAATCTCGCCCTGAACGCTCAGCCGCTGCACGCCCAGGGCATCCAGCACAGAGCGGGCCGTTTCCCCGCCGGTGAGCATCAGCGGCCGGTCCTTGGCGAGCGGCGCCACTGTCCGGGCCAGGGCGTCGGCAAGCCTGGCCGACACCGCCGGATCCACCGTGGCCGCATCCACGGTCACGGCCGTCGGGCCTGCGGCCAGGGCCTCCTCCAGCAGAACCAGATCAGCGGTTCCGGCCAGCAGGTCCGCCGGGGACAGGGTGATGACCGCAACGCCGTTATCGGCCAGGGCCTGCAACTGTTCGCGTGCCGGGCCGGAGGCGGAGCCCACCACCAGCAGGGGAAAATCGCCGGTGGTGAGCTCGCCAATGGAGGAATGTACGACGGCGGCGCTGCCGTTGGGTGCCATACCGGCAGTCCGCGCCATCGCGGCTCCTAGGGCGGCTCCCAAGGCGGAAGCACCCGCGAACCGGACGCCGGGAATCGTGAGGGCGGCGCTGACGATGGCGTCCAGGTCGGCCTGCATCTCGGCGTCGCAGACCACCACGGGGAATGGCTGGCCGGCACTGGCGTCCTTCAGTGCTGCGGCTAAGGTCTCGCCGCCGCCGCGGACAGTGGACAGCTCCACCAGGGTGGTTGCCAAAGACTGCAAGGCAGCGGCGATGGTTGCCGGCGGAACCGACGGCTCGGCATGCCACAACGTGGTTTTATGCAGGGGCACGCCCTGGTGGTGCACCGTTCCGTTAAACGTGCTGCGGCCCAGCGGAGGCAGTGCCGGCGCCAGGATGACGGGACCATCCGCGCTGAGAACCTCCAGCTGGGAGGCCACGGGCCCGCGGAGCAGGGAGTCGATCTTCAGGAATGCCGTGGGAGAGTGGTTCCCCACAGGAAAGGAATCCAGGACTTGGCGCAACCGCCCGGCGGCGGCATCTGCTGGGAACCTCCGGTTGTCCGTGTCCAGCACCAAAAGCCTATCGACCCCGCGGTTCGCGTCCTGCATGAGGTTCCGCAGGGCGGTGGCAAGCTCCTCCGGAAGGTGCGGGAGCAGGCATACTAGCGGGGCGCCGTCGTCGGGCCTTGTCTTGCCGGGGACAGTTTGCGCGCTCTGCGCAGCATCACTACGGGTCCCGGCGTGTTCCGTCAGGAAGGCCGCTGCTGTCTCTGCGGCGCCGGAAAGATCGTCAGCAATGGCAATAATGCGTTTCATCGCTGCCTCCTTTGGCATCCGCGGAACTGGGTACTGTGAAGCCGTTTTGGATTTGCTTGCACAAAACACGCTAACCTACTTGCGCACTTTGCGCAATCATGACATTGTGATCGGAGTAACAACCCTGGTGCCTGTATCAGCAAGATGCAGCATCTGGCCGGCAGGAGCCGGCCCTTACCTGGAGGTCAAAGATGACTCGATCCGACAGCGTTGCCGGCGGCAGTGCATTCCTCGGCGAAGTAGCGCAACATTCACTCTCCCGGCGCTCGCTGCTCCGGTGGGGCGCTCTGGCCGGCGCGGGTGCCGTGCTGGCTCCTGCCGTCACCGCCTGCGTGGGCCCGTCCGCCCCCGGCCCCGGCGTTACCGGCACCAGCACGCTCACTCTTGGCCTGAACCGCTCACTGGTCAGCCTCGACAACAAACTCAACCAGTTCGACGCCGCCGTGACCGTCCAACGCGCCGTCCGCCAGGCCCTCACCGAGATCGGCGACGACCTTAAGCCCCGCAACGTCCTGGCCGAAAGCTTCGAACTGACCAGCCCCACCCAGTGGACCGTTAAGCTGCGCAACGACATCAAGTACTCCGATGGCACCAAGGTTGCTGTGGAGGACGTTTCCAAAGCGCTGGAGATGTACAGCCAGGTCAACGGCTCCTTCCTGGCACCCCAGTTCCCCGAATGGCCCGTTGTGACCAAGAAGGACGAACTGACCTTCACACTGGATACCAAGGCCCCACTGCCCGTGTTGAACACGCTGATGTCCAACATCCTCATCACCCCGGCCGCCGCCAACAAGCCGGAGGAGCTCCAGGAGGGCGTAGGCACCGGCCCCTACAAGGTGGCCTCCGCGGACCGCGGAACGGGTACCTACAAACTGGTGGTCAACGAGAACTACTGGGGCGAGAAGCCCAACATCTCCGAGGTCAACGTCCGGTTCATGTCCGAGGAATCCAGCCGTGTGGTGGCCCTGCGCTCCGGCGAGGTGGACGTCATCGACTCCATCACCCCGGATTCGGTAGCCCAGCTGAAGTCCGTTGAAGGCATCAAGATCGAATCGGTCACCGGCACCCGTTACAACCAGCTTTTCTACAACTTCCGCAAGCCCGCCAGCAGTCCCATGTCAGATCCCAAGGTCCGTGAGGCGCTCTCCTACGGCTTCGACAGCAAGAGCATCGTTGACGGCATCCTGGGCGGCACGGTCACTTCCGCCAAGGGCGTGGTCCCGCAGACGTTGGCAGGCGCCGTGGAAACAGGTGAGTACAAGTACGATCCCGCCAAAGCGAAGTCCATGCTCGCGGACCTGGGCGTGGCCAACCTGGCCGTGAAGGTCATCTGGGAAACCGGGGAGTTCGCCGGAGACGTGTCCATCATGGAAGCCCTCGTCGAAATGATGAAGGCGATCGGCGTCACCGCCGAGCTGCAGCAGTTCGAACCCGGCGGAGACATCTCCAGCTGGCGCCAGGGTAAAGCCGGCGACTGGGACATCCTGGGCAACGGCTACGGGAACCAGACAGGCCTTGCGCTGACCAACCTGCAGGGCATGTACGCAGGCACCGCCGCGAAGGAAGCCACCCGCGACACGTACCACGGCTTCGTTTTCCCGGAGATCAGCAGCAGGATCATCACGGCCACCTCCGAGACGGATACCGCCACGAGCACCAAGCTGCTCACCGACGTCCAGAAGGACATCTGGGCCCAGTGGCCCTGCATGTGGGCGTTCATCCCCAACGCGGTGCTGGCCCGCCGCACCCGCGTAGAGGGCCTGAAACTGCGCCCCATCAACTCCTACCAGCTCTCCACAGTCAAGGTGAACGGCTAGCCCCATGCTCACATACGTCTCCAAACGGTTGGGGCAGAGCCTCCTCACGATCTTCCTGACCGTGTCCACAGTCTTTGTCCTGATCCGGATGGCTCCCGGCGACCCGGCCTACGCCCTGGCCGGGCCGCTGGCCTCCACCGGGGACCTCGAAAAAATCCGGATCTCCATGGGGCTCAACGAACCCCTGCTGACCCAGTACGGTATCTTCCTCAAGGACCTTGGCGCCGGGAACATCGGCAAGTCCTACTCGTTCCAGGCACCCGCCCTGGAAGTGGTGATGTCCCGGCTGCCCAACACCATCTTCCTGGCGGTGCTCGCCATCCTGCTGGCCATCGTGGTGGCCATCCCGCTGGGGGTCTGGATGGCCAAACGCGCCGACACCAAGCGTGAGCTCGGCGTCAACGTGCTCACCATCGCCGGGCAGTCCATGCCGGACTTCTGGATCGGCATCATGCTGCTGACCCTGTTCGCCGTGGTGTTCCCCATCTTCCCGTCCTCCGGCTTCACCAGCTGGTCCGGGGTGGTCCTGCCGGTCACCACGGTGGCCATTCTCCAGATCGCGCTGGTGTCCCGGATGGTCCGCCGCGAGGTGGGCACCAACATGGCCGCCCCGTACCTCACGGTTGCGAGGGCCCGCGGCACGGGCGAGCAGAAGCTCACCTGGGCCTATGCCATGCGCAACTCCTCCATCCCCATCCTCACCACCCTGGGCACACGGTTCGCCGGCATGCTCAACGGCGTGGTTGTGGTTGAAGTGGTGTTCAACTGGCCAGGACTGGGTTCCCTGGTGGTCCGGGCCCTCGAAACCCGCGACTACCCGCTGATCCAGGCCACGGTCTTGGTGACGTCCGTGCTCGCCGTCGGCGTCCAGCTCCTGATCGATCTGTGTTACCCGCTGCTTGACCCCCGGGTCCGGCTCGGAAAGGTGTCCGTCGCATGAGTACCGTCAACGAAATCCCGCTGGCCGCCGAGAGCATGAAACGGCCGACGGCGGTCACCAAGCGGCTGCTGCGCCGCTCCTCTGCGGCCCGGCGGGAACGCTCCGCCAAGGTGAAGATCGTGCTGGGCGCCTTCCTCACGGCCGTGGTGGTCCTGCCGATCATTCTGGCCCAGGTCCTGCCCCTGCCTGACGTGGACGCCCAGGCCATCACCTCACGCTTCCTGCCGCCGTTCAGCCCGGGCCACCTGTTCGGCACCGACCAGCTGGGCCGGGACATTCTCTCCCGCGTGCTGCACGGCGGCCAGGTGTCGCTCACCATCGGTGTGCTCGCCGTCGTGATTTCCGGCCTCGTGGGTGTGGTCCTCGGCGCGCTCGCGGGGTTCTTTGGCGGCTGGGTGGACGCTGTGGTGTCCCGTCTGATCGAGGCGCAGCTCTCGCTGCCGCTGCTGATGATGCTCCTGCTGGTGGTGGCCCTGTTCGGGCCCTCCATCCCGGTGATTACCTTCGTGATCGCCATCGCCCAATGGCCAGAACCCGCCCGCCTGACCCGCTCGCTGGTGCTCGTGGAACGCGAAAAGCCCTACGTCCAGGCGGCCAAGGTCCTGGGCCTGCCCCAGATCACCACCCTGGTCAAGCACGTCATCCCCAACGTCATCAACCAGGTGATTGTGGTGGTCCTGCTGCTCCTGGCCACTGCCGTGCTGATGGAAAGCGCGCTGAGCTTCCTCGGCGCCGGCCCGCAGCGGCCCTTCGCCACCTGGGGCCGGATCATCTCCGACGGCCAGGACTTCATCACCACCTCCTGGTGGATCGTGACGCTCCCGGGTGCCGTGATCGCCATCCTGGTGGTGGGTGTGAACCTGCTGGCCGACGGCCTGCGGGACCGTGTACGGCGCCGGAAGGGAGCCGCCTCATGAGCGTGCTGGAGGTCAGGGACCTTGCCGTTGAACTGATGACCACCGCCGGCGTGATCCGCGCCGTGGACGGCATCAGCTTCTCCATCGATGCCGGACAGACCGTCACCATCATCGGTGAGTCCGGTTCCGGCAAAAGTACGACGGCGATGGGCCTCCTGAGGCTCCTGCCGGACGACCTCGCCGTTATCTCCGGCCATGCAGTGCTGGACGGCGTGGATGTGGTGACTGAGCCGAAGAAGTTCGCGAAGCTCCGCGGCCGGTCCGTCGCGCTGATCCCGCAGGACGCCATGACCGCGCTGTCACCGGTGCACACCATCGGCCGGCAACTGGGCGAGGCGATCCCCCGGAAAGGAGGCGCCTCCACAGCCGACCTGAACAGGCGCTCCGTGGAGCTCCTGGAGCAGGTCCGCATCCCCGAACCGGCTGTGCAGCTGAAGAAGTACCCGCACCAGCTGTCCGGCGGCATGCTGCAGCGTGTCCTGATCGCCATGGCGCTCGCCGTTGACCCGGTTCTGCTGGTGGCCGACGAGCCCACCAGTGCACTGGATGTCACCGTGCAGGCCGGCATCCTGGACCTGCTCATGGAGCTGCAGGAACGGACCCACGTGGCCATCCTCATGATCACGCACGATCTGGGCGTGGCGCGGCTGGTCTCGGACCGGATCCACGTGATGAAGGACGGAAAGTTCGTGGAAAGCGGCGAAGTGGAACAGATCGTTGAGCACCCGCAGACGGAGTACACCAAGAAACTCCTCGCCGCGGTGCCTAAGCTGGGGCACTGGGACGGGGAACCGCACCATGACGCGCTCGAAGCAGGCCCACCGTCGCCGTACGCAACCGACCAGCAGGCAACCGTCCGCCAGGCAACGTCCAGCCAGGCAACCACCAGCCCGGTAACACTGAACGGAGCACACCCGTGAGTTCATCCTTGAGCACCCCGCCGGAGAAATCAGCCGGGCAGGACCTGGTGCTGTCCGTCAAGAACCTCACCGTGGACTACGCCGTGCACCGCACCAGCTTCCGCGCGGTGGACGACGTCAGTTTCGACGTCCCGCGCGGTAGTACCGTGGCCATCGTGGGGGAGTCGGGCTGCGGCAAGTCCACCATCGCGAAGGCGATTGTGCGGCTGCTGACGCCGACCTCCGGGGAGATCCTGCTCAACGGCCAGGACATCGCCAGGATGCCTGCCCGGCAGCTGCGGCCTCTCCGGTCCAAGGTGCAGATGGTGTTCCAGGATCCCTACGGTTCGCTGGATCCGCACCTGACCGCCGAGGACATCGTGGCCGAACCCCTGATCCTGCGCGGCGTCCGGTCCGGCAAGGAACGCCGGGCGGAAGCGGCCAAACTGATTGACCAGGTGGGTCTGCCGGCCTCTGCCCTGGGGCGCCGTCCGGCTGAGTTCTCCGGCGGGCAGCGCCAGCGCATTGGGATCGCCCGGGCGCTGGCCTCCAAGCCGGAACTGCTGGTCTGTGATGAAGCCACCAGCGCGCTGGACGTCTCGGTGCAGGCGCAGGTGCTGGAGCTCCTTGCGGACATCCAGCGGGACCGCGGGCTCACGTACCTGATGATCAGCCACAACCTCGGCGTGGTGCGGGAAAGCAGCAGCCACGTGGTGGTCATGTCCAAGGGCAAAATCGTGGAACAAGGCCCCACCGAACAGGTCCTCACCAGACCCCGGGACCCCTACACCCGCGCGCTGCGGGCTGCGGCGCTGGATCCGCTGACCATGACCGGCCGCAAACCACGCGAGCTGGTCTCAAGACTGAACAAGGTGGCGCCGCACGGTGAGCCGGTACTGATGGAGGAAGCAAGCTGATGCAGGGAACCAACGTGGCAGGCCTGGAGCTTGCCATTTCGCAGCTGGCGCTGGGCACCATGACCTTCGGGGACACCGCATCGGAAGAGGTGGCTGCCGGCATGCTGGCGGCCGCGCTCGAGGCGGGCATCACCGTGGTGGATACCGCCAACGGGTACGCGGGCGGCGCCAGCGAGGAAATTCTGGCGAAGCTCCTGCCCGCGCACCGCGACGCCGTCGTCCTCGCCTCCAAAGCAGGGATGCCGCACCCGGACGCCGGCGACAACTCGCCCCTCTCGGCGGAGGGCCTCACGCGCTCCGTGGAGGGCAGCCTCCGGAGGCTGGCCACGGACCGGCTGGATCTTTTCTACCTCCACCAGCCGGACCGGAAGGCGCCGCTGGAAGAGACGCTCGCCGTCGTCGGCCAACTGATCCGCGACGGCAAGATCCGCGCCTGGGGCGTGTCTAACTTCGCCGCTTGGCAAGTCAGCGAGCTGAACGCGGCAGCCGACAGCTCCGGGGTGCCGCGGCCGGTGGTGGCGCAGCAGCTGTACAACCTGCTGGCCACGCGGATCGAGGACGAATACCTGGAATTCGCCCAGCACACCGGGCTGCTGACCATGGTCTACAACCCGCTCGGCGGCGGGCTCCTCACCGGCAAACACACCTTTGCGCAATCATCCACCGAAGGCCGGTTCGGCAGCTCCCGGCTGGCCGAGATGTACAAGCAGCGATACTGGGACCCCCGGCTCTTCGAGGCGGTCCGCCAGCTCGGTGTCATTGCCGACGGCACGGGCCTGCCGTTGCCGGAGCTGTCCTTCCGCTGGCTGCTCAGCAAGCCCGGCGTGGGCTCCATCCTGCTGGGCGGCTCCAAGCTGGAGCAGCTGCAGACCAACATCGCCGCGGCCGCGAAGGGCCCGCTGCCGGAAGATGTGGTGGCCACCTGTGATGCCGTGGCCGCGGAAATCCGCGGGCCCATGCCCAACTACAACCGCTAGCCCACTTGCACGCCTTTACTAACTGAAGAGGAATCTGCCATGACTGCCGCATCGTTTGCCGCAAAAGCCCGAGCCAATGAGCCCGTCGTCGGATACTGGGTGGTCCTGGACTCACCGGTCTCCACCGAGCGCGTGGCACGGCTGGGCTATGACTACGTGGCCCTCGACGCCCAGCACGGGCTGATGGGTTATTCCGGCTGGCTGCACGGCCTGATGGCGATTGATGCCGCCGGGGCTGCCGGAATCGTCCGGGTCCCGTCCAACAACGCGGCCTTCATCGGGCAGGCGCTGGACGCCGGAGCTGCCGGAGTGATCGTGCCGCTGGTCAACAACGCCGAGGAAGCCGCCGCCGCAGTCCGGGCCGTACGCTACCCGCCCCACGGCATGCGCTCCTATGGGCCCATGCGGTCCGCGCTCCGGATCGGGCCGGTGCCCGCCGAGGCCGACGCCACCGTGCTGTGCCTTGCCATGATCGAGACGCCTGAGGGCCTGGAGAACGTGAAGGAAATCTGCGCCGTGCCCGGAATCGACGGCGTCTACATCGGCCCGTCCGATCTCTGCCTGGCCGTGGGCGGCAAGTTCCCCAACGATCCCGACGTGGCCGAGGAGTTCAACGCCGCGCTGGTGACCATCCGCGAGGCAGCACAGGCCGCCGACGTAATCGCAGCCATTCACACAGCGAGCGGTGAGATCGCGCGCCAGCGGATCGCGGAGGGCTTCACATTCGTCACCGTGGCGTCCGACCTGACACACCTGGAAATCGCGGCCGCGAACCACCTTTCCAGGGCCCGCGGGGAGTAGCCGGGGTGATGGAGACTGCGGCGATCGGGCCTGTCCGGTGATCGAGCCTGTCCGGATCCCAGTTGCCCCTTCCAACGCTCTCTCACTTCCTGCGCGTTTTCCCCAAACCCTCTCTCAGTTTGCGCACGCAAGCTCCTCCCAGAACGTGAGAGAGGGTTGCCCAAAAACGTGCGGGAAGTGAGAGAGGGTCCTGGGGTTCCTGACCGGTCGGACGGCGGGGCCGGGGGGAATTGCCCTGATCGGCAGGCTCAAGCGGCGGGCAACTATCGTTGCAGCTCCAGGCGGAATACCCAGAGAAGGACGTCCTCGCCGGGCACGTACCAGTCGCGCTTCGGAACCCTCTGGAAACCCAGGGATTCGTAAAGAGCATGTGCCCGTCCCATAAACGTCGCGCTCGTAATGCTGATCGCCCTGATTGCGGGCAGCGACTGCGCGTGTTCAATGACCCTTCGGACTACAACGCGACCAATCCCGCCGCCCTGAACCGCAGGATCAACGGCCAGCATCCGGAACTCCAGCTCCCCGTCGGCGGCGATCTCGCTGTACGGCTGGCCGGCAAACGTCAGCGTCACCGCCGCCACCACCCGACCGGCCGCCTCCGCCACCCACACCTGCGCATGCTCGGCGCGGTGCTCCACATCCTCCAGCACGCTCATGTACGGATGGTCCGCGGAGAAGTGCCCTGCCCGCAGGTAGGCATCGCGCGTGATGCGCCGGACCTCCGGAAAGTCCGACGGCGCCGCCCGCCTGAAAGCGACGCTCACCGCGCGCCGTCGGTTACTGCGGTCCGCTCAACATAGTGGCCCAGCTGTGCCAAATCCGGCTGGGAGGAGGGATGGCCCACGGCGTCCGCTCCCACAGCGTTGGCCACGGCCAAGGCATGGGTGTAATCCAGCCCCTGTCGCAGGGACAAGACCAGGGCAGCACAGAACGCGTCGCCGGCGCCCACCGTGTTCGCCACCGTCACTGAAGCTGAAGGCGCTTCGGCCACCTTCCGCCCGTGTTCGAACATCGCGGAGCCGTCCTTGCCGTACGTCACGGCCACCAGCTTCGCCTGGGCGAGGGCGGGGATCAGGGCGTACTCGCTCTCGTTGACGATGACCAGGTCGCAGCGTTCCAGCAGCTCGGCCGGCAAGTCCATCGCTGGTGCGGCGTTCAGCACAAAGTACCCGGCGGACCGCCTGGCGGCCTCCAGTACCACGGGCAGGCCCACCTCCAGCTGGCACAACACCGTCTCATCGGGGCCGAACTCCACACCCTCCAGGGAGAGGCTGGAGTTGGCGCCCGGGCAGACGACAATCTGGTTCTCGCCGTCGCGGTCCACCACAATCAGTGCCGTCCCGGTCGTGTCCGGCAGGACGGCCACGTCAGAGGTGTCGACGCCGGCGCTCGCCAGCGCGTCCAGCATCCGCTGCCCCTGGGCGTCGCTGCCCACGGCGCCGACCATGCGGGCGCTCCCGCCCAAGCGGGCTGCTGCTGCGGCCTGGTTGGCGCCCTTGCCGCCCGGCTGTTCGGAGAGCACCGCCCCGCCGATGGTTTCGCCGGCGGTGGGAAGTCTCTCGGCGGTGGCGATCAGGTCCAGGTTGATGCTGCCGACGACGGTGACGGCAGGAAGTCGATTGCTCATGGGAAGTCTCTCTCGAGGGGAAGCCGGAAGCGGCCGGTTTAGGAAATAGTGTACGGCATGGTTGTACTTGTGGGTCATACATGGTTGTATAACAACTCGAATCGCCATTCCGGACGATCCAGCTCCAACAAAGGAGTTTGATGTGAACACCCCAACCCCGGTTGCCGCCTCCCCGCCGGTCAGCGCGGAACAGCCCGCCTTCGCCGGCCGCCGCGCCGCCCTGCTGATCTCCACCCTGCTGCTGGGCGTGCTGTCCTTCCAGCTCAACGCCCGCATGGTCACCCCCGCGCTGCCGCAGATCGCCGCGAGCTTCGGCCAGAGCGCCGACAGTGCCGCGCCTGTCCAGTCCATGTTCTTCCTGGCCGGCGCCATCGCCGGGCCCGTGATCGGCCGCTGGAGCGACTTCATCGGCCGCCGCGCCGCCCTGCTCCTGGTCCTCGGCATCATGGGCGCCGGCACCATCCTCTGCATCGCCGCCCCCACGCTGCCCCTGCTCGTCACCGGCCGGTTCCTGCAGGGCGTCTCCAGCGCCGTGTTCGCGCTCGCCTACATTGTGCTCAGCGAGAATCTACAGGCGAAGGTCTTCGGCACCTCCGTGGGCATCATTGCCGCCATCAACGGCGGAGTGGGGGGCGTGGACGGCTACGTGGGCGGGCTCATGGCCGAGACCCTCGGCTTCCGCTCCATCTTCGTGGTCGTGCTGGTCCTCACCGCCATCGCCGCCGCCTGCATCATCAAGATCGTCCCAGCCGGACGGCCGCGGGGCGTGCGCGGCGCCATGGACTGGTGGGGCGCCGGATCCCTCTCCGTGTTCCTTGTGTTCATCACCTACTTCGTCTCCGGCGGATCCGCCGCCGGCTGGACAGCGCCCAGCACCCTGGCACTGCTCGCCGCCACCATCGCGTCCTTCGCCGCCTTCTGGAGCATCGAGAAACGGCGCACCAACCCTCTCATCGCAGTCCACCACCTGCGCTCCCGCCAAGTCTGGCCGGTCATCGCCACAACCGTCCTGACCCTCGCCGGCATCTTCGCCATCATCAACTTCACCGTGGTGCTCCTCAGCCAGGACGCCGGTGCCGGCTTCGGGCTGACCGCATCAGTTTCCGCGCTGCTGTTCCTCACCCCGGCCGCCCTGATCGGCGTCTTCGCCGCACCCCTCGCCGGCTGGCTCGCCGACCGGCGCGGCTGGATCAAAACCCTCCGCGCCGGCACCGGACTGAGCCTGGCGTGCGCTATCGCAGCCGCCATGTTCTCGGACAACCAGATCGCGGTGCTGATCGCCGTTGCGGCCCTGGGCATCTTCTACAACGGCTTCTTCCTCACCGCCATCAACGGGCTCTCGGTGCTGCTCTCACCCAAGGAAGCCCCGGCTGCCCTGCCCAGCATCAACGGTGCCTCCTTCGGCATCGGGGCGAGCCTCGGCGTCGTTCTCGTGGCACCCTTCGCCGCCCAGGCCACCGCCGCCGGGTACACCACCGCCCTCTGGATCTCGGCGGCCATTACGGCCGCAGCGTTCATCGTCAGCCTCTTCGTCGCCGCCCCCAAGGGCGAGACGGTCTAACTCCCCTCTACCGAAAGAGAACCACCGCCATGACCGACACCTTTCCGTTCTACCTGGATTGCGACACCGGAATCGACGACGCCCTCGCCCTGGCCTACCTGCTGGCCGCCCCCACCGCCGACGTGGTTGGCATCGGGACCGTCAGCGGCAACGTCAGTGCCGCCGTCGGCGCCCGCAACACCCTGGACCTGCTCCAGCTCGCCGGCCACGCGCACATTCCCGTGGCGCTCGGCGCCCACGATCCGCTGGCCGGGCAGTTTGGCGGCGGGGCGCCGTGGGTGCACGGGGAGAACGGGATCGGCGGGGTTTCCCTTACGACGGCGTCCGCCACGTTGGAGTCCGAGAGTGCGGCCGAGATGCTGGTCCGGCTCGCCCATGAGTATCCGGGAACGCTGCGGGTGCTCGCCATCGGCCCGCTGACCAACATCGCCGAGGCGCTGCGCCTGGACCCCGCGCTGCCCTCGCTCGTGGACGAAATCACCATCATGGGCGGGGCGGCCCTGGCCCCCGGGAACATTAGCCCGGTGGCGGAAGCCAACATCTTCAACGACCCCGAGGCCGCCGCCCTGGTGCTGGCCGCCGGCTGGGACGTGACCCTGGTGCCGCTGGACGTCACAATGGCCAACGTCCTGGAGGAAAGCCACCGGCAGGAACTGCTCGCCGCGGACCACCCGGTCCCGCAGGCCCTCGGCGACATGCTGGGCTACTACTTCCGGTTCTATGAGGGCATCTTCGGCCGGCCCTGCTCCGCCATGCATGATCCGCTGGCGGCGGCGCTCGCGGTGGGCGGCATTAAGGCGACGCTGGCCCCGGTGGTGCATGCCGCCGTCGACACCTCTGCCGGGCCGGGCCGCGGGCAGACCGTCTGCGACATGCGCGGCTCCTATAGGGACTACCCGGAGCAGCCGGGCGCGCGTTGCCGCGTGGTGCTCTCGCTAGAAGCAGATTTCGCCCCGCACCTGGTGGAGACGCTGCTGTCCTTCTCTGAAAGTATGACGGCGGCACTCGCCTCCGCGGTTCCGTCACCTGCGTGATTAGGTAGGGCGATTTGCCGCGCCGCACTATCCAGCCGGTCCGGGTTGGTGCACGATAACCCCATGAAAAAAACAGTTATCGCCGGTTTCGCAGCGCTCATGATGGGGCTCGGCGCCATCACCTTCGCAGGCCCAGGCAACGCAGCGCCCGAGTCGTCGCACGTCGCGGGGCAAATCATGGTCAAGTTCCGCGACGATGGCGCGGCCGCCGGCGTGCTGCGCCGCCATGGGCTCAGCGACGGCCCGGGGATTGGCAGCACCGGGGCCCACCTCATCAAGGTTCCGGCCGGTAAGGAACTGCAACTCATCGACGCCCTCAGCCGGAACCCGAACGTTGAGTATGCCGAGCCGGACGAGGTGGTAACGGTAGCTACCGATCAGCCCAACGTCGACTATTTCCCCCGCCAGTACGCTTTGCACAACACTGGCCAGGAATTTACCAGCACGTTGGGAGCAACTGTGGCCGGCGGTACGCTCGACGCCGACGTGGACGCCGTCGACGCGTGGGAGATTGCCACCGAAGACCGGACCAAAAGCATCAAGGTCGCCGTGCTCGATACCGGCGTCACCACCGACAATCCCGACATTTCACCAAAGGTTGGTGTTGATGCACGCGCCAACTTCAGTACTGCGGCGACCGGTGAAGACAATTACGGCCATGGTACCCATGTGGCGGGTATTATTGCCGCCACCAAAGACGCGGTGGGCGTCACGGGTGTGTGTCCGGGCTGCCGGATCCTGGACGGCAAGGTCCTCAACGACAGCGGGTCCGGTTCCACCTCCAGCATTGTCAATGGCATCGATTGGGCCCTCGACAACGGTGCCCAGGTCATCAACATGAGCCTGGGACAGCGCGTTTCCTCCCGGGCCCTGGAAGCTGCCGTCAACGACGCCTGGATCAGGGGCGCGGTGATCGTCGCCGCAGCAGGCAATGGCGGTACCCAGGCCAAGATCTATCCTGGCGCCTACCCCAACGTCATAGCCGTCGCGGCAACGGACAACGATGACGCCAAGGCCTCCTTCTCCACCTACGGCAAGTGGGTGGATGTGGCAGCGCCCGGGGTCAGCGTGTACTCCACCTTCCCGAACCACGATTTCTACCTCGGTACCCAGAACGGCCGCTCCCATGGTTATGACATCGCCAGCGGCACCTCGATGGCCTCACCCATCGTCGCCGGTGTTGCCGCCCTTGTCTGGAGCACGCCCGCCGGGACCGAAAATGCCGCAGTCCGCAAGAAAATCGAATCCACTGCGGAGCGGATTACCGGCACCGGCACCCTCTGGGCACACGGCCGCGTGAACGCCTGCAAAGCAGTCGGCGGTTGCCCATAGCCCTGAACGCGGTTGCCGTCAGGACTGGAGGGATTGCATCACGGACAGGTGCCCGGCGCGGGCGGCGATAAGGCATTTGGCCAGGTAAAAGGGCCGGTTGCCGTATCTGACGTACTGGGTGAGGACCAGCACAGGGTCCGACGGCCGGAGGTCCAGCAGCTTGGCGCGGCTGGGTCCCACCTGGCTGAGGCTGATCTGGCACTCGCCAGGCCCGAGGATCCGGCCGAAGCGGTTGTTGAGGCTGGCAAGCAGGGTGTTGCCGCCGTCGTCCTCTATTTCCAGCGGCGCGGCGGCGGCGGAACTGCTGCCCAGGCTCATGGGCAGGGCGGAGATGTTTTCCTGCAGGTGGGCGATGGCCTCGCCGTCGCGGATCAGGACGGATTCCCAGAGCCAGCAGTCGTCGCCGGGATCGACGCCGACGCCGGGGGCGACGAATTCCGAGGCGGGCTGCCGCTCCCGGAGGACGCGTTTGATTTCGAGGTGTTGGCCGGGGCCGCCGAGGACTTCCTCGAACGGGCGGATCCGTTCGATGCCGATGCGGGGGAGGGTGTCCGAGACGAAGCGTCCGACGCCGCGCCTCGCCCGGATGAGCCCGTCTTCCTCGAGCAGCATGAGGGCTTCGCGGACCACGGTGCGGCTGACTTTCATGTCGGCGCCGAGCTCGGTTTCCGTGGGGATCATGGAGCCGGGCTTGAGGAGGTCGTTGCGGATGGCTTCGGCGATCCGGGAGTACACCGCCACGCGGAGGGGTGAGCCGGGCTGGGCCTGCACCGGCTGGGACAGGAACCGGACGGCGTCCTCGTGCACGTTATGCCTCGCTTCGTAATCTGGGAATTCCCAGCCTACCGGTGTGACGCGCTTGTTGGACAAGGCGCGGGTGGCTCTGAACCTGCTTGCCCAGGATGTCCCAGCGCTGGGTGGGGTTTTTGAAACCCTCCGGGAGCGAATTCTTTGAGACGATTAATGATCATGATAGTGACCACAAAGTTCCCTGCGGATCACATTTATAACCCTTATGGGTTCACCGGTCATAGCCCCCGGCTGGCGCTATTTTCCGCACGCAGTGCACATTTGTGCAGCAGCTCTGACGGGTTTTCTCAGTCCCGGCGCCGACGCATACGCTACCCACCAGTAACAACGCTGGGTTTGAGGGTTTTGGCCTCGGCGGAGAGCGCACCGCTTCGTAAGGCTTTTTTGGCGCACGTCTGTGCAACCCGGCTCCGCAACGACGGGTGTGCTGCGTAGCATGGAAAAACTCGGCCGGTACCTGATCAACACTCAGAACCATCGCTACCGGCCGCCCCTGTTGGCACATGAACAAAGAGGTTTCCATGTCATTCGTTACCCGGGCCCTGTCCGTTGCCGCTGCCGCCGTCCTCGTCACTTCCTTGGCTGCGGCTCCCGCCCAGGCGATCGAGATTTCCCCGCCGGGGGCCAACGACTGGTCCTGCAAGCCAACCGCCGAGCATCCGTATCCGGTCATCCTGGTACCGGGAACGTTCGAGAGCATGGAGAAGAACTGGTCCACCCTCTCGCCGTACCTCAAGAGCGCCGGGTTCTGCGTTTTTGCCCTCAACTATGGTGAGACGAACGGCGTGTATGCCACCGCGCCGGTGGCCGAGTCCGCGCAGGAACTCTCCCCGTTCGTGGACGCGGTCCGTGCCGCCACCGGCGCCAAGAAGGTGGACCTGGTGGGCCACAGCCAGGGCGGCATGATGCCCCGCTACTACATGGGCTTCCTCGGCGGGGCCAAGTACGTCCACCAGCTCATCGGCATCGCCCCCTCCAACCACGGAACGGAAGGCGTGATCGTCCCGCCGCCGGGCTTCATCGAGGACCCGGACTACACCGCCTTGGGTTGTGCCGCCTGCGCCGACCAGCAGGCGGGATCGGCCTTCATCCAGAAGCTGAACTCCATCGGCGACACCGTTGCCGGTCCTTCCTACACGGTCATCTCCACGGTCTATGACGAAGTGGTCATTCCCTACAACAGCCAGTTCCTTGACGGGCCGGCACGGCAGGTCACCAACATCACCATCCAGGACAAGTGCCCGACCGATCTCTTCGAACATGACCAGACGCCCAACGACCCCGTGGTGCACCAGATCGTGGCGCACGCACTGGGCCAGGCGTCCGGCCCTGGCGATCCTGCCTACCAGCCCAGCTGCATTTAGCGGGAGGGCCAGGCGCGCGCCTGACGCTCCTGCACTCGGCGGCGATCGATCCCCGCCCCAGGACAGGCACCTCACGAGGGGCCGGGCCCGGGCGGGGGTTGGCGGGAGAGCGGCCGGCAGCCAGTATCAGGAGAACTGCGGAACCTGAAAGCACGTGCTTCCGTCGAGGGTGCAGGGGGATCTTTGATGGACTGGTGGTGGCTTTCATTGGCGGCCAACGCGATGGTTGCTATGTCTTATCTGGCAATCTCGGGGGCGATCATTGTGCCATTGGCCCGGGCCGGGCAGGTGCGCCGGAACCGGTTGGGGCCGCTACTGCGGAGATTTTCTTTACTTGCGCGATCGGGCACGGCCTGCACGCCGTACATCCGCTGCTGCCTCTGATGGGGGTGGATGCCGCCGAGGGCATAGCTGCCAGGGAAGAGATCTTCTGGCATGACGCGTTATGGGATGTGTTGACGGCAGGAATCGGTCTCTACTACTGGACGCTGCGCCGGGCATACGCGTCGATGTTGGCCGGGCCGGTGATTTTCGAAGATCTGATCGAGCGGCAGCGCCTGACGGAGCTTGAGGCCGCAGCCGCGCTGAATGCTGTACGCCAGCAGGGGGCAGCGGAGCTTGAGCGGAGCGAGAAACGCTTCCGGCTGTCCTTCGAACACGCCCCTATCGGGATCGCGCTGATCGGCCTGGACCCGGAGGCTCCCGGAAAGGTGCTGCGGGCCAATTCCGCGTTCTGCACCCTGCTGGGACGGGCGCCCTCCGAGCTGGCGTCGGGTAACGTTCTGGATTTGACGGTGCCCGAAGACCGGCCCGCGGCGCAGCACCGGTTGGCGCAGATGTTGGCCGGCGAAGTCACCTCGTACGCAGATTCCCGGCGGTTCTCCACTCCGACGGACACATTGTGTGGACATCGATGACAAGCGCGGTGGTCGCCGATGACCATGGGGCGCCCCTGTACCTGGTCGCCCAACTCGAGGACATCACGGGCCGCCGTGAAGCCGAAGAGGTCCTGTCCCGCCAGGCGATGCATGATGGCCTGGCAGGCCTGCCCAACCATCCCCGACCTCACCGAACTCGCTGCCCGGCTCACGGACCTGGAGGCTGCGGATCCGCTGCGCTAGGCCGCCATCGGCGTCGTGGATCCGCAGGATTTCGTTGATCGGGGCAAGGCTGAGCCCCGAGTCTTTACTGCGGACCTCGCCGTGGGAGCGGAGCTTGACCTTCCCCTATCGGAAAAGGGGCAAGAATGGGTCAGGACAGGACCGACGCGGAAGCGTCCCGCTTCATCCCGCCCCTTGGAGGCCACCATGACTGAAACTGCCGAAGAAGAGTATGACCTGGCTGTGATCGGGTCAGGCGGCGCGGCATTTGCTGCCGCGATACGGGCCAGCGGGCTGGGCAAGCGCGTGGCCATGGTGGAACGCGGCACGGTCGGCGGGACGTGCGTGAACACCGGCTGCGTTCCCTCCAAGGCCCTGCTTGCCGCGGCAGAGGCCCGCCACACGGCCCTGGACGCGGGACGGTTCCCGGGCCTGCCCGCCGTGGACATGCCGGTGGACATGCCGGCACTGGCGGCCGGAAAACAGGATTTGGTGGAGGGGATGCGCGCAGAGAAGTATCTGGACCTGATCGCGGACTACGGCTGGGATCTGCACCAGGGCCATGCCTCGTTTACCGGCAGCGCGGACGATCCGCTGCTGGACATCGCCCTTCCCGACGGGCAGCCGAAACGGATCCGCGCCGCCCACTACGTGGTGGCCACCGGATCCTCGCCGTGGGCACCGGCGGTGGACGGCCTCGAAGAAACGGGATACCTGACCTCAACCACGGCGATGGAACTCACCGAGGTCCCCGAGTCCCTGCTGGTGATCGGCGGAGGATTCGTGGCGCTGGAACAGGCGCAGCTGTTCGCCCGGCTCGGCTCGAAGGTGACCATGCTGGTCCGCTCCCGGCTGGCCTCCACTGAGGAACCCGAAGCCGGACAGGCCCTGGCGGAGGTTTTCGCGGATGAAGGCATCCGGGTGGTCCGGCGTGCCGTACCGGAAAAGGTAGCGCGCGACGCCGGAGGTACGGTGAGCGTCACGGCCACCGTTGCGGGGGGCACCAGGGAGTTCAAAGGCACGCATCTGCTCGTGGCCACCGGCCGGCGCCCTGTCACGGCCGGACTGAACCTGCCGGGAGTCGGCGTCGTTCTCGGGGCGAACGGCGAGATCCTGGTTGATGACACACTGGCAACCAACCATCCCCGCATCTGGGCTGCCGGGGACGTCACAGGCCACCGGGAGTTCGTCTACGTCGCCGCGGCGCACGGGGCCCTTGCCGTCGAGAACGCCTTCACCGCCGGGTCACGGAAAATCGATTACCGGCATCTTCCGCGGGTCGCCTTCACCAGCCCCGCGCTCGCCGCGGTGGGCATGACCGACCGGCAGGCCAACCAGGCCGGGATCGCGTGCGAGTGCAGGGTGCTGCCGCTGGAATACGTCCCGCGCGCCCTGGTCAACCGAGACACCCGCGGCTTCATCAAGATTGTCGCCGAGAAAGCGACCGGCAGGATCGTGGGAATCACGGCGGTGGCCAAGGAAGCAGGAGACCTGGCCGCTGCGGGCGTCTATATCCTGGAAGGCGGCCTGAGCGTGGACCACGTCGCCCACCTGTGGGCGCCGTACCTGACCATGGCAGAAGGCCTGAAAATTGCCGCGCAGACCTACACTACGGACGTCTCGCGGCTCTCCTGCTGCGCCTCGTAAACCACAAGACCGTGAAGATGAAGGAGAACTCATGAACAGCGCCCCGTCAGTCATTGTTTTTGACGTTAACGAAACGCTTTCGGACATGTCACCGATGGGGGACCGCTTTGCCGAAGTCGGCGCCCCTGCCCAGTTGGCGAAACTCTGGTTCGCTACGCTGCTTCGCGACGGTTTCGCCCTCACTGCCGCCGGCGGCAACGGCGCCTTCGCCGAGATCGGTGCAGAGGCTCTGCGCGGGCTGCTCGCCAATGCGGGCATCGGCACGGACCTGGACCGGGCGGTGGAACATGTCAGGGCAGGAATGGCCGGGCTCGGCCTGCACCCCGACGTTCCGGAAGGCGTCCGGGCACTGCGGACAGCGGGATACCGGCTGGTGACCCTGACCAACGGCTCCACCCAGGTCGCGGAAAAACTCTTCGGCCCGGCTGGGATACGGGACCAGTTTGAACGGCTGCTTTCCGTGGAGGATGCCCGGGGATGGAAGCCTGCCCGGGCCGCTTACGACTACGCCGCCGGGGTCTGCGCGGTGGCTCCCGAGCAGATGCTGCTCGTGGCCGTGCACCCCTGGGACATCCACGGCGCAGCCCAGGCCGGTCTCGGCACTGCATGGATCAACCGGACCGGCGGAAGCTACCCTGGCTATTTCACCGCACCCGATTACACCGTCGCTTCCCTGGAAGAACTCCCCGGAGAACTGAGCGCATCCGGAGCCTGAGCGGGGATTTATTGCTCAGACAGGCCCGCCTTACCCCCGAAAGGGTGTGTGCGGACCGGCAGCCGCCGCAGCCGTTCGGCAGGCTCAACCGTGGGGGTTCGAGGTCATGATGCCGGAAACGCCAAGGGCCCCGGCAGCAGCGGGAAGCTGCGGCCGGGGCCATTGTCATGCGTGTGGGTTTGGGTTAGGCGTGTGCCTTGGTATGGCCCTTGGTGAGGATGAGGGCTAGTGCAATCATGCCGACGCCGAGGAGGAGGTGCAGGCCGTTGTCGAAGCCGTTCAGGGGTACGAAGTTGCCGGCTGATTCCTGGGGGACGATCAGTCCGTAGACGAACAGGACCAGGTAGATGATGCCGCCGTAGAGGAGGAAGGATTTGGCGCCGGTGGCGGTTTTGGCCAGGGCGATTCCTGCTGCGCCGAAGAGCAGGTGGACGATGTTGTGGAGTACCGAGACCTGGAAGAGGCCCAGCAGCATGGCTTCGGATTCGTGGCCGGCGAAGTGCAGCTGGTCGAAGTTGCCGGTGATGCCCGGGACGAAGCCTAGGATGCCGACCAGCAGGAACACGGCGCCGACAAGCATCGATGCCTTCTGGACGTTGGTGCGGGCTGTTGTGCCGGTGTGGGTGTGTGTAGCCATGATGTTCTCCTGAGTGCATTTTTTGAATCAGCGGGTAGTGCTGACCTGCTGAACCAACGGGTTATACCTGCTGTTCGGGGCCGCATCGCAGTGTGGATGGCTTGTTGGGAGAACTATTTGATGTGAGGTCTCTCGCGGGGCTCAACCCGGTGGACTCCAGTAAAGGACCCCCGTCCGGAAAGTTCCGGACGGGGGTCTTTGTCGCCGGGATGGACTTGGGCCGCTCAGCAGACGGCCAGCGGGCCATCGAACAGGACCGTTGCTGACCACGCGGCCGCGGCAGTGGCATCGGTATTTACAAACGACTTCTCAACGCCCGTCACGATTCCGGGGAATCCCGGGTGTCCGGCGACGGGATTGCCTCCGGGACAGCTGAATTTATCCTGGGGGTCCGCTGAAGGCTCGAACGCCAGCGCGCTCGGGGCAAACATGACTGATGAGGCGGCTACGATGACGCCGACGGCGAGCGCTTTGGTTCTCATTTGAGCTTCCACCCTTCCGGGGTGAGGGCCGGTCCCCTTGGTCGGGAACGGGTTAAACCCCCGTCCCTAAGCAAGAGAGATTACTCCTGTCACCCGCCGCACTGCCAGCAGTCATAGCTGGCCAGTTTCAGGGCCTTGCTTTTGGACCTTGGCCGGTCCTTACTAATGGAAGGAACCGCCATCCGGAGGACATCTGCTACGGATGGCAACACCAGGTTCCTGCCGCACGGACTGGTTCCCTGTGTCGCAACGGGGAGCCGGCCAGCGGTTCCGCGCAGTGACTACGGGAGGAAAAACCGATGTTCGCTAGAGTCAGCACGTACAAGACCGGCCCCGAGACGGTCTCAGACACCCCTACGGAAGACATCGTCAGCAGGGTGCGTCAGATCCCCGGCTGCAAGGGAATCTACTACCTGAGCGGGAAAGAAATAGACAAGGCCATCTCCATCACGCTTTGGGATACCGAGGAAGCGATGACTGCCAGCCGGCAGGAAGCAAACAAGATCCGCAAGGAGAACAGCGAGGCGGAAAAAACGCAGATCGTTGCGGTGGAAGAATTCGAAGTCACCGTGAGCAGTATCAGCGACTGATATCGAGCCGCTCCAGCGCCCAGTTCCAGCGGATCAGCTCCTGCTCCAGCCTGACCGCAATACCGTAGGCGTCGCTGCGGAGCCCGTCGTAGAGCGCCGACTCCTCGGCGGTCAACCGGGTCAACACAGCTTTCGACGGCGACGGCTCACTGCCCCAGGCATCGCGGTGGGCCAGCAGCGTGGCTTCGTCCATCAGCAGGCTCACCACGTGCGGGTGGACCGCGCGGAGCTGGTCGAGGATCCGGAACCCATGGGTGTCCAGGTCGCCCCAGTAGAGGACCTCGCAGTTCCGCAGCCACCCGGCATCCCGCAGCGATGAGAACCCATAACCGCCCCCATAGACGGCCAGCGCGTCCGGGCGCTCCGGGACGGCCAGGAAGTTGACCAGGTTCTCGGTGATCATCACTGTGCTGGTGGGCAGCTGCAGGGTGCTGAACGCCTCCGCGGTGACGGTCAGGTCCCGCGCCTGGCCAAGCAGCTGCATGCCGGGATCCAGAAGGCGGAACCGGACCAGCTCGGGCGGATGCAGGAAGCCGTGCGCCGCAGCAAAGCGCGCCGCCGGCGTCCGGGCCGGGGTCAAGCCGAGCAACGAACCGGGCGCGGCCGGGGTCTCAGCCAGGCCCCCGTCCTCCTTGGCATCTGAAACATCAACAACGTCCGCCCGCAGCTCCGATGCCAGCTCGCCAACAACAGCCCGGTGGTTCTCGATGAACTTGGTGTGCACGCCGGGCAGGCTCAGCTGCCGGACGTAGAACCCCGGCTCGGGGTGGTCCCGCAGCCAGAGCGCCACCCGGGCAGCCGTCAGCACATCAGCCCCGAGCTCCAAAAGCTTCAACGGCCGCTTCAGCGCCCACCCGCGGAACGCAGGATCCAGTGCTGACAACCCGCCGGCAAGCTCCACAAACCGGGCGGCGTCCTTCATCCTGCCTGTAAAAGCGATCTCGTCCTCCACGGACGCGAACACCGCCGCGGCGGGCAGCTGGTTGGCCCCCACCGTGGTGCGGCCCACCTCCGCGGTTTCCAGGCTGAAATGCCCGACGGCGGCAGCCAGCTCAGCCGCCCACGCGCGGGCCGCCGCATAATCGCGTAAGAGAGCCACCGCCGTCGGACGCTTCAACGGACGACGGCGGGGGTACAGTCCGCCGGGTTCCAGCACCTCTCGCAGCAGCGCCCCGCTGCCCCAGGCCTTCCTCGACTGCGCCCGCAGGTCTGCCAGCGTGGTCCAGCCGAGACCGCGTGCGTCAGCCGGCACGCCGGTCCCGCTCGTCCCGGTACTCCTGGATGGTCATGTTCCGCAGCTGCGAATCGTCGCCGTTGGTGTTGGCCACGAAACCCACATGGGACACAAAAGGCTCGATGACGTGGATCTTCTGCAGGGGCGTGACGATCAGCAGCTGCAGCTTCATCCGCTGGAACAGCTCCAGCCCGTACCGGGCGGACTCGTCTGAGCCGCGGCCGAACGCCTCATCGATGACGACAAACCGGAAGCTCCGCCCGCTCCCCGCGTTCTTGCCCGCACTCTTGCCGGACGCCAGCCCGAACTGAAAGGCCAGGGCGGCCGCGAGGATGGTGTAGGCGAGCTTCTCCTTCTGGCCGCCGGACTTGCCGCCCGAATCGGTGAAGTGTTCAAATTCCTCGCCGGTTTCGGTCCATTTTTCCGAGGCGGAGAACGTGAACCAGTTCCGGACGTCCGTGACCTTGGCGGTCCAGCGCTCGTCGAGGGTGGTGTAGCCGTCGCGGCCCCGGAACCGCTCGATCAGGCGCGCCACCTGCAGGTACTTCTGCTCGGAGTACTGGTCATCGTCGCCGATGGTGCCTTCCGAACAGGCGCGCAGGTCCAGGCCGAACTGCCGCACGTCGAGGTCGGTGCTGTTCTGGTGCTCCAGCTGGATGTGCCGGCCGGTGTTGTACTCGATCCCGGCCAGGGAGAGGTTGATTTCGCCGATCCGGTTGACGATGTCCTGGCGGCGGCTGTCCAGGAACGCGTTGAACGCCACCACCTCGTGGATGGTGTTCTGGTTCAGGGACTCCTTGAAGTGGGCCTCGAAGCGCGGGAGATCGTTGCTGACCAGCTGCTCCAGCAGCTTGCCGAACTCGCTGGCGGACTCCAGGGCGGCGTCGATCTCCGTGGTCTCGTTCGGGTACTTGTTCCGGAACTCGGCCATGAGCCGGACGGTCTTCTCGGCGGCCCGGGCGATCTGTTTGGAGAGTGCGTCGATGGTGTCGGTCAGCCCGGAACGGACGGAGCTTTCGATGGTGCCGGTGTTTTTGTAGGTGAGCGGTTTGCCGGCGAGTTCCGCGGCGGCGAGCCTTGCGACGGCGGCCAGCACGCCGCCGTCGTCCGTCAACGGGGTCTCCAGCAGGACGTCGCGGCAGTCCTCGATCGCCTCGACGATGTCCTTGGCTGAGCCCTCGTTGGAGCCGATCCGCCGCTGGACATCATCGGCCCGCACCTGCAGTCGTTCCAGCTTTCCGGTGAGCTCGGCTTCCTTCGCCGTCAGCTGCCGCAGCACATCGCTGGTGGACTCCAGCTGGGCCTTCTCCGCCTTGAGCTCCTCGATGCGGCGTGCGGTGAGCTGCCAGCTGAGCTCGGCGAAGTCCGACACTGCCCCGATGATGCCCAGCTGCTGGTTCTGCCGGCCGATGGCGCCCAGGGAATCGTTGACCCGGGACAGCTGGCCGGCCACCACGCTGAGCTGGCCCTGGACGTCGTCCTGCTCGGCCCGGAAACGGCTGATCTTGTCCAGGTTGTCCCAGCCCAGGACGTAGTTCCGGCGGTCGGACAGATCCTGCCGGTCGTCCTTCTCGTGCCGGCCGCGGCCGCCCTTGAGCTGGCCGTTGGCGGTGAGGGCCTTGGAGCGGCGGCGGAAGTCCTCCAGGGTGTCGCAGCAGAAATAGTCGAAGCGGCTGCCGAGCTCATCCAGCAGGAAATTGCGGAACGGCGTCCCCTGCTTGATGGCGATCTTCGCCCCCAGCGTGCCCGCCTCGGCCGGCTTCGGAGCGTACGATTCGCCGATCTTCAGGTACACCAGCCGGCCGCGCAGGTTGTTGCCATCCACCCAGCCGCTCACCGCCGCGTAGTGCTCCGACGGCACCAGCAGCGACAGCGCAAAGCCGCGCAGGGTGCGTTCGGCGGCGCCTTCCCAGGCCGCTTCGCCGTCGCGGACGCGCAGCAGCTCGCCGGCGTACGGCAGGTCAGATTCCTGGATGCCGGTCCCGTCGCAGAGCCGACGGCGGAGCTCCACCTGGGGGCGCGGCAGCAGGTTGGGGCGCGCCTGCAGGCTGGTCAGCTCCGCGGCGATGTCGGTGGCGCGGCCGGTGAGCACCGTGCGTGTCATGGTTAGTTCGGTGCGGGTGTCCTGCACGTCGTTGGCTGTGGCGGCGAGGTCCTTTTCGACGTCGGTGAGCCGGGCCCGGTTGGCGTCGAACTGGACGCGGTCGGCCGGGGCCTGAAGACCGAGCTCTGCCGCGGCTTCGGCATACTTTTCGAAGCGAACCCGCTGCGACCGGGACTCTTCGCCCAGCCGCGCGGCCTCCGCCTCGATGGCGGCCAGCCGGCCGCCGCCGTTGCCGCGGATATCTTCCTTCACGGCGGCCAGGTCGAGGCGCAGCTGGGTGATTTCGGTGGCCAGTTTGCCGCTGTCCTCCTGCAGCCGGAGGCCGGTGTTCTGCAGTTCCGTCTGGTGCTCGATGCTCAGCTGCAGCTTCCGGTCCGTGAACCACGGGTGCAGCTGGTCCCGCTGTTGGCGGGCGAATTCATCGTCCCGGCTCAGGGCGGTGTGCTGGGCCGCGCCCTCGGTGATGGGGGTGAGCAGGGCGATCTGGTCCTTGGCGCGGAGGACGGCGTCGTGGGCTTTTTTCAGGTCGTCGAAGTGGTGGATGAGGTTGCCGATCCGGGCTTCGACGTCGTCTTCCTCGAGCATGTTGGTGCGCACGAAGTTGGTGATGTTCTCCACCTGCTTCATGGACACCGTGCGGTGGAACAGCTCCATGGCCTGATTGCCGCTGATGCCGAACTGCCGCTTGAACGCCGCCGCGTAGGGCTCGAAGGTTTCATGGATGGACGCCCCCGCGGCCCGGAGCTGCTTCTTCAGCTTCGCGGGGTCCTGGCCGAAGTTGGCGAAGTCCCCGGCGATGGACTGCTCGCCCTCCACCAGCGAGTAGAAGCGGTTCGGCTGGCCGGCTTCCTGGGTGGCCCAGAGGGTGATGGCCAGAGTGATTGACTTGCCCAGGACGGCGTTGTGGAAGACGCCCAGAACCACGGTGAGCTTGCCGGTGCCGCGCAGCGCCACGGGCTTGGAGTATTCGCCGCCGGCGCTCCGGGTGCTCTTGTGGAAACCCCTCACGTACGACATCAGGGTGCGTTCCTTCTTCTGTGCACCCGCCGCCTTGTTGTACTCGATCCTGTTGGCCGGAAGCAGCAGGGTGGTGATCGCATCCACCACTGTCGACTTCCCGGAGCCGATGTCGCCGGTCAGCAGGCTGTTCGAACCGTCCAGCCGGAACGTCCGCACCTCCTGATGGAAGGTGCCCCAGTTGAGCAGCTCCAGACGGTGCAGCCGGAACCCCGGGGGAGTGCCGGCGTCGTCCGCTTTTTCATCGAGGCTGAACAGCATCTCCTGCTGGTCAGTGGCGCCCTTAATGGCAGTGGCCGTGTCGGTGGTCATGTGCGGTCCTCTTCCTTGGGGCCGGTGGCGGTGGCTCCGGTGAGCGAGGCGCGGTAGTCGGCCAGCCGCGCGTCGAATTCCTCCAGCCACTGGGCATCCACATAGGCCTTCAGGATCCGGGCCACCTCGTAAGTGCCCGTCTGGCCACGCAGTTTCCGCAGGAAGCCCAGCTCCACGATCTTTTTGATGTTCGTGCCGAGCTGGTCCAGGATCCGAGCCTCGTTGCTGGATTCGGGCAGGAAGACGGCCACCATGTCCGCGATGTCCTGCTCGGTCATGATCAGGCGCAGTTCGCTGCTGTTGGTGTCGAATTCGAGCATCCGGCCGCGGAGCAGCGCCAGGAGGAGGCTGACGTTGAAGGTGAGCGGGCGGCGGGGGATCAGCCGCGGCAGCGTGCCGTCCGGGTCCTCGCGGGATTTCAGGAACGCGTAGCCCTCGGACTCGTCCAGGATCAGGTCAAGGCCCAGGACGGCCACGTAGTCGCGGACATGGGAGGACAGGCCCAGCAGCGACTGCCAGATCTTCTCGTCCGTCTCGGCGTAGACCACGCCTTTGAAGAGCTTGGTGACGACGCCGGGAAGTTCCTCCGGCGTGTGTGTTTCGGCTGCGTCTGTGGTGGTCATGCCGGCCTCACGAAGATGATCTGTTCGACGGTGGCTTCCCGGATGCTGCCGTCCGGGAGCTGCCAGGACAACTGCTGTGATTCGTCCGGGTTGATGGACGCCCAGTCCGATTCGGTGGCGAGCTGGTAGTAGGCCACGATCTCCGCCAGTCCCTGCGACAGAGGGTGCGCGGCCGCTACTTCGCCGAGGGTGGCCTGCTCGGCGCCGGCCAGGACGTCGTCGATATTGGACTTCAGCTGTTCCGTGTCCACATGGAACTGGCTGAACAGGGCGCCGGCATCCACTTCTGCATCATTTGCCGCCACCACGACGTCGTCCACCATGATCCGCCGGCTCGGCTCATACAGCGGCCGTTCGAAGGGAAGCGCGACCTCGACGGACTGAGCCGCGATCTCCATAAAGACGCCCGACGGCGGCACCTCCCGGGTGCCCAGCGCGCCGGATTCGATGCTCCTGACCAGCTGCATGATGCGCTTGTTTTCCAGGAACACCTTGTCGTCCAGGAGCCGGCGCATCTGCTGCGAGAGCTGCCGGACAGTGGCCTGGGTCTGCTCGACGGCGGGTAGCCAGTCCTGGTGCAGGTTGGTCACGGCGTGCAAGTTGTCGAGTTTGGCGAGGGCGTCGATCTGGGTGGCCCGCTGCAGCAGGTCCCGCAGTTCGGTGCGCAGCTGCGGGGACATCAGGTAGTCCCAGAAGCCCTGGAATGTGCGGCCCTGGAGGGAGCCGCTGATGTCCTGCTGGTTGGCGAAGATGGAGGCAAGCAACTCGCCCTGGGTGCCGTCCCAGGTGGCGATCTGTTCGCGGACCTGCCGGTCCAACTTCCGGAAATTCTGCTCCACCTCACGGAAATCGGAGAGCAGGTCCTTGGCCAGGGTGGTCAGCTGCTGGAAGTGGTCCAGGGCTTCCGGCGCAGTCATCACGCGGATGTTGCCGTCCTTGATCCGTTGCATCTCGGCGTCGATCCCGTCCCGCTGGCGCTGGAGCTCGGCGAGCCTTACCTCCGGGTCGGTCTCGGACTGCTGGACCAGGGCCTTCAGCACGGCGAAGATGCTGGTCAGCCTGGACTGGGTGGCCACGAAGTCCCGCCCGCTCAGGCTCTCCACCCAGCGGACCACGTCCTCGGCGGCGGCGGTGAGATCGTAGCGCGGCTCGTCCTGGCCGGGGACGTAGTATTTCCGCAGCCAGGCACGTTCCGGGGCCGCCCACTCATCCAGGTACTCACCGGCCGGCCTAGGATACTTGTCCTCGCCGAAGACTTCACGGAGGCCGAACAGGACATCATCGAGGTGGTCAATGAGCTCCTGCCGGCCGATGTCCCGTTGGTTGGGTCCGGTGAAGGCCTTGATGAAGAAGCTGACGGCCAACGGGGCGTTCTGTGCGCGGAGCAGGGACCACCCTGCGTGGTTCTCACGCAGTGCGTTGATGGCGTAGAAATCCATGGCGTCCTCATGCAGGGTGCTGTTATTCCTAAGCTACACGGGGACGGAGACAGTGATCGAACTTGTCGTCCCCGGTGATCGAGCCTGTCGAGATCCGGAAGCCCGGTGATCGAGCCTGTCGAGATCCAGGGCTTCGACAAGCTCAACCACCGGGCGCACTCAACCACCGGGGGACAGGACGTTGATGCCCGCATCGACGGCGGCGGCCAGGAGCTCGGCGTCATACGCCACCATTAAGTCGGACTGCAGCCGGATGGCTGCGGCCAGATGTATGGCGTCGGCGCTTCGCAGCATGCCGGGCAGGGCCGCCGCGTACATAAGGTCCGAGCGGGCAACATCGACCAGGTTAATGGCTCCCAGGACCGTATTGACGGGCTCGCCGGGAAATCCGCGGCGATGGGCCGCGCAATGAAGTTCCGTATAGAGGAGCATCGAAGCCACCAGCTGGTGGCCCTGGGCTGCCGCGGTTGAGAGGTAATGGGCGGCCGCGGATGATTCTGGCTCTTCGACCACAAGCTTGAGGACAGCCGACGTGTCCAGGTAGATGATCACCGGTCCCCGCGGAGGTCAGCCAGGATCTCAGCAGTGCCGGCTTCTGACGGGACGCGCGGCAGCGTCTGGAAATCGACCGGCCCCTTGGCGGCTGGGCGGACCTGGCCCGCCAGCAGCAACCGCTCAAAGGGCGACGCCGACGGCGGAATCAATGTAGCGGCTATCTCGCCGTTGTTTGTGACGTCGATGGTTTCGCCGTTCTTAACGCGCTCCAGGATTTTGCTGCTCTGGTTGCGCAGTTCCCGGTGTGGAATGGTCGCCATGGTTACCTCCGTAGCAAGCGTAGCAACTGCTGCGTCTGAGCGTAAGGCTCAACCACCGTGGGTTTCGACAGGCTCAACCACCGCCCGCTCCCAGTGCCGCCGGAGCAATTCAGCCAGCCGCTCGGGCTCGATCCGGTGTGGCGGATCGAAATGGTGGCGCTTGGGGAACACTTCCAGGTGGAAGTCCGGGAAGAAGACCCTGGACAGCCGGCTGGCGATATCGCCGTAGTCATTGGGATTGCTCAGGCCGCCCAAGGCGAAGTAGACGGGCTGGCGAAAGGCAGCCAAACGCGCCCTCTCCAGGTCATAGTTTTTGAAGGTCCGCAGGAACGCCCTGATACCCGCCGGCCGGTTGGCCATCCACGGCGGCGGGGGATCCGGCGGCGGCGGAAGGACGACGTCGGGCTTAACTCCCAGCCTCATGAAGGCGGACATGAACTGCTCCGGCAGGAGGGGTTCCAACTGCTCGTACTTCTTCCGGAGCTCCGTGTACGCAGGGCTCCAGTCCCAGTTCCCGGCCCAGGCAGGTTCCAGCAGCGCCAGGCTCAGCAGCCTGCCCGGGTGCTTGGCAGCGAACGCCAGCGCCGCCGCGCCGCCACCTGAATAGCCCGCCAGATGGAACGTCTCCCATCCCCGGGTATCGGCTTCGCGCAGCACGCCGTCGATCTCTGTGTCCAGGCTCCAGTCCGCCGGCGGCCCATCGTCCGCGTAGAGCTCGAGATCCTTGGCGATTGCCTGGACATCCGGCCCGAGGGCTGCGATGAGTCCGCCGAAGGCGGCCTGGGCGGGGAGTACAGCGCCCGGTAGAAGGATGGCCCGAATTGGTCCCATGGGAGAACGGTACGCCTGGATTTCGACAGGCTCAACCACCGGATACTGGAGGCTCAACCACCCGTCTCGTTGGCCGGTGGTAAATGGTTCGGAAAATCTCCTGTAGTGTTGATCCTGTTGTTGTGTTTATGCGGTTGGTAGTTCAGGCAGTACGCGCGGTCGAAAGTCCGCGTCTTTCTGAAGTAGCGGTTTTGAACACCCCACACCGGAGGACCCGAAAGTCGGGACTTTTCCTCCACCTTCACGAAGGACAAAAATAATGGCTACTGGTACCGTCAAATGGTTTAACGCTGAAAAGGGCTTCGGCTTCATTTCCCCCGATGACTCCTCACAGGACGTTTTCGCTCACTACTCCGCGATCGCCTCTTCCGGCTTCCGCTCACTCGAAGAGAACCAGAAGGTTTCCTTCGAAACCGAGCAGGGCCCCAAGGGTCCCCAGGCCGTCAACATCCAGGCACTCTAATTCTTTAGAGATTCTGGGGCCTTAGGGTTTCATTTTCAAAGCAGGGCCGGTCATTAGACCGGCCCTGCTTTTGTTAACCCGGATGTGCTTCAAAGCGCCCGACTGGCAACTTCCGAGAAACCCCTTCAAGATAGTCAGTGGGCAAGCAGGGGGGTGATCGAGTCCATCCCGCCGCACAGAGAGGCCCGCACTTCGTGCCAATACCAAAACGTCAACTCAGTCCGCTCATCCGCAAGTTCGTCAACGGCAGCCGCCCCGCCCAGGCAGAGACCAGAGGCCTCGGCGAGCTCAATCCGGTGGAGCCCGCCGCCCGCCGGGAGGGGCTGCCCGTACTGGGCGATGACCAGGTCTATGTGATGAAATACGGGACGGTCTATCACACGGCGTGGTGTCCGGTGGTGGCCGACTGCTGGGACCACGCCCCCAGAAGACTGCTAGTGACCCTGTTGGCCGCTGTGGGGGAGCGAACCCGGTGCGCGGAATGCAACCGGCACGCGAAGGCAGCCAGGGCGTCAGCTGCGCAGGAATACCACCAGCAAGCCCGGCCCACCCCCGAACCCCCACCGCCTGACGCCGTGGTCCCGCTGAAAGTCATTGGGCTGGCCCATGGGATACTCTTCCTGGCCGCAGGGCAGGAATATCGGGAACGTTTTAAGGAAACCGCCGTGGAGCCGGCTACCCCGCTGTGGGTGGACGGGCGGCGTGACGGCATGGTGGTGCGGCTGGACTCCGCCAGCGACGAACCACTCGTGCTTGTCCAGTTGGACCCCCGCGCCACGTTCCGGAACGGTCCGTACCAGGTGCGCCTGCGTCATCCGCTGCGGCGGTCGGCCACCAAACCCTATGCGGTTGAGTCAGTTGAGTCCGTTGAGCCTGCACCATGACGGATCCCCGGCCGCACCCTGCAGGACTGCCTCCATGCAACTTTCCGTTCCCGCCTTCGGCTGGGAAAACAGCCACCTCTACGCCATCCGCTGGAAGGACCGCGCCGGAAAGCCGCGGGAGATTGTGGGTCCCCAGGACCTCACGGAAGATCTGGACGCAGAGCCGGCTCCGGCGTCGTCCTTTCCGAACTGCTGGATGCCCAAAAGCCGGGAAGCGCGCTGGAATACGAGTACGACTTTGGCGATAGCTGGACGCATCACGTGGAGGTGTTTGGTTCAGCGGACCTTCCGGCCGGGGAACTGCTGTGCGTCGACGGCGCCAACCGCGGACCCGTGGAGGCCTTCGGCGGGCCCCGCGGTTACCAGCGACTGCTGCAGATCGTCGCGGACCCGAAGCATCCGGAACACGCGGATGCGCCATGCTGGCCGCCGGGTTTGTCACCCGGTCCGGCCATCCCATCCCGGACGAGTGGGTCAGCGACATCAACCGCGTGGTGCGTTGGAACTTCGAGTGCCTGCACCTGACGGCGCCCAAAGTGGGGCCTCTTGACAGGGCACTGCTAACCGACGGCGGCGTGAAGTTCCTGCTGGCGGTCCAGGCTGTGGGCCGCTTGGTTTAGGTTTCTACAGGCTCAACCACCGGAGGTTGGCAGGCTCAATCCCCGGTCACTCGTCCGGGTTTGGATTGCGTACGTCCTTTTCGCCGATATCCGCAGCACCCAGGGCGGCCGCGGCCGGGCTGTGCGTGGTTTCGTGCGCGCGAACGCTGAGCTCCGGATGGTGGAGGTCCAGGGCGGGACGCTCTGAACGGATCCGGGGCAGGGACGTGAAGTTGTGGCGCGGCGGCGGGCAGGACGTGGCCCATTCGAGCGAGGCGCCGAAGCCCCACGGGTCATCCACCTCAACGCGCTCTGAGCTGCGCCACGTGATGTAGACGTTCCAGAAGAACGGAATCATCGAGGCGCCGAGAAGGTATGACGAGATGGTGGAGAACTGGTTCATCCAGGCGAAGTTGTCCTCCACCAGGTAGTCGGCGTAGCGGCGGGGCATGCCCATGACCCCTAGCCAGTGCTGGATCAGGAAGGTTCCGTGGAATCCCAGGAACAGCATCCAGAAGTGGATCTTTCCGAGGCGCTCGTTGAGCATTTTGCCGGTGAATTTTGGCCACCAGAAGTAGAAGCCTGCGAACATCGCGAACACCACGGTGCCGAACACCACGTAGTGGAAGTGCGCCACGACAAAGTACGAATCGGAGACGTGGAAGTCCAGCGGCGGGGAGGAGAGGATGATCCCGGTCAGGCCGCCGAAGAGGAACGTGATGAGGAAACCGAGGCTCCAGAGCATGGGGGTTTCGAAGGTGAGGGATCCGCCCCACATGGTGCCGATCCAGTTGAAGAATTTCACGCCGGTAGGTACGGCGATGAGCATGGTCATGAAGGCGAAGAACGGCAGCAGTACCGAACCGGTCACGTACATGTGGTGTGCCCACACGGTCATGGACAGGGCTGCAATGGCGATGGTCGCGTAGACAAGGCCCTTGTAGCCGAAGATCGGCTTGCGGCTGAAGACCGGGAAGATCTCGGACACAATGCCGAAGAACGGCAGCGCAATGATGTACACCTCGGGGTGTCCGAAGAACCAGAACAGGTGCTGCCACAGAACCGCGCCGCCGTTCTCCGGATCATAGATGTGGGCACCGAACTTACGGTCCGCCCCCAGGGCAAACAGTGCTGCGGCGAGCGGCGGGAAGGCCATGATCACCAGGATGGCCGTGACCAGCGTGTTCCAGGTGAAGATGGGCATCCGCCACATGGTCAGGCCGGGGGCGCGCATGCAGATGATGGTGGTGATGAAGTTGACGGCGCCCAGGATGGTGCCGAATCCGGACAGTGCCAGGCCGAAGACCCACAAGTCACCGCCGACGCCGGGAGTGAATGTGGTGTTGTTCAATGGCGCGTAGGCGAACCAGCCGAACGCCGCAGCGCCCTGCGGGGTGATGAAGCCCGAGACGGCGATGGTGGAGCCGAAGAGGAAGAACCAGAAGGCCAGGGCGTTCAGTCGCGGGAAGGCGACGTCGGGGGCGCCGATCTGCAGCGGCATGATGACATTGCCGAAGCCGGCGAACAGCGGGGTGGCGAACATCAGCAGCATCATGGTGCCGTGCATCGTGAACAGCTGGTTGTACTGCTCCTTGGTCTGCAGGATCTGCATGCCAGGTTCGAAGAGCTCGGCCCGGATCAGCAGGGCCATAACTCCAGCCAGGCAGAAGAAGACGAACGACGTGATCAGGTACATGTACCCGATGACCTTGTGGTCAGTGGACGTGATCCAGCTGACCACCATGGCGCCTTTGCGCCGGGGTACTACCGCAGGAGCAGCGGTTGAGCCGGTCCCCATTCGTGAATGTCCAGTGATGGCCATCTTCCACCTCACAGATACTTCTGCATGACAGCTATGGGCCCTTTGCATGAGCCCCTAATTGCAGGCTACTCACTAACGCGGCATCCCGAAAGAGTCAGTGCAGGCCCATCGCGTTCCGGACCTCGTCCAGGATGTGGTGGACGGCGGTCTCCGCCCCCACCGCGTCTCCACGGGCCACCGCTGCAGCAACATCCTCGTGGGCCTGTAAGGCTTCGTTCCGCGGTTTGAAGGGCATCAGGCCCTGCTGGGTCCGGCTGGTGAGCACCTCGGCCACCATGCCTTCCAACGCGGTGAACATCTCATTGCCGCAGCTTTGGAGCAGCAGGCAGTGGAACTCGATGTCGACGGCCAGGAACGCCTCGAGTTCGCCGGCCTCACCCAGTCGCCGCAGCTCTGCAGCCAGGGCAACCAGCTTGGCCCGTTCCGCGGCGCTCGCCCGGCGGGCAGCACCTGCGGCTGCAATGGGCTCGACGGCGATGCGCAGCTCCGTGAGGCTGCTGTACTGAATATCGCGCCGGACAGAGCCCAGGCGCCAGCGCACCAGCTTGGGATCGAAGACATTCCACAGCCTGCGCTCCTGGACCACGATGCCCACCCGCCGGCGCGAATACACCAGGTTCATGGACTCCAGGACCTTCATGGTGTCCCGTGCAACGGTGCGGGAAATGCCGTACTCCCGCTGCAGGCCCTCAAGGGTCAGCCGGCTGCCCGGAGGCAGGCTCCCTGCCGCGATGGCGACGCCAACCGCCTCGAGAACGCGTTCATGCATGGCGGGGGAGGCCCCGCCGTCGTGCGCGTCATCCGCGTCCGGTGGTGTCGCCGTCGACATCTTTCCTGCTTTCCTCTGCGCCTGTGCGCCCTCCAATCGTACCGACAAATTCCCAAAGGTATGACTTGTGACACCAAAAGATAGTATCTATGGTTAGAAATGGTGATACCTTATCTCCCGGCGCAGTTCCGTGTGGGATGCGCAATGAGCTTTCTTCATTTAGCCAACGGCGTCTTCTTCGGAGGTAAAATATGCGGTATCCAGCCACGCACCTGGTGGTGATGGGCGTTGCCGGTTCCGGCAAGTCCACCATTGCGGCAGCTCTTTCCCAGCAGCTTGGCTGGGCCTGTGCCGAAGCGGACGAGTTCCACCCCCAGTCCAACATCGACAAGATGACCCAGGGCATTCCCCTGCAGGACGGGGACCGCTGGCCCTGGCTGCGGGAAATCCAGGGCTGGATGACGGCCCATGCCGCTGCCGGGAAGAGCACCGTGCTCACCTGCTCCGCCCTTAAGCAGAGCTACCGTGAGCTGCTCTCCGACGCGCAGGGACGGGTCCTGTTCATCCACCTCGACGGCGGGGCCGACCTGATCGGCCAGCGCATGCAGGGCCGCGAAGGCCACTTTATGCCGCCCACGCTCCTGCCCAGCCAGCTGGCCACCCTGGAACCGCTGACCGGCAACGAACTTGCCGCCGGCAGCCAACGCCTGGACATCTCCAACTCCCCGGAGGAGATCGTCACCGCCGTTCTGGCTGGCCTCGAGCTTCCCGGCCTCACGCTTCCCGCCCAGGCGGAGCTCAGCGCCTGCTGAGCCCAATTTTCCCCAATCCCCAAGTAGTTCTGTTTCAAAGGAGAATCATGGTCATCGAAGGATGGACCCAAACGCTGGGCGCAGGACCTCTGCTGCTCATCGCCGCGGCATCGATTGTTGTGCTGCTGTTCCTGATCATCAAGCTGCGGATGCACGCACTCGTCGCCCTGATCGTGATCAGCCTCGCCACCGCATTCGCCACCGGAATCCCCGCCAACCAGGTAGTTCCTGTGCTGATCAACGGGTTCGGCACAACCTTGGGCACCGTGGCCCTCCTTGTGGGCCTGGGCGCCATGCTCGGCCGCATCGTTGAGACCAGCGGCGGCGCCAAGGTGCTGGCCGACTACCTGATCGGCGTGTTCGGCGAAAAGCGTGCCCCGTTCGCTCTGGGCCTCGCCTCCCTGATCTTCGGCTTCCCCATCTTCTTCGACGCCGGCCTGGTGGTCATGCTGCCCGTCGTCTTCGCCGTGGCCCACCGCCTGGGCGGGGGAGTGCTGCGCTACGGCCTCCCGGCCGCCGGTGCGTTCTCCGTGATGCACATCTTCCTCCCGCCGCACCCTGGCCCGGTCTCCGCTGCTGCCTTCTTTGATGCCAACATCGGCCTGGTCCTGATCGCCGGCCTCATCACCGCTATCCCCACCTGGTACGTCACCGCCTACCTGTTCGGCCTCTGGACCGGCAAGAAGCTGGTCCTCCCGGTGCCGGAAATCTTGGGCCACGCCAGCGCTGAAGCCGAGTCCCACCCGCCGCGCTTCCGCACCATCATCGGCCTGCTGCTCCTGCCGCTCGTCCTGATCTTCATCAACACCGGCCTGAACACCCTTGCGTCCTCCGGCGTGCTGTCCGACTCGGTCAAGAGCGAGCAGTGGTTCCAGGTCCTGCGCACCATCGGTGAAACCCCGGTGGCCCTGCTGATCGCCGTACTGGTGGCCGTGTTTGTCCTGGGCGCCCGCCGCGGCAAGGACGCTGGCGCCATCGAGAAGCTGCTCGAATCCTCGCTGGGGCCGGTCTGCTCCGTCATCCTGATCACCGGCGCCGGCGGCATGTTCGGCGGTGTCCTCCGTGCCTCCGGCATTGGCGACGCACTGGCCGATGTCCTGGGCAACCTGGGCATCCCGCTGATCCTGGCCGGCTTCCTGATCGCCGCCATCCTGCGCATCGCCCAGGGTTCCGCCACCGTGGCCCTGACCACCACCGCGGGCCTCATCGCCCCGGCAGTGGCCACCGCCGGACTGACCGGCATGCAGATCGCCGCCCTGGTTATCGCCGTGGCAGCCGGCTCCGTGGTGGTGTCCCACGTCAACGACTCCGGCTTCTGGCTGGTGGGCCGCTTCTTCGGCATGGACGTCAAGACCACCCTGCGGACCTGGACCGTCATGGAAACCCTCATCGGTGTGATGGGCTTCGCCATCGCCGCGGTCCTCTTCCTGCTCGCTGGCGTGGCGGGTTAGCGCTCTGATTCCAGCCACGGCTGACTGAAGTACGACGGCGGGGCGTCCAGAGAAATTCTGGGCGCCCCGCCGTCGTCGTACTCCTGGTCCGCCGCTACTTGCGCGGTTTGGCCGCCTTGGGCGCTTTCGGCGGGAGCTGCGCGACGTACTCGAAGGCCTTCTCCAGCCAGGCGCTTGCCCGCGCGTCGTCGCCGTCGCCCTCGGCGTTCCAGACCTCCGGCAGTCCGGTGTAGCCGCCCATCGGCCGCTCCGCCGGGCCGAACGGGACGGTCCGCTCCGTGCTTTCGAGCACCTGCCTGTCGGCGTCGGAGAGCTTCACCCCGATGGTGGAACCGAACAGTCCGGCGAACATGTTGCCGTTGACGAAGGCGCCCAGGTTGCCGAACATCGGCTTGACGACCACCTCGGGGTTGTCCGGCACTACTGAGCGGAACCGCTCCTTGGCTTCGTCGGACGCTTTGGCCATCTCCATGGTGCTTCTCCCAGGGTTGCGGTGTGATTCTTTGTGCAGCTTATGCCCGCTCAGTCGACTGGGACAGAATTTCCGTACCGCTAGGCTTGCAGGAGTCCGCACTCACCTCCCAGGTTCCCACCTCAACCAAAGGACACCCCTTGACCCAACGCACCATCGTGATCACCGGCGCCAGCGACGGCATCGGCGCGGCAGCCGCGCGGACGCTGACGCAGGCAGGCGACCGGGTGGTCGTCGTCGGCCGTTCCGAGGAGAAGACGCAGGCCATCGCGAAGGAGCTCAATGCCGACTATTTCGTCAGCGACTTCGCCGACCTGGATCAGGTCCGCACGCTCGCCGCGCAGCTGAAGGACGACTACGAGCGGATCGACGTCCTGGCCAATAACGCCGGCGGCATCATGGGCAAGCACCAGCTCACCGTGGACGGCAACGAGTCCACCTTCCAGATCAACCACCTGGCGCCGTTCCTGCTCACCACCGAGCTGATGGACGTCCTCACCGCCAGCAACGCCAAGGTCATCAACACCGCCAGCGCGGCCAACGGCTTCGGCAAAATGGACCTCTTCGACCTCAAATCGGAGCACACCTACTCCACCAACCGCGCCTACGGCACCGCCAAACTCGCCAACATCCTCTTCACCTCCGAGCTGCACCGCCGCTTCGGCGAGCACGGAATCACGACGGCGGCGTTCCACCCGGGCGTGGTCCGCACCAACTTCGCGGCAGAGTCCACCAGCCCCATGCGGCACGCCTACAAGACGCTCCTCAACCGCTTTATGCTCACCCCGGACCAGGGCGCCGACACCCTCCTCTGGCTCAGCAACGGCACCGCCGGCACCGACTGGATCTCCGGCGCCTACTACGCCAAGCGCGCCCTGGCCAAGGCCAACGCACAGGCGTACGACGCCGAGCTGGCGCAGGGTTTGTGGGAGGCCAGCGAGGCGCTCGTCGCCCGCTAGGTTCTGGCGTGCCGGGTTCAGGATCCCAACTAGGTAGCGCTAACTGTCGTTATGGGGCCTCAAAACGACAGTTAGCGCTACCTAGTTGGGCTGGACCGGGCCTGAACCGGGTCAGCGTGCCCGCTCGACGTCGGCGGCGCTTTCTGTCTCCCCGCGTTCGCTGAGCCCGGCCACGACGCCTTCCACATCCGCCGCGGACCGGTTCTGGCTCAGCTTGGTCTTCGCCTCAATCCTGGTGATGACCAGTTCAATGCCCACAATGGCGCGCAGCTGGCCCGAGATATAGCGCTCCGGCGCGTCATCCACGCTCCACGGGTGCTCGAAGTCTGCTTCGTTGATGTTGGTCAGCCGCCTGACCTGGCCGGCGATCCAGGCCGGGTCGTCATGGATCACGAGCTGGCCGTACACGTGTGCCGTGGAGTAGTTCCACGTGGGCACAACGCGTCCGTGCTCGGCCTTGGACGCATACCAGGACGGCGAAATGTAGGCGTCCGCGCCCTGGACGATCATGAGGGATTCCCCGATGGCCGGTTCGGACCACTGGGGGTTGTTCCTGGCGACGTGCGTGTGCAGCGCGCCGTGTTCGCCCACCGAGGGGTCGTAAACAAACGGCAGCAGCGTGGCGAGCAGGCCTCCCGGCGTCATGGTGACCAGGTTCGCTGCGCCGGGCCTCGTGAGTAGTTCCTGGATGGCGTCGGGGCCGGCTTCGAAATGGGCTGGCGTGTACATGGTGCTAATCCTTTGCAGGTTCGAGGGTTCTTGTGGCGAGAGGCTCGGCAGGGTGAGGGACGGCGGGCTGCGAGGATGCCGGCTTGAGCCGGACCCGGACCGCGGCGCCCGCGCAGAGGATGACAGCCAGGCCGCCGACGATCGTGCTCCACGTCAGCGACTCGCCGAGCAGTAGGCCCGCCCAGCAGATGCTCAGCACGGGCTGGACAAGCTGGATCTGGCTGACCTGCGCCATGGGGCCGATGGCCAGGCCGCTGTACCAGGCGAAGAAGCCGAGGAACATGCTGACCACGCCGAGGTACGCAAAGGCCAGCCACTGGACCGGTGTGCCCGACGGCGACTGCTGCGCCACGGACACCGCCACCAGGAACAGCATCAGCGGCGACGCCAGCACCAGCGCCCACGACACCGTCTGCCAGGCGCCCAGCTCGCGGGCCAGCAGGCCGCCCTCCGCGTAGCCGATGGCCGCGGCCACCACCGCGCCCAGGAGCAGCAGGTCCGCCGAGTGCAGCTGCCCGAACCCGCCGGACTGCATGGAGGCGAAGGCGATGGCCGCCAGCGCTCCCACGCCGGTGATGAGCCAGAACGCCAGGCGTGGACGCTCGCGCCCCCGAAGAACTGCAGCTACTGCCGTCGCGGCGGGCAACAGGGCGATCACGACGGCGCCGTGGCTGGCCGGTGTGGCGGTGAGTGCAAAGGAGGTCAGCAGGGGAAACCCGACGACGATGCCGCCGGCCACCACGGCGAGGCGGACCCACTGCGTGCCGCGGGGGAGCCGCTGCCGGGTGAGGGCGAGTGCGAAGGCGGCGAGAATGGCGGCTACGACTGCACGGCCTGACCCGATAAACAGCGGGGACAGGGACTCGACGGCCACCTTCGTGAAAGGAACCGTGAAGGAGAAGGCCGCTACTCCGGCGAGGCCCCACCAGAGGCCGGTGGGCTGGCCGGGCGGTATCACTGGCCGAATAAGTGTAGTAGCGCTACTATTGTCTCTCATGAACAACGATAGCAGTTCCCGGATTGTGGCGCACCTGAAGAAATGGATTTCTTCGGCCGCGCCCGGTGCGAAGCTGCCCTCCACGCGCTCGTTGGTGGCCGAGTACCAGGCCAGTCCCGTCACGGTGCAGAAGGCGCTGCAGACGCTCACGGCACAGGGACTGATCGAGAGCCGGCCCGGCGTCGGGACCTTTGTGCGCGCCGTCCGGAGCGCCCGTCCCTCCGACTACGGCTGGCAGACGGCGGCCCTCCGTTCCCCGCTGGCGCCCCCGCCCCCGGCGTCCAGCACCATGCGCAACGTGGCCAACGATGCCATCTCCTTCCACTCCGGCTATCCGGACCGCGAACTCCTGCCCGAGCGGCTGGTGCGGGCCGCTATTGCCCGGGCAGCCCGCGGTGACGCTGCCTTGTTCCGTCCGCCCGCGGCCGGAATGCCCGAACTGCAGTCGTGGTTCGCGCACGAACTCGGTGCCTCCACACCGGCCGGGACCACCCCGCCGAACCCGAGCGACGTCGTCGTACTCCCGGGAAGCCAAAGCGGGCTGAGCTCCATCTTCAGCGCGCTCGCCGGCCGCGGACAGCCGCTGCTCATGGAATCGCCGTCCTATTGGGGCGCCATCCTGGCCGCAGCGCAGGCCGGCGTGCGCGTTGTCCCGGTGCCCAGCGGACCGGACGGACCGGACCCGGCGGAGCTGGCCCGCGCCTTTGACGAGTCCGGGGCGCGGCTGTTCTACGCGCAGCCCAACTACGCCAACCCCACGGGCGCGCAGTGGTCTGCCGAACGGCGTGAACAGGTCCTGGACGTGGTCCGCGCGAAGGGGGCGTTCCTTGTGGAGGACGACTGGGCGCACGATTTCGGCATCACCTCCAACCCCGTGCCCGTCGCCTCCCGCGACGACTCCGGCCACGTGGTCTACCTGCGCTCGCTGACCAAGAGCGTGTCACCGTCGATCCGCGTCGCCGCGGTCATCGCCCGCGGCCCGGCGCGGGAGCGCATCCTGGCGGACCGGGCGGCCGAATCGATGTACGTCAGCGGGCTGCTCCAGGCGGCAGCGCTCGACGTCGTGACGCAGCCCGGGTGGCAGACGCACCTTCGCAGCCTCCGCCACCAGCTCGAATCACGCCGGGACCTGCTGGTCACCAGCCTGCGCCAGCACGCCCCGCAGGCGCATATCGAGCAGGTGCCCAAGGGCGGCCTGAACCTGTGGGCGCGGCTGCCCGACGGGACCGACCTCGAACGGCTGACCCGCGATTGTGAAACCGCCGGGGTGATCATCGCCGGGGGAAACGAATGGTTCCCGGCCGAACCGGCAGGCCCGTTCATCCGGCTTAACTACTCGGGGACAAATCCGGGCGCCTTTCCCGAGGGCGCCCGGATTATTGGCCAGGCGATTGAACGCAACGGGGCCTAGGCCTCAGCTGGCCAGTTTGGCGCAGACATCAACCGCCGATCCCTTGGTACTCACCAACGTGAATATTCCTGTAACAAGGTCGACGTTGAAGACGATCCTTCCGACATACTGAGTGGTGGACGGTCCGGCTGGCACGTCACCTGGGAACATGACGAGCCCTTGATGACCCGTGGCCGTGTAGGTCAGGGTATCGTCCGGGTTGACCTTGATTGACGTCACTGATCCATCGGTCCGGAACGTGACTGACTTGCCCGCAACCGGATTCCCTAGGTCCGTTCCATAGTTGGTGTAGGTGAGGAGGACGCCCTTGCCTGCCGTGAGGATTCGAACGATGTTGCCGTCCTTGTCGAAGAATTCCTTGGTGTGAAGTTTGCCTCCCGTCCCACTCACCCCGAGGTTGAAGTCGGCACATCCGACTCCGACCGGGAGGATTAACGGTTCGTCGGCCAAGGCCGGCTGCGCGGGTGCCACAAGGGCTGCTGCTGCAAAGGCCGACAACGCCAGTCCGCGAGTAATGCTGTTTGTTTTCATGGGATTTCCTTTCGAACGTATATCGGGTGGGTGAATCAAGCGTGGCTCCCGGGCCTTAACCGGTCCTTAATCGCGGACGGGACTCCCCGAGGACTCTGGACCCTCTGCCCGCCGCAGGAGCATGATGGGGTTGATGTGGCTCCTCGGGGCCATCTCGTGTCAGGGCGGGCATATGGGCTCGCTGGTCGATGAGCTCCGCGGTACCGGGCCGACCAGGTCCGGGCCAGCGGCCGGTCGGTGAGGGGTGCTTGGCGATGGGCGCACTGTGGATCAGGACCCTGGGCCCTCTGGAAGTTGTTGCCGACGGGGCGCCGGTCATTGTGGGCAGCGGGAAGCTGCGGATCGTCCTGGAATGCCTGGCCCTGCGGGCAAACTCGGTGGTCTCCACTGACTTCCTGACTGAAGCCGTCTGGGACGGCCGCCCGCCCGCGCAGCCGGGCCCGCAGCTGCAGGTGTACGTGGCCAACCTGCGGCGCCTGCTCCAACCGGACCGGTCCAAGGGGATTGCTTCCCAGCGCCTGGCAAGCCGGCCGGGCGGTTACCTGCTGACAGTCACCGAGGACGAGCTCGACCTCCTGCAGTTCCGTGAACACGTCACCGCCGGTGAACTGGCCGTGCAGGCAGGAGATTTGGCCGGAGGCACCGAATATCTGCGCCAGGCTGTAGAGCTCTTCAAAGGGGCCGCCTTCCCGGACCTTGCCGACGTCGAGCTTCTGCGCCCGGACCTGGACGCACTGGAGGAAGCCCAGCTGGACGCGCACCAGGACCTCATCGACGTCGAGCTCGCTTTGGGCCGACACGGCACTTTGGTGGGGGAACTGCAGCGGCTCGTGTCCCGGCATCCATACCGGGAACGCCTGTGGGCCTCACTTGCGCTCGCCTTGTACCGCTCTGACCGGCAGGCCGATGCTTTGGCGGCATGCCGTAAAGCGCGGAGCATCTTCGTCGAGGAACTGGGTATTGATCCCGGTGCACGCCTGCAGGAACTGGAAGGCCAGGTCCTTCGGCAGGAAGCCTTGCTTGCGGCCCCCGCCGCTGACGGACACCGCAGGATCAGGCAACGGCTGGACAACCTCCCGGCCGAACTCACCCCGCTGGTCGGGCGCGATGCAGAAATAAGAGAGCTGTGCTCAATGTATGCCGCGGAGGGGTGCAGGCTGGTTACCGTAACGGGCGCCGGCGGGACCGGCAAGACCAGGTTGGCCTTGGCAGCAGCGGCCCAGCTCGGTGAGCGAATGGCCGACGGCGTGGGCTGGGTCAATCTCGCCCCGCTCACCCAGACTCAACAAGTGCCGGCCGCCATAGTTGCTGCGCTCGGCTTGCAGGACCGGGCCGGAGAAGACCCGCTGAAGGTCGCGGCTCGCTTCTTACACTCGCGCCGGCTGTTGTTGGTCCTGGACAATTTCGAACATCTGGAGGAGGCGTGGCCGGTGGTGCTTGGCATGCTCACCGCCGCCCCCGACCTGCGGATTATGACCACCAGCCGACGAAGACTGGGACTGCGCGCCGAATACGAATATGAGCTCGCACCGTTGGCCCTGCCCCCGATTGACCAGCCCCTCCCGCCGACACTGCTACGGGAGGTGCCGGCCGTGAAGCTGCTCCTGGCCCGTGGCCGGGCAGTCCGTCCGCATTTCGATCTTAACCACGGCAACGCGGCTGTTCTCACCCGTCTGTGCCACCGCCTGGACGGCCTTCCGCTGGCAATCGAACTGGCAGCCGCCCAGTTGCGGGATCACAGTGAGGCTGAGCTCCTGGACGACTTGGAGGTCAGCCTTGCCGCGCTGCCGGCAGCCTTCCGCGACCTTCCGGACCGCCAGCGGACCGTCACGGCCACGATCGAGTGGAGCCACCAACTGTTGCGTAAGGCTGAGCGGCGGCTGTTCGATCAGCTCGGCGTCTTCGCTGCTGATCCGACTATGGCGGCAGTCAATAGCATCTGTGGTCAGCCTCCGGGCACGGAAACGATGCCTGAAGACTTGCTCATCTCCCTAGCCCGCCATAGCCTGCTGCATCGCTATACCGATCCCGCGGGACAAAGCCGCGTGTCGATGCTGCATTCGATTCGCGAGTTTGCCCGTGACCGGCTCCGGGTGCTCAACGATGGGTCGGCCGTTCGGCGCCGGCATGCCGAGTACTACCTCGGCCTCGCTGAGTCTGTCGGCCCACAGCTGTGGGGGCGCGAGCAAGTGGACGCCTTCCGGCTGCTGAATGCTGATACACCGGATTTACGCGCCGCACTGTTGTGGGCAACGGGGCCGGATGGCTCCACGGACCTGGCGCTTCGAATGGTCGGGCAACTCTGGCATTACTGGGAGCTCACCGAGGACGTGGCCGAGCAATGCGAGATCGCTCTCAAGCTGGTCGCGGGCACACCCGACGCTCCACCTTCGCTCCAAGCCCCTGCACTCAGTGGAGCAGCGACTCTGTGTTGGCTCCTCGGTCGCAACGACGCGGCGGCCGACCTTCACCACCGCGCGCTTGAGGCATTCCAGAGCGCTGGCAACGACGAAGGCGCCGCCTGGACCACGATGTGCCTGGCAGTGCAGGCGATGGAGATCAACGACACTATCACCGCCCACCGACTCGCTGCAGAAGCATTGGCCATACCTCATGCCAGCCCCCGGACTCGCGCTGCCGCATTCGTTGTTCTGGAGCGGTTAGCCTTCTACGCCGGTGACCACGCGCGAGCCCTTGACCTGAGCCGCGAGAGCGTCAGGCTTGTACGACCGCTCGGCGATCGATGGGCCCTCGGGGTAGTTTTGACTAACCTGGCCGAAAACGCAGAGCGGGCCGGCGACTACGACGCCGCGGAACGGCTGCTCCTCGAGGCGGTCGACGCTGGATTCGAGTTGGGTGCACAGGGCAACCTTGTGGGTTTCCTCGAGTCATTGGCCGGCGTCTACGTGGCCGGGCATGGCGTCGAGCTTGCCATTCGCGTGCTGGCGGCCGCCGACTCCTACCGTACCGACCGGGGCATTCCGCTCTACCCCGCAGAACAGCACCGCATCGAATCGATCATCACCAGGGCGCGCTCCGAGGCCGGTGCGATCCGTTTCGGCCTGGCCTGGACGGCCGGGCAGGCTCTGACCCTCACCCAGATCGTCAAGGACGTGCTCCGCACTAGGCAGGAGGGTAAGCAGCAGGAATTCGTTGCCGACCAGCACATTTATTCATCTTCTGACCAATCTGCAGAAAGTGCCCTGAGCGCGGCGCCGTGGTGACCGCCGCTTTGCCCGTTATTCGCCCAGCAGTCCGTAGGTGCTGACGACGTCGCCCTTCGTGGTCCGGTACTGGCCCTTGAGGCCGAGCCGCGTCACGGGGCCGCCGTCCTGGAACAGCTTCCGGCCGCTGCCGGCCACCACGGGGTGTGTGATCAGGGTCAGCTCATCCAGCAGCCCGGCGAACAGCAATTGGCGCACCACGGAAATGCTGCCGGTGACGGCGATCTCGCCGCCGTCGCGCTCCTTCAGGCCCGCCACGAAGGTGGGAGTTCTGCCACTCGAGCGGCTCCGTCAGCGTCCGGGAGGCCACAAACTTCTCCACCGGGTTGATGAAGCCGGCGAAGTCCTCGTCCACCGACGCTGTGGGCCAGTACCCAGCCCATTCCTGGTAGCTCACCCGGCCAAGCACCACGGTGTCCACGCTTTCCATCATGCGGGTCAGGGCCTTGCCGAGGTCGTCGTCGAAGCTGTCGAATTGTCAGAGGAACGGGTCCGAGACCACGCCGTCAACGGAGTGGAACAGGCCGGACGTAACTTTGCGCATGAGGACCTCCAAGATCAGGGCGGGTGTCATCCACGGTATTGGCAATGCCCGCAGCTCGGAAGCCCCCGCCGGTGGTTGAGCCGGGCGAAACCTGGATCTCGACGGGCTCGATCACCGCTCTCGAGCGGGCCGCAGTTAGGTTCGTCACCACCGCCTGCGTGTTGCGCGAATCCGCGGGCCTGCAGCCGCATACTGGTGTTCATGCGGCCTCTCACCGCACCCCGGCCAGGCAGGAGGAAAATGCATGGAAACCCTGAAGAAAATCGTACGCAACCAGTACTTCCCCGCGGCCGCGGTGTTGACGGCAGTATTGCTTTTCTGGATCATCGCCATGTTCGGCGGGCTCTCCCTGTTGAACAACAACCAACCTCCCATGGCCACCCTGACGTGGATGCTGTTCGTCTATGCCGCGGCTGTCCTGACGCCGCTGGCAGGCATCCTTGCCGGTGTGGACCTGGTCCGCCGCTGGCGCCGCAACCGGATGTATGCGTTGATTGAGCTGGAGCAGGACGGGACCGCCCAGTACGAAGCCGCGCAGGATGAACGGGTGCAGGACGAGGAAGCTGAGGCCCCGGTGCAGCCCGCCGAGCCCGAAGCCCCAAGGCAGTCCGCCCCGAAACAGCCCGCACAGCACCGCCCGGTAACCCAGCAGCAGCCCGCCAAGCGCCATCCGGTGCAGCAGCAGCCTGCTCAGCAGCAGACCGCGAAGAAGCAGCCGGGTCAGACCAAGCAGCGCAAAAAAGCCGCGTAGCCACCGGCCAATACAGGCCAAGGCTAAACGCTACAGCGCCAGCACCACTCGGTTCCGGCCGGCCGCCTTCGCGGCGTAGAGGGCGGCGTCGGCTTCACCCAGGAGGGTGTCGGCGTCTGCCCGGTGCTCGGCCGTGAACGCGGAAATCCCCGCGCTCAGCGTCAGCTGCCCCAGTGGATCCCCGGAGTGGACAATCTCCAGCTCACGCACGCTGTCCAGCGCCTGTTCCATAAAGGCCTTGGCGCCCAGCTGTGACTGGTTCGGCAGGACCAGCAGGAGCTCCTCGCCGCCGTACCGGTACACGCCGTCGCTCTTCCGCGCCGCACTCACCAGCGCCCCCGCCACGGCACGCAGCGCGAGATCGCCTGCCTGGTGCCCGTAGATGTCGTTGTAGCTCTTGAAGTTGTCCACGTCGCACATGGCCACGCAATACCCCTCCGTGTACCGCTGGCTGCGCGCATGCAGCTGCTCGAGGTCCTCGGAGAGCTTGAGCCGGTTGTGGAGGCCGGTCAGTGGATCGGTCCGCGCCTGCTGCGAGAGCACCTTCCGGTAATGGGCCAGATCAGCGTGCAGCGTGGTCACGCGGAGCGCCACCAGCAGCCGGGCATGCAGGACAAACGGATCCAGCGGCTTGGTGACGTAGTCGTCCGCCCCGGCTTCGAGCCCGGCGAGCACATCGTCCCGGGATCCTTGCGATGTCAGCAGCACGATATACGTGTACAGGTCCGCTTCGCGCGCCCGGATGGCCCGGCACAGCGCCAGCCCGTCCATCCCGGGCATCATCCAGTCCGTGACCACCACATCGGGCTGGTGTTCCAGGTACAGGGCCCACGCCTCGTCACCGTCGGCCGCCGTCAGGCAGTCATGCCCGGAGCGTTTGACGGCGGCGCGGGCCACCAGGAGCGAGCCCGGATCGTCATCTGCCACCAGGACTTTCACTGTGCCACCTCCAGCGCCAGATCGAGTTCAAAGTCCACACGCACCAGCTCAGCTTCCAGCCGGCTGACCAGCTGCCGGCCGCCGTCGAGCTTTCCGCTGCGTCCCATGTCCTCCAGCTCGCCGCTCAGACTTGCGACGGCGGTAGCTCCGATGTTGGCCGCCGCACCCTTCAGGGCGTGCGCGGCCTGCGCCAGAGCCGGCCCGCCGCCGTTGGTCACCGCTTCGCGCAGTGCCGCGAGCCGCGCGGGAACGTCCTTCCGGAACGCCTCCGTCGTTGCGGGCAGCAGGCCCAGGCCGTCCTCGGGGCCGAGGTCGCGCAGCATGGCCAGCCGGTCCGCATCCAGCGCCGGCGGACGTCCACCGGTGACGGCCAGCAGCTGGGGAGCCTCCTCCCGCTGAGGAGCCGTCGGCTCCGGCGGCGCAGAACGCTCCGTGGCCTGCTCGGGGACCCAGCGGGCCAGGGCGGCTTCAAGCTCGGCGGCGTCCACCGGTTTGGAGAGGTAATCGTCCATGCCGGCGGCGAGGCAGCGTTCCCGGTCCCCGTCCAGGGCGCCGGCGGTCATGGCGATGATGGGAAGGTGGCTGGCCCCGCCGTCGCGCCGGCGGATGACGCGCGTGGCCTCGAACCCGTCCATTACCGGCATATGGCAGTCCATCAGGACGGCGGCGTACCGGGTGCTGGCGGTGGCGGCTACGGCCTCGGCGCCATCGGCAACCACATCTACCGCGTAGCCGAATTTGGTCACCGTGGCGCGGGCAACCAGCTGATTCACCTCGTTGTCCTCCACCACCCGGATGCGGCCCCGCAATGCGCCCCGAAGGGAGGACACAGGGGACGAATCGGGGGACGCATCGGCGGATGTCTCAAGGGACGACTCCGGGGAGGACTCGGGGGACGAACCGGAAGAATCAGCCGACGGCTCAGCGTCGGAAAGCCCGGACCCAGAGGGCGCCGGGGCATGGTGTTCACTCGTGGACATCAGCCGGATCAGGCGGTTGTAGAACTCGGAGCTGCGGACCGGTTTCATAAGCCATTCGCGGACTCCGGCGTCGGCGATCTCGGCGGCGTTGACCTGCATGGTGGACGTGAGCATGATCAGCTCGATGTCCGCCAGTGCGGCGTCGGCCTTGAGTTCGCGGGCCAGCTCCAGGCCATCGGTATCAGGCATGCAGAGGTCCAGCACAGCCAGGTGGAAGGGCACTCCGGCCGTTGCGGCTTCGTGGGCGCGGGCCAGCGCGGCGCGGGCATCCGGCACGGCCTCCGGCTGCAGCCTCCAGTCGCGCAGCTGGGATTCCAGCACCAGGCGGTTGGCGGCGTTGTCGTCCACCACCAGGACGCGCAGCCCGGTGAGGAAACCGGCGGCCGGCACGGGATTCGTGGACGGCGGGGCCACAGGCACGGGGATGCGGAACCAGAACGTGCTGCCCTCGCCCGGAGCGCTGTCCAGCCCGATTTCGCCGTCCATGGCCTCAGTGAGCCGGCTGCAAATGGCCAGGCCCAGGCCTGTGCCGCCGTAGCGCCGGGTGGTCGAAGCGTCCGCCTGCGAGAAGGATTCGAACAGGCGCGCGTGGTGCAAGGGGTCGATCCCGATGCCCGTATCGCGGATCTCGAAGCAAACCATGGCGGTGGCCCCGGGCTTCGCGTCCGGCGTCTCCGTCGTCACGCGGATGGACACCTCCCCGGCAGCCGTGAACTTCACGGCGTTGGAAGCGAGGTTCAGCAGGATCTGGCGGATCCGGCCGGAATCACCCTGCAGCCGGGCGGGAACGTCCGGTTCGCAGTAGGCGATCAGCTCCAAATTCTTGGCCTGCGCGGGCTCGGTCAGCAAGCCCGCCACTTCCTCCACAAGGACGCGGGGATCGAAGGCGCGGACATCCAGGTCAACCTTGCCGGCTTCCAGTTTGGAGAAGTCCAGGATGTCGTTGATGAGGGACAGCAGCGCCTCGCCGGCGCCCTTGACGCCCTGGGCGTACTGCTTCTGCGTCTGGTCCAGCGGCGTCTCCAGCAGCAGTGCGGTCAGCCCCACCACGCCGTTCATAGGGGTACGGATTTCGTGGCTCATGGTGGCCAGGAACTCGGACTTGAGCCTGCTGGATTCCAAGGCCGCCTCCCGGGCCGCCTGCAGTTCCTGTTCGGCGGCCCGGCGCAGGGTGATGTCCCTGGCTATGGAGGCGACCCCCCGGAGTGTCCCGCCGTCCCGGAAAGGGGAGATGGTCACCGAAACGGGAAAGACGGCGCCGTCCTTGCGCAGGTGCTCGGTTTCGAAACTCATGGCCTCCCCGCTGTCGCGGAGGCGCGTGAAGACTTCCTCGCCGTCGGTGCTGCCCGGGGGCAGGAGGAGCAGGACCACGTCACTGCCGATCGCTTCCGCGGCCGTGTAGCCGTACTGATGCTGCGCTCCCGGGTTCCAGCTGGTGATGATCCCGTCGGGTGTGGTGCTCAGGATGGCGTCCGTGGAGGAGTTGACGATCGCGCCCAGACCCTCCAGCTCAGCCGTCCGGGCCGCCACTTCCTGCTCCAGCCCGGTGGTCAGGGTGAGGTTCTCGATGACGATCAGCACCTGGCGGACCAGGATGAGGGCCATGGTGACTCTTGCCACCACCAGGAGGAAAGTACTCATTTCGCTGACGTGCGGGGCCGCGAGCACCATCACGGCCACCAGGATGGGTGCGTAGGGGAGCAGCTCCAGGGCCAGCGCAAACGCCTTGCGGTCCGTCCGCGGGTTTTCCGCATAGGGGACCAGCGGTGCCAGCGCAATCAGGAGGAAGGCGATAATCCAGCCCAAGGCGAGCGGTGAACCGGTGACTCCCGTGACGCCGTCGGACGTCAACCGCACGTAGCTGCTGTCCGTGACAGTGAGGACCAGCAGGCCGCCGCCGAAGCACAGCCAAGGCAGCCGTTCGCCGGGCTGCCGGCGCATCCCCAGGACCAGCACCAGCGACGTGATGATCACGTCCACCACAGGGTAGGCCATGGTGGTGAGCCGGGTCAGGAGGTTGCCCTCGGCGCTGAGGGCCGGGCCCAGCGTCACGTACCAGCTGATCGCCAGGACCGAGCCTGCGATGACCGCTGCGTCCAGCACTGGCCGGAGCAGTCCCACGCGGGTGGTGCCACCTGGGCGCTTAAAGCTGAAAAGCGCGACGGCGGCCGGCACCGAATGCGCGAGGAACAGGGCATCGGCCAGGGAGGGGAACGGGTACACGTGGTTGTTGGCGAGCCCGAAGTAGGTCCAGACCGCCTGGCCGGCGGCCCAGACATAGGCGGCCACCGACATCAGGGTCCATGCGCGCGCGTTCACCCCACCGCGGCGAGCGGCCCGGGCGCAGCTGCGACCTGCCAGCGCGGCGGCCACGAGGATGGCGAAGTCGCCCGCCACCATCGCCGCCGGAGTGCCGCTGTTGGCAGCAAGAAACAGTCCAAGCACACCCAGCACCACGGCAGAAAACACTATGAGCCAACCCCAGATGGCCATTCTCTTGCCGATGGCGGGACGTTGCTTCAGAAGACCGGTCTGAGACACGCGGATCCTTCCCCATAGGTGCGCCCGTCACCCACAAAAAACCGAGACCTGGGCCCGCCCGAGACCTGGGCGGAGACGCATCCTTATGCTATCCCTCACAACTCAAGAAGGACCGTACTTCGCGTCCACATGAACTACCTGCCGGCCCGCGCGCTGCAACAGGCTTGCAGCCACCCCGGAGCGGTATCCGGTGGCGCAGTGCACCCACACCGTGCCCGCCGGAATCTCGGCCATCCGCGTCAGCAGCTCATGCAGCGGGATGTTCACCGCCCCGGCGACGTGGCCGGCGTCGTACTCTTCCGTCCGGCGGACATCGAGCACCACGTCCCCGGCGCTTCGCCCGTGCAGCAGATCTTCCCAGCCCACACGCGGATAGTGCACGACGGCGGTGCCAGGCGCGAGTGCCGACGGCTCCGCTCCGAGGGCGGCGTCGGGGGAGTCGATGCCGATGCGGCAGAGGTCCCGGATGGCCTTTTCGACGTCGTCCTCTGCACCGACCAAGGTGAGCTGCTGGTTCCACGGCAGGACCCAGCCCAGGTAGGCGGTGAAACTGGAGCCGCGGCCGTACTCGAAGCTCACCGAGCCCTGGAGGTGGCTGCTGGCGAACGCCACCCGGTGGCGCAGGTCAACCACCCATTCGCCGTCCGCGAGCCGGCGCGAGAGCTCTGTTGCGTCCAGTGATTCGGGCAAGGTGAGGTCCGCCGGGCCTGGCCCCTGCCGGTTCGCCGGGGCCATGTGCGCGTAGTAGGACGGGTAGGCGGTCAGGTTGTTGATGAGCTCCTGCACAAAGTGGTCCTCATCGGCGTCGGTGAACGCGTGGTTGGTTTCCTGCTGCTCGGCGATGGTGGACCATCGGGCGCTCGACGCCGGCCCCGACGAGCAGAACGAGCCGAACCCGTGCGTGGGGTACAGGGCAGCGTCCGGATTGGCCCCGGCGGCCAGGCGGCGGACCGAGGAGTACTGGTCGTGGGTGAGCTGTTCGGTGTCCTCGTCGCTGACCAAATCAGTCCGGCCCACTGACCCGTAGAGCAAGCTTCCGCCCGAGAACACGGCCTGCTCCTCGCCGTCGCTGACAACGTAGCTGAGGTGGTGGTGGGTGTGGCCGGGCGTGGCCACCGCCTTCACGGTGAGCCGGCCCACATGGACCGTGCCGCCGTCGGCTATTGGCGTGCGTTCAAACGCGACGTCGTCGTTTGCGCTCACCAGGTACAGGGCACCGTGCGCACGGGCGAGGATGAGGCCGCCACTGAGGTAGTCGTTGTGCAGGTGGGTTTCGGCAACATGCGTGATCCGGACGTTGGCTGCCGCCGCCGCAGCCTCCACCCGGTCCGTGTCCCGCTGCGGATCGATGACCAGCGCCACCTCGCCGTCGTGGACCAGGTAGCTGCGGTCCCCGAGCGGGCGGGTTTCGATGACAACGACGTCCATAGATCCATTGTCCTCGCCTTGCCGGACGCGTGCCCGGATTCCCATTTGGCAAAGATGCTTAGCCTGGGCCGGAGCGGCTCGCCAACGCATAGAGCGCATGTCCGGCGTTCTTCAGCGCGTGCTCGAAGCGGTCGGCCGGTTCCGGGTGCGAGAACAGGTAGCCCTGCAGCGAATCGCATTCGAGTGCGATGAGGTAATTCGCCTGCTCGTCGGTTTCGATGCCTTCTGCTGTGACGGTCAGTCCCAGGCTGTGCGCCATATTGATCATGGAGCTCAGGATGGGCAGGCGTTCCGTGCCGGTGCGAACCATGGAGACAAACGTCTTGTCGATTTTGACGATGTCCACCGGCAGCTCCTGCAGCCGTCCCAGCGAGGAGTAGCCCGTACCGAAATCGTCCAGCGCCACCCGGGCACCGGCCTCCCGCAACCGGCTGAGCTGTTCGATCACGTTGCAGTCGGCGTCGAAGAACACGCTCTCGGTTACCTCGAAAACCAGCTGGTAAATGCCCACGCCGCACGATTCCGAAAGGTCCAGGACTTTCTCGGCAAAGTCGAGTTCCTGCAGCTGGACCCCCGAGACGTTCATGGACAGCGCCTGGATCCCCCCATGCGTTACCACCCCCACGGACATCATAAAGTGCACGTGCGGATCGTGGAGCGAAAATGCGTGACCTTCGCGCGGCCGCCGGAATTGGAGGTCCGGGAATTGGCGCTTCTGCTGGTGCGCGGTGCGCGAATCCGGCTAAGAGTTACGCACTTCTGTCAGGCCCGCGTCGGCAATGTGATGGGAGCCGCCCCCGCAGGCCTACCCAGCCCGCGGACCACCCAGCCTTCCGCCTGCCAGGCAGCGGCGTCGAGCACGTTCCTGGCGTCCAGGATCATCCGCCGCCGCACCAAAGCGCCCGCAGCGGCAGGGCTCAGGCGCAGGTACTCGTCCCACTCAGTGAGGAGGAGCACCAGCTCCGCACCCTCCAAGGCCCGTGTTGCCGGGGTCTCGAACCGCAGTTGCGGATACCGCAGCCAGGCGTGGTTCACGGCCTTGGGATCGGTCACTGTCACGTGTGCGCCGGCGGCTGCCAGCCGGGCCGCGACGTCCAGGGCGGGGGAGTCGCGGATGTCATCGGTCTCGGGCTTGAAGGAGGCTCCGAGGATGGTGATCGCGCGTCCGGCGAGCCCGCCCCCGCACAGTTCCGCGGCAAGCGACACAGTCCGGGTCCGCTGGCGGACGTTGATGGCATCCACCACACCCATCCAGTCGTTCACCGGATCCACGCCCAGAGAGGCGGCCTGGCTGCGAAGGCTGCGGATGTCCTTGGGCAGGCACCCGCCGCCGAAGCCCAGCCCGGCATGCATGTAGCGGTTGCCGATTCTCGGGTCCATGCCCATGGCCTCGCTGAGTTCGGCCACGTCCGCGCCGGACGCGTCGCACAGTTCGGAAATGGCGTTGATGAAGCTGACCTTAGTGGCCAGGAACGCGTTGGCGGCCGACTTGATCAGTTCAGCCGTGGCAAAGTTGCACACCAGGCGCGGAATCCCGGCGTTCAGCAGCGGCTCATAAACGGCATCCAGCGCGGCCGTCACGGCACGCGGCGCCCCGGTCTTGGGGTTGAAGGCCGCGGCGCGTCCGCCCGCCACACCGTAGACCAGCCGGTCCGGGACCAGCGAGTCCTTCACCGCTGTGCCCTGCCGCAGGAACTCCGGGTTCCACCCCACCTGCACGTCCGGCCGCCCCGCGAGGACGCCCTGGAGCATGTCCACCGTGCCCACGGGCACGGTTGATTTACCGACGACGACGGCGCCCCTCGCCAGGTGCGGGAGCAGCGCCTCGGTGGCGGAAACGAGGAAGGTGAGGTCGGCGCCGTCGGACGTCGTGGACTGCGGCGTCCCGACGCACAGGAAGTGGACCTGGGCGCCGGCGGCAGCGGCGACGTCGGTGGAGAACGTGAGGCGGCCGGTGCTGCGTCCGTCGCGGAGCAGTTCGTCCAGGCCGGGTTCGAAGAAGGGGGCCTGGCCACGGCCCAGCTGGTCCACTTTGGTGGCGTCCACGTCGATGCCCACCACGGTGTGGCCCATGGACGCGAGCGTGGCGGCGTGCACGGCGCCGAGGTAGCCGCAGCCGATCACCGATATTTTCACAGGGACGCTCCACTTTTGGTTTGGGCAGGCTCAACCACCGGGCGGCGGCTCTTGGTTTCGACGGTTTCAGCCAACGGTTCTCCGGCGATTACTGATTGGTACTGACGCACCAGCTCGGCGCTGAGCACCGGCCACGTCCGCGGCTGTACCGAGGCGTGCGCTGTCCTGGCGAACGCGCGGCGCTTGGCGTCGTCGCCCATCAGGTCCATCACCCGGGCCCGGAAACCGGCCAGGTCGCCGGGCTGGTACAGCCAGCCCGTACGGGAGTTTTCCACCAGGTCCAGAGGCCCGCCGCGGCCCGTGGCCACCACCGGCACCCCCGATGCCATGGCCTCCTGGATGGTCTGGCAGAACGTCTCGAACTCGCCGGGATGGACAAAAAGGTCGAAGGACGCCACCGCCTTCGCCAGCTCCTCACCGCCGAGGAACCCGGTGAACACCGCGTCCGGCAGGGCTTCCTGCAGGGCGGACTTTTGGGGTCCGTCGCCCACAATCACCAGCTTGGTGTTCGGGACGTTGGCGAGCGCGGCGAGGTCCTCCACCTGTTTTTCGATGGCCAGCCGGCCGACGTAGCCGATGATCCGCTCACCGCCGGGGGCAACCCTTGCCCGCCACCCGGCGTCGCGCTTTTCCGGCGAAAACCGCGCGGTATCCACACCGCGCCGCCACATGCCCACCCGCGGAATCCCGCGGCCGCGCAACTGGTTCAGCGCGAAGGTGGACGGCACCAGGGTGCGGGTGGCCAGCAGGTGGATGTTCTCCACCCGGTTCCATGCCCAGTTCTCCAGGAACGGCACACCATAGCGGGCGGCGTAGCTGGGAACCTCGGTCTGGTAGATGGCTATGGTGGGGATCCCCAACTGATGCGCGGCCTGCACTGCCCGCCACCCGAGGATAAACGGCGATGCGAGGTGGACAACGTCGGGTGCGTAGTCGGCAAGGATTCGCTTGACCCGGTACACACCGCCCATCGCCACTCGAACGTTGGTGTAGCCGGCCAGCGGAACCGCGGGAACCCGGTGCACCGTCGCGCCGTGAACCACCTCGGCCGGTCCCACGAACTCGGAGACAGCATAGGTGGAAGGGGCGATGACCAGGACGTCGTGGCCCTGGTCCTCCAGGTGTTCAAGCACCCTCAGGATGGAGTGGGTCACTCCGTTCATCAGCGGCAGGAATGACTCGGCAACAATTGCGATCCTCACCCCTCCACGGTGGGCGCGTCGCCTGTCGGGGCGGGGTCACCTGGGTTGAGTAGAGGGAAAGGTTGGGTTAACAGATCAGCGCTTGGGGTCAGCCGCCTTCGCCGTGCCGCAGCACGTCCGGGAGTTCGTCCACATAGACCGTTTGCGGCGGCTCGAAGTAGATGACCAGCACTTCGTCGCCCACCGCGAAGATGCTCGTCTTGTCGAATGGGTGGGCGTGGAACGCGTTGGTGCCGCCCAGGTAGGGCAGCATGACCTCGCCGAGGGTTCCGGGCCCAATGCGCCCGGTCACGCGGCCGATCTTGCCGGTAAGGCTCCGGTCAACGTTTCTATGCATCGGGGCCTTTCGCGGGGCGCTTGCCTTCCCGGCTGTTCTTCAGTGCCGAGGACAAGGCAGGAAGGTAGTCACCCACTGAGCCAGGATGCCGCCCAGCATCTTGTTGACGCCCTCGCCGCCGTTCAGCACGGTCATCTGGCCCACGTGGGAGAAAGGCTCGGCCGCTGCGGCGATGATGGCCGGCATGTTTTCGGCCAGCTGCTGCGAAATGACGGCGTCCTGGTTGGTCCCGAGTGCTTCGGCCCGCGCCTTGATGCCGTCTGCCTCGGCCAGCGCCTTGGCCTTGATGGCGGAGGCCGCGGCGTCACCGCGGGCCCTGGTGGCAGCGGCTTCGGCCTCGCCGGTACCTTCGTGGCTCCGGCCGCGGCCGCCGCGGCAGTGGCGTTCGCCTGGGCCTGCAGCTCCGTCCGGCGGGCGTTGGCCTGGGCCTCAAGTTCCGTGCGGCGGGCCAGCGCTTCGGCGGCGCTGATGTCCGCCGCTTTCTGGCCCTCCGCGTCTGTGCGCTTGGCATACGCCCTGGCGTCGGCGGGCTTCCGGACCGTGGTCTGGAGCTTCTGCTCCTCCCGGTCCGCCTCAAGCTTGGCCACTTCCGTTTCCTGAACGACGACGTGCTGCCGCGCGGTCGCATCCGCCAGCGGTCCCGCCTGGGCGGCCTCGGCTTTGGCCCGCTCGGCGTTCGCCTGCGCCACCGACTGCCGGATGGCCGAAACGCTCTGCGCGTCCGCGATCATTGCAGCCGCCTCGGCCTCCTTCTCGGCCGCCTCACGGTTCCGCGTGGCCTCCGCGATCCGGGCCTCCATTTTGACCTGGGCGATGTGGGGCTTGGCGATGTTCTGGATGTACCCCGTGGGGTCCTGCAGGTCCTTGATCTGCAGCGAATCCACCACCAGCCCCAGCTTCTCCATTTCCACTCCGCTGGCGCTGCGGACCTGGGACCCCATCTTGTCCCGTTCGCGGATGATCTCTTCAACGGTCATGCTTCCGATGATGGACCGCAGGTGGCCCTCAAAGACGTTGTAGACCTGGCTTTCCATTTTGGGCTGCTGGCCCAGGAAACGCCTGGCCGCATTTGCGATAAACGGCGGGGCGTCACCGATTTTGTAAATTACCACGCCTTCCACAATCACCTGGATGCCCTGCCAGGTCACGCAGGAAACCTTAAGCTCCGTTTCATTCAGCGTCAGGGAAAGCGTGCGGACGGTCTGCAGGCCCGGAAATACCAGGGCGCCCTTTCCGGTGACAATCTTGAAGTCCATCCCGGCCCGGGTTTCCAGGGTTCCGCGGGTCAGGCCGGAGATGATCAGGGCCTCATTGGGCTCCGCCACTTTCCACATCAGTTTGATGGCCCCCCAGACAAAGCCGACCACCAGCATTGCCCCGATAATCGCGGCAAGAAGCGGGAAGAATGCTGACAGATCCGGCATGACGAGGTCCTTTCGCGCGTGCGGAACAGGCCTCCCAGGAAAGCCCCAATAATGGCAGCTGCTCAGTCCCTGCCGGTATTGCGTGTCTCCAATTCCGGCCAGCCGGCCAGCTGTTGTAGACAGTCTGGTTGGCGCCCGCCCAAGAGTCCAGGGCACGGGCTGTTGCGTGGGGGTTTCAACAGGCTGGATCTCGACCGGCCAGGTTCCTATTTGCCGAGGATCTCGCGGGCAACGCGCTGGGCCTCAATCTCCTCAGGGGCAACGGTGGTTCCGCGGAGGTACCCGGCGGTGGCCATGATTTGACGCAGCTCGGCCTGCGTGCGCGGCGTGCTGACTCCGTGGTGGGCCATGCCATGGCAATTGGCACAGAGCGGAACCAGATCCGTGAGCGGATCCAGCTGGTAGCCGCCGCCGAGTTGGGCCGCCGGCACCACATGGTGGACGTCGATGAAGTCCTTGCCGAGCTCCCCGTACGCCAGTTCGAAGGAGAACCCGCAAGCCGCGCAGCTGTTGCCGCGGTGCGCGATACACGCCCGCCGGGCCTCGGGGTCACGCTCGTAGCGGTTGGCGGCGACGCGCACGACGGCGGTCTCGGGGTATGTGCCGGGCACAGGTTGGGTGGGGTCGGGTCCTTGTGCCGGTCCGTGAGTGGCCCAGAGCGCCCGGACCGCGGCTTCGTCGCCGGACTCCAGCGCCATGCCCCCGGTTTCGGCGCTGTCCCAGACGACGCCGGGCACCGCTGCGTCGAGGACCGCCGCAGGCACGTGGTCGCCCAGCGGCAGGAGCGCATCGAACGCCACCTGCGCGGTGAACTCAGGCTGGCCCGACGACGTGGCCGCTTGATCCGGGTGCCCGGGCTGCCCCGACAGGACAACGCCATGGCCGATCAGGCCGGGGCCGTGCGCTCCCAGCAGGAGCAGCCACACGCCGGTGCCGGGGGCAACGCTCCGGCCCACGCTCCAAGGCTCCAGGTGCAGCCCTGTCACGGCGACGTGTTCAGTAACAGCCGCGTAGTTCCAGCGGTTCCAGCCGGCCGGGTCCCAGCCCAGGATGATGGCGCTCATGGGGTCATTGTTGCAGGCTCAATGGCCCGTGCCGCCTTTGGCGCGAACGGACACTTGGGGGCCCTGACTTCCAAGCGCGAACTTGCAGGTAATACCGTCAAAACCGAGTTTTGAGGGTATTACCTGCCGGTTCGCGCCACGGCGGGCAACAAGTGACCGTTCGCGCTGGACCCATTGCGGGGCACTAAGTTGCCACGCGATCAGAACGTGGCCACGCGCCGCCGTCGGCCGCTAAGAAGCCCACAAAGAAGCCGGTGCAGCTGTTCGCGGAACGCGGCAACTGCACCGGCGAGTAGGACGAAAATTCAGAACTTATTGATCATTTCTCATTCGCGGCTCCTGTATCCCGGCCTGTCATTTCCGGGCTATTTCCTCTCGCCGGACATGTTCCTGGAGAACAGCCAGCCAGCAGCTACCATCGCTACGCCCAGCACCAGGTGGGTCCAGTTGTCAGCCATGTTGAACGACAGGAAGTTGGCCGCCGAGTCAACGCCGACACTGAGCCCGAAAATGCTGAGGATGATGTACAGCGCGCCTGCTCCGATGAGGAAGTTCCGTGCGCCGTGTTCGGTCCGGGACATCGCCCAGCCCGTTGCGCCAATGGCCAGCTGCACAATATTGAGCAGCATGGACACCTGGAACAGCCCAAGGAACATTGCATGGGAATCAGGTCCCAGGAACATCAATTCGCTGTACTGGGTGGTGACGCCGGGGATAAAGCCCAGGGCACCCACCACCAACAACAGGATACCTACTCCCATGCCCGCATTCTGGACGTCTGCGCGCCCAAAATGAACGTGTGCATGTGGGGATGCGGTAGTCATTTTTTCTGCCTCCAACCACTGATTGCGGACATTCCAATCTTACGGCGGACCCGCGGAAAAAGCGCCGAATCAGGCCCGGATGGGGACATCTGCCCAGCGACATGAGCGACCCGGACGAGGCGCCCCGACATTCTGAACGCCCGACGACGGCGCCATCACCGGCGGCGGCCGTCCCGCCGTCGTCGTCCGGTTCTTCGCCTGCCACGGGCCCCGCCGGCCGGTGATGGGGCAGTCGGTGAACAAGGACAGGCAGTGCGACATCGTGTGCTCGCGGGAGCCGGGCCGGATGGCCTGCGCCCACCTCCGGACCGGTCACGGGTTCACGATCAGCGCGGCGGACTACGAACTCTGGTGAGGCGCGTCTCGCATGGAGAATGAGCCTGTCGAAGCCCGGTCCGAAGCCCCGGCCGTGACACCATGGGACACGATGAAACTGCGCGCTGATCAGACCGGAGACCGAGGCCTTCCCATGCCCTTGTGGCTGCAGGGAGGCCTCGAAACGGCGCAGGCTGCCATCATCTCCGCGCTCCTGGCGGTGGTTCCCATTGTGGCCGTGTGGGCCACCGCGGGCTTCCAGAACACCGCCTTTGATGCCCTGGCCCGACTCGCCGGCCAAGGCTGGCTGCTGATTCACGGGGTGCCGCTGCAGCTCGCCGTGGTCTCCGGCGAGGCTGGTGCGGCCGGCAGTCCAGGCTCCGGCCTGCTGACCCTGGTGCCCCTCGGCCTGACCCTGATCCCGTTTTTGCTCGCCTGGCGTGCGGGGCGGCGCCTGGCCCGGGCCTCCTATACGGACCAGCTGTGGCAGGCGCTGCTCGGGTCCTGGGTGGTCTACTCGGCGTTCGGCGCTGCCACCGGCTTTGTGTGCCGCACGGCCGACGTCGTCATTAACATCTGGTTGGCAATGCTCATCCCGCTCATCCCGTTCGCCCTCGGCATGGTGATCGGTGCCCGCCGCGAGGCAGGCTCATGGAGTCGGCTGATCGGCGTCGACGCCGTCGACTGGATCTCGCGCACCAGCCAGCATTCCCGCTGGGCCGGCTCCTATCTGGGCTCCGCGGCGAAGGCGGGCTGTGTGGCCCTTCTAGCGGCGTTTGCGCTCGCCGGTGTGCTCCTGGCCGTGGACCTTTTTATCCACTGGAACCTGGTGATTGCTGTCTATGAAGCGCTCGACGCCGGCGCGGTAGGGGGTGCCGCCCTCACCATCGCGCAGCTTGGGTATCTGCCCAACCTTGTGGTTTTTGCGCTGGCCTGGGTCTCGGGCTCGGGCCTCGCCCTGGGCGTGGGCTCGCAGGTGGGGCCGCTTGGTACAGCCACCGGGCCGCTGCCGTCCATCCCGGTCTTCGCCGCTATCCCTTCGGGTCCGCTGGACTACGGGTTCATGGCGCTGGTGCTGCCCGTTCTGGCGGGGATCCTGGCCGGCTGGTGGTTCCTGCGCGAAGGCGAAAACCACTTCGACGAGTGGCTCTCCATCAAGATTGACGCGCGCTGGTTCACGGCCACGGTGTCCACCCTTGCCCTCGGCGCGCTGGTGGGCGTTGTGTCCGGGCTGCTGGCCGCGGGCCTGGCCTGGCTGGCCCGCGGCTCCGCCGGGCTGGGCCGCCTCACGGCCATCGGACCCGACCCCTTGTGGATGGGACTCTGGATTGCCGCAGAGGTGGGCATCGGCGTAGTGATCGGTTACGCAGCCGGACCGTGGCTGGAACGCCAGCAGCACGTGGATGAGGAAGCGGAACTGGCCCGCTGACTTTCGTGGCTGTTGCTGGCGTGGCTGTTGCTGGCGTGGCTGCTACCGGAGACCCGGCAGCGAGCTTTCCAACTGGACCCGGCAATTGGAGAGCGCCTGGTCAGTGAGGGCCTCGCGTGAGCAAGTCTGGAAGTCCTGGACCTGGCGGAAAAACAGCGCCGTGGCCAGGATGACCAGCAGCATGATCAGGGAGACCACCAGCCCCGAGATGGTGCCGAACAGGACCAGCTTGGACTCCTTGAGCCGAGCCGACCGGACCAGCAGAAGGATACCCAGCACAAAGCTCGCGGCGGTCAGGATGCCGGTGAGCCAGAGGTAGCTGACGTCGAGCTGGTAGACGAAGAAGGCGCCCAGCACGGTGACAATGAAGATCCGGAACAGGTTGCGGGTTTTGGTGAGCGAGTCCTTGGCGGCGTCGCTGAGCGGCTGTTTGGTCCGTTGCTGGCCAGCCGGTTCCGGGGTGTTGTTCATGTTTTCCAGCCTACGCGAGCGTGCCCATAAGCTAGACCCATGCGCATCGTAGTCCTCGTTTCCGGCACCGGGTCCAATCTCCAGTCAGTCATCGACGCCGTCAAGGCAGGGGAGCTGGACGTGGAAATCGCGGCGGTGGGTGCCGACCGGGAGGGGACCTACGGCGTCGAACGATCCTCGGAAGCCGGGCTGGAGACGTTTGTGGTCAACTTCAACTCCTTCCCCACCCGCGACGAATGGGATGCCGCGCTGACCGCCCGCGTGGCGTCCTACGCCCCGGACGTGGTGGTCTCCTCCGGCTTTATGCGCATTGTCAGCGCCGACTTCATCGCTGCCTTCCACGGCAAGTACCTCAACACCCACCCGGCCCTGCTGCCCGCCTTCCCCGGCGCTCACGGCGTCCGCGATGCCATGGCCTACGGCGTGAAGGTCACCGGCTGCACGGTGCACTGGGCCGACGCCGGTGTGGACACCGGGCCCATCATCGCCCAGGAAGCGGTCACGATTGAACCGGGCGACACCGAGGAATCCCTGCACGAACGCATCAAGGTGGTGGAGCGCCGCCTCCTCGTCAACACCCTGGCAGCCCTCGCCGCCGCTTCCTAATCCCCACCCAACCCCAACCCTCCCCCAACTAAGTAGCGCTATCTGTCGTTTTGACCGCCCAAAACGACAGATAGCGCTACTTAGTTTGGCAGGTGGGCAGGAACCTGTGGATAACTTCAGCGGCGTTTTCGCGGGGCTGCCAACATGGGCACATGAAAGTCCCCCGTTCTCTGCCGGAGCCGCTGGCTGTGCTGCCGTTCACCTTGAAAGAAGCGGCCGACGCCGGGATCACCGAACGGCAGTTACGTCACCAAGGTCTGGGGCGGCCCACCCGTGGAGTCCGGGTGCCAAGGGCGGACGACGTGGCCGTGTACGGCCTGGCGCCCAACATTCGGCCGTACACCCAGGTCACGGAGTTCGCGGCAGCTTCGCACGCCTCTGCGTTCTTGCTGTGGCAATTCCCCGGGTTCCTGCCGGGGAGCGATGATCCACTGATTCATATCTCGCGCCCGGACACGGTAGCCATCATGCGCCGACCAGGGGTGAAAGGTCACAGGGGTCAGTTCTTTGCCGACGAAATTGTCACCCTCAACGGCCTGTTGATCACGTCCCGGGCGCGGACGTGGCTGGATTGCGCCCGGAAGATGAGCATTGACGAGCTAACTGTGGTTGCCGATCACATGCTGAGGATTCCCAGGCCTGATTTCGAGGGCAGATCCGAGCCTTATGCCACGCCGGCGGACCTGGCGGAAATGCTCGACCGGCACAAAGGAACGCCCGGCATTCAAAAGGCGCGCCTTGCCCTTGAGCAGGCCCGGATCGGGTCCGACTCTGCCCCGGAAACCAAACTTAGGCTGGCCCTGGAGAACCGCGGGCTGCCAGAACCGCGACTGAACGTTCCCGTGTTACTGGGCGCCGGCGTCGTACGTCAACCGGATCTCGCCTACCCGGAACAAAAAGTTGCAGTGGAGTACGACGGCGAAGGCCATTCCGAGACGGCGCAGATCGTCCGCGACATTGCCCGCGAAGAGGACTTTGCCAGGGCGGGGTGGTTGCTGGTCCGGATCTCGAAACGGCACATGGAGAACGAAGCCCGGGCCGCCGTCGCCAAAGTCCGCTCAGCGCTGATGAACCGCGGCTGGTCGCCCAACTAAGTAGCGCTAACTGTCGTTCTGAGCGCTCAAAACGACAGTTAGCGCTACTTAGTTGGGTGGGGCGACGCCGGGGGCTACTCGAGGCGGCGCTGCTTGGTTTCGGGGGAGAAGAACGCCATCCACAGGACGGCCACCAGCACCAGCCCGCCGGCCAGGGCGAAGGACGTGGCCAGGCCGAGCTCGGGCCAGAAGTAGTTCGCAAATATCAGGGGCCCAAAACCAGCCCCCAGCCGCGAAAATGTTGACGCCAAGCCGAAACCCGTGCCGCGGAGCTCGGTGGGGTACAGCTCAGACACATAGGCGTAGAGCACCGGAATCGCTATCTGCACCACAAATCCGAACACCAGCAGCCAGAACACCGCCGCCGTGGGGATGTCGACCACAATCGCCACGATCACCAGGGTCAGCGCGGACAACGGGCCGGTGATGGCCAGGATCCATTTGCGGCCCACACGCTCCACCAGCAGCGCGGCCACAACCACACCCAAGAGCCCAACCGCGGCCATGGACGCCGTGGTCACAAACGCCTTGTACTCGGCGAAACCAGCGCCGATCAGGATCCGCGGCATCCACGTCAGGGACAGGTAGTAGACCAGCAGGATGCTGAAGAACAGGGCCCAGGCCGTGGCCGTGATCTTCCAGTTGAACTGCCACACCAGCCGCAGCTGGTGCCACGCGCTGCCGGCGGAGAGCCGCGGAACTTCCTGCGCGTCGGGCAGGCTGTAGGCGCGGGGTTCGGCGCCGGTTGCCGCCACGAGGTCGTCGATGCCCTTGGCAGCTTCCTCGCGGCGCCCCTTGCGGATGAGGAACAGCGGCGACTCCGGAACGCTGCGCCGGACCCAGAACACCAGGAGCGCAGGCAGCACCATCACCAGCATGGTCAGCCGCCAGTCGCCGAACACCGCCACGAGGCCGGCGGACACAAAACCGGCAAGGGCCGCGCCCACCGGCCACCAGCCGTCCATCGCGGTGAGGACCTTCCCGCGCTGCTTGCGTGGTGTGAACTCACCCACCAGCGCGTAGTCCACGGGAATGCAGCCGCCCAGACCGAAGCCGGCCATAAAGCGGAACGCGCAGAACCAGATGAAGTCGGGGGAGAAGGCGCCCAGGACCGTGAAGAGCGAGAAGATCAGCAGCGTGGCCGTAAACGCCTTCTTCCGCCCGATCGTGTCCGCGATGGTTCCCCACACAAACGCGCCCAGGGCCATGCCGATCAGGTTGGACGTACCCACCCAGGCCACCTCGCCGGGAGCCAGGGCCCAGTGCGTCGAGAGCAGCGGGATGAGGATGCCATTAAGCGTCACGTCCCAGGCATCGAACATAAAGCCGAGGCCGCCGATCACGAAGATCCTGCCCTGGACTTTCCAACGCCAGGGCAGTTCCTGGACCACTTGTTCGCCGCTGGGCACAGTGGTGTAAGTATTCATCGCAGCCTCCTGTGAAAACTCTAACCGTGCCCACTGACGTTCACACTGCCGCCGGCAAGCGGGGCAAACCGCACAACACGATAAACTGGGCCCATCCCCACCAACCGCGGCACTGTTCCGCGAGATCAGACGGAGACTTTTTGTGAGCGTCACGCAGCCTGACCGTGTATCCATCGACCGTGTTCCCATCCGCCGGGCGCTGATCTCGGTCTACGACAAGACCGGTCTGGAGGATCTCGCCAAGGGCCTGCACGCAGCCGGCGTGAAGATCGTCTCCACCGGTTCCACGGCCAAGAAGATCGCCGCGGCCGGTATCCCGGTGCAGGAAGTCGAAGAAGTCACAGGGTCTCCGGAAATGCTGGACGGCCGCGTCAAGACGCTGCACCCGCGCGTCCACGGCGGCATCCTGGCGGACCGCCGCGTCCCCGCGCACATGGAAACCCTCGCCGGCATGGAAATTGAAACCTTCGACCTGGTGGTGGTGAACCTCTACCCGTTCGTTGAGACCGTGAAGTCCGGCGCCGCGCAGGACGATGTCGTTGAACAGATCGACATCGGCGGCCCCGCCATGGTCCGTTCGGCAGCGAAGAACCACGCCGCCGTCGCCATTGTTGTGGACCCCACGTACTACGGCTCCGTGGTCACCGCCGCCGCTGAGGGCGGCTTTGACCTGAAGACCCGACGGCGGCTGGCCGCCAAGGCGTTCGCCCACACCGCGTCCTATGACAACGCCGTGGCCACCTGGACTGCCAGCCAGTTCCTGGATGAAGACGGCGACGGCGTCATCGACTGGCCTGCCTACGCCGGCCTCTCGCTGGAGCGCTCCGAGGTTCTCCGCTACGGCGAAAACCCGCACCAGCAGGCCGCGCTCTACGTGGACAAGGCCGCCCCGGCCGGAATCGCGCAGGCGGACCAGCTGCACGGCAAGGCCATGAGCTACAACAACTTTGTCGACGCCGACGCCGCCCTCCGTGCCGCGTTCGACTTCGCCGAGCCCGCCGTCGCCATCATCAAGCACGCCAACCCGTGCGGTGTCGCCGTTGGTTCCGCTGATGCTGCAGACCCGATCGCCGACGCCCACGCCAAGGCCCACGCCTGCGACCCCGTCTCCGCTTTCGGCGGCGTCATCGCTGCCAACCGCCCGGTCACCGCCGCCATGGCGCAGACCGTTGCCGGCATCTTCACCGAGGTTGTCATTGCCCCGGACTTCGAGCCGGAAGCCGTGGAGATCCTCGCCAAGAAGAAGAACATCCGCCTGCTGGCCCTGCCCGAAGGCTACGACCGCTACCCGGCAGAAATGCGCCAGGTTTCCGGCGGTGTCCTCGTACAGATGAGCGACAAGGTGGACGCCGACGGCGACAACCCCGCCAACTGGACCCTCGCCGCCGGCGAAGCCGCTGACGAAAAGACGCTCGCGGACCTCGCCTTCGCCTGGACTGCCTGCCGTGCCGCCAAATCCAATGCCATCCTGATCGCCGATCACGGCGCAGCCGTGGGCATCGGCATGGGCCAGGTCAACCGGCTGGACTCCTGCCGCCTGGCCGTCGAGCGTGCCAACACGCTGGGCGTTTCGGTGGAGTCCGACGTCGAAGGTGCTGGCGGCGCGGCTGGTCCGTCGACGACGGAGGCGAGCGTTGCACCCGAGCGTGCCCGCGGCGCCGTCGCAGCCTCCGACGCGTTCTTCCCGTTCGCTGACGGCCTGCAGATCCTGATCGACGCCGGCGTCCGCGCCGTGGTCCAGCCGGGCGGTTCCGTCCGGGATGAGGAAGTGGTCGCCGCGGCCAGCGCGGCCGGCATCACCATGTACTTCACGGGTGCCCGCCACTTCTTCCACTAAGCGGCTAAACGTCGACGGCGCCTGTCCCCGCTGAGGGGACAGGCGCCGTCGGGCCTTAACGGGCAGCTAGGAAGGACGTGGTGCCGGGTCCGCGCCCCGCTGCATGAGGCGCGGACCCCCTTCCGGAAGCCGAAGCTCCCGGGGCTTGGCATCGGCCATTCGCGGTTTGGTCCAGTACTCGAGGATCTCCCCGTGGGTCTGGTCCGATTCGCTGTGGCTGACGGATCTGCTCCCGGATTCCGCGTCAGGTGAGGATTTCCTAAGCTCGTGCGGCACGGACATAGGTCTCCTGGATGGCCGCGCCCCAGTACGGGCCGTACATCACGGGTTTCTGGCTATAGCCGTAACTGTTGACGGAGTTCTGGAAGCCGTCGGGGCCGCTGCCGATGAACCACGGGCCACCGGAAGAGCCACCGTTCATGTCGCATGGGATGCCCTGGGTATTGAACTGCGGGTTGTTGGTGTCTTTGGTGGCCGTGCCAGTGCAGCTCCAGAGCCGTTCGCCGCTGAAGGGCTTGGCGGCAGGGTAGCCGTAGGAGGTGTACTGAAGGCCGCGGTCTTCATTGAATGCCACGCCGGAGCCCCCGACGACGTCGGTCAGGAACGCGCGGCCAAGCTGATTCATGACCGCAAAGCCGGTGTCGTAGCTGATGTCCCCGGAGCCCTCCCACTGGGCCGTGGTGTAAAGCGCCTTGGCTGTCCAGGTACCGTAAGGCCTGGCGCCATTCTCGTAGGCCGGTACAAAGACGAAGTTAGTGGCATGCGAGTTGGGGCCATCACTGACGCAGTGCCCGGCGGTGGCCACGGTGCTCTTGTTCGTCGCCGCAACGGCGTTTCCGGAACAGACGTAGTTCGCGCCGCCAAGGGTGAAGAACACCTTGCCGATGTGGGCTACCGGGTTCGCAGGCTGAGCGAGTGAGGGCTTTCCCGTGGTGCCCGCCACCTTGGTTTTGGGTCCCTTCAGCACACTGGCCGCACTGGATGATTTACCGCGTTCCAGCGCCTTGCCGGCCAGGACATCACCGGGAATCGCGGCGCGCATGCGGTCTGACGTCCAGTAGTCCGCCGCCCCAGTGCTGTCTACGATTGCGCTGGCCACCGAAGGAGCTGCTTTATCGCTCGACGACGAGGCAGCATGGGCACTTCCGGCGCCAACCAGCGCCAGGACGGCAGCCGCCGAAAGGCTCAGGAGGGTGGCAGCCAAGGACCTGGTACGCGTCATTATCGTCCTGTCTAAACGTGTGAAGGCGTGCCCGGGAGAGCCAGCCGCGTGACCCATGTAACCTATCGAGACATGACAAATTTGTAAATAGTAGTGACGCCAAAAGTATGGTCCGCAAACGTGTCCTGGATTCGCTGGAACTAGTGTGCCGCTCTGGTCAAAACCGTTGCCGAAGGGTATTTTTCTCCTATACAGTGGCACGTCCGATCTGGGCTCCGGACTCTATGCGAATTGGGGCCCCATCGTGATTGCTTTCTGGAAGTCCGCCAAGAAGTCGGCCGTGCATGGCCGGCATTTTGCAGCCGAAGGGAGCGCCCAGGGCGCTTCGCCGGAAATTGAGGCCTACGCCGCAGCCGTGCAATTGCGCGACGTCGACCCTATCCATTCGTTTACGGCGACGGAGGAGCTGCGCCGTCAGGACACCAAATACGTGCAGCTCTGGCCCAGTGATATTCCCCACAAGCGGCGCTGACCGGATCCTTACCTGCGCCGGTGGCTCCCGGAGGTAAAGCGCTACGGCGGCTGGCCGCCCCGGGTGCGCACCGCCGTCGGGCGTTATTGCATGCCCCAATCCGCTGTAATGCGGGACCGTCCGGCCGCCCCGGTACGGTTCAAAGCCGTGTCCTCAGGTAAGTTAGGGGGTGGTGAAATAGAACAAAATTTCCAAAAAATCAGCCGACCTCCAGGGAGACGCCCGCGCATGTCCAAGATTATCTATACCCACACCGACGAAGCGCCGATGCTGGCTACGTATTCGTTCTTGCCGATCATCGAAGCATTTGCTTCGACCGCAGGTGTGGAGGTGGAGACCCGTGACATTTCGCTCGCAGGCCGCATCATCTCCGTGTTCGGTGACTACCTCACCCCGGAACAGCAGATCGGCGACGCCCTTGCTGAACTGGGTGAGCTGGCAAAGACGCCGGAAGCCAACATCATCAAACTGCCCAACATCAGCGCTTCCATCCCGCAGCTGAAGGCCGCCGTCGCCGAGCTTCAGGGCCAGGGCTACAACCTGCCGGATTACCCGGACAACCCCTCCTCGGACGAGGAAACGGCCGTCCGCTCCCGCTACGACAAGATCAAGGGCTCCGCTGTGAACCCGGTCCTGCGCGAGGGAAACTCGGACCGCCGTGCACCGCTGTCCGTCAAGAACTACGCCCGCCAGAACCCGCACTCCATGGGTGCCTGGTCCGCGGATTCGAAGACCAACGTTGCATACATGACGGCTGACGACTTCCGCGCGAACGAGAAGTCCGTGGTCATCGAGTCCGACGGCACCATCGCCATCCAGCTAGTCCGCGAAGACGGCTCGGTCAAGGTCCTGAAGAAGGCCTTCCCCGTGCTGGCCGGCGAAGTCATCGACGGCACTGATATGCGCGCCGCAGCACTGGACGAGTTCCTGGCAGCCCAGGTAGTCCGCGCCAAGGAAGAGGGCGTCCTGTTCTCAGCGCACCTGAAGGCCACCATGATGAAGGTCTCGGACCCCATCATCTTCGGCCACGTGGTGAAGGCCTACTTCTCCGAACTGTTCGAGACCTACGGCAAGCAGCTCAAGGCCGCCGGCCTGAGCCCCAACAACGGCCTGGCCGCCATCCTGAGCGGCCTCGAGGAGCTGCCGGAGGACGTCCGTGAAGGCGTGAAGGCACTGATCCAGAAGGGCCTCGACGACGGCCCGGCACTGGCCATGGTGGACTCGGACAAGGGCATCACCAGCCTCAATGTGCCCTCCGACATCATCGTGGACGCATCCATGCCCGCCATGATCCGTTCCTCCGGCCACATGTGGGGCCCGGACGGCAAGGAAGCCGACACTCTGGCGGTCCTTCCGGACAGCTCCTACGCCGGCATCTACCAGGTTGTTTTGGACGACTGCCGCGCCCATGGCGCCTTCGACCCCACCACCATGGGCACAGTCCCGAACGTAGGCCTCATGGCCCAGGCCGCCGAGGAATACGGCAGCCACGACAAGACGTTCGAGATCCAGGAAGCCGGCACGGTACAGATCGTTGACGGTTCCGGCGCCGTGCTGATCGAACACGAAGTTGCTCCCGGTGACATCTGGCGCGCCTGCCAGGCCAAGGACGCCCCCATCCGCGACTGGGTCAAGCTCGCCGTCACCCGCGCCCGCGCTTCCAAGACGCCCGCCGTCTTCTGGCTGGACGAGACCCGCGCCCACGACCGCAACCTCATCGCCAAGGTGCGCGAGTACCTCAAGGACCACGACACCGAGGGCCTCCAGATCGAAATCATGTCCCCGGAGAAGGCAACGGCCTTCACCCTGGAACGCATCCGCAAGGGCGAGGACACCATCTCCGTCTCCGGCAACGTGCTCCGCGACTACCTCACGGACCTGTTCCCCATCCTGGAACTGGGCACCAGTGCCAAGATGCTTTCTGTGGTTCCGCTGATGAACGGCGGCGGACTCTTCGAGACCGGCGCCGGCGGATCTGCCCCCAAACACGTCCAGCAGCTGCTTAACGAAAACCACCTGCGCTGGGACAGCCTGGGCGAATTCCTCGCTCTGGCCGTCAGCTTCGAGCACCTGGCCACCACCACGAACAACGCCCGCGCGCAGGTCCTGGCAGACACCCTGGACAAGGCGACGGGAACTTTCCTGCTGGAAAACAAGTCCCCGAGCCGTCGCGCGGGCGAACTGGACAACCGTGGCAGCCACTACTTCCTCGCCCGCTACTGGGCTGAGGAACTGGCCAAGCAGACCGAGGATGCGGAGCTGGCGGCATCGTTCGCGGCTGTGGCCAAGGAGCTTTCCGCCAACGAGGACACTATCGTGGGCGAGCTGGCCGCGGTGCAGGGCTCAGCGGTGGACGTCGGCGGTTACTACCGTCCGGACGAGGCCAAGGCCTCGGCCGTGATGCGTCCGTCCGCCACGCTGAACAAGGTCATTGCGACGCTGAACTAAGCGGAAACGAACGTTAGGAGGCGGCGCCCCGGGAAACCGGGACGCCGCCTTTCTCGTATGGCCGACGGGAGCGGATGAAGCACGGGTGAGTTAATACACAACGGGCCGTCCGTCTGCCCGTCAGTCGTCGTCCTTGCCTTTGCCTCTATTTCCCTTGTCGTCTGTGGGCGCGGGAGCTACCGGCGCGGTGGCTGCTTTTTGGGCCGCATCGGCGTCCGCCTGCCTTTGCGCTGCGGCCGCGTCCTCCGCAGCCTTCGCTGCTGCGGCGTCGGCTACGGCCTTGGCCGCCGTCAGGTCTGCCCGGACGGCAGTGGCGGCCGTCGTGATGCTGCGCCGGCGTTCCTCGGAAACCTGCCCGGTCCGCGCAGCGGACGCGAGGTCGGCCTCGAGGCTATCCAAAGCTGCCAATCCGCCAGCGGGGTCATTATTCGCTGAGGCCTGGGTGACGCCGAGGACTCGTTCCTGGAGTTGGCGGGCGGCATCACGTTGAAGGCTGGCCTCAGCCGGACCGCACGCTGCCAGTGAACCGGCGAGCAGAAATGCTGCTGCAGCTGTCAGGCATTTGGCAGTGGCCGAACGCCCGCGGTGCTTCGGTGCAGGGCTCATGGTTCCACGCTCTCCTGAAGTTCCTTGAGGTGGTCGCCCAAGGTGCCGGTGACGGCGGGGTAAGGAACGACGTCGGGCGTTGGCTGAGGTGCCAGGCCCAAGGTCAGCGCCGCCGCGGCTGCTCCAGCGGCGAGCATGCCCAGTGCGGTGACCGTCCAGAACCGCCTTCCGGCGTGGCGGAGACGAGACAAGTCCGGGACCCAGCCCCGCGCGTCAGGACCGCGGGTGATGTCCAACTGGCCCTTGCTGGACCGGACTACAGGCAGATCTGATTCCGCGGTGATGGCGATGGACGGCGGCCTGAACGGCATGGCCGGGAGTACACGGGTTGTCTCCGCCGCGAGCTCGCCCGGTGCGGACACGGGTGACACCAGGGCCTGACGCAGAGCGGATTCAACATCGGACGCCACGGGACGTTCCAGCGGTTCGATGGCAGTCATTGAACGGATCAGATCAGCCCACTCCGCCGGAAGGTCAGCGGGGATCTCGGGTGCCCGGTGCAACCTGGCCACTGCGGATTCCACGGCGCTGCCCGGGAACTCAACGGTTTGCTTGACGCATTCCAGCAGTACCAGACCCAGCGAGTAGATATCCGTGGCGGGCGACAGGGGAGAACCCATGGCCTGCTCCGGACTGAGATATGCGGCCGTCCCCACCATGGTTCCCGTGGCGGTCAGCCGGGCTGAATCCGCCATCCTGGCGATGCCAAAATCCGTGAGTTTTGGTCGTAAAGGTTCGCCCGGACGGATCTTCACGAGCAAGATGTTCCCGGGCTTGATGTCGCGGTGGATGATGCCCAGGCTGTGCACGTAGGCCAGCGCGTCAGCTACGCCTGCCCCGATGACTGCAAGCTCGTCCAAGGGAACTGCACTGTGCCTGATCCGGCTGCGGAGGTCCTGGCCCTCCACGAGCTCCATGGTCAGGAACGGCCGAGGTTCGTCCAGGACACGGGTATCGATGCCTGCATCGAACAGCGTGACCAGGCTGGGATGGTTGAGCGTTGCCAGCAGTTGGATTTCGGCTTCCTGGCGCCTGAGCTCATTGGCATCCGGTGCCTGTGGGGCGAAGAGCTTCAGAGCGACATCCCTGCCGAGGTTTTCGTCCCGGGCGCGGTAGACGGATGACATGCCGCCGCGGCCGATTACGTCCGCCAGCCGATAGCGTTCGCCGAGCACTTCATTCTTAATGGAGCTAGGCGAATCCGCCACCATGACCAGTTCCTCCCGGTGCGCTGCGGCACTATTCCTGCTCAATAATACCGGCTGGCAGGGCATCCCTTAAGCCGTCTGCCGGCACGCCGGCGGCCCGGCTAAGAAGTGATTGGGACTTTCTCAGCCGGACCTCCGGTCACAAGGACAAGTGCTGGTAGTTGAGCTCTCTGGTTGCCACCTCCTATCCGAACAGTTGGCTAGGCCCCGAACGGCGGAGCCGGTGCGTTGACGGTCTTAGCCGTCGCAGTCCGCTGAGTGCGGAGGCCGCTAGGCCTTCCGACGCCGCTTGAGCATCAGCAGTCCGGCAAGCAGCAGGATGACGACTAGAGGGATCAGTGAAGCATCCATGCCCGTCTTGGCTAGGGCGGCCGTGCCGCCTTGGCCTGAGGTGTTGCCCATGGTGTTTGCTGCGGAAGATACCGAACCGGTGGTGGTGCCGGCGGGAACAACAGTGATACCGGTCGTGCCACCTCCCGTGGTGCCGGTCGTTCCGGTTCCCGGATCGGTGGTGCCGGTGGTTCCGGTTCCTGGGTCCGTTGTGTCCGTGTCACCCGTCGTGCCGGTTCCTGGGTCCGTTGTGTCCGTACCGGGCATTTCCGTACCGGGGGTTTCAGTACCTGGGGTTCCACAGCCATCGCCGCCGCCGAAGATGACGCATGCATCAATAACAACATTCGAGCCGTCAAGAACGCCGGACGTGCCCAGGCCGAGGTTTATGTCGGCTGCTGCGGCAACGTCGGCGGTGGTTCCGCTCCCGTCGGTGCCGCCGAGACCGAGGTTGACGTCGACCACAGCGGCGACGTCAGCAGTGTCCGACTGCGTTGAGCCACCCAGCAGGCCCAACGACGTCGAATCTGCGGACGTCGCCGCTGAGACCAGTGCGGAGGCCGTGAGGTCCGGTCCGCTGGTTGTGTCCGCGGCGCTGGCCGCGGTGGCGCCGAAGGCTAGTAGCCCGCCGGGCAAAGAGGGTGCTAAGCAGCCCCCTACGAAGGTTGCAATTCATGGTGATGTCTCCTGAAGAGTTGATTTGGGGTGCTGTTCAGCGCCTTGAGGCCGTGTTCTGCCCATGAAGGGCAGGGGGCTCAACTAGTCAGGAGAGGAACCGGGGTCGAATGACACCGGCGAAGGGACATGCTGAGGTGATCCGCTGACCGGGAAGGATCCCGGGAGCGGCAGGTCAAAACCGAACTCATTCAGCCAGGCAGCAGAGCCTGAGGGGCCGGATGGCGAGGCGCCACCCCCTGCCCCCGATGCAGGTCCTGCCGGGGCTGGAGCCGGAGGCATGGACGGGTCGACTGTCCACGTAATTCCGGGCGCAGCCGGGAGCGTTCGTGCGCTGGTCTTAGCCAGCGCGGACGACGTGCCAGTGGCGGCCCGAAAGTGGTCTGCAGTGTTGGTGGAGCGGCCCGGCGCATCATCGGCGCTGTGCTCAGCACCTGCAGTTGGTCCCGCGGCGGCATCCGTGCTGGTGGAGGCCTCACCGGCGACGGCAATCCCGTCAACGATCAGGTCGGGCAGCGTGACCGGCACGGCCGCCACGGTTGCATCCACCAGATCGACCAGGGGCTGCAGCGCGGGTTCAAGAACGGGGACCGCTTCGGCGAGTGGCGGAGCGACGGTCTCGATCAGGTCATCGGCAGCCGTATCGACCACTCCGGCAATCGGGACGGCCACGGAAGTGACGGTGCCAGCCGGAACCACGCTGTTCACTACGGGTAATGGGGCTATCAGGTGGTCCGCTGTGCCCGCCACGCTTCCCACAACGGGCTGCAGGAGTCCGTTGGGAGAAGGAGCCGGGGACGCGGCCGATGAAGAAAGGCCGCCCAGAAGGGATCCTGAATCTCTCGAGGAGTCAGCTGTTGCGGCTGAAGCGGAAAGTGTCAGCCAAGTGGCAGTCACTGCACCTGCGAGGAGAAGCGGCCGGAGCGCACGCCATGGCGAACGGAATTTAGCCATGCGTACCACCCCCAGCATCGTTGAGACCTACGATTTCATCAGCGTAAGACTCTCGCGTGCAGGAAGTCTAGGGAAACTGAAAATAAATCCAGCAAGCTTACTAATTTGTCACTCAGTCATCGATAACCGAAAGATGATTGTCAAGCCTGTTACAAAAAAATCATAGGCCATAACGATCAGTGGGCATCGTTCGGGTAGCTGACGCCCAGCTGCCCGCGCACTCCGTCAAAGAGCCGCATGGTTTTGATGGAATCCTCCAGCGGCATGACCGGGCTCTCGGTCAGGCCCTGTTGGATGCAGCGGGTCACCTCGCGCAGTTCGTAGGTATAGCCGATGCCGACGACGTCGAACGCCTCCGTGCGCAGGCCCTCCCGTCCGACGCCGATCACCAACTCCCGCGGATTGTTGATGGAACCGACACTCTGGAGGTAGCCCAGGCTGCCGGCCACGGTGGCAGTCCGCGGACCGTACGCCAGGAGCGAGGACGTCAGCTGGGCCTGGGCACCATGGTTGTAGCCGAGCGTCAGCGCATTCTGGGCGTCCACGCCGTCGTCATTAATGAAGCCGGTGGCACTGACGGTCTGCGGGAACCCCAGCGTTCCCACTGCCCACAGCAGGGGGTAGACCGAGATGTCCAGGAGGGCACCGCCACCGTCCTGCCTGGCCCACAGCCTGGACGTAGGGGAATACGGTGCGGGAAAACCCAGGTCAGCGGTCACCCAGTGCACGTCCCCGAGCTCCCCGGACGCGGCAATCTCGAACGCCCGCTGCATGCCCGGGAGGAAGCGGGACCACACTGCCTCCATGAGGAAGAGCTTCCGTTCCCGGGCAAGCGCGACGAGTTCGCTCGCTTCCCTGCCGTTGATGGTGAACGCCTTTTCGCACAGGACGTGCTTGCCCGCATTAAGCGCAGCGAGCACAATCTGGTGGTGCTGGGCGTGCGGTGTTGCGACGTAGACAACGTCCACCGAGTCATCGGCGAGCAGCCGCTGGTAGCCGGGCACGCCGTCGTCGTCCCCGTAGGCCTTGGCGAAACCGTAGTCCGCCGCGAAACTCTCCGCAGTGCCCGGTGAGCGGGAACTGACGGCATAGAGCTCGGCGTCTGGGAGCAGTGCCAGGTCCTGCGACACTGACCGCGCGATCCCGCCGGTGGCTATGACGCCCCACCGCAGGCGTCTTCCGGTGGCAGACCGGGGATCCGGGTCGGACTGGGTGGACAGCCACGGTGTGGCAATGGGCGCGCTCATGGTGCCCATCCTCTCATTCAGACCAGTGCGGGCGTCAGACCAAGGCGCGCGCCGGTTCTTCCGTCAGTCTGCCCTGCTGGAGCCTGAAGCGGCGGTCCGTCTTGTTGGCCAACGCCTTGTCGTGGGTGACCACAAGGATGGTGGTGTTGTGGTCACGCCTGAGCGAGCTGAGCAGTTCGATGATGTGGTCACCGGTCTGCTCGTCCAGGTTGCCGGTGGGCTCGTCAGCGAGGATCAGCTTGGGTTCGTTGGCCAGCGCCCGGGCAATCGCCACGCGCTGCTGCTCGCCGCCGGACAGCCGGTTGATGCGGCGCACCTGCTTCTCCGGGTCCAGCTGCACCTGCTCCAGAAGGTCCGTTGCCCGCTGCCGACGCTCGGTCCTGCGCACGCCCGCGAACTCCATGGGCAGCATGACGTTGTCCATCGCCGAAAGATTCGGGATCAGGTTGAACTGCTGGAAAACGAACCCGATATCCCGGCGCCGGTACTCGGTCAGCTTGCCGTCCGGCATCCCGGCCAGGCTCACGCCGTTGACGACGACGTCTCCGCTGGTCGGTTTGTCCAACGCACCCAGGAGGGACAACAGTGTGCTCTTGCCGCTGCCGCTCTTGCCGACAATGGACGCCAGCGTGCCCTGCTCCAGAACAAAACTGACGTCGTTGACCGGCTTGATGGTGCGGTCACCGGAGTTGAAAGTGCGGACCAGGTTCTTGACTTCAATCATGGCTATTCTCCTCGCAGGACTTCGATGGGACGGATGCGTGCCGTGAGCAGTGCAGGGACCAGCGCGCCGATGATGGCCACGCCGAACACCGCTGCGATGCCGGCGGCGATGACGCCGGGGGAGGCGCTGGCGGTGACCGATGTCAGCAGCTGGGAAGCGCCACCAAGGGGGTTCCCGGAGGGAAGGCCAGCGCCGCCGGGGAAGCCAGCACCGCCGCCCGGCATTCCGGCGCCGCCTGCAGCGCCGGCCATGGCGGCCCCGCGACCGGTGGTGGTGGCCGCCGTCGTGGTGGTGTTGGTGCTGATCAGCGCGGAAGCGATGCCGCCGCTGGCAAAGGAGGCGACGGCGGCGCCCACCGCGCTGCCCATGGCCACGAGGACCAGTGCCTCCAGCACGAACTGCAGGCCGATGGTGCGGTTGGGTGCTCCGATCGCCTTCAGAACACCGATTTCCCGGCGGCGTTCGCGGACCAGCATGACCATGATCAGCAGGATGATCAGTCCGGCGGTGCCCAGGGCAGCTACGAAGGCGATGAAGGAGATGTTCTTGACGCTGCCGAGCGAGCTGACCGCCGACTCCAGGTTCTGGCCCTGCGTGACGTCGGCTTTGTCGGTGCCGAGGGCGGACTCAAGCGCGGCCTTGGCGGCCTCGAGGTTTTCCATGCCGTCCACCGTGACAATCATCGAGGACAGCTCGCCCGGCAGTTCCGCCACGGTCTGGGCCGTGGGGAGGGTCAGGTAAAGGGCGTTGTTGCCGAACGTAGGGCCGGAGTCGAAGAGGCCGGCCACAGTGAACGTCTGCTCGTTGATGGTGAACGTGGAGCCGATGGTCAGGTTGTTCTTCTCGGCCAGAGTGGTTCCCAGGAGGGCGTTGGCGGATTCAGCCGTGTAGTCGCCGAGCCCGGTGCCTTCGGTGATGGTCAGGCTCTTGCCGATGGTGTCCACTTCGCCGCCGATTCCGGTTGCAGTGATCGGGAGGGAGCGTACCGGCTGCGCGGTGGTGGTTCCGGTGGTGCCGTTTGCGGGCTGGTTCCGTCCACCGAGGGTGCCAGCGTCGATGGCTGCGGTAAGGCTGGTGGTCAACGTGGTGGCGTTCTGTCCGGCGGGACCGCCCTGGCCGCCGGCCGGGTTGACGGTCAGGACGGTCCCGACGGACGCGTTCAGCTCCTGGACTTTGGCTCCGACGGCCTGGTTGGCCACCAGCATGGCCAGTGCAAGTCCGATCGCGACGGCCAGGAGTGCCACCACCGCGGCTGTTCGGACCTTGTTTCTGAAGGCATTGCCAACACTCCGGGCAAGGACGCTCACTATACTCCTAGGATCTGGGGCCGGCGGAAGGCCGGCATCTGCTCCTACCCTCGCTTCGGGGCCTGTGCAGGAAGGCGGCCGAAGCTGTGTTTGGGCTGTGAAAGGCGGCGGGCAGTGAGAGAGCGCTAGTGAAAAGCGTGCATTAAGTGAGAGAGCGTTGGAATGCGGAATGCCCCGGCTCCCTGTGGGGGAGCCGGGGCATTCTATGTAAACCGGTGGTGACCGGCGGACCGCGTTACTTAGACCGCGTTACTTAGACCGCGTTACTTGGTCAGCGGGCCCAGTACCGGATCGTCCACGTAGGCCGTCTTCACGTTGGCGGCGGTCACGATGACCGGCGGCAGCAGGAAAGCGGGTACGGTCTTCACCGTGTTGTTGTAGGACTTGTCGTCGTTGATCTCAGGCGTCTTGCCTGCCTGGAGATCCTTGACCATCACGATTGCGTGCTCAACGAGCTTGCGGGTGTCCTTGTTGATGGTGGAGTACTGCTCGCCGGCAAGGATGGACTTGACGGATTCAACTTCCGAGTCCTGGCCGGTGATGATGGGCAGCGGCTTACCGGCGGCCTTGACAGAAGTCAGGACAGCGCGGGCCAAGGTGTCGTTCGGTGAGAGGACACCGTCCAGGGCAGCGGTCCCGTAGGAGCCGGTCAGCAGGGTGTCGGCGCGGCGCTGGGCGTTCTCTGCCTTCCAGCCCTGGGTGACTGCCTGTTCGAAGGTGGTCTGGCCGGAGACAACTTTGAGCGTTCCGTCGTCGATCTTGGGCTTCAGGATGCTCATGGCCCCGTCGAAGAAGACCTTCGCGTTGGCATCATCCGGCGACCCGGCGAAGAGCTCGACGTTGTAGGGGCCGGTCGGCTTCTTGGCCTTCATGCCGTCCAGCAGCGCCTGGCCCTGCAGCACGCCCACCTTGAAGTTGTCGTAGGCCACGTAGTAGTCCACGTTCTCCGTGTTGAGCAGGAGCCGGTCATAAGCAATGATCGTCGCGCCGGAGTCCTTCGCCTGCTTCAGCTGTGTACCCAGCTGGGCACCGTCGATGGCACCGACAATGATCACCTTGGCGCCCTTGGTAATCATGGCGCTGATCTGGTTCTGCTGCTCGGAGACGCCGCCGTTGGCGAACTGCACGTCCGGCTTGAAGCCGGCGCCGGAGAGCCCATCGTTGAAGAGCTTCTCCGCCAGCACCCAGTTTTCGCTGGTCTTCTGGGGAAGCGCGACGCCGATGGAGGAGTTCTGCTCGAAGCCGCCGGCTCCGGTGGTGCTGGTGGTGCCGGGTTCGGCCCGTCCGCAGGCCGTCATCGCCAGTGCTGCGATTGCAGCTATCGCTGCTGCCTTTCCTGCTTTACCAATCATTCGCATTTCTTGGTCCACTTTCTCTTTGAGGGTATTGGTTCCGGAACCTGCATCGCTCAGGCTTCCCTGGCGATCGTTTCCTTGGTGGAGGTGGTTTCGTCGGGCTGCAGGGGTGTGCCGGGCCCGCCGGTTGGGCGGTTGAAGTTGTTCATCATCAGTCCGATGATGGACCGCTTGCCCTGAGACTTGTTGTAGACGTCGAACGCCACTGCGATCAGCAGGACCAGGCCCTTAATGATTTGGGTGAGGTCGGCGCCGACGCCGAGGAGCTGCAAGCCGTTGTTCAGGACTGCCATGACCAGGCCACCGATGATGGAACCGATCACGGTGCCCACGCCGCCCGTCACGGCCGCGCCGCCGATGAAGACTGCGGCGATGGCATCCAGTTCCCAGCCGACGCCGTCGAACGGGCCCGAAGCGGTGGAGCGCCCCACGAAGATCATGCCCGCGAGGCCAGCCAGGATGGACATGTTCATCATGACCAGGAAGTTGACCTTCTTGGACTGGACGCCGGAGAGTTCGGCTGCATGCCGGTTGCCGCCCACGGCGTAAATGTGGCGACCCACCACGGTCTTGGAAGAGACGAAGCCGTAAATCAGGACCAGGACGGCGAGGATCAGGCCGGGGATGGGGAAGGACGTGCCCGGACGGCCGGTGGCGAAGAGGTACGTGGCGTACAGGATGGCCGCGCAGACCAGGACAAGCTTCAGGACGACCACCCAGGTCTCTGCCACTTCGGCGCCCAGCACCTTCGCGGTCCGGCGGCGGCGGATTTCGCTGAAGATCACAAAGGCGACTGCAGCGAGGCCGATCAGCAGGGTGAGGTTGTTGTAGCCGGTGCTGGGCCCAACCTCAGGAAGGTAGCCGGAACCCAGGTACTGGAAGTCATTGGGTACCGGGATGGTGTTGGACTTGCCCACGAACTGGTTGAAGCCACGGAACAGGAGCATGCCGGCCAAGGTGACGATGAAGGCGGGGATCCCTACGTACGCCGTCCAAAGTCCTTGCCACGCACCGATCAGGGCACCCAGGAGCAGGCCCAGCAGCACGCCGGCGTACCAGGGGATACCCCAGTCGCGGATGGCCAGGGCCACTGTCACGCCCACAAACGCGGCCACGGATCCTACGGAGAGGTCGATGTGACCGGCGATGATGACCAGCACCATGCCGATGGCGAGGATGAGGATGTACGAGTTGCCATTGAAGAGGTTGATGACATTGCCCGGAGTGAGAGTGCGGCCCTCTGTGGTGATCTGGAAAAAGACGATCAGTGCGACCAGGGCGAAGATCATCCCGAATTGGCGGGTATTGCCGCCAAACAGCTTCTTGAGCGCGTTCATTGTTTCAGTCCTTGTATCTGGAAGGATCTGGAGGATTCCAGAGGGTCAGGCGGCCTTACGGGCGGAGGTCATGAGTTTCATCAGGCTTTCCTGGCTCGCTTCCTCCTTATTCAGGACCCCGGTGATGGCGCCCTCGAAGATGGTGTAGATGCGGTCGGAAAGACCCAGCAGCTCGGGCAGCTCGGATGAGATGACCACCACGCCTTTGCCCTGGTTGGCCAGTTGCTGGATGATGCCGTAGATCTCGTACTTGGCGCCCACATCGATGCCACGCGTCGGTTCATCCAGAATGAGGAGGTCCGGGTCCGTGAACATCCACTTCGCCAGAACCACCTTCTGCTGGTTGCCGCCCGACAGCTTGGCGACGCCTTCCTCCACAGAGGGCGTCTTGGTACGCAGCGCCTTGCGGTACTGCTCGGCAACTTCGAATTCCTTGGCAGTGTCCACCACGCTGTTTCGGCTGATCTTCTTGAGGTTCGCTGAAACGGTGGTGGCCTTGATGTCATCGAGCAGGTTCAGGCCCAGGGACTTTCGGTCCTCGGTCACATAACCCAGTCCGGCGTCAATCGCCTGCCGGACGTTTTTGAGGACAACTTCCTTGCCGTCCTTATATACATGGCCGTTGATGAACCGGCCATAGGAGCGGCCGAAGACGGAGCGGGCCAGTTCGGTACGGCCGGCACCCATCAGCCCGGCGAATCCCACAATCTCGCCGCGCCGCACAAAGAAGTTTGAGCTCTTGCAGACCAGCCTGTCCTGGATGGCGGGGTGGCCAACGGACCAGTCCTTCACTTCGAAGAACACTTCGCCGATCTTGGGGGTGTGGTCGGGGAAGCGGGACTCCAGGGCCCGGCCCACCATGCCCTTGATGATGCGGTCCTCGTCGACGCCGTCGGCCTTGACGTCGAGCGTTTCGATCGACTTGCCGTCCCGGATGATGGTGATGGAATCGGCGATCTGCTCGATCTCGTTGAGCTTGTGGGAAATGATGATCGAGGTGATGCCTTTGGCCTTGAGGCCCAGCATCAGGTCCAGGAGGTGCTGGGAATCGGATTCGTTCAGCGCCGCGGTCGGCTCGTCCAGAATGAGGATCTTGACTGACTTGTTCAGGGCCTTGGCGATCTCCACGAGCTGCTGCTTGCCGACGCCGATCTCCTTGATGGGGGTGTCCGGGTCTTCCCTGAGTCCCACCCGGGCCAGCAGCTCCGTGGACCGCTGCCGGGCCTCCGCCCAGTTGATGACGCCGCGTTTGGTCGGTTCGTTGCCCAGGAAGATGTTCTCCATGATGGACAGTTCCGGGATCAGGGCCAGCTCCTGGTGGATGATCACAATGCCGGCGTGCTCGCTGGCGCGGATGTCCTTGAACTGCTGGACCTCGGTCTGGTATACGATGTCGCCGTCGTAGCTGCCGTACGGGTAGACGCCCGAAAGCACCTTCATCAGCGTGGATTTGCCGGCGCCGTTTTCGCCGCAGATAGCGTGAATCTCGCCGGCTTTGACCCGGAGGCTCACTTCCGACAATGCCTTGACGCCGGGAAATTCCTTGGTGATGGAACGCATCTCCAGGATGACCGGGTCAGTGTGCGTGGTCTGGGACGTCATTTGCCCTTACGCCTCCAATGCATGACTTCTTTGTCCGCCCCGCAAAGCGCAGGGGCGTCTGATGAAAAAGTAAACTGGATCACACCCGTTGTCGTCAAGTCTTTAACGCAATTGCCGGATAACAAAACGGCTACGTTCGCCGGATCCCGGCATGCTGGAACACCAACGCGGCAGCCCCCAGGGCCTCCGCGCGGTCCCCAAGTGAGGACATCGTCAGCTTGGTGGTCTCGCCGATCACCGGCACTGCATGCCGGATAAGCCCCCTCCGAATGGGGTCGAGCAGCAGGTCGCCCAGCCCCGCGAGGGGACCGCCCACCACGATCACTTCAGGGTTGATCAGATTGGCCACATTGCCCAGGGCGCGTCCCACTGCCAGGCCTGCATCATCCACCACCCTGAGCGTGGCGGAGTCGCGCGCCAGGGCTTTGCGCACGATGTCCGCCGGCGTCAGGGGCGGGTCTTCGCCGCGGCCCAGCAGCTCCATCATGGTGGTAGTGGAGGCGATGGTCTCCAGACAGCCACGGTTACCGCAGCGGCACACCAGCCCGTGCTCGTGGATCGTTGCATGGCCGATTTCGCCCGTAATGCCGACGTTGCCGTAGTACGGCGCGCCGTTGAGGATCAGGCCCGCGCCGATGCCCGATCCGATCTTGAGGAACATCAGGTTGCTCACGCCCGAATGCGGCCCCCAAGTGACCTCGGACCAAGCGCCAAGATTGGCGTCGTTGTCAACGAATACGGGGATATTGAGCTTTTCCTCCAGATGCTGGAGGATGTTGATGCCCACCCATTCGGGGAGGATAGCGCCCTGCGCCACGGTGCCGGTCCGGCGGTCGATGGGGCCGGGAATTCCGACGCCGGCGCCCACCACCAGGGTCCGGTCCACGCCGCTTTGCTGCAGCAGTTTGTCCAGTAGTCCGACGGCTGCCCGGATGCCTTCCTCGGCCTGGTGGCCGAGCGACAGCAGGACGGATTCCTCGGCGATCACGTGGTAGCTCAGGGATGCCAGGACCACTCGGAGATGCCGCCGGCCGAAATCGATTCCCACTGCCACCGCGCCGTTGCTGTTTAGTCTTACGTTGAGTGCCCTGCGGCCGGAACTGGTGATCGGCTCGGTTGACGCCAGGCCCGCGTCCTGCATGATTTTGACGATGTTGGACACCGTGGCGGTGGAGAGGCCGGTCTGGCGCGCAAGCTCGGCCTGGGTGGACGGGCCGCTCATGAGGGTCTCGATGATCCGTTGCTGGTTCAGTTGCCGGAGGGCTGACTGGGATCCCGGATTTTTTGGCTTGCTCCTCGTCGAGCGCGGTGTGGCGGACATGAAAAGAAGACTGCCCTACATTGACGGTTGCAGTCAAGAAGTTAACGCAAGGAGTCTGCCGGATGAGACAAAAAGATAGGACGATCCGTCCCTCCTGTGGCTTCGGCCGGTGCAATTGGCCCCGGATGCCGTTCAGGCCCGGTGGCTAGGCTGGAAAAAGCGGACGCATACTTCCTGTGGCCGTCCCGATCATGTGAGGTGGAAACGGTGCTGCTGGCCCTGATGCAGGCAAACGCCCGCGTACTCGATGTGGATGCAAACTGTGCCGCCCTGGATGCGGCTGCCCGGGCGGCCGCCGGGGAGGGCGCAGCAGTCCTGGTCACCCCGGAGCTGTTTCCCGTGGGCTACGCGCCGCTGCGGCTCCGCGCGGAGCTGGACCCCACCGGGCTTCCCGCCATCAGGGGGACGCTGGCAGGCATCGCGCGGCGCCACGGGATCGGACTGGTCTACAGCCTGCCGTCAGTCACGGAAAGGGGCAGCTGGCACATCACCTCCACGCTCGTGGACAGCGCCGGGGTTGAGCTTCTCACCTACGCAAAAGTGCACCTCTTTGGCGATGACGAACGCGCGGCGTTCAGCCCCGCCGAAGCCGCTCCCGCCGTCGTCGATTTCAACGGATTCCGGACCTCAATGGTGATCTGCTACGACGTGGAATTTCCGGAATCGGTCAGGGCCGCCGCGCTGGGCGGGGCAGAGCTGCTCCTGGTGCCGACCGCTCTGGCGCACGGCTTCGAGGCGGTTCCCCAAGTGCTGCTCCGGGCCCGCGCGCTGGAAAGCCAGCTGACCATCGCCTATGCCAACCACTCAGGAACCGAGGACGGCTGCGAATTCCTCGGCGGCAGTGTCATTGCCGGACCGGATGGTTCGCTGCTGGCCACGGCGGGACCGGGGCCCGAACTCCTGTTCGCCGAGGTGGATCCGGACGCCGCCCGGATTACCCGTGACGTGATGCCCTATCTCCGGGAACGCCGCCCGGAGCTCTACCGGTCCTGGGGCATCTGAACCATCCGGTCCTCCAGGCCGTCCACATACTGCAGGGCAATCCACAGCTCCGCCCGCACGTGGGCGGAACCAAGGTCCATGGCCAGCAGCTCGGCCAGTGCATTGATCTGGCGCCGCACGCTGTTCCGGTGCATCCCCAGGACTTTGGCAGTGGCATCCCAGTTGCCGTTTTCGCCCAGCCACGACTTCAGGACACTGAGTTGGGAGCTGATTCGGTCAGGCTCCTGCGCCAGGATCGGTTCCAGCAACCGGGCGGCAAGCATGGTGCCGGCGCTGCGGCCCAAGAGCCCCGTGACCGACCACGTGACGTCATCCACGCGCACACTTTGTCCGCTGGCCTGGACGCGGGGCCGCAGCGACGCCGCACGCTGGTACGCGGCAGGAAGTCCGGCCATTTCCGTCGGATCGCCCACCACCAGGCGCCAGCCCAGCTCCTCCACCTCATGCAGCAGCGTGTCGTCCACCTTGAGCCGGGTGACGGCGGCAAACCCGTAGTCCGTCAGTTCCACCATCTTCGTGTCGAACAGCCTGCGCCACTGCAGCAGTTCCCTGACAGGGCCATCGGCCGGCGCGGGCGCCGACGCGTCCGCCCGCACGCCCTGAACCACCCGGAGGGCACCGGACCGGGTTCCGGAAACGCTTTGCGCCAGGAGGTCCCTGAGGACGTTCAGCTGCCGGGTTGAGCCGGCGGCCAGGCTCTCCGGATGCAGCAGCAGCGCCGTTGCCAGCTGGCTGGGGGCGAGCGAGCCGCTGGTGCGTTGTCGCACCAGCAGTTCCAGCAGCCCCACTACCGAGGACACCACACTGTTCTGCGCCGGGGTCAGCGCCCTGTCCGTCCCGAGGATCAAAGCGCCGAGGGTGGCGTCCCGCGTGCTGCGCAGCGGATGCCCGAACACCAGGGCAGAGCCGGGAATGTCGAAGGAATCCATTTCCACCCGGGGGCCGCTGCCGCTGAGCAGCCGGTCGAGGATCTGCTGCAGGGCGGGAAGTTCGACGCCGGTGCCCGCCCGGGCGCGGACCCTTCCGTCCGCGCCGACCAGCACCGCCCACACGGGAACCCGCTGGGCCAGTGCGGCCAGGAGTTCATGCTCGGGGCGGGCGGAGAGGACTGCGCGCATCAGCTGCCGGTTGATGTCCGCCAGCTGCCTGAAGGCTTTGGCGTTATCCGATTCGAGCAGCTGCGAAAATTCCAGCCCGATGGCAGCGAACGGCACAGTGCTTGGTACCTGAACCAGAGTCAGGTTATGCCGGACGCAGGCCTTCACCAGTGCCTCCGGCGCTGCGTCGAAGTAGGGTTCCAGCCCGAAGCCCAGGGCCCCCACCCCGGCTCCCACCAGACGCCGCACGTACGCGTCGACCCGGACCTGGTTGCCTGCCTCGCCCACAAACGGCAGACCCGCCGTGAGGAGGAACTCACCGTCGAGCAGGTACGGCGTGGGGTCCTCCAGCTCGCTGGGCTCTACCCAGCGCAGCAGGCCGGAACCGTTGCCGCCGTCGTGCAGGATCGTTAACTCCGGCGGCAACTTTTCCAGGAACTGCTCCAACGTGACAGCGCTGATCGGCTCGGCGCCGGTCCCTCTTCCCGTTACGGCTCTGGTGCCCGCTCCCGCGGCAGCTTCAGGCGACATGCGGCACGCTGACTTCAGGATCCTGGTAGTCGGGGCACTCGTAGGCCCTGGGCAGCCGCGGCGCTATCCGGTTGATGATTTCGTCGCCGTGGCTGCCGATGGCCGAGCCCCATTCGTCCGCGCTCGCCGCACCGGTGTCCGGATCGCCGAACAGCACGGCCGTGTCGCCGACGGAAACTCCGCAGGCTTCCAGGCCGAGGTCCACCATGAACTGGTCCATGCACACCTTGCCGATCACGGGCACCCGCCTGCCGCCCAGTTGGACAATGCTGCGCCCTGAGATGCCTTTCGGGATGCCGTCCGCATAGCCGAGGGGGATCAGCCCCAGATACCTTGCCTCGTGGGTGATGGCCTGGTGTTCGTAGCTCACGCCGGTGCCGGCCGGAACCTTCTTCACGAGCACAACGGGAGCCGTGACAGTCAGGACCGGGCGCAGCCCGAAATCCGCGGGGTCAAGATGGTCGGCGGGCGCCAGGCCATAAATGGCCAGCCCGGCCCGCACCATGTCGAAGGCAAACTCAGGGCGGTCCAGGATGTTGGCAGAGCTGGACACATGCCTCAGCTCCGGTTCCAGGCCGCCTTCCCTGGCCTGCCGTACGGCTTCCCCGAAGGCGTCCACCGCTGCGGCGTTCCCGGGGTGGGCCGGTACGTCGGCCCAGGCCAGGTGGGTCCAGATGCCCCGGACAGTGAGGGTCCCCTCGAGCTCGGCGTTGCGTGCAGCGGCCACAAGGTTAACCCAGTCTTCCGCGCGGGCGCCGCCGCGACTCAACCCGCTGTCCAGCTCAAGGTGGACCGCGGCCGGCCTTCCGAGCGTGCGGGCGATGCCGGCCACAACGTCGAGTTGGGCGGGGCTGCCCAAGGACATGTCGACGTCGTTTTCCACAGCTTCGCGAATGATCTCGCTGGACGCTGTGGCGAGGTACAGCCAGGACAGCACCGGCGCCGTGATGCCTGCGCGGCGTAGCGCAAGAGCCTCCGTGAGCTGTGCCGTTCCGAGCCAGTCAGCGCCGGCAGACAGGGCAGCCTGCGCCACCTCGACAAGCCCGTGGCCATAGGCGTTGCCTTTCACCACCGCCATGAAGTGCGGTGCGGGAGTGAGTTTCCGGAGGGCGCGGACATTATCGGAAATCGCGGCCAGATCAACGCTGACCCGGCCGGAAAGCACTGCCGAAGGCGTGCTGGTCTGTTGTGCATTACGTCTCATGCCAGAACACTATAGGTCATTTTGCACACTCATGAGAGGTGGCTCACATGCCTAAGCTGGGCGAGGGGAAACGACAACTACTCACGAACGGACGTCAACGATGACTGTGCCCACCTACACAGAACGCCGGCCGGCACCGCCTGCCGGCAGGCCCGGCCTGGCCGCGCAGCTGCTGCGCCGCAAGCCGATCGGACAGATGGTCAATGAAGCCGAAACAGGCCATGGCGGCACCCGCCTGATCCGCAGCTTCGGCGTTTTCCAGTTGACCATGATCAGCGTCGGCGCGACCCTGGGAACCGGAATTCTGGTGATCCTGGGCGAATCGGTTCCGCTGGCCGGGCCGGCCATCTGGATCTCCTTTGCCATCGCTGGACTCGCCGCCCTGCTGTCCGCGGTGTCCTACGCCGAAATGGCCGGCCTGGTTCCGGTGGCAGGTTCCAGCTATTCCTACAGCTACGCCACTTTGGGCGAGGGCATGGCCTGGATCTGTGGCTGGTGCCTCGTGCTCGAATACGCAGTCTCGGTCGCGGCGGTGGCAGTTGGGGCCGGCCAGTACGTGAACGAGTCCCTGGCGGTCTTCGGCCAGTTCCTGCCCGACGCAATCTCCCAGCCACCCGGAGACGGCGGAGTGGTGAACGTCCCGGCGATGGTCATCGTTCTGCTCGCCATGATCCTGCTGGTTCGCGGCGCCAAGGAAAGCGCCTGGATTAACACCGCCATCGTGGTGGTCAAGGTGGGAATCCTGATCTTCTTCTGCGCCGTGGCTTTCACCGCCTTCAGCGCCGGCAACTTCGAGCCTCTCCTGCCCATGGGCGCTGCTGGTGTCTCAGCCGCCGCGTCCAGCGTCTTCTTCTCCTACATCGGCTTCGACGCGGCGTCCACGGCCGGTGAGGAAGCCCGCAATCCCAAGCGCGACTTGCCGCGGGCCATCATGCTCTCCATGCTGATCGTCACCACCATCTATGTCCTGGTTGCCGTCGCCGCCGTCGGCGCCCGTCCCTGGGGCTGGTTCGACGGTAATGAAGCAGCACTCGTGAAGATCCTTGAGGAAACCACCGGACAGCCGTGGATCGCCCTGGTCTTCGCCGTCGGCGCGGTCCTTGCCATCGCCAGCATCGTGCTGACTGTCCTTTACGGACAAACCCGCATTCTTCTCTCCATGGCCCGCGACGGACTCATTCCAAAAATCTTCGGCCGGGTCTCCGCGAGGACCGGCACACCGGTTGCCGGCACCCTGATCGTGGGCCTCCTCGTGGCAGTCACGGCCGGCCTGGTTCCACTCGGCGCCCTGGCTGACGCCACGAGCATAGGCACCCTCTTCGCCTTCGCGCTGGTGAACGTTGCCGTCATCTACCTGCGCCGTGTGCGGCCTGAACTCAAGCGGACCTTCCGGGTCCCGCTATTTCCGCTCACGCCCATCCTCGGAGCGCTCATGTGCGCCTACCTCATGGCCAACCTGGGCGCCGACACCTGGGTGACCTTCGGCATCTGGATGATGGTGGGTATCGCGGCGTACTTCGGCTATGGCCGGCGCAATTCAAGGGTGGCTTCCATGAGCCACGAGGAATACCGTGAGCTGAGCAGGCCGGAATCTTCAACGCTGTCCACCCCCGAACAAACAAAGGCAGAGCTTTCATGACCGTCGCCACCGAACTCCCGGCCTCTGACCCATCCAGCACCCAGGCTGGCCCCATCACCATGCTGAACCCCGATTTTCCGTTCAGCTACGACCACTACCTCGCCCATCCGGCAGGGCTCGGCGCGGTTCCGCCGGAGCTGTACGGCACCGAGGTGGCAGTTGTAGGGGCGGGCCTTTCGGGCCTCGTCACGGCCTACGAACTGATGAAGCTGGGCCTGCGCCCTGTCATCTATGAAGCGGACCAGATCGGCGGCCGCCTGCGGACGGCCGGTTTTCCGTCCGCTCCCGGCGTGGTGGCCGATCTGGGCGGCATGCGGTTCCCCGTGTCGGGCAGGGCTTTCTACCACTACGTGGACCTGCTAGGGCTGGACACCCAGGATTTCCCCAACCCGCTGGCACCCGTCACGTCCAGCACCGTGATCGAACTGGCCGGCCAGAAGTACTACGCCGAGACCGCCCAGGACCTGCCGCCGTTCTTCCGCGAGGTGGCCGATGCCTGGAAGGCCGCGGTGAACGACGGCGCGAGGTTCGTCGAAATGCAGGAGGCCATCCGGGCCCGGGACACGGGCCGGATCAAGGAGCTCTGGAATGAGCTGCTGCCGCTCATGGACGAGCAGACCTTCTATGGGTTCATCGCCGGGAGCGAGTCATTCAAGGAAGCCGGCTTTGCCCACCGGGAGGCCTTTGGCCAGGTGGGCTTCGGCACAGGCGGCTGGGACACCGACTTCCCCAACTCCATCCTGGAAATCCTCCGCGTGGTCTACACCGACGCCGATGACCAGCACCGGCTCATCAGCGGGGGAGCCCAACGGCTGCCCGAGGCACTGTGGCAGCACGCGCCGTCGGGCATGGCCCACTGGCCGGACGGAACATCCCTGGCGTCGCTCCACTCCGGCACGCCCCGCGGCGCCGTGGACAAGATCAGCCGCGATGCCGACGGCGACCTCCGGATCCGGGAGCGCTGGGGCCGCGAAGCCAGCTACCCCGCCGTGGTCACCACGTGCCAGTCCTGGCTGCTGTCCACGCGCATCCACACCGAGGAGGCACTGTTCCCGGCCGAACTGTGGACTGCGATCGAGCGTTCGCACTACATGCAGTCATCCAAGACGTTTGTGATGGTGGACCGGCCGTTCTGGAAGGACATCGATCGGGACACCGGCCGTGAGGTCCTGTCCATGACCCTCACGGACCGGTTGAACAGGGCCACCTACCTCCTGGATGACGGCCCGGACAAGCCCGCCGTGATCCTGCTGTCCTACACGTGGAACGATGACGCGCTCAAATGGCTGGCGCTGGACGCCGACGAACGCGTTGAGCTGATGCTGCACTCGCTCGAGCAGATTTACCCGGGCGTGGACATCGCCAGCCACATCGTGGGCCAGCCGATCACCGTTTCCTGGGAAGCGGACCCCAACTTCATGGGTGCCTTCAAAGCGAACCTGCCGGGGCACTACCGCTACCAGCAGCGCCTCTTCACGCACTTCAAGCAGGACAAGCTGCCCGAATCCCAGCGCGGGATCTTCCTTGCCGGTGATGATGTGTCCTTCACGGCGGGCTGGGCCGAAGGCGCCGTAACCACCGGCCTGAACGCGGTGTGGGGTGTGGTGAAACACCTGGGCGGGACGTCGGCGCCGGGCAACCCCGGTCCGGGCGAACTCCTGGACGCCATCGGGCCCATCAGCCTCGACTAGCCGTGCAGCTCCCGGTGCGCGCGCGCCAGCTCGACGTAGCGCACGGCGTTCTGCTTCACGCCGTCGAACTCCTCATCGGTGAGTTCCCGCCGTACCTTCGCCGGGACGCCGGCAACCAGCGAGCGGGGCGGCACAATAGTCCCTTCCAGGACAACGGCGCCGGCTGCCACGAGCGAGCCGGTGCCGATCACCGCGCCGTTAAGCACAGTGGCGCCCATGCCGATCAGGCAGTCGTCCTCTACAGTGCAGCCATGGACGACGGCGGCATGTCCCACACTGACCCCGGCCCCGACTGTGCAGGGGAAGCCCGGATCGGCGTGCAGCACCACGTTGTCCTGCAGGTTGCTGCCGGCGCCGACGCTGATGGCCGCTGTGTCGGCCCGGACCGACACACCATAGAAGGCGCTTGAATCCTCAGCGAGCGTGGCCTTGCCGATGATCGACGCCGTCGGGGCGATGAAGGCGGATTCGTGGACGGCCGGGGTGTTCCCGGCGAAAGTGTGAAGAGGAGCCATGGGCCAAGCCTAGGACATCCGCCCACCCCAACTGAGTAGCGCTATCTGTCGTTATGAGCCCTCATAACGACAGATAGCGCTACTCAGTTGGGAGAGGCGGGGGTGCGGAGGATCAGGAACTGGTAGTGCTGTGTCCAGTTCCCGGCGCCCGGGCCGGATTCCTCGCCGTTGCCTTCCGGCCAGGTGACAAAGTCCTCGATGGCACCGTGCCGGCCAAAGACCTGCCGCACCGTCGCGTCGCTGCGCCGGCTGAAGAACCGGGGTTCTACGTCGTCCTCGGGGTTCAGGACCTCTTCATCCTCACCGGACCAGAGGCCGACGGCGATGGGCGCGCCGCGTGCCGTGACGCGCACCAGTTCGCGCAGGACGCCGTCGATATCGGTGGCAGGGACGTGTAGCAGCGTGCTCATGGTCCAGAGGGCCGGGAAGGTCCCGTCCGGGAAGGGCAGCTGCCGGGCGCTGGCCACGGAGACGTCCAGGCCCTTCGTCCGGGACCTGCGGACGTGCTCCTCGGAGAGGTCAACGCCGGTGTAATGGATGCCGGCCCGGACGAACTCCAGGCCGTCGAGCCCCATGCCGGAGCCGATCTCCAGGACGTTGTGCCGGCCCTCGGCCTTGAGCAGCGAGATGAACCGCTCACGCTGTTCTACCCGCTGGGGCGCAAGCGGATGTTCCGTGCCGGACGCCGCGCGGCGGTTATAGAACTCGGCGAGGCGCTGTTCGCGGCCGGGTTCCTCCACTGCATTCTCAACTGCGTCCATGGACCACGACCTAGATAAGAGACTGCCTAGTTAAAGACCACTGTCCGGTTGCCGTCCAGCAGCACCCGGTGTTCTGCATGCCATTGGACGGCCTGCGTCAGGGTGCGGCCCTCCACGTCCCGGCCCATCTGCACGAACTGCTCCGGAGTGCGGGCGTGGTCCACGCGGATGACTTCCTGCTCGATGATGGGGCCCTCGTCCAGCGCGGCCGTGACGTAGTGGGCAGTGGCGCCGATCAGCTTCACGCCGCGGGCATGAGCCTGGTGGTAGGGCTTGGCGCCCTTGAAGGACGGCAGGAACGAGTGGTGGATATTGATGGCCTTGCCGGTGAGCTCCGCGCACAGGTCATCCGAAATGATCTGCATGTAGCGGGCCAGGACGGTCAGTTCGATATCGTGCTCGGCCATGAGGGCGCGCAGCTTGTCCTCGGACTGGGCCTTGGTGTCCGGGGTGACCGGGATGTGGTGGAACGGGATGCCGTAGAACTCGGCCAGCCCGGCGAGGTCACGGTGGTTGGAGACGATGGCCGGGATCTCGATGGGCAGGGTGCCGGAGCGCTGCTGGAACAGGATGTCGTTGAGGCAGTGCGCGGACGTGCTGGCCATCAGGAGCGTGCGCACCTTCTGGCCCACGGGGTTGAGGCTCCACTGCATGCCGAAGGAGTGGACCACCGGCTCAAGGGCGGCCTGGACCTCGGCCCGGGAGGCCGTCGTCGTCGCTTCCACCCGCATAAAGAAGTTGCCGGTTGCGGGGCTGCCATACTGCTGCGAGTCCAAAATATTACAGCCCGCCACCAGCAGCGCTCCGGCCACGGCGTGGACAATTCCGGGGCGGTCCGGGCAGGACAATGTCAATACGTAAGCTCGGTTCAGCTGCTCTTCAGTCACGACTACAAGCCTACCCGCGCGGCCCGCCCGCGTTTGGTAGTCTGGTGGGGTCGCAACTGGCGTTGGGTGGCTAACCACCAGGGAGTGGCAATCACGAAGACCACGGATCGTACGCCTGGGCCGAGGGTCATGTCTTACCGGAACTGCACCCTCTGAGGGTGCGGTTCGCTTTCACGCCCTGTCATCAAGGGGCGGTGATGTGCGCCAGCCGGTAGCCTGACCTTAGCAGTGCCCGTATCCCTAGCCAGGAGTTTTTCGTGACTACTACCGCCACCACAACAGCCGCCGTCAGCAACCAGTCGCTGGCCGAGCTTGACCCCGAAATCGCAGCAGTCCTCAGCCAGGAACTTGGCCGCCAGCGCGGCACCCTGGAAATGATCGCCTCCGAAAACTTTGCCCCGCGCGCTGTGATGGAAGCCCAGGGCTCGGTCCTGACCAACAAGTATGCCGAAGGCTACCCGGGCCGCCGTTACTACGGCGGCTGCGAATATGTGGATATCGCAGAGCAGTTGGCCATCGACCGCGTCAAGGCACTGTTCGGTGCCGAGTACGCCAACGTCCAGCCGCACTCCGGTGCCCAGGCCAACGCCGCAGCACTGTCCGCCATGATCGCTCCCGGTGACAAGATCCTGGGCCTGTCCTTGGCCCACGGCGGCCACCTGACCCACGGCATGAAGCTGAACTTCTCCGGCAAGCTCTACAACGTGGCTGCCTACCAGGTGGAGCCGGACAACTTCCGCGTTGACATGGACAAGCTGCGCGAGCAGGCCATCGCCGAGAAGCCCCAGGTCATCATCGCCGGCTGGTCCGCCTACCCGCGCCACCTGGACTTCGCGGCCTTCCGCTCCATCGCCGATGAAGTGGGCGCGCTGCTCTGGACCGACATGGCACACTTCGCCGGACTGGTGGCTGCGGGGCTGCACCCGAGCCCGGTTCCGTACTCCGACGTCGTCACCTCCACCGTGCACAAGACCCTCGCCGGCCCCCGCTCCGGCGTGATCCTGGCCAAGAAGGAGTGGGCCAAGAAGATCAACTCCAACGTCTTCCCGGGCCAGCAGGGCGGCCCGCTCATGCACGTCATTGCGGCCAAGGCCGTGGCCTTCAAGATCGCCGCCACCGAGGAATTCAAGGAACGCCAGGAACGCGTCCTGGAAGGCGCCCGGATCATCGCCGACCGCCTCAACCAGTCCGACGTCGCCGACGCCGGCGTCTCCGTCCTCACCGGCGGCACCGACGTGCACCTGGTCCTGGTGGACCTGCGCGACTCCCAGCTCGACGGCCAGCAGGCCGAGGACCTCCTGCACTCCGTGGGCATCACCGTGAACCGCAATGCGGTTCCGTTCGACCCCCGCCCGCCGATGGTCACCTCCGGCCTGCGCATCGGCACCCCGGCCCTGGCCACCCGCGGCTTCGGTGCTGCCGAGTTCACCGAGGTGGCAGAGATCATCGCCACTGCACTGAAGGCCGGCACCGCCACGGACGTCGAGGCACTGCAGTCCCGCGTGGACAAGCTCGCCGCCGATTTCCCGCTGTACCCGCTGCACGAGCAGTGGTAATCCATGACCACTGAAACTGGAACTGCACAGATTCTTGACGGCAAAGCCACCGCCGCTGCCATCAAGGCCGAGCTGACCGAACGCGTGGCCGCACTCAAGGCCAAGGGCGTCACCCCCGGACTGGGGACCGTTTTGGTGGGCTCCGACCCCGGGAGCACCTGGTATGTGGGCGGCAAGCACAAGGACTGCGCCGAGGTGGGTATCACGTCCATCCGCCGCGACCTCCCCGAGGAAACCACGCAGGACGAACTCCTCGCCGTGGTCCGTGAGCTGAACGGGAACCCGGAATGCACCGGCTACATCGTGCAGCTTCCCTTGCCCAAGCACATCAACCAGGACGTCATCCTGGAGGCCATGGATCCGGTCAAGGACGCAGACGGCCTGCACCCGATGAACCTGGGCCGCCTGGTGGCCAACGTCAGCGGACCGATGAACTCGCCGCTGCCGTGCACCCCCAAAGGCTGCGTGGAGCTCCTCACCCGGCACGGCATCAGCCTCAAGGGCAAGCGCGTCCTCGTGGTGGGCCGCGGCGTGACCATCGGCCGTCCCGTCGGGCTGCTGCTGACCCGCAAGGACGTCAACGCCACGGTCATCCTGGCGCACACCGGGACCGTGGACCTGGCCGCCGAACTCCGCCAAGCCGACGTCGTGATCGCCGCCGCGGGAGTCCCGCACATGATCAAGGCAGCGGACCTCAAGCCGGGCGCAATAGTGCTCGACGTCGGCGTGAGCCGTGTTGACGACGGCAACGGTAAGGCAGTGGTCACCGGAGACGTGGACCCCGCCGCTGCCGACGTCGCCTCGTGGATCTCCCCGAACCCGGGCGGCGTGGGGCCGATGACCCGCGCCATGCTGCTCGCCAATGTGGTGGAAACCGCGGAGCGCCAGGCGGGAACCGCCTAGTTTCGTTCCTCAACAGCAAAGCCCGACGGCGGTCAGCACCTCCACTTGAGGTGCGGGCCGCCATCGGCCGTTAACCGTGCCCAGCCCAACTAAGTAGCGCTATCTGTCGTTTTGGAGGCTCAAAACGACAGATAGCGCTACTTAGTTGGGAGCGTGCAAGTGTTCGCCGGGGGTGGAAGGTGCGCTGGGGCTCTGCTGCGTTTGAGACAATAGACGCATGCGATCTCTGGGTAACACTCAATCTCCGTCCGGCCGGCCCAAGGGCGGCTTCTCCATGCTGCGGATCAGCGGCCCGGGAATGATGGTCTTTGTCATCGCGTTCATCGTTGCCGTGATCTTTGCCGCGAACCAGAACGACGTCGTGGGCTGGGTTGTCGCCATCATCGCCGCTTTCTGGCTGGCCCTCGCAGCCTTTGTGGTGTTCAGCATCCAGAAGGCGGCCAAAAAAGCCGGCGCGAAGCTGACGGAAGCCCAGAACGCCTTCAACAGCGCAGCCGGCCGTGCGCCGTCGTCGTCCTCGGCCGACCACGGCGGCACCCGGGTGGTGTACGAGCGGACCGAAGCGGACGAAGTCCGCGACCTCAAGCTGGACCACTCCTTCAAGATCGTCCAGGTCCAGATCCAGGTAGTGGAGAAGGAACGTGCCAAGGGCGAGGCAGCGGACCAGGATACGATCCGCCGCGCGCTGGAGACCATCGAGATCACCGCCACCAACGCCCGCGACATGATCCGCGCTGCCGGCGGCACCGGCGACCCGGTCAGCGGAACCATCATCGACTAGAGTAGTGCGGGTGATCTCGGCATTGAAGAAGGACCACCTTCGCATCGCATCAGTCAACGTCAACGGCCTCCGGGCTGCCTACAAGAACGGTATGGCGGCATGGCTGGAGCCCCGCGAGGTGGACATTGTCTGCCTCCAGGAAGTCCGGGCCCCTGACGCGATTGTGCGCCAGCTGCTCGGTGATGGCTGGCACATCCTGCACGCCGAAGCCGAGGCCAAGGGCCGCGCCGGCGTAGCCATCGCTTCCCGCGAAGAACCGCTGGACACCCGCAACGGCATCGGCGATGACTACTTCGCCACCGCCGGACGCTGGGTTGAGGCTGACTTCAGGGTGGCCGACGCCGAGGGGAACCCCGCGCAGCTGACGGTTGCCAGCGCCTACGTGCACTCCGGCGAGGTGGGTACCCCGAAGCAGGTGGACAAGTACCGCTTTTTGGATGTCATGACCACCAGGCTGCCGGAACTGTCCAAGCACAGCGATCACGCACTGGTGGTGGGGGACCTCAACGTGGGCCACACCGAACGGGACATCAGGAACTGGAAGGGCAACGTCAAGAAGGCCGGCTTCCTGCCTGACGAACGTGCCTATTTTGACCGCTTCTTCGGCGAGGACATCGGCTGGAAGGATGTCCACCGTGGCCTGGCGGGCGACGTCGACGGTCCCTACACCTGGTGGTCACAGCGTGGGCAGGCGTTCGACAACGACACCGGCTGGCGCATCGACTACCACATGGCCACCCCGGACCTCGCCGCCGCCGCGTTCTCGGCAGTGGTTGACCGGGCGCCTTCGTGGGACACCCGCTTCTCTGACCATGCCCCGCTGGTAGTGGACTACCGGCTCTAAGCCCCGAAGGTTTTTTCCCATGACTAGCCCGAATTCCCCGGTGACCAAGAAACGCATCCTCTCCGGCGCCAAGCCCACGGCGGACTCCCTGCACCTGGGCAACTACATTGGCGCTGTCCGCAACTGGGTGGACATGCAGGCTGAATATGATGCCGTCTTCTTCATCCCGGACCTTCACGCCATCACCGTGGACTTCGATCCCGCCGAGCTTGCCAAGCGCACCCGGGTGGTTGCCGCGCAGTACATTGCCGCCGGCATCGACCCGGACAAAAGCATCTTCTTTGTGCAGTCCCACGTCCCCGAGCACGCCCAGCTGGCCTGGGCCCTGAACTGCATCACCGGCTTCGGCGAAGCGTCCCGGATGACACAGTTCAAGGACAAGACCCAGAAGTCGGGCGCGGACGCCGCAACTCTTGGCCTGTTTGCCTACCCCACGCTCATGGCAGCCGACATCCTGCTGTACCAGACTGACCTCGTGCCGGTGGGCGAGGACCAGCGGCAGCACCTGGAGCTCACCCGGAACCTGGCCCAGCGCTTCAACACCCGTTACGGCCACACGTTCACCGTGCCGGAGGCCACCATCCTCAAGGCCAGCGCCAAGATCTATGACCTGCAGAACCCCAGCGCCAAGATGTCCAAGACGGGGGAGTCGCCCAACGGTTCCATCCAGCTGCTGGAGGACCCCAAGCTCGCCGCGAAGCGCATCAAGTCCGCGGTCACTGACACGGGATCCGAAGTCCGGTTCGATGCCGAAGCCAAGCCCGGGATCTCCAACCTCCTCACCATCTACTCCACGCTCACCGGAAAGTCCGTGGCTGAGCTGGAGACGGAGTACGAGGGCAAGATGTACGGCCACCTGAAAGTGGACCTTGCGGAGATCATGGTGGACTTCATCACGCCGCTGCGGAACCGCACCAACGAACTGATGGCTGACCCGGCCGAGCTGGACCGGCTGCTGGCCCAGGGCGCCGAGCGGGCCAGGGAAATCGCCGCAGTGACCCTTGGCCAGGTCTATGAGCGCATGGGCTTCCTGCCGTCCCTCAGCCTCGCAGGCGTCCGCTAGCTCGATGTCGGCCGCCAGCAATGTCAGTGAAGGAATGAGCGTAGGCGTCATTCTGGGCTTTCCCCCTGCCATCGCCGAGGAGCTTCAACGGTGGCGCGCCTCCTTCGGGGACCCCATGGCGGGGGTGGTGCCCGCGCACATCACGCTGGTCACCACCACGGCCACCCAGGACTGGGCAGCCACCCAGGCGCACGTCCGCGACGTGGCGCGGCGGCAGGTCCCGTTTATGGTCACCATTGCCGGGACCGGAACGTTCCGGCCGGTCTCCCCGGTGGTTTACATCAACGTCGAGGACGGGTTCGACTCCTGTGTGGAGCTCCACGAAAGACTCCAGAGCGGCCCGCTGCAACGCGAGTTGCCGTTCTCGTACCACCCGCATGTCACCATCGCCCACGATGTCGCGCCCGAAAGCCTGGACGAAGCCGAAACGGTGCTTGAAAGTTACCGGGCGACGTTCCCGGTGGTTAGCATGGGACTCTACGAGCACGATGCCGACGGCATTTGGCAGCTACGGGAAGAGTTGGACTTTGGGACCGAAACTGACGACGGCGGGTCCTTCGCCGCGGACGCCGACGCAAACGGAGCCACCGCTCCCTACTGAACAGGCCCGCCTGAAGCTCGCCGTCATCCAGAAACGGATGGAGTGGGGCAAAGCCAGAAGGTCCGACGGCGGCCCGGTGGCCAGCTCGCTGGCGATGCTCCAGTGGCTGCTGGCCAGGCTTAATGCCTTCCGCCCGATGCGCGCGTGGCAGCACTACAACCTCCAGCATGGCCCGTTGATGAGCGCCGGCATCGGCTTCAACATGTTCTTCTCCATCACCGGCCTGTTGGCCACGGGTTTCTCCGTTGCCGGCCTGGTGCTGCGGGGCCAGCCTGCCCTGCTGGACACCATCATCCGCAGCGTGGCCCAGAGTGCGCCCGGACTGCTGAAGGTGGGCGGGGGAGAAGGGCTGGTTGATCCGAACGACCTCCTGAACCCGGACGGACTCGGCTGGACCGCCGTGATTGCTGCCGCGGTTACGGTCATCACGTCCCTGGGCTGGATCGCCGGACTCCGCGACGGCCTGCGCGGTGTGGTGCAGTTGCCGCCCCTGAAAATCAACCCGATTGTCCTTAAACTGCGCGACGCCGGCACCCTCCTGCTCCTGGGAGTGGCCCTGGTGATCAGCGCCGGAGCGTCCCTGGTGTTCGGCACGGCGGCTGGCTGGGTCACGGACTTCCTGCAGCTGGATCCGGCGGTGGCAGGTCCGCTGACCACAGCGATCAAGATCGGTGTGCCGCTGACGCTCAACTGGGTCACGGCCGTCATCATGTTCCGGCTGGCCGGTGGGCTCAAGCTCTCCCGGCGGGCACTCCTGGAGGGGACCATCCTTGCCGCGGTGGGCACCACCGTCCTGCAGGTCTTCAGCACTGAACTGCTGGCCGGTGCGGGACGGAACCCCATCCTGGCGCCGTTTGCCATCATCATCGGCCTGCTGATCTGGTTCAACCTGGTCAGCCAGGTCTACCTCGTGTCCGCCGGCTGGTCCACCATCCGTGAAGAGGACCTCAGGAGCGCACCCGCAGGCCAGGAGAAAGCACTGTGGGGCTCCCGGCAGGTCCAGCCCGGCAAGGTACCCGTGGAGGGCCACAGCGACGGAAAGGGCCCCGGCGCCGGGCACCAGGGCAGCCCGGCAGTTACTTCCCGGCGTCGAGGTACTGGTCGGCCCAGGCAGAAATAATCCTGGCGGCCCGGGCTGCCTGGCCCTTGCCGGTCAGCAGGTGGTCGCTGCCTTCGAGTGAGACGAAGTTCCGCGGATGGCGCGCCGTCTGGAAGATGGTGCTGGCGTTCTCGATGCCCACGGTGTTGTCCGTGGGGGAGTGGAGGACCATCAGCGGTTTGTGCAGCTGCCGGATGCAGTCCGTGAGGTCCGCGTTTTCCAGGTCCTCCACAAAGTGTTTCCGGATCTCCACGCGTTTCCCGCCGAGGTCCACTTCCGCGCTGCCCTCGCTGAGGATCTTGTCCAGTGCGGCGTCAAAGACGTGGGCCACGTGCTTGGGTGAGAACGGGGCCGCAACTGTTGCGACGGCGTCGAGCTCCGGGATCTGTCGGGCGGCCGAAAGCACCGCCGCGCCGCCGAAGGAGTGTCCCACCAGCAGCGAGATGGCCCTCCCGTGGCTGCGCATGAACTCGGCGGCCACCACGGTGTCCGCCACCTTGTGGCTGAAGGAGCCCTCCGACCAATGGCCGGCTGACTCGCCCAGCCCCAGGTTGTCGAAGCGGAGCATCCCGATGCCGGTGTCGGCCAGGGCCTTGCACATCCGGGACGCCGCCGGGCTGTCTTTGCCCAGGGTGAAGCCGTGTGAGAAGACGCCCCAGCCCCGCACCGGCCCCTCCGGGACGTCGATGATGCCGGACAGGAGCTCGCCGGTGGAACCTTCGAAGCTGACTTTTTCGGAGCGGGACATCGCGTGCTGCTTTCGTTGGTGCCGTCACGTGTTAAACAACGACGGCGCCCATCCCACCTAAGGTGGGTGACGCCGTCGTAAGCAAGAACCTGAATTAGATCTTACGGGAGAGAATTGCCTGCTTGACTTCGGCGATTGCCTGGGTCACCTGGATGCCGCGGGGGCATGCTTCGGAGCAGTTGAAGGTGGTGCGGCAACGCCACACGCCTTCCTTGTCGTTCAGGATTTCCAGGCGCATGTCGCCGGCATCATCACGGGAATCGAAGATGAAGCGGTGGGCGTTGACGATCGCGGCCGGGCCGAAGTACTGGCCATCGGTCCAGAAGACCGGGCAGGAGGACGTGCACGCCGCGCAGAGGATGCACTTGGTGGTGTCGTCGAAGCGCTCACGGTCCTCGGCGGACTGCAGGCGTTCCTTGGTGGGCTCGTGGCCCTTGTTGATCAGGAACGGCATGACTTCGCGGAAGGACTGGAAGAACGGCTCCATGTCCACGATCAGGTCCTTCTCCACCGGCAGGCCCTTGATGGGCTCAACGGTGATGGGCTTGGTGGTGTCCAAATCCTTAAGGAGCGTCTTGCAGGCAAGGCGGTTGCGGCCGTTGATGCGCATGGCATCAGAACCGCAGACACCGTGGGCGCAGGAACGGCGGAACGATACGCTGCCGTCAATTTCCCACTTGACCTTGTGCAGGGCGTCCAGCACGCGGTCGGTGCCGTACATGGTCACCTTGAAGTCGTCCCACGTGGCGTCCTCGGACACCTCAGGGTTGTAACGGCGGACGCGCAGGGTGACGTCGAACGTGGGGATCTCTCCGCCGCCTCCGATGTGTGCGGGCAGTTCGATCTTGGAGGCTGGCTCAGCAAGTTCAGCGGTCATCTTAGTACTTCCTCACCATCGGCTCGTAGCGGGTAAAGACAACCGGTTTGGTGCCCAGACGGATGCCGGCGATTGCCTCTGCCGAGCCGTCGGCCGGGGCGTGGTCATCCTTGTACGCCATGGAGTGCTTCATGAATTTTTCGTCGTCGCGTTCCGGGAAGTCCTCACGGAAGTGTCCGCCGCGGGATTCCTCACGGTGCAGGGCGGCCACGGTCATGACCTTGGCCAGTTCCAGCAGGAAGCCCAGTTCAACGGCCTCGAGCAGGTCCAGGTTGAAGCGCTTGCCCTTGTCCTGGACGCTGATCTTCTTGTAGCGGGCCTCGAAGGACTCGATGTCCGTCAGGACCTGGTTCAGCGTGTCAGCCGTACGGAACACCTGCATGTTGGCGTCCATGGTGTCCTGGAGTTCCTTGCGGATCACCGCCACCTTCTCGTCGCCGGTGCCGTTGCGGGCAATGTCCAGCAGCTCGATGGTGTAGGCCTCCGGATCCTCTGGGAGGTCCACGAAGTCAGCAGTCTTGGCGTACTCCGCGGCGGCGATGCCGGCGCGCTTGCCGAACACGTTGATGTCCAGCAGTGAGTTGGTGCCCAGGCGGTTGGAGCCGTGGACCGAAACGCAGGCGACCTCGCCGGCGGCGTACAGGCCCGGGATGACGGTGTCGTTGTCCTGCAGGACCTCGGTGGTGATGTTGGTGGGGATGCCGCCCATGGCGTAGTGCGCCGTGGGGAACACCGGAACCGGTTCCGTGTACGGTTCCACGCCCAGGTAGGTGCGGGCGAACTCGGTGATGTCCGGGAGCTTGGCATCGATGTGCGCAGGCTCCAGGTGGGTCAGGTCCAGCAGGACGTAGTCCTTGTTCGGGCCGCAGCCGCGGCCTTCGCGGACTTCGTTGGCCATGGAGCGGGCCACGATGTCACGCGGTGCCAGGTCCTTGATGGTGGGGGCGTAACGCTCCATAAAGCGCTCACCCTCGGAGTTACGCAGGATGGCGCCCTCACCGCGTGCGGCTTCGGACAGCAGGATGCCCAGGCCGGCTAGGCCTGTCGGGTGGAACTGGAAGAACTCCATGTCTTCCAGCGGGATGCCGCGGCGGAAGGCGATGCCCATGCCGTCACCGGTGAGGGTGTGGGCGTTGGAGGTGGTCTTGAAGACCTTGCCGGCGCCGCCCGAGGCGAAGATCACGGACTTGGCCTGGAACACGTGCAGCTCGCCGGAGGCAAGGTCATAGGACACGACGCCGGCAACACGCTTCTGCTTGTACGGCGTGCCGTCCTCGCGGACAGCGTCTTCCTCGACCGTCAGGAGGTCAAGGACGTAGTACTCGTTGTAGAACTCCACGTTGTGCTTGACGCAGTTTTGGTACAGCGTCTGCAGGATCATGTGGCCGGTGCGGTCAGCTGCGTAGCAGGCACGGCGGACGGGCGCCTTGCCGTGGTCGCGGGTGTGGCCACCGAAGCGGCGCTGGTCGATCCGGCCTTCGGGCGTGCGGTTGAACGGCAGGCCCATCTTTTCCAGGTCCAGCACGGCGTCGATGGCTTCCTTCGCCATGACCTCGGCGGCGTCCTGGTCAACCAGGTAGTCACCGCCCTTAATGGTGTCAAAGGTGTGCCATTCCCAGTTGTCTTCTTCGACATTGGCAAGGGCCGCACACATGCCACCCTGCGCCGCACCGGTGTGCGAGCGGGTGGGGTAGAGCTTGGTCAGTACTGCTGTTCGCGCGCGCTGACCGGACTCGATCGCGGCGCGCATGCCAGCGCCACCGGCACCGACGATGACGACGTCGTACTTATGGACCTGCATACTTGGGCGCTCTTTCTCTCAAAATTCGCTATAAAACAACGGGCGGGCGTTGCCTGCACCGCAAAATACAGCCTGCGGCTCACCGCGGGCAGCGGATGATCTGGCTACGCGGGGCAGAATCCGCCGGGCAGCGGAACGCCGTCAACCACGGGGCACGGGTTGAAGGTGAAGATCACCAGGGTGCCAAGGACGATGATCACGGTGGTGGCCGCGTAGAGGACGATCTTGAGCCAGAGTCGGGTGGAATCCTTCTCGGCGTAGTCGTTGATGATGGTGCGTACGCCGTTGGTGCCGTGCAGCATGGCCAGCCACAGCATGGCGAGGTCCCAGATCTGCCAGAACGGGTCAGCCCACTTGCCGGCGACGAAGCCGAAGTCGATGGCTTGGATGCCTTCGCCCACCAGGAGGTTCACGAAGAGGTGCCCGAAGATGAGCACCACCAGCACTACGCCGGAAAGGCGCATGAACAGCCAGGCGAACATTTCGAAGTTGCCCCGGCTTGCGCCGGTGCGGCGGTACTGGGGGGAGATCTTGCCGCTACTGTTTTTCCCACTGCGTGGGCTGTCGATCGTTGCAGTCATGGCTCAGTGACCTCCAAGTGCGAGGGAAAGGTGGCGGATGGAGAAGCCGACCATAACAACTACCCACAGGGCCAGGACGGTCCACAGCATCTGGCGCTGGTATTTGGCGCCCTTCTTCCAGAAGTCGACGGCGATGATCCGCAGGCCGTTAAAGGCGTGGAAGACAATCGCGGCAACCAGGCCCGTTTCACCCAGGGCCATAAGGGGGTTCTTGTAGGCACCGATAACAGCCGTGTAGGCCTCCGGGGACACACGCACCAATGAGGTGTCCAGCACATGGACCAACAAGAAGAAAAAGATCACTACACCGGTAATCCGGTGTCCTACCCAGGACCACATGCCTTCACGGCCGCGGTACAAGGTGCCAGCTGGTTTTGTCGGCACTGATAAACCTCCCTGCAACACAGCGGCGCTGGCATGAGATCCACGCGGGGGGAACGCCTGCTGCGAGAGCAACTCGTAGCTCAGGCCTAAATCTAGGCTTCGCTCACAGCTTATTCAATTTAGGAACTCCTTGGTGACCCCGCAATGCCTGCGTTTTGCCTGCAGATGAGACGAACACCACATCATGGCGCGCCCGCGGGGGTTGGCGGAGGGTTCTGAAAGGGGCAGTTCACGGCTCGTCAGCTAAAGTAGCCGTGATGAGTACAGACAAAGTGACAAGCCCGGATTCACCCCTGAACCGCTTTATTGCGGTCATTCCGGCAGGCGGAGTGGGGACTCGCCTCTGGCCCCTGTCACGGGCAGCAGCTCCCAAATTCCTCCATGACCTCACCGGGTCCGGCAGCACTTTGCTGCGCGCCACCTACGACCGCCTCGAGCCGCTGGCAGGCAGGCGCGTCCTCGTGGTGACCGGCACTGCACACCGGGCCGCCGTCTGCCGGCAGTTGCCCGAGGTCCAGGAGTCGGACCTGGTCCTGGAGAGCGAGCCCAAGGATTCCGGCGCCGCCATCGGCCTGGCTGCCGCCATCCTGTACCAGCGCGACCCGGACACCATCATGGGTTCCTTCGCCGCTGACCAGGTCATCAGTCCTGACCACCTGTTCCAGCAGGCCGTCCGCGAAGCCATCCACACGGCCGCCGCCGGCAAGATCGTGACCATCGGCATCAAGCCGACCCACCCGTCCACCGGCTTCGGTTACATCCGCGCCGGCGCGGAACTCAACATCGAAGGTGCGCCCAGCGCCCAGGCCGTTGTCGAGTTCGTAGAGAAGCCGGACGAGGAAGTTGCCCAGCAGTATGTGGACAGCGGTGAGTATGTCTGGAACGCAGGAATGTTCGTGGCTCCCGTTGCCCTGATGCTGAGGCACCTTGAGGCCAACCAGCCGGAGCTGTTCAAGGGCCTGCAGGAGATCGCCCAAGCCTGGGACACTCCCGAACGTGATGTCGTCACAGCCCGCGTTTGGCCCACGTTGCCCAAAATCGCCATTGACTATGCGGTGGCCGAGCCTGCCGCCGCTGCCGGCGATGTGGCCGTTGTGCCGGGCACGTTCGGATGGGACGACGTCGGAGACTTTGCTTCGGTGGGCCGGCTCAACAGTGCGCGGGAAGTCGATGACGTCACCGTTATCGGTGAAGGCGCCCGGGTTTTCACCGAAAACGCCAGCGGTGTGGTGGTTTCGGACACGAAGCGCGTGATCGCCCTGATCGGCATCAAGGATGTGGTCATCGTTGACACGGGCGATGCCCTCCTGGTGACCACCAAGCAGCACGCGCAGCGGGTCAAGGGAGCCGTTGACGCGCTCAAGGCCAGTGGCGACACCGACGTTCTGTAACCCGGTCGGGAGTGTCCAGGCGCGGCACAATCTGTAACGCGCCCGCCGTGATGACGCTATTCCGTGGACGCTCGCTAGAGTAAATGAGTGCGTAATTACACTACTGAAGCCGAGCCCACCGCATTAGTGCGGCCATGGTTGGAACCCCTCCTGCCGGAGCTGATCGACTTCCGCCGAGATCTGCACGCGCACCCCGAGCTTTCCTTCAAGGAATTCCGCACCACAGACAAGCTGTTGGAGCGGCTCGAAGCCGCCGGACTGGCTCCGCGGCGGCTTGAAGGCACCGGCCTCACCGTCGACATCGGCGAGGGGCCCATCGCCACAGCGCTCCGGGGCGACATTGACGCCCTGCCCATCATCGAGGAAACGGGGCTGCCGTTTGCCTCGAAGAACCATGGCGTCACGCATGCCTGTGGCCACGACGTACACACCGCCGCCATGCTCGGCGTCGCTCTGGTCCTGCAGCGCATGCACGAGGAGTCCCCGCTGGGCGGTTCGGTCCGGATCATTTTCCAGCCTGCCGAGGAGACCATGCCCGGCGGCGCTCTGTCCTGCATTGAGCAGGGCGTCCTGGACGGTGTGCCGCGCATCCTTGCGCTGCACTGTGACCCGAGGATCGACGTCGGACGCATCGGCACGCGCATCGGCGCCATCACTTCCGCCTCGGACACCATCAGGATCGAGCTGAGCGGCCGCGGCGGCCATACCTCCCGTCCGCACCTGACGGAGGACCTCGTGTTCGCCCTGGCACAGATCGCCGTGAATGTTCCGGCTGTGCTGTCCCGCCGCGTTGACGTGCGCAGCGGTGTCTCTGTGGTGTGGGGCCATATCTCCGCCGGATCGGCGCCGAACGCCATTCCCGGCACGGGCTTCATGGCCGGGACCATGCGCTGCCTGGACCGCGATGCCTGGAAGGACGCCGGCGAGCTCCTGGACGAAGTGGTACATCAGGTGGCCGCGCCCTACGGTGTCGAAGTACGCCTGGAGCACACCAGGGGAGTGCCGCCGGTGGTGAACTCCGAGGACGAGACGGCTCTGATCGAGGCCGCAGCCCGCGCTGAAATCGGCGAGGGCGCCGTAGTGCTGACGCCGCAGTCCATGGGCGGCGAGGACTTCGCCTGGTTCCTGGCTGAACGGCCTGGCGCCATGATGCGCCTGGGTACCAAGACCCCCGGCGGCGAAGAGTACGACCTGCACCGCGGTGACTACATCCTGGACGAACGCGCCCTGGGCCTGGGTATCCAGGTCCTCACGGCAGCTGCCCTCCGGACCATCCGCGACCTCTAGCCCCGCGCCCCCGACCTACCTAAACCCCTGGCGCGAACGGACACTTAACCACCACCCCCGGCGCGAACTGGCAGATAACACCCTCAAATCCCGGTTTTGAGGGTGTTATCTGCTCGTTCACGCGTCCCTTTGGCGCGGTAAGTTGTGCACAATTGAATTGTGGACTACCGTCTTAGGTATGACTGAAGCCCCCCGCCTCGACCGCCAGGTGTGTTTTGCGCTGTACTCCGCGTCCCGCGCGGCAACAGCGGTCTACCGCCCCGTCTTGGAAGACCTCGGCCTGACGTACCCGCAATATCTGGTGATGCTGGTCCTCTGGGAATCGGAGCCGAAGGGCGTCAAGGAGCTCGGCGAGGAACTGGGCCTTGACTCCGGCACGCTGTCGCCGCTGCTCAAGCGGCTTGAGGCCATGGGGCTCGTGGAGCGCCGCCGGTCCGGGGAAGATGAGCGCCGTGTTGCAGTCCACCTGACGCCGACCGGGCGCTCGCTCAGCAGCAAGGCCAGCGGGATTCCACGGCACCTTGCGGACGCCGCCGGGTTGTCATCCGAGGAGCTGGAACAGCTTCGCACCACCTTGGAAAGGCTCACCGAAGCTCTTCACCGCGCGCACTGAGCGCCAAGATTTTCCGTTATCCACATCCAACAGGACGGACCACATATGAAGACTCTCTACACTGCCGAGGCCCTCGCTTCCGGCGAAGGCCGGGACGGCAACGCACGCACCAACGACGGCAAGCTGGATGTCTGCCTGGCCAGCCCTGTGGAGCTGGGCGGTGACGGCCAGGGCACCAACCCGGAGCAGCTGTTTGCCGCCGGTTACGCGGCCTGCTTCCACTCCGCGCTCCGCCTCGTAGGGCGCAAGGAGCGCGCAGACCTGACCGACTCGGCCGTCGCGGCCAAGATCCACTTTGGCGCGCTGACAGACGGCGTGGGCTATGGCCTCGCTGCTGAACTGGAGATCGCTGTTCCGGCCCTGGATCTCGCCACGGCCGAGTCCCTGGTCGCCCAAGCGCATCAGATTTGCCCATATTCCAACGCCACCCGCGGAAACATGACGGTGGACATCAAGATCCTGGAGTTCGCAGCATGAGCCTGACAACGGCACTTCCAACATCCAGCCGGGAAATCCGCCTGGCCTCACGTCCGGTAGGGCGTCCGGTCAGTGAGAACTTCCGGCTGGCAGAGTCACCGCTGACGGAGCTTCAGGACGGCCAGATCCTGGTCCGCAACCTCTACATCTCCGTGGACCCTTACATGCGCGGCCGTATGAACGACGTCAAGTCGTACTCGGCGCCGTTCGCGCTGGATGCAGCGCTCGACGGCGGCGCCATTGGTGAGGTCATCGCGTCCAGGGCCGAAGGGCGGAAAGTGGGGGACGCCGTCGTCCATCAGCTGGGCTGGCGGGAATTCGCCGTACTGGACGCAGACTCAACCTCGGTTGCCCGCACGGACCTTGCGCCGGCGTCGGCGTTCCTTGGCGCGCTGGGCATGACCGGCCTGACGGCGTACGCCGGCCTGCTCAAAGTGGCGGAGTTCAAACCCGGCGATGCGGTGTTCGTGTCAGGTGCGGCGGGTGCCGTGGGCTCTCTTGTGGGCCAGATCGCCAAGGCGATGGGCGCTTCCAGGGTCATCGGCAGCGCGGGAACCGCGGAGAAGGTGGCCCGGCTCCTGGAACTGGGCTTCGACGCCGCGTTTAACTATAACGACGGGCCGGTGCTGGACCAGCTTGTCCAGGCCGCAGGACCCGCAGGCATTGACGTGTATTTCGACAACGTGGGCGGCGATCACCTGGAAGCTGCCCTGGCGGTCCTGAATGTGGGCGGCCGCGTTGCCATGTGCGGCGCGATAGCCCAGTACAACTCCACCGAACCCACCCCGTCACCGCGGAACCTCGCGCTTGCCATTGGCAAGCAGCTCATCCTGCGGGGGTTCCTGGTCGGCGGACAGCGCCAGCACAGTGCTGAATTCTTCGGGAAGATGTCAGCCTGGCTTGCGGACGGTTCAGTCCAGTATGACGAGACCGTGGTGGATGGACTGGAGAATGCGCCCCAGGCCTTCATGGATCTGCTCGATGGTGCGAACACCGGCAAGATGCTGGTGCGCCTCTAAGCTCCCCACCAGCGCGAACGGACACTTGGGGCCCCTCCCGGGCGGGCCCCAAGTGTCCGTTCGCGCTTAAAGGAGGGGCGCAGCCAAGACGACTTCTACTGGTTGGTAACAAATTCTCAACAATCTTCGGGATCCGGCGCCAATGTGGTAGCGGATGTGCTGCAGGCCACTAATGTTGGTTCTATCAGAGCGCTTCGGCGCAGTGCTGCGGACCGTCAGTGAAAACAGAATTTCAGGGTTGAAACAGACACTCATTGAATTCACGTCGTAGCGCCTCTCTCTTCATCCTGGAGGAATCTTGAAGACATCACTGCGTGCACACGTCAAGCGCGGTTCAGTTGCTAGCGTGGCCACCATGGGTGCTACCGCACTCCTGCTGACCAGTTGCGGTGCGCCGCCCGAAGCCGGCAGCCCCACCGCGACGGCCACAGACTACACCGGTTGCATCGTTTCCGACTCCGGCGGATTCGATGACCAGTCGTTCAACCAGTCCTCCTACGATGGACTGAAGAAGGCTGAGAAGGACCTGGGCATCAAGGTCAACCAGGTCGAGTCCAAGACCAACAACGACTATGAGCCAAACCTCCGTGCCATGGTTGCCGCTAACTGCGACCTCACCCTGACCATCGGCTTCCTGTTGGGTGACGCCACGAAGACCCAGGCCGCGGCAAACCCGGAGAGCCACTTCGCCATCATCGACTTCGGCTACGACACGCCCATCAGCAACGTCAAGCCCATCATCTACGACACCTCCCAGGCTGCGTTCCTGGCCGGTTACCTCGCTGCAGGCACCACCAAGACCGGAACCGTGGCCACCTTTGGCGGCATCAAGATCCCCACGGTCACCATCTTCATGGACGGCTATGCCGACGGCGTGAAGTACTACAACGAGAAGAAGGGCACCAGCGTCAAAGTCCTTGGCTGGGACAAAGCCTCACAGGACGGCAGCTTTACCGGTGACTTCGAAAAGCAGGACGTTGGCAAGCAGCTCACCCAGAACTTCCTGGACCAGGGCGCGGACATCGTGATGCCCGTAGCCGGTCCGGTGGGCAAGGGCGCCGGCGCAGCCCTGAACGAAGCGAAGGCGGCAGGCAAGGACGTCAAGATGATCTGGGTGGACTCCGATGGCTTCCTCACTGCACCGGAATACAAGGACATCATGCTGTCCTCGGTCATGAAGCTCATGGGCGAGGCCGTTGAGACCGTAGTGAAGGAAGACAAGGAAGGCAAGTTCACCAACACGCCCTACGTGGGCACATTGGCGAACGACGGCGTCCAGCTGGCACCGTTCCACAGCTTCGACTCCCAGGTCTCTGCCGATCTGAAGTCCGAGCTGGACCAGCTCAAGAAAGACATCGTCGACGGCAAGCTGAAGGTCGAGTCAGCAGCAAGTCCCAAGGTATAGGCATCCTCGCCAAGCGCCGCCCCCGGATGGTCTTCGACTGCCCGGAGGTGGCGCTTTGCGTTGCAATGCAGGCCTCCGCGCTACCGCCCACCCGAGGCTGCAGGCACTAGGCTGGTGCTGCAGCCTCCTATCCCGTCCGGTTCCTGTACGGACGCTTCGAGATTGGTCAGAGTTTTGAAACTTGAACTCAGAGGGATCACCAAACGCTTCGGCTCCCTGCTCGCCAACGACCACATTGACGTGGTGGTTGAACCCGGACAGATCCACTGTCTGCTGGGCGAGAACGGGGCCGGCAAGTCCACCCTGATGAATGTGCTGTATGGGCTCTACGAGCCCTCCGAGGGCGAGATCCTCATCGACGACAAACCGGTTTCGTTCCGCGGGCCCGGCGACGCCATGGCCGCCGGGATCGGCATGGTGCACCAGCACTTCATGCTGGTCCCCGTCTTCACCGTCGCGGAGAACGTGGCCCTTGGAGCCGAGACCACCAAGGCCGGCGGCTTCCTCAATCTGGAGGACACCCGCCGCAAGATCAAGCAGATTTCCGACCGCTACGGGTTCGACGTCGATCCCGACGCGCTGGTGGAGGACCTCCCCGTGGGTGTCCAGCAGCGTGTGGAAATCATCAAGGCACTGGTCCGCGACGCCAGGGTACTGATCCTGGATGAGCCCACGGCAGTGCTGACGCCCCAGGAAACGGACGAACTGCTGGACATCATGCGCCAGCTCAAGTCCAGCGGAACCTCGATTGTCTTCATCTCGCACAAGCTGCGTGAAGTGAAAGCCGTCTCGGACACCATCACCGTGATCCGCCGCGGCAAAGTTGTGGGTTCGGCCAGTCCTGGTGACTCCACAGCAGAGCTGGCCTCCATGATGGTGGGCCGCGCCGTCAGCCTCACGCTCGACAAAGCCCCCGCCAGCCCCAAGGAGAAGACTTTCCAGGTCAAGGACCTCACAGTCATTGCTCCGAACGGTCAGCACACCGTGGACGGCATCAGTTTCGACATTGCGCGCGGAGAGATCCTGGCGGTTGCGGGCGTCCAAGGCAACGGGCAGACCGAACTGACCGAAGCCATCCTCGGGCTGCAGGACCGCGTGCAGGGCTCCATTCTCCTGGACAACGTGGAGCTCGTGGGCCGCAGCGTGAAGGACGTCCTCAACGCCGGTGTCGGCTTCGTCCCGGAAGATAGGTCTGTCGATGGCCTGATCGGCACGTTCTCGATCGCCGAAAACCTGATCCTTGACCGTTACGATCAGCCACCGTTTGCCAAGGGCATCAGCATGAGCCCGGCAAAGGTCCTGGAGAACGCGAAATCGCGGATCGATGAGTTCGATGTCCGGACGCCCTCGGGCCTGCTGGCCGCCGGCACCCTCTCGGGCGGCAACCAGCAAAAGGTGGTCATGGCGCGGGAACTGTCCCGGCCGCTGCGCCTCTTTATCGCCTCCCAGCCCACCCGCGGCGTGGACGTCGGGTCCATCGAGTTCCTGCACAAGCGGATCGTGTCCGAACGTGACCAGGGCACACCGGTCATGATCATCTCCACCGAACTGGATGAGGTCATGGAACTCGCCGACCGTATCGCCGTGCTCTACAAGGGCAAACTTGTGGGAATCGTCCCCGCAGGCACCGGACGCGATGTCCTGGGCCTGATGATGGCAGGGATCTCCGCGGAAGACGCGGCCAGCGCAGACCATGCCGGCCCGGTGAAAGCTGACACACCGGCCACTGAAACGCCCCCGGCCGACACGAAGGATGCCGCTACCGCAGAACGCCGTGCAGCCTCCAGCCCCGAAGGAGGCGATCATGTCTGAAAAGCATCCCCCTAAACATGCTGACCAGCACCCGAAACCGCACCAGCCGACCCCGGCGGCGGACGAAACCGCCGCAGGGGTGGCCGTGGACACGGCCGGCGGCACCATCAGCCCTTCAGCCTTACCAGCCAGTGCCCAAAGCGGAAAGCTGCCCGGCGGGCCGGACACGCTGCTCCGGAAGATCTTCACCGGCAGCGGCATGGTCTCAGTCCTGGCGGTGCTGCTGGCACTCGTGATCGGCGGACTGCTCATTGCCGCCACGGACGAACGCGTCGGTGCCACGTCGTCGTACATTTTCGCCCGGCCCACCGATTTCCTTTCCGCGGTCTGGGACGCTGCCACCCGGTCCTATGTGGCGTTGTTCCAGGGGTCCGTCTTCAACCCGAGGGGTTCCAGCCTGGCCGCCCGGTTCGCACCCATGATGGAGACTCTCACCATCGCCACACCGCTCATCACGGCTGGCCTGGGCGTTGCCCTCGCGTTCCGGGCAGGCCTGTTCAACATTGGTGCCCAGGGCCAGATCATCATGGCAGGCATCCTGGCGGCCTGGGTTGGTTTTGCCCTGCACCTTCCCCTGGGCCTGCACCTGTTGCTGGTGCTGGTTGCGGGCATCATGGGCGGCGCTCTCTGGGGTGGCCTGGTTGGCCTTCTCAAAGCCAGGACAGGTGCCCACGAAGTCATCGTGACCATCATGTTCAACTACATCGCCCTTTACTTCCTGCGGTACCTGCTGAACACGCCGGCGTTCCAGCGCCCGGGGGAGTCGAACCCGATCTCGCCCATCCTGGATCCCACCGCGATCTACCCCCAGATTTTCGGCTCGCAGTACCGCCTGCACCTTGGCTTTGTCCTGGCCATCGCGGCCACCGTCCTGGTGTGGTGGCTGCTGAACCGCTCCACCGTCGGCTTTGAATTCCGGGCAGTCGGGGCCAACCCCAAGGCCTCGCTGACCGCCGGCATCAACGTCTCGCGATCCACCATCCTGGTCATGGCAATAGCCGGCGCACTCGCCGGAATGTCCGGAGTGGCCCAGGTGGCGGGCACGGAAAAGGTCCTGACAGACGGCGTCGCTGCAACGTACGGGTTTGACGCCATCACGGTGGCGCTGCTGGGACGTTCGACGCCGTGGGGCACCTTCGCTGCCGGCCTGCTGTTCGGCGCCTTCCGCGCCGGTGCCGTGCAGATGCAGATCCAGACCGGAACGCCCATCGACATCGTTCTGGTGGTCCAGTCGCTGATTGTCCTCTTTATCGCGGCCCCGCCGCTGGTGCGGGCAGTCTTCGGGCTGAACCCCCGCCGCAAGAAGCCGGCCAAGGCCGGCAAATCCCAGCAGGCAGCAACCACCGGAGGCGCAGCATGAGCGCAACAGCAACATCGCCCCTGCCGGGACGCGGAACGCCCGGAACATCGCCCCAGGCCGACGAGGCCCAGCCAACATCCGGCAAACCTGGGCTCTGGAAAACCCCCGTCCTGCTCTCGGCGCTGGGACTCGTCGCTTTTGTTTTCTTCGGCCTGATGGGATCAGCGCAGACCGCAAGGTTCGGAATTTCCACCGGCGGGGATTTCTTCCAGCTGCCCACGCTGGAGGTTCCTGCAATGCCGGGCGGCATCGTCCTCTCGGTCCTGATGCTTGGGCTGGCGGCCTATGCCGTCTATCTGAAGACCAAGGCCCGGCCCACTCCGGCCTGGCTGACCGTCACTTTTACGGTGCTGTTTGTGGCAGCCTTCCTCATCTGGGTGGTGGGCGGTGCCCGGACGCCCAGCATTTCGCTGGCCGGACTCATCGCCGGTTCGGTCACCCTGGCCGTCCCGCTGGTGTTCGGCTCTTTGTCCGGCGTGCTGTGCGAGCGGGTCGGGGTAGTCAACATCGCCATCGAAGGCCAACTCCTGGGCGGCGCCTTCACCGCGGCAATCGTGGCCAGCATTACGCAGAACCCCTTCGTGGGCCTGCTTGCGGCCGCTGTGGCCGGCGCGGCGGTGTCCATGGTGCTTGCGGTGTTCAGCATCAAGTACCTGGTCAACCAAATCATCGTCGGCGTGGTGCTCAACGTCCTGATTTCCGGCGTCACCGGCTTCCTGTTCAGCACTGTTATGCAGGCGGACAAAGCCAAGTTCAACTCACCGCCCGGCCTGGACATCGTCCAGATTCCCATCCTCTCCGGAATCCCGATCCTCGGCCCCATCCTGTTCAAGCAGTCGCTGGTTGGCTATCTGATGTACGTCGCCGTCATCGTTGTCTGGGTTGGGCTGTTCAAAACCAAGTGGGGCCTTCGGGTCCGCGCTGTGGGTGAACACCCGCAGGCAGCCGACACGATGGGCATCAAGGTCAACGCCACGCGCTTCTGGAACGTGACCCTGGGTGGTGCCATTGCAGGAATCGGTGGCTCGTTCTTCACGCTCGTGGCGATCGACAGCTTCACGAAGGAGATCTCCGGCGGACGAGGCTTCATCGCACTCGCCGCGCTGATCTTCGGACGCTGGAACCCGATCGGCGCGTTCTTCGCCGCCCTGCTGTTCGGCTTTGCAGACAACCTGCAGAGCATTGTGACCATCATCGGAACCCCGGTGCCGAGCCAGTTCATGGCCATGCTGCCCTACCTGGTGACGGTGCTGGCCGTGGCCGGGCTGGTGGGCAGGTCCCGGCCACCGGCAGCCAGCGGCATCCCGTATGTCAAGGGTTGACGGCCGTGGAACAGGATCGGGTTTCGCTTCCCATCGACTGGCAGGCCTTGGAGGCCGCGGCCGTGGACGCCATGAAAAACGCCTACACCCCGTATTCGAAGTTCCCGGTGGGGGCCGCGGCCTTCACCGAGGACGGGCGGCTGGTCAGCGGCTGCAACGTGGAGAACGCCAGCTACGGGCTCTCCCTGTGTGCTGAATGTGCCCTGGTGGGAAACCTGCACATGACCGGCGGCGGGTTGTTGCGCGCCTTCTACTGCGTAGACGCTGCGGGCAACGTGCTGATGCCGTGCGGCCGCTGCCGGCAGCTTCTCTATGAATTCCGCGCGCCTGACATGGAGCTTATGACCACCCAAGGCATCAAAACCATGGACCAGGTGCTGCCCGACGCATTTGGTCCCCAAAACCTGGAGGATCCAAGGTGACACAGGCAACTGAGGCATTCGACGCCGTCGACATCATCCGCACCAAGCGGGACCGGGGCGCCCTGAGCCCGGAGCAGATCGACTGGACCATTGACGCGTACACCCGCGGGGTCATCGCCGACGAACAGATGGCCGCGTTGAACATGGCCATCCTGCTCAACGGCATGGACCGCGCCGAAATTTCGCGCTGGACGGCGGCGATGATCGCCTCGGGCGAACGGATGGACTTCGGCGGCCTCCGGCGGCCCGACGGCGGTGTGAAGGCTACCAGCGACAAGCATTCCACCGGGGGAGTGGGGGACAAGATCACGCTGCCGCTGGCACCGCTGGTGGCAGTGTTCGGCGTGGCCGTGCCGCAGCTGTCCGGCCGCGGGCTGGGCCACACCGGCGGCACCCTGGACAAGCTGGAATCGATCCCCGGCTGGCGGGCGGCCCTGAGCAACGACGAAATGATGGCGCAGCTTCAGGACGTGGGCGCCGTGATCTGCGCTGCAGGGGCGGGGCTGGCGCCGGCGGACAGGAAGCTCTACGCACTGCGGGACGTCACCGGCACGGTCGAGGCGATCCCGCTGATCGCCTCCTCGATCATGAGCAAGAAGATCGCCGAAGGCACGGGGTCCCTGGTCCTGGACGTGAAGGTGGGTAGTGGAGCCTTTATGAAGGACGAGGTCCGGGCACGCGAACTGGCCGAAACCATGGTGGCCCTCGGCAAGGACGCGGGAGTGAACACCGTGGCGCTGCTGACCAACATGAACACCCCGCTCGGCCTCACCGCAGGCAACGCGATCGAAGTGGAGGAATCCGTGGAGGTCCTGGCCGGCGGCGGCCCGGAAGACGTCGTCGAACTCACCGTCCGGCTGGCCGAAGAAATGCTGGCCTGCGCTGGCGTACACGACGCCGATCCGCGCGCCGCGTTGAAGGACGGCCGGGCCATGGACGTCTGGAACCGGATGATCGAAGCGCAGGGCGGAGATCCGCGCGCCAAGCTGCCGGTCGCCAAGGAATCCGAGGTCATCTACGCCCCGGCCGACGGTGTCCTGGTAGGGCTCGATGCCTTGGCAGTGGGCGTTGCGGCGTGGCGCCTCGGCGCGGGACGTGCCCGCAAGGAAGACGCCGTCCAGGCCGGTGCAGGGATCCGCATGCATGCAAAGCCTGGTGCCACGGTCCGTGCCGGCGAGCCGCTGATGACGCTGCTCACGGACACGCCGGAAAAGTTCGCACGCGCCAAGGAATCTCTTGAACACGCCGTCACGGTTGCCCCGGAAGGGTCGCGCCCGGCCCAGCAGCTCATCATCGACCGAATAGCATAGGGACAATGCAGGCCATCAATGAATTCATCCTTGCCGCCGCCGGGCAGCCGTGGGTGCTCCTCCTTGTGCTGGCCTGCTGCCTGATCGACGGGTTTTTCCCGCCTATCCCCAGTGAATCCGTGGTGGTGGGGCTGGCCGCAGTGGCCGCCACCGCGGACGTCCCCAATCCCTGGCTGCTGATGGCCGTCGCGGGCCTGGGCGCCTTCTCAGGCGACAACATCGCGTATGTCATTGGCCGCCGGGTGGGTACCCGGCGCTGGCACTGGATGCGCGGACCGCGGATGCAAAGTGCCTTCCGATGGGCAGGAGACGAGCTGAGGAAGCGGCCGGCGTCGCTCATCCTGGTGGCGCGGTTCATCCCTATCGGAAGGGTTGCCGTTAACCTCACCGCGGGCGTGACCCACTATCACCACTTGCGTTTCGTCGGCCTGACGGTCCTTTCCGCCACGCTCTGGGCCTCCTACTCGGTGGGTATCGGGTTGTTCTTCGGCCAGTGGTTCGAGAACAACCATCTGCTCGGCGCGGCCATCGCAATCGTCTGCGCCGTGGGCCTTGGAATCGTGGTGGATCTGATCATTAACCGCATCCGGGGAAAGGTTCCTGTGGTGGAGCGCCTGAAGGATCCGGAACCCTAGGGTTTGCGGCGTCCGTGCGTAGCGGGCAGGGTCCCGGGCATGGGACACTGAAGAGCGACTTACGTCACTTCCGGCTGCATCATTTCGTCTAGGAGCAAGACCCGCGTGGAGTTTATTAATGAGGCCGTGCTCCATGCAGCGGGCCAATGGTGGATTTACCCGGTCCTTCTGGTGTTCTTCTTCATCGACGGCTTTGCCATGGTGGTCCCCAGTGAGACGCTGATTGTGGCGTTGGCCGCGTTTTCCCGGCACAGCGGTGAACCGAATCTCTGGATCCTGGGCGCGACAGCTCTGGTCGGTGCCATCGCCGGTGACAACATGGCCTTTATGCTCGGCCGCAGGATCGGCCTCAACCGCTGGAAGTGGATGCGGCGTCCCAAAGTGCAGAAGGCCTTCGGCTGGGCACGGTATGAACTCGAAAAACGCGGCGCCGTCCTGATCTTCACGGCGCGCTATATTCCCTGGGGCCGGGTGGCGGTCAACTATGTGGCCGGCAGTACCGGCTTCGCGCACCGCCGGTTCTTCCTGCTGGATGCCTTCGCCTGCATCACGTGGGTGGGGTACTCCATCGGCATCGGGATCCTGGCCAGTTCGTTCCCCTGGCTCCACCACAACCCGCTGCTCAGCGCAGGCATTGCCGTGGTGTTCGCGATCGTGCTGGGCATCCTGATCGACCACCTCCTGCGCTGGTGGCACAAGCACCTGGCCCGCAATGACGCCGAAACTGTGGATGAATGGCTCGACGGCGGCCCGGAAGGTGCCCTGCCCGCGCACACCGCGGCTTCGCCGCTGCTGGCGTCCTCCCCGGCTGAGGCTGAGCAGCGCGGACAGTAGCGGCTGGCATAAGCCGCTTCCCGACCCTAAGGTTGGAAGGTGACTGAGCCTATTGTTGACGCTGCCCCTGCCATCGATTTCGACCTGAAGAGCCTGCCTAAGGTTTCGCTCCACGACCACCTGGACGGTGGTCTCCGTCCAGCCACCATCATCGAACTGGCCGAGGCCGTTGGCCACACGTTGCCCTCTACCGATCCGGTGGCCCTGGGCGAGTGGTTCCGCGAGTCCGCGGACTCCGGCTCGCTGGTCCGCTACCTGGAGACGTTCGACCACACAGTCGCCGTGATGCAGACCAAGGAAGGCCTCATCCGCGTCGCCAAGGAATTCGTGGAGGACCTCGCGGACGACGGCGTGGTGTACGGCGAAGTGCGCTGGGCACCGGAGCAGCACCTCCAGAAGGGCCTGTCCCTGGACGAGGTTGTTGAAGCAGTCCAGGATGGCCTCGAAGCCGGCGTGGACGCCGTGACCGAAAGCGGCCGCGAAATCCAGGTGGGTCAGCTGATCACCGCCATGCGCCACGCAGACCGTGGCCAGGAAATCGCGGAACTGGCTGTCCGCCACCGCAACAAGGGCGCTGTGGGCTTTGACATCGCCGGGGCTGAAGACGGCTTCCTCCCGTCCCGGTTCAAGGACGCCTTCACGTACCTCGCCCAGCACAACTTCCCCGCGACGGTACACGCCGGCGAGGCCGCCGGACTCGAAAGCATCCAGTCCGCCCTCGTTGACGGCCGGGCACTGCGCTTGGGCCACGGCGTCCGCATCGCCGAGGACATCATGGTGGAGTTCGACGACGAAGACGACGACAGCACGGTGAGCGACGAGGACAGCATCGGCCTGGTCACCTTGGGCGACCTGTCCAGCTGGATCCGCGACCGCGGCATCGCCCTGGAGATCTGCCCGTCATCGAACCTCCAGACCGGAGCGATCGCCGGTTTCGGCGAGGGCATCGAGAGCCACCCGCTGGACATGCTGTACCAGCTGGGCTTCAACGTCACCATCAACACCGACAACCGGCTGATGAGCGGCGTCACCCTGACGGACGAGTTCGAACTCCTCGTGGAAACCTTCGACTACGACCTCGACGATCTGCTGGAGCTCACGCTGAACGCTGCCGAGGCCTCCTTCCTGCCGCTTGAAGAGAAGGAAGCGTTGGTGGAGTACATCAACGACGCCTACGACAACCTTGGCTGAGCAGGCTCCCATCGACAGGCTGGTCGCTGTCGTAGCCCAGCTGCGGGAGCACTGCCCGTGGATGGGCGCCCTCACTCATGCCTCGCTGGTGGAGTACCTCCTAGAGGAGGCCTTTGAGGTTGCCGAGACCATCGAGACCGGCGCGGATGACGCCGAGCTTCGCGGCGAACTGGGCGATGTGCTGCTTCAGGTAGTGCTGCACGCCCGGCTCGCCGAGGAGTGCGGCACGTTCACGTTCGACGACGTCGCCCGCGGGCTGAGTGCCAAAATGGTCCGCCGCAATCCCCATGTCTTCCGGCCTGACGGCACGCTGCAGGACACCTTCCCTGCCTCGGTGGCCGAGATTGTCCGGAAGTGGGACGCCGTGAAGACTGCGGAACGTCCGGAGCGAACGGGGCCCTTTGAAGGGATCCCGGACGCGCTGCCGGCCCTGGCGAAGGCGCAGAAGTTCCTTGACCGGGCCGAGCGGGCCGGAACTGTGGTTGAGCTTGCGGAAACCCCGGAAGTCGAAACCGCAACGACGGAGGAGGAGCTCGGCGACCTGCTGCTCGCCGTCGTCGGCTCTGCCCGTGCCAAGGGATTCGACGCCGAACGGGCCCTCCGGGGCGCCATTCGGCGCCAGTTCGCGTCGCCATCATGACGTCCGGGTGATGGATAGGGTTCCGTAACCTGCACCACTCTCGACTAGGCTTGGTCCCTGACGAGGACGTCCCAGATTTAACGCTTTTTCCAGCTGTTCGTTCCCCCAAAATCGCCCATAAGGAGCACATCCATGGCGCTTATCGATGCCATCCACGCCCGCGAAATCCTCGATTCCCGCGGAAACCCGACCGTAGAAGTTGAAGTACTGCTCTCCGATGGCCAGATCGGCCGCGCGGCAGTACCCTCCGGTGCCTCCACCGGTGAGCACGAGGCTGTTGAGCTCCGTGACGGAGACAAGGGACGTTACCTCGGCAAGGGTGTCCAGAAGGCCGTTGACGCTGTCATCGACCAGATCGCTCCGGCACTGACCGGCTTCGACGCCACCGACCAGCGCAGCATCGATCAGGCCATGATTGACCTGGACGGCACGCCCAACAAGGCCAAGCTCGGCGCCAACGCCATCCTGGGCGTTTCGCTGGCCGTTGCCAACGCCGCTGCCGCCTCAGCAGACCTGCCGCTGTACAAGTACCTGGGCGGCCCCAACGCGCACGTCCTGCCGGTTCCGCTGATGAACATCCTCAACGGTGGCTCGCACGCCGACTCCGACGTGGACATCCAGGAATTCATGATCGTCCCGATCGGCGCCGAGACCTTCTCCGAGGGCCTCCGCTGGGGCGTCGAGGTCTACCACAACCTCAAGTCCGTCCTGCAGGCCAAGGGCCTGTCCACCGGCCTGGGTGACGAAGGCGGCTTCGCGCCTAACCTGCCGTCCAACCGTGCTGCGCTGGACCTGATCCAGGAAGCCATCACGAACGCCGGCTACACCCCGGGCAAGGACATCGCACTGGCACTGGACGTCGCCTCCTCCGAGTTCTTCAAGGACGGCGCCTACCAGTTCGAGGGCAAGGCACTGTCCGCCACCGAGATGAGCGCCTACTACGCCGAGCTCGTGGCCGACTACCCGCTGGTTTCCATCGAGGATCCCCTGGACGAGAACGACTGGGACGGCTGGAAGACCCTCACCGACAGCATTGGTGACAAGGTCCAGCTCGTCGGCGATGACCTTTTCGTCACCAACCCGGCCATCCTGCAGCGCGGCATCGACACCAAGACCGCCAACTCGCTGCTGGTCAAGGTCAACCAGATCGGTTCACTGACCGAAACGCTGGACGCCGTCAGCCTGGCCCAGCGCGCCGGTTACACCACCATCACCTCGCACCGCTCCGGCGAGACCGAGGACACCACCATCGCCGACATCTCGGTGGCCACCAACGCCGGCCAGATCAAAACCGGTGCCCCGGCACGCTCGGAGCGCGTTGCCAAGTACAACCAGCTCCTGCGCATCGAAGAAGAACTCGACGACGCCGCACGCTACGCCGGCCGCAGCGCTTTCCCGCGTTTCAAGGGCTAGTAGCCGCGTAAACCTCTGACCGGTGGCTATGGTTGAAAGACCATAGTCACCGGTTTTTGTTTAGCCGGCATTGATTGAGCCGGCATCAAGCGCAGAGTTGCGGCCAGAGGCAGGCCGCACGATTCAGGAGTGTCATGGCCACCCGCCGTCCCAAAGTTCCCAAAGCCGCTTCGAGGCATCAGGCCACCACGGACCCAGCCACGGAAGACGCCGGCGTCATCCGCGCCGATTTTGGCGGTACAGCCAGCAGCGCAAAGGGCGGGAGCAAGGACAAAACCGGCCCGGCGTTCAGCGCCGGAACATCCGCATCGGACACCAGGCTCCCGGCAAGCAAAGGGCAGGGGAGCGGCCGCAGCGGTAACGCCGCGGGCAAGAAACCGACGCCTGACACCACGCAGGATGACAGCCAGCCGGTGCCCGCCAAGGCGTTCTCCGGCCGCATGCTGGCACTGGCGGTGGTCATGATTGCCATCACCATCATGCTGGCACCCACCGTGAAGATCTTCTTCGACAAACGGGCGGAGCTCGCCGCCCTCAGCGCCGATATTGCCGCCCGCCAGGCCGAGCAGGACGGCCTGCGGCAGCAGATCTCACGGTGGCAGGATCCGAACTACGTGAAACAGCAGGCCCGCGACCGCATTAACATGGTTATGCCGGGTGAATCCGGCTACTGGGTCTTCGGTGGCGATCTGCCGGCCGGAACAAGCAGTAGCCTGACCGCCACAGCAGCACAAGACCCCGCCGATCTGCCGTGGGTGGATTCCCTGTGGGAGTCCATCAGGCGTGCGGCCACAGACTGAACAGCTAGAGGAAGGATGGCCCGCGCCAGTGGAAGAAAACACGGCGACTGCGCCGGAGAAGTCCCGCCAGCCATCAGCACACGATCTTGAAGTACTCAGCAGGCAGTTGGGACGGCCGGTGCGCGATGTGGTGGAAATCCCGGCGCGCTGCGTCTGTGGCAACCCCCTCGTCGCCGCCACCGCACCGCGGCTGAGCAGCGGGACGCCGTTTCCCACCACGTTTTATCTGACGCACCCCGTCATCACGTCGGCGGTTTCCAGGCTGGAAGCTGCCGGGCTGATGAACGACATGAATGAGCGCCTGAGCGCCGATGAGCCCCTCGCGGCCGCCTACCGTGCGGCGCACGAGGACTATCTCGGAGCCCGCGCGGCCATCGGCGAGCGTTCCGGCATCGGCGCCGTCCCGGAGATTGACGGCATCTCCGCCGGCGGCATGCCCACCCGGGTCAAATGCCTCCACGTCCTGGTGGGCCACTCCCTCGCGGCAGGTCCCGGCGTGAACCCGCTGGGGGATGAGGCCATTGCCGGCATCAGTGAATGGTGGACAACGGACCGCTGCTACTGCGACGGCGCCTGGGACACCGCAGGGGAGGCCCCGTCAAAGGATCTCAGCCGCCACGGACCCCAAGGCCTGCCGGAGATCGTGGGCCGGCCCGCTCCGGTCCGCAAGACAGCAAGCGCTGACGGGGCAGGGGCATGACCCGCGTCGCCGCCATCGACTGCGGCACGAACTCGCTCCGCCTGCTCATCGCCGACATCGACCGCAGCACCGGGACAGCGAAGCTCACCGACGTTGTCCGCGAAATGCGGGTTGTCCGGCTGGGCCAGGGCGTGGACGCCACCGGCGAACTTGCCCCTGAGGCACTGGAGCGCACCTTCGCGGCCACAGGGGATTACGCAGCCATGATCCGTGAGTATGGCGCCGAGTCCATCCGTTTTGTGGCAACCTCGGCCAGCCGGGACGCGCGCAACCGCCAGGTTTTTGTGGACGGAATCCGGGAACTGCTGGGCGTTGAGCCGGAGGTTATCTCGGGCGATGAAGAAGCTGCCCTGTCGTTCGCCGGGGCCAGCAGCGTGCTGCCCATCCTTGACGGCGAGCAGGTGCTGGTGGTGGACCTCGGCGGCGGCAGCACGGAGTTCGTCCTCGGAACCTCCGACGGCGTCACGGCCGCCAAGTCCGTGGATGTCGGCTGCGTCCGCCTGACCGAACGGCACCTGCAGGACGATCCGCCCACGGCGGAGCAGATCGCCGCCGCGGAAGCCGACATCGACGCCGCCATCGCCCGGGCGGGGCTGGACGTTCCGCTGGAACGCGCCACAGCCGTCGTCGGGGTGGCCGGCTCGATCACCACCATCACCGCCCATGCCCTGCGGCTTACGGAGTACTCGCCGGCGGCGATCCACGGGACGGAATTGTCCATCGGCACCATCACCGAAGCCGCTACTGACCTCCTCCACATGACCAGGCGAGAACGTGCCGAACTGGCGTACATGCACCCCGGCCGCGTCGACGTAATGGGCGCCGGCGGGCTGGTGTGGCGGCGCATCCTGGAGCGGCTGAATGAACTCACCGCGGGCCGGATCGTCACGGCCACGGCCAGTGAACACGATATTCTTGACGGAATTGCCCTGAGCATCCACTAACCAGGCCTTCAGCCAACCAAAGCATGGGAACCCACATGACCAGAGCAACAGCACGGTTCCGCCGGGCCGCGTCAGCTCTCCTGGCGATGACCCTTGCAGGCGTCAGCGTGGCCGCAGGACTGACCCTGGCGCCCGCGGCCATGGCCGACGCTGAACGGGACAAGCAGTACTGGCTTGGCGAAGCCGGAATTACGAAGGCCTGGGAAGTTTCCAAGGGCGCCGGAGTCAAGATCGCGGTGATCGACAGCGGTGTGGATGCCCAGCACCCTGACCTGAAGGGCGCCGTCACCGGAGGCTTCGACGCGTCCGGGGCCGGCAGCCCCAACGGGCAGAAAAGCCTGGGGGTCAAGCCGGAACACGGGACCCTGGTAGCCACCATCCTGGCCGGCCGCGGCCACCAGCCCGCCGGCGCCACCGCTTCGCCCAGTCCCGGCCCCGCTGCCGCAGGCGGACCGGACGGCATGATTGGCGTGGCTCCTGAAGCTGAGATCCTGTCCGTGTCAACGTGGCTGGGATCGGCCAACCCCGCGGGAAAGAGCGATCAGGACCAGATCCCGGAAGCGGTCCGTTGGGCCGTGGACAACGGGGCCAAAGTCATTAACATTTCGCTGGGCAGCGCCACGCCGCAGTGGCCCCAGAGCTGGGACGCTGCCTTCCTCTATGCCGAGCAGAAGGATGTGGTGATCGTGGCCGCCGCCGGAAACCGGATAGGCGGCAACCTCCAGGTCGGGGCTCCCGCCACCATCCCCGGCGTCCTCACCGTCGCCGGCCTGGACCGCAAGGGTACAGCGAGCGTCGACTCGTCCTCCCAGGGGATCAGCATCGGTGTGGCGGCCCCGGCTGAAAACCTGCTGGGCGGGCTGCCGGGCGGCGGCTACGCAGAATGGGCGGGAACATCCGGAGCTGCCCCGATCGTTGCCGGTGTGGCCGCACTCATCCGTTCCAAGTGGCCGGAGATGAGCGCCAAGCAGGTCATCAACCGGATCGTCAGCACGGCCAAGGATGCCGGTCCTGCCGGAAAAGACCCGCTGTACGGCTTTGGCGTGCTGAACGCCGAGGCCGCCCTGAAGGACTCCGTCCCGGAAGCCGCCGCCAACCCGCTCGGCTCCATCTCGGACTGGATCCGCGTGCACCGCCGCGGCAACCTTGGTGCGCCGGCACCGGTGCCCACCGACGAAGTGGCCAGTGCCGTTCCCACGCTGCCCGAGCCCACTGTGCCCGCGGCGGAGGCGCCCTCACAGCGTGACAGTGCCGTTGGCGCCGCCGTCGTGATCGGTTCAGTGATCCTCTTTGTGGTGATCATCGGGGCAGCAGTCCTCCAGCTGCGGAGGGCTGCCCGAAACCCCGGAGCGGCGCGCGAGGAACCCGATACCGGCGCGTTCCAAACCGTTGATTCAGGCGGCAAATCGTAGTTAGTGAAGATTTTCACAAACTGTTGTATCCTTAAATCATGGCAACCACCCCAGAGCTCCAGGACCGTCCCAGGGTACTCGTCGTCGGCGGCGGGTACGTCGGCCTGTACGTAGCACTCAAACTGCAGAAGAAGATCGCGAATGCCGGTGGCATCGTCACCCTCGTGGATCCACTGCCCTACATGACTTACCAGCCCTTCCTGCCCGAAGTGGCCGGCGGCAACATCGAGGCCCGCCACGCGGTGGTCTCGCACCGCCAGCACCTGAAGCAGACTGAACTCATCCAGGGCAGCGTCACCTCGATCGACCACGCCAACCGCACCGCCGTCGTGGCGCCCGCGGACGGCGGAGAGCACATCGAGATCCCCTACTTCGACATCGTGGTGGCCGCAGGCGCCATCACCCGCACGTTCCCCATCAAGGGCCTGGCGGACAAGGGCATCGGCCTGAAGACCATCGAAGAGGCTGTGGCCCTTCGAAACAAGGTGCTGGAGCGCCTCGAGGCCGCGTCCACCATCGCGGACCCCGCTGCCCGCGCCAAGGCACTGACATTCGTGGTTGTCGGTGGCGGCTTCGCCGGCATCGAGTGCATCACCGAAATGGAAGACCTGGCCCGCGCCGCGGTCAAGAACAACCCCCGCATCCGCCAGGAAGAAGTACGCTTCGTCCTGGTTGAAGCCATGGGCCGCATCATGCCGGAGGTCACGGCACCGCAGGCCGAATGGGTTGTGGAGCACCTCCGCAGCCGCGGCATCGAGGTTCTGCTGAACACCTCCCTGGACAGCGCTGAGGGCTCCCTGAAGCTCATCAACCTCCCGGACAAGTCCCTCGCCCAGGAATTCGAAGCCGATACCCTCGTCTGGACTGCCGGCGTGCAGGCCAACCCGATGATCCGCTCCTCCGACTTCCCGCTGGAACCCCGCGGCCGCGTCCGCGTTCTGCCGGACCTCCGCATCGCCGGTGATGAAGGCATCATTGACAACGCCTGGGCCGCCGGCGACATCGCCGCCGTGCCGGACCTCACGGGCAGCGGCCTGCCGGACGGCACCTGCGTCCCGAACGCCCAGCACGCACTTCGCCAGGCCAAGCGTCTCGCCAAGAACCTGTGGGCTTCGCGCTGGGACAAGCCGCTGAAGGACTACAAGCACAAGAACCTGGGTGCTGTGGCCGGCTTCGGCGAGTGGAAGGGCGTTGCCAACATCAACATCCTGGGCCGCATCGGCCTCAAGGGCCCGCTCGCGTGGCTGGCACACCGCGGCTACCACGGTATGGCCATGCCCACCATGGAGCGCAAGGTCCGCGTCATCATGGGTTGGATCCTCGCGTTCTTTATGGGCCGCGACACCACCCAGCTGATCGACCTCGACAACCCGCGCGGTGCCTTCGTGGCCGCTGCCACACCGGCTCCCAAGCCGGCTGCGGCTGCTCCTGCCCCGGCGGCCAGCGCGCCCGAGGCATCCGCCGGAGCGGCAAAGCCCGGCTCCGCCGAGGCCACCAGCGTGGACCCCAAGCAGTCGGTCACCGCGGACGCCAAGTAACACCGGCATCTCGAACCAGCATTTGTAACGCCCGACGGCGGCTGTCCCCTTGAGGGATAGCCGCCGTTTTGGCGTTTCCCGCCTGGTGTCCCTTCTAGACTGGCAGCATGACTGGCGAAAAGAACCTCCAGACCCTGCTGGCAACCCTGAAACCGGTACTGCGGGAGGGGGAGTACGTCTACGTCCTGTGGCCGCATGGCAGGCCGCTAGAGCCCGGCATCGAAGCTGCCGTCCGTGAGGCCGAGGGCCTGACGGTCGTCCTGCCGCGGGAAAGGGCAGACAGCCTGGGGCTGCACTACGACTTTGTGGCGGCCTGGATCACCCTGGAAGTGCACTCTGCGCTGGAGGCTGTTGGCCTGACCGCCGCCGTCGGGAAGGCCCTGACCGACGCCAGGATCAGCTGCAACGTGCTGGCCGGCTTCCACCACGACCACCTGCTGGTGCCGGTGGCGGACGCACCACGCGCCGTCGAAGCCCTAGCTGAGCTGTCAGCGGCCAGCCGGCACGTGCCGCGGCCCGAGCTGCTGCTCAGGAACGAGACGGCCGCGGACAGGGACAAGATCCTCGCGTTGACGGGCGAGGCGTTCGCGGTCTCCCCGGTCACGGGCCTGCCGGTGGAGGGGGAGCCCGAGGAGGTGGACGTGCTCCGCCGACTCTTCGAGTGCGAGGACTACCTGCCCGGGTTCAGCGTGGTGGCGGTGCTCGACGACGAAATAGTCGGCCATGTGATCAGCACCCGCGGCTGGGTGGGCGACTACGGGTTGCTGGGGCTCGGGCCCATCGGGGTGACGCCCAGGCTGCAGCGCCATGGGATCGGCAGCGCCCTCATGAATGACACCATCGCCCGGGCCAATGCGGCGGGGGAGGGCGGGATTGCGTTGCTGGGCAGCACCGAATACTACCCACGCTTCGGCTTCGTGCCGGCTACAAGTTTCGGCGTCCTGCCGCCCGACGAAACGTGGGGCGACCACTTCCAGCTGCTCCCGCTGGCGGCCTGGCCCGGCGGGGTCCACGGGACGTTCCGGTACGCCGCACCGCTTGCGGGCGAATGACGGGATACCATTGACCGGGCGCCCCAGTAGCCCAATTGGCAGAGGCAGCGGACTTAAAATCCGCGTGTTGTGGGTTCGAGTCCCACCTGGGGTACAAATTCTCCCTAGGGAGTTCCTCCTGATGCGCCCTTCCGCGCCTCCCGCGTGATCTCAACAGTCCTCTCCCGTTCATTGATTTCGCATATGCAACGACTGTTATAAGGATGTGACCTCAGTCACTTATATCCGCCGAAGATATGCATTAGCTTGAAGTTAAATCAGGAACACCTGATCATCCGCGTCAAAGGCCGTTCGCACCTTTCGATCCAGGAGATTGTCAATGATTTCACTTTCCCCGGCGGCACCCCGTCTTGCTAAGCTCACAGCGCTTAGCGTCGGCGTCGCCTTTCTGGTTACAGCCTGTGGTGGTACCTCCACCCCGAGCTCGACAGAAACCACCACGTCAGCAACTGGGATCTCCTGCCCCGCTCCCGGCGCGGCCCCCGGAAGCACAGCAAAGGCAGGCGCTGGAGGCGCTGTTCCGCCTGCAACCACCGTCACGGAAACGCCGCTCAAGCTGGGTTCCCTGCTCCCCACCACCGGCTCCCTGGCCTTCCTCGGGCCGCCCGAAATCGCGGGTGTGAATCTTGGCGTCAAGGAAGTTAATGATGCCGGGGGTGTCCTGGGCAAGCCTGTGGAAGTGATCCACCGTGACTCCGGCGACACTAAGACAGACATCGCCACGCAGTCCACCAGTGCGCTCCTCGGCCAGGGCGTCAGCGCCGTCATTGGTGCCGCGTCTTCCGGTGTCTCCAAGACGGTCATCAACCAGATCACCGGTGCCGGTGTTATCCAGTTCTCGCCCGCCAATACTTCCCCGGATTTCACTACCTGGGATGACAAGGGCCTCTACTGGCGTACTGCGCCTTCAGATGTGCTGCAGGGTAAGGTCCTGGGCAACTACATGGCCACCTGTGGTGCACAGACTGTGGGCATGATCGTACTCAACGACGCCTACGGAACCGGCCTTGCCAGCAACGTCAAGTCCTCCTTCGAGGCAGCTGGTGGCAAAGTGGTTGCGGAAGAGCTGTTCAACGAGGGTGACTCCCAGTTCAGCAGCCAGGTGGACAAGGTCATCGCGGCCAAGCCTGACGCGATCGCCCTGATCACTTTTGACCAGGCCAAGAGCATCGTGCCGCTGATGACGGGCAAGGGTGTCAAGCCCACCCAGATGTTCCTTGTGGACGGCAACACCTCCGACTACAGCAAGGACTTCCAGGCCGGGACCCTGAAGGGCGCCCAGGGAACCATCCCTGGCACGTTCGCCAAGGAAGCGTTCAAGCAGAAACTGCTCGCCATTGATCCGGCACTGAAGGACTACAGCTACGCAGGTGAATCCTACGATGCTGTGAACCTGATCGCCCTTGCCACTGAAGCCGCCAAGAGCACCAGCGGCGTTGAGATTGCCAAGCAGCTCAAGGCGGTCTCGGAGTCGGGTGAGAAGTGCACCGACTTCGCCTCCTGTGTCACGCTGCTCCGCAACGGCAAGGACATCGACTACGACGGCCAGTCAGGTCCGGTGACGTTCTCTGACGCCGGCGACCCGACGGAAGCCTACATCGGCATCTACGAGTACCAGGACGATAACAAGTACGCACCGTCCAAGGAAGAATTCGGCAAGCTGTAAAGCCGCTTCCTCCACAAAGAACCCCCGCCCGGGTTGCACCGGGCGGGGGTTCTTTTTGTGTGCGCGAGGGGGTGAGGCACCCAGACGGCACCGGGGAACCACGGCAGGCCTGCAGAAGGGCCGCCACCGGACGGTGACGGCCCTTCTGCAGCTCCTGGCGGCGGCTGGACGGAGATGGCTTAGACCTCGTCCGCCAAGGTGCCGAGGTACAGCTGGATCACCTTGGGGTCCTTCATCAGTTCCCGCCCGGTTCCCGTGTAGGCGTCCCTTCCTTGGTCCAGCACGTAGGCGCGGTCGCAGATCTGGAGGCAACGGCGGGCATTCTGTTCCACCATGATCACCGAAACCCCTGCCCGGTTGATCTCGTGCACCCGCAGGAAGGTTTCGTCCTGCTTGACAGGGGAGAGGCCGGCGGAGGGCTCATCAAGGAGCAGGACGGCGGGCTCCATCATCAGCGCGCGTCCCATGGCCACCATCTGACGTTCGCCGCCGGAGAGCGACCCGGCCCGCTGGGCCCGGCGCTTGCCGAGCTCGGGGAACAGGCTGGTCACAAAATCAAAGCGCTCGGCGAAGTCTTTGGGGCGCTGGAACATGCCCATCTGCATGTTCTCTTCGATAGTCAGCGTGGCGAACACGTTGTTGTTCTGCGGGACGAATCCCACGCCCTTGGTCACCAACTTGTTGGCTTTGAGTCCGGTGATGTCCTGGCCACGAACCACAACGGTGCCCGAATGGACTTTCACCAGACCGAACATGGCCTTGAGAAGCGTCGATTTGCCGGCGCCGTTAGGACCAATAATGCCGATCAGTTCGCCCTTGCGAGCCTCGATATTGCAACCGTTGAGGATATTCACACCGGGAAGGTAGCCGGCAACGAGGTTTGTTACCTTGACGACCGAATCGTCGGTTGCTGCGCTACCGGCAGCGGGAGCCGCACTCGTGGCGCTCATTCTGTGTCCTTTTCTCTGCGACGTGGTTCTTCCGCACGATTCTCCTCGAGCTCCTGCTCGAGCACATCGATGGCGATGATGCCCGCATTCTCAGTACCGACAATCGATTCGTCGTCGGCCACCAGCTCGGCTGCAAGTTCCTTGATGCCCTCAGCGTCGCCAAGGTCCACGTCGTGATGGGCTCCCAGATAGGCATCGATGACTGCCGGATTCTTCATGACTTCGCCAGGGGGGCCCTCGGCAACGATCTTTCCTTCCGCCATCACCACCACCCAATCGGCAATATGGCGCACCATGTTCATGTCGTGCTCCACGAAAAGCACGGTCATGCCTTCAGCCTTGAGGTTCTTGATGTGGTCCAGGAGGGACTGGGTCAGCGCCGGGTTGACGCCTGCCATGGGCTCGTCCAGCATGACCAGCTTCGGCCTGACCATCAGCGAACGTGCCATTTCCAGGAGTTTCCGCTGGCCTCCGGAAAGCGAGGCAGCGTAGTCGTCCTTCTTGGCGTCCAGCTTGAACTTCTCAAGCAGGACGTTCGCCTGGGCAGTGATCTCCTTTTCCCGGCCGCCCCAGAGGCCCTTGAACAGGGCCTTGGAGAGGCGCTCACCGGGCTGTTCCGAGCCACCGAGCCGCATGTTCTCCATGACGGTGAGCTTGCCCATGACCTTGGTCAGCTGGAAGGTCCTCACCATCCCCATTCGTGCCACTTTGTAGGGTGAAACCCCGGCAAGGCTATTGCCTTCGAACTCCCATTTGCCGGAGTTCGGCATATCGAATCCGGTCAGCAGGTTGAAGAGGGTGGTCTTACCTGCACCGTTCGGGCCGATCAGCGCTGTGATCTTGTGCCGCGGGATCTCCAGGTATTCGACGTCGACGGCGTTGATGCCGCCGAAGCTGCGGGTGACGTTTGCCGCCACCACGATCGGATCGCGCTTCTTGCAGCCGGGAGCAGTGTCCCCGGCGGCAATCGGACGCGTGTCCGTCATGTAGTCAATTTTCTCCGACGGACGGGGTTCTTCGCTATGCGTGCTCATGCGAACGCCAGCTCCTTCTTGTTACCGAAGACGCCCTGGGGCCTGAAGATCATCAGCAGCATCAGTGCGACACCCACAAGGATGTAACGCAGCTGGCCGGCCTGGACTGTGTTCAGCCAGGTGACGGCGCCGGATTCGATCAGGCCGTACAGGATGCCCTGTGTGAGGGACAGCACCACCCAGAAGATCATCGCGCCGATGACGGGTCCCAGCACCGTGCCGAGGCCGCCGAGCAACAGGCAGGTGTACAGGAAGAACGTCAGCTCGGTGCCGTAGTTGGCCGGCTGGACTGCGCCGCGGGGGAGCGTAAAGATCATGCCCGCCAGGGCGCCGAGCACGCCACCGATGATGAGGGCCTGCATTTTGTAGGCATACACGTTCTTGCCGAGGGACCGGACCGCGTTTTCGTCCTCGCGGATGCCCTTGAGTACGCGGCCCCAGGGGCTCCTCATCAGCAGCCACACAAGGGTGCAGCAGATGATGACGAGGCCCCAGCCGACGATGCGGATGAAAAAGTCCCGGTTGTTCATGCCCATGTACGAACCCGCCGGGAACGGGTTCATGGCGTAGAACCCGCCTTCGAAGGCGGCCAGGCCGTTGGCCGAACCGGTCACGGCGGTCAGCTGGTTGGTCGTGACAATATAGCGGACGATTTCCGCGGCTGCGATCGTGACGATAGCCAGGTAGTCCGCGCGCAGCCGCAGGGTCGGTATGCCCAGGAGCATCGCGAAGATAGCCGAGCAGATCACGGCGATGACCAGTCCCACAAAGAAGGGCACACCAAAGGTGAGCGTCGAGATGGCGAAGCCGTAGGCGCCCACCGCCATAAAGCCGGCCTGGCCAAAGTTCAGCAGGCCGGAGTAGCCGAAGTGGACTGCCAGTCCGAGGGCCGCAAGAGCATAGGCCGCGGTGGTCGGGCTGAAGAGTTCGCTGGCAGCGCTGGAGAAAATGAATCCGAAATCCATGGCTGTCTCCTAACCCACGCGCTCGCGACGGCCCAGGATGCCCTGGGGCCGGAACAAGAGGACAACAATCATGATGAACAGTGCTCCCACATACTTGAGGTCGGCAGCGAGGCCGAAAACGGTGGTCAGCTCTACGAAGATGCCGACGATGATGGACCCGATGAGGGCGCCGAAGACGGTGCCGAGGCCGCCCAGGGTCACGCCGGCGAAGATGAGCAGCAGGATCTGCGAACCCATGTCGAAGGTCACGCCTGGCCGGTAGTAGGCCCACAGGATTCCGCCGAGGGAGGCGAGCATGCCGCCGGTGACCCAGACGATCCGGATGACCGAGTCGACGTCGATGCCGGAGGCGGCCGCCAACGCCGGGTTGTCAGCCACCGCGCGGGTGGCCTTGCCCAGCCGGGTTTTCAAGAGGACGATTCCGATCAGGGCGATCACCACTGCACTGATGATGAGCGACCACAGGTTGTTGGGAGAGATGGATACCGGACCCAGTTGGATCTCGGCGCTCTGGGCAAAGGGCAGTTGCTGCGTGGCGCCGCCAAAGTAGAACTGGATGACGTACCGGACGGCGAGGGCGAGTCCGATGCTGACGATCATCATGGGCACCAGGCCCGTTCCGCGGCGGCGAAGTGGCTTCCAGAGTCCGGCGTCCTGGACGTAGCCGAAGAGGCCGCCGCCGAGGAGCGAAAGGATCAAGGCAAGCCAGAAGGGGAGGCCTATGGCGTTAAAGGCGAAGACCAGTACAGCGCCCAGGGTGACCATTTCCCCATGGGCGAAGTTTGTCAGCCCCGTGGTTCCGAAGATCAGGGAAAGTCCCACGGAGGCCAGTGCCAGCAGGAGACCGAAGCTCAGCCCAGCAACGAGCCGGTTGAGGAGATTCTGGCCGAAGTCCTGCTGTTGCACCACGATGCCCTCACCGAAGGCGAAAATCACCGAGAGGTTGGAGGTCTGGCTAAACGTGACACTGCGGGGGTTATCCTGGCCTTCTGCGAGCTTGATGCCCTCTGGCAGGGTCGATTCGTCCAGCTCGATCTCATAGGTGCCCTGGACAGGGACACCGATGCTCCAGGACCCGTTGGCCGCGGATGTGGCGGTCCCTTCGAAGTCCCCGCTCCTAGCGGTTATGGTCACATCGGCGATGGGGGCGCGCGCGTCATCCCGAAGGAAGCCGCTGATGTTGTTCTGGAAGGTCGTAATCGACGGGGATGGTGTCGGAGACGGCGAAGTGGCTTGTGATGCCGGGGCGACGACGAGCAGTATCGCCACGACAGAGGCAAAGACGGCCCCTATCACTTTCAGCAATCCGCCCGGCCGTCTGTGCGGCGAGCCTTTGGGTGTACTTCTCAAAATTAAAATCCTCCACTTGGGTGGGGTGGCCAGGGATGCGCCATTGCAACCACTGCAAACGTCACGGGACGGATAGTGGTGCTTTCTGCAGGTTGGGGGCCTGATTGTGATATCCGTCACCGTGTGTGGTTTATGTTACAGCTCGTCAGAGGCAAATTTTAGGCTGGGGGGAGGCCGTCGGGTAGCGATCGCATAACAACTGCGTTACAGCCATGGCGCATTGGCAAAGTGTTCGCAAAGAAACTTCTGTTGATCAGCAGTATTCCTCATGGGGCGGCCTGGCCTACGCGCGGCCCGGGGGCGCGTGCGACCGTCCACTCGGATGCATCACGGTTGCGTTTCGGCGCCATGGATGGGGAACTTATTGAAGCGCGGGCACGTGGAAGTTGGTAACGTGAACCTTAAGTTCAGCAACCCACCCCCTTACTTGGAGGACACCAGCAATGGCACTTGGCGGAAACCCGATCTTCAACGGAAAGAATTTCCGTGGAGCCACCCAGGCACCGCCTGTCCCGCAGGCGCCCTACGGACAGACCCAGTACGGCCAGCAGCCTTACGGGCAGCGGGCTCCCGGCCAGGTCATGGATTCCCAGAACGGTTGGGGCCAGCAGCAGAACATGACCGATGAGCAGTTGCGCCAGATGTACAACCAGCCGGCCGCAGGTCCCGCGGACACCGGCCGGATGACGTACGACGACGTCATCGTCAAGACTGCTGCCTGCCTCGGAGTCCTGCTGGCCGGTGCCGCGGTGACCCTGTTCGTCAGCATGGGGCTGGCCAGCATCCTGATGATCGTCGGTGCGCTGGGCGGCTTCGTCCTGGCACTGGTCAACACGTTCAAGAAGCAGCCTTCGCCGGCCCTGATCCTGGCCTATGCCGGGCTCGAAGGCCTGTTCCTCGGCGGCCTCACCCGCGTGCTTGACCTGATGTACCCGGGAGTCGGCCTGCAGGCCGTCATCGGCACGCTGTCCGTGTTCACCGTGACGCTGCTCCTGTTCAAGAGCGGCAAGGTGCGCGCCTCTCCCAAGGCCATGAAGTTCTTTATGATCGCCCTGGTGGGTTACGGCCTGTTCTCCGTGGTCAACCTAGTCATGATGATGACGGGTATGACGACGGAACCGTTCGGCCTGCGCAGCGGCATCATTGGTGTTGTCATCGGCATCCTGGCCATTGGCCTGGCCGCGTTCTCCCTGGTCATGGACTTCACCAGCATCGAAGCCGGCGTTCAGAGCGGTGCGCCGCAGCGCTTCTCCTGGACCGCGGCCTTCGGCCTGACGGTCACCCTGGTCTGGCTGTACGTGGAGATCATCCGCGTCCTGGCCATCCTCCGCGGCGAGGACTGACAACAAAACCCGGCATCCGCCGTCGTAATTCGCACTCACAAGAAGAGGGCCCCACCGATGCATTTCGCATCAGGCGGGGCCCTCTTTTTGCGGTATCAGCGCTACGAAATGCGCATGGCTCCCTCTGCAGGGGTCACCGTGAAGATGTCAGGGGCCCTGTAGCCGGCTTCTTCGAAGGCACGCACGACGGCGGCCCGCACCTGCTGCTCCGACGTCACCGGGGTGAGCGCGATGGCGGCCCCGCCGAAGCCACCGCCGGTCATCCGGGCGCCGATTGCGCCGTTGGCGCGGGAGGTGGCCACCGCCAGATCCAGCTCCGGGCAGGAGATTTCAAAGTCGTCCCGCATGGAAATGTGACTGGCGTCCAGCAGCGCGCCGATGGAAATGGGGCCCGCACTGGCCAGCAGCTCCACGGTCTGCAGCACGCGGGTGTTTTCGGTCACGATATGGCGCACGCGCCGGTAGGTGACCTCGTCCAGGAGGCCGGCGGCTTCTTCCAGGTCCTCCATCCGGACGTCACGCAGTGCCTTGACGCCCAGGACCTCGGCGCCCAGTTCGCAGGACGCGCGACGGGAAGCGTACCCGCCGTCGGCATGGGAGTGGGAGACGTTGGTATCGATCACCAGCATCACCAGCCCTGCAGGTTCTGTTTCGAAGGGAACCAGCTGAACGCTCTGGTCGCGGCAGTCCAGGAAGACTGCGTGCCCCTTGGATCCGCGCAACGACGCTGACTGGTCCATGATGCCCGTGGGGGCGCCGACAAAGTCGTTCTCTGCGCGCTGGGTGGCGAGGACCATCTCCTCGGGTTCAAGCCCCGCTCCCGTCAGATCATTCAGGGCTGAGATGACCGCGCATTCGATGGCGTGCGATGAGGACAGGCCGGCGCCCAGGGGGACGTTGGAATCCAGCAGCAGGTCCACCCCCGGAACGGTGATGCCCTGCTGCTGCAACGCCCACATCACACCGAGCGGATACTTCGTCCAGCCCTTGGCGGAAGCCGCGTCCAAAGAGCCGAGGTCAGCGGTGACCATGCCGTGGTCACCATAAGTGGAGAGGAGCCTGACCATGGAGTCCGGACGGACTGCAACAGCCACCCGGGCGGTCCGATCGATCGCGAACGGGAGCACAAAACCCTCGTTGTAGTCGGTGTGCTCGCCGATGAGGTTAACGCGTCCCGGTGCCTGCCAGACGCCGTCGGGAAGCCTGCCGAACTCCTGCCCAAAGCGGGCGGCCAGGTCCGCCGTGCCGGGCTGCGCTGTATCCAGGTCCTCAGTGCCCGGTTCCGCCGGGTTGGTCAGAGGGGTCCGGGCAGTCGACGCGTCAGGGGAGGCGCTCACGCGTGTACTCCTTCAGGCAGGGCCCCCAGAGCAGCAGGGACGGTTGCTGCAGGGACGGGGCTGGACTCCGGAACCACCACGGCACGGAGCCGCTCCGCCACGCTTTCCGGGGTGGTGTCATTGATAAAGGCGCCCATGGCGGCTTCGGAGCCGGCCAGGAACTTGAGCTTGTCCGCTGTCCGGCGGGGCGACGTCAGCTGGAGGTGCAGGTAGCTGGCGGGGCGCAGGAGGTCGTCAAGAGGGGCCTGGTGCCAGGCGGAAATGTAGGGCGTCGGCGTCGGATACAGGGCATCGAGCCGTTTGAGCAGGTCAAGGTAGACATGGGCCAGTTCATCCTTTTCCTCACCGCTCAAGGCGGCCAGGTCGGGTACCTGCCGGTGCGGCACCAGGTGGATTTCCAGCGGCCAGCGGGCAGCGAACGGCACGTAGGCGCTGAAATTCTCGCCCTCCATCACCATTCGGCTCCCGTCCTCGCGTTCCGCCCGCAGAAGCGAGCCCGTCAGCGTCTGCCGCCCGTCGGACCCATCATAGAACTTGCGTGCGGCCGCTCCGATGACCCCTGCCCGGGGCGTGACGTAGGGGTACGCATAGATCTGGCCATGCGGGTGGTGGAGGGTGACGCCGATGTCGGCCCCGCGGTTTTCGAACGGGAACACCTGCTTGATCCCCGGCAGTTTGCTGAGGACTTCGGTGCGGTGCGCCCACGCCTCAACTACAGTCCGGGCGCGGGCCTCACCCAGGCCACTGAACGATCCCGTGTGCTCGGGAGTGAACGCCACTACTTCGCAGCGTCCGTACGCGGGTCCGGTGGTGCCCCAGGCCGGAGTGGACGGCACTGGGCCCACAGCCGGGCCCAGCGACGGGAAGCGGTTTTCAAACACCACAACGTCGTAGTCGGGTGCTGGGATCTCGGAGGGGTTGTTCAGTGTGGTGGGGCAGATGGGGCACTGGTCGGCAGGCGGGAGGTGGGTGCGGGACTGCCGGTGCGCCGCGACGGCCACCCATTCGTCGGTGAGGGCATCGAAGCGTACTTCGCCAGGCTCGCCGCGCTCGGGCAAGGGCCGGTGATCGGTGGTGGTGGCCGCCGTGCGGGGCTGGGCAGTGGCGCCGTCGTCGAAATAAATCAGCTCCCGGCCATCGGCGAGCGTGGTGGTGGTGATACCTGTCATGGCGGGGTCCTTTGCGTGCTGGTGCCGGAGGTGCCGGGCGTCCGTTGCCTCGATCATCCCATATTTCGCTCAAAAATGAATAGTTTCACACAAAAGAGAACATTTCGCGGTGATGGCAGGCTGTCCTTGCCCACTGTTACGGTGGTGCTCATGACTTCGAGTGCAACCCCGGACGCGAGCATTCCCGTCGGATTCCAGACCTACGCCACCGGCCGGCAGTACGAACTCCGCAGGGGTGACGCGTTGGCCGTTGTGACTGAGTTGGCGGCCGGCCTGCGGCTCTACAGCCGCGCCGGTGTCCAGCTAACCGAGACCTATGGGGACGCCGAGATTTCCCCCGGCGCCGCCGGGATCACCCTCGCCCCCTGGGCAAACAGGGTGGAGGACGGGCTCTGGTACCTGGACGGTAAGAAGCAGCAACTGGACATCACGGAGGTTTCACGGAACAACGCCAGCCATGGACTGCTCCGCAACTCCGCCTACAGCTTGGTTGATGAAGAGCAATATTCCGTGACCCTCGAGGCGACGGTCTTCCCGCAGCATGGCTACCCCTTCCTGGTGCGGCACCGTGTCCAGTACCTTCTCGGTGAGGACCTTGGCCTGGAAGTCCGCCAGACGCTGATCAACGATTCCAACACGTCAGCGCCGTTCGTCCTGGGCGCCCACCCTTACCTGCGGCTGGGCGACGCGGACGTGGACCACCTGACCCTGACCGTCGCCGCCGGCACCCGACTGGTGGCGGACCAGCGCCTGATTCCGCGGAGCTCGGAGCCCGTCAGCGGGGACAGTGACTTCCGCAGCGGCCAAACGGTGGGGGACCTTGAGATCGATGTCGCCCTCACTGACCTGACGTTCGACGGCGGTGCGGCCCGCCATGTGCTCAGCGCACCTGACGGCCGCAGTGTCACGTTGTGGCAGGACGAATCCTGCGGCTACGTCCACATCTTTGTGACAAGTGAGCTGCCCGGCAGGCCCAGGGCGGTGGCCATCGAACCCATGACCGGTCCAGCCAACGCCTTCAACTCGGGTGACGGGCTGCGCTGGCTCCCGGCAGGAGAATCGTTCACGATGACCTGGGGGATTGATGCTGTCCTGGGCGGGGCCGGGTAGCCGTTTCGCATAAGGGCCTGTGCTGAGGAAGTATTAGGCTATGACGCCAGCCGAGGACGCCACACCACCCGATTCAACGCCCACAGGCACGGTACCGGACACGGTCCGGCCTGTGGAACCCGTCCGTCCGGCCCGGGTGCGGGCGGACCGGGAGCTTGAGAAGGACATTCCCTACGGTATCCGGATCGCTGCTTCGTGGGCCTGGCGGCTTGGTCTCATCCTGTTGATGGCCGGCGCCCTGATTTGGCTGCTCAGCCGGATCAGCTTCCTGATTATCCCCGTTATGGTGGCCGCGCTCCTGGCCGGACTGCTGAGCCCGGTGGTGCGCTGGCTGCGGAGCAGGCGCCTTCCGAACGGCGCCGCGGTGGCCATCACGGTGCTGGGGTTCATCGGCGTGATTGCTGGCGCCCTTGCCCTGGTGGGTCGCCAGCTGGCCGCAGGATTCGGGGAACTGTGGTCCCAGGCGCTGACGGGCGTGAGGCAGGTCCAGGACTGGCTGGCCGAAGGACCCCTGCACCTCACCGCCGACCAGATCGACCAGTACCTCAAGGAAGCATCCGCCGCACTCCAGAACAACAGCAGCAGCATCCTCAGCGGTGCGTTGTCCTTCGGCAGCACCGCAGGCCACTTCGCCGCGGGAATGGTGCTGGCCCTGTTCATCCTGATCTTCTTCCTGCTCGAAGGCGACAGGATCTGGGCCTTCCTGGTCCGCCTCCTCCCGAAGAAAGCGCGTGCGGCAACGTTCGGTGCCGGACGCAAGGGCTGGGCTTCGATGGTCAGCTACGCACGGATCCAGATGTTTGTTGCGTTTGTTGACGCGGTAGGCATCGGCGCCGGCGCGGCCATCATCGGGGTGCCGCTTGCCCTGCCCCTGAGCGTGCTTGTGTTCATCGGTTCCTTTATCCCCGTAGTCGGTGCCCTGGTGACCGGGGCCATCGCCGTGCTCCTGGCCCTGGTGGCCAACGGGCCGGTCAACGCCCTGATCATGCTGGCTATCGTACTGCTGGTCCAGCAGCTGGAGAGCCACATCCTGCAACCCCTCGTGATGGGCAAGGCCGTGGCCCTGCACCCGGTGGCGGTCATCCTCTCTGTGGCGGCGGGTTCGTACCTTGCGGGCATCCCCGGCGCGCTGTTCTCAGTCCCCATCCTCGCCGTAGCAAACTCCGCAATTCGCTACATCGCGGCCAGAACGTGGGAACATGAACAGGTGCTGGCAACCCCCGGAGGGCCGGTGACGCCAGGTCCGGACCATGATGACTCCATCAGGGACGTCCGGTTGCCGGGCTTCAAGCCCAAGCGCGGCAAGGACGCCGCAGCCAGCACAGAAGCAGCCAATCCGGACGCCCAGGCCTGAAACATGAGCCAAGGCGCCGGAGCCGTATCCACCCAAGGAGCATAAGTCCGTGAACACCCTTGAAACCCTTCCCGTCACGCTGGACGATGTCCTGGAGGCGCAGAAGCTGCTCGAGGGGATTATTATGCGGACCCCGGTGGAATCGTCACGGGCCCTGGGCGGGATGGTTGGCGGCGACGTCTTCTTCAAGTGCGAAAACCTGCAGCGGGCCGGATCGTTCAAGGTCCGCGGTGCCTATGTCCGCATGGCCAAGCTCTCGGCTGAGGACAAAAAACGCGGTGTTGTGGCCGCGTCAGCCGGAAACCACGCACAGGGCGTGGCCGTAGCCGCCAAAAGCCTGGGCATCAAGGCCCGCATCTACATGCCGCTGGGCGTAGCCCTCCCGAAACTGGCGGCCACGCGCAGCCACGGTGCGGAGGTGATCCTCCACGGCCACAACGTGGATGAGGCCCTCGCCGAGGCGCAGCGCTACGCCGATGAGTCCGGCATGGTCTTTGTGCACCCTTTCGACAATGTTGATGTGGTGTCCGGCCAGGGAACCATCGGCCTGGAGATTCTCGAGCAGATCCCCAATGTGGACACCATCCTGATGGGTGTGGGCGGCGGCGGGCTGCTGGCCGGAGTTGCTGTCGCCGTCAAGGCCCGGGCCAGGGAACTTGGCCGGGAAATCCGCATCATCGGTGTCCAGGCCGAAAATGCTGCGGCTTATCCGCCGTCACTCGCCGCCGACGCACTGGTTCCGCTGAAGAAAGTGTCCACCATGGCTGACGGCATTGCGGTGGGGCGGCCCGGACAGCTGCCCTTCAGCATCATCCGCGAGCTGGTGGATGACGTTGTCACGGTCAGCGAGGATTCCCTGGCGCGGGCCCTGATCTTCCTGCTGGAGCGGGCCAAGATGGTGGTGGAACCCGCCGGGGCGGTTGGAGTTGCGGCCTTGATGGACGGCAAAATCGAAAACCCCGGGACCACGGCCGTGATCCTGTCCGGCGGCAATATCGATCCGATGCTGATGCTTAAAGTCATCCAGCGGGGCCTGTCCGCCGCCGGGCGCTACATGACAGTCCGGATGATGCTGGATGACCGGCCGGGCTCGCTGGCCACCATCGCCCGCATCATCGCCGAAAACGATGCGAACGTCACGGGCCTGGATCACACGCGTGTTGGCGGCTCCATCAGCATGGGCGACGTTTCCATCACCGTGAACCTCGAAACCAAGGGCCACGAACATTGTGAGCAGGTCCTCGGCGCCCTTCGTGCCGAGGGTTTCCAGCCCATTGTGGTGCATTAGGAGCAGCCATGCTTGACGCGATGGGGGACGGAAAGCCGCGGAACCGGGAAACCACAGCCTCGCGGGCGAAGGGCGGACTGTTGGTGGCCGGCGGCTTTGTGGCCGTGCTCTTTGTGATCGAACTGTTCAACATGCTGACCCTGCATGCCCTGAACCGGACTTTCGGGCTCCGGCCCCGGTCCGCGGACGGGCTTCTGGACATCCTGACGTTCCCGCTGCTGCACGCCAATCTGAACCACCTGCTGTCCAATGCCCTGCCCCTGATCGTCTTCGGCTTCCTGGTGTTCCTCTCCGGCGTGAGGGTGTTCCTGACGGCCCTCGGGTTCAGCTGGCTGGGTTCCGGACTGACAGTGTGGCTGATTGGCGACGGCGGCATTACCGTTGGCGCCTCCGGCCTGGTTTTCGGATTGTTCGCCTTCCTCCTGGTGCGGGGTTTCTTCAACCACAGCTGGCGCCAGATCCTGCTCGCCGTGGTGCTGTTTATGGTCTACGGAGGCATCCTGCTGGGGGTGCTGCCCATCATGGGCAGCTACATCTCCTGGCAGGCGCACCTCGGCGGCGCGGCAGGCGGAGTTGTCGCTGCCCTGTTGCTGCGCCCCAAGCACGCAAGAACGCCGGCCCCCTGACGGGGACCGGCGTTGGCCAGGCTTGGTTGGCCTGAAACGATCAGTGTGAAGCGTCAGCCTGCGTAAGGCTTGGCGGAGAGGATCTCCACCGTGATGTCCTTGCCGTTCGGAGCCGTGTAGCTGAGCTTCGCGCCCTCTTTGTGGCCGACGATTGCGGCGCCGAGGGGTGACTTCTCACTGAACACGTCCAGGTCTGAATCGCCGGCGATTTCGCGGGACCCCAGCAGGAATGTCTCTTCGTCGCCTGCGATCCGGGCAACAACGAGCATGCCTGGCTCCACAATGCCGTCGTCAGCGGGGGACTCGCCCACGTGGGCATCGCGCAGAAGGGCCGTCAGCTGGCGGATCCGGGCTTCGATCTTGCCCTGCTCTTCTTTGGCTGCATGGTAGCCGCCGTTTTCCTTTAGGTCGCCCTCTTGCCGGGCAGCTTCAATCTTCTGGACGATCTCCGCACGGCCAGGGCCGGAAAGGTGGTCCAGCTCTGCCTTCAGGCGGTCAAAAGCTTCCTGGGTGAGCCAGGCTGCAGGCGCGCTGTTGGTGGTAGACACGGACTTCTCCTAATGGTCGTACATGCAAAAGACCCCGCAACGGTGGCCACGTATGGAACTCAGCAACCAGCTCAGCGGGGTAAAGGTATTGACCCATTGTAGTCAAAACTCTGGACATACCCAACCCGGGATGGGGCATAGATCACACGGCGCTACGTCCCGGCACTCGGAATCCAGCAGTCGTCCACCACGCCGGAAACTGACAAGGACTCCGTGCGGAGTGTCACGCGCTGCGAAACTGTCCTGCCGCCGTCGGCCGTTCCGTCAGCTTTCCCGGGCGGGATGTCCACTACTTTCCAGCCCACCACGGCGAACTTGGAGTCGAGGGCCTTGACGGCGCACTTGACGGCCGTCCCTGGTTCCCTGGTGACCTGGAAATCAACCTCGGTCGCCGTGGCATCGGTGGTGCTGAAACCGATGTCCTTGAACGTCACGTCAGAGCCGGCTGAGGACGTGGAGACCCAGGCCATAAACCCCACTCCGGCCGCCAGCGCCGCTACGGCAATGCCACGTTTGACCGCACGCGGGAGGGGCTGCTTTTTACTGCCATAACGATTGGCTAGGCTAGTGTCTGCAGGCGGGGACGCGGCGGGCTGATCCTGGGTAGTCACCAGTCCAGTTTAGTTCGGTTCCAGGCCGTGGCCGTCCGGGCCGGATCAGCACCCCCAGCACAGCTGTCCCGTCCGTCCAGTCATGCAAGTCCTCAGTCCAATGGCCGTCACAGCAGCCGCAGAAGAATAAGGAGCCGTCCTCGATGACAGCGTCCACCAATACCCCGGCAACGCTGAGGCTGCTAGCCGTGCATGCTCACCCGGACGACGAGTCAAGCAAGGGTGCCGCGACCATGGCCATGTACGCCGCCGCCGGAGTGGAAGTCATGGTGGCCACCTGCACCGACGGATCCCGCGGAGACATCCAGAACCCTGCCGTGGAAGCCGAGCCGCATCCCAAGCGGGACATGGCCGGGGCGCGCCGGCTGGAAATGGACCAGGCGGCCAAGGTATTGGGCATCCAGCAGCGCTGGTTGGGATTCACGGACTCCGGGCTGCCCGAGGGCGATCCGCTGCCGCCGCTGCCTGCCGGATCCTTCGCCGTCCAGCCGCTGGAGCGCGCCGCGGCGCCGCTGGTGCGGCTGGTCCGGGACTTCAAGCCGCAGGTGATCGTCAGCTATGACGAAAACGGGGGATACCCGCACCCGGACCACATCATGGCGCACCGGGTGGCAGTGGAGGCATTTGCGGCTGCGGGTGACCCCAGCAGGTATCCCGACGCCGGAGCGGCCTGGGAACCCAGCAAGCTCTATTACGACAGGGCCTTCAGCCCGGACCGGTTCCGCGCACTGCATTTTGCCCTCGAGGAAGCAGGCCTGCAGTCCCCGTACGCCCAGCGGCTGGCCGCGTGGCTGGAAACGGACGCGGAAGGCCACACCCCGCCACAGGGTGCCCATGCCACCACCACGCAGATCGACTGCGGGGACTTTTTTGAGGCCCGCGACGACGCACTCCGCGCGCACCGGACGCAGGTTGATCCGCTGGGCTTCTTCTTTGCCGTGTCGGCCGAGATGCAGCGCCGCGTGTGGCCGTGGGAAGACTACTCCCTGATCGAGTCCAGGGTCCCCGCGGAATTGCCCGAAAAGGACCTTTTCGCCGGGCTAAGATAGAGCGGCAGCATATTCTATGCCGTGTAGAAAAGCAGTGGGCTGGTCCGGACCCCGCGGACCCGCCTCCGGAATCCCCGGCTGGCTGCCCATCAGTTTCCACAGAAGGTTTGAACCGTGCACCACTTGCTCCTCGCCCTGACCACCACGCCCTCACCGCTGCCGACGCCCGGCCTGCGTGAGGGCATCTCCGAGGACCAGATCACCCCGGGCCTGTGGGGCTTTATCATGACGGCTTTCTTTGTGCTGGCCACCACGCTGCTGATTGTGGACATGGTCCGCCGCATCCGCCGCGTCCGCTACCGGGCGCAGGTGGAAGAGGAACGCCAGGCAGCGGCCGAGGCCGCGGACATTGAAGCTGCGGACGGCCACGACGGCCTCGGTGTTGCCGGCGACACGGATGCGTCCGGCGACAAGGCAGGCCTCGAAGACAACGGTCGCGGCCAGGCCGCCGACCGGCCCCAGCCCCGCGACTGAAGCGGGCCGGACCCCCGCGTTCCTATCGGCCTCGACAGTTCAGCTGAGGACTGCGATGGCGATCGCCGTGAAATGTGCTGCGAAGGCCAGAACCGTCAGGGCATGGAACAGTTCGTGGAAGCCAAAGTGTTCGTAGCTGAAGTTGGGTTTCTTCAGCGCGTAGAACACGGCGCCGGTGATGTACAGTACGCCGCCCACACAGATGAGGACGGCGGCGGGGACGCTGGCCGCGAAGAACTCAGGCAGGTAGAACAGCGACCCGCAGCCCAGGGCGATGTAGATGGGCACGTACAGCCAGCGCGGCGCGTCCGTCCACAGCAGCCGGAACAGCACGCCCAGAATGGCCCCGGACCAGATGACCCAGAGCAGCAGGACCGCCTTGGGCTGTTCCAGCAGCGACCAGGCCAGGGGAGTATAGCTGCCGGCGATGACCAGCATGATGTTGGTGTGGTCCAGACGCTTGAGGACAATCTTCACGCCCGGAGACCAGTTGCCGCGGTGGTAGATGGCACTGATGCCAAAAAGCAGGACGCCGGTGGCAGCGTAGATGGCCGAGGTGATCTTGCGGTCCGTAGTGGGGGCGAGGACCACGAGGACGAGGCCCGCTGCCAGGGCCAGCGGAGCCGTGACGGTGTGGATCCAGCCGCGCCACTTGGGCTTGATCATCAGGAGCTCGGCCAGCCGGACGGCGGCGTCGTTCAAGGGGCTGTGGCCGTGGTCCGCCGAGGGCGCGCGGGGGCCGTCAGGAGTCTGGCTGTTCATGGCTTCAGAATATCCTCTCTTTGGATAAGTTACTCATGGGTAACAATCATGGCAGGTCATCCGGGAACGTCCCGTCACGCCGGTCCCGGTCCCGGACGGTAGCCTAGGATGTGCAATGCCGTCGAACAGCAACGGAAGTCAGGTGAGTCTCCTCGTGGAATTGCGCGGGTTCCTTTATGGCTTCTACGAGAGGCGGCTGCTCAGCGAGTTGGCCGGCGGCCGCATTCCCAATCACATCGGCGTGATGGTGGATGGCAACCGCCGCTGGGCCAAACAGTTCAACGCACCCACCAGCCAGGGCCACCAGGCCGGCGCGGACAAGATCCATGAATTCCTCGGATGGTGCCAGGAGCTTGGGGTCAAGGTGGTCACGCTCTACATGCTGTCCACGGACAACATGAGCCGGTCCAGCGAGGAGCTGGACCTTCTGATGGGGATCATTGCCAACACCCTGGACCGCCTGGACGATGACGCCAACATCTCGGTCAACGCCATGGGCGCCCCCGAGCTCTTGCCCGACTACCTGGCGGAACGGCTCAACAAGCTCACTGCCCGCACTCCGGTACGCGAAAAGATCCACGTCAACGTTGCGGTGGGCTACGGCGGACGCCGCGAAATCGTTGACGCCGTGCGGGAGCTGCTTCACGACGCCGTCGCCAAGGGCTCTGACATTTCGGTGCTCGCTGACACCCTGTCCGTGGACGATATTTCCCGTTTCCTCTACACTCGCGGCCAGCCGGATCCGGACCTGGTGATCAGAACCTCCGGGGAGCAGCGGCTGTCCGGGTTCCTGATGTGGCAGAGCGCGTACAGCGAGTTCTACTTTTGCGAGGCCTTGTGGCCCGCCTTCCGAAAAGTGGACTTCCTCCGCGCCCTTCGGGACTACGCCGGCAGGCAGCGGCGCTTCGGGACCTGATCCGGCCGGTCCGTTCATCCGGAATTCACAAGCCGGTAACAGGAATCGCCGACGGATGGCACCGGAAATTACTGGGCAGGGATTTACGTTATATCCATCAGCAGGCAAATACGCCGGCTGATCGGGGAGGCCAGTACATGGAGCGAATTTCGCACCGGTTGTATGGGAGGCCGGACCCGGCCTCCAGGCCGAGCCGCCTCACCAATAACAATTCCGGGCGTGCCCGGGGCTGGAGTCGATGTGGCTAATTCTGAACAACTGCCCGAAGCCGTTTTTGACCAGGGACAGAAAGCTACCTCTCGCGCCACGCGAGCCACCTCACAAACCGGTGCAGCAGACGAAACATCTGCGGCCGGTTTTGCTGTCTCCGGAAGGGACGCCACCATTAGCACGTTCGTCATTGACACCTCCGTCCTGCTCTCGGATCCACGGGCGCTGCTGCGCTTCGCCGAGCACGAAGTCATTGTTCCGATTGTTGTCATCACGGAACTTGAGGGGAAACGGCACGACCCCGAACTGGGCTATTTTGCCCGCAAGGCGCTCCGGCTGCTCGATGATCTCCGGGTGAAACACGGTGGCTTGAGCAAACCCATCCCCATCGGAAACGAGGGCGGCACCCTCCTGGTGGAGCTGAACCACATTTCCGCCGACGTGCTCCCCTTGGGTTTCCGCAGCGGAGACAACGACAGCCGCATCCTGGCTGTGGCCAAGAACCTGGCCAATGAAGGCCGGAACGTCACCGTGGTGTCGAAGGATCTCCCCATGCGGGTCAAGGCCTCCGCCATGGGACTTACTGCCGACGAATACCGCAACGAGCTCGTGAAGGATTCGGGCTGGACCGGCGTCGCGGAGGTGGAAGCCAGCGAGGAAGAAATTTCCACCCTGTACGGCCACGAGCCGGTCTTCATTCCCGCGGCCGCGGAAATGCCGGTCAACACCGGGCTGGTGATCCTCTCCAACCGGGGCTCAGCCCTGGGCCGGGTGGGCGCTGACAAGCAGGTGCGGCTGGTCAAGGGGGACCGGGACGTATTCGGGCTCCACGGACGATCGGCGGAACAGCGGCTCGCAATCGACATGCTGATGGACCCCGCCGTCGGAATCGTTTCGGTTGGCGGACGGGCCGGCACCGGCAAATCCGCGCTGGCCCTGTGTGCCGGTCTGGAAGCCGTGCTGGAACGCCGCGAGCACCGCAAGGTGATCGTCTTCCGTCCGCTCTACGCCGTGGGTGGACAGGAACTTGGCTACCTGCCCGGCTCCGAGTCGGAAAAGATGAACCCCTGGGCCCAGGCGGTCTTTGATACGCTCGGCGCCCTGGTCAGCCAGGAAGTCGTGGAGGAAGTTATGGACCGAGGCATGCTCGAGGTCATGCCGCTGACCCACATCCGCGGCCGTTCCCTTCACGACGCCTTCGTGATCGTCGACGAGGCCCAGTCGCTCGAGAAGAACGTCCTCCTCACCGTGATGAGCCGCATCGGCCAGAACTCCAAGATCGTCCTCACCCACGACGTCGCCCAGCGTGACAACCTGCGCGTCGGTCGGCACGACGGTATCGCCGCCGTCGTCGAAACCCTGAAAGGACACCCCCTCTTCGGCCACATCACCTTGACCCGTTCCGAAAGGTCACCGATCGCAGCCCTGGTAACAGAGCTCCTCGAAGGCGCCGAAATCTAGACCTGCGTTCCGTTAGGTGAGGGGCCGTGGTTCCGTTCGTCGGGCCACGGCCCTTCTCCGTCGCTTAGACACCTCCCGCCGCTTTGCTACGGTCGCTGGGCGACCTTCGCGCCGCTTTGGTCGGCGATGCGCTCCTACGAGAAGGCCCGCGGCCCTCCTTGAACGGCGGTGACCGGCGCACACGTCAGGTGGGGGTTCTTCGCGTAGGAGCGCATCGCGGCGCATCGGGCCCAGAGGTCGCTTAGCGACCGGCGGAGCCCCTATGCGTCGTGTCTAAGCGACGGCGAAGGACCTCTACCTGGCGGACCCAACCACCCTCAGCCGACGCCGAGGAACTTGGCTGCCGCTTCGTGGCCCTTCACTTGGAGGGTCCAGTCGGGGCGTTTGAAGGTTGCGGGCGTGAGGCGCACTTTTTGGACTTCGACGGCCTTGCCGCCCCAGGATTGCCTGTTGGTGCCGTTGAGTTCGTAGCCGAGGGAGCGGGACACGCCCAGGGAGGCGGCGTTCCAGGCGGCGGCTTCGGATTCGGCCACTTCGGCGCCGAGCCAGTCGAACGCGTAAAGCGCGACGGCGGCCCGCATCTCCGTGCCGAGCCCTTGGCCGTGGAGGGACTGCTTGAGCCAGGAGCCGGTGCTGACGGTCTTGAGGGTGGCAAAGTCCTTGGCACCGATGTCCTGGCAGCCGATGAATTCGTCCTGGTACCAGATGCCAAGGAGCAGGGTCCAGTCCTCGGGTGTGGCCTGGCCGCGGCAACGCCAGTACCACTGCGCCATGTTGTGCCCTAAGGACTCCGCCGGCAGTTCCGTCCACGGAGTGCTGAAGGGGCTCCGGCCGGGTTCGTGGACTCCGCTGGCGGCCGCTGCAACTGCGGCGGGAATGTCGGCGTCGGCGATGGGACGCAGCACCAGTCGGGGTGTGGTCAACTCGAGGCCGACGAGGGGCCAGATGGAAGTCAGCGCGGTCATCAGGGAAGCCTAGCCCAGGACGGGCCACGGGAGTCTGTCAAACGCCGGTGATGGCGGGAGCAGGACCCGCGCTCAGGTGCGGATGTCCCATGCGATGTGACGGCGGACGTCCGTAAGGTTCATGGACTCCGCCACGAACAGGTCGTCCAGCATGTATTCGTCCACCGCGAGGATCCGGATCCAATGCCCATAATCCGGGGTTGCCGCTTCGAGTGACTGGCTGGCCACGCAGACGCCGGTTTCCACGTCGATCCGCACCCGGTTGCTGCCGGGTAGGCAGAGCGGAGCGGCAGGATCCGCGGGCCGGTAGGACGCGGTAGGCGTCACGGTTGCCTCCAGCGCCGGCCGGCCCTCGTGTTCGACCCGGCGCACGGCGTCGACGTCCACGGCGTTGGTGCCCGGGAACTCGATGGGGACAGGGGCGCTCCCGGCGAGTTCCACGGGATCAAGGGCAGCCGAGAAGCGGCCGTTCCCGAAGCCCGGCTCGCCGTATGCTGCCTCCGGCCGGCGCCTGACCAGGCCGCCGTCGTCGTAAACGGGCGCCACCAGGTGGGGCGGCAGCAGCCAGGACTTCCGGGTGGCGCTGACGTACAACCCGTCCTTGGAATCGTTGATGCCGGTGGTGCTGTGGAGGACAAGCCGGTCGGCGGTTTCCAGGCGCAGCGCCCCGGGCCGGCGCAGCCAGGCGCGGACCAGGGGAGCGGACGGGTCCGGTACGTCGGTGAACGGTTCATCCCAGTATTCAAAGCGCAGGGACTGCCACTTCCAGGGGGAAGAACGGCAAAGGTTCCGGAACATGGTGCTCAGATCCGCAGCGTCGGCGCTGCCCTCCGGATCCGGCCGGCGCCTGGTGTCCCATGTCGACATATCCACAGTTTACGCGTGGGCTCTGCGGTGCGGCGCGCGAATCCAGTAGCATCCGAGGGGTGATCCGACGACTCGATGGACTGTGGGATGCCACCCCGCTGGCGTTCTGGCTGGTGCTGGCCGCATGTGCCTATTTTTTTGTTATGGCAGTCCGCCTCACGGTTATCGACGTGCGCCACCATCTGCTGCCCAACCGGATTGTCTTCCCGTCCTACGGTGTGGCGGGGGTCCTGTTGCTCGCGGCGGCCTTGGTGCACGTGATCGCCGGTCCTGCCGCGCTCGTGGGGTCACCCGACGGTGCCGCCGAGCTCCTGGGGATCCCGGCGCTGCGCATCCTGGCGGGGGGAGCGGTTCTGTGGGCCTTCTATTTTGTCCTGCGGATGGTTTACCCGCCCGGCATGGGCTTTGGCGACGTGAAGCTGGCCGGCGTCCTGGGGATGTACCTTGGCTATCTCGGCTGGGGGCACGTTTTTGCCGGGACCTTCGCAGCTTTCCTGCTGGGAGGCCTCTGGTCCATGGCCCTGCTGGCGGCCCGCCGCGGCACCTTGAAGTCTTCCATCCCGTTCGGCCCGTTTATGCTCGCCGGCGCCACTGCCGCCATGCTCCTGCCCGCTTAGCGCGAGAGGACACTTGCGGCCCCGGTCCGCAGGCGCGCCGAGAAGATGATCCAGATGCGTTTCTGGGTCAGCAGCAGCGGGCCGGCTGCCGCTTTGGGACCGACGGTGGTGGTCATGATGATCCTTTGGAGGTGGTGGGGAGGTTCTGCGCGAACAGGGTCTTGAGGGCCCGGGCGTCTTCGAGGAGCAGCTCCGGGAAACTGCGGGTGTTCGACGCCGAGAAGTATGTTCCGTGCGCGTGGTGGGCTACGGCGGTGATCGCGGTGACGGCCATGACCACTACCGGGTGATCGGCGGGGACGCCTTCACGTTGGGCGATGAGCTGGCGGGATGCGGCCTCGCGTTCGGCGCTGATGCCGACGATCTTTGCCACCAGCTGCGGCTCTTTTTTGATCGCGGCGATGAGCTGGCGGACATTGGTGGCGGACTCGGAGTCCACTTTCGCCGCCCAGATGTCCTGGGTGAGCTGGATGAGGTCGGCCAGGAGGGATTCGGAGATGGTTCCCGGTTCGCCGCCGCCGGCCAGGAAGCCGGCCATGAGTTCGCCGGGGTGCTCGTCGTCGTGATGGCCGAGGATGGCGTCTTCCTTGGTGGGGAAGTAGTTGAAGAACGTCCGGCGGGAGATGCCCGCCTCTTCGCAGACTTCCTCGACCGTGAAGCCGTTGAGCCCTTTGGCCGCGGTCAACGAGCGCGCGGCGGCAGTGACAGCCTGGCGCGTCTGCTGGCGCTTGCGTTCCCGGAGGCCGCCGTCGATGTTTGCACTATTTTCCACAAAGTAAAGTTTTGCACTAAACCACTGAGAGTGCAAAAAAGGCAAGCGCCACGCACGACGGCGGCCGGCGCCTTCCGTGGGGAAGGTGCCGGCCGCCGTCGTTCGTAAAGGGGCCACCGCCGTCTGGGCCCACGCTACCGAGGGGCCCCTATCGAGCTTGCGAGATTGGGGAGGTAGCGGGGAGGGTTCCCTGGCTGAGCGGAGCGATGCAAGGGAGGCGGTGGGGACCTATGCCTTGTGCGGCGGGCGCGTCATGGACATAACGTCCAGCGCGGTGTCCAGCTGCTCTTCGGTGACCTCGCCGCGCTCCAGGAAGCCCATGGCGACGACGGTCTCACGGATGGTGAGGCCCTCGGCCACTGCCTTCTTGGCGATTTTGGCCGCGTTCTCGTAGCCGATGTACTTGTTCAGCGGAGTCACGATCGAGGGGGAGGCCTCGGCCAGGAAGCGGGCGCGCTCCACGTTGGCGGTGATGCCGTCGATCATCTTGTCCGCCATGACGCGGCTGGTGTTGGCCAGCAGGCGGATCGACTCGAGCAGGTTGGCGGCCATCACGGGGATGCCGACATTGAGCTCGAAGGCGCCGTTGGTGCCGGACCAGGCGATGGCGGTGTCGTTGCCGATGACCTGGGCGCAGACCATGATGGATGCCTCGCAGATGACCGGGTTGACCTTGCCCGGCATGATCGAGGAGCCCGGCTGCAGGTCCGGGATGGCGATTTCGCCGAGGCCGGTGTTGGGGCCGGAGCCCATCCAGCGGAGGTCATTGTTGATCTTCATGAAGGAGATCGCGATGTTGCGCAGCTGGCTTGAGCCTTCGATGAGGCCGTCGCGGTTGGCCTGGGCCTCGAAGTGGTCGCGGGCCTCGGTCAGCGGCAGGCCGGTGTCCGTGGCGAGCAGTTCGATGACACGTTCCGGGAAGCCGGCAGGGGTGTTGATGCCGGTGCCCACCGCGGTGCCGCCGAGCGGAACTTCGGCAACACGGGGGAGTGCGGCGTTGATGCGCTCGATGCCGTAGCGGACCTGGGCTGCGTAGCCGCCGAACTCCTGGCCGAGCGTCACCGGGGTGGCGTCCATGAGGTGGGTGCGGCCGGACTTGACGACGTCCTTGAACTCCACGGCCTTGCGTTCCAGCGACTCGGCCAGGTAGACGAACGCCGGGATGAGGTCGTTGATCAGGGCCGAGGTGGCGGCGACGTGGACCGAGGTGGGGAAGACGTCGTTGGAGGACTGTGAGGCGTTGACGTGGTCGTTCGGGTGGACAACTTTGTCACTCCCGGCGGCTTTGAGGGCACGCGTGGCCAGCTCGGCGAGGACCTCGTTCATGTTCATGTTCGAGGACGTGCCGGAACCGGTCTGGAAGACGTCGATGGGGAAGTCGCCGTCGTACTTGCCGGCAGCTACCTCATCGGCAGCCGCAGCGATCGCCTTGGCCAGCTCGCCGTCGAGCACCCCAAGTTCTGCGTTGGCCTGCGCGGCAGCCTTCTTGACCCGGGCCAGCGCCTCGATGTGCGCGCGTTCCAGGGTCTTGCCGGAGATGGGGAAGTTTTCAACTGCACGCTGCGTCTGTGCACGGTACAGGGCGTTCACGGGGACGCGGACTTCGCCCATCGTGTCGTGTTCAATGCGGAATTCTTCAGTGGAAGTCATGGGGCTAGCTTAGGGCGATCGGGGGCCCGGACTAAAACCGTGAACCGCATGCTACGGGCACTGATTCGGGCTGGGCCTAGACCTCGCCGATCCCGGAAACCACGTTGGCGTGGCCCTCGGCGAGGCTGTACGAGAGGCCGATCACCGCGGCGCGGCCGTCCTCGATTGCGGCCGAAATCACACGGGAGCTGTCCACCAGGCGCTTGGACGTCTGCTTCACGTGCTCCACCACCATGTCGTTGATCTCGTGCTCGCCGTTCCGCATGGACGTCAAGACAGAAGGCGTGATGCGTTCCACCAGGTCCCGCATAAAGCCCACCGGCATGTTGCCGGTGTCCACTGCGGACTTGGTGGCACTGACGGCGCCGCAGCTGTCATGTCCCAGCACCACGATCAGCGGCACCCCCAGCACACTGATGCTGTACTCGAGGGAGCCCAGGACGGCGTCGTCAATCACCTGGCCGGCGGTGCGCACCACAAAGGCGTCCCCCAGGCCGAGGTCGAAGATAATCTCCGCGGCGAGCCGGGAGTCCGAGCAGCCGAAGATCACGGCAAACGGGTGCTGGTTTTCCACCAGCGACGACCGGCGGGACGCGTCCTGGTTCGGGTGCGACGATTCGCCGGCAACAAAGCGTTCGTTGCCTTCGCGCATGCGGCGCCAGGCAAGGGCAGGGGTCAGGTAGGTAGCCACGGGCTTACTTTACGGGGCGGTGCTGGCTGACGGTGAAACTGTGACGGCCGGGTTGGCGTCCATGGACTGTACGACGGCGGTGGCGAGTTCGGCGAATTCGTCCAGCTGAGCGCTTCCCGTCAGGACAACGGTGGTTCCGCGGTAATTCAGCACCATGCTCTTCTCGCCTTTGCCGGTGTCACGCAGCTCCCAGTCCTGTCCGCCCGCCGCACGCGTTCCCGTCACGGGAGCGCTCTTGGTCTGCTGGACGAGCCAGGTGGGGTTGGACTGGCGGGTCTGGACTAGGCTGATGAAGGACTCGTTTGGTGTCAGGTAGCCAACTTCCCACGTGGGAACGCCGCTGCCGCTGCCCGACTCCCATCGGGCGTAGTTGGACGTGAACGACTTGCCGGTGTCCGGTGTTACGGGTGTGAATCCCGCCACATCCGTGGCGTTCCGGGCCACTGCGCCGACGTCGATGTTCGGGCGGAATCCGTCGCTCTTGGGGAGGGGGTTCATCAGGATGATGGGCAGGAAGGCGGCGATGCTGACCACCAGGGCAACGATCATGCCGATCACGGAGGCATTGGCGCGCTTCGCCGCGGCGGCCGGGATTACTGGGCGGACGGGGGCTGTTTCGGCAGTGCCTGCGCCGTCGCCGTTTGCTCCGGATTCGGAGGGGTCGGGCCCGGGGCTGGTCTTTTCCTGCTTTTCACTCACCCCTCTATAGTCGCCCATGTTTACGCGCAACTCACAGTCGGGGGAGGGCGGGGGACTCCGGGCCCATGTTGCAGGACTGCGTCATGCCACGCCCCGACGGCGCCGCCACGACTATGATCAGTACCAGAGGAATCACCGCACCGGCTGAATCCGGCCGCGCGGGTCCAATGATCGCCACTCGAAGAAGAGGTTCACGTGTCACCAGCGCCTATGACCCAGCAGTACTCTACGATTTCCCCCTCCCTGGCCGTGGGCATCGACGAGCCAGACCGCAACCTCGCCCTTGAGCTTGTCCGCGTCACCGAGGCCGCGGCCATCGCCGGCGGCCACTGGGTTGGTTTCGGCGACAAGAACAAGGCGGACGGCGCGGCCGTTGACGCCATGCGCTCCTTCCTTCACACGGTCCACTTCAACGGCGTTGTGGTCATCGGCGAAGGCGAAAAAGACGAAGCCCCCATGCTGTTCAACGGCGAACACGTTGGCGACGGCACCGGTCCTGAGTGCGACGTTGCCGTGGACCCGATCGACGGCACCCGCCTGGCCGCCCTCGGCATCAACAACGCGCTGGCAGTCCTCGCCGTGGCTGAGCGCGGCTCCATGTTCGATCCGTCCGCGGTGTTCTACATGGAAAAGCTCGTCACGGGGCCGGAAGCCGCCGACATGGTGGACCTCCGCCTGCCGGTCAAGCAGAACCTGCACCTGATCGCCAAGGCAAAGGGCGTGAAGGTCAACCAGCTCAACGTCATGATCCTTGACCGCGACCGCCATCGCCCCCTGGTCGAAGAGATCCGCGAAGCCGGTGCGCGCACCAAGTTCATCATGGACGGTGACGTCGCCGGGGCAATCGCCGCAGCCCGCTCCGGCACCGGCGTCGACGCCCTCATGGGTATCGGCGGCACGCCGGAAGGCATCGTTGCTGCCTGCGCCATCAAGTCACTCGGCGGCGTCATCCAGGGCCGCCTGTGGCCCACGAGCGACGACGAGAAGCAGAAGGCCATCGACGCTGGCCACGACCTGGACCGCGTGCTGTCCACCAACGATCTCGTGTCCAGCGACAACTGCTACTTCGCGGCCACCGGCATCACCGACGGCGACCTCCTCCGGGGCGTTCGCTACTCCAAGGACAAGGTCCTGACGCAGTCCATCGTGATGCGTTCAAAGTCCGGCACCATCCGCTTCGTTGATGGTGAGCACCAGGCCAGCAAGTGGGAAGGCTACGCCCGCAAGAACTAGCAGGTTCTTCACCCCGCGTACCCTGCGCGAACTGGCAGCTAATGACCCCAAATTCCTGATTTGGCGTCATCAGCTGCCAGTTCGCGTTTCAGCAGGTAACTCAGCCTGTGGATAACGCAAACCGCAGGCCGGAATCGGTCCACAATGGAGCATGACCCGGACGCCCATGCCTCCTCAGCTCCCGCACGGATCATTTCTTGTTGCCGATGTAGAGGTCCTGGGCCTCACTCGGAGACAGCTGAGGCCGCCTTGACCCCAGTTGCGTCCTGACGCACTCCACCAGCGCGCGAATTTGCGGAGTATGCCTCCCGGCTTGGCTGGAGCAGGACTGGAGGATCCACATAGCCCGTCCTGCAGACGGCTGCAAGCCGCGCCGCAGGAACGTTGTGGGTCACCAGTTGTCGTTCAAACCCGGCGAGGTCATATCGTTCGACGGCGTTCGGCTCACGTCACCGGCTCGTACCTGGCCACCATGCTGGACCTCAACGATCTTGTCGCGGCCGGTGACTCCATTGTCGTCAGCCATGGAGATGACTTCCCGATGCCACGGAAGCCGCTGGCAACTGTTGCCGACCTGAGGCACATTGTGGGTCAGTATCCGGGAATGCGCGGGGTGAAAACGGCGAGGTTAGCCTTGGATCTGATCAGGGTGGGGGCGGACTCGGCACCCGAAAGCTTGATGCGGCTGGCACTGGTACAGGCCGGACTTCCCGAACCGACATTGAATGCTGTGCTCCGCAACGGGCTGGGTCACCCTGTGGTCTGGCCGGATGCTGCCTACCCGGAGTATCGGATCGCACTGCAATATGACGGCGCCCACCACCGTGATCCTGACCAGTACCGCCGCGATATCAAGCGGCAGGGCCTGACTGAAGATGGGCTGGCGAGAAATCCGTGTCCAGAAGAGTGATCTGGAAGGGGATCGGCCCTTCGTCGTCAAAAAAGTGCGGGCGGTCCTGAGCGGTTCGTCGGCCCTCACCGGGTGGGAACGAACTGGCAGTTGATGACCCCAAACAGCGGATTTGAGTGTATTAGCTGCCAGTTCGCGCGGGGGTGAGGGGCTTAAGTGTCCGTTCGCGCCGGGCGCGCGGAGGGGGAGCGGAGGGCGCGAAGCTTGTCGCGCAGCTTGCGGGCCAGCTGGTACGCGTTGTACCGGAGCTTTTGAACCGGGAGGTCCCAGGTGCCGGGGTACGCCACCTCGCGGCCGCCGAAGGACTTCTTGAACGCGGTGAAACCTGCCCATTTGTGGCTGGGCTGGTCCGCGGGCGCGACACCCCACAGGTCCACGTGTTTCAGGCCGCGGTCCTTGGCATCTGCCATCAGGGTCACCAGGAGCGGGATGCCCGCGCTGAGCTTGCGGTGCGTATCATCCAGGGCTGCGTGGGCATAAGTCCGGGTGTCCGCGGAATCGTAGGCCAAGGCCGCTGCGATGGGACCGCCGTGCAGTTCGGCGATGAACAGCGTCGCAGCGCCTGCCGGCATGAGGGAGGCCGCCACCTGCGTCAGGTACGCGTCGCTCTGCGGCTTGAACCCGTTCCGCCGAGATGTCATGTGCAGGAAGTTCAGCAGGATCCTGATGTCGTCCGGGTCCTGCGACGCCCGGAACGTGACGCCCTTCTTGTGGATATTCCGGTAGAGGTTCCGGTTCACGGGCTTCATCGCGGCGAGGACATCCTTGAAGTCACCTTCGAGGTCCACGATCCAGCTGAGTTCAGGCTGCTGGTTCACGGGTGCCGGCTGCAAGCCGCGCAGGCTGAGCTCCGCGGCGGCCGGCATCTCAAGCCCGGCGGACACCGGCTCAATCCGGACAAACACAGCGCCGCACGATCTGGCCGTTCCCACCAGGGCGGCCAGGGCGGCGTCGAACGCCTCCGCGGAGGATGCCACCGGCCCATAGGGGGCGTAGAGGACCTTTCCGGCCGGGTTTTTCTCCTCGACGGCCAGGAAGCTCCAGCCCGGGCCGGACTGCTGATGGACTGTGCGGCCAAGCGACGACTGGACATCCGCCCAGGCAGGCGTCTGCAGGAAGAATTCCACGGCTCAGGCCTTCAGGGATGTGGTCACGGCGAAGGCAACGGCAGGGGACTCGGCACCGGCCACCGGGTGGACATTGACCGGTGCTTCCGCGGCGGGAAGGAAAGCGCTCCCCCCGTGGGCCAGCTGCAGGTCGCCCTTGGGCGAATCGAGATACACCGATCCGGCAACGACAATAACGACGACGGCACCCGCCTGGGCCAGCGGCACCGGCTCCGCGCCGGGTGCCAGTTCGATCCGCTGAAGCTGGAACTCCCGGAAGGGCGGCTGGTAGAGCTCCTGGCCAAGGCCGGACACTTCCGGCGTGAGCATGGGGACTGCCACCGGCTGGAATTCGATGGTCCGCAGCAGCTCGGGCACATCGATGTATTTCGGCGTCAGCCCGCCGCGGAGCACGTTGTCCGAGGACGCCATGACTTCAACACCCAACCCATGCAGGTAGGCATGCACGTTGCCCGCGGGGAGGTAGACGGCCTCGCCGGGGGCCAGCGAAATCCTGTTCAGCAGCAGCGAAATCAGCACACCGGGATCACCCGGGTACTTCTCGTTGAGGCTGATGACCGTGGACAGTTCTGCCTGGTACGGTGCCAGCGGAGCGCCGGAGATCAGGGCGGCCGCCACCATCGCTGTCGTGCGGGAGACGTCTTCGCCGCCCTTGATCAGCCGCTCGAAGGCAGTCCTGAGGCCGGCACCCTCGTCCGGGTTGTCCAGGACCTCGAGCAGCTCCACCAGCAGGGGCGGGATCCCGGTTTCCACCAGGTCGAAGCAGGCGGCAAGGTGGAGCAGAATCTTCCGGGTTGCTGCCGGAGAACGGAACCCGCACAGCGCTTCGAACGGTGTCAGCGCGAAGATCATTTCGGGCTTGTGGTTGTCATCGCGGTAGTTGCGGTGCGTGGCATCGGGCGCAATGCCTTCAGCATTTTCCCGGGCGAATCCGGCTTTGGCCTGGTCGATGCTGGGATGGACCTGGAGGGACAACGGCAGCGCGGCAGCAAGGATCTTGGTCAGGAACGGGAGCCGCGGGCCAAACTCGGCCACAGATTCGCTGCCCAGGAAATGGTTCGGATCTTCGGCGATCAAGGCGTCCAGCGGTGCCACGGAGCCGTCCACCCGGCGGGCCATTGAAGGGGCGCCGGGGTGGGCGCCGATCCAGAGTTCGGCTTCGGGACGACCGGACTCGGGGCGTCCCAGCAGCCCGGCGATAGCGGTTGTGGATCCCCAGGCGTAGTCGCGGAGGACGTTTTCAATTTCGTACACAGCCGGTATCCATTCTTGGTCTTCAGGTCTACGTAGTCTTGCAGTCACGTGCTGCGGCCGGGTTTTCCAGGCGACGGCCCAGCGGGCCTAGAGCGGCGCGCATTGGCCGTTGGTGGCCACGAGTTCACGCAGCGCCTGTTCGTTGCCTTCGCGTTTGAGCTGGTTCAGCATCGCCTCGGTGATCGGCTCGCCGTCGGGCGTTGTGGTCACCGGCGTGAAGTCCGACGACGGCGGGGCAGTCTGCGCGCGGACTCCCCCGGCTGCCAGGAACGCAGCCGTGGGCAGTTGCGAGGACGCCTGCAGCCGTCCGCCGGCCGCGGCGGGCTGCAAGATGCCGTCGACCGGCGTGGCAGCCTGGGGCTGCCCCGACGCGGAGGCCAGGAGCTGGTCCACCTTCTCGTGGATGATGTCAAAGTCGGGCACGGTGGAGAAGGATGCGTCAAAATCAGGTGGCCCGATGGTCAGCCGTTTGACTTCCTGGCCTTTGGCCTTCATGGCGAGATCCACGAAACTGCCCAGCTGGGAGGAGGAGATGTTGGAATCCACCACTTTGGTGCCTGCGCTGGCGATGTCCTCGAATTTGGACACCAGCGTGGCCGGATCCAGCTGTTTGAGCATGGCCTGTTGGACACACTGCTGACGCTGGATCCGGGCGTAGTCGTCGACGAATTCGCGCGAGCGTCCGTACCAAAGTGCGCGGTCGCCATCGAGTGTTTGTTCACCGGCGGGAATCCAGCCCAAGGGCATGCCATGAGTGCGGGTAACCTCGTCGAAGTAGCCGCTCATCGGAACCCAGCCGCCGGCCTTGATTCGGATCCCGCCCATGGCGTCAATCAGCTTGGCGAAGCCCTCCATGTCAACCAGGACGTAGGCCTGGACCGTGATTCCGAGGGTTCCCGATACCGCCTCAAGGGTGGCCTGCGCACCGGGGTCCGCTACACCCGGATACAGGTCCGCGTGCTCGTTGGTCACTTCGGTGTTGATGGCGTTGATGAGGCACGCGTCGCCGCAGTCGTAGCCGTCCGGGTAGATCTCCCGCATGGGCGAGCCTTCGCTGAACTGGGCGTTCTGCAGGTTGCGTGGCACGGAGATGATGGCTGTCTGGCCGGTCTTTGCGTCCACGCTGAGTACGGACAGGCTGTCCGGGCGCCTGCCTGTACGGTCGTCGCCGGCGTCACCGCCCATCATCAGGAAGTTGTAGCGGCCGTCGACGGGATCGATCTCTGGTCCCCCCGCGAAGATGCTGCCGATGGCGTTGCGGCTCACGTTCAGCAGGTACGCGGCATACCCAAGGGTGCCGCTGCTCAGGACCAGGGCCAGGACCAGGGCAATGCCGACGGCGGGACGCGCCGCCGGTGCCAGCAGCACGGGGCGGATCAGCCGGAGGGTGTTGATGAACAGGAACGCCCATCCGAGCGCCAGGGCCACCAGGACGAGGATGATCACCAGCGAGGCAAACTGATTGGTGAGGATGTTGATCAGGAGCGACCGGTTCACGGCCAGCAGCAGCAGGGTGACCGCCAGCAAAGCCCAGGCGGTCAGGGTGACGCGCAGGGCAATACGGCCGAGCTTGCGGTCGCCGGCCACAATCTGGGCGCTGCCGGGCACCAGAAGGGTCATCAGGACCAGGGCAAAGCCCCGTTTGGTCCGGACGGGGGCTGAGGCGCTGGTCGGATACCGGACGGGATCAGTCATGACCTTGCCGGTTGCTGGCTGCTGCGGTTCGCTTCTGGACATGTCCGGTTCCTTAACGGCTGCCCCGGAGAACACCATTGCCGTCGGCGAAGACTTCGCTGACTTTCTGCCTGAGGTTGGCTCCCTTGCGGGTGGCGACGTCGTTGAGTTCCTGGGCGAAGTCCAGGAGGTCGGCACGGAGCGTGGCTGCCAGTTCGTCCGTGCCCGACGCGAGGATCCGGACTGCTAGCAGGCCTGCGTTCCGGGCACCGGCAATGGACACGGTGGCTACGGGAACGCCGGCAGGCATTTGCACGATGGAGAGGAGGGAATCCATGCCGTCCAGGGTCTTAAGCGGGACCGGGACGCCAATAACGGGCAAGGGAGTCACACTTGCCAGCATGCCGGGAAGGTGGGCAGCTCCGCCGGCGCCCGCGATGATGACGCGCAGCCCGCGTTCGTGGGCGGTCTGGCCGTACCGGATCATTTCGGTGGGCATCCGGTGTGCGGAGACCACATCGGCTTCAAAGGGGATGCCGAACTCAGCCAATGCATCCGCGGCGGCCTCCATGACCGGCCAATCCGAGTCTGAGCCCATGACCAGCCCAACGATGGGACGGGGGACGGTGCCGGTGGTGGTTTCGGTGGTCATGCGTTCTCCTCGGAAATCCGTGCTGATTCTTCGGTGGGAACCCGGCCGTCGCGGATGATGGCCGCCACCCGGGTTGCGCGTTGCCGGACCGAGTCCACATCATCCGTGGAGGTCCCTACGAGGTTGACATGGCCAATCTTGCGTCCCGGACGCACTGATTTTCCGTAGCAGTGGACCTTGGCGGCCGGCTCGCTGGCGAGGGCGGCCGGGTAGGCGGAAAACAGATCCTGGTTGTCGCCGCCCAGGAAGTTTTTCATGACCACTACCGGGCCCAGGATGTCGGTGGCACCCAGCGGCAGGTCCAGGACCGCCCGCAGGTGCTGCTCAAACTGGCTGGTAACCGAACCGTCCTGGGTCCAGTGCCCGGTGTTGTGGGGGCGCATCGCGAGTTCGTTGATCAGGAAGCCGACGCCGGAGCCCGGTGTTTCAAAGAGTTCCGCCGCCATGACTCCGGTGACGCCCAGTTCCGTGGCGACGCGCAGTGCCGCGTCTTCCGCAGCCGCGGCGACCTCGCGGGGGATGTCCAGGGCAGGGGCGATGACTTCGTCGCAGACGCCGTCCACCTGGATAGTGTGCACCACCGGCCAGGCTCTCGCTTCGCCGCCCGGGGTCCGCGCCACCAGCGCGGACAGTTCGCGGCTGAACTCAACTTTGGCTTCGGCGAGGAGCGGGCTCATGGCCTCGAACCACGGAGCAGCCTCTTCGGCGGCCTCGGCGGAGTCGATGATCCGCACGCCCTTTCCGTCGTAGCCGCCGCGGGGCATCTTGAGGACAACCGGCCAACCCGTTTCTTCGCCGAAGTCCACGAGCGCGGCGACGTCAGCGACAGCAGCCCAGATGGGGTTTGGGAGCCCAAGGCTGTCGATGGCAGCCCTCATCACCAGTTTGTCCTGGGCATTAAGCAGGGCGTCCGGACCGGGCTGGACATTCACGCCGGCGGCCAAAAGCGCGCGGAGGTGGTCCGTGGGGACGTGTTCGTGGTCGAACGTCATGACATCCAGGCCGGCCGCGAAGTCGAGGAGAGTCTGGAGGTCCTTGTAGTCACCCACCGGTGAAGTGGACACAGCAGACACGGCTGAAACGTCCTCAGCCTCAGCCAGGACACGGAGTTCAAAGCCAAGGGCGGTAGCGGCCGGAGCCATCATGCGCGCGAGTTGGCCGCCGCCAACTACGCCGATTACTGGAAAAGTCACATATGCCAGCCTACAGAAAAGCTCACCGGATCCGGGCTTTGGGACGTCGAAGGGCCCGCTTTTCGGGTATTTCCGCGATCACCCTTCACTCCGCGTGGGGCGGGTTCACCGATTTCGGGTCTAAAATAGACCTCTGGCCGTGTGGCCCAATGAACTGACGGCCATGGAGGGTCATGTTTAGCGCACTTGCAGATCGTATCCGGGGGCTCGCCTCGCTATTTTGGCGTGAAGTGGCCAAGTTCGGAGCCGTGGGCGGTGTGGCCTTCGTCATTGACTCGGCCATCTTCATCTGGCTGTTCACCGGACCGATGCACGGCAGCGAGGTCTGGGCCAAAGCGATGGCAACCATCGTGGCAAGCATCTTCTCGTGGGTTGCCAACCGTTACTGGACGTTCAGACACCGCAAGCAGGCCAATGTGGCCCGTGAGGCCGCGCTGTTCGCCGTCATGAACCTGGTGGGACTGCTGATCGCCTCAGGCTGTGTCTGGTTCGCGAAATACATCCTGGACCTGAACGACAAGCCCTCGCTATTTATTGCCGGCAGCGTCGTGGGCCTGGTCCTGGGCACCATCTTCCGCTTCTTCGCTTACCGGTTCTGGGTCTTCAACGAAGAACTGGATCAGGAGCCGGAGTTCTCCCACGACCACGAGCTCATCGAACGGCACCATCGTGAGAAGGCAGCTGCCGCTGCTGCCGTCGCCCAGCACGGGGAGCAGCCGGAGGCAGACTCACCGGAAAGCCGCCGGCAGCGGCCCTAACCCGGCCGTGCCGGGAAAGCTACTTGCCGTGGATGCGTTCTGCGGCCAGCAGCTTGTCCGTCAGCTCCACATCGGCGTGAGCCAGCACCACTGAACCACCGTTGTGCCACGCGCCAAGTGAGTTCGCCAGCGCCGGCTCCAGCCCTTCAGAGGCCGGGACCAGAAGCCTGACGCCTTCCTCATGCGGCGCCGCAAAACCAGTGATCAGGCTTTCGTGGATGTGCCGCTGGCCTCCGCCAGCCCGAATGGCACAGCCGGCCGCCGAAGGGTCCGTGTGCGCCATAAAGACGTCACCATGGGAGCGCACCTCGGCGGCGTAGTCGATGACTCCGGCAGGCAGGTCACCAGGCCACCGCATCGCCAGGGCTGGCAGCGCGACGGCGATAACGGCGTCGTGCTGCCCCTCAACGGTTCCGGGCCTGTCGGTGACCATGAGCTCCGCCTCCCCGCCGCCCAGGACTGTTTCCATGCCCAGCTGCCAGGCGGCCAGTGCCCAGATCATTGACTTCCAGTGGGCTGGCAGGTCAAGAGTCAGTCGCATGCCGGGCTCGGCGTCAAGTTCGTCCTGCAGCAGATTGCTGGTTTTTGCCACCCAGTTGTCCAGCACACGACCGGAGAGTTCCACGCGCTCGGAGTCCGGGCCGTACCAGGTCAGGCGGGGCGACGTGGCGTGGCCGGAACGCAGGGAGGTCATCAGATCTATCGCCGGGATGCTCATGGCTTTATCTTGTCACGGACCCGGTGGGGCGTCCTTGGCAGGGATGCCGCGCACCGAGTCCCTAAGGGTCCTGGTCGGGTCCGGCCGGGCTGTGATGTTACTCACAGGAGTTTGTCATCTTATTTGTCTAATTCGGGCTGCGCCTGTATTTTTTGGCCGCTATTCAGCGGAAACGGGACCTTTTGGCCGCCGATGCGGACTGCCGGGCCTCCGCGCGCCGGACCTTCGGAAAACTCCCGGGCGTGGCGTGACCGGGATTGGCCCGGAAAGTTGATTATTATCCGTCCACGGCTTGACTCCCCACTAGTTACACGCGTGTAATTAGATATCGAAAGTCACTGCATAAATACGGACACGCAACCGAGTGTCCAAGTATTCAGGCAAGGGCTGCAACATTTGGGGAGGGTCGCCGTGGGGCAAGCAGAGCGTATCCATGAAGATGCCGTCGTCGCCGGACTGGCAACGGCAAAATACCGCGCACGGGGGGTGCCGAGCGACTGGTTCGTCGATCCCGCGGATCCCGACGCCGCGGACCGTTACAATCGCAATACCAAAGACCCTCTCCAGGACCAGGCCACAGCCTTCCTGGCGGCGCACGAAGCACTCCTTGACGGCGGACACGACCAGGACGATGACGACCTGGATCCGCCCATGGAACTGCGCACCCCGGCACAGGGAACAAGTTCCCAGCCGGTGTGGATCGGACTGCCGTTCAGGCAGGACTTCGACGACGAAGGTGAACTCGGCTGGCAGACTGATGCATTGTGCGCGCAAACGGATCCGGAAGCCTTCTTCCCGGAGAAGGGCGGATCCACGCGCGACGCCAAGAAGGTCTGCGGTGCATGCAATGTGCGGTCGCAGTGCCTGGAATACGCGTTGGCAAACGACGAACGGTTTGGCATTTGGGGTGGCCTTTCCGAGCGTGAGCGCCGGCGGCTAAGGAAGCGAGCAATCTAATTCTTCAGGAAGTACATGTCACTGCCGTTGTGGTGTCCCACAACGGCAGTGCCTATCTCCCCAGAACCCTGGCTGCCCTCGCGGACCAGACCCGGCCCGCGGACTCCCTCATCGGAGTGGACACCGGATCCCGCGACGACTCCGCCGTCCTCCTGGAACGGGCCTTCGGCGCAACCAATGTGAGCACCTTTCCGCCCGGCAAGAGCGGCATGGGCGGCGCCGTGCGCGCCGGGCTCAACAAGCACACGCCCTGGGAAGGCCAGTCCCAGCGCGCCGCCACAGAGTGGGTCTGGCTGCTGCACGACGATGCGGCCCCGGCCCCGGAGGCGCTGGCCGAACTCCTCAGTGCGGTGGAGCGCGCACCATCCGTGACCGTGGCCGGCTGCAAGCAACTGGACTGGCACTCGGAACGCCGGCTGATCGACGTCGGACTCTCCACCAGCCGCTGGGCCGAGCGGCTTACCCTGATCGATGCCGACGAACTGGACCAGGGCCAGTACAACGGCCGCACCGACGCGTTTGCGGTGAACTCGGCCGGCATGCTGGTCCGCCGTGATATCTGGGAACTCCTGAAGGGCTTCGACCCCGCACTGCCGGGCACCGGCGACGACGTCGACTTCTGCTGGCGCAACCGCCTCGCCGGGCACCGCGTGGTGGTAGTTCCCACTGCACGGATGTTCCACGTGGCCCACCGGCCGCATGCCCAGGGAAACGCTTCCGCGGCGCGAAAAGCCCAGGTCCATCTGCGCCTCAAGCACGCCCCGCTGTGGAAGGTGCCTATCCATGCGGTCGGTGCGCTGCTTGGCAGCATGTTCAAACTCGTGCTCAGCATTGCGGTCAAGGATCCCGGGCACGGTTTCTCCCAGCTTGTGGCCACATTCGCTGCCCTGGCCCGGCCCGGTGCCGTGGCAAAGGCCCGCCGGACCGCGGCAAACAGCCGGCGGATCCGGCGGTCCGTCATCAAGAAGCTGCAGACGCCACGGCGTGAAGTCTGGAACCACCGCCGCTCCCTGATGGAAGCCCTGGGCGCCGACAACTCCACGGCCGATGGCCTTGTCCATGACCCCCTGGCGGACCAGCCCACGGGGGACTCATCGGATGACTTCGCTGCCCTGACCACCACCGAACGGGGATGGGTGGGGACAGGCGCCATCGCCGCCATCATCATCGCGTCCGCAGCTTCCCTCACAGCGCTCAGCGGGATGTTCCGGGCCGACGCTGTTTCCGGTGGAGGCCTCATTCCGGTGTCCTCCACCCTTGGCGAAATCTGGCACCACGCCTCCAGCTGGTGGATCAGCCTGGGGGCAGGGCTTCCGGGCAAGGGCGACCCCTTCGGCTATGTGCTGTGGATCCTTGGCCTGCTCGGCGGGGGAGACGCCAACGCGGCCATGGCCTGGCTCCTGCTGCTCGCCGCCCCGCTTTCCGGCCTGACCGCATGGTTTGCGGCCGGGGGCCTGACCATCCGGCGCCGCTTCCGCCTCGTTGCCGCACTCTTCTGGGCGGCCGCTCCTGCCTTGCAGATAGCACTGAACCAGGGCCGGGCCGGTGCCTTGGTGGCCCACATCATGATCCCGCTGCTCGTCCTGGCACTCCTGCGTGCCACCGGGTCCGCTGTGGGCCACGGACGGTTCATTGTCCCGTCCCCGGGTGACGGGCGTTTCACCGAAAAACCACCCGCACGGCCTGGGATCAACGGCATGCCGTCCTGGACTGCTGCCGCCGCCGCAGGGTTGACGCTGGGTGTTGTGACCGCGTCGGCGCCTTCACTGCTAGTCCCGGCCGTTGTGGTTATTGTGCTCTGCGGGCTGATGCTTGGCCGTCGTGGCCGCACCGTGTGGTGGGCTCTTTTGCCCAGCGCCGCGCTCTTTCTTCCCTTCGGGCTGTCCGTTATCGACCGGCCGCGGGCATTGCTGGCAGACCCCGGTGTTCCGCTGGGATTCGAGGCGGCCCCGCTGTGGCAGCAGTTCCTGGGCCAGCCGCTGCTGTTCTCCGCCGACGGTGGCCTGTCCGGCCTTCCGTTCTTCAGCGGCCAGGCGATCCCATGGGCACTCGTGCTCGCATTTCTGCTGGCCGTTCCCGTCCTGCTGCTTGCCGTTGCCGCCCTGTTCCTCCCGGGTATGCGCAGCAGGACAGCACGTGTTCTCTGGGTGGCGGCTCTGGTGATCTTCGCCGGTGGCCGGCTCGCGGGGCACGTTGCCACCGGCGCAACTGCCGACACCCTCGTGACCCCGTTCACCGGACCAGCCGTCTCCGCCGCAGGGTTCGCCCTGCTCGGAGCCGCCCTGATTGGTGCCGAGCGTTTGCTTGATGCCGCGGACCGGGCAGCCTCGCCCAGTATTCGGCGCAACGTGGCCCTTCGCTCCGCGACGGCCCTTGCCATGGTGGTGCTGCTGGCCGGTCCGCTGGCCGGCATGGCGGTGTGGTCGGCCCAGAACCTGCTACGTTCCTCAGCCGTTGCACTCCCGGCCGACGTGCCGGCAGGGCCCGCGCTGGGAACGCCACGGCTGGTGCAGCCAGGCAGCGCCAGGACGCTTCCCGCCACCGCCATAGACCGTGGCACCGGGCCGGAGCAGACACGCACGCTGCTGATCGGCACCCAGGAGAACGGCTCCTTTGACGCGGCCCTGATGCGTGGCGCCGGGACCACCCTGGACAGCTTGTCAACGATTGCCGCCGCCCGGAACATCCTGGGCGCGCCCGGCCAGGAGACGGTCAGGGAGGACGACGACGTCACGGCGTCCATCCGCAGCGTGGTGGCCACGCTGGTGGCCGGCCAAGGCGTGGACCCCCGTCCCGAGCTCGAGCGCCTTGGTGCCGGATTCGTGGTGCTGCGCTCGGCAGATACCGCCGCCCAGCTCACGGCCAGCAGGATGGACGCAGTTCCGGGGCTCGTTGCCGTCGGCCAGACGGATGTCGGCTGGCTCTGGCGGATTACGCCGCTGAACCAGCCGGTACTGCAGCCCGCCGACGTTGCCCATCGCGTCAGGATCGTGGACGGCACCGGCGCCACTGTGGCACTGGTGCCCTCCAAATACGACGACGTCGACACCCCCGTCGCCGAGGGACCGGAGGGGCGGCTGGTGGTGCTCGCCGAACGGGCTGACCCGGGCTGGAGCGCCTGGTTCGACGGGCGGAAGCTCACTGCCACAACATCCGGCTCGGCCCAGGCCTTTACCTTGCCTGCCACCGCCGGCCAGCTGACCATCCGCTACGACACCCCGTGGGCCCTCTGGTCCGGAATCGCACAGATCACGGTGATAGGACTCACTGTGATGCTCGCCATTCCCATGCCCGCGCGCCGGCCCAACACAGGGCTCTCGAGGGACGAGGGATCTTTGCGTAAGGAACATCAGAATGCATAAGGACGCAGCCCGCAGGACCCCTCGCAAGCAGATGCTGGCAGGCCTGGTCTCGGCCGTGGCGATTGTGGCCACAGCCGGCGCGGGACTCGCAGCCTCCTCGGTCGCCCCGCAGCCGGCGGGGAGCCGCAGCATCCCGGCCGTGCTGGCTGCAGTTCCCGCAGGCGCCAGCACGGGGGTATGTCCTGGCCCGGCCCGCCTGCTCGAAGGAACAGAGGCGGGCACCGACCCCCAGTTCAGCCCCGAATCCGCGACCGCCAAGAGCGCTGTCACGGGCGCCGTCCTGAGCGCCCCCGGCGGTGTCCTCCCCGGCAGCAGGCTCGCCGCCCTTGACGGGACGCCCGCCGTCGAGATCGCCAAGGACGGCAGCCAGCCCGGCCAGGGGACAGGTCCCCAGGACCTGACCGCCGGCGTCGTCGCCGGGCACAGCGTGGATGATGCCAGCTTCCTGAGCGCCGACGCCCAGGCAGGCCAGAAGCCCTCAGCCGCCGGGCTTATGAGATTCACCGCCACCGACGGTGACTTGCAGGGCTCGGCGGCTGCCAATTGCCAGCCGCCCGCCAACGACCTCTGGCTGTCCGGTGCCAGCACCACCGTGGGCCGCACCTCCCTTCTTGTCCTCAGCAACGCCTCAAGCACACCTGCCACCGTCAGCCTGGAGCTCTTCGGCAGCAAGGGTCAGATCCGGGCCCCGGGCAGCAGGGGGCTGCTGGTCGCGCCGGGAGGTACCCGCTCAATCGTGCTGGCTGGCCTGGCCCCTGGTGAAGCCCAGCTCACCGTCCATGTCCGGAGCGCCGGCGGTCCGGTGGCCGCGTCTATCCAGCAGAGTGTCCTGAGGGGACTGACGCCCGGCGGCGTCGACTTCATTGCTCCGGGCGCCGCACCTGCCGCACGGCAGGTCATGACCGGAGTGGACATCCAAGACGCCGGCGCGATCTCCGCATTGACGGGAAACAGCGGCTTCAACGACGCCGGCCCCGCGCTGGCCATCACGGTTCCGGGACCGTCGGACGCGGTAGTGGAGGTCAAGCTCTTCGGCCGGGACGGCCAGAAAGCCCTCCCCGGCGGCGGCGTTGTCACGGCAAAAGCCGGGTCCGTCACCGAGATTTCCCTGGCTGGCGTCCCCGCCGGCCACTACACGGTGTCCACCAGTTCGGACGTGTCATTTGTGGCCGCAACCCGCGTCACCCGGGGCGTCACGAACGAGAAGGCCTCGGACGTCGCCTGGGCTGCCTCCGGTGTCCGGCTGGGAAGCCAGCATGTGGTGCCCGTGCCCCATGGCGGTGACCGAACCCTCGTGTTCGGCGTCCTCGAGAACCGGGCCACGGTCTCCTACGCTGCCATCACCGCGGACGGCAAGATCCGCGCGGCCGCCACTGCCGACGTCGCCGGCGGCACCACAACGTCCATCAAGGTCCCCGAGAAGGTGGACGAGTCGGTAGTGGTGGCGTACGTTGTCTCCGCGTCAGGTGACGCTGCCTACGGCGCGCTGCTCCTGCAGCAGGACGGCCGGGACGACATCTCCACGGTCGCCTTCACGCCGGCGGCTTCAGGGCAGGAAAAGGTGCCGGTCTCCCTGGGGTACTGACAGGACAGTACCGGCGGCGTCAGTACCGGCGGCGGTAGACCGGATCCAGGGTTTCCGGCGCTACGCCGAGCATTTCGGCGGTGTGTTCCACGACGACGTCGTGCACCAGGTCCTGGAGTTCCTCCCGGCTGGCGCAACCCTGCTCAACTACCCGGCGGTACAGGGTGATCACCGGGCCTTCCTCTGCCGTGGCGGGAGTGTAGGCGCCCATGGGAGGCGGTGCGGCGTCGGCCACCAGTTGCTCCAGCTGCGGGGGTATTTCGTCGACGGCAAACCGGACGCCGTCGAGCGTTTTGCCCCAGATGTCGTGGAGCCGCTGCGCGGAATCCAGCACCATGTCGTCAAAGCGGTCCGACCGTGTCCTGTAACCGGGGTGCGTTGGCAACACCAGCTCCCCGCGCAGGCCGCGACCGTGGCGGTTCCGGCGGCGCATCGCAAAGCTTCGGCCGGGCGAACCCGAACCCGTTTCTGCGGCGCGGTCATCCGGGTCAGCCAAACGGACCGTAAAAGCTGAATCATGGTTCGATGACTGCATACCTTGACTGTAAACCCGGGCGCAGAATTACGCGACATAACCCCGGTTTTCGCGCCAAGGCGCGGCGCCGATTCGGCAAATACTCCGAACAAGTTGGGATACGGAGTAGTCTGTGATGTCGTGGGAGCTATCCGTCAATGTTCAAGGTCAGCCTGCCGTCAGTCGGCGGTGGCAACTTTGACGTACGTCTATGCCGACTCCACCGCCGTCCTGGGTCCGCTTGCCACCTACGCCGAGCCGCATTGTTACGATTTGTGCGAGCAGCACGCCGGGTCGCTGACGGTGCCCCGCGGCTGGGAAGTGCTTCGCTTGGCGATGCCCACAAGCCCGCAGCAGCCCGGACCGGACGACCTCCTGGCCCTCGCCAACGCGGTCCGCGAAGCAGCGGCCCAGCCGCCCAAGTCGCAGACCACGCCGGGTCAGCGTGGCTCGCATTCAGCGCTGGAGGCCCCGGCCGGCACCGAAGGTGTCCGCCGGGGGCATCTGCGCGTCCTGCGCGAACCTTCCTGAGGCGGATCTGGCGGTAGGCTGGAACCTGCTAATCAGTCAGCCAACGGCGCGAACGCGCCCCTGTCGGGAGCACCAATCATGCCAAAGATCAGTCCTGAACTGTTGTCCGTCCTCCGCTGTCCCGTGACCGGATCGCCCCTTGTCCAGGAAGGCGAAGAGCTTGTGTCGACGGCGGCGGGAGATTCGGGCGTGAAGCTGCGCTACCCGATCGAGGACGGTATCCCGCTGCTGCTGCCGCCGGAACTTCTCCAGGCCGCCACGGCTGCCGGCTCGGACCAGCACGATCACGCCGTCCGGCCGGCCACGGACCCAAGCCCCGCCACGGACAAAACCGCAGCTACTGCCTAGGCAACGCCTGGACAACACGTACCACCACCAGCGGTCGACTTTCGCGCAGAGGCTTCAACGCCGTCGCCGCCGTCGGACAAAAGCAAAGGAACCCCATGACATTTGACTACAAGGTAGCCGACATCTCGCTGGCCGAAGCCGGCCGCCACCAGATCCGCCTGGCCGAGCACGAGATGCCAGGCCTGATGTCACTCCGCAAGGAGTTCGGACCCACCCAGCCGCTGAAGGGCGCCCGGATCGCCGGATCCCTTCACATGACGGTCCAGACTGCCGTCCTGATCGAAACCCTCACGGCCCTCGGTGCCGAGGTCCGCTGGGCCTCCTGCAACATCTTTTCCACCCAGGACGATGCCGCTGCAGCCGTCGTGGTGGGCACGGGAACGGTCGAGGACCCGCAGGGTGTCCCGGTGTTCGCCTGGAAGGGCGAGACGCTGGAGGAATACTGGTGGACTGCACAGCAGATCCTGGCCTGGCCCGGCGCGGACACCGATCCGGAGCTCGGCCCGAACATGATCCTGGACGACGGCGGCGACGCCACCATGCTGGTCCACAAGGGCGTTGAGTTCGAAGCTGCCGGCGCTGTACCGGCGGCAGGCGAAGACGAGTCCGAGGAAGGCAGGATCTTCCTGGACGTGCTGCGCGCCTCGCTGCAGGAAGACCCGCAGCGGTGGACCCGGATCGGGGCCAGCCTGCGCGGCGTCACCGAGGAAACCACCACCGGCGTGCACCGCCTCTACCAGCTGGCTGAACAGGGCAAGCTGCTGTTCCCGGCCATCAACGTCAACGACTCGGTCACCAAGAGCAAGTTCGACAACAAGTACGGCATCCGCCATTCGCTGCCTGACGGCATCAACCGCGCCACCGACGTGCTGATGGGCGGCAAGGTGGCCGTCGTCTGCGGTTATGGCGACGTCGGCAAGGGAGCCGCAGAGGCATTCCGCGGCCAGGGTTCCCGCGTCATCGTCACAGAGATCGACCCCATCTGTGCCCTCCAGGCAGCCATGGACGGCTACCAGGTGGCCAAGCTGGAGTCGGTGCTGAGCCAAGGCCACATCTTCATCACCACCACAGGGAACAAGGACGTCATCCTGGCCGAACACATGGCCGGCATGCGTGACAAAGCCATCGTGGGCAACATCGGCCACTTCGATAACGAGATCGACATGGCCGGTCTGGCGCGGATCCCCGGCATTAAGAAGGTGGAGATCAAGCCGCAGGTGCATGAGTGGGTGCTCGACGCCGGGACCGCCGAAGAGCGCTCCATCATCGTCCTGTCCGAGGGACGCCTGTTGAATCTGGGCAACGCCACCGGCCACCCGTCCTTTGTGATGAGCAACTCATTCGCCAACCAGACCATCGCCCAGATCGAGCTGTGGACCAAGCGGGACCAGCCCGAAGGCGAACGCGAATACAGCAACCAGGTCTATGTCCTGCCTAAGATCCTGGACGAAAAGGTTGCCCGCCTGCACCTCGACGCCCTCGACGTGGAGCTTACGGAACTCTCCAAGGAACAGGCCGACTACCTGGACCTGGACATCGCCGGACCGTACAAGCCCGAGCACTATCGTTACTGACGTGTGATGCCCCGGGTGCAGACCACGCCCGGGGCTGTTATGTCCAAGCATTAAGATCGGACTATGGAACCTGTTGTTAAGCCACGCCGGCGGGGGACCGCCAAGAAAATTCTCTTGGTGGCAGCCGTGTGTGTCCTTGCCGCAACGGGCGGCGTCTTCGCCGCCGTCGCGCCGGGTTTTGCGCGCGGTGGCCTGGAGTCCGAAGCCAGCTCGGCAGTCCGGTCCGTGCCGGGCGTCGCATCGCCCGTGGTGGCCCCGGTCAAGGTGGACGTCACGCCAGCCAACGCCGCAAACCAGGTGAACCCGGCAATGCCGGTGTCGCTTAAGGTGGGCAACGGCAGGATCGAGAGCGTCACGCTGACCAGCACCGCCGGCGAAGTAGTCCACGGCACCTTTGCAGGGGACGGCAGCACCTGGACAGCGACAGACCCGCTGAAATTCAACACCGAGTACAGCTACTCGTATGTGGTCACTGACGGGGCGGGACGGGATACCAACACAACAAACTCGTTCAGTACGGTTTCGAGCACGCACGAGGCGGATGCTGCCATCTACCCGCTGGACGGGATGAAGGTTGGCGTGGGCCAGCCGCTGCAGGTCATCTTCAGCGAACCGGTGGTCAACCGGGATGCCGTGGAAATGGCCATCAAAATCACCTCCAGCGCAGGGCAGGCCGGGGCCTTCCACTGGTTCAGCGACACCATGGTCCGGTACCGCCCGGAAGCCTTCTGGGCGGCGAACTCCACCGTCACCATGGACATGCAGCTTTTCGGCGTGGACCTCGGCAACGGCCAGATTGCCAACTTCAACAAAAAGGTCACCGTGAATTTCGGTGACAAGCGGGTGGCTATCGCCGATGCCGCCGCACACACTTTCACGCTCAGCGTTAATGACCAGGTAGTGAAAACCCTCCCGGTCAGCATGGGCGATCAGCGCTTCCCGTCAGCGCGCGGCTACGCGGTTCTGATGGAAAAGAACCGCTATGACCGCTTCCGGGCGGCCAGCATCGGACTCAAGCCCGGCGATCCGGCCTACTACGGCGAAGTGGACGTGGAGTATGCCATCCGCCTCACCCTGAGCGGCGCCTTCATCCACCAGGCGCTGGAGTCCGCCTACCCCTTCATCGGCAACACGAACGTATCGCACGGCTGCATCGGATTCGCTCCCGACGGCGCCGCCTGGGTATTTGAGAACATGACCACCGGCGATGTGGTTCAGATCATCAACACCGAAGGCGACTACGCCGCCGTCGACGACGGCTATGGCGACTGGAACATCCCCTGGGCGGAGTACAACAACTAAGCACCGTTTGGCCCAGGACCAGGACGAGGTTCAGGCCTATGGCCCGAACGGCAGGCGGTCCAACCGCTCCGCCGTGGCCGCGTTCCGGCGCCGGGCCTGCTGCAGCCGCGCGAGTTCACGGTGACGGCGTTCGGCGGTGACGGCCGCCAGGTACTGGTCCGGGCTGGTTCCCGGGGGCGGCGGAGGGGCCACATGCCCGGCCAGTTCCGTGGCGATCGACGCTGCCATTCCGGCGGCGGACAGCGGTGACATGCGTCCGGCCTGCCGGATGAATTGGGCGGCCTGCCGTGCGGTCGCATCCGGGATCCGGCCGATGTCCGCAGCTGTGGCCCAGCCCTGAAGCTGTGGGGGAACAAAGACGCGGACCGGTACCTCTGCCGGCACGCGGCGGCGCAGCGCATACGTGCCGGCAAGGATGTCACCCAGCCGCTTGGAGCGGCTGTTGAAGAGGGCGACGCCGATGGCGAGGCCACCCAGGGTGAGGTAGATTTCCAGGAATCCAGTCAGCCCCCGGATCACGGCGTGGCGGAACCGGATGGCGCCGCCGTCGTCCCTGACCACACGCAGGCCGGTCGCCAGTTTTCCGAGCGAGAGCCCCCGGGCGAGGGTCTCCACGGCTACCGGGACAATCACGAAGCAGAAGACCACGCTCACCAGCGTCAGCGCCCGCATTGCTGCCTCGTCAAGGTCCTGGCCGGCGGCTGCGACGCCCAGCAGGATCAGGACCAGCAGGATGATGTTGAACAGGACATCCAGCAGCAGGCCAAGGGCACGGGCGGCGAAGGATGCGGGGCGCAGTTCCAGGACAACGGCCTCGCCGGTGATTATCGAACTCAAGCGGATACCCCAATCCCTGGTCAGCCATCCTGCGGACCTTCACAGTCTATGGCGGCTAGGCTGTTGCCGTGGATATGGATGCCTTCTCCGCCGCCAACGGGGACAAGTGGTCAAGGCTGCACCAGCTCGCCCATAAGCGGCGCCTCAGCGGCGAAGAGGCCGATGAACTGCTGCGCCTTTACCAGTCGACGTCGGCCCACCTTTCCTTCATCCGGTCGATTGCCCCGGAGAGCGGCCTGTCGGCTTCCTTGTCCGCCACCCTGGCCCAGGCCCGGACCCGTTTCACAGGCGCACGGTCCAACGTGATGGCGGACCTGGCCCGGTTCTTCGTGGCTGCCCTGCCGGCGGCTTTGTACCGCCTGCGGTGGCTGACGGTGGCCTGCGGCGCCGCATTTATCCTGGTTGCCGGCGCCTACGCGCTCTGGATCGGGACGTCCCCCGAGGCCCTGCGGTCCGTTGCCTCCGAGGCTGCGGTCCGGCAGTACGTCGAGAAAGACTTCATTGGCTACTATTCGGAAAATCCTGCGGCCTCGTTTGCGGGGGCCGTCTGGACCAACAATGCCTGGATCAGCGCGCAGGCGGTGGCCCTGGGCATCACCGGCTTCTGGGTACCCATGATCCTGTTCACGAACGCCCAGGGCGTCGGGATCGCCGCCGGAGTTTTCGCCGCCGTGGGCCGGCAGGATGTCTTTTACAGCTACATCCTGCCGCATGGCCTGATGGAACTGACGGCTGTTTTTATTGCCTGCGCGGCGGGCTTGAGGATCTTCTGGGCCATGGTGTCCCCGGGACCACGGACGCGGGGACGTGCCGTGGCGGACGAAGGCAGGTCGCTGATCACCGTGGCCCTGGGGTTGGTGCTGGTGCTGTTCGTTTCCGGATTAGTGGAAGGTTTTGTCACGCCCAGCCCGCTTCCGGTGTGGGCCAAGATCGGCATCGGCCTGGCGGTGCTGGCTGCCTACTGGGGCTACGTCCTGATATGGGGACGGCGGGCCTATGACGCCGGTGAACGCGGCGACTTGGTGGCTGGCGACGCTGGATACAGTGAAATCGCCGCATGAATCCGGGAGCGACGGGGTGGCTCCTCGCCCTTGTGGAGGAGCGGGCGGTAGGCTCGATATCAGATACACGGCGCTGCCCGGATCAGAGCCGGCGGCGTGGAACCCAACGGAAGTGACGCTGCTGTGAACGACAATTCGCCGACCCCTGCCAAACGCACGGAGCCGCAGCCGGATCCGGACCTGGATACTTCGTCGGACTCGGAAGAGCCGGCTTTTGCCTGGCTGAAAGACTCCGACTCCAGCACTCCCGACGTGTCCCCAGCACGTAGCGCCGGTGCCGGGCAGGGCGGTGTCACCCAGCCCGAAAGCCGCGCCGGCCGCAAAGCCGCGGAGGCCGCCGTCGAACCTCCCGCCGCGGTACCTTCCGTAGAAGAGTCGCTCCGCAAAGAACCGTCCGCCCAGGGCGCCACCCGAAACGGTGCCCACTTCAGCGAGCCGCTGCCCACGTCAGCGCTGCAGGTCCGTCCGCCGCAGGAGGAAGTGGAGCGCCGCAACGCGGAGCGCGAAAGCGCAGCCAACGCCAAGCCCGTGGCCCCGCGCATCTGGCAAGTCCTGCTGGCCCTTTTCTACCCGGTGATCCTGCTCGTGCTGGCCGTCCGTGCGGTCACCAGCCCGCTGTTCCTGTGGGCCGAGTACAACAGGCCCGGGTTCCCGGGCGACGGGTACGGGTTCAGCACCGACGACCGGATGACGTACGGTTCCTACGCGGTTGACTACCTCAGCAACTGGGCGGGGCCGCGGTATCTGGGTGATCTGGTCAATCGCAGTGGCGGGGACCTTTTCAAGGACGGCGAAGTCGGCCACATGGCGGACGTAAAAGTTGTCATCCTTTCCGCGTTTGGCGGGGGAGCACTCCTGATCGTCCTCAGCCTCGTGGCCATCGCCTACCTGCGCCGCCGCAGCACCGGCGGTGTGCGCCGCGGACTCTTCGCGGGATCCATTGTTGCGCTGGCGATCATTCTGGGCCTCGGCGCATTGGCCGTGCTCGGCTGGCAGCAGTTCTTCACCGAATTCCACCGGATCTTCTTCGCCAGCGGTTCCTGGACGTTTGCCCTTGAAGACACGCTGATCAGGCTGTTCCCGGGCCAGTTCTGGATCGATGCCGGTATTGTCATCGCCGCGCTGGTCCTCCTGGTGTCCCTGGTAACGCTCATCCTCACTTGGCCCACCCGCCGTCGTCGCGGCCTGGCCAAGGATGAGCCGATAGCCGCTGAGGCGTAGCCCCAAGCAACTGCACGTGCTCAGCCGTTTATTTTGGCGGGCAGGTTCTTGCGGCCGGTGATGGTCAGGAAGCCCTCCCGGTCCAGCTCGCCGAGGTCCCCGGTACGGAAGAACCCGTCCACAAAGGCCTCTGCGGTGGCCGCTTCGTTGGCGTGGTAACCCTTGAACACGCCGATCCCCTTGACCAGCACTTCGCCGTCCTCGGCCACCCGGATGGTGGTGCCCGGCAGGGGGACGCCCACGCTGCCCACCCTGGTCCGGGCGGGCGTGTTGGCCGTACAGGGGGCGGTTGTCTCGCTCAGCCCGTAGCCCTCAAGGACCGGGATCCCGGCGCCCCGGAAGAAGTGCGCGTCCTCAGGTGCCAGGGGGCCGGCCGCCGATACCGCGTAACGGACCCGGCCACCAAGGAGCTGGCGGAGCTTCGGGTACACCAGGCGGTCAAAGACGGCGTGCCGCGCCCGCAACGCCAGCCCTGGTCCGCTGCCCCCGCCGCGGGCGACGGTGTCCTGTGCCGTGGAGAAACGGACGGCGGCGGCTGACGCTGCCCTGAAGATCCCCGCGTTCCCGGACCCGGCAGCCTGGTGCGCGGCGTCCGCCCGGACCTTCTCGAAGATCCGGGGCACCGCCAGGAGGAACGTGGGTTTGAACGTGCCCAGATTCGCCCGCAGATCAGCAGGACGGCTGACGTGTCCCAGGGTGGCGCCCGCATGGAGGCACGCCACCTGGGCGGCGCGGGCGAGCACATTGGCCAGCGGCAGGAACATCAGGGTGCGCGCATTCTGCCCCTTGAGGATCTCCGGGAGAAAGGCGACGACGTTGACGGCCACGAGTGCAAAGTTGCCGTGGGTGATCACGCAGCCTTGGGCCGTCCGGTGGTGCCGGACGTGTAGGCCAGGGACGCGACGTCGTCCAGGCCCGCGGCGGAGCGGTGGCGTTCCAGCTCGGCGTCCGTGACGCCCATTCCGGCAGCCGAGAGGCTGGCGAGGTTCGGGGCGTCGTCGTCGTCATCCATCCTCACCACGGGGACCAGCCGGTCCTTGAGCAGGATGGAAGACTCCATGATGCCTGTAATAAGCGACACCTTGCCGCGGTCCTGCGCGAACACGCGGCGCGCGCCGGCGTCGTGCAGGATCCACTCCACCTGGCCGGGGGTTGAGGTCTCGTCGATGGGGACGCTCACGCCGCCGGCAAACCAGATGGCGAAGTCCACCAAGGCCCACTCGTAGCGGGTGGCGGACATGACGGCCACGGTGTCGCCGGGCTCCAGGCCGCCGGCGATCAGTCCTTTGGCGAGGGCACAGACATCGTGCAGGAATTTTTGCGCCGGAACGTCGGTCCAGCCGTTGGGGCCTTTGCGCGCGTAGAGGGCGTGGGCCGGGTTGGCGGCTTCCCGCTGGCGCAGGAGATCGGTGACATTGCTGCCGGGCTCCAGCTCCACCAGGAGGTTTGTGCTCGCTTCTCGCACGGGGGCGTCTCCGTTCCGCTGCCTCAACGCAGTTCGCGGCTGGTCAGGGTTTCATGCAATCCTGCCTTAGATCCAGGACGGCATCCACATCCGGTAGCGCCATTCCTGATAGGGGATGGTCTCCGCGGTCCACACCGGGTAGAAAAATGCGGACAACAGGACTGCCCCGGCGACGAAGAGTGCCACCAGGTAAACACCGGCCCGCCGGCGCCAGAGCGGGTCGGTGTCCCGGCCCAGGACGAGGCCCAGGCAATACACCAGCGCGAGCACCAGGAAGGGCTCAAAGGAGACGGCGTAAAAGAAAAACATGGTCCGCTCCGGGTACAGGAACCACGGCAGGTAGCCGGCGCCCACGCCCGCAAGGATCGCCCCTGCGCGCCAGTCCCGGCGCCCGGCCCACCAGAACAGCAGGACCACCAGCGAGATGGCCGCTCCCCACCAGATCATCGGGTTCCCCACCGAGAGAATGGCGGAGGCGCAGTTGGGCACGTCGCATCCCGGGGCGCCCTGCTCCGGCTTCTGGTAGAAGAACGACGTCGGCCGGCCCATCACCAGCCAACTCCAGGCGCTTGCCTCGTACGGGTGTTCGGAGCCCAGTCCCTGGTGGAACTTGTACGCCTCCAGATGGTAGTGCGCCAGCGAACGCAGGGAGTCCGGCAGCCAGCCCCACTCCGCTGAGGGGTTGCTCTGGGCCCACCTCCGGAAGTAGGCGCCCTCGGAACGGAACCAGCCCGTCCAGGTGGCGGTGTAGACCACCGCCGCAACCGGAACCATGCTGGCAAAGGCAGGCAGTCCATCCTTGATGATTCCGCCGCTGACCCAGCCGCGGATTCCCGCGACGCGCCGTGCGTTGAGGTCCCACAGGACCGTCAGCACGCCGAAGCCGGCGAGGAAAAACAGGCCCGACCATTTGGTGCCTATGGCGAGTCCCATGCACACGCCCGCGGCGAGACGCCACCAGCGGATCCCCAGCCACGGTCCCGCCAGCAGTTGGCTGGCTGCGGGCCGAGCGTTCCGGGACGCGGCCGCGAGCCGTCCGAGCCGTGCGGCCAGCCGCCGTCGTCCGTCATCGCGGTCCAGCAGCAAAGCCCCGAAGGCCGCCAGGAGCCAGAACATCAGGAAGATATCCAGGAGGGATGTCCGCGACATCACCAGGTGGTGGCCGTCGACGGCGAGCAGCAGGCCCGCGGCGGCAGCCAGCGGCACTGAGCGGAACAGTTTCAGTGCAATCAGCGTGAGCAGCAGGATGGACAGGGTTCCGGTCAGTGCGGCCGCGAACCGCCAGCCGAACGGATTATCGGCTCCGAAGAGCCACATGCCGCCGGCGATCATCCACTTGCCCACGGGCGGATGGACCACGTACTCGGGAGTGTCCAGGAGGATGGCCGGGTTGCCTGCGTTGAAGGAGTCGTTGGCCTTGTCCGGCCAGCCCCGTTCGTAGCCGCTGACCACGTAGGAGTAGGCGTCCTTGACGTAGTACGTTTCATCGAAGACCAGGCTGTGCGGCGTGTCCAGCCGGACAAAGCGGAGGACGCCGCCGATCACGGAGGTCAGGGCGGGCACCAGCCAGAACCAGAGACGCAGCGACGGCGGGTAATCCCGCCAGCTGCGCGTGCTGCCGTTCAGGCGCTCGCGGAGGGCTGTGGCAGAGAAGGCCTCCGCCGGACGGGCGATCCACGGGCCTCGTGCCGGCGCGATGGTCTGGACGGCCTCGGCAGGCCGCATGGAGGTCTGCGTCACGAGCCCCATGCTACCTTTTGCAGCTTGGGCCGCCGGCCAGCAGTACGCTGGGGGAGTGGACCCTAACCCCAGCACCTTCGCCGATTCCCGCCCCGCAGAACCTTCCATTGCCGCCGGGGAGGAGCCAGAGACAGAGGTTCACGTGGCAGCGGACCCGGCTGCAGCGGCACCCGTCGCCACGGGGCCGGGCCGGATTGTACTGGCGGCAACGCCCATCGGGAATACGGGAGACGCGTCGGCCCGCCTGATCGAGCTCCTGGGGACGGCGGACATCGTGGCCGCTGAAGACACCAGGCGCCTGCACCGCCTTGTCCAGAGCCTCGGAGTCACCGTCGCCGGGCGGGTCATCAGCTACCACGAGCACAACGAGGCCACCAAGACCGCGGAACTGCTGGAGCACGTCCGGTCCGGCAAAACCCTGGTCATGGTCACAGACGCCGGCATGCCTTCGGTCTCGGACCCGGGGTTTAGGCTGGTGGAAGGCGCTGTGGCAGCCGGACTCACCGTGACCGCCGTCCCTGGCCCGTCCGCGGTACTGACCGCCCTGGCACTGTCCGGTCTGCCCACCGACCGCTTCTGTTTTGAGGGATTCCTGCCCCGGAAAGCCGGCGAACGGGCCTCGCGGTTGGCGGACCTTTCGGCCGAACGCCGGACCATGGTGTTTTTTGAGGCCCCGCACCGGCTGGAATCGATGCTGCGGGCCCTGCGCGAGCGTTTCGGTGCCGAGCGGCGGATCGCCGTCTGCCGGGAACTGACCAAGACCTACGAGGAAGTTATCCGCGGGACGGTCGGGGAACTGTTGCTGTGGGCCGAAGGCAACGAGGTGCGCGGCGAGATTGCCGTGGTGCTGGGCGGCGCCCCTGAGCAGGCGCCGGGCACCCCCGAGGACCACGTGGCGGCCGTCAACGAGCTGGTGGCCCAGGGAATCCGGCTCAAGGAAGCCGTGGCCGCCGTAGCCGAGGACGTCCGCGTCAGCAAGCGGGAGCTGTACTCGGCGGTCCTCGCGGCACGCTGAGCGTACTAAAGGCCAGCTGTGCAGCTGCACAACGAAATCTCGCTTCAGCAGTGCGTCCAGGCGTAGACCCTCTGGCGGCCGCGGCAGTAGTGTGACAGTAAATCAGCCAACACGGCAGGCCGCCCAGGCCCTGCGCCAAGGCTGAACCAAACCTTACTGACGAGGGAGTCACCGTGACTGTCACCGCACAGCCAGCTGTTACCGCGGAGCGCGAAATCGCACTGCTGGCCTCTGTTCCCACCGGATTGCTGATCAACGGCGAATGGCGCCCGGCGGCGTCAGGCAAGACATTCGACGTCGAGGACCCCGCCACGGGCAAGGTGCTCCTCAGCATCGCTGACGCCGGCGCCGAAGACGGCAAAGCTGCTTTGGACGCGGCCGCCGCAGCGCAGGAATCGTGGGCGAAGGTCCCGGCCCGTGAACGCGGCGAAATCCTGCGCCGTGCCTTTGAGATGGTTACGGCGCGTGCCGAGGACTTCGCGCTGCTGATGACCATGGAAATGGGCAAACCGCTGGCCGAGGCCCGCGGCGAGGTCACCTATGGCGCCGAGTTCCTGCGCTGGTTCTCCGAGGAAGCCGTCCGCGCGTTTGGCCGCTACTCGGTCTCCCCGGACGGCAAGTCCCGCCTGCTGGTGACCAAGAAGCCGGTGGGCCCGTGCCTGCTGATCACGCCGTGGAACTTCCCGCTGGCCATGGCCACGCGCAAGATCGCCCCTGCCGTCGCGGCCGGCTGCACCATGGTGCTGAAGTCCGCCAACCTCACGCCGCTGACCTCGCAGCTGTTCGCCGCCGTCATGCAGGAGGCGGGACTGCCCGCCGGAGTCCTGAACGTCATTCCCACGTCCACGGCAGGCGCCACCACCGGTCCGCTGATCAAGGACCAGCGCTTGCGCAAACTCTCGTTCACGGGCTCCACCGAGGTGGGCCGGCGCCTGCTCGCCGACGCGTCCGAGACCGTCCTGCGGACCTCCATGGAACTCGGTGGCAACGCCCCGTTTGTGGTGTTCGAGGACGCGGACCTGGACGCCGCCGTCGCCGGTGCCATGCTGGCGAAGCTGCGGAACATGGGCGAAGCCTGCACCGCGGCGAACCGGTTCATCGTCCACGAGTCCGTCGCCGACGAATTCGCCCAGAAGTTCGCCGCGAAAATGGGTGAGATGACCACCGCCCGGGGCACCGAACCGGAGTCGAAAGTGGGTCCGCTGATCGATGCCAAGAGCCGGGATAAGGTTCATGAGCTGGTGTCCGATGCCGTGGCCTCCGGCGCCAAGGCCGTCCTGGGCGGCGCCCCGGCCGAGGGCCCGGGCTACTTCTACCCGCCCACCATCCTCACCGGCGTCACCGAAGGCACGCGGATCCTGTCCGAGGAAATCTTCGGCCCCGTCGCCCCGATCATCACCTTCGGCACCGAGGACGAAGCCGTCCGCCTGGCCAACAACACCGAATACGGTCTGGTGGCGTACGTCTTCACGCGCGACCTGAACCGCGGCATCCGGATGGGCGAACGGCTCGAGACCGGCATGCTCGGCCTGAACGCCGGTGTCATCTCCAATGCCGCCGCACCGTTCGGCGGCGTCAAGCAGTCCGGGCTGGGACGTGAAGGCGGCCTCGAAGGCATCGAGGAATACCTCTACACCCAGTACATCGGCATCGCGGACCCCTACGCCGGCTGAAAGGATTGACCTCCGGCTGACAGGATTATCCTCCGGTCAGCCGCTTCCTCCACCGCCAGTAGGGAGCCGCCGCGGCGAGCCGCTATTGGCTACCACGCGGCCGGAACAAGCCGCCGCGTGCCCTCGACCAGGAGCGTGCGGCGGCTTTTGCCGTCCGGCGCGCCAGCCTGTTGAGCCCTCTGAACGGGGCAGCCAGGAGCCAGGCCCACCGGCCCAGAACCGACGGCGGGAGCCAGTCGGCACGGAGGCGTCGAGGGAGCGAGGCGTTGGCACGCAGGGAATGCTGCACCGCCGCGATGCGTGGGGCAATGGCCCCTGTCCTGCCGCGGCCGGCTGTGTCCTGGACAGGCGGGCCGTAGTGCCGGCGTTCAAAGTCGGAGGTGAGGCTGCGGATGGCTTGGTGCGCGGCGTCGTCCATGCCTCCATGTTCGCCGAGCAGCGATGAATGGCGGAGCCGTGTGGAATACGTCCGGGCTGTTTCGCTGGCGTCCGGTGGCAGTCCGTAGTCGGTTCCGAGATCACGGATTTCGGCCCACGCCAGCGGAATCACGTCCTCCCGCGCCCGGCCTTCGGTGCGGAGCCACCGGGCACGCCGCCCCATCCTCACCAGCCGCGGCGAGGCCGCCAGCAGGACGAGGCCCAGCGCGGCCGCCGTCCCCAGCAGCCATGGCAGGAGCAGCTGCCCGAGGTCCCCTGCGCCGCCACCTGCACCGGGGAGGGGCACGGCCGTGGCGCTTGGTGTGGGGGTCGGGGCGGTTGCGCCGGGAAGGAGGTCCTCGTTATTACCCAGCGAACCGGGGATGCCGGGTGTGCTGGTTTCCGTGGCGTACGCGGGTATGACACCACGCGACGGCGTGGGTTCGAAGGGCACCCACCCCAATCCCTGGAAGTAGAGCTCGGGCCACGCGTGGGCGTCCCGGGCGTCCACCTCATACTCCGGCAGCGCCCCTTGCCCGGCCACTGAAACCGTGGAACCAGTGCTTCGGCCCGGCGCGTAGCCAACCGCGATGCGGCTGGGGATACCTTCCAGCCGGGCCATCACGGCCATCGCGGACGAGTAATGGATGCAGTATCCGCTCTTCTGGGTCAGGAAATCGGCCAGCACCGAGAGCCCGTTACCGTCGTAGCCGCCCTGGACAGGTGACTGGAGCGAGTAGGTGAACTCCCCTGAGCGAAGGTATTTCTGGATGGCCATGGCCTTGGCGAAGGGTGTGTCACTCGAAGCTGTCACCGTGTCAGCCGTGCTGCGGACGATGTCCGGGACGTTGCCGGGAACCCTGGTGAAGTCGGCCGGGATTCCCTGCACGGCCTGCGACGACTGTTGAAGGAGGGTGGCCGTGAGCTTCGGCGCCGTGGACACCACAAGGTATTGCTGTGACCGCGTGTTGGTGTTGGAACCCTTGACGGCCAAGGTGGCCGGGTCCCATGTCCAGGCGCCATTGAGCCCGCGGATTGTTTCCGGCGCGTACGGCAACGGCAGGTACGGGCTGGTGAACGTGCCCGTATCCACGGCAGTCACCTGGCGGAGCTGCTCCTCGGCGACGATCTCGTGGCCCGTCTCAAACTGTCCGGCCACGGGGCGGCGCTCTGCGTCGCGGTCATCAGGTCCCCAGGATTCGCCGTCGAAATTGTCAACTGTGACGGACCGCAGATACAGCGGCCCGGCCGCGTTGGTGGCATAGGTGATCCGCCCGCTGCCGGCCGGTGCCCGCAGGCTGTTTCCCAAGGTAATTATGGGGTTCAAGCCGGTCCCGGCGCCCCACGGGTTCAGCCGGGAGCCCTGCGGAAACGTGCCGTGGTCGAACCCGGGGATGGCCGCCGGCACTGCCAGTGTTGCCACCAGTGCCACGGTTCCGGTCAGCATGGCCCGCCGGAACTGGCCGGGATTCCGGCCGCTGTCGGCCGCAGTGCGGGAATCCGGTGCAAACCACTGGCTGAACGCGAGGATCAGGAGGTACCCGGCCGCCGTGGCAGTGAAGCCCCAAACCCCCACGCTCTGGGGCTTCACGGTGGCGGGGACTACCAGGATGGCCAGCAGGCCCAGTCCGGTTGTTGCCGGCATGCCAAGCGGTACGGCCAGCGCATCGATGAGGATGGCTGTCAGGCCCAGGGCTGCGCAGCTGACCATAACGATTCCGGCGTTCGGGGCCACCGGGGCACTTTCCGCAAGTACCGTCTCGCTCGCCCGGCGGACGAACCTGTCCACTTCAGCCAGGGTTGCCCCGGACGGGATGAAACCGGCAATGCCCGTGCTCCGGAAGAACGTCAGGGTGAGAATCGCGATCAGGGAGGCAAAGCCGCCGGCAGCCACCACGAGAGGATGGGCCCGCAGCGCGCGGAGCGTGGCGATGGTCAGGCAGACCACCACCACCGTGGTCAAGAGGGGCAAGTACCAGGCCCAACCCCGCAGGACACCGTTGAGGGAAATCGCGGCGCCGGCCACGGACAGGGCGACGGCGCCGGCCATGGCCCAGTGGTACGCCCCGACCCGCGTCCGTGCCGGAACCTGGCCCGGGGCACCTGTGGCTGCCTGCCCGCGGGACGCGTTGCGTTCCGGTGCCAGTGTCACCGTCCCACCGCCGCTCCGCGGCGTACGTCTGCCGCTGCCGTGGCCGGCGCAGCACCACCCTGGTCGAAGTGCGCCCAGGCGTCCGGGACCGGAACCGAGGTTGGCACCGCCACTGCCCGCCAGCCGCCCCGGCGGAGGGCCTCCAAAGAGTCCTCGGAATCCGCGGGCCTCTCGGAAACGATGATGGCGAAGGCATTCGCGCCATAACCCGCCGCCGGAGCGAGGGCTCTGGCCTCGCTCGGAGAGATCCTGCCGAGCACGGCAATAAGGGGCCCCCGCATCCGGTGGGCGGAGAGTTTGTCCATCAGGTGATCGTCGAAAACGGCCGGTCCGGCATCCTGGCCACCGTGGTCCCGGGCAGCGTGGTGCGGACCGGACAGCTGGATGGCGGCGAGGCTTTCGGCGATCGACTGGAGCCCGGACACTCCGCTGAACTCTTCCGCTTCCGGTTCCGGTGCGGACGGGGAGCGGAGGAACGCGGGTTCGCCGCGGGGGCCCAGGAGGCGGAGGGCGTAGTTCCGCTCCGACAGGTGCCTGCAGATGGAGATCGCGGCCACCACGGCCCACTCGAACGAACCGCTGGTGATCATCTCGTGGCCGTCCACGGCCGCATTGCCCCCGAAACCGGATCCGTGCCCGCCGGAAAATGCCGCGAACCGTTGGTCAAGGATGATGGTGGCCTCCGGCGTCGTGACGGACTCCTCCTGGCGCACCATCAGGGCGCCGTGGTGCGCGGTGGCCGCCCAGTGCACCCGGCGCATGGGATCGCCCGGGCGGTATTCGCGGGTCATGACGTCATCGTCGCTGGGGTTGGCGCGGGTACGGGTTGCTGTGATGCCGTCGTTGCCGCGGGCTCCCGCGAGGCCCGTCACGGGAAGCTCGACGGCGGCGGGCGTCACGGTGAGTGTGTCGCCGTCGTCAATTGACCGCCTGTGCAGGGACAGCCCGAACGGATCCGTGAACTCTGCGGTTACCGGGCCGATCAGGTACTGTCCGCGTTTGGTGGAGCGCAAGTGGTATTCGTACCTGCTGGTCCCGCCCTTGGCCGAGCGGGCGGGGAAATGGAAGGCCGGGGACTCGCCGAACCGTGGCGGCAGCCGTTCCTCCATGATCGCCCGGCCGCCCCCGTAACCGGTCCGCGCCACGGCGAGCCGCACTGTGGTGGCGGCGGAGGTCTCCACCGGGGACGGGTTGAACTCGCGGTAAACCTGGAACCGGGGCTTGAGGAGCCTGATCCCGGCCAGCGAAACCAGGGGAAGGACGATGAGCAGGACACTCAGGCTCAGCAGGTCCCGCCGCCCCATGATCTGCGCAGACAACAGGCAGACGGCGCCGGCGGCCAGGAGCCCCCAGCCACGCTGGCTGAACAGGTGCCGGGGCAGTCGGTCACGCAGCGCCATATGACGGCCCTGCCTAGTGGTTCCGCCGCAGTCCGGCCGGCGGGGCCGGGTTGTTCACCGGGTCCTGGTTCACCGGGAGCCGGGAGAGGATGCCCCGGATGACGCTGTGCGGGGTCTCGCCGGCGCCGGCCGCCTTCCGGTCCAGGATGATCCGGTGGGCCAGCACGGATTCCGCCACGCTGACGACGTCGTCTGGCAGCACAAAATCACGGCCGTCCAGCGCCGCCGTGGCCTTCGCGGCCCGGAGCAGCTGGAGCATGGAGCGAGGGCTGGCGCCCAGCCGGAGCAGGGGGCTTTCGCGCGTTGCGCGGCCTACTGAGACGGTGTATTCCTTGATGGCCTGGGAGACGTAAACCTGTTGGACCGTGGCGATCATCGCTGCGACGTCCGCCGAGGTGACCACAGCGGAGACCTTGGTCAACGGGGAGGTTGCCTGATGGGTCTCCAGCATTTCGATTTCGGAGTCCTTGTCCGGATAGCCCATGGAAATCCGCGCCATAAAGCGATCGCGCTGGGCCTCGGGGAGTGGATAGGTGCCTTCCATCTCGATCGGGTTCTGGGTGGCCACCACCATGAACGGTTCGTCGAGTTTGTACGAGTCCCCGTCCACGGTCACCTGGTGTTCCTCCATACACTCCAGGAGGGCGGATTGGGTCTTGGCGGACGCGCGGTTGATTTCATCGCCAATAACAATGTTGGCGAAGACGGCACCCGGGCGGAACTCGAACAGCCGCGACGCCTGGTTATAGATGGACACGCCCGTCACGTCCGAAGGCAGCAGATCAGGAGTGAACTGAATGCGGCTGACCGTGCAGTCAATGCTCCGGGCGAGGGTTTTGGCCAGGAGGGTCTTGCCCACACCTGGCACGTCCTCCAGGAGCAGATGGCCCTGGGCCAGCAACACCGTCAGGGCAAGCCTGGCCGCATCCGACTTTCCGTCAATGACGGTGTTGATCGAGGCCAGGATCCGCTGGCTGGCCGCGTGGAATGAGTCCGCGTCCATGGCTGCTGCCTTGTAACCGTTGAGATGGCCCACCTGCTCCGTCACGGGGGTAAAGTTCCGGCTGGCAGGGGTTACCTCGTTGACGGCGGTGCGGCGGTGGGAGTCCATCTGCAACCTTTCAGTCCGGGGATCACCCGGAACGGGACAGCAGGCCTGCCTTCGCCCGGCGGTGGGCGTTCGCATCTGTTCGTACCAGCCTACTAACACAACTGCCCTTGCTGACAGAGAGTTCCGGGAATTCTGCCGCGATCCGCCGCCGCTAGGCTTGAGGGATGTGCAATTCGCTGATTCCCGCCGCTTACCGTGCCGCCGGGGCGGACCCTGCAGACGCCGGCCGGCAGGCGCGGCAGGACTATCCGCCGGCGCCGGAGCCGCTGCCGGTCCCCGTGATGGACAACCATACGCACCTGGATTTCCCCGATGGCGAGAGCCCGGTGGGCATCGCCGCGGCGTTGGATGCGGCCCAGGCGGTCGGAGTGCAGGGGGCCGTCCAGGTGGGCTGCGACCTGGAGTCCTCCCGGTTCACGGTCCGCGCCGTTGACCTGGACAGCCGGTTGCTTGGGGCAGTGGCATTGCACCCCAACGACGCCCCGGACTATGCCAGGCGCGGCGAGCTGGAAGATGCGCTGGCGGAGATTGAGCAACTGGCCGCCCACCCCCGGATCCGGGCTATCGGCGAGACCGGCCTTGATTTCTTCCGCACCGAAGGGGAGGGCCTGGCCCACCAGCGCTATTCGTTCCGACGGCATATCGATATTGCCAAGCGCCTGGACCTGACGCTGCAGATCCATGACCGCGATGCGCACGACGACGTCGTGCAGGTCCTGCGCGAGGAGGGGGCTCCGGAGCGGGTTGTGTTTCATTGCTTCTCGGGTGATGAGGCGCTCGCCAGGATCTGCAATGCCGCAGGCTGGAACATGTCCTTTGCCGGCACGCTGACCTTTAAGAATGCGGCTAACCTCCGCGCCGCGCTGGGAGTGGCGGACCCGGACCTGGTGCTGGTGGAAACGGATGCCCCGTTCCTGACTCCGCATCCGCACCGCGGCCGTCCCAACGCCAGTTATGTGGTGCCGTACACCGTCCGCGCCATGGCCGAATTGACAGGAACTGACCTCGCGGAGCTCTGCACCCGGATTAGCGAAAATACCGTGCGGGCGTACGGATCGTGGGACTGACCTGGGCCTCGTCACATTGCTTGGTTCACATACCTCGTATGTAAATTTCTTGGCCGCTTTATAACGCTACGGTTACAGTGGAGAACTATTAGCCGGGGTCGGGGAAGGCCTTCGGATAATTTCACTTCATGCGCAGCAGGACCAGACAGGGCTTTGATGCCCTCTGCCTGCCGCGCGGAGTGTGGCGGCGCAACGGTGCCCGGAGCTTGTCCCCAGGGTCATGCGCCGGCTATTTCACTGCGTTTTTCCCCGTGCCCGGATGGATCTAAAGTTACGGGCAATCGTGGTCAAGCTCTTCACAACGGACGGTAAGTTCAGTTTTATCAAGGTGGGCACCCAACTGGTGGTGCTGTGTGCACTGGTGTTGGGGCTCGTGGCCTTCGTCGGAAATAACAAAACCGTTACCCTCAACGTCGACGGAAAAGTGACTTCGGTCCAGTCCTTCGGCGGCACCGTGGGCCAGGTCGTAAAAAGCGCCAACGTAGAACTGAAGCCGGCTGACCGCGTCTCGCCCTCGGCGGACGCCAAAGTGGAGAACGGCACCGTGATCAACGTCAACATGGCCAAGGCCGTGAAGGTCAGCCTGGACGGTTCCGAAAAGACCATCAACACCACGGCGCCGGATGTTGCGGGCCTCGTCACCGAACTGGGAGTGGCCAGCTCCTCCTCCGTTTCCGTCCCGAAGGACGCCCAGCTCGCCGTGGCCGGATCGTTTGTCTCCATCTCCACGCCCAAGACAGTCAGTATCGTTGCCGACGGCAAGGCCTCCACGGCCACCACCACCGCGGGGACCGTCGCCCAGGTGCTGGAGGACGCCGGCATCACCCTCGGCGTCGACGACCGTACTTCCCAGCCGGGCAACGCGCACGTGGTCAACAACATGGTGGTTAAGGTCTCCCGGGTGGATACCAGCCAGACCGCGGCCACTACTGAAGATGTTGCTTTCGACAGCATGACCACTGAGAGCGCTGAGCTTCTCAAGGGCGAGAAAGAGGTCACCCAGGCCGGCGTGGCCGGCAAGGTGGATAAGAGCTTCAAGCTGGTGATGGTTGACGGCCGTGAAGCCTCGCGGACGCTGGTCTCCGAAACTGTTTCCGTCCAGCCCGTGACAGAAAAGGTCACGGTAGGCACCAAGGCAAAGCCCGCAGCCGCCGCCGGAATGAACACCGGCGCCTCGGCCCCGGCCATGATGAACGAGGCCATGTGGGACAAGATCGCCCAGTGTGAGTCCACCGGAAACTGGTCCATCAACTCGGGCAACGGCTACTACGGCGGCCTCCAGTTCGACATCCGGACCTGGATCGGCTCCGGCGGCGGCGCCTACGCCCCTAACGCCAGCCTCGCCACCAAGGCACAGCAGATCGACATCGCCAACCGCGTGTACGCACAGCGTGGCCTGCAGCCGTGGGGCTGTGGCTGGGCCGCTACGAGCTAGGCACCAATGAGCACCTGCGCTGGCGGCAGCTGACCACAGCCGCCAGGCAAGCAGATGACAGCGGCCGGCCCCGGATTGTCCCGGGGCCGGCCGCTGCCGTTAAGCGGAAACATACACCGCGAAACACGCATGATCCGCGCGGAAAGCGGATGGCCCGTCACCGCGGCCGGGATAGGATGCCTAGGTGACTGAACCGACTGCCGCCGCGCCCGCACCCCTCTTCGGTGCTTCCGACATACGCCGGCTGGCGGAAGAAATCGGTATCCGGCCCACCAAGACACTGGGACAGAACTTCGTCATCGATGGCAACACCATCCGCCGGATCGTCTCCGTTGCCAACATCGGGCCAACCGAGACGGTGCTGGAAGTCGGGCCGGGCCTTGGTTCCCTCACGCTGGGCCTGCTGGATGCCGCGCAGACGGTGGTCGCCGTCGAAATTGATCCGGTCCTGGCGGCAAAGCTGCCGGAAACCGTGAAAGCATGGCGGCCGGACGCGGCGGGCGCTTTCCACCTGGTCCAGGCGGACGCCATGAAGGTCACATCGCTTCCCGTTGAGCCCACCGCCATTGTGGCGAACCTGCCCTACAACGTGGCGGTGCCGGTGGTCCTGCACCTGCTCCAGCATTTCCCCAGCCTGCAGCACGGTCTGGTGATGGTCCAGGACGAGGTGGCTGACCGGCTGGCCGCGGGGCCAGGATCAAAAATCTACGGGGTGCCCTCGGTCAAGGCGGCCTGGTACAGCAGCATGCGCAAGGCCGGGGTGATCGGCATGAACGTCTTCTGGCCTGCGCCGAAGATCCAATCCGGGCTCGTGGCCTTCACCCGGCGGGAACCGCCTGAAACAACCGCCACCCGTGAGCAGGTGTTCGCCGTGATCGACGCCGCCTTCGCCCAGCGCCGGAAGACGCTGAGGGCCGCCCTGGCCGGCTGGGCGGGCGGCGCAGCCGAGGCCGAGCGCTGCCTCATCGCCGCAGGAGTGGCTCCATCGGCCCGGGGCGAAGTCATCGACATCCACGCCTTCGCCCGGATTGCCGAAGCCCGCGAGGCCGGGTCGTGAAGGCAGCCGCCGGGAAGTTTCCCGCACGGACGGTCCGTGTGAAGGCGCCCGGCAAGGTCAATGTTTCCCTGGACGTGGGGCCCTTGCGCGCTGACGGCTACCACTCAGTTGCCAGCGTGTACCTGGCCGTTTCCCTCTATGAGGAAGTGGCTGCCACCAGCACGGAGATGCCGGGGATCACCGTCAGCATCAGTCCTGACAGCACCCTGGACCTGGACGGCGTGGATATTCCGCTGGACGAGAAGAACCTGGCCTACAAGGCCGCAGCCATCATGGCCGATGTCTCCGAGCATTCGACCGGCGTGCACCTTGAAATCACCAAGCGGGTCCCCGTGGCCGGGGGCATGGGCGGCGGCTCGGCCGATGCCGCAGCCACCCTGCTGGCCTGTGACGCGCTCTGGAACAGCGGGCTGTCGCGGGATGAGTTGGCCCATCTGGCCGCCGAATTGGGTGCCGACGTTCCTTTCTCCCTCCTCGGCGGAACCGCCGTCGGGCTTGGCGTTGGCGACGACCTTTCGCCGGCACTGGCCAAGGCCCAAACGGACTGGGTCCTCGTGGCGGCGGACTATGGGCTGCCCACCCCCGAGGTCTTCCGCGCCCTGGACCGGCTCCGGGAGGCAGAAGGACTGGACGTTGCCGAGCCCACGGCCGTGGATCCCAAGATCCTGCAGGCGCTGCGGAGCGGGGACGCCGATGCCCTGAGCCGGGTCCTGGTGAACGATCTGCAGCGGGCTTCCATTGAACTTTCCCCCGCGCTCCGCGATACGCTGGGACGAGGTGAAGCGCTCGGCGCCCTGGCCGGAATCGTATCCGGTTCCGGACCCACCGTGGCGCTGTTGACCCACAATCCCGCCGCAGCCGAAAACCTGGCGGAGGACCTGCGGCACTATGGGCTGACGGCATTCCCTGTCCACGGGCCCGTGCATGGGGCGCGCATCATCTCCGATACTCTCCTTTAAGAGTCCCCTTCCTTACTGAGCAGCAGAAAGCAGTCCCTCTTGGCACACCTTCTTGGCGGCGAAAACCTTACGGTTTCGTACGCAACGCGCACCGTCCTGGACGGCATCACCCTCGGACTCGAGGAAGGTGACAGGATCGGCATGGTGGGCCGGAACGGCGACGGCAAGTCCACGCTGATGCGCCTGCTGGCCATGCGCTCCACCCCGGACTCGGGCCGGGTGACCAAGCGCAGCGAAGTCAACATCGGCTACCTGGACCAGAGCGACGTGCTCGACGGCGACCTCACAGTCGGCGCTGCGATCGTCGGCGACCAGGCCGACTATGAATGGGCCCGCAACCCCCAGATCCGCGAAGTCATGGGCGGCCTGGTGTCCGACGTCGACTGGCATGCGAACGTCCACGCCCTCTCCGGCGGCCAGAAGCGGCGGGTGGCGCTGGCCAAGCTGCTGATCGAGGACCATGACGTCATCATGCTCGACGAACCGACCAACCACCTCGATGTCGAAGGAGTCGCCTGGCTGTCCCGGCACCTGAAGACCCGGTGGCGGGCCAACCAGGGCGCCTTCCTGGTGGTCACCCACGACCGCTGGTTCCTGGACGAAGTCTGCACCAAGACCTGGGAAATCCACGACGGCATCATGGACCCGTTCGACGGCGGCTACGCGGCCTACGTGCTGGCCCGTGCCGAGCGTGACCGCGCGGCGAATGTTATGGAAGGCAAGCGTCAGATGCTCGTGAAAAAGGAGCTCGCCTGGCTGCGCCGCGGCGCTCCGGCCCGCACGGCCAAGCCGAAATTCCGCATCGAGGCCGCCAACGCCCTCATTGCCGACGTCCCCGAGCCGCGTGACTCCACAGCCCTGAGCAAGATGGCCACCGCCCGGCTCGGCAAGGACGTCCTGGACCTTGAGAACGTCTCACTGGACTTCCTCGGCGGCGACCCCGGACAGAAACTCTTCGACAACATCACGCTGCGGCTTGCCCCCGGTGAGCGGCTTGGCCTCGTGGGCGTCAACGGCGCCGGCAAGACCACCCTGCTGAAACTCCTCAACGGCGAGATTGAGCCGTCATCCGGCAAGGTCAAGCGCGGCAAGACGGTGGTCACCGCCGTGCTGACCCAGGAGGTCAAAGAGCTCGACGACGTCTCGGACCTGCGCGTGATCGAAGTCATCGAGCGCGAAAAGCGGTCCTTTAACGTGGGCGGCAAGGAATTCACGGCGGGCCAGCTCGTGGAGCAGCTCGGCTTCACCAACGAAAAGCAGTGGACCCCGGTCAGGGATCTGTCCGGTGGTGAGCGCCGGCGCCTCCAGCTCCTGCGCCTGCTGGTGGGGGAGCCGAACGTGCTGATGCTCGATGAGCCCACCAACGACCTCGACACCGACACCCTCGCCGCCGTCGAAGACGTCCTTGACGGCTGGCCTGGCACGCTCGTTGTGGTCAGCCACGACCGTTACCTGCTGGAACGCGTGACGGACCACCAGATGGCGCTGCTTGGTGACGGCAAGATCCGCGCCCTGCCGCGCGGCGTGGACCAGTATCTGGAACTCCGCGAATCCGCCCTGGCCGGCTCCACGATCACCGGCGGCGGCAACCCCGTCACCGGTCCGAGCGGCAGCTCCGCACCCGCTGCCTCCGGTTCCTCCGAAGCCGAAAAGCGCGACGCCCGGAAGGCCAAAAACCGGATCGAGCGCCAGCTGGGCAAACTGGAGCAGCAGGAAAAGAAGATTCACGACCAAATGGTCAAGAGCACCGCAGCATCCGACTTCGACGCCCTCGCCGACCAGAACAAAAAACTCAAGGACCTCGCCACCGACCGCGAAGCCCTGGAACTCGAATGGATGGAAGCCCTGGAAGTCCTCGGCGAGTAGCCCGGCGCTACTTGGGTTGGGTTGGGTGCCGGAGCCGGCCCTTCCGCGTCGCTTAGACGCAGGGCAAAGGGGACGCTCCGGTCGCTGGGCGACCTCCGCGTCCCGATGCCCTGCGATGCGCTCCTTGCGGAAGGACCGCCTCCGGCGAACGTGAGCCCGGCTTCCAGCGCGAGGGGACACTTAAGCCCCTCCGCCTTGGCGCGAGGGGACACTTAAGCCCCTCCGCCTTGGCGCGAGGGGACACTTAAGCCCCTCCGCGTTGGTGACGGTCGCTCACGAGGGGAGTCACCACTGTGCCGTGGAACAGCGGGCAACCCGTCGGCAACTGCGGTCGGCGGAGATCGCCGACCGGAACTTTCGGCAATAGCGGGGCGGGGGACCTTCGCGTAGTCGCGCATCGCGGGCCATCGGGCACACAAGGTCGCTCAGCGACCGTTGGGCCCCTATGGCTCGAAGCGTCGTCCCGAGGGCCCCGACGCGAGCTTGCGAGTGTTGGGAAGGGACCAACGCGCTAAGCGACGGCGAAGGGCTCCTGCGCCGCGTAGGTGACCACGAGCGCACGCAACCCCGGGACACTTCGCTCGCGCAGGGGCTTAAGTGTCCGTTCGCGCTGAATCTTCGGTGCGGAGCTCGGGGTCTTTTTGGAGGCCGGTGAGGCCGTTCCAGGCGAGGTTGACCAGGTGGGCGGCGACGGTTTGTTTGTCGGGCTGGCGGCTGTCCTGCCACCATTGGCCGGTCATGGCCACCATGCCTACGAGCATCTGGGCGTACATCGCGCCGTCCTGGGCGCTGAAGCCGCGGCGGTGGAATTCGTCGGACAGGATGTGTTCCACGCGGGCGGTGACCTGGGACAGCAGAGTGGAGAAAGCGCCTTCGGGCTGCGATGGCGGTGCGTCGCGCATGAGGATCCGGAAGCCCTCCGCCCGGTCCTCGATGTAGGTGAGGAGGGCCAGGGCGGCGCGTTCCACCAGGACACGCGGTTTGCCCTCTTCGGTCAGGGCAGCGGTGATCGAGTCCAGCAGGATGTGGAACTCGAAGTCCACCACCTGCGTGTACAAGCCCTCCTTGGAGCCGAAATGTTCGTAGATCACGGGCTTGGAAACGCCGGCGCAGGCCGCGATTTCCTCAATGGTGGTCCCGTCGAGCCCGCGAGCGGCAAAAAGGCCACGGCCGACGTCTACCAGCTGGCCGCGCCGCTGTACGCCTGTCATCCGTGTCCGGGGTGGGTTGTTGCTCACATTTCCATCATGCCCTAGCGCTGCTGAAACAGTTGGAACCGGTGGCGGTGCACTGGCCTGGCTGCCGTGATTCCTGCCAATGTCGCGGGCTGCCCTGAAGCCATGGCAAAATAAATACTTGTGCCTTGGCCTTTGCGCCTGTGGCATGGTCCGCCCTGGTGTAATGGCAGCACCCCGGCCTTTGGAGCCGTGGAGTATAGGTTCGAATCCTATGGGCGGAACTGCTGTGCGAAGACCGTCCAGTAGGATGAACTCGGTGCCCCGCCGTGAATTTTGGCCGGACAGGCACCGCGCCCAGCGCAACGCGCAACCAAGCAAGGAGAACCCGTACGTGATCCCCGAGAATACCGGCCCAGCCGCCGTCATTGTTCTGGCAGCAGGCGCCGGTACCCGGATGAAATCCCGTACCCCGAAGATCCTGCACGAAATCGGCGGCCGGTCCATGGTGGGCCACGCCCTGCTGGCAGCCCGCAGCATTAACCCCGGACGTCTGGCCCTCGTGGTCCGCCACGAGCGGGATCTGGTTGCCCGCCACCTGAACCAGCTGGACCCCGAAGCCCTGATCGTGGACCAGGACGACGTCCCCGGCACCGGCCGCGCCGTTGAGGTGGCCGTGCAGGCACTGGACGCCCAGGAAAAACTTGCAGGCACCGTCGTGGTCACTTACGGCGATGTTCCGCTCCTGACCGGCAGCCTGTTGGCGGACCTGGTGGCCACACATGAGCGCGAAGCCAATGCCGTTACCGTGCTCACCGCGCTGCTGGACGACGCCACGGGCTACGGACGCATTCTCCGCGGCGATGACAGCTCCGTGACCGGCATCCGCGAGCACAAGGACGCAACGGAAATCGAACGACTGATCCGCGAGGTCAATTCCGGGATCTACGCCTTCGACGCCGACGTCCTCCGTGACGCGCTGGTCCACATCACCACTGATAACTCGCAGGGCGAAAAGTACCTCACCGACGTGCTGGGCCTCGCGCGGCAGTCGGGCGGTCGGGTGGCCGCCGTCGTCACCGAGGACCGCTGGCAGGTGGAGGGCGCCAACGACCGCGTGCAGCTCTCCGCCCTCAGCGCGGAACTGAACCGCCGCACCGTTGAAGCCTGGATGCGCGCCGGGGTCACCGTAGTTGACCCCGCCACCACCTGGATCGATTCCACTGTCACCCTGGACGAGGACGTCCGCATCCTGCCCAACACGCAGCTGCACGGTGCCACCACCGTGGCGAGGGACGCCGTCGTCGGCCCCGACTCCACCCTGACCGATGTCCGCATCGGCGAGGGCGCCAAGGTGACCCGCACGCACGGTTCCGGCGCCGTGATCGGTGCGGACGCCGCCGTCGGCCCTTTCACCTACCTGCGTCCCGGCACAGTGCTCGGCGACACCGGCAAGATCGGTGCGTTCTACGAAACCAAGAACGTCACGATTGGCCGCGGCTCCAAACTTTCCCACCTCGGCTACGCAGGCGACGCCGAAATCGGCGAGGACACCAACATTGGCTGCGGCAACATCACGGCCAATTACGACGGCGAGAAGAAGCACCGCACGGTGATCGGCTCGGGCGTCCGCACAGGTTCCAACACAGTCTTTGTTGCACCGGTCACCGTGGGGGACGGTGCCTACAGCGGCGCCGGCGCGGTGATCCGCAAGGACGTCCCGGCAGGGGCGCTCGTCGTGTCCGTTGCAGCGCAGCGCAACGACGAGGGCTGGGTTGTGGCCAACCGCCCCGGCTCACGCTCGGCGGAACTGGCTCAGGCCGCCGCCTCAGATTCCTCACATACCCCAGCATCGACAGAAGAGGACCAGCGATAATGAGCGAAATTACGGCACGCGGCGAGAAGAAGCTGGTACTTGCCGCTGGGCGGGCGCACCCCGAGCTGGCGCGGGAAATCGCCAAGGAGCTGGGTACCGAGCTGCTGCCCGTGGATGCCTACGACTTCGCCAACGGGGAGATTTACGTCCGCGCGGGCGAAAGCGTCCGGGGAACCGACGCGTTCGTCATCCAGGCCCACCCGGCTCCGCTGAACAACCACCTCATGGAACAGCTGATCATGATCGATTCGCTGAAGCGGGCCTCCGCCAAGCGCATCACCGTGGTGTCCCCGTTCTACCCGTATGCGCGGCAGGACAAGAAGGGTCGTGGACGCGAGCCTATTTCCGCCCGCCTGGTGGCGGACCTGTACAAGACCGCCGGCGCTGACCGCATCATGAGCGTTGACCTGCACACCTCGCAGATCCAGGGTTTCTTCGACGGGCCTGTGGACCACCTCATGGCCATCCCGCTCCTGGCCGATTACATCCGTACCCGCGTCGCCGCCGACAACGTCACCGTGGTGTCGCCGGACACGGGCCGCGTGCGCGTCGCGGAGCAGTGGGCCGAACGCCTGGGCGGAGCGCCGCTGGCGTTTGTGCACAAGAGCCGTGACCTTACCGTTCCCAACCAGGCCGTCTCCAAGACTGTCGTGGGCCAGATCGAGGGCCGGACCTGCGTCCTGATCGATGACATGATCGACACCGGCGGCACCATTTCCGGAGCGGTCCAGGTCCTGAAGAACGCCGGGGCGAAGGACGTCATCATCGCCGCGACGCACGCTGTGTTCTCCGAGCCCGCGGCCCAGCGGCTGTCCGAATCCGGCGCCCGCGAAGTGGTGGTCACCAACACGTTGCCCCTCACCGCGAATCAGCAGTTCCCGCAGCTGACGGTGCTATCCATCGCACCGCTGATCGCCCGCGCCATCCGCGAAGTGTTCGACGACGGTTCGGTCACCAGCCTGTTCGACGGCAACGCCTGATTCCAGCAGGGGGCTGGTGGAGACCGCCGTTTTCAGTAATTTGGCCCGGCGCTGGTAAGCTTTTTCACGATACCTTGGCGAGGGAGAGCATCCGGGAAACCGGACTGCAGGTCTCCGTTATCGACTGGGTCTGAATCTCCCTTCTGGAAGGGCGGCCTCACGGCCGCCCGGCGTTGAAGGTCGTAACAGACCTCCGCCCTTGCTGAACACCTTTTAGTCTTCCGAGGAGATACACATGTCTGAGCAGAAGCTCGCAGCAGAAGTACGCACCGAATTCGGCAAGGGCTTCGCCCGCCGCGCGCGCATGGCCGACCTGATCCCCGCCGTCATCTACGGCCACGGCGCCGAGCCGATCCACATCACGCTTCCGGCCAAGGCCACCACGCTTGCAGTCCGCAAAGCCAACGCCCTGCTGTCCCTGGACGTCAACGGCGAAGAGCACCTGGCCCTGGTCAAGGACGTCCAGCGCGACCCGATCAAGCAGATCATCGAGCACATCGACCTGCTGACCGTCATCAAGGGCGAAAAAGTCACCGTGGACATCCCGGTTCACATCGTTGGCGAACTGGCTCCGGGCAGCGTCTTCAACCAGGAACTCACCGTCATCTCCCTTGAGGCTGAGGCAACCCACCTGCCCACCGCCATCGAGGTCGACATCGAAGGCCGCTCCGCCGGACAGCACATCCACGCTTCCGACCTGGTCCTGCCGAAGGGTTCGGTCCTGCTGGCCGACGCCGACGCCCTGGTTGTCCACATCTCCGAGGCCACTGAGGTCTCTGAGGAAGAGGCACAGGCTGACTCCGCAGCCGCAGTCGCCGGCGAGTAATAACGGCACAGTTTGATATGTGGCCGGGCCCTGTCGGGGGTCCGGCCACTGCCATGTCCGGACCACCTTAGGATTGAATAATGACTGACACCTGGCTGATCGTTGGCCTCGGAAACCCCGGGGCCGAATACAAGGGCAACCGGCACAATGTCGGCCAGATGGTCCTGGACGAACTCGCGGGCCGGATGGGTGGCAAGTTCAAAACCCACAAGGCACGCGCCCAGGTGCTCGAAGGACGGCTGGGGATCGGCGGTCCCCGGGTGGTGCTGTCCAAGCCGATGAGCTACATGAATGTTTCCGGCGGCCCGGTGTCCGGCCTGGCAAATTTTTACGGCATTGACCCTGACCATGTTGTCGCGGTGCACGATGAGATTGATATTCCGTTTAACACCATAAAGCTGAAATGCGGCGGCGGTGAGGGCGGCCACAACGGCCTCAGGGACATGTCCAAGGCGCTGGCCACCAAGGATTACCTCCGGGTACGGGTAGGCGTGGGGCGCCCTCCAGGGCGGATGGACACTGCAGACTATGTCCTGCGCGATTTTGGCACTGCAGAGCGCAAGGACCTTCCGTTCCTGCTCGATGAGGCGGCTGATGCCGTGGAGATGCTGGTCAGGGAAGGGCTGACTGCGGCCCAGCAGAAGTTCCATCCGGTCAGGTCAGACGTTCAGGAATAAAACTTAAAACCGCCTGTCCCTGTTTACCTGCGTGTGCCAAGGGGTAGTCTTCTTCCTAAGCGGGGGAGCGATGGGGCTTATCCCGCTTTAGTGGGATGTAGGGGACAAGTTCATGTCAATCGAGCCACTCAGCTGGGGACGTGGGTCACCGCTCAACGACCTTGAGCTGCGCACCGACACTGCAGGCGTGTCAGAGCCGCAGCGATGGTCCGTGCCCGCACGGAGTGCCAACCTCGAAGCGGTCCGCGCCGCCCTGACCAGCCTCGACTCCCTGGGAGTCGTCATCACCGGCGGACGCGGTGTAGGTAAGTCATCCTTGGCCAGGACAGCCGTCGCCGAGCTTGGCCCGGATATCTGGACGTTGCAGCTGCGCAGCGGACCGTCGTCCGGCACAACACCCTACGGCTGCCTGGCTTTCCTGCTGGCGCGTCTTCCCCAGGCGTACATGGGGTCGCCCACAGCCATCCTCCGTGGCATTACGTCCCTCATCAAAAGCGATGCCGCGGGGCGCCAGTGTGTCATCACCCTGGACACCGCCGGCAGCATTGATGATATGAGCGCCGGCGTCCTGCTCAACATCCTCCTGACCGGGACCGCCCGCATGGTGGCCGTGGCGCCCATGGTCAGTGATCTACCCGCCGACTTCCACTGGCTCCTCAACGACCGCCGGCTCACCGAGGTCAGGCTGGACAACCTCAATGAGCTGCAGACCCGCCAGGTGCTGCTTTCCCTGCTGGGCCACCGCGTTTCGGCCTCCCTGGTCAGCACTTTCCACACCATGGTTGGCGGCAACCCCCTGCTCCTGAAAGCGCTTGTAACCGAGCAGCAGCATTCGGGGAACCTGGTTCTGTCGGACTCCGTCTGGACTCTTCGGGACAAGGTGGTGCTCGACGGCGCGGCCAGCCTCGACGACATCGTCCGGTCCCAGTGGACCCGGAAGTCTCCGGAGGAACGGGACGTCATCGAGATGCTCTCGTGCGCCCGCAGCGTGGAACTGTCCAGGCTGACCAAAGTGTACGGTGCCGGCGTGGTGGCGGACATGGAAGATTCGGGCCTGCTGGAGATCGATTCCTCGGACAACCGATGGGTTTCACTGCGTGAAAAGTACCTCGGCGACGTTGTCCGCTCCTGGCTCAGCATCACTCGGCGAAGGGAACTGCGGAGCCTGCTCCTGGGCGGCAAGGAACCTGACCCTGCCACGATGACGATGGAAGAACTGATGGCGTTCGGCGCCTGGACCCAGGAATGCGAGGCCGAGCTGAGTCCGGCCATGGCGCTTGCCGCCGCCGAAGCCGCAGTGCAGCTCTTTGACCCCCATTTTGCCCTCAAGTATGCCGACACGCTGAAGCGGAATGACCCTCAATGGGTGCCTGCCCAGCGGCAGAAAGCCGCAGCGTACCTGCTCATGGACCTCCCGGTGCAGGCCATGGCAGCACTGGACGATATTTCCCAGCCGCAGCTGGACAACCTGGACGTTGAGGAGTTCGCCCGGGTGGTCGAGGCCAAATCTCGGGTCATGGTCTGGCTCCCCGAACACACCGCCCGGGTGCCGGCGCTGCTGCAGACGGCACGGGAGCGGCTGGGCGTGGAGCCAGGAATTGCGAAGGGCTGGCCGGAGCCGCTGGCTGCTGCGGCCAACCGGATCAGCCTCAGCGAATTCGAGTACCAGGCTTTTGTGGGGGACTACGCCTCCGCCTTGCCGGCACTGGAAGCCGCTGCCGACCCCGGGCAGAATCCGGACACCTGGTTCAGGATGAACTCAGCGGTGATCCTCATGAGCGCCCTGTCCATGGCCGGGCGGGAAATGGACGCCCTGAGCCTGATGAGGCAGCTGGGCGGGCAGATCTCGGACGCCGCCGAGATCGTGGGGCTGCGCGAGAGGTTCGCCGGCCGGGCGTACAACGTGCTCCTGATGGCAGGGCAATGGCGCCGGTGCATCGACCTCCTGGATCCGCCTTCCGCGCGCGAGTTCCACCGGCTCCCTTACCGGAGCGCCGCCGCGGAGCTAGCGGCCGGCATCGCCTATGTGTACTCGGGCCGCGGCGCCGTTGCCCTTGATTCGCTGCTCTCGGCCGCTGCACAGCTGGAACTGCGGCCCGTCCAGAACCTGCTCCGCGCCGCCTACGCCGCCATCGCCTTCGCGTATGCGCAGATCGGCAATGCCGGGCAGTCCCGGCAGTATCTTGACCGGCTGCAGCGGACGGCAGGTGCCGCTGACCATGCCACCCGGAGCCGCATTGAATTCTGCGCTGATATGGCCGCCCGATGGCTGGGGGACAATGACGCAGCCACCCGCCTCAAGCAGTCAGCCCGCCGTGACATCGCGGCAGGCAGGTTCACCCTGGCCGGGATCAGCCTGCTCGGAGCCACGGTCAACGGCACGGAAGCGGACTTCCGGCTGATGGAACAAGTGGCCGGGCAACGCCAGGGCCCCTTGGCGGAAATTTCGCGTCTTGTCGCCGTGGGCAGCCGCACCCACGACGCCAAAACGTTGCTTGCCGGCGGGGAACTGGCGGCCACCCTGGAACTGGATGCCGTTGAGGCCCGGTGCATGGCGCTGGCCGTTGACTACGCCCGGCAGGCCGGTGACTCGGTTTCCGCCAGGAATGCACAGGCCCGACTGGACATCCTCGCAGCCACCGTGGCAAGCCTGCCGATCGTGCCGAGCAGCGGCAGCCCTCTACTGACTGCCAGGGAGAGGCAGATCGCGCGGCTGGCCGGCCGGGGCGCGTCCAACCGCGATATCGCCGTGGAGATGGGCGTGTCCGTGCGCACTGTGGAAGGCCACCTTTACCAGGTCTTTACCAAGCTCGGAGTTACATCCAGGGGTGATCTGACTGGACTCGTCTAACGGCCACGCTGCCAAACAGGGAACGCAATATCGACTGCTCACGGGCCGGCGTGAGCCGCTGGACCGGATCTGCAACATCATTCGCAGCCGCACGAGCCAGGCCGTGTTCCTCATGGCGGGCCCGGGCATCGGGAAGTCAACGCTGACCGAGGCCATCACCGAGCGGCTTTCCCAGGAGATGATCATTGTTCAGATCCATGGAAGTTCGTCGCTGTCCGGCGTTCCCTTTGGAGTTTTGGCGCCCTACACGGCGGAGCTGACGGCCGAAGACTCCGTGTCTTCGGTGGCTGTGCTGCGGTCCGTGTGGAGGTACTTTGAGAAGCTGAAAGCCGGCAAGGATACCCCGTTGCTTCTGATGATGGATGACGCCCATCACCTGGACGAGGCAACGGCCAGCATCGTGGCCGACATGATCTCCGCTGGCTGGGCCACAGTGCTTGCTGCCGGCAGGCCGCGGCCCGGGCTGCCCCAGCCGCTCGCTCAGCTCTGGTATGACGGACTGGCTGACCGTGTGGATCTCCGACCCATGAACCGGGAGCAGGTCGAGGAAGTCCTCTCCCACGCACTTGATGGAACAATCCCCTCCGGAACCATTGACACAATCTGGAGCGCGTCTGGCGGAAATCCGCGGATTCTTGATGCCTTGCTGCATGATGCCGCAGAGCGGGGCGAACTCGCAAAGCGTAACGGGATCTGGATGCTGCTGGGCCCGTTGCCTGCCGACGGACCCAGGCTCGCCGAGGTGGTGGTGAAGGACATGCTCCGCCGCAGCCCGGAAGAGCAGGAAGTCCTGAAACTTGTCGCCCTCGCAGGACCCGTGAGCCGGAAGGTGATCGAGGATATTTTTGGCGCTGAAGTAGTGCGCACGCTGCTGGACCAGCAGATGATGGTGGAAAGTTCCGGCATTCCAGCCGATCTCCGGATCTGGAACTCCGTGTTCGGCGAGGCGCTCCGCACAAGTATCTCGGTGTCCCGGAGCCTGCAGCTGCTTGAAAAGATCCGGGATCAGCTGGGAACCGCTCCCGAAGGGTCTGAAGGCAGGATGAGGGCCGTGGAATGGGCCCTTGAATGTGGATTGAAAATATCCGATCCCGAGCTGCTTGAGGCGGCCGGCACTGCCTTGGTCCACTCCCGGAACCGGAGCAGCCGGATGATGGCGGCGAAGGTCGTGGACCCGGACCTCGTGCCGCAGGCACAGGCCGTCCAGGGACGCGCCTTATTCAATGAAGGCGACTTTGCGGGTGCGGCCAAGCTCCTGGACGGATGCTGGCTGCAGCTGGGGAACGGTGCCTGGGCTGTTCCGGTCCTGATGCTCAGGGCCATGGCACACCAGGCTCTGGGAACGCCGCTGTCAGTATTCGCGGCCGATTCCCGTGATGCGCTTCAGGGCGCAGGCGTCATGACGGCTGGCCCGGATGCTGTGCCGCCGGATTCCCAAGAGACCGCCGGCGCGCCGGCCGGGCCCTGGCAGGAGCGCTTGCTTCGCCTGCTGGAACTTTGCGAAGCAGGCAACCACCAGGCCTTGGAGGCCGAGGTCCAGGACCTTCGGAGCAGCCGCGCCGGCGATGCCACGGACGACGCCCTGCGTGCGGTGGGCCTGGCGCTGCTGGCCCATTCGCTCGCCCCGGCCGGACGGGCCGTCCAGGGGCTGGATGCCGCATTGCGGGCAGTCTCGGAACTTCCCTCACTGCAGGGTGGCGTGTTCTTCTTCAACGAATTTGTCCTTGGCCGCCTGGTGGCAGATTACCTGGCCATGGGGGAGTGGGACTCGGCGGAACGGGAGTCGGCGAACTATGCTGCCGGGCAGCCGCGGGGTGTCGCCTATTTCGGCGGCAGCCTCGAGGTGCTCCGTGGCTACTCGCTCCTGCGGCAGGGGCGGATGGAACGCGCCTATCAAACGCTGTTGCCGGCGGTGGAGACCCTGAGGCTCAACGATCCGCTGCAGATGTTCCGGTTTGGTTCCGGGCTGGCGTTTTATGTAGCGGCGAGGCTCGGCGACGCCGCCCAGGCCGGCCGGCTTGAGCTGGATTACAAGGATTCACCGCAGGGTTCCCCCGGCTACGGACTCCTTGCGAGGGCGTACGCGGCAGCGGCATCGGAGTATGTGGCGCATGACGGAAAAGGCCTGGCGCGCCTCCACACACTGGCCACCACACCCGAGGTGACCACACGGGCCGGGACACTCCTGGAACTCTTGGCTCTCTGCTGGGACCTGGGCGACCATTCCGTGATCCCGTTGGTCCACTCACTGGCGGGGAGCGTGGAAGGCCGCTGGGCCGCGGCAATGCTCACGCTGGCGGGGCATTGGGAGTCCGAGGACGCCGATTCCATCATGGAAACGGCAGCCATGCTTGAAGGCGCGGGATTCGTTAACCTTGCGCGGGAAGCCTACGCGCGGTCGAGCACCGTCCTTGAGAGCTCCGGTGAGCGCCGGCGGGCCCGTCAGGCGGTGGCCCTGCGGGAGAAGTGCGACCACGAACTGGGCGAGCGGTTCCGGGAAGGCCACTTCATCGCCGCAGCACCCAGCGTGCACCTCACCCGCCGGGAACAGGACATCGTAGAGCTCGCCGTGAAAGGTCTCACCGACCGGGAGATCGCACAAAGACTCATGGTGTCCGTGCGTACTGTGGAGGGCCACCTCTACCGCACGTACGTCAAACTCGGCGTGCGGAGCCGCGACGAACTGGCTTCGGCCCTTCCGAACTAGGCCTGCGTACGGACGCCATGCGTCCGGGACCCTGTGTAAGGACGTCCGGAAACGCGTAGCCCCGGCCCCAAAAAGTAGAGTACTGCCTACTCGTGTGCTGAGCTTCAGCATGCGATTGACTTAGTGCGGCAGGAAAACACGGAGCCACCAAAACCGCGGACCGGCCATCAGACTTTCAGGCCTCATTTTGAAGCAAACTTCCGGCCCTGGGGCTGGATCGAAGCGGGGCCGGCGACGTCAGAGTCTTCTGAGACCGAGACTCTCCCCCCAGCCGTCGCCGGCCCTCACCTCCGCGGGCTGAAGCCCGGAGCTGCTGTGGCGGTTGCCCATCGGGCCGCCGCCATAGTGGTGTTGTGGGACAATTGAGTGTCAATCCATTGGCATCTCAAGGAGTTTAGCTTTGGCCCTAGTATCAACGCCTGCCACGCTGGAACGCGCAGTGCCGGCCATGGATAACGCCGAAGTCCTCAGGATTCGAAACGACTTCCCCGTACTTGGCCAGCTGGTGAACGGCCAGCCCCTGGTATACCTCGATTCGGGCGCCACCTCGCAAAACCCGCTCAGTGTCATCGAAGCTGAGCAGGAGTTTTACGAACAGCGCAACGCTGCCGTGCACCGCGGGGCCCACTACCTTGCCGTGGAAGCAACAGAGGTGTTCGAAGGTGCCCGCGAGACCATAGCGGAATTCATCGGTGCCGGCTACGCGGAAACGGTGTGGACCTCCAACGCCACCGAAGGCCTGAACCTGCTCAGCTACTCGCTCTCCAACGCCGCGCTGTGGGCGGCGCAGGGGCGCGGCGACGCCCGGCTGAAAGACCTCGCAGTGGGCCCGGGTGACCAGATCGTGGTGACCGAAATGGAGCACCACGCCAACCTGATCCCTTGGCAGGAACTGGCGTTCCGCACAGGCGCCACGCTTCGTTACATCCCCATCGACGACGCCGGTGCCCTGCGGCTGGATATTGCGGCCGAGATCCTGGGAAGCAAAACTAAGGTCCTCGCGTTCACCCACGCCTCCAACGTGTTGGGCACAATTAACCCCGTACAGGAACTGGTTGCGCTGGGGCGGCAGGCCGGAGCCCTGGTGGTCCTGGACGCCTGCCAGTCGGCACCGCACCTGCCGCTGAACGTCAAGGAGCTTGACGTCGACTTCGCCGTGTTCTCCGGCCACAAGATGCTGGCGCCTACCGGAATCGGGGTCCTCTACGGCAAGCAGGACCTCCTGGACGTGCTGCCACCGTTCCTCACAGGCGGTTCCATGATCACCACGGTGACCATGGAACGGGCCGAGTACCTGCCCGCGCCGCAGCGCTTCGAGGCCGGCACCCAGCGCATCTCGCAGGCCGTTGCCCTGGCCGCCGCAGCCAACTACCTCACGGAAACCGGCCTGGACCGGGTGCACCGCTGGGAAGCGGAGCTCGGCCAGCGGATGGTGGCGGGGCTGGAGTCCATTCCCGGCATCCGCGTGCTGGGGCCTGCCGCCGGACAGGAACGGATCGGCCTTGCCGCGTTCCACGTCGACGGCGTGCACGCGCACGACGTCGGGCAGTTCCTGGATTCCAGGGGCATCGCCGTCCGCGTGGGTCACCATTGCGCCCAGCCGCTGCACCGCCGCTTGGGCCTGACCGCAACCACCAGGGCAAGCGCCTACCTGTACAACACCACCGACGACGTCGATGCCTTCCTGGAAGCCGTCGCCGGAGTCCGCTCCTACTTCCGCGTCTAGCGCGATCACCGAAGGTACACCACCATGAGCCTTGACCAGCTGTATCAGCAGATCATCCTTGACCATTCCAAAGCCCGTCACGGCAGCGGACTGGCCGGCATCGCCGTGCCGGCGGGGGCGTCCACGGGCCAGTCCCACCAGCTCAACCCGGTCTGCGGCGACGAAGTCACGCTGCGGGTGGCCGTGGAAGACGGCAAGGTGGCGCAGATTTCCTGGGACGGCGAAGGGTGTTCCATCTCGATGGCATCGGCGTCGGTCCTCAGCGAACTCGCGGAGGGAATGACCGTGGACGAGCTCCACGCCGTCATTGGCAACTTCCGCGAAGTACTCCGCTCGCGCGGGAAGATCCACGCCGATCCCGAGATCCTGGGCGACGCCGCGGCTTTCGAGGGTGTGGCCCGCTACGCCGCGCGCGTTAAATGCGCCATGATTTCCTGGGTGGCCGCCGAGGACGCCCTGAACCAGGCAGCCTAGGCACGCACGGGCCGAAGCCGGGCCGAGGCCCGGCCGCGCCGCTGTCAGCCCCGGTGCTCGAAAACGTCCGGGATGCCGTCGCCGTCAGCATCATGCCGTTCCGCAAGTTCCACTGCGCGGTAATGCCGGTTCCGCAGCCGGAGCACCACGGTGGCGAGCAGGGCGGCAACCAGTGATCCGGTGAGGATGGCCACCTTCGCGTGGTCATCGTAGGCCGAGCCCGCACCGAAGCTCAGCTCGGCGATCAGCAGCGACACCGTGAAGCCCACTCCGGCCAACATCGCAAGGCCGGCAACATCGATCCAGGCCAGACCGTCGTCGAGCTTTGCCCTGGTGGTCTTAGTGATCAGGTAGGTAGTACCGAACACGCCAATCGTTTTGCCGGCCACCAAGGCAGCCACAATTCCCACCGCCACGGGATCCGCCAGGGCCGATCGGAAGCCGTCGAGGCCGCCCACGGCAACTCCGGCGGAAAAGAAGGCGAAGACCGGGACGGCGAAACCTGCCGAAAGCGGGCGGAGCCGGTGTTCCAGGGACTCAGCCATACCGGAACCCGCCTCACCGCGTTTCTGCGACGCCAGCACCGGCACGGCAAAAGCGAGCAGCACACCGGCCACCGTGGCGTGGATACCGGAAGCGTGCACGAGTCCCCAGGTGGCGGCGGCCAGCGGCAGCAACAGGTACCAGCTGCGGACCCTCCTCTGGACCAGCAGGGTAAACAGCCCCAGCGGAACCAGTGCCGCCAACAGGAAGAGCGGCTGCAGTCCGGACGAGTAGAAGAAGGCGATGATGCCGATGGCCAGCAGGTCATCCACTACGGCCAAGGTGAGCAGGAAGGTCCGGAGGGCCGCAGGCAGGTGGGTGTTTATGACGGCCAGCACGGCCAGGGCAAAGGCGATGTCGGTGGCTGTGGGAATGGCCCATCCCCGCAGGCTCTCGGCGTCCTGGCCCAGGTTCACCAGCGTGTAGATCAGGGCCGGAACTGCCACGCCGCCCACGGCCGCGGCCACCGGAACCACCGCCTTGGACACTTTGCGGAGTTCACCGGAGACAAACTCCCGCTTGAGTTCCAGGCCGGCCAGGAAGAAGAAGATGGCCAGGAGACCGTCCGACGCCCAAAGCCCCAGGGAGAGCCGGAGGTGCCAGGGCTCATAGCCGATTTTCAGGTCACGCAGCGCGAAGTAGCCCTCAGCCGCAGGCGAGTTGGCCCAGACGAGGGCCGCGGCTGTGGCCAGCAAAAGGAGGGCACCGCCGGCTGTTTCCAGCCTGAGGATCTCTGAGATCCGCAGGAATTCGGGGTAGCTTGAGCGGCTGAGGACTTTGGCAGCGAAGGCGGGGCGGGAAGGGCGCTTGGCCATGGGTGGCTCCTGGAATTAAGGGGTCGGCAAAACTGTTGCCGACCAGACTTCCCGGCGCACCTGTGTCCAGCCTACCCGAGCAGCCCCATAACCCCGATCACGGCAGTGGCGGCTCCCAGCACCATGGAGATGCTGACCAGCACCACGTGGACGGTGAGGAACTTTGTGGCCTTGCCGGCGGCGTCCCGCGCCCTGGGATCCTTCATCACGCGGCGCAGGAACTGCGGCCAGATCACCAGGGACCAGAGGCCGGCGATAATCAGGACCAAGCCCGCAAACAGGGGGAGCTGCATGGCCTAGTGGCTTTCGAGCCAGGCCTGGGCCTGCTGTGACTGGATGTTCAGGGCCTTGGCCACCATGGGCTCAGCTGCCTCGGCGATCTTGCCGCCCAGGAACGGGACGGAGGAGGTCACGTTGCCTTCGAGTTCAATGCGCGTGCTGCCGCCCTCCGCGACGAGCCGCTGGACCGCGGTCACATCAAGAGGGGCGCCGGCGATCTTCAGCGTGATGTTGCTCTGGCGGGAACCGTCGGCCGCCGGGGCGTCCCAGTTCTCCACCTGCGTCACCGTGAGCTTTTCGCCCACGAACTTACGGGCGATCTCCGGCAGCCGGGTGGTGGGCAGCGTGCGGACCGAGGTGGTGCTGAATACTCCGTCAACGTCTCCGGCCACCTCGAAGGATTCAAGTGTGCCGCCAACGAATTGGCTCGTGTGCCGCTGGAAGTCCTCGTTGATAAAGACGGCAGCGACGCTGTCGACGGCGTGCGGAAGGGTAGTGGTTGCACTCAGTGCCATGGGTCCTCCAGTGATGTGTAGGTCAGAACGCTTTTTGCTCCCCACATCCTACGGGGAGCCTTGCGTGTTGTTGGAACCGGCCTCCGCACTGTCGGCGCCGGCGATTTTCTGCGCCGCCGTGGTGATGTTCCGTGCCATCGCCGGAAAAATGAGGCTATGGAACGGCAGCACGGCAAGCCAGTAGAGCTTTCCGCTGAGGCCCTTGGGGAAGAAAATGGCCCGCTGCCGGTAGCGGCTGCCCGTCCCGTCAGGTTCTACGGACAGTTCAAGCCAAGCACGTCCGGGGGCGCGCATCTCCGCGCGGAGGCGCAACAGTTTTCCGCGCTCAATCCGTTCCACGCGCCACCAGTCCACCACTTCGCCCGAGGCCAGGGTGCCTGGGTGCCTTCGTCCCCGCAGCAGGCCCGCGCCGCCGGTGAGCTTGTCCAGCCAGCCACGTACCCACCATGCCAGCGGCAGGGAATACCAGCCGTTCCGGCCGCCGATTCCTTCGATGATGGTCCACACGTCGGCGGGATCAACTTCGCCGTGGAAGGTCCGTTCATCCACGTAGACCGTGTGGCCTGCCCAGTCCGGATCGCTGGGCAGCGGATCGGCGTCGGCCCCGGCATTTGACCATGTGGTTTCCACCTGGCCGTCACGCTCCTTGCCCAGGGCGAGGGCAACGGCCCGCCGGTACGGGGTCAGGCCGCCCGCCGGCACCGGGATATGGGCGTCGATGTCGTGTTCGCGGGACACGGCATCGTGCTGCAGCGACTCGACGAGCGGGAGCGACATGGACAGCGGGATGGGCGTGGTCAGGGCCACCCACACGCCGGCGAGCCTCGGGGCGGGAATGGGCAGAGCCAGCACCACCCGGTACGGCAGCCCGGCCTCGGCGGCGTATTCCTTCATCATGCCCGCGTAGCTCAGGACCTGCCGGCAGCCGATGTCGAAGGTGCGGTTGACGGGCCCGTCCAAGGATGCGGCGCCCACAAGGTAGTGCAGCACGTCCCGGACGGCGATTGCCTCGATCTTGTTGCGCACCCAGCTCGGGGCCGGCATCAGCGGAAGCGCTTCGGACAGGTGGCGGATCATTTCGAAGGACGCGGACCCGGAACCGATCACCACCCCGGCCTGGAAGACCACCGCGTCCACGGTGCTGTCCAGGAACACCTTTCCCACGGCTTCCCGGGACCGCATGTGAGTGGACAGTTCCACGTTGGCCGGGTGCAGGCCGCCCAGGTAGACGATCTGGCCTACGCCGGCGGCGGCAGCGGCTCTGGCCGCCGTTTCCGCCATGGCCTTTTCCTTGGACTCGAAGCCGGCGCCGGAGGCCATGGAGTGGACGAGGTAGTAGAGCACGTCGACGCCGGCCAGCGCCTGCTCCAGGGCTCCGCCGTCGTCGAGACTGCTCTCGATGACCTCAACCTTGCCCAGCCACGGCACGCCGGCGATCTTTGCCGGTGTCCTGACCAGGACCTTGACGGTGTGCCCGGCCTCCAGCAGCCGGGGGACCAGGCGGCCTCCGATGTAGCCGGTGGCGCCGGTCACCAGGACGGTTCGCGCCGTCCCCGCTGCCACCGTGGGTGGAGTGTCGCTCGGACTATTGCTATCGCTCACTGAAAGCTCCTCAGGCCAGGCGGGCGGAGGCGCGCAACAGGCGCGCTTCCTCAGCAAGCTTAGCAACGGGGTGCCCGGCGGGCCCCGGGGCAGGGGTAGGCTGGGATGACCCGGGATTCGAAGTGAATTTCGGGCTTTCGTGTTGCCTGCGATCCCATGAACCCACAGGCATGAACCCACAGGAGTTTCCGCCATGAGCCCCACTGGCCCGTCCCATCCTGGCCCGTCCAACGGTGGTCCCTCGCTGACCGGACTGCGCCGTGTCCTGGCAGAAGACCAGACGTTCGCGCGGGTCCAGGCGGAGGCGGCCAGGGGTTTTGACGTCCGGGGCCAGGACTACCAGATCAGCGCGCCGGCCGGACTCCGCGCCGTCCTGCTGGCGGAAATGGCAGATGGCCTGGACGCCGGCTCCGACGAAGGAACTCCCGACGGCGGGCTCCCTCCTGTGGTGCTGGCGGTCACCGCGACAGGACGCGAAGCAGAGGATCTGACAGCGGCCCTGCGCGCTTACCTGCCGGCCGATTCAGTGGCCGAGTTCCCCAGTTGGGAAACCCTGCCGCACGAACGGCTCTCGCCCCGCTCGGACACGGTGGGCCGCCGGCTGTCCGTCCTGCGCCGCCTGGCGCACCCGGAAAGTTCGACGGCGGGCCGGCTGCGTGTGGTGGTGGCACCGGTGCGCGCGGTGGTCCAGCCGATCGTCGCCGGGCTGGGTGACCTGGTTCCGGTCACCCTGAAGGTGGGACAGGACATGCCGTTCTCCAGCGTGGTGCGGAGCCTTGCCGATGCCGCCTACGCACGCGTGGACATGGTCACCCGCCGTGGCGAGTTTGCCGTCCGCGGCGGCATCATCGATGTCTTCCCGCCCACCGAGGACCATCCCATCCGTGTGGAGTTCTTCGGCGACGAGGTGGACCAGATGCGCTGGTTCGCGGTGGCCGACCAGCGCTCGCTGTCGGCGCCCGGGGTGCACCACCCCGCCGAGCTCCACGCCCCGCCCTGCCGCGAAATCCTCATCACGCCGTCGGTGATGTCGCGCGCAGCCACCCTGAAGGCGCAGCTTCCCGCGGCCGCGGACATGCTGGAGAAGATCGCCGGCGGCATCGCGGTGGAAGGGATGGAATCCCTGGCCCCGGTGCTGGTGGACGCCATGGTCCCGTTCGTGGAGCAGCTGCCCGCCGGGTCCATCTCGGTGATTATTGAACCGGAAAAGGTCCGCCGGCGCGCACATGATCTTGCGGCCACCAACGAGGAGTTCCTGGAAGCAGCCTGGTCCACGGCCTCGGATGGCGGCACGGCTCCGCTGGACCTCAGTTCGCAGGCGTCGGCAGCGTTGCACTCAGCCAGCTTCCGTTCCCTGGCCGAAACGCGGAGCTTCTCGCTGGAGCACGAGGTGTCCTGGTGGTCCATCACGTCGCTGGCCACTGACGAGGAGCTGCTGCCCGAGATTGACGTCCTGAACCTCCGCGCCCGGGAACCGCGCGGGTACCAGGGTGATGTGGCCGAGATGATGGACTTCATCGGCTCCCACGTCCGGGACCAGTGGCGGATCGTAGTGGCCACGGAGGGTCCCGGCCCGGCGCAGCGCCTGGCGGAACTTTTCCACGACGCCGACATCCCCTGTGCCCGGGTGGACACGCTTGAGAAGGAGCCGCAGGCGGGCATCATCGAGGTGACCACTGCCGCCGTCGGACGCGGTTTTGTCCTGGACAGCCTCAAGCTGGGGCTGCTCACCGAAGCGGACCTGTTGGGACGGACGTCCGCAGGCTCCACCAAGGACATGCGGCGCATGCCGTCCAAGCGGCGGAACGCCGTGGACCCGTTGCAGCTGGTCAACGGCGATTCCGTGGTGCACGAACAGCACGGCATTGGCCGCTTCATCGAACTTATCCAGCGCAAGGTGGCCGGCGGCGGAGACGGCGTCCGCGAGTACCTGGTCCTGGAATACGCCCCGTCCAAGCGCGGCGCCCCCGGGGACCGCCTGTTTGTCCCGACCGACCAGCTGGACCAGGTGACCCGCTACGTTGGCGGCGATACCCCTGTGCTCAGCAAGATGGGCGGCTCCGACTGGGCCAGCACCAAGTCCAAGGCACGCAAGGCCGTCAAGGAGATCGCCGGCGAGCTCATCCGGCTGTACTCCGCGCGGATGGCCTCAAAGGGCCACGCGTTCGGACCGGACACCCCGTGGCAGCGTGAGCTGGAGGAGGCCTTCCCGTACGTGGAGACGCCGGACCAGCTGACCACCATCAATGAGGTCAAGGCGGACATGGAGCGCGAGATCCCCATGGACCGCCTGGTGTCCGGCGACGTGGGCTACGGCAAAACCGAGATCGCCGTCCGGGCCGCGTTCAAGGCGGTCCAGGACGGGAAGCAGGTGGCGATCCTGGTGCCCACCACCCTGCTCGCCCAGCAGCACTTCGAAACGTTCACCGAGCGCTTCTCCGGGTTCCCCCTGCGGGTCAAAGCCCTGTCGCGGTTCCAAGGGACCAAGGAAACCAAAGAGACCGTTGAGGGCGTCAAGAGCGGCTCCGTTGACGTCGTCATCGGCACCCACCGGCTGCTGTCGAAGGACTTCGCGTTCAAGGACCTGGGCCTGGTGATCGTGGACGAGGAGCAGCGCTTCGGTGTGGAGCACAAGGAAGCGCTGAAGAAGATGCGGACCAACGTGGACGTGCTGGCCATGAGCGCCACCCCGATTCCGCGGACCCTGGAGATGTCGTTGACCGGCATCCGGGAAACCTCCACGCTGGCCACCCCGCCGGAGGAACGCCATCCCGTGCTGACATATGTGGGACCGTACACGGACAAGCAGACCTCGGCGGCCATCCGGCGTGAGCTGATGCGCGAAGGCCAGATGTTCTTTGTGCACAACCGCGTGTCCACCATCGACCGGACGGCCGCGAAGATCCGTGAACTGGTTCCGGAAGCACGTGTTGAGGTGGCGCACGGGCAGATGTCCGAGAGCCGGCTGGAGCAGATCATTGTGGACTTCTGGGAAAAGCGTTTCGATGTCCTGGTATGCACCACCATCATCGAGACCGGCCTGGACATCTCCAACGCCAACACCCTGATCGTGGACGGGGCGGACAAGTACGGCCTCTCCCAGCTGCACCAGCTCCGCGGGCGGGTGGGCCGCGGCCGTGAACGCGCCTATGCCTACTTCCTGTACCCGTCCGAGAAGCCCCTGGGCGAGGTGGCCCTGGAACGGCTCAAAGCCGTGGCCACCCACAACGAGCTTGGCGCCGGCATGCAGCTGGCCATGAAGGACCTCGAAATCCGCGGGGCGGGCAACCTGCTGGGCGGTGAGCAGTCCGGCCACATCCAGGGTGTTGGCTTCGACCTTTACATCCGCCTCGTGGGTGAGGCGGTGGCCGACTTCCGCGGGGATGCCGAGGAAAAGGCCGCCGAAATGAAGATCGAGCTGCCGGTCAACGCCCACCTCCCGCACGATTATGTGCCGGGGGAGCGGCTCCGCCTGGAGGCCTACCGGAAGCTGGCCTCCGCGGTGACGTACGAGGCCATCGAAGAGGTCCTGGCCGAGCTTGTGGACCGCTACGGCGAGCCGCCGCTGCCGGTCCAGAACCTCATCGCCGTGGCCCGCTTCCGGGTGGGGGCCCGCGAAGCCGGCCTGTCCGACGTCGCGCTGCAGGGAAACTTCATCAAGTTCTCGCCGGCGCAGCTGCCGGAGTCGAAACTGATGCGGCTGACCCGGATGTACCCGGGTTCCCAGTCCAAGCCGGCCTTGGACGCTGTGCTGATACCGAAGCCCAAGACGGCAAGGATCGGCGGCCGCGACCTGCAGGACGCCGAGATCCTGGAGTGGGCCAACGGGGTTATCCGCAACATCTTCTCCGACGCGCCACTGGTGGTGAGTTAGAGCTTGATGGGAGGACATCACGCCGCGTCGGGGGCCGCGGCGTGGGTAGCTATTGCCTCAACGGGGCCGTACACGCTGGGCTGGTATCCGCTGGACGCCACGGGAATCCTCATCGGCGGGATGGCGACGGCGGGGACAGCGCTCGTGTGCGACTGGGACCACCGCCACAGCACCGTGGCCAACTCGCTGCCGCCGCTGTCCAACCTGATCGCCGTGGGTATTGAGAACGCCAGCGGCGGGCACCGGCAAGGCACCCACTCGGTGCTCGGTGCGGCGTTCTTCGTGCTGCTGGCCATGATGGCCGGGCAGTTCCAGCTGCAGACGGACTGGGGCCTGCTGTCCGTGGGTGCCGGCCTGCTGTGCATGTTCATGATCAACATTGCGGCCAAGGCGCTGAAGCTGTTTCCCAAGTCGGGATTTATCAGCAACTGGATCTTTGCCCTGGCCATGGCCGGACTGGTGACCTGGTTCGCGCCGGAGCAGTGGACCTGGCTGCCTGTGTCGATGCTGAGCGGGGTAGTGGTCCACATAGTGGGGGACATGATCACCACCGGGGGCGTGCCGCTGCTCTGGCCGATCGTCATCAAGCCACCAAAGTTCCTCCGGAAGCTGCCGGTGCTCAACGACGTCTGGAAAGCCAACGGCGCCTTTTCCCTGCCGCTGCTGGGCAGCGCAGGTTCCCGGCGCGAGTGGCTGGTGCTGATCCCGGTCAGCGCCTACGCGATGGTGGGCATGTGCGTCGCGGCCTGGTCGTTGGCGAAAACACATTTCCCAGCCGCCATGGCGATCGGAAATACCGCGGTCAGCCGGCTGCTTGGCGCGGGCTGACGCGGCCGGTCCTCGAGCGGCCAGTATCCAGGCGTATGTGACTTAAAAGGCTGGGGCCCCGGAAATGATCCGGGGCCCCAGCCTTTTGAGTTACCGAGGGTGCTTACTTGCCGCCGGCTGAATCGGAGCGACCGGTGATGGTCTGCGGGATCCAGAACGCCAGGAAAAACATGCCCAGGCAGGCGGCCATCGGCCACGGGTTGCCGAGCGTGAGGAAGGACAGGGAGTAGATGGAGCCCAGGAACAGCGCCATCATGGGTACAAACAGAAGGACGCTGCCCAGAAGGCTGTTCTCGTTCTGGGGGGTCTGTACCGTGGCGTTGCCGGACTCTGTGGTCTTGCTGGACATTCGTTCCTCCTCGGCCCCGCGGGGCTCAAACTGTGGCGGCTCCGGGCCGGCGTCAGTAGCCGGATGAACCCTGTTCACCCTTGACGATGGCGATGCCGGAACTGGCACCAATACGTGTTGCACCTGCAGCAATCATAGCCTGCGCATCGGCCAGGGAACGTACGCCGCCGGACGCCTTGACGCCGAGATCGGGGCCGACGGTGCGGCGCATCAGGGCGATGTCCTCGGCTGTGGCACCCCCGCCGTTGAACCCCGTGGACGTCTTGACGAAGTCCGCCCCGGCTTCAACGGACGCCTGGCAGGCAAGAACCTTCTGGTCGTCGCTGAGCAATGCGGTTTCGATGATGACCTTCAGGATGGCCCCGCCCGCGTGGACCGCGTCCGCGACGGCGGAGATATCGTCCACCAGCGCACCTTTGTCACCGGCGCGGGCGGCCGCGATGTTGATGACCATGTCGATTTCGTCCGCACCATCCAATACCGCGCCGCGGGCTTCAAAAGCCTTCACGTCGCTGGGCGTGGCACCCATGGGAAAGCCGATCACCGAGCACGTCAGTACCCCGGACCCCTTGAGCGCGGTCTTGACTGTCTTGACCCAAAGGGGGTTAACGCAGACTGACTTGAAGTGGTACTCGGCAGCCTCGGCACACACTTTGAGGATCTTCGCTTCGCTGGCCTCGGGCTTGAGGAGCGTGTGGTCGATATAGGAAGCGATGTTGCCCGACGCTGAGACCGTACCGGCTCCAGTCTGGTTGGCAGGAGTGGCTGCGTTGCTCATGATGGTCCTTTCCATGTGGCCTTGTGGGCCGCCGGAGCCACGCAGTGCGTGGCTGTTCAGGTGACCATCTTGTCACAGCGGGTGTCACGGCGGGCGGACGCTTACGCGGCCGCAGGCACGCGCTTCGCCGGGCCCGCGGTCACGCCTTCCACAACGCGGGCTGCCAGGCTTTCCGCCGCTGATGTAGCCGTCATCAGCTGCGCGGCGCAGGCTCCGGCGGCAGAAGCCGCGGCGACCAGCAGTCCCAGCCGGACGCCGTCGAACGCTGCGGCGTCACCAATCGCCCAGATGCCGGAGACCGATGTCCTGAAGTCCTTGCTGATGGCGATTCCGCCGTTGGGGGCGGTGGCGAGTCCGGCGCTGGCGGCGAGTCCGTCGCGGGCAACCCGCTCTTCGGCCAGGACAACCAGGTCGCCGTTCATGCTGCTGCCGTCCTCGAAGACAACCCCGGAGGCGGTCAGGCCTGAGCCGTGGATGGAGTGCACCACGGCGGCCGGCCGGACCGTTGTGCGGATGGGCCTGACGCCGCGGGCCCGCAGCACTGCTTCGGCCTGGCCCGCTGCCGCGCCGGTTCCCACAAGGATTCCCAGTGGCCGCCGGCCCAGTTCCCGCGTCACTTCCTTGACGGCGTCGCCGATCCGGGCGGCGTCGTCGATCGTGGAGTAGCTCAGGCAGCGGCCGGCGCCCGCCACGGGGGACGCGACGGGCGCTGATCCGGTGGCGATGACCAGTTCGTCGTAGCCCAGTTCCATGCCGTCGGCGGTGGTGACGGAGCGGTTCTCCGCGTCGATGAAGCTCGCTGGCTGGCCGAAGCGGACGGATACCTGTGGCAGCTCTGCGAGCTCCAGGAGTTCGGCGGGAGCGTCGTCCCGGTTGCTGAGGACGGTGACGGTGCCGCGGAAGCGTGCACCGTCCAGCTGGCGGACCAGCGCCTGTGCGGCGGGCCCTGCCCCGGCGATGACGATGCGCGGAGCCGGGGAAACTGAGGTGGACGGTGCCGGAGCGGACATGTGCTGGCCCTTTTGCTGGCGGCCGCTGGAGCGGCCGGGACTTCGTGATGAATCCCAGCGTAGGCGGCGGGCTTTTCAGGCGTGTTTCCCCGCTGTTGCTGGGAGAACACCCTTTGTTCGCCAGCGTTTACCGGCCGGTAACAAAACCCGTGACGTACCTCTCCCTGCGCTCCGGACTGACACAAAGGCGGCCGGAGCGCGTCCCTAGACGCGGATCCGGTAACCCCTCTTGACCACCGTCTCCACCAGGCGGCCGTCCGGCAGTGATGACCGCAGGCGGCTGACAGTCATGTCCAGGGCGTGGACCGAGCCCTTCAGCTCGAGCAGCTCCGACAGCGATTCCCGGGAAAGCACGGCCCCACCGGCCCCCAGGAGGGCACGCAGCAGCAGCAGCGGCGCAGGGGCCAGCTCAACCTGCGCTCCGTCGACCCGCAGGCTGCGGCCGCGCAGCTCAAGGTTGCCGGACGCGGTGTCCAGCCGCCGGACGTGGTTCAGGGCGAGGTGCTCGCACACCAGCCGGATGAGGGCGCCCATCCGGAACCGTTCCGGAACGAGCGGCGAGATACCGGCGTCGAGCAGGGGCTGGGCCGTGACGGGCCCCACCACTGCCGTGGTGACGTTGATCTTGAGGCTTTCGATGAGTTGCTTGTAGACGCCCATTTCGTGGGCTGTACTCCACATGGCGTCGACGGCGGGGGCGCTGGTGAAGGTGAGCACGTCCAGGTTGCCGCTGCACACAGCCTCGATGAGGCGCGGAAGCCGGTCTTCGCCGTCGGGCTTTACCCAGCGGTAGGGGGTGACCGTCAGGACTGTGGCGCCGGACATCCGCAGGCGTTCCAGCTGCCGGACGTCCGTGTAGCCGTGCAGCTGCACGGCCACGGTCTTGCCGCGCACGCCTTCGGCGAGCAGCATATCCACCAGCGTTGCGGTGGTTTCGTCGCTGCTGATTCCGACGTCGGCGAGTCCGGCCGCGCGGACGGCGCCGCGGGCTTTGGGGCCCCGGACGAACATCCGGCAGGCCCCGAGGGTTTCCAGCAGCTGCTCACCGATCCCAAAGGAATCAGCAGCTTCGCACCAGCGGCGCATGCCGTACGCCGTGGTGGCGATGCACAGGTCCGGGCGTGCGTCGATGATGGCCTTGGTGTCCTCGATGAGGCGGATGTCCTCCTGCACCGGGGCGATCTTGAGGGCCGGCGCGTGCAGTACTTCCGCGCCGCGGCGTTCCAGGGCCTCGATGAGGTCCCGGGAGCGACGGTGCGAGGTGACTCCGATGCGGAAGCCCTCCAGCGGGGAGTCCGCAGCCTCCGGCCCGGAGGTCTCTTCAAGCTGGGCAGGTTCAGCGGGTGCCAGTGCGGTCATGGGGGTCAATCCTTTCATGAACCGAGCAGCGAGGCCGCCAGCCGGTCGAGGTCGGCGGCGGCCTCAGCATGCCCGCGGTTGGCTTCCGCCACGCGAACCACCTCGCCGATGACCAGCACAGCGGGATTGCTGCACCCTGCAGCGGCGGAGGTGATGGTGCCCAGGTCCGCGATGGTGGTGCGCTGGCCGGGGCGGTAACCGCGTTCGACGACGGCCATGGGCATATCGGGGCGCATACCGGCTTTGCGGAGCCCGGCCGCGAGCTGGTGCAGGGTGCCGATGCCCATCAGGACCACAATGGTGCCGCCCAGTCCGACCAGGTGCGTGTGTTCCTTTTCGGTCAGTGGCGCGTGGCCGGAGACCACGGTGAACATGTGGCTGACCTCGCGGTGCGTGACGGGGATGCCGGCGGCCGCCGGCACGGAGATCGCGCTGGTGACGCCGGAGATGACACGGACTGGCACACCCGCCGCCACGCAGGAGGCAACTTCCTCGCCGCCACGGCCGAAGACGTAGGGGTCGCCGCCCTTGAGGCGGACCACGTTGTTGCCGGCGAGGGCACTTTCGACCATGAGCTTTTCGATGTCGGCCTGGCCCACCTTGTGGTGGCCGGGCTTCTTGCCCACATCCACCAGTTCGGCGGAGGTCAGGTCCGGCAGGTCCTGGCAGGGAGCCAGCCGGTCGAAGAACACCACGTCCGCATCGCGGAGGGCCTTCACGGCGGCGACGGTCAGCAGCTCGGTGGTGCCGGGTCCGCCGCCCACCAGGGTGACGTGGCCGACCGGTCCGGCGGCCGGCTCGGCCGCCACCGGGATGCCGGTGGCGGCGCAGCGCTCGAGCAGGGACTCCCAGCCGGGCTGGCCGTCGTCGACCGCCGCGACCAGGAACGGACGCTCGGGGAGCGGGCCGTCATGCGCTGCACCCGCAGGGGTGCTGAGGCGGTAGACGACGGCGCCCGCGGCCTCGTAGCGGCGGACCGCCTGGCGGGCGGCGTGGTCGGATCCGGTGACCAGGACTTCGCGGCCGGTGAGATCAATGCTGAGCTGCATGGCTATACCTCGTTCTCGGCGCGGGGCCGCATGGGGATGGAGGCGCCGATCAGGACCTTGCCTTTTTCCTCCGCAGTGGCAGGGCGCATCTGGCCACGCTCGTCGGAAACGAAGGTGATGGAGTCATCCTTCTGGTCAGGCGCGTTGACGAAGGAACGGAACCGGCGCAGACGCTCGGGGTCCTTCAGGGTGTCCGCCCATTCGTCCACGTAGGTGTCAACGTGCTTGGCCATGGCGGCTTCGAGCTCCTCGGCGATGCCCAGGGTGTCCTTGACCACCACGTCCTCGACGTGCTTGATGCCGCCGTCGAGCTCTTCCTGCCAGCGCGCGGTGCGCTGCAGGCGGTCCGCCGTGCGGATGTAGTACATGAAGTAGCGGTCGATGTACTTGAGCAGGGTTTCGTCGTCGAGGTCCTTGGCCAGCAGCTGGGCGTGGGCCGGGGTGGCGCCGCCGTTACCGCCGACGTACAGGTTCCAGCCGTCGGCCGTGGCGATAACGCCCACGTCCTTGCCGCGGGCCTCGGCGCATTCGCGGGCGCAGCCGGAGACGCCCATCTTGAGCTTGTGCGGGCTGCGGAGGCCGCGGTACCGGAGTTCGAGCTGGATGGCCATGGCCACCGAGTCCTGGACACCGAAGCGGCACCAGGTGGAACCAACACAGGACTTCACGGTGCGCAGGCTCTTGCCGTACGCCTGGCCGGATTCGAAGCCGGCGTCCACCAGTTCCTTCCAGATTTCCGGCAGCTCTTCCAGCCGGGCGCCGAACATGTCGATCCGCTGGCCGCCGGTGATCTTGGTGTACAGGTTGTACTTCTCGGCCACGGCAGCGATGACGCCGAGCTTCTTGGGGGTGATTTCGCCGCCGGCGATGCGGGGGACCACCGAGTAGGTGCCGTCCTTCTGCATGTTGGCGAGGGCGCGGTCGTTGGTGTCCTGCAGGGTGCCGCGGCCGGCGTCCAGGACGTAGGCGCTGTTCTGGCTGGCCAGGATGTTGGCGATGGTGGGCTTGCAGATGTCGCAGCCGGCGCCGGTGCCGTACTTGGCCATGATCTCCTCGAAGGAGGTCAGTTCCAGGACGCGGATGGCGTCGAAGAGTTCCTGGCGGGACAGTTCGATGTGCTCGCAGAGTGCCTTGGAGACCTCGACGCCGGACTTGGTGAGTTCGGTTTCCAGCAGCTTCTTGAGCATCGGGACGCAGGATCCGCAGCTGGTCCCGGCGCGGGTGCAGCCCTTGAGCTCGCCGAGCTCCTGGACGGGGGCGTTGCCGTCGCAGGCACCGCACCCGTTGACGGTGTCGCGGATGGTTCCGGCGGAGACGTTGTTGCAGGAGCACAGGATGGCGTCGTCCGGGAGCTCGGTGTCCGGGGCTTCACCGCCGCCCGCTGCCGTGAGGTACGCGCCGGGCTCGGCGCTGAGTTCGCGGCCCAGGAGCGGGCGGAGGCTGGTGTAGGGGCTGGCGTCGCCCACGAAGATGCCGCCCAGGAGGGTCTTGGCATCGTCGGTGGTGACGATCTTCTGGTAGACGCCGCGGGCGGGGTCGGCGTAAACGATTTCGAGCGAGTGCTCGGTCTTGGCGAATCCGTCACCGAAGCTGGCTACGTCCACGCCGGAGAGCTTGAGCTTGGTGGCGGTGTCGAAGCCGGGGAAGGTGGCCTCGCCTCCGTGCAGGCGGTCGGCCACGATCTCTGCCATGGTGTTGGCGGGGGCCACCAGGCCCAGGCACATGCCTCCGAAGTTGGCCACTTCACCGATGGCCCAGATGCCGGGTACCTCGGTGGCGCAGGAGTCGTCGATGACCACACCGCCACGCTGGCCCAGGCTGAACACCTGTTCGTCGCCCTCGGCGGCGCGGAAGAGTTCGTCGCGGGGCCGGACGCCGATGGCGACGATCACCATGTCTGCGTCGATGATGCGGCCGTCCGCCATGAGGACACCGGTGACCTGGCCCTCGTCGTCGGAGAGGACTTCGGAGGGGAAGACGCCGCCGTGGACTTCGAATCCCTTGGCCTTGATGAGCCGGCCCATTGCCTGGCCCGCTCCTTCATCCAGCTGCGTGGCCATCAGCCACTGCGAACCGTCGATGACGATCGGCGTGGCGCCGAGCTGCTCCGTGCCGGCGGCCGATTCGAGTCCGAGGAGCCCGCCACCGATGGTGACGGCATTGACCTTGCGGCCGAGCTTTTCCGTGAGCTCGGTGATGGACTTGTTAATGGCCCAGACGTCTTCGAGCGTGCGGTAGACGTGGGTGAGCTCGTTGCCGGGGATGGGCAGGCGGGCGGCATTCGAGCCGGTTGCGACCACCAGGTCGTCGTATTCGAAGGTGTTGCCGGCGGCGGTCTCCACCGTCTTGGCTTCGGCGTTGATCTTCACCACGCGCTCGCCGGTCTTCAGCTCCAGGGAAGCGTGGTCCCACATCGACGCGGATCCCAGCGTCAGGTCGACACCGGTGTCCGTGAGGGCCTTGGAGAGCGCTACCCGGTCATAGGGCAGGTGGGCTTCCTCCGTGAGGACCGTGACGTGCCAGCCTTCGAGGCCACGGGAATGCATGGCATCGGCGAAGCGGTGGGCGGCGGGGCCGCCACCGGCGACGACGATGCGGCGCGTGTTCTCTGTGCTTGAAGTCTGTTCGGTCACTGTGGGCCTTTCGCATGGGCCGCAGACGGAATTCCGCGACCTTCTCTGACGAGGTATGCATTCAGACTAGGTAGTCGCAGTTTCGCTTCAGTTTCCCTTTTGTTTCGTAGGCTTAACTTCTGCATCACGAACGCGTTTCCGATCGGGTGAGGTCTCTTTTACGCGCCGGACACATTCACTGCACGCCTTTGAAACACCCGTTGCCTAAATTGTTTGGTACGGCCATAAAGGTGGCCAATCAAGCACGGGGAGAGGAGCCGGACATGACGGCAACACTGGAACTTGGGGCGCTCGCCGCCGACACCGCGACGTGGCACCGGGTCTGCGCCGTAGACGAGCTTGAGCTTGCCTGGGGCGAAGCAGCCCTCATTGAAGGCCGCCAGGTGGCACTCTTCCGGACCGGCCCCAGTGAGGTTTTTGCCGTGGCCCACGAAGATCCAGCCACCGGCGCCCACGTGATGGCCCGCGGCATTCTGGGTTCACGCGGCACACGCCCCACCATCGCTTCGCCGCTGCACAAAGAGGTCTACGACCTGGAAACCGGCGAATGCTTCGGAACCGCCACCGTGCGCCTGGAAACGTTCAGCACCCGCATTTCCGACGGCTTCATCGAAGTCGCGGTCTAACGACCCGTCAGAGCCCGATGGCCTCGCGGACATCGTCGACCACATTGTCCAGGGCAGTCCGGGCTGCCTGCCGGGCCTCCGGCAGCTCGGCCGCTGACTCAACTGGAAGGATGACTTCCAGGTAGCACTTGAGTTTGGGCTCGGTGCCGCTGGGCCGGATGATGACCCGGGTCTCGTCCCGGGTCAGATACAGCAGGCCATCGGTGGGCGGCAAGTGCTCGCTCCCTTCGGCCAGGTCCACAAAAGTTTCAACAGCGGACGAACCGAACGAATCGGGCGGGCTCACCCGGAGCCGGTTCATCATGGCGTCCAGCAGGCCCAGATCCGCCACCCGGATGCTCAGCTGGTCGCTGGCGTGCAGCCCGTGCTGAAGGTAAAGCTCGTCCAGGGTGTCGAAGATGGTTTTCCCGACCGCCTTGGCGGCGGCAGCCATCTCCGCGATGAGGACAGCGGCGGAGATCCCGTCCTTGTCCCGGACCAGTCCAGGTGCCACGCAATAGCCCAGGGCTTCCTCGTAGCCGTAGACCAGCCCGGGCACCCGGGAAATCCACTTGAACCCGGTCAGCGTTTCCTCATGCGCGTAGCCTGCCGCGGCAGCGATGCGGGAGAGCAGGCGCGAGGACACAATCGAATTGGCGAAGACGCCGGCCCCGTCACCACCGCCTGCTTCAACCGTACTGCCGGACGCTTCGTCAGCGCCAGCCGCCAGCCGGGCCACAATGTGTGCCCCCAGCAGCGCGCCCACTTCGTCGCCGCGCAGCATGCGCCACGCGCCGGTGTCCGGATCTTTCGCCGCCACTGCAGCGCGGTCCGCATCCGGATCGTTGGCCAGGACAATATCGGCGTCGACGCGGGCGGCGGTCTCCAGGGCCAGGTCCAGGGCGCCTGGTTCCTCCGGATTGGGAAAGTTCACCGTGGGAAAGTCGGGATCCGGCTCCGCCTGTTCGGCCACCAGGGTCACATCGGCAAAGCCGGCAGCATTCAGCACCGCCACGGCAGTCTCGCCGCCGACACCGTGCATGGGCGTCAGGACAATCCGCAGATCACGGGACGGGAAGCGGGCCGCATCGGCGAGTGCCGCCGTCGCGCGTTCATAATCCGCAGCCACCGACGAGTCCAGGACAGTCCAGCCGTCCGCCGCAAGGGTGATGGATTCCAGTGCGCCCACGGCATCGATCCGCGCGGCGATCCTGGCGTCGTAGGGCGCCACGATCTGCGCACCGCGGCCGCTGTCCTCCACGGCATGGCGGCCCAGGTACACCTTGTAGCCGTTGTCCTGCGGGGGATTGTGGCTGGCCGTCACCATCGCACCGCCGTCGCAATCGAGGGCCCGCACAGCGAAAGCGAGCAGCGGGGTGGGCAGCGCAGACGGCATCAGAAACGTTTCGATCCCGGCGGCCGTAAAGATGGCCGCTGTTTCCTCGGCGAAGATGTCGGAGTTATAGCGGGCGTCATAGCCGACGACGGCGCGTGGCCGGGTCCCGGGGGCGGCTTCACCCACCGCCTCAACCAGGAAGTCGGCGAGGCCGGTGGCGGCACGGCGCACCACCACGCGGTTCATCCGGTTCGGCCCGGCGCCGAGGGCGGCGCGGAGGCCTGCGGTGCCGAACTGCAGGGTGCCGCTGAAGCTGTCGGCCAGCTCCTGTGACGCTGCGGGGGAGCCCTCCTCCGCGAGTTGCAGCAGCTCGGTGAGCTCTGCGGCTGTGGCGGGATCCGGATCTTTGGCCGCCCATTCGCGGGCTTGGCTGAACAAGGAAGCGGCATCGGAGGACGTCATGCGGTCAACGCTATCGTCATTGGTTCAGGAACTGTGCCTGAACACTCGCCTGTGACAGCGGAAAGCAGCGAAATCCTTGCAGGAAATTTTCTGGACAAGTAATGTCGCGAATATGAAACTGGGGCAGGGCGTTGAATGGGGGCTGCATAGCTGCGTCAACATGTCCTGGACCGCGCCGGGGGAGGCTGTCAGCAGTGCACGGCTGGCAGAGTTCTACAAGCTTCCCGCCGCGTACCTGAACAAACAGCTCCAAGCGCTGGTGCGGGCCGGGATCCTGACCTCGGTATCCGGCCCGCGGGGCGGATTCTCGCTGGCCAGGCGTCCGGAGCGGATTTCCGTCCTTGACGTGGTCCTGGCCATCGAAGGAAATGACCATGCCTTCCGGTGCGAAGGCATCGCCAAGGACGCCCCGGGCGGGAGCATGGACGCCGACTACGCGCGCACCTGCCTTATTTCGCAGACCATGCGCCACGCCGAAGTCACCTGGCGGACTGAGCTGTCCCGGCAGAGCATTGCCGGGATCGCCCAGTCCATCGAGCGCCGGTTTCCCGAGGCCCGGGAGTCCACCGTCCTGCAGCTCGTCGGTCCGCGAACCTGACCAGCCCTACAGCAACGGGGGGTCACTAGACGCCCATGGGAAAGCCTCCATTGGGCGCTTAGTGACCCCGCGTTGTCCTAAAGCTTGGCTATGATCCCAGCCAGCAGTTTGGAAATCCGCGGTCCGGCGGCCTGGCCGGACCCGATGACTTCCTGGTGGCTGAGAGGCATGGCACTGATGCCGGCTGCGAGGTTGGTGACCAGCGAAATTCCGAACACTTCCATGCCTGCGTGCCGGCCGGCGATCGCTTCCAATGCGGTGGACATGCCCACCAGGTCCGCGCCGATCCGCTTGGCGTACTGGACTTCGGCCGGCGTTTCGTAATGCGGTCCGCTGAACTGGGCATAGACGCCTTCCTCCAGCGAGGAGTCCACTTCACGGGCGAGGGCACGGATGCGCGAGCTGTACAGATCCGTCAGATCAACGAACGTTGCGCCTTCAAGCGGGGACGTGGCGGTGAGGTTGATGTGATCTTTGATGAGCACCGGGGTGCCGGGCGTCCAGCTTTCGTTCAGCCCTCCGCAGCCGTTGGTGAGGACCAGTGTCTTGCAGCCGGCAGCGGCCGCGGTGCGGATGCCGTGGACCACGGCGCGGACGCCTTTGCCCTCGTAGTAGTGCGTCCGTGCACCCAGGACCAGCGCGCGTTTGCCCTCTTTGGTAAGGACCGAGCGGATGGTGCCCACATGTCCTTCCACGGCCGGGGCGTGGAAGCCCGGGACAGTGTCGGCGGTCAGGGTGGCCGTGGTCTCGCCGATGAGGTCGGCGGCTTCAGCCCAGCCTGAGCCCAGGACGAGCGCGACGTCGTGATTGTCCACCCCGGTCTCCTGCGCGATGTACTCAGCGGCGGAGCGCGCGGCGGCGAAAGGGTCCGTGTTCTGGAAGTCTGTATTACTCACTGGTACAAGTTATCGTGCCGGTGCCGCTGTGCACAGTGGCAACAGCGTCGCGCCGGGCCGCAGACGGCACCGTGACGGGCCACTCTTTTATTGGTGGTCCCTGCGCAGATGCGCGAGAATGGTTGATTGTGACTACGCACCCTGATTTCAGCTCCCCCCGGATCGCAATCCTCGGAGGTGGCCCCGGCGGCTACGAAGCCGCTATGGTCGCTGCCTCGCTGGGAGCGCAGGTCACCATCATCGAACGCGCGGGCATGGGCGGCTCGGCCGTGCTGACCGACGTCGTGCCTTCCAAGACCCTGATCGCGACGGCGGATCTGATGACCCGCGTCGGTGAGGCGGGCGAGCTGGGAGTGAAGTTCGACGTCGACGGTGGCGACTTTGTGCCGGCGATGCGCGCCGACCTCAAACACATTAACGACCGCCTGCTGGGCCTTGCCCGCCAACAGTCCACCGACATCTCCACTGGGCTGGAGCACCAGAACGTACGCATCCTGCTGGGTTCGGGCAAGCTCCTGGACAACCACACCATCGAGGTCCTGACCGCTGACGGCACCGAAATCGTGGAAGCGGACACCATTCTGCTGGCCGTCGGCGCGCACCCCCGCGAGCTGCCCACCGCGCGGCCGGACGGGGAACGCATCCTGAACTGGGCGCAGATCTACAACCTTGACGAGCTTCCCGAGGAACTGATTGTGGTGGGTTCCGGTGTGACCGGTGCCGAGTTCGCCTCCGCCTACAACGGCCTGGGCTCCAAAGTCACCCTGATCTCCAGCCGCGACCGGGTGCTCCCCGGTTCGGACACCGACGCCGCGGAGGTGCTGGAGGAAGTCTTCGAGCGCCGCGGTGTGCGCGTCCTGTCCCGCGCCCGTGCCGAAACCGTCGAGCGGACCGACGACGGCGTGGTGGTCACCCTCGGTGACGGATCGAAAGTCACCGGCAGCCACTGCCTGGTCTGCGTGGGTTCCATCCCGAACACCGCCGGCATAGGCCTTGAAGAGGCCGGCGTGGCCCTCACCGAGAGCGGCCATATAAAGGTCGACGGCGTCTCCCGCACCACGGCGCCGAACATCTACGCCGCGGGCGACTGCACCGGCGTGCTGGCTTTGGCCTCGGTGGCCGCAATGCAGGGCCGGATCGCGATCGCCCATTTCCTGGGCGACAGCGTTATGCCGCTCAAGCTTCACCAGGTGGCGTCCAACATCTTCACCTCACCCGAGATCGCGAATGTGGGGGTCTCCGAGGCCGAGATCCAGTCCGGCAAATACCAGGGCGACATCGTCAAACTCTCGCTCAAGAGCAATGCCCGCGCCAAAATGCGCAACCACAAGGACGGCTTCGTCAAGATCTTCGCGCGTAAGGGCTCCGGCACCGTGATTGGCGGTGTTGTGGTGGGGCCGAACGCTTCCGAGCTGATCTTCGCCATTTCCCTTGCAGTCACCCAGAAGCTCCACGTCGACGACGTCGCCAACACCTTTACCGTCTACCCGTCGCTGAGCGGGTCCATCTCCGAAGCGGCCCGGCGCCTGCACGTCCACATGTAGCAGGTCCCGCTGGTGGTCGAGCCCCGGTGGTTGAGCTTGTCGAAACCCGAGGGACTCGGCAGTCTCTATCGCTGGCATTCTCCGGTAGCGTGGCCGCATGACTACAGCACTGGAGCGGCCACGCCGCGGAAAAATCATCGGCGGCGTATGCGCCGCCCTTTCAGCCCGATTCGGGATCCCTAAGTTCCTGGTCAGGCTCGGCTTTGTGATCTTTGGCTTGGTGGGGATAGGCGAGCTGGTCTACATCGCGCTGTGGATCATGATTCCGAAGGCTCCGGCCTAAAGACCGCCCGGATTCCCGGCCTCGACGCCTAGGCCAGGGCGTAGGGCGGCACGGTGCTGCCGGAAGTAAAGGGGGTGAACCAGCCCTCGATACGCTGCTTCCCGGCGTCTATTTCCGGGATGTCGGGGCTGTCCGAGTAGAGGGCTGGACTCTCCGCCTCCTCCAACAGGACTTCCTCGACCTGAGCACGCCAGTCTTTCGGGAGGTCGAGTTCATAGATGTCCTCGGTGATTTCCGCCTGATCGAGCAGGCAGTGGACGGCGAGCTCTGCTGCGAGGCATCCGGGGGCTGTCCAGCCGCGGACCAGCGATGCCGTCACATCGGAAGCGACCACGAGGAACTTCCGGGTAAACGTCGCGTCGTAGCTGGTGGCGAACTGAGGCGGCAGCGAGGACAGCACAGCGGAACCGGCGACGTCGGACGAAGTGACGGCATCCAGTGCGGTCATGGTCCCGAGATCGCGGAAGAGCTGGTCCACAAGCAGGCCCGACGAGTTCCACAGAAGGCCTGCCAGCAGGAGTGTCTGGCTCACAGCGGTTTTCCGGTCTTCCGGCGAGACAGCCGCCATTTCGTCCAGGTCTTCCGGCTCGAACTGCAGCCTCTGTTCCGGCGTCAAGTCATCCGGGTGCGGATCAAGGCCCAAGAGTTCCAGGCTCAGTCCGGTCAGCTTCCCGGCGTCGGCCAGCAGTTCTTCGGTGATGTCGTCTTCTTCGTCGGCATTCATGGCCCCGATGCTACCTGCCATCCGTTCCGGGTCCGATTCCGTGACGCGCACACGTCCGGGCTTCCTGGCTTCAGGACAAGTCAGGCGGCGGGAGCCGCCTGGAAGTGTTTTTCGATGAGCCCCTTGATGTCCTCGTGGCAGCCGCCGCAGCCGGTGCCGGCGCGGGTCGCCTTGGACACCTCGGCCACGGTGGAGCAGCCATCCGCCACGGCACCCTGGATCTTGGTGCCGCTGACTCCGGCGCAGCGGCACACGGTTCCTTCCGGATCGGCGGGACCGGACGCGGCCAGCTGGTCCGGGCCATCGAGCCGGAGCAGCAGTGACCTGTCGGCCGGCAGTTCGGCACCGCGTTCGAACAGTCCCACGAGCTCGGCGGCGGTCCGCGGCATACCCACGGCCACCAGGCCTTCCAGCACTCCACCGCGGGTGGTCATCTTCACGTAGCGGCCGTGTTCGGGATCGGCCCACTGGGCGATCTGAAGGCGCTGCCGGCCGTTCACGGCGCCGGCGGTGAGAACGTCTTCATCCCACGGTTCGGCACCGTTGTCGCCGGCCACAGCCATGTTCATTCCACGTGCCTTCAGCACAATCACGCCGGCCTGTTCCTGGGGCAGCTCCTGCAGCGCGTCGGCCTCTTCCTGCGTGCCGTTAGCCAGCAGCGTCAGGTATTCGGCCAGCCATTCGGCCTGCCGCCATCCGGGTCCCACCAGACCGGACGGGCCTTTGGCGGTGCGGCACTCGTTGCAGGCCGGATCCGGGCAACGGACCTCGGCGCAGTCGCCGATCGCGAAGATGTGCGGCTCGTGGTGGGCACGGAGCCGGTGGTCCACCAGGATGCCAGCACCAACGGACAGGCCGCAGCCTTCGGCCAGCTCGGTCCGGGGACGGACGCCGCAGGAGAGGACCAGGAGGTCGCCGTCGATCGCCGAACCGTCATTGAGCAGCAGTGCCGAGAATCCGCCGTCGGGCGCGTTGTGCTCCACCCCGGTGGACCGGGCGTTGCCGGCCATCCGCACGCCGCACCGGCGCAGGCTGGCCGCGAGGACCGCGCCGCCGCCCCGGTCGATGTTGCGTCCCAGCGGGTGCGGCCCGTTGTGCACCACCGTAACCGTGGCGCCTTCCTCGGCAGCCGCGAGGGCTGTCTCGAGGCCCAGGACGCCGCCGCCCAGCACCACAACTCGCTTGCCGCCGTCGACCGCTGCGCGCAAAACCGAAGCGTCGCGGAGATCCCGGAGCGCGGTGACGCCCGCAGGGAGGACGGGGGAAGCCGGATCCGGGTTGATGCCGGTCAGGTTGGGGATGACGGGCCGGGAACCCGTGGCGAAGACCAACCGCTCATAGTGGGCGGAGGTCCCGTCTGTAAGGATCACCTGCTGTCGGGCCCGGTCCACGCGGCGGACCCGCACGCCGAGCCGGACGTCCACACCGTCGGCGGCCAGGGCTGCGGCGTCGGAGAGGGCCAGGGCATCGGCGGTGGTGCGTCCGACGCCGAGGTCGGCCACCAGTACACGGTTGTACGCGGCCTCGGCTTCTTCGCCCACGACTGTGAGGCTGACGTGCCCGTCGCGGACCGCGGGCAGCAGTTCATCGATCAGGCGGGCAGCCACGGGGCCGAAACCAACAATGACAATCTGCTCACTCATGAGGCCTCCGATGTCTGAAGAACACTGTTCTGAAGTCCGGTTGCGACCGCCCGGACCCACACCTTGTTGAACTTGAATTCGGGCATCCCGGAGATGGGATCCGTTGCCGCCTCGGTGAGGCGGTTGGCGCTTTCGAGTTCCGGGAAATGGAACGGCAGGAAGATTGTCTCGGGCCGGATCGCGGTGCTGAGTTCCGCCCTGCAGAACACCTCGCCGCGTTCATTGGCCACCGAGACAAAGGCGCCTTCGGTGATGCCCATGGCGGCCGCCGCGGCGGGGTGGATCTGCATTTTCGCTTCGGGCTGGGTGGCCAGCAGCTCGGACACCCGCCGGGTCTGCGTCCCGGACTGGTAGTGCTCCAGGAGGCGGCCGGTGATGAGGGTCATGGTTTTCGCGCCCGGGTCCGGGTTGGGGGCCGGCGTACGACGACGCCGGGGCGTCACCGGGGTCATGACCGCCTTGCCGCCGGAGTGGGCAAACGTGTCCAGGAACAGCCGGGGCGTGCCGGTGCTCCCCACGGGGTACGGCCAGTAGGCGGCTTCGCCGCGGTCCAGCATCGCGTAGTCGATGCCGGAGTAGTCGGCGTGCCCGCCGGCGGAGGCCAGCCGCAGTTCCTCAAAGACTGTTTCCGGATCTTCGCTGTACGTGGACGGGGCCTCGAGCGCTTCTGCCAGCCGGGCCATGATCCACAGTTCGCTGCGTGCGCCGGCCGGCGGCTGCAGGGCCTGGCGGCGGCGGAGGACGCGCCCCTCGAGGTTGGTGAGCGTGCCCTCCTCCTCGGCCCACTGCAGGACCGGGAGGATGAGGTCGGCTTCGGCGGCGGTCTCGGACATAAAGAAGTCGCAGACCACCAGGAAGTCCAGGCTGCGGAGCCCGGCGATGACGGCGTTTGCATCGGGGGAGGCCACCGCGATGTTGGAGGCGTGCACAAAAAGGCACCGGACGCCGTCGGGCTGTCCCAGCGACTTCAGCAACTGGACGGCGGGCAATCCCGGCCCAGGAATGGTTTCCTCCGGGACGCCCCAGACGCCGGCCATGTGGGCGCGGGCGGCGGGGTCGGTGATCTTCCGGTAGCCGGGGAGCTGGTCGGCCTTCTGGCCGTGCTCGCGGCCGCCCTGGCCGTTGCCCTGGCCGGTGAGGGTGCCGTAGCCGCTGCGCCGTGAGCCGGGCAGGCCCAGGAGGAGGCTGAGGTTGATCGCGGCGGTGGCGGTGTCCGTGCCGTCCACGTGCTGCTCCACACCGCGTCCGGTAAGGATGTAGCTGCCGCCCTTGCCCGCACCGTCGGCGAGCCTGCGGGCGGTTTCCCGGATGAGCTCCGCCGGGACGCCGGTGAGGGACTGGACGCGTTCGGGCCAGAACGAGTTGACGCTGCGGACCACGGCCTCGTAGCCGGTGGTGCGTGCCGCGATGAAGTCGTCATCTGCCAGGCCTTCGTGGATGATCACGTGCGAGAGGCCCAGCAGGAGGGTGAGGTCGGTGCCCGGCAGGGGCTGGAGGTGAAGGCCGCCGCCGTCGGATGTGAACTTTGCCGTGGCTGAACGGCGCGGATCCACCACGATCAGCCCGCCGGCGTCGCGGGCTCCCTGGAGGTGCTGCACAAACGGCGGCATGGTTTCTGCCACGTTGGAGCCGAGCATCATGATGGTGCTGGCCGAGTCCAGGTCTGCCAGCGGAAACGGGAGGCCGCGGTCCAGGCCGAAGGCGCGCATCCCGGCGGCCGCGGCGGAGGACATGCAGAAGCGGCCGTTGTAGTCGATGCGTGAGGTGCCAAGGGCCACGCGGGCAAACTTGCCCAGCATGTAGGCCTTCTCGTTAGTGAGGCCACCGCCGCCGAAAACCCCGACGGCGTCCTTTCCGTAGCGTGCCTGTGTGTCCTTCACGGCGGTGGTGACCAGCGCCAGGGCCTGGTCCCAGCCGATGGGGCGATGGACGCCGTCGGCGCCCTTGAGCAGGGGTTCGGTGACCCGTCCGGGGTGGTTGAGGAGCGTGGCTGAGGTCCAGCCCTTGCGGCAGAGGCCGCCCCGGTTGGTGGGGAAGTCCCGGCCGCTCACTTCGAGGAGGGGGGCCTTCAGGGTGGCGTCCGCAGCGGCCAGCGCTGCGGATTCAGCCGGCACGGGGACTGACCCCGGCTTGGAAGCCGGGGTCAGTCCCGCTGGTGACGTGAGCGTCATGGCGCACTGCAGGGCGCAGTAAGGGCAGTGCGTGTCGGCGCTTTTGGTCATGTTAGACGTGTCCCATCGCATTTCGGTTGGCGTTGCGGATGTAGCAGAACCAGCAGACCGCCAGCATTACTGCATAGGCTCCGACGAATCCGTAGAAGGCCGGGGTGTAGGAACCGCTGGCCGTGTTGGAGGCGTTCAGGACCTGCGGGATGACGAAGCCGCCGTAGGCGCCGATGGCCGAGATCAGTCCGAGGGCCGATGACGCCAGCCGCTGGGTTTCAACAGTGCTGGCACCGGACTTCGCAGCCCGGCTGGACGTTGCGAAGATGATGGGGATCATCCGGTAGGTTGCGCCGTTGCCGAAGCCGCTGGCCGTGAAGAGCATCAGGAAGAGGATGAGGAACAGCCAGAAGTTCTTCAGCGGCAGGGTCCAGATCATGGTCAGGGTGATGACGGCCATGGCGGCGAATGCTGCCACGGTCATCCGGGCCCCGCCCATGCGGTCAGCCATGCGTCCGCCGTAGGGGCGGGCGAGTGAACCGACCAGCGGGCCGAGGAAGGCCAGCGAGAGTGCCACGGTGCCGACTCCGATGGAGGAGAACGCCGGGAAGTAGTCCTTGATGAGCTTGGGGAACACGCCGGCGAAGCCGATGAACGAACCGAAGGTGCCGATGTACAGCAGTGCCATGATCCACAGGTGCGGTTCCTTCAGTGCCGCGACCGAGCCGGCCACGTCACCCTTGGCACTGGTGAGGTTGTCCATGTACTTCCAGGCACCGAAGGCGGCGATCAGGATGAAGGGGATCCACATCCAGCCGGCCATCGGCAGGTTGACGCTGCCGACGGCGAGCAGGGTGATCGCAATCGGGACGGCGAGCTGCGCGACGGCAGCGCCCATGTTGCCGCCGGCGGCGTTCAGGCCAAGGGCCCAGCCCTTCTCCCGTGCCGGGTAGAAGAACGTGATGTTGGCCATGGAGCTGGCGAAGTTGCCGCCGCCGAAGCCAGCAAGTGCTGCCACGAGCAGCATGACACCGAACGGGGTTTCCGGATTGGAGACGCAAAGTCCCAGTCCGACGGCGGGAATCAGGAGCAGGAGCGCGGACACGATGGTCCAGTTCCGGCCGCCGAAGCGGGGAACCATAAAGGTGTAGGGGATCCGGAGGGTGGCGCCTACCAGGCTCGGCATGGAGATCAGCCAGAAGATTTCCGAGGTGGTGAACGTGAAGCCGGCTGCCGGCAGCTGGACCACCACGATGGACCAGAGCTGCCAGACCACAAAGCCGAGGAACTCGGCGAAGATGGACCAGTTCAGGTTGCGGCGGGCGATGGCCCGGCCGGCGGACTCCCACTGCTCTTTGTTCTCGGCGTTCCAGTTGGCGATCCAGCGGCCAGGGCGGAATTCAAGGGCGGGGGCGTCGGTTGTACGGGTGGAGGGCTGCGCGCTGGCGGATGAGGACACGCCTCCGTGCAGCGGGTCGGTGTCTATATCTACGGAATTGCCGGTGCCGGCATCTGCGTTGCGGTCAACAGTCACGGTGGACCTCCTCATGGGGGATGTTGTTCTTCCACGGTAGAGAACGCGCGTTTCGTGGACAGTCGCGGTATGTTAACGCGCTGTGACATTTGCCTATCGGCAGCCGGCCCGCAGCGTGAGGGAGTGTTAACGGACCGAAGGATGAGACATGTGCCACTAGTCCACATGATGGACCTTTTGTCCATTGACTGGACGGCTGGAACTAGTATCGAACTCTAACTACTGTGCGCCGGGTCTCACCAGGCCCGGCCGGTTCTCAGGAAAGTGTTCATATGTCATCTACGCAAACCACCGCGGAGCAAGGATCCCCCAAGGCGGTGAACTCACGCGGCCGCGTGATTGTGGCCAGCCTGATCGGCACCACCGTTGAGTTCTACGATTTCTACGTCTACGCCACCGCCGCCGTGCTGGTCTTCCCGGCGCTGTTCTTCCCCAACCAGAACGAGACCACCCAGCTGCTCAGCTCCTTCGCTGTCTTCGGGGTGGCCTTCGTGGCCCGCCCGCTGGGATCCATCGTCTTTGGCCACTTCGGCGACAAGTTCGGCCGCAAGGGCACCCTGGTGGCCTCGCTGCTGACCATGGGCATTGCCACCTTCCTGATCGGCTGCCTGCCCACTGCGCTGGTCCCGGGCTGGCAATTCTGGGCTCCGGCACTGCTCGTTGTTATGCGCTTCGCCCAGGGCCTCGCCCTCGGCGGCGAATGGAGCGGCGCGGCCCTGCTGGCCACCGAAAACGCCCCGGCCAACAAGCGCGCCATCTACGGCACGTTCCCGCAGCTCGGTGCACCCATCGGCTTCATCATCGCCAACGTGATCTTCCTGGTGGCCAGCTATACACTGACACCGGCCGACTTCCTGGCCTGGGGCTGGCGCGTGCCGTTCCTGCTCAGCGCCGTCATGGTGATCATCGGCCTGTACGTCCGCCTCAAGCTGATCGAAACGCCTGCCTTCACCAAGGTGCTCGAATCCAATGAGGTGGCCAAGCTGCCGCTGGCCCGGGTCTTCAAGACCAGCTGGCGTCCGCTCATCCTGGGCACGTTCATCATGCTCGCCACGTACGTGCTCTTCTACCTGATGACCACGTTCACGCTGACCTACGGCACCCGTGCCTCCAACGTGGATGCCGCCAGGGCTGCGGCCGAGAAGGCCGGCAAGCCGATGTCCGAGGCCGCCGCGGCAGCATTTGTTCCCGGCCTGGGCTTCACCCGCAACGACTTCCTCTGGATGCTGATTGCCGGCGTTGTCTTCTTCGGCATCTTCACCCTGGTTTCCGGACCGCTGGCGGAGAAATACGGCCGCCGCAAGATGCTGCTGTCCGTCACCGGCGGCATCTTCGTTTTCGGCCTCCTGTTCGTCCCGCTGTTCAGCGGCGGCTTCGTGGGCACCATGGCCCTGTTGGTCATCGGCTTCTCCCTGATGGGCCTCACGTTCGGCCCCATGGGTGCGCTGCTGCCGGAACTGTTCCCCACCAATGTGCGCTACACGGGATCCGCCGTCAGTTACAACGTGTCCAGCATCCTGGGTGCTGCCGTGGCTCCGTTCATCGCCGTCGCGCTCTGGGAGCTGGCCGACGGCAGCCCGGTCCTGGTGGGTGTCTACCTGACCGCGATGTCGGTGCTGACGCTGATTGCGCTGTTCGTGAGCAAGGAAACCCGCGACCTGGACTACGAGAACAACGTAGCCTGAGGCCCCGCCGTCGGGCGTTCCAGCCCGGTTGCTGACAGAAATGCCCGGCGTGTTCCCCGTTATTGCGGGGAGCGTGCCGGGCCTTGCTGTGTCCGGACGGGACCAACCGCGGAGGAACGCACGGCGGCGGCGCTCGCCACCCGTCCGCAGGCTCAGTTGGCGTAGCGGTCCACGAAGTTGCGGAGGATCTTCATGGGCTCGGTGGCGGTGTACGTCCGCGCGTCCGCCATGAGTTCCTCGGCGGACTCCGGCGGGAAGTAGCCGGCGTGGCGGTAGATGTCGATCCGGGTCACCAGGCCCTCCGCGTCCAGCTCAGGGTGGAACTGCGTGGCGTACAGGTTCTGCTTGATGCGGAACATGTGGACGGGGCAGGCCTGGGAGGATGCCAGCAGCACCGCGTGGGAGGGCAATCTGGTGCAAGCCTCCTTGTGCCCGGTGAAGGCGGTGAAACGCCGTGGCATCCCGTACAGGAGCGGATCCGTGAGCCCCGCCTCCGTCAGCTCGATTTCCACCCCGCCCAGCTGTTCGCCGAAGGTCCTGTCGATCAGGGCGCCCTGGTGCCTGCCCAGAGTCCCCACCCCGTAGCATGCGCCCAGGAATGGAAAGTCCTGGGCCACGATCCGGTCCAGCAGCCCGGCCAGTTCCCGCTCCACCCGGTGCTGGGTTTCGCTCTTGTGGTCTGCCGGATCGCTGGACGTGAAGGGACTGCCGCCCACAATCACCGCCGAGTAATCGTTCAGGTCCAGTTGCGGCAGGGGAGCGGCCTCAAGCCGGACACGCCTCAGCTGCGAAGGGGTCAGCCCGCCATACGTCAGGTACGCCTCATACTCTTCCTCGGCGGCGGCGTCTTCAGCCCGGGTGGCAAGGAGGAGGAAAGGCTTCACACGCTAAGTGTGCCTTTCGCCCCAGCTCAACGCCAGAGGACGCAGCGCCAGCCTGCGGTTGGCGCCGGAGCACAGCCCCGGCGCCGTAGGCACGACTGCTGTCAGTGGCTGGCAGGCTGCGCGAAGGATCGCCGGGACTGCGGCTGCGCGGCCGGGTCTGCGTGGCGGTGGACCAGCTTCCAGTAGCCTTCTTCGCGCCGGAAGATGCTGGTCACACGGAGCGCGAATTCCTCTGGCGCTGCGGCGCTCTCCAGCCGGGCACGGAAGTGTTCCGTTTCCACCAGGTAGGCCGTGTCGCGTGCGGTGTAGGACGTGATGGTGTCGAACCCGAGCATCTCGCCGTCCTGGAACTGCCGGGATGCCTGGTCCAGCCGGGCCTCCACCTGGGCCCAGCCACGTGCGATGCCGCCGAACGGGTTGGCCAGCGTGACGTCGTCGAGCCTGGAATACAGGTCCTTGACGGCACCGGGATTCCCGCGGGTGATTTCCGGAACCGCCAGGTGGTAGCGGTCTACTTCTTCTTCAAAACTGGGTGCGAGCATGGGGTGCCTCCGGCAGGGTCTAGTCTTCGATCGTGGCGATGACGGCGCCGGCCGAAACCGTCTCACCGGCCACTGCGCTGAGTCCGGTGATGATGCCGGAACGGTGCGCGGTCAGGGGCTGTTCCATCTTCATCGCTTCGAGAACCACCACCAGGTCACCCTCGGACACAACGTCGCCGTTGGCCACGGCAACCTTGACGATGGTGCCCTGCATCGGGGAGGTCAGCGCGTCGCCGCCGGCGGCCGCAGCCGCTCCGCCTGAACGGAGGCGTTTCTTGGATTTGTTGGACTTCGCGCCGGCGGCGGAACCCACCCCGATCGAACCAAGGGAGGCCGGCAGGACAACCTCGAGGCGCTTGCCCCCCACTTCAACCACCACGCGCTGGCGTTCACCGGCGTCGCCACTGGCTTCAGCGGCTCCGTCCGGCGTCCAGGCGGGAATGTTGTTGACGAATTCGGTTTCAATCCAGCGGGTGTGGATGCTGAAAGGCCCTTCCGCGGGCGCAAAAGCCGGGTCCGAAACTACGGCGAGGTCGAACGGGATAACAGTGGGGATGCCCCCCACCACCATTTCCTCCAAGGCGCGCCGCGAACGCTGCAGGGCCTGGGCGCGGGTGGCGCCGGTGACGATCAGCTTGGAGAGCATCGAGTCGAAGTTGCCGCTGATGACATCGCCCTCCTCCACGCCGGAGTCGATCCGGATGCCGGGGCCTGTGGGGTTCTTCAGGGTGGTGATGGTGCCGGGGGCGGGCATGAAGTTGCGGCCCGGGTCCTCGCCGGTGATGCGGAATTCGAACGAGTGGCCGCGGACCTCGGGGTCGCCGTAGCCGAGCTCCTCGCCGCGCGCCAGCCGGAACTGTTCGCGGACCAGGTCGATCCCCGTGACCTCTTCGGAGACGCAGTGCTCCACCTGGAGGCGGGTGTTGACCTCGAGGAAGGATATGGTGCCGTCCTGGCCCACCAGGAACTCGCAGGTTCCGGCGCCGAGGTAACCGGCTTCCTTCAGGATCGCCTTGGAGGATTCGTAGAGGCGGCGGTTCTGCTCTTCGGTGAGGAACGGGGCAGGTGCTTCTTCAACGAGCTTCTGGTTGCGGCGCTGCAGCGAGCAGTCACGCGTGGAGATGACCACGACGTTGCCGTGGGCGTCCGCGAGGCACTGCGTTTCGACGTGGCGAGGGGCGTCCAGGAAGCGTTCGATGAAGCACTCGCCGCGGCCGAAGGCTGCAGTGGCCTCACGGACGGCAGACTCGAAGAGCTCCGGGATTTCTTCGCGGGTGCGGGCCACCTTGATGCCGCGGCCGCCGCCGCCGAAGGCTGCCTTAATGGCCACGGGCAGGCCGAACTTGTCCACGAACTCGAGGATTTCCTCGGCGGACTGCACAGGATCGGCGGTGCCGGGGACCTGGGGTGCGCCCACTTTCTCCGCGATGTGGCGGGCCTGCACCTTGTCGCCGAGGGCCGAGATGGCCTCGGGGGACGGGCCGATCCAGGTGATGCCGGCCGCGATGACCTTGGTGGCGAACTCGGCGTTTTCGGCGAGGAAGCCATAACCGGGATGGATGCCGTCGGCACCGGACTGGCGGGCAACGTCAATGATCTTGTCCATCACCAGGTAGGACTCCGCGGCGGTGTTGCCACCGAGGGAGTAGGCCTCGTCGGCCAGCCTGACATGGAGCGCGTCGCGGTCCGGATCGGCGTAGACAGCCACGGAGGCAATGCCCTCGTCGCGAGCCGCGCGGATGATGCGCACTGCGATTTCGCCTCGGTTTGCGATCAGCACCTTGGTGAGGTTCGATTGCACGGGACTAGCGGACTGCTCCAAATTTGCTGACAAGGCGTCTCCTTCTTTCCTTCAGGGAGCCTAGCGCGATTTTGTGGGTTCCGCCGATATTACTTGCGGTTTCCGCGTGTAAACGGGCGCAGCTTTGTAGGGAACCTACAATTGGTCGGAAAATCGCCGCAATTATTCGGCGGACCACAGGTCCGTGATGCGTACGTTTGCGTGCCCGAGGAGACCGCGCAGCGTGGAGACTGACAGCCCGACGACGGCGTGCGGGTCCCCGTCCACCTTCCGGATGAACGCCCCGCCCAGGCCGTCTATGGTGAAAGAGCCGGCGCAGTGCAGCGGTTCGCCCGTGGCGATGTACGCGTCGATCTCTTCCGGATCCATCTCCGTGAAGTGGACCTCGGCGGAGGCGACCGCCCCGAGCGTGGCGCCGGATCCCGGTGCCGGGCTGCCGCCGTCGGCCGCTGCGTCGGTGCCTATCTCGGCGGGCTCGTCATCGGCTGCCGTCGCGCGGCAGTCCACCAGCCAGTGCCCGGTGTGCAGGACACCGCTGTTGCCGCTCATCCGCAGCATCCGTTCGCGGGCGACGGCGGCCGTGTACGGTTTGCCGTGCGCCTCGCCGTCGAACTCGAAGACGGAGTCGCAGCCGATGACCAGCGCGCCCTCCGCTTCCGGCAACGCGGCTACCGCCTCGGCCTTGGCGCGGGCCAGCAGCAGCGCGGTATCGTGCGGATCCGTGACGCCGTAGCGCGCCTGGACCGCGTCCTCGTCCACGTCGGAGACCAGCACGGAGTGCCGGATACCGGCGTCGGCCAGGAGCTTGGTGCGGGCGGGGGACTGGGAGGCGAGGATGAGGCGGGTCACCGCTTTAGCCTAGTGGACGGGCTCGGTCAGCTTCTGCGGCTCGTTTTCGCGGCGTTCCAGCCGGGCGCCCTCCACGTCCACATCCGGGAGGATCCGGTCCAGCCATTTCGGCAGCCACCAGGTCTTCTCGCCGAGCAGGTACATCACAGCAGGGACGATGGTCATGCGGACCACAAACGCGTCCAGCAGCACACCGAACGCCATGGCGAAGCCCAGCGGCCGGACCATGGTCAGGTGGCTGAAGATGAAGCCGGCGAACACACTGACCATGATGATCGCCGCGGCGGTCACCACGGCGCCGGCATGGCTGAAGCCGATGCGTACGGCCTTCTTGGCCGGCGCGCCATGCATATAGGACTCACGCATGCCGGACGCGATGAACACCTGGTAGTCCATCGCCAGGCCGAACAGCACACCGATCAGGATGATCGGCAGGAAGCTCAGCACCGCGCCGGGATTGGCGACGTCGAACACGCCGCCCAGCCAGCCCCACTGGTAGACGGCCACCACCAGGCCGAACGCGGCGGCCAGGGACAGCAGGAAACCGCCGGTTGCCAGGAGGGGAACCACGATGGAGCGGAATACCAGCAGCAGCAGGATGAGGGAAAGCCCGACGACGATCGCCAGGTACGGCGGCAGGGCGTCACCGAGTTTTGTGGAGACGTCGATGTTGCCGGCGGTCTGCCCGGTCAGGCCGATGGTGACCCCCGTTTCGGCCTGGATCTGGGTGCCGCGTTCGCGGAGTTCGCTCACCACCTGCACTGTGCCGGCCTTGGCGGGCCCCTCTGCCGGGATGACCTGGAACACGGCGGTGCGGCCGTCTTCACTCAGTGCCACGGGCACTGTTGCCACCACGTTGTCCACGCCCCGGATCAGGTCCGCGACGTCATACTGCAGTTCCTGGGCCTGGGCTTCGTCCAGGCCGGCCGGGAATTCACCCACCACCACAATGGGTCCGGTGACGCCTTCGCCGAAGCTGCGGGCGGTGACGTCATAGGCCTGGTAGGCCTCGGAGTCCGCCGGTTCGGAGCCGCCGTCGGGCAGTGCCAACTGGAGCTGCGCGGCGGGCAGGGCCAGCGTTCCCAGCACGAGTACGCCGGCGACGAGCGCCACGACGGGGTGCCTGGTAACCAGGCCGCCCCAGCCCCGGGTGCTGTTTTCCTCATCCTTGGCCTCGTCGGCAACCTCGTGGCCGGCCTCGGCGTTGTGGGCCTCGGCCTTGGCCCAGGCCCGCCGGGAAATGATGCGCCGGCCGATCAGGGACAGCAGGGCCGGGGTCAGGGTGAGCGCCACCAGGACGGCCACCGCGACGGTGCCGGCAGCTGCCAGGCCCATCACGCTCAGGAACGGCAACCCGGGCACCACCAGGGCGGCCAGGGCGATGATGACCGTCAGGCCGGCAAAAAGCACGGCGTTGCCCGAGGTTCCGGTGGCGCGTGCCACGGATTCCTCGGGGTCCATGCCTGCCAGCAGCTGGGTCCGGTGCCGGTTGACGATGAACAGGGAGTAGTCAATGCCCACGGCGAGGCCAAGCATCAGCGCGAGCATGGGGGAGATGGAGCTCATCTCGAAGGCGCCGGACAGGGCGAACGTGATGCCCACGCCGACACCGACGCCGATGACGGCCATCAGCAGCGGCAGGCCCGCGGCAATGAGCGTCCCCAGCATCAGGATCAGGACCAGGGCCGCCACACCGATGCCGATGATTTCGGCCGTGCCGAAGAGTTCTGAAATGTCTTCGGTGATTTCCTTGCTGGCCAGCGCCGTCACGCCCACGGACGAAGTCTCATGCGCGATGTCCTGGACCTGCTGGCGCACCGCCGGGGTGAGGGCGTTGATGGAGGTGATGAACTGCACCTGTGCCACGGCAGCCTGGCCGTCCGCCGAGACAAACCGGATCCCGCCGGATGCCTCCGCCTGCCGCTTGCCCAGATCGAGCTTGGCCTTGGCGTCCTCCCACTCCTGTGTGCCGGCGTCGAGCTGCGCCTGGCCCTGTGCCAGGGCGGCCATCTGCGCTCCGAGCTTGGCCTCGACCATGGCTGGGGTTGCGCCGCCGGCGGCGAGCTGCTGTTCCGCGTCGTTCAGCTGCGCGGTGCCGGCGTCGAGCTCGGCACGTGAGGCATCGAGGCGGGCCTTGCCCGCGGTGAGCTGCTGCTCGCCGTCGGCGATTTCATGCCCGGCCTGGTCCAGCTGGGCCTGCGTGTCGAACGGATCCACCGTGGCCTTGACGTCAGGCAGTTCCCCAAGCTTGGTGAGGGAGGCAGTGACGGCGGCGCGGCTTCCGTCAGTAAAGCCGCCTTCCGGGGCTTCAAAGACGATTGTGGCAGAGCCGCCCGACGCTGCCGGCAGTTCCTGCTTCAGCTTGTCCGCGATCCGCTGCGTCTCAGTGCCCGGAATCTGGAAGTTGTTGGACAGCGTGCCGTGGAAGGCCGCTGCTGAGCCGCCGACGGCCACGAGCGCCGCGAGCCAGAGCGAAATAACCAGCCAGCGGTGGCGGTAGGAGAACTTGCCGAGGCGGTAGAGCAGCAGGGCCATGTCAGAGCCGTTCTTTGTTGAGGTGGGTAGTGGCGGTTGTGGACGTCGCGGAGGGGCTGGCTGCCGGAACGGGGCTGCCGAAGCCGGAGCCGAGGTGGCCCATGGCGTCAATGAGCAGTTGCCGCAGCACAGCGAGTGATGCGGGGGAGAGATCGGCGCCGCATCGGGCGAACCACACGTCCATGGCCGCCTTCCCGCAGGAGATGACGGAGCCTGCGAGGGCGCGCAGGTACAGTTCGTCGACGACGGCGCCCGGGGTTCCGGCGAAGCGCTCCCGGGCCGCGGTGATGATCTCTTCGGTGCAGTGGTCCCACGCCTCAAGTTCGGACCGGGACAGGACCGCGTTGTCCTGGGTGAAGGTGAAGAGTTCAGCCAGCGGCGCCACCGTCATGGGGTCGGCCAGCTGCATCAGGGCAGCGCGCGCCGATTCGAGGATGGGCTCGTCGGTGGGCCGCCGCCGGAACTGCTGAAGGGCGTTGTCCAGGAACCCGTGCGTCATGGAGGCCAGCGCGGCCTCGGTGCTGCTGAAGTAGTTGAAGAAGGTGCGGCGCGAGACCCCGGCAGATTCGGCGATGTCTTCCACCGTGAAATTCCCGGGTCCCCGGGCGCGCAGCAGGGTCAAAGCGGCATCGGTGATGGCCTGGCGGGTGGCGGCTTTGTTCAGCTCACGGCGCGAGAGAAGTTCGGGCATTAAATTACACTACGTGCAAGTTTGCACGCCGCGCAAGTTGATTCACAGGAAGATGAAAGGTTCCCGACAGCTGAGCCTGAACCTGCCGCCGAAGACTGGAAGAGTCCCGTCTGGGACATCTTCACCAGCCGTCACCGGACGGCAGATCCAGGAGACAAGAATGGTACGCACAAAGAGAATTGCCCTTGGCCTCACGGGCACCGCGCTGGCCCTTGGCGCCGGGATCGGCGTCGCCGGCATGGCGTCCGCAACCACGACGCCGACGCCCACCCCCAGCGCCAGCTCAAGCGCCTCCGCCGACGGGAGCACCGGCACTGCCCCAGCTGAAGGGAAGGGCTTGCGGGGCGGCCATGGCCACGGCGGCTTCCGCGGCGTGGACGCAGCGGAACTTGCCACCAAGCTGGGCGTGGACGAGGCCAAGGTGACGGAGGCCCTGAAGGCCTACCGCGAGGCCAACAAGCCCACCACCCCGCCGGCCGACGGAACTGAAGGAACCCGGCCGGACCCGGCCGCGAAGCAGGCCGAGCTCGCGAAGTCCCTCGCGGCGACGCTCGGCATCGACGAGGCCAAGGTCACGGCGGCGCTTGAAGAGCTGCGCACCGCCGAGCAGGCAGATCGCGCCGCGGCTCTGAAGACGCGCCTGGACCAGGCCGTCACCGACGGCAAGCTGACCCAGGCCGAGGCCGACGCCGTGACCAAGGCGGTCCAGAACGGAGTCATCGGAGGTGGCGGCCGCTAACAAGAGGCCGGGCTGAGCGAATCCCGGCACAGAATAAGGAGAAGTCCCCGGGAGCACTTCCCGGGGACTTCTCCTGTTTGCTGTTCGAGCTGTGGGTCAGGCCTTCGCGTCGGCCAGTTCGCGTCCGGCTTCCGGAGAGTCAGTACCTCCGGCGATGGCGGAAGGATCCGCGGCGGAGGAGTCGGCGTCGTCGTCCACAAACGGAGTGCCGTTGCGGGGTGCGTTGTAGAGCGCCTCGTCGAGCATGCCCTGCCGTTTGGCCACGATGGTGGGGACCAGTGCCTGGCCCGCGACGTTGACCGCGGTGCGGCCCATGTCCAGGACGGGATCGATCGCCAGCAGGAGTCCCACGCCGGCCAGGGGCAGCCCCAGCGTGGAGAGCGTCAGGGTGAGCATTACGACTGCGCCGGTGGTGCCGGCCGTTGCGGCGGAACCGAGAACCGAGACGAGCGCGATGAGGAGGTAGTGGCTGGCTTCCAGCTGGACGCCGAAGAACTGGGCCACAAAGATGGCGGAGATCGCGGGGTAGATCGCGGCGCAGCCGTCCATCTTGGTGGTGGCCCCCAGGGGTACGGCGAAGGAAGCGTAGGCGCGGGGAACACCCAGGCTGCGCTCGGTGACGCGCTGGGTCAGCGGCAGGGTTCCGATCGAGGAGCGGGACACAAACGCGAGCTGCACGGCGGGCCATACCCCGGAGAAGTACTGCTTCACGGACAGGCCGTGCGAGCGGATCAGCGTCGGGTAAACCACAAACAGCACCAGGGCCAGGCCCACGTAGATGGCGAAGGTGAACTTGCCGAGCGCGCCGATGGTGTCCCAGCCGTATACGGCCGCGGCGTTGCCGATCAGTCCCACCGTGCCGAGCGGGGCGATGCGGATGATCCACCAGAGGACCTTCTGGATGACGGCCAGCGCCGAAGCGTTGAGGTTCAGGAACGGCTCGGCAGCCTTGCCGACCTTGAGGGCGGCGACGCCGACGGCGATGGCAATCACCAGGATCTGGAGCACGTTGAAGCTGATGGAGGTGCTGACTGTGGTGGCCGCGGTGGCGCTTTCAGTCACGGTGGAGCTGGCACCGAGGCCGAGGAAGTTCTTGGGGAACAGCCCGATCAGGAAGGACCACCAGTCACCGGACTTGCCGGCGTACTTGGCCTCCTGGGTGATGCCGGTGTTGGCGCCGGGCTGCAGGAGCACGCCGAGGCCGATGCCGATCACGACGGCGATCAGGGACGTGATGGCGAACCACAGCAGGGTGTTCCAGGCCAGCTTGGCGGCGTTGGAGACTTGGCGCAGGTTCGAGATCGAGCTCACCACGGCGGTGAAGATCAGCGGAACCACCGCGGTCTGCAGCAGTGAAACGTAGCTGGAGCCGATGGTCTGCAGCGTGGCGCCGAGACCGTTGGGCTCTGCCTTGGTGCTGCCCGTGTACTTGGCCAGCAGGCCGAGGCCAAGGCCCACAATGAGGGCGGCGATGATCTGGAAACCGAACGAGCCGGCCCACGTGGGCAGCTGGAAGCCGGTCTTTCCTGCGGATTCGGGGGTGCGGGTTTGAGTGCTCACCAGAACACGCTAGGCCCGGGTTTCTTATCACGGCGAACAGATGTTGAGAAATGTTACGCTGCCCAATCGCGTTCAAAGCCCGGGAATCCCTCTAAATCCGCCGCCCCACAAGGCAATTGTGAAGTTATTCCCAGCCCGGATGTGGCAAGAGTCTCACCGAGGAGGGGATTTCGACAGGCTCAATCACCGGTGGGGGCCGCATCCGGCAGCGTGCGTCAGAGCGACGAAGGAGCAGCACGCCGAGGATGCGGGCCCCGCCGGGGCCACGAGAGACCTAAGAGAGCAGCGCCCGGCGGAGGGTATCGAGGCCTACGGAGCCGATGTTCAGCGCTCGCGTGTGGAAGGCCTTGAGGTCGAAGCCGGGCCGGGTTTCGAGGTCGGCCCGGATCTGTTCCCAGAGGCGCTGTCCCACTTTGTAGGACGGGGCCTGGCCGGGCCAGCCGAGGTAGCGGGTGAATTCGAATTTGAGCTGGCCTTCGCTGATGGGCAGGTTTTCCTTGAGGAACTCGTAGCCCGCCTCCGGGGTCCATGTTCCGCTACCCCAGCGTTCGGGGATCTCCAGTTCCAGGTGGACGCCGATGTCGAACACCACGCGGGCCGCCCGCATCCGCTGCATATCCAGCATGCCCATGTGGTCGCCAGGATCGGCCAGGTACCCGAGCTCCTGCATAAGCTTTTCGGCGTATAGGGCCCAGCCCTCGCCGTGGCCGGAGGTCCAGCAGATGTTGCGCCGCCACTTGTTCAGCAGTTCCCGCCGGTAGGTGGCGGTGGCCACCTGCATGTGGTGGCCGGGGACGCCTTCATGGAAGACCGTGGTGGTTTCGGCCCAGGTGGTAAAAGTGTCTTCGCCGGCAGGAACTGACCACCACATCCGGCCGGGACGGCTGAAGTCATCCGAGGGGCCCGTGTAGTAAATGCCACCCTCGTCGGTCGGGGCGATAAGGCATTCAAGCTTCTTCATCACGTCCGGGATCTCGAAGTGCACGCCGGCAAGCTCAGCAACTGCCTTGTCCGAGAGTTCCTGCATCCACGCCTTGAGGGCCTCCGTTCCCTTGAGTTGGCGGGCAGGGTCGTTGTTGAGGACGTCCTTGGCCTCCTCGACGCTGGCCCCTTGCTTGATGATGGACGCAGCATTTTCCTGCTCGGCGATGAGCCGGTCGAGTTCCTGGACTCCCCACGCGTAGGTCTCTTCGAGGTCGACGGCGGCGCCCAGGAAGGAGCGCGAGGCCAGGGCGTAGCGTTCCCGGCCAACTGCGTCCTGCTGCGGCGCGGCAGGGAGCAGTTCCGTGCGGAGGAACTCCGCGAGCTCCCGGTAGGCACGCCGGGCAGCGGCAGCGCCGGCGTCGAGCGTTTCCTGCGTTTCGCCCGGCAGGGGACCGTCCGCAGTCCGGGCCTCGGTGGTGAGCTTGGCGAAGAAGCCGTCTTCGGCGGCGTATTTGGTGGTCTGCTCGATGACGATTGAAACCTGGCGTTCGGCCGCGACCTTGCCCGCGTCCCGGGCCTGGCGCAGTGATTCGGTGTAGCCGCGGAGGGCGCCCCCGACGTTCAGCGCGCGGCCGGCGATGTGTTCCCAGTGCTCAGCGGTGTCTGTGGGCATCAGGTCGAAAATGGCCCGGATGTCCTGTGCGGGGGAGGCGATGTTGTTCAGCTCCGCCACGTCCCAGCCGGACTCGTGGATTTCCAGCTGGAGGCCCAGCCGTTCCCGCATGGCGTCCAGGGTGACGGTATCGACGTCGTCCTGGGGCGCGAGGCCCTCCAGGGCAGCAAGGGCCTTGCGGGCTTCCGCTGCGAAACCAGCGATGCCGGCGGGGGAGTAATCCGGGTACTCGGTCTCATGCCCCGGCAGCCCCAACTCGGTGGCAAGCGACGGGTTCAGGCGGATAAGCGTGTCGGTATAGTCATCCGCCACGGCATCGATGGCGGAGTGCGGACGGGCGGCGGGGGCGGCTTCGGTAGTCACCCCACGAGCCTAACCCCGGCTCCGCCTCCAGGCGCCGGGACCCGGCGTCGGGGCGAGCCGCAGCTGCTGGCGGCGCACCCAGTCACGGGCGGTGGGCTTCCCGTCGGCCACGGCGTCCGCGCTGCCCAGGGAAAGCACGACGGCGGTCAGCGCCGCGAGTTCCTCGGCCGAGGGTTGCCCTTTGACCACAGAGAGCACGGGGGCATCGGCGGGCGCATTGGTTTCGACAGGCTCAACCAACGGGGCTCCGACCAGCGGATCTTTCGCGATCACAGCGGGATGTTCCCGTGCTTCTTGGTGGGCAGGCTCGCCCGCTTGTCGCGGAGGGCGCGGAGGCCCCTGATGATCTGGCCCCGGGTATCGGACGGTGCGATGACCGCGTCCACGTAGCCCAGCTGGGCGGCCTGGTAGGGGTTCAGCAACTCTTCTTCGTACTGGCGGATGACCTCGGCGCGCCGGGCCTCAACGTCCCCGCCGGCCTCCGCAACGGCGGCCAGGTCGCGGCGGTACAGGATGTTGACGGCGCCCTGGGCACCCATCACGCCGATCTGCGCCGTGGGCCACGCCAGGTTCAGGTCCGCGCCGAGCTTCTTGGAGCCCATCACGATGTACGCGCCGCCGTAAGCCTTGCGGGTGATGACCGTCAGCTTGGGGACGGTGGCTTCGGCGTAGGCGTACAGCAGCTTGGCGCCGCGGCGGATGATGCCCTGGAACTCCTGGTCCTTGCCGGGCAGGAAGCCGGGCACATCCACCAGGGTGATGATGGGGACGTTGAAGGCGTCGCAGTTCCGGACGAAGCGGGCGGCCTTCTCCGAGGCTGCAATGTCCAGCGTGCCGGCGAACTGCAGCGGCTGGTTGGCCACGATCCCCACGGTGTGTCCCTCAACCCTGCCGTAGCCGATGATGACGTTGGGGGCATACAGGGACTGCATCTCCAGGAAGTGTGCGTCGTCAACGATCTGTTCGATGACTGTGCGCATGTCGTACGGCTGGTTGGCAGAGTCGGGGACGAGCGTGTCCAGGGCGAGGTCGTCGTCGTTGATCTCCAGCTCTTGCTGGTGCTCCAGCACCGGGGCCTCGGCGAGGTTGTTGGACGGCAGGAAGTCCAGCAGCTCGCGGACGAAATCGATGGCATCGGCTTCGTCGGAGGCGAGGTACGTGGAGGTGCCTGTGTTGGCATTGTGCTGGCGGGCGCCGCCGAGGGTTTCCATGTCCACGTCTTCGCCCGTGACGGTCTTGATGACGTCCGGCCCCGTGATGAACATGTGCGAGGTCTTGTCCACCATCACCACGTAGTCCGTGAGGGCGGGGGAGTAGGCCGCGCCGCCGGCTGACGGTCCCATGATGAGCGAGATCTGCGGGACGACGCCGGAAGCGTGGACGTTATTGCGGAAGATGTCGGCAAACATGGCAAGGGAGGCCACACCTTCCTGGATGCGGGCACCGCCGCCGTCGAGGATGCCCACTACGGGGCAGCCGTTGCGCAGGGCGAATTCCTGGACCTTGACGATCTTCTCGCCGTTGACCTGGCTCAACGATCCGCCGTAGACCGAGAAGTCCTGGCTGTAGACGGCAACGGGACGCCCGTCCACGGTGCCGTAGCCCGAGACCAGCCCGTCGCCGAGCGGCTTCTTCTTTTCCATGCCGAAGGCGGTGGAGCGGTGCACCGCCAGCGCGTCAAGCTCCACAAACGAGCCTTCGTCCAGCAGCAGGTCCACGCGCTCGCGGGCAGTGTTCTTGCCGCGTGCGTGCTGCTTCTCGATGGCTTCGGGGCCGGAGGGTTGTTCTGCACGGGCCTGGCGGTCGCGGAAATCGGCGATCTTTCCCGCTGTCGTTGTCAGATCGTGGCTCATCAAGTGTCTCCGGCTCTGTAGCAGATTGGTGCTGTAACAATGTGGTGCAGCGTGCGGTGGTAACTGGCAGGTCAGGTGCGGGTTTTAAGTAGATTCCACACAAAAGACGAACCCTGCTGGCTAGTCTAATGACGCATCTGTGTGGGACGACTGTAGAAAACCTACAATTTTCCGCACTTTCCAGCGGTCAGCCCTATGTTACTCACCAGTAACATACCTCGGCTACAGTGGAGCCATGACTTCCAGCAACGACGCACGGTCCACTGCCGCAACGCCGTACCAGGCCGCCGGGTCCCTTCGGGGCCGCACCATTCTGATGTCCGGCGGCAGCCGCGGCATCGGGCTGGCCATTGCCACCCGGGCGGCACAGGACGGTGCCAATATTGTCCTGATGGCCAAGACCGGCCAGCCCCACGCCAAGCTGGCAGGCACCGTCTTCAGCGCCGCCGAGCAGGTGGAGGCCGCCGGGGGCCACGCCCTGGCAATCGTCGGTGATGTGCGCAGCGACGAAGACGTCGCAGGAGCCGTGGCGGCCGCCGTCGAACGCTTCGGCGGGATCGACATCGTGCTCAACAATGCATCCGCGATCGATCTCTCCACCACCGACGACGTGGACATGAAACGCTACGACCTGATGCAGGACATCAATGTCCGCGGCACGTTCCTGCTGTCCAAGCTGTCACTGCCCGCCCTGCGCAAATCGGCCCACGCACACATCCTGACGCTGTCGCCGCCCCTGAACCTTGACCCCCACTGGGCAGGCAGGCACCTGGCCTACACCATGGCCAAATACGGGATGAGCCTCACCACGCTGGGCCTTGCCGAAGAACTCAAGGCCGACGGAATCAACGTCAACTCGCTCTGGCCGTGCACCCTCATCGATACCGCGGCCATCCGGAACATGCCCGGCGGCCAGGAGATCGTCCAGGCCGCGCGCGGACCACAGATCATGGCCGACGCAGCCCACGCCGTCCTGACCGGCGGCAATCTGGCCGGCGCCGGTGCACCCAGCGGCAACTTCTACACGGACGAACAGGTGCTCCGCGCGGCGGGTGTCACCGACTTCCGTCCGTACAGCCTCGGGGCCGCGGAGGATCGCCTGGTTCCGGACATATTCCTCTGAGCTGCGGGTTCCAGTCATGTGGCTGTGGGAACAGCCAGCGGCGGCGCCTGAGTCGATAGGATTCAACCATGGATGACTCACACACCCCAGGAAATCCGTTGGATCGTGGAGCCTTGGCGGACCAGGATTTCCTGGCGGCCACCGGCATCGCCAAGGTGGTGGTGGTGGACTCCACCGGTTCCACCAACGCGGACCTCCTGCGCTCGGTGACGGTTGAGCCAAAGGAGTGGCCGGACCTGTCGGTGTTGACAGCCGAGTACCAGACCGCTGCCCGCGGACGCCTGGACCGGCGGTGGGAAGCGCCGCCGCTGAGCTCCGTGTCGGTGTCCCTGGTCCTGCGGCCCGCCAATGCCGAGGGCAGGCCCCTGCCCACGCACACGTATTCGTGGCTATCACTGCTGGGCGCGCTGGCGCTGCGGCAGACGCTTCTTGAGACCGCGGGCCTTCCGGCCGAGCTCAAGTGGCCCAATGATGTCCTGGTCCGTGGCCGCAAGATCGCGGGGATCCTGGCCCAGCTGGGGCCCATGGGGGACGGTTCTGTTCCTCCGGTCATTTTGGGGACCGGCCTGAACGTGACTTTGACCGCGTCGGAACTCCCGGTGCCCACAGCGACGTCGGTTGCCCTGGAAGAACCGCTGACTGTTGATCGGACCGTGCTGCTCAAGAGCTACCTCGCCCATTTCGCCGTGCTCTACCGCAGCTTCTGCAATGCCGACGGCGACCCCGCCGCCGGGATTGCCGGCGGCCCTTCGCTCCACAAACGGGTGGAGTCCGCCATGGCGACGCTGGGCAAGCAAGTGCGCGCGCAGCTGCCCGGTGACCACGAGATCATCGGGCACGCTTCGAGGCTGGACGAGTACGGCTCACTGCTGGTGGTGGATAAGGATCGCCGCGAGCATGTGGTCACCGCCGGCGATGTTGTCCACCTGCGCCCGTGGACCCCGCCAGGCCAGGGCGCTGAAAGCGGCTATGCGTAAAGGCCTCGTGCCGGGCGAGCAGGTCATTACGATCACCCGCCCGCAGCCGAGGAAGCTGGTCGGCCCGGCCGCAGCCTTTATTGCCGCACCGGCCGCTGCAGCTTTTGCCAGTGCCTGGACCGTGCGGGGCGAGGCTACCCGGCTGGTGCCGGTGGCTTCCGCTGACTGGACACCCTGGATCGTCCTTGCATGCGTCTTGGCCGCTGCGTGGATATGGTTGGCATATTGCCTGCCTCGGCTCCTGCGGTGGCAGGCAACCCGGTACATCCTCACGAGCCGGCGGATTATTGCCCGCTATGGCATGGTGCGGCGCCGGGACGAGCAGGTCAACCTCGCGTCGATCCGCAACGTGACGGTCCACCAGTCGGTGCTGCAGCGCATATTGCGCTCCGGGAATATATCCTTGGAAACCGGGTACCAAGGTGTGGTGAACATCCAGGACGTCCCGGAAGCAGTGCGGTTCCGGGACTTCGTGCTGGATGCGATTGACGAACTGCCTGTGGGCGGGGACCCGGGGACTGATGAGATATCGGATTACACAGACGAAGTGCTGCCGTGGGAGTTGAGAGAAGGTGGAGACGATGAACGATGAGGACCAGCGGGACGAAGCGGACCTGCCGGCTCCCGCCGTGCCCGAAGCCGCCCACCCGGCGACAGGCACACTCTCTCCGGAACGAGTGGCTGCCAAGGCTCTCGAGGCCCGGCTGTTGGGCGGCGAACGGAAGCTGCGGCGCCGTGAGGTGGCCGCCGGCGCAGGGCTGTCCCTCCTTTCTGCCCGTAAGCTGTGGCGTGCCCTCGGCTTCCCGAACTTCGGCGACGAAGACGTCGCCTTCACCGAACGGGATCAGGCTGCGCTGTCCACCGTGGTTGATCTGGTCCGCACCGGGGTGCTGACCGAAGAGGCCGCCATCTCCGTGACCCGGTCCATCGGACAGATGACAGACCGCATGGTGGTCTGGCAGATCGAGGCCCTGGTGGAGGACATGGTCCACGAGCAGGGCGTCACCGACGCTGTGGCCCGCAAGCGCCTGGTGAAGGAACTGCCCTCCCTGCTGGACGCGCTGGAGGAGATGCTGGTCTATTCGTGGCGGCGGCAGCTCAATGCCGGCGTGCAACGCCTGGCCGTGCGCGCCGAGGCCGGCCTGCAGGCCAGCGAAGAAGGCCGCGACGGGGACGAAGACGACGCCCCGCTGCCGCTGGCCCGCGCTGTCGGCTTTGCTGACCTGGTTTCGTATACGAGTCTCTCCCGCCGGATGAATGAAAAGACCCTCGCCCGGCTGGTCCAGCGCTTTGAGAACAAATGCGCCGAGATCATTTCCGTTGGCGGCGGGCGGCTGGTCAAGACCGTAGGCGACGAAGTCCTGTATATCGCGGAAACGCCGGCTGCCGGTGCCGAGATCTCGCTGGCCCTGGCACAGGCGTTCACCGAAGACGAGATCCTGCCGGAAGCGCGGGTGGCGATGGTCTGGGGCAGGATCCTGTCCCGGCTCGGGGACATCTACGGCCCCACAGTCAACCTCGCCGCCCGGCTTACCACGTTGGCGGATCCGGGAACGGTCCTGATCGACTCCATGACTGCTTCCGCGCTGGACCAGGACAAGCGCTTCATTCTCGTTCCGCAGCCTGCTGAAAATGTCCGCGGGTTCGGCGAAATCCATCCCGTGCTTCTGGCACGCGGTCAAGGAAAAGGCCTGGTCCTCGACTAGCCGTTTACCGTCCCCGGCCGCGACCTGCGGGTTTATCCAGTTGTTGGCGTATCACGCTATAGTCGACCGTGGCGGCGGCCTGTCCCGCAGCGCTAGGGGGGCGCTCCCCATCGCGGCCGCAGCCATGCTTCGGTAGGCTGACGCGGGGAACAGAGAGCCCGGTATCGGGTCTTTGGGGGGCCGCACTGGGGGCCGCGACACAATTGAGGGATTAGTAACGCTGTGACATCACTGCTGGGGAAATTCGGTCTCAAGAAGCGCCACAACAAGATCGTTACTGGCCACTGCTTCCCGTGCTGGGGCTTTTCGTCACGGGCATAGCTTTCAGCACCAACGCTGCCTTCCTCACCGTGGAGCGCGGCATCGATCTCACCGTCATTGCGATTGCCTGGGCCACCTTCCGCCGTGACGCGCTGCGGCGCAGCGACACGCGAAAAGTCTCAGTCAACCGTCCGCAGACCGATGCGGCCACAGCCCAGCGGGCCAAGCTCCGCCGGCTGGGCACGGCCGCTGCCGTGATCGCCGCAAACGTCGCCATTACCGCGGTGGCGGCGCCCCTGGTCACCGCCAGCGGTGACCGCAAGGTCCTGCGCAACGTGGTGGTTCCGCCGTTCGATCCCAAGGACTACGTCACGCCCCTGGCAAGCTTCCGGACGTTCGTCAAGGACAAGAAAGACGACACCCTGTTCGTGGTCAAAGGACTGCCCCGGGACGGCCGTGTCCGGCTGGGGGCTTTGGATGCCTTCAACGGCGCCAACTACAACATGGATCCCAACGGCTCCGGCAGCTTCAGCAAGGTGGGCGACACCGAATCCATCAACACCCTGGCCGACACCTCCGGCATCGTCCCCTCGAATGACTACTCCATCGACATCACCATCGAGGATTACCAGGGCTACTCCCGGGAGGCCGGAAGACCACCGGCCTGAGCTTTGACCAGAGCGCCTCCGCCGCGGCGTCGGGCCTGTACTTCAACGCAGGCACAGACACGGCCGTGACCACGCAGGGCCTGTCCAAGGGCGATTCCTACAGCGTCCAGGTGTCCGATCCCGTGAAGCTCGAACACGGTCAGTTGACACAGTACGACTTCGCGAAGATTACGCTGCCGGACGCCGTCGAGGTCCCGCCGGTGGTGGGGTCACAGGCCAACGACCTCTCGGCCGATGCGCCCACCGCGATTGACCGGGTCCGCCAGATCGAGGCGCATTTCCAAAAGACGGGCGCCTTCAGCAACGGCCTGGTGGCTGACGGCCAGCTGCCCAGCGTTTCCGGACACAGCTCGTCGCGGATCAGGAACCTGCTGACCGCCAAGCAGATGCTCGGCGACGACGAGCAGTATGCCGTGTCCATGTCGCTGATGCTCCGCCACCTGGGCATCCCGTCACGCGTCGTCATGGGCTTCTACCTCGAGCCGACCAGCCCCGAGAACGGCGCCGGCGAGGTAAAGGTCACGGGCAAGGACGTCCACGCCTGGGTTGAGGTGGCCTTCGACCGGGTGGGCTGGGTCAGCTTCGACCCCACACCGCCCAAGGACAACGTCCCCATCCCGCCGGACGCCGACGAGAAGAAAAACAATCCGTGGCTCTTCTGGGGTGCCCTGCTCGGGGCCCTGGGCATTGCCCTGATCCCGCTGTCCATCCTTGCCCTGCCGCTGCTGCTGATCGCGCTCCTTAAATCACGACGCCGGAAGGCCCGCCTCACGGAGGGGCACCCGGCCCAGCGTGTGGGCGGCGGTTGGAACGAGGTGGTGAGCCTCGCCTCGGATTTGGGCGCCGGCATCGACACCCGTGCAACCCGGCGCGAAAGCGCAGTGGTGCTTGCTGACTCGTTCCCGGCCACCGGGCAGACCCCCACCATGCTGGCGCACCGTGCGGATGCCTCCATCTTCGGCGCCGGCCAGCCCAGCGAGGAGGAGGTCCGGGAATACTGGACCATCGTGGACGGCTCGCTGAAGGAGATGGCCGGGACTTTGGGGTTCTGGCGCCGCCAGCAGGCCCGCTTCTCGCCCCGGTCGCTGCTGGCTGATGGCCGCAACGCCCTTAAGCTGCGCGGTACCAGGCTCGGGCTGGGCCCGCTGGTGCGTCCGTCCGGCCAGGGTTCCCCCGGATGGCGGTCCGCCACCGGTAGGGTGGGGACCGGCCCGGACGGTGCCGGAACCCCGAATCCGGCAGTTCAGGACAGCGGATCCGGGACGGCGGCGGCGGCTTCCGAGCCTGATGAGTCCACCGTTATGCGGAACCCTGGAAGGAAGAACCCCACTGACTCATGATGAACGAGGCCGAGCGCTGCCAGCAGTGCCAGCAACTGATCCGGGGCGGCGCCACGTTCTGTCCGGCGTGCGGTGCTCCGCTGCCCAACAGGGCGGCACGCAGCGGACGCAACGTGGACCATGCACAGCGGGCCATGAAGGAGCGTGCGGCGGCGCACGCCAGCCAGAATCCCGGTACTATCCCGGTAGTACAAACGGCTCCAGGGGGAGGAACGGGAATGGCAGCCAATCTTGAGCTTGTTCCGGCCACGGCGGGGAAACGGCTCGGCGCAGCAGTGCTCGACTGGCTGGCCCCCATCGCGGTCCTGGTGGTGACTTTCGCCATCGGATTCGCGGGAATCACCCGCACCCAAAGCGGCGGCTTCATCATCTATGACACCGGTTCGCTGGTGCTGTTCGGCAGCATCGGCCTGGGACTGACGCTGGTCTACCTGGCGGTCCTGGTGGGCATGGAAGGCCGGTCCGGGAAGACCCTCGGCAACCACGTCATGGGCATCCGCAGCGCTGACAAGGATGGTTACGCCCCCGGCGCCGGGGGAGTGTTCCTGCGCGGCCTCATCACCGGCGCGGGCATCATCCTGGCGCTCCTGGCCGCCGTGGCCATCGTCATTTTCAAATGGTTCGATGTGGCTGTCTTCATCCTCGGACCGCTGCTTTTGGTCGGCGCGGTGTGGGCCGTGCTGGTGGTGGTTTCCAACACCTGGGACCGCAACGGCGGGCTCCGCGGCTGGCATGACACCGTGGCCAAAACGCTGGTGTTCGACGTCAAGGACGGCCGGAACCCCATCACGTCCGGCGGCATCCAGGGCCCGTACAGTTTCGCGCCCCTGGAACTCCCGCCTGTCCAGCAGGTCGCGTCGCCTGTGGCCGGGGCCGCAAAGCCGCCCCAGGTTGTGTCCGCCCAACAGCCGCCGGTCCAACAACCCGTGCAGCCGTACGCCCCGCAGCCGTACACGGCTCAACCGTCAGCCGCGCCGCCGTCGTTCGCACCCCAGCCGGACGCGCCGCCGTCGTCCACTCCTTTCCAGCCGCATGTCCCGTACGCGGCCCCTGCCGTTCCCGCGCCGGGCGCCCAGTTCCATCCCGATGACGACCTCGACCGCACGCAGATGCGCGGCGGCGCAACGAATGCGGCGCCCGTCGCCGTGCTGCGGTTAAAGCTCGACGACGGCCGGGACTTCCGTCTCGACCGCAACGTCCTGTTGGGCAGGAACCCCCTTGGCCAGGCGGGGGAGCAGCAGGCCCAGCTCCTGGCGGTCAGTGATCCCGGCCGCTCGATCTCCAAGACGCACCTCCACCTGCTGACCGACGGTGCCGGCATTTGGGTGACGGACCGGAACTCCACCAACGGCAGCGCCGTCACAACACCGGACGGACGGCGCACCCCACTGCAGCCGGGCGTGCCCGCTTTTGTCAGCCCGGGATCCACTGTCCACTTTGGTGACCGTTCCTTCCACCTAGGACAAGCATGAACTCACAGCCCGCCAGTGACCCAGCTGACGCAGACCACGGAACCGGCCTCAGCCTCAGTTACGGCTGCGGAACGGACCGCGGGCTGCGCCGGGAATTGAACGAGGATTCCTTCATCGCCTCCGACCCCGTCTTCGCCGTGGCAGACGGCATGGGCGGACACGAAGCCGGCGAGATTGCCAGCGGCATGTGTGTGCGCGCCCTGGCTGCCATGCCGCAGCTCGCTACCGGGGAGCGCAGCATCACGGCGGCAGTGCTCCAGCAATATCTGCTCCGCGCCGACAGTTCCATCCGGGAGGTGACAGGTGCCCGCGCCGGGACCACGCTCACCGGAGCCGTTGTGGTGGAACAGATGGGCATGCCGTACTGGCTGGTCATGAACATCGGGGATTCCCGCACGTACCGGCTGAGCCAGGGGCACTTCGAGCAGGTCAGCGTGGACCATTCGGAGGTCCAGGAACTCGTGGATGCCGGTGAAATCACGCCTGAGCAGGCCACCGTCCATCCCCGCCGCCACGTTGTCACGAGGGCGCTGGGCACGGGGGACGAGACCGAGGCTGATTACTGGCTCCTGCCCGTGGAGGAAGGCGACCGGATCATGGTCTGCTCGGACGGGCTCAACGCAGAGCTGACGGATGAGCACATGTTCCGGATCCTTAGCACCGTGGGCCATCCGCAGGACGCGGTGGATGCCCTGATCCAGGCCGCGCTCCGCAACGGCGGAAGGGATAACGTCACCGTCATTGTGGTGGACGCCAGGAACGTGATGAACGACGGCGGCATCGCCACCACGGCGCCCCGCCCCTCCGCTGATGCCGCGGAAGAGGTCACCCTGCCCCGGGGGCGGATTGTTGACGCCAGCCGGCCGGCCGGCCGGGACGACGGAAGAGGGGAACACTGACATGGCCACCGCAACATACGCCGCGGGCACTTGGCTCGGTGTTGTCCGGGCCAACACTGTGGTCCTCCTGGGTCCCGGGACCCCCGCCTGCCCTGGTCCAGTCCCTGTGGGAACTGCTGGAGCACGCACCGGAAGCCACGAAGTGCTCCACGCCGTCACCAGCAGTTTCGGCGTTTCCCTGGCGCAGATACCGTCGTTCGGGATAGTGGATTCCGGTGACGCGCTCCGGATCTTCCTCCGCGGCGACCTGGACCTGACCGTGCAGCTGCCCGGCGGCCCGGTGGACCTGAACGGGAGGGACGTCACCACCTGGACGGAGCGCCGCCTGGACACACCCGAGTGGTACCGCCTCACTGTGGCCGGAAACGGCCAGCCCGGGCCCGCGTTGCCGCTCAGCGATGGCGTGGTCCTGCTGGAGTCGCTGACAGTGTCGCTCACCGGAACTCCGGCGGACGAGGTGGCGGCTCCGGCTGGCCACACCCGCTGAGGTCGAGGCACCCACCGCTGTCGGCGGCGTCGTCCTCGTAGCGGACGCTGGACCGGTCAATGAAACGGTAGCGGAGCCTGACTCTGAACCCGCGCCGGAAACTGCACCTGAGGCGGAAGCTGAGCCGGAACCTGAACTTGCACCTGAACCTGCGTCTGAACCAGCGCCGGAGCATGACCGGGAGGTCTAGGCAGAAACGGTGATGGGGCTCCTGGACGACGACTCCAATTTTGCTGCCGAAGCCCCGGAAGCCGGGCCGGACATGGAGCCCGCCCCGGAACCCACATATCCTGATCAGGTCCCGGCCCACGAAATGACCGGCAGCTACGACCACCTCTGGGAACGGACTGTTGTCCGCAGCATCGAGGACGCAGCCGTCCGGGACGAACCAGAGGAAGATCACGCCGTCCCCGCGGCACCTGTTGGCGCGTCTCCGGCACCGGTCGATGCGGCACAGGCGAACGCTCCAGGACAGCCGGAGGCAGCGGCCAGCCTGGCTCCTGCACACCCCGCCCACGAACCCGCAGGTCCACCTGCCACACCGCCTGCGGCCGCAGCGGCCGCCCGGACGATCGGCGGTCTCATCGACTCGATCCCGTGGCGGACCGGCGGGACGGTGGCGCTGGTGACCCTGGCGTACGCGCTGCGCCGATCCAATCCGGACACGGAGTTGGTGTACATCGGCTCGCGCCGCTCCGCAGTAGCGTCGCTGCCGCTCTGGAACCGTTCGGTGGTGGGTGTGCCGATGACCTGGCTGAGATCATCGAGGACCTCACCGAACACTCCTCCGGGAACCCCGGGAAACTGAAGATCTTCATCGAAGGCCTGACCGAGTTCACGGATACCGTTGCGGAATCGGGCGTTTCGCAGCTCGTGTCGGCCTCCATCAAGGCCGACCAGTGGGTCATCGGGGAATCGGAAACGTCAACCTGGTCCTCCGCCTGGTCCCTGGCCCAGCCCTTCAAATCCGGACGCCGGGGCCTGCTCATCAACCCGGGGGACATCGAAGGGGACAGCCTGCTCAACACGTCGCTGGGCCGGGTCAGTCCGGAGTTCATACCTGGCCGCGGCTACATCGTGGGACGCGGCAAGGCACGGAAACTGCAGATTGCCCTGCCGCCGGAAAACAGGGGCTGAGCCGTTGCCTTCCACCGGGCCGTAAATCCAACGGATTTGCAGGCCCGTGGCGCGTTGTAGGAGACTACCGGAAACACTGTTTCGCCGCGGAAGGGGTGCCGCGCACTGTCGAAAAGGTAACCATGATCCGATCCTCATCCGTGCTCCGCGACGTTTCAGCTGCTGCGGTGGCTGCGGTGCTGGCGCTCCTGGTTGGCCTTTCTGCGGCGGCCCCGGCGCAGGCCGACGACGGCGAACCGGCACCGGGTTTGTGCATCATTAATTGTGAGCCGGGCAATCAGAAGCCCGGGCCGACGGACACCTCAACTCCATCCCCGACGCAGACGTCGGCGGCCCCCGTGATCGAGCCCCCGCCGCCGCCGCCCGTGGCGCCAGCACCGGTACCGGTTGCCACCCTCGCCCCGGAACCGAGCGTTTCGCCGACTGAGGAATCGCCGTCGGCCGCGCCCAGCACCACCATCCCCAGCCCGCCGTCGTCCGTACCCCCGTCCACGGAATCGAACTGGAACAAGCCAGTCACCAAGTCGGCCAAGCCCACACAGGCTGCCGCCGTTTCCCGGAACGACGGCTCCGGCCTCTTCGGCGGCCCCGGCCTGCTGGCCATCATGGCGGGCGTGCTGCTGGTGGGAGTCGCCGGCCTCGCCTTCGCCTGGTGGAGCCGGAACCGCCTCGCCTCACACTGACCCTGCCAGCCCCGCCCTTCCCAACTAGGTAGCAGTAACTGTCGTTATGAGCGCTCATAACGACAGTTACTGCTACCTACATGGGGGCGTTCCATGCCCACCGGGCGTTTGGGCGCAATGTCGGGGCGGTAAGGCAAGATAGGTCTGTGAGCACAGCACCGGTCCCCGCAGAGGAAACAGCAAACAGCACTGAGGAACTAACCGAGCCGGACGCCGTCCCCGCCGGGTCAGTGCGCGAAGAATATGAGAACCTGACGGACCTGGTCAGGAAGTACCGGTTTGCGTATTACCAGGAGGACGAACCCCTGGTCTCCGACGCTGAATTCGACGAACTGTTCCGGCGCCTGGAGGAGATCGAGGCCCTGCATCCGGAGCTGGTAGCCAATGATTCGCCTACGCAGGAGGTTGGCGGGGAAGTCTCAGCCGCGTTCGCCGCCGTCGAACATCTGCAGCGGATGTATAGCCTCGAGGACGTCTTTTCCCTGGAGGAGCTGGAGGCCTGGATCACCAAAGCCGAGGCCGGCGTCAGCAAGCTGGGGGACACGGCTCAGCTCGCGTGGCTCACGGAACTGAAGATTGACGGCCTCGCAGTCAACCTGTTGTACCGCGACGGGAAACTGGTCCGGGCGGCCACCAGGGGTGACGGAACCACGGGTGAAGACATCACCCACAACGTCCTGACGATCAAGGAAATCCCGACGGAACTGACGGGCACCGGCTTTCCCCCGGAGGTGGAAATCCGGGGCGAGGTCTTTATCCCTTCCAAGGCTTTTGCGGAATTCAATGAGGCACTGATCGAAGCCGGCAAGGCGCCGCTGGCCAACCCCAGGAATGCCGCCGCCGGTTCGATCAGGCAAAAGGATCCGGCGGAAACCGCCAAGCGTCCGTTGCGGATGTTTGTCCATGGCATTGGTGCGCGCGAAGGGCTGGAAACCCTGAGCCAGTCCCAGACCTACGCCGTGCTGGAACAATGGGGCCTTCCCGTCAGTCCGTACTTCGAGGTTCTCGGGGGCCTGCCGGAGATCCTTGCCTTCATCAAGCGCTATGGCGAACAACGGCACAACCTTATGCATGAAATCGACGGCATTGTGGTCAAGGTTGACGATCTCGCCACCCAGCGTGCCTTGGGCTACACCACCCGGGTGCCGCGGTGGGCCGTGGCCTATAAATACCCGCCGGAGGAAGTCCACACCAAACTGCTGGACATTGCAGTCAACGTCGGACGCACCGGACGCGTCACCCCGTACGGCATCATGACGCCCGTCAAGGTGGCCGGGTCCACCGTGGAGATGGCCACGCTCCACAACCAGGATGTGGTCAAGGCCAAGGGTGTGAAGATCGGCGACATCGTTGTCCTGCGGAAGGCCGGGGACGTCATTCCGGAAATTGTGGGGCCGGTGCTCGCCCTGCGCGACCAGCAGAAACCGCCGGTGCGGGACTTCGTGATGCCCACCGAATGCCCTGCCTGCGGCACACCGCTGGCACCGGCCAAGGAAGGGGACGTGGACATCCGCTGCCCCAACGCCCGCTCCTGCCCGGCGCAGCTTCGGGAGCGCGTCTTCCATCTGGCCGGGCGCGGCGGCTTCGATATCGAGGCCCTGGGCTGGGAGGCAGCCATCGCGCTGACCTCCGGACCGGGTGCGGATCCAGCCACCAACGGCGGAAGGGTGGAACCGGCCGGCGACGGCATCCTGACCAGTGAGTCCGCACTGTTTGAACTGGCTGCGGATTCCGGACTGGACGAGCTGCGGAACAAACTGGCAGGCGTGTTGGTCTGGCGGGAGAAGCGCGACAAGGGCGTGGGCACGGGTACGTGGGACCTGGTCCCGTACTTCTGGACAAAGGCAACGGCCAAGACGCCATCCAAGCCCACGGCAACCACGAACAAGCTGTTCGACGAACTGACCAAAGCCAAGACGCAGCCGCTGTGGCGGGTGCTCGTTGCCCTGTCCATCCGGCACGTTGGCCCCCGCGCCTCACGCGCCCTGGCCACCGCGTTCGGCACCATGGACGGCATCCGGAACGCCTCCGAGGAGGACCTGGCCCATGTGGACGGCGTGGGGCCCACCATCGCGGCCGCGCTGAAGGAATGGTTCGCCGAGGACTGGCACGTGGAAATCGTTGACCGCTGGGCCGCGGCCGGGGTCCGCATGGCGGATGAGCGCGACGAATCCACGCCGCGCACGCTGGAAGGTCTGACCATTGTGGTTACCGGCTCCCTGCCGAACTTCAGCCGGGACGAGGCCAAGGAAGCCATCCTCATCAGGGGCGGCAAAGCGGCCGGTTCGGTCTCCAAAAACACCAGCTACGTCGTCGCCGGCGAAAGCGCAGGCACCAAACTGGACAAAGCCGAACAGCTCGGAATTCCGGTCCTGGACGAGGACGGCTTCCGGGAGCTCCTTGCGAACGGCCCGGCCCCCGCTGCCGAAGCCACGCCCATACCAACGCCCACAGAATCAGAAGAGGCAGCCGAATGAGCCATCCGGATCTCAACACCGAACTGCTTGCGGTGGCCCGGCAAGCAGCCGCCGCCGGCGCCGCCGTGCTGGCTTCCCGCAATGGCGAGACGCTTGACGTCAGCAACAAGGGCGACGCCGGCGACTGGGTTACGGCCTTTGATGTCGCCGCGGAGAATGCCGTCCGGGATGCCATCACGGCCGCCCGTCCACAGGACACCATCACGGGGGAGGAGCATGGGACCACCCGGCCCGCTGCACCCACCGGCTACCGCTGGTCCATCGACCCGCTGGACGGTACCACCAACTTCATCCGGAACATCGTCTACTACGCCACCTCCGTGGCAGTGGCGGATGCCGACGGCGTCTGGCTGGCCGGCGTCGTCAACGCCCCGGCGCTGGGCCGCGTCTACTACGCTGCCCGCGGCCAGGGTGCGTGGCTGGAAGAAGGCGGCCGGGTGACCCAGCTCCAGGGCCCGGCGCCGGACCGCGCCGGGCAGATCCTCGCCACCGGCTTCAGTTACGACCCCGCCATCCGCGCCGAGCAGGCTGCGCTTCTGGGCAGCCTGATGGATGGATTTGCCGACGTCCGGCGGCTGGGCTCTGCAGCGCTGGATCTCTGCATGGTGGCTGACGGGACCCACGACGCCTACGGCGAACGCGGGCTCAACGAACATGACTTCTCCGCCGGTGCGTTGATTGCCGAGGAAGCCGGTTGCTGGGTCCGGCGTCCCCGGCTGGCCAGTCCGCTGGACGGCGGACCCGCCGACGAGGACAGGCTGGCCGCCTGGACCTGCGCCGGGACCTTGGCCCTGTCCGGCAAGTTTCCGCTGTGACGGTGCTGCCCCACTAACATTGTCAGGTGCAATCGCAAATAACCATCCGACCGGCCGTTGAGGCAGACTTCCAGGCCATCGCCACGATCACCGTGGACTCGTACCTGGCAGCAGGGTATTTCGACAGCGCGGACCATCCCTATATGCAGCAGATCCAGGATGTTGCCGCACGTGCGGCAAAGGCCACGATCTGGGTTGCCGAGCGGGACCGGCAGGTGGTGGGTTCCGTGACGCTGGCACTGGCAGGTGAACCGTTCGCCGACATCGCCCTGCCGGATGAGCTGGAGTTCCGGATGCTGGTGGTGGATCCGGCGGTGCAGCGCAGCGGCGCAGGCAAGGCCATGGTGGAAGCCATCATTGAGCATGCGAAATCGCTGGAGGGCATCACGGGCGTGGCCCTCACCACCGGCGGGACCTGGGAGAGCGCCCATGGTCTCTACCGGAAGACAGGCTTCAAACGAGTCCCCGAGCGTGACTGGCTGATTCCGGGCACCGACATAAAGCTGCTGGTTTACCGGCTTGACATCCAGCCAACCTAAAGTGGTGCCGACTCGTTTTCGGCACTGAAAGGCCCACCATGCGCAAAATATTCGGCACCGGCTCCGTCTGGGAGCAGACCCTCGGCTACTCCCGTGCCGTCCAGGTGGACAACACACTCTATATTTCCGCCACGGCCGCCAGCGGCGAGGACGGCATTGTGGGCGAGGACTTCTACACGCAGACCCAATACATCCTGCAGAAGCTCGGCGCGGTCCTGGCCGATGCCGGCTTCAGCTTCGAAGACGTGGTCCAGTCCAAGCTGTACCTGACGGACATCAGCAAATGGGAAGAAGCTGGCCGCGCCCACGGCGAAGTCTTCGGCGAGATCCGCCCCACGCTGGCCCTCGTGCACGTCCTGCCGTTCCTTGACCCGAAGATGCTCGTCGAAATCGAGCTCGTGGCCCAGAAGAGCGCCAGCTAGCGCATCCGCCCGCACCCGCGCTCAAGGGGTGGGGCCTCAGGCCGGCGGGAGGCTGTAGCGGTGTTCCGGGCGTCCGGTGGTTCCGTAGCGCAGTTGGATGTCGACGGCGCCGTCGTCGGCCAGCGAGGACAGGTACCTTTGCGCCGTGGCCCGGGAAACCCCCACGCGGGTGGCCACTTCCACCGCCGAATACTGTTCGCCGGCAACCAGCGATTCCAACACCGCGGCCTCGGTGGCGGAGCGGGGTTTGGCCGCCGGCGTCACGTCCCCCGGGATCAGCGCCCGTTTGGCCCGCTCCACGGACCCCTGGTCCAGGGCCCCGGGCTGGCCCAGCAGCCTGCGGTACCGGGCATACGAACGTAGCTGCTGCGAGAGCGACTCGGCCGTAAAGGGCTTCAACAGGTACCCGAGGGCGCCGCGGCGGAACGCTTTCCGCAGCGACTCGGCGTCCGATGCGGCACTGAGGATCATGGTGTCCACGTCCAGCTGCTGCAGCAGGTCGAGGCCTGAGGCATCCGGCAGGTAGACATCCAGCAGCACCAGGTCCGGGCGGAGGCTGTGGATCGCCTGCAGCGCCAGGGACGCCGACCCCACCGGCGCCAGCGCCAGGAATCCCGCCACCGAATCCACATACGTTGCGTGCAGCTTGGCCACGTGGAAATCGTCGTCCACAATCAGCACCCTGAAATCCTCAGGCATCATTGTCCTTTCCAGCTGAATCCTGGGTCCCCGCAGGTGTCCCGGCGGTGGTCCCGGCCGTTGTGCGTGGCAGGGAAGCCATAAACACGGCACCGGGTCCGCCCGGTGTCCCCGGCTCCAGCAGGCGGACGTCCCCGCCGCGGCGCCGGGCCAGCTTCCGGGCCAGGGCCAGGCCCAGCCCCTGCCCGCCACTCCGCCCGCCACTCCTTCCACCGGCAGCCGCCGGAGCCGGCACTACTGGGCCAGCCGCCGTCGTAAATCCCTCGGCGAAGACCGCTTCCGCGTCCGTCCCGGCGGCCAGCCCGTCGCCGGAATCGGCGACGACGATGTGCAGCGTCCCGCCGTCGTCGTGCGGTTCATCCAGCACCTCCAGCTCCACCCAGCGGTCCGGGGAGGAGCCGGCGACGGCGGCGTTCACCGCGTTGTCGATCAGGTTGCCCAGTACGGTGGTCACGTCCTGCGGCTCGGTGACCTGGCCGCGGACCAGGGTTTCGGGGCCGATCCGCAGCGTCACGCCGCGCTCGTCGGCCTCCACACCTTTGGCACCCACAAAGGCCTGCAGGTACGGGTCCTGCAACAGTTCCGCCTGGTCCACCGGGAACTTCAGCGGCCCTGTGGCGGCCAGCCCGGCCAGGTACTCGCGGGCCTGTTGGTGTTGCCCGATGCTCATGAGGCCGGTGATGGTGTGCAGCTGGTTGGCGAATTCGTGGCGCTGGGCGCGCAGGGCCGTGGACATGGTGCCCACGGCGTCGAGTTGCCGCGTGAGCTGCTGGAGTTCGGTGCGGTCCCGGAGCATCACCACCCAGCCCAGGTCCTCGCTTCGATGCAGGGCCTTGCGCGCGCTGGCCACCAGGACACTGCCGCCGGCTACCAGCTCGATGGCGTCCGCCTCCGCAGCGTCCGGCCGGGTCAACGCCCTGAGCTGCTCGGGCACAGGAGCTTTGGCCCACGGCGTCCCGGAAAGGTCCGGCTGCTCCAAAAGGCGCTGCGCGGCTGCGTTGAACACGCTGATCCTGCCGTCGGCCGAAACGCCGATGACGCCGTCGTCCACGCCCTGCAGCACAGCCACCTGGTCGTGGACCAGCGTGCTGATTTCCTCGGGCTCCAGCCCCAGCGTTAGACGCTGGAGCCGGCGCCGCAGCAGGAACGAGGCCAGCACGCCAGCCAACAGCGCACCTGCGGCGGTCAGGCCCACCGGGCCGATGTCGCGCGCAACGCTTTGGCCCACGCTCTCCATGGAGTACCCAACGCTGACCTCGCCCACGACGGTGCCCGTGCCGGTGCCGGGTGCGTAAACAGGAACCTTGGCGCCGGCAGACGGGCCCAGTGTCCCGGTGTTCCTGGTGGTGACCTCCTGGCCGGCGAGGGCCTCGGACGGGTCGGTGCTGACTTTCTCGCCCAGCCGGTCCGGATCCGGGTGCGCCAGGCGCAGGCCGGTTTCGTCGGTGATCACCACAAACAGTGCCCCGGTCCGGGTCCGGATCGCCTCGGCGGCTGCCATCAGCGGCCCGCCGCGGAGCACGGCAGGCGGGGGAGTGCCCGCGCCCGCGCTGATGGCCAGCACATCAGCCTGCACGGAAGGATCCGCGGCGACGGCGCGGGCCAGCGTCAGGGCCTGGTTTTCCGCCTCGCGGCCCACCCGGTCGTAGGTCAGCCAGGCGTGGACGGCGGCGCTGAGCAGCACCACCAGCAGGACCACGCCCAGCTGAAGGAGGAGGGTCTGCGTGGAGAACCGCAAAGGCGGTGTGCGTGCAGAACGTGGAATGGTCCTCCCTTCCTCGGGCCCGGGTGTGAGCACAATGCGCAAAATGCTCCGAATAAGCAGTATGCCAATCAATTGAGCCAAAGGCACGGCCGTGACGCCCGCCACCCTAGTGTCTGTAGCACGCGTCACACTGCGGTGGCGTTGTTCACAAGAAGGAGCCGGCCGTGCTGGTATTACTTGGATTCGCAATGATCGCGGTATTCATGGTGCTGATCATGACGAAGAAGTTGACGCCAGTACTGGCGCTGATCATCGTCCCCACCGTTTTTGGCCTCTTCGCAGGCGCCGGACTGGGCATTGGGGACATGGTCCTGGAGTCAATGAAGTCCATGACGTCCACGGCGGCACTCCTGATGTTCGCCATCATCTACTTCGGCCTGATGATCGACGTCGGGCTGTTCGACCCGCTGGTGAAGTTCATCCTCCGCAAGCTCGGCAATGACCCCGCCAAGGTGGTGCTCGGCACCGCGATCCTGGCGGCCGCAGTCTCCCTGGACGGCGACGGCTCCACGACCTTCATCCTCACCACCGCCGCCATGCTGCCGGTCTACCTGCGCCTGAAGATGAGCCCTGTTGTCCTCACGTGCGTGGCCGGCCTGGCCAACGGCACCATGAACATCCTGCCGTGGGGCGGTCCCACTGCCCGCGCCGCCACCGCGCTCCACCTGGACGTCAACGACGTTTTTGTCCCGATGATCCCGTCCCTCATCGCCGGCCTGGTAGTGGTCTTCGGCTTCGCCTGGCTCCTGGGCCTGCAGGAACGCAACCGCCTCCGCGCCACTGAACCGGAAATCTGGGGAACGCCGGACACGGCAGAGCCGTTCACTGCCGAAAAGTTCGACGGCGGCGCTTCCGACGGCGGCACCGCCGCTGCCTCCGCCGGTACCGGCCGCAGTGGGTCACGTACCCCCGGAACCGGAAGTCCCGCCGTCGGCGGCTACTCTCCGGAAGGTTCGTCAGTGGCTGTCCTGGAACGCACCGAAACGCTGGTGGACGAACAGGACGGCGGGCTGGCCGACACCGCCCTGGACCCCAACCGCTCCACGCTCCGCCCGAAACTGTTCTGGTTCAACCTTGGCCTGACGGTCGCCGTGATGGTGATGCTCGTGGCCGATCTCGTCCCGCTGCCGTTCGTCTTTATGGTCGGGTCGGCCATCGCGCTGGTCGTGAACTTCCCCAACGTCAAGGAACAGGGCGCGCAGCTCGTGGCCCACTCCTCGTCCATCGTGGCCGTGGTGAGCATGGTGATGGCGGCCGCAGTCCTGACCGGTGTCCTGACCGGCACCGGAATGGTGGAGGCCATGTCCGCGTGGCTGGTCCAGATCATCCCGACCGAAATGGGACCGTTCCTGGCCGTCATCACCGGCGTCCTCAGCATCCCCATGACGTTCTTCATGAGCAACGACGCCTTCTACTTCGGCGTCCTGCCCGTGCTCAGCGAGACCGCCGCACACTACGGGATCAGCGCCGCGGAGATGGCGCGTGCCTCCATCACCGGCCAGCCCTTCCACCTGCAGAGCCCGCTGGTTCCGGCCATCCTGCTGCTGGTTTCGCTGGCCAAGGTGGACCTCGGCGACCACCACAAAAAGGTCCTGTGGCGCACCGCAGTGGTTTCCCTCGTCATGTTGGGTGCGGGAATGCTGACGGGAGCCATCGGGATCGGTTAGTCTTTAGCTGCCTGTGGCCGGTCCCCGTGACCGGGACCACGGCACCGAGGTGCCCGTCTGACGCCCGCTGGGGGTCGTCAGACGGGCACTGACGTTTCCCCACTAGACTGGTTCGGAAAACAATCCGAACTTGCAGGGGAGATCCATGGCTGCGATCAACCGTGACGATGTTGCGCACCTCGCGCAGCTCGCTCACATCGAGATGAGTGCTGAAGAGCTGGACAGGATGGCCGGCGAACTCGCCGTCATCGTTGATTCAGTGAAGTCCGTGAGTGAAGCCGCCGGTGATGACGTCCCGGCAACCTCCCACCCGATCCCGCTGACCAACGTGTTCCGCGAGGACGTTGTGGGCCACACTTTCACCGCGGAGCAGGCACTCTCGGGGGCTCCGGATTCCGATGAGAACCGCTTCAAGGTCCCGGCAATCCTGGATGAGGCATAACCATGACTGACACCAACGAACTCATCCGCCTGTCCGCCGCGCAGCTGGCCGGCATGCTGGCCGCGGGCGAGGTCACCTCCGTCGAGGTCACGCAGGCGTACCTGGACCGGATCGCAGCTGTCGACGGCGGCGAACGCGGCGTGAACGCGTTCCTGCACGTCAACACGGAGGAAGCGCTCGCCGTCGCCGCCGAGGTGGACGCCATCCGCGCCGCCGGCGGTGCCGCGGCCGAGGAACTCCACGTACTCGCCGGCGTGCCGATCGCGGTCAAGGACCTCATCGTCACCATCGGCCAGCCCACCACGGCAGGCTCCAAGATCCTCGAGGGCTGGCACAGCCCCTATGACGCCACGGTGGTCAAGCGCCTCCGTGCCGCCAAAATGCCCATCCTGGGCAAGACCAACCTGGACGAATTCGCCATGGGGTCCTCCACCGAGCACTCCGCCTACGGCCCCACCCGCAACCCATGGGACCTGGACCGGATCCCCGGGGGCTCCGGCGGCGGTTCGGCCGCGGCCGTTGCTGCTTTTGAGGCCCCGCTGGCGCTCGGCACGGACACCGGCGGGTCCATCCGCCAGCCCGGCGCCGTCACCGGCACCGTGGGAGTCAAGCCCACCTACGGCGGCGTTTCCCGCTACGGTGCCATCGCGATGGCTTCCTCGCTGGACCAGATCGGCCCGGTTTCCCGCACCGTCCTGGACTCGGCGCTGCTGCACCAGGTCATCGGCGGGCATGATCCCTTTGACTCCACGTCCCTGCCCGACCCCCTGGCAGACCTCGTCGCCGCTGCCCGCGTGGGCAACGTCGAAGGCATGCGGATCGGCATCATCAAGGAACTCCACGGCGAGGGCTACCAGGCCGGCGTCGAGAACCGCTTCAACGAATCCCTGGAACTGCTGAAGCAGGCCGGCGCGGAAATTGTTGAGGTGTCCTGCCCCAACTTCCAGTACGCCCTCGGCGCCTACTACCTGATCATGCCGTCCGAAGCCTCCTCCAACCTGGCAAAGTTCGACGGCGTCCGGTACGGCCTGCGCGTCCTGCCCAAGGACGGGCCCATGACCATCGAACGCGTTATGGGAGCCACGCGCGCCGCCGGCTTCGGCGACGAAGTCAAGCGCCGCATCATCCTGGGTACCTACGCGCTGAGCGCCGGCTACTACGACGCGTACTACGGGTCTGCCCAGAAGGTCCGCACCTTGGTGCAGCGTGACTTCGAGGCCGCGTTCGCGCAGGCCGACGTCCTGATCTCCCCCACGGCGCCCACCACGGCGTTCAAGCTTGGGGAGAAACTGAATGATCCGCTGGCGATGTACCTCAATGACGTCGCCACCATCCCCGCCAACCTGGCAGGCGTGCCCGGGCTGACCCTGCCCGGCGGCCTGGCAGACGAGGACGGCCTTCCCGTCGGCATCCAGCTGCTGGCTCCGGCCCGCGAGGATGCCCGGCTCTACCGGGTAGGCGCGGTCCTGGAATCCCTGCTTGAGGCACAGTGGGGCGGCCCGCTCCTGGATAAGGCCCCTGCATTGGTCGAGACCCTTGTAGCAGCCAAGGAGGCAAAATAATGAGCACTGACGCAACCCTGAGCTTCGAAGAGGCCATGGAGAAGTACGATCCCGTCCTGGGTTTTGAGGTCCACGTGGAACTCAACACCAAGTCCAAGATGTTCTCCTCCGCGCCCAACGTCTTCGGCGATGAGCCGAACACCAACGTCAACGAGGTGGACCTGGGCATGCCCGGCGTGCTGCCGGTAGTGAACAGGGTCGCGATCGAGTCCTCGATCAAGATCGGCCTTGCCCTGAACTGCAAGATCGCTGAATCCTGCACGTTCGCCCGGAAGCAGTACTTCTATCCGGACACTCCCAAAAACTTCCAGACGTCACAGTACGAGGACCCCATCGCGTACGACGGCTACCTGGACATCGAACTCTCGGACGGGACCATCTTCCGCGTGGAGATCGAGCGCGCCCACATGGAAGAGGACGCCGGCAAGCTGACGCACATGGGCGGGGCCGCCGGCCGCATCCAGGGTGCCGACTTCTCGCTGGTGGACTACAACCGCTCCGGCGTTCCGCTGGTGGAGATTGTCACCAAGCCCATCGAGGGTGCGGGTTCCCGTGCCCCGGAGCTGGCCAAGGCCTACGTGGCCGCGGTCCGGGAGATCGTCAAGAACCTTGGTGTGTCGGACGCGAAGATGGAACGCGGCAACGTACGCTGCGACGCGAACGTTTCGCTGCGCCCGCACGGCCGCGAACGCTTCGGCATCCGCTCCGAAACGAAGAACGTCAACTCGCTGCGCGCCGTCGAACACGCCGTCCGCTACGAGATCCAGCGGCACGCAGCCGTTCTGGATGCCGGCAACCCGATCATCCAGGAAACCCGCCACTGGCACGAGGACACGCGCACCACCACCTCGGGCCGGCCCAAGTCGGACGCCGATGACTACCGCTACTTCCCGGAGCCCGACCTGGTTCCGATCGTCGCCTCCCGCGAATGGGTGGAGGAACTCCGCGCCACGCTGCCCGAGCCGCCGGCGGCCCGCCGCAAGCGGCTGCAGTCGGACTGGGGCTACTCGGACCTGGAATTCCGCGACGTCGTCAACGCCGGCGTTATGGATGAGATCGAGGAAACCATCGCTGCCGGCGCCACAGCCACCGTCGCCCGTAAGTGGTGGATGGGCGAGATCGTTGGCCGCGCCAAGAACGCCGACGTCGATCCCGGCCAGCTGGGCGTCCAGCCCGCCACTATCGTGGAGCTGAACCGGATGGTCGAGGACGGCAAGATCAACAACAAGATGGCCACCGAAGTACTGGACGGCGTGCTCGCCGGTGAAGGCACCCCGGCGGAGATCGTGGAGAAGCGCGGCCTCGCCGTAGTTTCCGACGACGGCCCCCTCCTGGAAGCCATCGATGCAGCCCTCGCCGCGCAGCCTGACGTCGCGGACAAGATTCGCGCCGGCAAACTCCAGGCGATCGGCGCGATCGTCGGCGGCGTTATGAAGGCCACCCGAGGCCAGGCCGACGCCGGCCGCGTCAAGGAGCTGATCCTCTCGAAGCTCGGCGTCGAGGGCTAAGCCACCTGATTTAACCCATCTGGGTCGCAGTAGATGTCGTTATGAGCGCTCATAACGACATCTACTGCGGCCCAGTTTGGCGTTTAAGTACTCGCATCCGCGCGAAAAAGTACCCGTGTTCAGCGGGGCTTGCCGGTTCTACACTGAAGATCCAGGGCGCCGGAGCCCTGCCCGTGCTGTGGGAGGAATGGCCATGTCGGTCCAAGAATCTTTGAGAATCCGCAAGGCGCTGCTGGCCGGCGTGGTGGCGTTGGCGCTGACAGGCACAGGAGTCGCCATCGCCTGGTCCGCTACAGACACGCCGTCGCCGTCAGCCTCCGAACCGGGGAAATCGGACAAGGCTAAAGGCCAGGAGAAGCCGGCCAAGGCCCAGCGCCCGCAGCACCTGCACAGTGAAAGTGTGGTGAAGAAGGCGGACGGGACGTTCGAAACCGTGCTGACCCAGCAGGGCACCGTGGAGGCCGTCAGCGAAACCTCGCTCACCGTCAAGAGCGAGGACGGCTTCACCCAGACCTACGCCGTCAACGCAGAGACCAGGATCATCAAGTTCCCTGCCCCGGCCGCGGACGGTTCCCCGGCAACGGGCGACGACGGCAAACGGCTGAAGCGGTCAGAGGTCACCATCGCGGAAATCGCCACGGGTGAGGCCGTCAGGGTCTCCGGCGTGAAGAACGGTGACAACGCCACCGCCCGGCAGATCGTGGAGGGCGCCGGCACCGGTCCGGGCCTGGGCATCGGAAAAGGAATGGGCAAGGGGCACGGCCACGGGCTGGGCAAGGGCCTCGGCCACGCCAAGCGGCTTGCCACCAAGTAAGTAGCGCCAACTGTCGTTCTGAGCCCTGAAAACGACAGTTAGTGCTACTCAGTTGGGTTAGCCCTGCTCCACCAGCCCGGTCATGATCGCCTGCAGCGCCTCGCACACAATCATCACAGAGCGGCGTTTCAGGTTCTCCGGCCGGGCCAGGATGTCGATCCGCCGCCGGGTGCTGATGCCCTCCAGCGGCCGCAGCACAATGCCGGGGTTGAGCACGGGCCGCGCCGTATGCCGCGGCAGCAGGCCCACCACACCCCCCGCCGCCACCAGCGCGGCCACGGTGGAGTAGTCGTTGATCCGGTGGACGATGTTCAGTTCCTTGCTGGAGACGGCCGCGACGGCGGACAGGACGTCGGCGGGGGAGTATCCGGTGTGGCTGGTCACCCAAGGTTCGCCCACGACGTCGGCCGCGGTGAGAGTGCCCTGGCGGGCCAAGCGATGGTCAGCCGGCAACGCAACATCCAGCGGTTCGTGCGCCAGCGGAATCACCGCAACACGCTCCTCCGGCCAGCGCGGGCTGTGGTCCATCCGGTGCGCCAGCACCAGGTCGTACCGCGCCGTCAGCGCCGGGAAGTCCTGCTGCGCCACGTCCTCGTCGGAAAGCTGGATCCGCGGCTGGCCGGGCGCGTCCAGCATGCGCGCGAGCGGCGCGAACAGCGCCTGCCCCGCGCTGTGGAAACCGCTGATGGTCACGGTGCCCACCGGCGAGCCGTGATAGGCGCCGATGGCTGTCCGGGCGTCCGCCATGGCACTGACGACGGCGGCACCGGCGTCGGCGAGCACCTGCCCGGCCTCGGTCAGCACCAGGTTGCGGCCCTCCTTCCGGGTCAGCGGAACCTCAACATTGCGCTGCAGGAGTGCCAGTTGCTGGGACACCGCGGAGGGCGTGACCATCAGCGTCTCCGCCACCGCCTTCACGCTGCCCAGGGCTCCGAGTTCGCGGAGGATTTCCAGCTGATGAATTTCCATCCGCCCAGTCTATGCATTAGAGAACACTTCATCGTCGATTGAGAGAATTCTGCTTGTGCTAATGCTTCGAAATGGCTCTAATGAAGGGAGACCACACCCGCTGGCCGCGGGCGCTGCCAACAGTCAGGAAGCCAATGAAGGCACTCTACAAGTCCGGTGCACACGCCGGGTTCGAGCTGGTTGACCGGCCCGAGCCCGAGGCCGGCCCCAACGACGTCAAGATCCGGGTCATAACCACCGGGATCTGCGGCACCGACCTGCACATCCAGTCCTGGGACGCCTGGGCCCAGAGCATGATCGAGGCACCCCTCATCGCCGGCCATGAGTTCTACGGTGAAGTGGTGGAAATCGGCGACGGCGTCCGCGACGTCAAAGTGGGGGACCGCGTATCCGGCGAAGGCCACGTGGTCTGCGGGATCTGCCGGAACTGCCGCGCAGGCCGCCGCCACATGTGCATCCACACCGTCAGCGTCGGTGTGCAGAGGGACGGCGCCTTCGCCGAGTACGTGGTCATCCCCGAGACCAACGTCTGGGTTCACCATGACCCCTCCATCACACCGGAACTCGGCGCGATTTTCGATCCGTTCGGCAACGCCGTGCACACCGCCCTCAGCTTCCCGCTGGTGGGCGAGGACGTGCTCATCACCGGGGCAGGACCCATCGGCCTGATGGCCATCGCCGTGGCCCGCCACGCCGGGGCGCGCAAGATCGCCATCACCGATGTCTCCCAGCCACGGCTCGAGCTTGCACGCCAGCTCGGCGTGGACCTCACCATCGACGTCTCCACCACGCGCGTCAAGGATGCCCAGCGTGAACTCGGCATGCGCGAGGGCTTCGACATCGGCATGGAAATGTCCGGCCACCCCACCGCGCTGCCTGAGATGATCAACAACATGAACCACGGCGGCCGCATTGCCATGCTCGGCCTGCCCAGCCAGGACATCACCATCGACTGGGGCAAAGTGGTCACGCACATGCTGACGCTGAAGGGCATCTACGGCCGCGAAATGTATGAGACGTGGTACGCCATGAGCGCCATGCTCTCCTCCAGCCCCGTGCTGCACGCCGGCATCTCAGCGGTAGTGACGGACAAGCTGCCCGCCGCAGAATGGGAAAAAGGCTTCGCCACCGCCCGCGCCGGCGTCGGCGGAAAAGTTGTCCTCGACTGGACCGAACTCTAAGGAGCACCATGTACACCTCCATCAAGGACCAGCTGCAGGCTGAGCTGGACGACATCCGCACCGCCGGACTCTTCAAAACCGAACGCAGCATCAACTCCCCGCAGTCCAGCCACATCACGGCAGGGCAGATCGGCCAGCCCGGCGCCACCGTCCTGAACTTCTGCGCCAACAACTACCTGGGCCTTGCGGACCACCCGGACATCATCGCCGCGGCAAAACAGGCCATGGACTCGCGGGGCTTCGGCATGGCCAGCGTCCGCTTCATCTGCGGCACCCAGGACCTGCACCTGGAGCTGGAAGCCAGGGTTTCCAGGTTCCTCGGCACGGAGGACACCATCCTGTTCTCCAGCTGCTTTGATGCCAACGGCGGCGTCTTCGAATCCCTCTTCGGCCCTGAGGACGCCATCATCTCCGACGCCCTCAACCACGCCTCCATCATCGACGGCATCCGGCTCTGCAAGGCCCAGCGGTTCCGCTACGCGAACCAGGACATGGCGGAGCTCGAGGCCAGGCTCGTTGAGGCGAAGGATGCCCGGCGCAAGATCATTGTCACCGACGGTGTGTTCTCCATGGACGGCTACCTGGCACCGCTGGAAGCCATCTGCGACCTCGCCGAGATGCACGACGCCCTGGTGATGGTGGACGATTCCCACGCCGTCGGCTTTATGGGTGCCACCGGTGCAGGAACCCCGGAGCACGCAGGCGTGTCCCGGCGCGTGGACATCTACACCGGAACGTTCGGCAAGGCCCTGGGCGGCGCGTCCGGCGGCTACGTGTCCGGCCGCAGCGAAGTGGTGGCCATGCTCCGCCAGAAAGCGCGACCGTACCTGTTCTCCAACTCCCTGGCCCCCGCGATCGTCGCCGCGACCATCAAGGCGCTTGACCTGGTGGAGAACTCCGGTGACCTGCGGACCCGGCTGTTCGAGAATGCCCGGCTGTTCCGCCGCCGGATGACGGAGGAGGGCTTCGAACTCCTGGACGGCGAACACGCGATTGTTCCCGTGATGTTCGGGGATGCCGTGATGGCCGCCAAGGTGGCGGACCAGATGCTCCAGCACGGCGTCTTCGTCACCGCGTTCAGTTTCCCGGTGGTCCCGCGCGGCGCCGCCCGGATCCGCGTGCAGCTTTCAGCGTCGCACTCAGCGGACGACGTCGATGCATGCGTGGCTGCCTTTGTCGCCAGCCGTGCGGCGGTAGCAGGCTAACCCAGCCGGGTTAACCCAGCCGGGCTAAACCCCTGGCGGGTGCCCGGCGCGGCCGCAGGGCAACTCTGCAAGGATGGAGCCATGGCAGCACACTACGACGTTCTGATTGTGGGCGGCGGCATCGCCGGCCTGTCCCTGGCGTCCGCGCTCGCGGGCAGTTGCGGCGTGGCGCTGGTGGAAGCGGAGCAGGAGTTGGCGTACCACACGTCCTCCCGCTCCGCCCGCCAACTGATCCCGAGTTACGGCCCTGAGGTGGTCCAGGAGCTCACAGTCCGGACCCTGGAGCTGATGGCGGCCCGGGACGCGCAACTGCCGGAACCTGTCCTGACGCTGCGGAGTTTTATGCTCATCGGCACCGAGGAATCCGTCCGCGCCGAGGCCAGCGGCCACATGAATGCCATCACGCATGAACGGGCAATGGAGCTGTGCCCTGCGCTGGTCGCCGGGTCCTTCTCCGCCGCAGGCCTGGACACCGGTTCCTTCGGCTGCAACGCCCCGCTGCTGCTGGCCGACCACCGGCATCGGGCTGAGGCCGCCGGCGCCGACATCGTCACTGGGGCCCGCGTACATTCCGCCCAGCGGCTGGGCTCGGGCTGGGAGATCGGCGCCGGGCAGGAAGCTTTCGAAGCCGGGGTGCTGGTCAACGCGGCGGGCGCCTGGGCTGATGAAATCGCGGTGATCAGCGGGGTGGAGAAACTTGGGCTGCAGCCGTACCGGCGCACTGCGGCAGTTGTCGACGTCAAACGTCCCTTGCCCGAGCACAGCCCCATGGTGGCGGCAGCGGACAACTCGTTCTACTTCCGCCGCGAGGGGGAGCACGTGCTGATCTCGCCGTCGGAAACGGTGCCCAGCGGACCGGAGGACGCCCGGCCGCGGCCCGGCGATATCGAGCGGCTGATCGTGAGGCTCAACCAGCTGACCACGTTGGGAATCCGCGGAGTACGGAGCGCATGGACGGGGCTCCGGACCGAGGCAGCCGACGGCGTCCCGGTAGCCGGTTTCGACGCCGAAGCCCCAGGGTTCTACTGGCTTGCCGGTCAGGGCGGTTACGGTTTCCAGACCTCATCGGCCATGGCGGAGCTCGCCGCCGCGCAAATCCTGGGACAGGGCGCCGGGCACAGCGCCGGGCACAGTTCCGGCGCGGCCCACCATCCGGCATCCCGGACAGCGGAGGCGCTGGCCGCCGCGCGCTGGTCCATCCGGCGCTGAACAATGGAACCTATGAGCACCCTGATCACCAATATCGCCGAGCTGATGACCCAGGACCTGGAACACCGCGTCCTTAGGAATGCCGCCGTGGTGATCGAGGGCGAACGGATCGCCTGGCTCGGTTCCGCCGCGGATGCGCCGGCGGCCGATGACGCCGTGGACGCCGGCGGCCGGGCCGTGCTGCCGGGCTGGGTGGATTCGCACACGCACCTGGTCTTCGCCGGCGACCGCACTGCGGAGTTCGAGGCGCGGATGGCAGGGGAGTCGTATTCGGCCGGCGGCATCGCCGTAACCATGGACGCCACCCGGCGGGCCTCCGATTTCGACCTCACCCGGCTGGCGATGGCGCGCGTGTCCGAGGCCGTATCGCAGGGCACCACCTACGTCGAAACCAAGACCGGGTACGGGCTGGACATTGAGCACGAGGCCCGGATCGCCCGGATCGCCTCCACCGTCGCAGACGAAGTCACCTACCTGGGCGCCCACCTGGTCCCCGCGGGCACCGATGCGGAGGCCTACACCGACCTCGTCTGCGGGCCCATGCTTGACGCCGTCCGGCCCTACGTCCGGTGGGCGGACGTGTTCTGCGAGGAAGGAGCCTTCAACGTCGAGCAGTCCCGCCGTGTGCTGGAGGCGTGCCGGGCCGCCGGGCTGGGGATCCGCGTCCACGGCAACCAGCTCGGCGAGGGTCCCGGCGTGCAGCTCGCGGTGGAACTCGGGGCAGCCAGCGTGGACCACGTGAACTACCTGTCGGCCCGTGATGTGGCGGCGCTGGCGGAAAGCTGGTCCGCCTGGAATCCGGACACAGGCACGGGGGACCGCGGCACCGTCGCAACCTGCCTCCCCGCGTGCGATCTTTCCACCCGGCAGCCGCTGGCCCCGGGGCGCGAACTGTTGGACGCCGGGGTGCAGGTGGCGCTGGCCTCCAACTGCAACCCGGGTACGTCCTACACCAGCTCCATGGCGTTCAACGTGGCTACGGCCGTCCTGCAGATGCGCCTGAGCGTCCACGAAGCGGTGCGTGCCGGAACCTATGGAGGCGCGCTGGCGCTGCACCGGGAGGCAGGGCACGACGGCGACGGCGTACGGGCGGTGGGTTCGCTCGCCGTCGGGCACCGGGCAGACCTGCACATGCTCAACGCCCCCTCCGCCACGCACCTCGCCTACCGCCCGGGCATGCCGCTGACGTACGGTGTGTGGCGGGCCGGTGCGCGGGCACGGTAGCCAGACTCCGATTTGTTGACGCAAAATGATTGTTACGAACTGTTATGATCAGATAACGTCATATTCTGGTGACTGTTTGACGCTGAGAGGCCCCCATGACCCGCACTGACCGCTTGACGGCCATCCTCGATATCCTCGCCAAAACCGGCCAGGTGGAGGTGGAAGAAATCGTGGGCACGCTGGGTGTATCGCCGGCCACGGCACGGCGTGATCTGGACAGCCTGGCCAAGCGACGGCTGCTGACCCGCACCCGGGGCGGAGCCACCACCGGCGCCCTGGCGTACGACCTCCCCGGCCGGTACAACCGTGACGACCACGCCGAAGCCAAGGAACAGATTGCCCAGGCGGCTTCGGCGCTCATTTCACCCGGCGCGGTGATCGGGCTTTGCGGCGGCACCACCAGCACGGCCCTCGCGCAGATCCTGGCAACGCGGGAGGACCTCAACGCTCCCGCCAACCAGCCCACCCTGACGGTGGTTACCAACGCCATCAATATCGCTGCGCAGTTGGCTGTCCGCCCCAACATCAAAGTCATGGTGACCGGCGGCATCCTGAACCCCCGCTCCTACGAACTGGTGGGCCCGTACACCGACATCATCATGCAAAAGGTGGTCATGGACATCGCCTTCATCGGCGTCAATGGCATCGACCCCGAGGTAGGCCCCACCAACACGGGGGAGGGTGAAGCGTCAGTGAATGCCCTGCTGGCCAGCCGGGCCCGGGTTTCCTATGTCCTGGCCGACTCCTCCAAAGTTGGCGTCAGAGCCTTCGCCACCATGGACGGCTACGCGTTCAACCGCCTGATCACCGACTCCGGTATCTCCGCGGAGGACAAGGCAGCGTTCGAAGCCAACGGCACCGAAGTGATCGTGGCTCCGCACTAAGTGACCAGCAACAACCCCTAAAAGATCATCGGCGGCGCATCCAGGACGGTCTCGTCCACCCGGCGGTCCACCCACTGGCTGAACGGAATATCGAGTTCGTACTTGCCCAGGTCGGTGCGCAGAAGGGTCCGCACCGCGGCATTGTCCGGGTTGTTGAGTGATTCGAAATACTCCACCGACCAGTGGAACCAGCGCATGCAGAACAGCCGCATGGTGAGCCCGTGGGTCACCAGCAAGGTGTTGGGGGCGTAGTCCGGCTTAGACCAGTGGCGATACAGCGTCTCCATGAACGACGAGATCCGGTCGTAGACGTCGGAGCCGGATTCGCCTTCCCGGAACCGGTAGAAGAAATGGCCGTAGGCGTTGCGGAGTTCCTTCTGGTCCTCGATATCGCCGGTGATCTGAAAATTGGCCCAGTCCTGCTCACGGAGGCGTGGCTCTTCGATCACCCGTTCCGTGAGGCTGCCAAGGTTGAGTGCCTCCAGGGTCTGGTGCGCCCGCAGGTACGGCGATACATAAACGCAGACCTGGCGGCCGTCCAGCTCGCGGCGGATCCGTTCGCCGGCCGCCGTGGCCTGCGCCAGGCCCAGGGGAGTCAACGGAATCCGGTAGTCCGGGACCCTGTTGTAGATGGACGTATCGACATTGGCCGCGGACTGGCCGTGCCGGATCATGAAGATTTTCCCTGGCGCGCTCATAAGCCCCAAGCATAGGTGCCGCCCCGAGGATGCTCTCTCACTTTTGGTGCGTTTTCGGCGGACGCTCTCTCACTTTGGTCAGCCCCGGCGAGCTGGCCACCCCCGAATCAGCGAAGAACCAGAAACTACAGGCAAGATGGAACCATGTTGGTTCCCTCCCGCCGTCGGCTGCGGATTGAAGTCTGGATTGTGCTGGGTCTGTCCCTGGGGCAGTCCGCCGTCTACTCGGTGGTGCAGCTGCTGGACAAGATGACGCATGCACCGCTGGCCGAAGGCACGTCCACGCTGAACCGGTCACAGAGCCCCCGCGAATACTTCGATCTCACCTACCAGCTGCTGGACATCATTTTCGCCCTCGTGCCCGTGCTGCTGGTCATCTACTTCCTTACGGACCAGCGGCAATCCGGCGCCGGAGTGAGCCCCCAAGGCTGGTCCGCCTTCCGGAAGCTGGGGTTCAACTTCGCCCGGCCGGGCCGTGACCTGCTGCAGGGCTTTGGCCTCGCGGCGCTGATCGGGATCCCGTCGCTGGGCCTCTACGCAGCGGGACGTGCCCTGGGGATCACCACCGCCATCATCCCCAGCGCGCTCGACTCATACTGGTGGACGGTTCCCGTCCTGATCCTGTCCGCGCTGCGGCACGCCATCGTGGAAGAAGTCATTGTGGTGGGCTACCTCCTGGACCGCTTCGGCAAGTTCGGCTGGAGCATGCCCCTGGCCATCTTCACTAGCTCGATGCTCCGCGGCAGCTACCACCTTTATCAAGGCTTCGGGCCGTTCATCGGCAACGCAGTGATGGGTGTGGTCTTCGCCTGGCTCTACACAAAGACCAAACGGGTGATGCCGCTGGTTATCGCACACGCGCTGCTGGACATCGTTGCCTTCGTTGGCTTCAGCCTCTTTGGCAGGGCTGTGGGCCTGGGCTAAGGGGGTTTGTCCGGCTCAGGTCCAGCTTAAAAGGGATTCGGCCGCCATCGGTGGGTGGCATCATTGGCACCCGCTGATGGCGGCCGAAGCTATTGAACGTGCAATCAGATGGTGACTGCTCCGGTAGCGGTTTCGAAGGTTACTGACAGGATGCCCGGGGTTCCATGCGGAGCCACCCAGTCAACGGCCACATCCTCCAGCGGCTTCTCGACGGGCTCGCCCAGCCATTCCGTCACGCGTTCGGCGGAACCGGCTATGGTCAGGCAGCTCATCTTGACGTTGCTCTCATAGGCGTTGGACGGGTGCAAGGCGGGGTCACCCTCCCACTTGAGCATGTACGGGACCTGAGGGTCCGCGATCAGGCCCAGGATGCCGATCTGCTTCCAGACCAGCTCGCGGCCGTCCGGGAACTTGCGGTTGCCGTTGACGGCGGCACGGCCCAGGCGGTCTTCGAACGGAGCGAGGTCGTCCACCTCGACGCACCAGCCCATCCAGCCGCCGCCGGCTTCGGATCGGGCCCGGACAGCCTGCCCGAAGGGAGCCTTGTCCGATGCCGGGTGGTTCAGGACCTCCACGACTTCCAGGTATTTATGGCCCGCGAGGGGAATAATCATGTTCCGGGTTCCAAACCGGGGGTGCACGCCACCCTTCACTGCTTCAACGCCAAGGGCGGACGAGATACGTTCGGTGGTGGCAACGAGGCCATCTTGTTCACAGGCGTAAGAGACGTGATCCATGCGCATGCCATCATCTTGGCACTTTGTGATCCGGCTCTCAGCTAAGGGTAGCCTTACCGGAATCCTGATGCGTCAGGAGTGGACATTTCCGGGCGGCCAAGGGTGCGGCGGAGCCCAACAAAGACGCGGCAGGCCAGCCGCAGTAGGGCTCCCGCGAAGTCACAACCAGTCACACGCTTAGCAATAGACCGGGGCTGTTCGTACACTCGAAGCAGGTCATGAGTGCCAGCGACAGCCCCGGCTTGCTGGCCGGCAACCCTCTTTTGCGGCGGGGTGCCCCGGGTGAGGACCTGGCCTGCCGGTCAATTGACGGTGGGCAAGCGCGTAGAAAAGGTCCTTCCATGACGATTACGATTTCCCGTACCGCAGAACCCGGGAACGGTGTGGTCCGTTACGCCAGTATCGGCGGACTCGAGCTCGAAGCCGGCGGATACCTCCCGGAAGTCACCCTCGGCTATGAAACGTGGGGAACCCTCAACGCGGACGGCTCCAACGCCGTCCTGATTGAGCACGCCCTGACCGGAAGCACACACGTGACGCGCGGCGACAGCGACGAGCCCGGCTGGTGGGAACAGCTGGCCGGGCCGGGTGCGCCGGTGGACACGGACCGGTTCTTTGTGGTCTCCATCAACATCGTGGGCGGCTGCTACGGCTCCACTGGGCCGTCCTCGGATGCCCCGGACGGCAAGCCGTGGGGGTCCCGCTTTCCGTTGGTAACGCTGCGGGACACCACCGCGGCCGAGGCCAGGCTGGCTGACCAGCTGGGAATCCCGAGCTGGTACGCCGTGCTGGGCGGTTCCATGGGCGGCGCGCGGGCCCTGGAATGGGCGGTCACCTATCCGGAACGGGTTCAGCGGTGCGCCGTTATCTCGATCGGTGCCGCCAGCACCGCCGAACAGATCGCATTCGCCCAGGCGCAGACGCTCGCCATCCGCCAGGACAGTAATTTTAACAACGGCGACTACTACGGCGGTCCGCTGCCGGAGGACGGACTGGCCCTGGCACGGCGCATCGCGCACATCACCTACCGCTCCGCCGAGGAATTCCATGGCCGCTTCGGACGGTCGGCCCAGCACCCGGAGTCGCCGTTCCAGGCGGCAGCGCTGGGGGAGCGGGGCCGCTACCAGGTGGAAAGCTACCTGGACCACCAGGGCAAAAAGCTGGTGCGGCGCTTTGATGCCAACAGCTACATCGCCATCACCGACGCCCTGATGAGCCACGACGTCTGCCGCGGGCGGGGCTCGCTGAACGAGGCCTTGGGCCGGGCCACCGCCAGGTTCTTCGTGGCTGCCGTGGACAGCGACCGGCTGTACTTCCCGTCCCAGTCCCGTGAGCTGGCTGACGCCCTCCCGGGCGACGTGGACGTGCACGTTATTGAGGCCCCGATCGGCCACGACGGCTTCCTGACCGAGATCGGCCAGCTCGGCGTCCAACTCCGGAAGACCTTCCTCGTCTAAGCCCGAACGGACACTTGAGCCCCTGCTCTTAAACGCGAGAGGACACTCGAGGCCCCTGGAATCAGGGCCTCAAGTGTCCTCTCGCGCTGACTAAGCGATCAGCCGTTCATGATGTCGGAGCGGCGCTTCATGTAGTCCTCCATGGCCAGCTCGCCGTTGCTGTACTGCTGGTCGAGTTCGGCCAGCTTCCGGGCACGGTACCCTTGCGGGCCCGACGGCGGCAGGGGAATAGCGGGGGCGGCAGGCTGCTGCGGTGCTTCCGCGCGCTGCTCCGGCACCGGCTCGCCGTTGGGTTGCGGCTGGCCGGACGGCGGGAACTGCTGATCCGCAGAAGGAATCGGCTGCATGGGCGGCAACGGCTGGCTCGGCGGCAGGGGCTGCGGGCTCATGATCTGCCGGAAGCCGCCACTCATGTAATCCTGCTGCGTGTAGCCGTCACGGGGCTGCTTGTTCTGCGGCCCCGGGTACTGATCGCTGCCCGGGTACTGCCCGCCGCCTGGAAACTGCTCGGGGTAGCGGCCGGAAAAGCTCTGCTCCTGATTCCGTTTGTTCACGGATTTCCGGTACATCCGCATCGCCATCGGTATCACGAACGACAGAATGATGATCCAGAAAAACAAGCTGTTCACGGTGTAGCGCCTCTCATATGTGTCCTTCCAGCTTAACCCCGGAGCCCACACGCGCGGCCGGGATCCCCAGGAAGGCCCCGTACCGGTCCACGGCGTCCTGCACGGCATCTTCCGTGGCCCGGTCCGCGGCAGCGGACAGCCGGATATCCAGCTCACAGCGGCCGGAGAACATGGTGTGCCGCCAGCAGCCGGCCATCCGCCCGTCCAGCAGCACCACATGCATCGGATCCCCGGCGACCGGGAACGCCGGAGCGCTGCCGCCCAGATCGTGCCGAGTTGCTGAATAGCCCATCACGTATTCGTCGTAGCACTGGATCAGGTCGATCCGCGGTCCTGCCGCGGCCGTGGCGTTGCCGGCCTCCGAACCGCCCTCCGCGCCGGCGTCGAAATAATGCTCGACGCCGTCAATCACCAACGTTGCCAGCGTTTCGGGAGCAGCCGCCAGGGTCTGTTGGAGGCCGAGGCGCACGTCGGCCATGGTGAGCCCGGACCAATCGGCGCAGTCCTTGACGGTGGCCGGACCGCGGCTGGTGAAGTAGCGCCGGACGAGCTCGCTGAGCGCTTCGGCCCGGGTGGGAGGCCCGGGCGGGCCGGCAGGTACACGCTCGTCAAAAAGGGCGTAGGTCTGCTTCAGGGACCCGCCCCGGCTGCGCACTGGCGACCCGCTGGTCAGGATTCCGCTGATCTCGGCGTGCATGATCAGGTAGGCCAGCTGGAAGCCGGTGGCCGCGAACCCTTCGTCCTGCAGCCGCGAGGCCAGCTGTTCGCGGGTCAGGTGTGAGCCGCCCCGGACGGCTTCGGCCAGGACCTGTCCGCTCCGGTCAGCGGCGGCGGCATCAATCCCGGTCTGCCGGGACATGCCCGCGTTGCCCTGGTGAAGCCGCGGCGCGGACAAGGCCGTCAGCCAGCGAAGGTCCTCGCGGTGCACAAAATGCCAGGTGGGCCGCAGGATATGGGTGCGCAGGATGCGCCCGTCGGACACCGCCTCCTCCACCTCCGCGGCTGTGGCCACCGAAGTCGAGGTGGCAGCAACCCGGTGAGACGGGGCCCCAACGGCAGGTCCAAGACTGCCGGTCCTTTGCGCCAGGCTCCAGCGGGCGTAAGGAAACTCCTGCGCCTGGACAGCCAGCAAGTGCCGGACGGCGTCCTCCGGGGCGCCCAGGCCGGGCCCGCGCAGCCGTTGGGCGTGAAGCCGCCGCCGCACTACCTCATCCGGATTCATGCCCGTCCGGGGGAGCTGTCCCGGGGTCACGCCGGGCCGCCGGTCACGCCGGGCCGCCGGTCACGCCGGGCCGCCGGTCACGCCGGGCCGCCGCTAGCGCCGGGCGTCGGTGGTGCCCAGCGGCCCCTCGCCGGAACCCAACGGAACGCCCGGGCCGAACACGGGTCCCGGCGTCGGGCGTTTTGCGGTGATTCCGTCGCCGGAGGAGCGGTGGCGCAGCCGCCGCACCACCCACGGGACAAAGTACTCGCGGGCCCACACCAGGTCCTCGGAGCGGGCTGTCCGCCACGTGCGGGTGGGCAGGGGCTTGGGCCGGAGAGGCTCGAGCGTGTGGTCCACGTTGAGCGATTCCAGCACCATGGCGGCGATGGTGTGGTGTCCCAGCGGCGAAAAATGCAGGCGGTCTTCGTCCCACATCTGCGGATCGTTCAGCTGCTTGAGCGACCACATGTCGGCGATGATGGCGTCATGGCGGGCGGCCACTGTGCGGAGGTTCTCGTTGTAGATGGCCACCTTGCTGCGGATCCGTCCCAGGACCGAGGATCCGGTATCCGGACCGTTGAACAGCACCACCGTGGCGCCGCCCGTGGCCAGGATCTGGACCACTGAATCAAGTTTTTCGGCGAGGGCGTCGGGGTCGCCGCCCGGCCTGATGAGATCGTTGCCGCCGGCGGAAAGGGTTATCAGGTCCGGCTTAAGCGCCAGGCACGGAGCGAGCTGTTGGTCCACGATCTGCTGCAGCAGCCGGCCGCGGACGGCCAGGTTGGCATAGGCGAAGTCCGCCTGGCCCCTGCCCAGTTCCTCGGCCACGCGGTCCGCCCAGCCGCGGAAGCCGCCGGGGCTTGTGGGGTCCGGGTCGCCGATGCCCTCGGTGAACGAATCTCCCATCGCCACATAGCGGCTCCAGGGGTGGGCTTCCGTGGCCCTGGGCGGGCTCTGCATGGCTTTTGTGTCATTCACGGTCCTATCCTGCCTCCTTGCTCACAAGCTACGCCACCGTAGGTAGTTACCGCCGGGTAACTGTAAGAATGGAACCATGACTGACGCCCAAGTATTTCCCGCCCCCGTTGTTCTGTGGTCCCGGCCGGAGGACCAGCGCACCGGAAAGCCGCTGCTGGTGCTGCTCCACGGCTACGGCGCCAACGAACAGGACTTGCTTAGCCTGGCGGATATGCTTCCCGAAGACTTTGTAGTTGCTTCGCTCCGGGCGCCCCTGGCTACGGGCCCCGGGTTTATGTGGTTCCCCCTGACGGCCTCCATCGAATACACGCTCGACGCCGTCAAAGCTGGCGCCGGTTACGTGCAGGACTGGATTGACACCGTCAAGGCCGACCACCCGACGGTGACGCTGCTCGGCTTTTCCATGGGAATGGCGATGGCCACCACGCTGCTCCGGCAGCGCCCCGCTGACTACGCCGCCGTCGTCGGGCTTTCCGGTTTTGTGGTCAACGCGGACGGGGACCCCACGTTCAAGGATGGCGAACTGGACGGTACAGTGCCGCTCTTCTGGGGCCGCGACCAGCAGGACCCCGTGATCACGCCCGACAAGATCGAGTACACCATGGGCTGGGTGCGCGGGCACGTCAAGCTCACCAAGGTCCTATACACGGGCATGTGGCACGGCATCAACCAGCAGGAAATCGGGCACGTCTCCGAGTTCCTGACGCACGAGGTGCTGAACAAATAAACGTACGACGGCGGCCGGCGGCACAGTGCCGCCGGCCGCTTACGCTGTCCTCACCGACTGAGGCTGAGCCAGGCCTGTTAAATCAGGCTTCCGGTGCCACAACCTGCACGGTCTGCCCGTTGACGGTGACGGTGTCGCCGTGGTGCAGCTGGCGTCCGCGGCGGTCCTCGATCTCGCCGTTGACCTTGACGAGTCCATTTTTGATCAGCTCGGCGGCTTCCACGCCGTCCTCCACCAGGCTGGCGAGCTTCAGGAGCTGGCCAAGACGGATCATGCTGTCGCGGATGGGGATCTCTTGAATGTCCTGGTTGCTCATACAAGCAATAATGCCTGACGTAAGGTGAATCCAATGACCCACACCCCACGGATGCCGCGCTTCGCGGGGCTCCCGCTGGCCGTCGGCGCGGGACTGGCCATTCCCGTCCAGGGCCGGATCAACGGGGCCCTCGGCGTCCGGCTCAACGACGGCATCGCCTCGGCCGTGGTGGGTTTCAGCACCGACCTGGTGGTGATGATCCTGATCTCCCTGATCCTGCCCAGCGGCCGCGCCGGTCTGGCCAGGATCCTGCCGGCGGTCCGGACCCGGGCTTTCCCGCCCGTATACGTGCTGGCCGGCGGCATCGGCGCCCTATTTGTCTTCGCGCAGTCCTTCACCGTGGGCATCCTGGGCGTGGCACTGTTTACCGTCGCCGCCGTGACCGGGCAGACCCTGAGCGGGCTGCTGGTGGACCGGCTGGGCATCGGAGCTGGGAGTGCTGGTGACCGGGCTCGGCATGATCGCCGGACAGCTCCTTGGCTCCCTGGGGCTGGACCTCCTGGTGCCGGCCCCCGGGAGCGTCGTGGCCCCGGCCACCGTCCTGGGCACACTGCTGACGCTGGCCGCCATCATCCTGGCCACACTGCCGTGGCCGCGGGGCGCCTTCCGGAGGCAGCGGCCGGTAGGCTAGGACACGCAGTTCTCTGCATCTCGTTCCTTCGCCCGCCCCGCCCGCACCCAGCGGTGATGCACCCACGTGCAGCGGGGCCAGATACCCGCGGACCGCACCCAGCGGCCCTGTAGAAATTGGAGTCCACCATGGCAGCAAAATCCGTACTCGACCAGGTCATTTCCCTTTCCAAGCGAAGGGGCTTTGTGTTCCAGGCCGGTGAAATCTACGGAGGCTCGCGCTCTGCCTGGGACTACGGACCCCTCGGCGCCGAGCTGAAGGAAAACATCAAGCGCCAGTGGTGGCAGTCCATGGTCCGCGGCCGCGAGGACGTGGTGGGCCTGGATTCCTCCGTCATCCTGCCCCGCCAGGTATGGGAAGCCTCCGGCCACGTTGATGTCTTCTCGGACCCGCTCGTGGAGTGCCTCTCCTGCCACAAGCGCTACCGTGCCGACCACCTCGAGGAAGAGTACGAAGAAAAGAAGGGCCGCCCCGCCGAGAACGGCCTGAAGGACATTGCCTGCGTCAACTGCGGCACGCGCGGCGAATGGACCGAACCCCAGGAGTTCTCCGGCCTGCTCAAGACCTTCCTCGGCCCGGTGGCCAGCGACGAAGGCATGCACTACCTGCGCCCCGAAACGGCCCAGGGCATATTCGTGAACTTCAGCAACGTCCTGACCACCTCCCGCAAGAAGCCGCCCTTCGGCATCGGCCAGATCGGCAAGTCCTTCCGGAACGAGATCACACCGGGCAACTTCATCTTCCGCACCCGTGAGTTCGAGCAGATGGAAATGGAGTTCTTCGTCGAGCCCGGCACGGACGAAGAGTGGCACCAGTACTGGATGAAAGAGCGCATGTCCTGGTACACCGGCCTGGGCATCCGGGAAGAGAACCTGCGCTTCTTCGAGCACCCGCTGGACAAGCTCAGCCACTACTCCAAGGGCACCACGGACATCGAATACCGCTTCGGCTTCCAGGGCTCCGAATGGGGCGAGCTCGAAGGCATCGCCAACCGCACCGACTTCGACCTCTCCACGCACTCCAAGGCCTCCGGCCAGGACCTGAGCTACTTCAACCAGGCCACCAACGAGCGCTACACCCCGTACGTGATCGAGCCGGCCGCAGGCCTGACCCGTTCCTTCATGGCGTTCCTGGTGGACGCGTACACCGAGGACGAGGCACCCAACGCCAAGGGCGGCGTCGACGTCCGTACCGTCCTGCGCCTTGACCCGCGCCTGGCCCCCGTCAAGGCTGCGGTGCTGCCGTTGAGCCGCAACGAGGACCTCTCGCCGAAGGCCAAGGACCTGGGCGCGCAGCTGCGCAAGAACTGGAACATCGACTTCGACGACGCCGGCGCGATCGGCCGCCGCTACCGCCGCCAGGATGAGATCGGCACCCCGTTCTGCATCACCGTGGACTTCGACACCCTCGAGGACCAGGCCGTGACCATCCGTGAACGCGACTCCATGAGCCAGGAACGCGTCTCGCTGGACAAGGTGGAAGGCTACTTGGCCGCCCGCCTGATCGGCGCCTGAGCATGGCGATCGAATACCGCGAATGGCGTGAGGGCGATGACCTGACGCTGCTGGAAATCTGGGGCGGCCCGGAGACCGAGCAGGCCCGGCAGTTCCGCGGTGCCCTGACCGTCTCCTCAGCCGGCACGGACGGCACCCCCTGGCGGCGCTGCATCGTGGCCGAGGACGTCATTGACGGCGTCGGCATTCCGGTGGCGGCGGGCATGGTTTACGAGGCCTCGCTGCACCCGGAGCGGCTGTGGACCTACATCGAGGTGGCGCGCGATCACCGCCGCGCCGGCATCGGTGCCACGCTCCTGACCATGCTGCGCCGCGAAGCCGAGCAGGCGCCGTCGGGCGTTACCCGGCTGCGCGCGAAAGTGCAGCCGGGCACTCCGGGGGCCGCGTTCGCCGAGGCGTTCGGGCTCGCGCCCATCCAGCGTTCCCGGCTGGTGGTGGTGGAGCCGGGCGCACTCAAGCTGCCCGTGTTCCCTGCGAAGAACGACGGCGGCGGGCTGGCCAACGACGAAAACGCCGGCTCCGACGTCGTGATGGACCTCGCCACCGGCTCGGTTGAGCTGACCGACGTCGTGGGGCGGTATTACACGTCGATCCACGGCTGGGATTCGCCGGGCGTGCTGTCGGTGGGGCAGGTGCAGAAGCTGTTCCTGGATGACCTCACCGGCGCCCACGGTGCGCTGGTGCTGCGCGCCGAGCCGGGATCCGCCTTTGGCGCCGGGGTTTCCCCCAGCAAGAAGGGCCGGATCCGTGCCTTTGCGGTGAGCTATGCGGAGGCAGCCCAGGACCCGACGGCGGATGCTTCGGCCCAGGGCGCAAAGGCCACGGATGTGTTTGTGGGCCACGAACCCGCGCTTGAGGCAGACGACGCCGCAGCCGCCGTCCGTGACCTGCTCTCGCTCCTCGCGTACCAGCACCCGGTCATGCTGGAACTGGACGATTCGATGACCGCGCTGCGCGCCGCCGTCGAGCCCTTGCTGGAATCCGGCAAGGCGCGCCAGGCCGGTGCCGAAACGCTGATCGTCTCGGACTGACCCCGCCCGGGGGAGGTTACCGGCGTTTAGGCGGCCACGGGATGAAGCCGCTGGTTGCCTCGACGTATTCCCGGTAACCGGGCCGCCCGGACATCGCCTTTTCCGTCAAGGGCTTCCCGGTCTTCCCGGCCAGCGTCCACACCATCAGTGCCGGGGACAGGATGGTCAGGATGCCCGGCCAGGAGTCTGCGGCGATGAGGAACAGCCCCGTCCAGATAGCCGCGTCGCCGAAATAGTTGGGATGCCGGGTATACCGCCACAAACCGGTATCCAACACCGTGCCGCGGCGGGACGTATCCTTCTTGAACCGGGCCAGCTGCCAGTCGCCCACGGTCTCTAACACAAACCCCGTCACCCACAGCAGGACGCCGAGCCCGGCCACCCACCCCACAGGTCCGGTGGCGAACATCCCCACCTGCAGCGTCAGGGACACAAAAAACATAACCACGCCCTGCGGCAGGTAGACACGGCGGAGCGCAGACGCGTTCCTGGATCCGGCCGCCGGGTCCAGCAGGGCCTTGTAACGCGGGTCTTCATGTCCGTCGCGCGCCCGCCAGCCAATATGGCCGCCCAGCCGCAACCCCCAGACCGCCGTCAGCAGAAGCAACAAGGCGCGGCGGGTGTCATCGCCCGATCCGGCCGACAGGAACCAGGACACTACGGCCACCGCGACGAAGCCGGGGCCCCACGCGACGTCCATCACCGAGTGCCGGCCCTGCCGCACGGCCACACCAAACGTCAGCGCCAGGACCGCCAGGACCGCCAGTGCTGTCCAGGGCAACGACGCCGCGAACGCCGGCCAGGGAAAAGGGCTCACATGGCCACCTCAGCGGCGGACCCTGGCACCAGTTCAGCCAGCTTGCTCGAGGCCTGGTGTGTGAACCGCGTGCGCTCGGCGAAAGCCTTCATCACAAAACCGGTGGCCAGCGTGTGCCACAGCCGGCCGCGGCGCACCATAAAATGCCCGGCACCGCGCAGCGAAACATACTGCATGGAGGCTGCTGTCCCGGTGGCTCGGCGCGCAAACGCCAAGGACTGGGACGGGCTGGTCATATGGTCTCCCGTGCCGTGGACAATCAAGACCTTGCGTCCGGCGAGCGGGGTGGCGGGTGTCTCCGTGCCGAGCCACGGGGCCAGCGCCACCACGGCGTCCACCTGCGGATGGTCCGCGGCGGTCACGGCGGTGAGGCCGCCCATTGAGTGCCCCACCAGATACACGGGAACCCCAGGGTGCTGCGCACTGATTTGCTGGAGGGCCCAGCGGGCATCCTGCAGTGCGGACCTGTCCGGCCCGTTCCAGCCACGCACGCTGTTCCGCAGGGACCACACCGCCAGCCCGTGGTCCTTCCCGGCACGGTGCAGGTGACGGGCGAACGTGACCATGCGCAGCGGGCTCAGGTGGCGGGCCTCCACGGGCTCATAGCTGTGTGCTTTGCCCCCGTGCAGGACCAGTGCCACGCCCCGCGTTGTCCCGGGGGCCGCCAGCACAGTGAGTGCCGCCTCCCGCCTCGCAGCAGGTTCGTTGGTGTGGAATTCAGTCCTGCGGTCCGTCACGCGTGGTTCCTCCCGGTTCCTGATATTTACCAACCTTAAGGCGCCGGACGTAGAGTTCAAGGTATGAGGTTCAACTGCTGATGGGCTCCGGTCACACCCACGTTTCAACAGATCATTCGGAGCCGACGGCCCAGGCGATTGCTGCCCGCCGGAAGGCGAACCGCATCCTGGCCGCGGTGCTGGTGCCGCTGACGCTTCTGACCCTGGCGGGCATGGCCATGCTGTGGCCGTCCGGGTCCAAGGACGGCATCTCCCTTGCCAGCCCCTATTCGGCGGCGCCCGGCGTCACCTTCGATACGGGCAAGATCCAGAGCGTCGTGGAAGAAAGCTGCATGCAGGGCTCCGCCGCCCCTGGCCAATCCTCGGACACCAGCGGCCAGCCCGCCCCCGCCGGCTCCGACTGCATGTTTGCCTTTACTGAACCGGACCAGGGCGGCAGCCCCGTCAAAGTGGTGATCAGTCCGGATGTGGCGAAATCACACGGCGTAAAACCGGGTGACCAGATCAGGTACCTGAACCTTTCCAACGCCCAGGGCGCCTCGGCGTCGCAGGGGTCCCCGAGCTACATCTTTGTTGACTTCGTCCGGACCCTGCCCATCGTGATACTGGCGCTCCTCTATGCCCTGGTGGTCATCGCGGTGGCGCGCTGGCGTGGATTCCGGGCACTCCTGGGGCTGGTGGGCGCGTACTTCGTCCTTGCCGGCTTTATGCTGCCCGGCCTGGTGGAGGGAAAACCTCCCCTGCTGCTGGCGCTGGTGGGGTCAACGGTGATCATGATCGGGGTCCTGTATTTTGCCCACGGTTTCTCCGCGCGGACATCCACGGCACTGCTGGGCACCATGTTCGGCCTGGCCATCACGGCGCTGCTGGCAGCTTGGGCCACCGACGCCGCCAACCTGGCCGGGGTGGGCAGCCATGACGCCACCACCCTCATCAATACCTCGGCCAACATCTCCATTTCCGGGGTGATCCTGTGCGGCCTCATCATCTCCGGACTCGGTGTCCTGAACGATGTCACCATCACGCAGTCCTCCGCCGTTTGGGAACTCTACGAGTTGGCTCCCGGCACCAGCGCCCGCAAACTCTTCACCTCGGCCATGCGGATCGGCCGGGACCATATCGCCTCCACGGTGTACACCATCGCGTTCGCCTACGCCGGCGCAGCCTTGCCCATCCTGATCATCGTGATGCTGTACAACCGGCCGCTGGGGGACACCCTGACCAGCGCCGAGCTTTCCGAGGAAGTCATTCGCACCCTCGTCGGCTCCATAGGCCTGGTCCTCGCCATCCCCGTAACCACCCTGATCGCCGTGCTGGTGGTTAAGGCCACCGGCGTCAGGACGGCGGGTCAGCCCGCCATTGGCGTCCCGGACGAAGACCGCCGCCCCGATGGCACCTCGGGCGCTGCTTCCATCAACGCGGACGACGTCGGCGATACCGGTGCGCTCGCAGCGGCCGCCTTTGAGAGGCGGTCACGGCAGTCCACGGAAGATTCCGCCGATCCTGCCACCACCTGGAGGGGGCGCCGGGCAGACCGCGGCTGAACGGCAACTGAACGAAGCCATGGCGACCCAAATGGGCTCGGCGCGCCGATTTGCCCGCCTTTGCGACAATGGACAGGTGACTGTTACCGCAACGCCTCCCGCCCCCAAGCTGGAACTCCCGCCCCTGAAGCTGGGCCCCATCACGGTGGACACCCCCGTGATCCTGGCTCCCATGGCGGGCATCACCAACTCCGCTTTTCGTCGTTTGTGCCGTGAATACGGCGGCGGCCTGTACGTGGCGGAGATGGTCACTTCACGCGCCCTCGTTGAACGCACACCCGAATCCCTGCGCATCATCTCGCACGACGACGACGAAAAAGTCCGCTCCGTCCAGCTGTACGGCGTGGACCCCGTTACCGTGGGCCAGGCAGTGCGCATGCTTGTCGAAGAGGACCGCGCGGACCATATCGACCTGAACTTCGGCTGCCCCGTTCCCAAGGTGACCCGGCGCGGCGGCGGGTCCGCCCTGCCCTGGAAGACCGATCTCTTCACCTCGATTGTCCAGACCGCGGTCAAGGAAGCGTCCAAGGGCAATGTCCCGCTCACCATCAAGATGCGCAAGGGCATCGACGATGACCACCTGACGTACCTCGACGCCGGCCGGATCGCCCGCGATGCCGGGGTCGCCGCCGTCGCTCTCCACGGCCGCACCGCTGCGCAGTTCTACTCCGGCCAGGCCGACTGGACCGCAATCGCCCGCCTGCGCGAGGCGCTCCCGGACATCCCTGTCCTGGGCAACGGCGATATCTGGTCCGCGGAAGATGCTGTCCGGATGGTCCGCGAAACCGGCGTCGACGGCGTGGTGGTGGGCCGTGGCTGCCAGGGCCGCCCGTGGCTGTTCGGCGACCTGATGGCGGCCTTCGAGGGAAGCGATGTCCGCCACCAGCCGGACCTGGGCAAGGTGGCCGAGAGCGTCTACCGGCACGCTGAGCTGATGGTGGAAACCTTCGGTGATGAAGGCAAAGCGCTCCGGGAGATCCGCAAGCACATGGCCTGGTATTTCAAGGGCTATGTGGTGGGCAGTGAACTGCGGACCAAACTGGCCATGGTGACCAGCCTGGAGGTGCTGCGCGACACGCTGGACCAGCTGGACCTGGGCTCGCCGTACCCCGGCGTGGATGCCGAAGGCCCGCGCGGCCGCGCAGGCTCGCCCAAAAAGCCGGCCCTGCCCAAGGACTGGCTGGAATCCCGTGCCCTGAACGCCGCGCAGTCCCAGGACATCTCCGCCGCGGAGCTGGATGTTTCCGGTGGCTGAGACGCGCACCACGGCGCAGGCCCTGCCCGGCTACGAGGCCCACGATTCCGCCCGCTGGGTGGAGGAACCGCCCAAAAACAACTACCGCTCCGACTTTGAGCGGGACCGCGCCCGGGTGCTGCACTCTTCCGCCCTGCGCCGCCTCGGCGCGAAAACGCAGGTAGTTGCCCCGGACACCGACGACTTCGTCCGCACCCGGCTGACCCACAGCCTCGAGGTTGCCCAGGTGGGACGGGAACTGGGCCGCGCCCTGGGCTGCGACCCGGACGTGGTGGACACCGCCTGCCTGAGCCATGACCTGGGGCACCCGCCGTTCGGGCACAACGGCGAGTCCGCCCTGAACGAGGTGGCGCATGCCATCGGCGGCTTCGAAGGCAACGCCCAGACCCTCCGGCTCCTCACCCGGCTGGAGCCCAAGGTCCTGGCCACCGACGGGCGCCCGGCCGGCCTGAACCTCACGAGGGCCAGCCTGGATGCCGCGGCCAAATACCCTTGGTCCGCGCTGAACGCGCCGGTGATCCACGGCCAGCGCACCAGCAAGTTCGGCGCCTATGAGGACGATCTGCCCATCTTCAACTGGATCAGGGAGGGTGCGCCGGAACGCCGCTCGTGCCTGGAGGCGCAGGTTATGGACCTGGCCGACGACATTTCCTATTCCGTGCACGACGTCGAGGACGCGATCGTGGCCGGGCACTTCCAGCTGCGCTGGATGGACAACCCGGACCACCGGGCCCGTGTGGTGGGCTACGCCAAGCAGTGGTACCTCCCGCACAACGACCCCGCCGCGATCGACGCCGCCCTGGCCCGGTTGGAAGCCACCGACGTGTGGGTCCGCGAGGCCGACGGCAGCCGCAAGTCCATGGCCGCCCTGAAGAACATGACTAGCCAGCTGATCGGCCGGTTCTGCCAGAGCGCCCTGGAGGCCACCCGTGCCGTCTACGGCCCGGAAAACCTCACGCGGTACAGCGCCGAGCTGATGGTCCCGGACGAGACGGTCATGGAGATCGCGGTGATGAAGGGCCTGGCCACCACGTTTGTGATGACCACCGAACACCGCCAGCCCATCTACGAGCGCCAGCGCGAGGTGCTGCACGCGCTGGTCACCGCCCTGAACGCCACGGGGGACCGCCACCTGGAGCCGATGTTCGCGGCTGACTGGCGGGACGCGCCCGACGACGGCGCGCGGCTCAGGGTGGTCATCGATCAGGTGGCGTCGCTGACAGACGGCTCGGCGCTGGCAATGTACGAACGGCTTGTGGGGAGCCTTCCCTCGCTGTGGTGACAGACGCCATAGCGACGCGTTCGCTGTCGGACCCCGGGACTAGGATGGCTCTGTGGCTGGCCTGATCAAACGTGAAGACATAGACGAAGTACGCCAGCGCACGGACATCAAGGAAGTGGTTGACGGCTACGTCACGCTCAAGGGTGCCGGGCTGGGAACCTACAAGGGCCTGTGCCCCTTCCACGACGAGCGGTCGCCGTCGTTCACCGTGCGCCCCCAGGTGGGCAGGTACCACTGCTTCGGGTGCGGCGAAGACGGGGACGTCATCGCCTTTGTGCAGAAACAGGACCACACCTCTTTCCACGAGGCAGTGGAAAAGCTGGCGGCCCGCATCGGGTACGAACTGCGCTACGAAGACGGCGGCACCGGCCCCAACCGTGAGGAAGTGGGCAAGCGCCAGCGCCTCCTGGATGCCCACAAAATCGCCGATGAGTACTTCCGCGCCCAGCTGCTGACGCCCGGGGCCGCCGAAGGCCGGAACTTCCTGTTCGGCCGCGGCTTTGACCGCGCCGCCTCGGAGCAGTTCGGCGTGGGCTACGCGCCGCAGGGCTGGGATGCGCTGCTGAAGCACCTGCGCGGCCGTGGCTTCACGGACCAGGAGCTGAAGCTAACGGGCATGTTCTCCGAAGGCAACCGGGGCATCTATGACCGGTTCCGTGGCAGGCTCATCTGGCCCATCCGCGATATCGCCGGCGACACCATCGGCTTCGGCGCCCGCAAACTCTACGAGGACGACCAGGGGCCCAAATACCTCAACACTCCCGAAACCACGCTCTACAAGAAGTCCCAGGTGCTCTACGGGATCGACCTCGCCAAGCGCAGCATCGCCAAAGACCGCCAGCTCGTGGTGGTGGAGGGATACACCGACGTGATGGCCTGCCACCTGGCGGGAATTCCGACGGCGGTGGCCACCTGCGGCACGGCGTTCGGCACCGAGCACATTAAGATCGCCCGCCGCTTGCTATCCGACGACGGCACCGGGGGAGAGGTCATCTTCACCTTTGACGGTGACGCCGCCGGGCAGAAGGCGGCACTGCGTGCCTTCGAGGAAGACCAGCGCTTTACCGCCCAGACCTATGTTGCCGTGGAGCCCACCGGCGCCGACCCCTGCGACCTGCGCCAAAGCAGGGGCGACGCCGCCGTGCAGGACCTGATCGCCACGCGCCGGCCGCTGTTCGAGTTTGCCATCAAGGCCACGCTCAGGCGCCACAACCTGGACACCGTGGAGGGCCGGGTGGCCGCGCTGCGGGAATCGGCTCCGGTGGTGGCGCAGATCCGCGACGCAGCCATCAGGCCCGAGTATGCCCGGGAACTGGCCGGCTGGCTCGGCATCTCGGTTGAAGACGTCAGCCGGGCTGTGGGCGTCGCCATGAAGCGTGCCGCCCCGGGCGGGCCGGCTGCACCGGGAACGCCCGCCGGTGCCCCGGGCCAGATGGCGTCCGCCGCGGCGGGTTCCGCCCAGGCGGGCGGACCCGGCGTGGCTGCCGGGCCGACGTCGGGCGCCGTCCCTTCCTACCAGCGGCCCGACCCCCGGGACCCCGTGGCCTCCATGGAGCGGCAGGCGCTGGAAGTGGCGCTGCAGGAGTCCGCCCTTCTGGGCGGCGGCATCTGGGAGCGCTTCGCGGCCGCACGGTTCGTAACGCCGGCGTTCCAGGCCGTGCACGACGCCATGCGCGCCTCGGGTCCCGGACTTATCGGTGAGCCCCTGCGCTGGGTGGAACAAGTGATGCACGAAGTCCCGGAACCCCTCCGGCCGCTGGTGTCCGAGCTTGCTGTGGTGCCGCTTCCCGCGAGCACCGCTGAAGCCGTCCAGAAGTACTGCAAGGACATTCTGTCCCGGCTGTTCGAGCTCCAGATCACGAGGATCAAGGCGGACAAGATGGGCCAGCTGCAACGGCTGGATCCGGCAGCGAACCCTGAGGATTTCCAGCGGCTCAACAGGGAACTGATGATGCTCGAAATGGAGCGCCGGGCACTGCGCTCGGACGCCTGAAACGCGCCGATTTCACTCCTGATTTCGCTTCCAGCGGGTGTCTTTGTTAGGCTGGTACCCGCTTCATTCCTCCTTAGCTCAATTGGCAGAGCATTCGACTGTTAATCGAAGGGTTGCTGGTTCAAGTCCAGCAGGAGGAGCGCACAATCCCCGTTCCGGATCTCCGGAACGGGGATTTTTTTATACCCGGGGAGGGTATTTCGTGGTGTACCGCCGCCGATTTCCCATTCCTGGGAAAGCTTTGCTAAGGTCGTACCTGCTTCATTCCTCCTTAGCTCAATTGGCAGAGCATTCGACTGTTAATCGAAGGGTTGCTGGTTCAAGTCCAGCAGGAGGAGCAAACAAACAAAAGATCCCCGGCCTCTGTGAGGGCGGGGATCTTTTGCATTCACACAAAGTCCATTTCCACCTGCAGGAAGCGCTCAGCCTCGGCAATGGCCGCGCGGAAGGCGTCCTGCTCGGTGGGGTACTTGCGGGGCTCGCGCGGATGCCATTCATGGGGTGCTGAATACACGCGGACGAAGCCGGAGGCCGGTGGTGCGTAGAAGATCCCGAAGCGCTGCACGGGCCACTCAGGCGAGGTCTCCGGGGCCACCAGGAGGGCGGCGTTGAAGGCGGCGTTGAACCACTGCGCGATGGGCCGCCGCCGGTCGTCCGTGAAGAGTCCGGCGGCATAGAGGGCCGCGGACTGCTGGCCGGTTTGGGCGCACAGCCGGTCCCACCACATGGGCAATATGCCTGAGTCGCAACGTTGCCATGTGGCCGGGGGCGGCGAGTGGAACTGCCAGCGGGGCACGGATTCATTTTATCGTGGGAAAGCTCCCGGGCGGCAGGGGTGGGCCCTCCCCGGTGGACCGGGATTTGGCGCCACGTCCCAACAGCTAGGGACGGTTCCAGGGGCCCGGGTTGACCCGGTACAGCAGGGCAGCACCTGCCAGCGCGCCGAGGATGATGCCGATGGCGCCACTGCCGAACACGCGCCCAAGGAAGTAACCGGCGACGGCGCCCAGCACCGCCCCGAGGAACAGTCCCCGGGGGTTGCGGTGCGGTTTGCGTTTTGTGGGTTTCATCATTGGGTCGACGGGGTTCAGTGGATCGAGGGCACGCTGCGGGGCCTGACGACCAGCCAGAGGCCCGCTATCGCCACCAGTATGCAAGCGGCCTGAACGGCGCCCATGGGGGTGGAGCTGGTGATGCCCAGCCACCCCGCCACCGGTGAAACCAGGCCGGCCATCAGGAAGGTCGCGGCACCCAGGAGGGACGCGGCCGTCCCGGCCTGTGCGCCGTGGCTGCTCAGGGCCAGCACCTGCACGCAGGGGAATGTAAAGCCTGCGCCCATGATGTAGAACCAGAGCGGAACCATCACACCCCAGAGCCCCAGGCCGGCCTGGTCAAAGACCACGATCAGCAGGGCCATAAGGAACATCCAGGCTGTGGAACAAGCAAGGATCCATTGCGGCGGGACAGTACGGATGAGCCTGGAGCTGGTCTGGACGCCGGCCACAATGCCCAGGGAATTGATGCCGAACAGCAGGCCGTATTCCTGCGGCGAGAACCCGAAAATGTCCTGGAACAGGAACGGCGACGCGGACAGGTAGGTGAAGAGGCCAGCGAAGTTCATGCCGCCCACCACCAACAGGCCCACGAAGATCCGGTCCGTAAAAAGAACTTTGTAGCGCTGGCCGGCGGTCATTCCGGTCAGGCCGCGTTTCTCCGGTGGCAGTGTTTCGCGGACCAAAACGAGCGCGGCGATGATCACCAGGGTGCCGTAGCCGGCCAGGAACACGAAGATTCCCGGCCAGGGCATCACCAGGAGCAGCTGCGATCCGATCACCGGGGCCAGGATCGGTGCCAGCCCGTTCACCAGGGCCATGCGCGAGAACATCCGGACCATGGCATAGCCGGAGAACAGGTCCCGCACCATTGCCATCGCCACCACGCCGCCGCCCGCAGCACCCACGCCCATGAGGACGCGGAAGAGGCCCAGCGTGGAGATATCGGTGGACAGGGCTGCTCCCACGGAGGAGGCAATGTGCAGGGCCGTGGCCAGGATCAGCGGGAGCCGCCGGCCGAACTTGTCGCTGAAGGGGCCCACCACCAGCTGGCCGAGGGCAAAGCCGACGGTGGTGCCGGCCAGTGTCAGCTGAACCTGGGCCTCGGTGACCCCGAGGCTCGCTTCCAGTGCCGGGAACGCAGGCAGGTACAGGTCGATCGTGAACGGACCCAACGCGGTGAGGGCGCCGAGGAGGAGGATGTACAACAGTTTCCGGCGGCGGGTCAGCGAATCGCCCGGATTCGAGGGAGTGGTCACGGAGATCAATCCTAGGCCCCGGAAGTTCCATCTTTCCGGGGTTGCAGGCGCGCCGTGCGGCCAACCCGGAAGTTTGCGCTGAACCTGAATGATAGTTTTGGGGGCGGGACCGTGCTGCCGCGGGCTCCCACAGCACACGGATGCCGAACCAACCAGGCAGCAGACTACGCAACAAGTTAGGCGGGAACCGATGAGCGGACGTCACACCGGGCGCACCAGCCAGGGATTGCGGATCACCGCGCTGCCCAGGACGCTGAAACTTCTTTTCCGTCTGGCCCCTCGCCAACTCAACGATGAAATCGCCTTCGCCAAGATCGAGCTGAAGCGCAAGGGCATCCAGGTAGGTGTCGCCGCAGCCTTCTTCGCCGTTGCGCTTATTTTTGTGGCTTTCCTGGTGGTTGGCCTGATCGTGGCCGCCATTATGGGCCTGGCCACCATCATGCCGGCGTGGCTCGCCGCGCTGCTCGTCTGCGCCCTGTTCCTGGTCATCGCCCTCATTGGCGGCCTGATCGGCGTTCGCAAATTCAAGCAGGCCATGCCCCTGGTCCCGGCCGAGACCATCCGCGGCATCAAACACGATCTCGGCATCGCCAAGGAAGGCTCGGACTTCAACGCCGCGCTGCTCGATCCGGCCAGCCCGGAGGCCAAGGCCGCCAAGGCTGCCAAGGACGAGGCTGCCGCGAAGGCCAAGGCCGAGAAGGAAGCCAAGGCCGAGGCGCACAAAAAAGAGTTCCCGCAGGCCTCCGAACCCGAGCTTCACCGCCGCCTGGAGCAGCGCCGGCGCCACCTGGCCCAGATCCGCGACGAACTGGATACCGAGCTCGACATCAAGCCGCAGGCCATGTTCCTGCTGGGCGCTGCCAAGGAAAAACTGGGGGAGGGCAAGGCTGCCGTCGAACATGGCGCTGCCAAGGCCAGCCAAAAGTTCGCTGACTTCTCCGGATCCCCGGACGGCGCCGGCGTCCGCTGGAAGCCACTTGCCGCACTTGCAGCCTCCGCAACTATCTTTGTGGTGCTCCTGCGCCGGCTGCTGCGGAACCCCTAACAACACAACACGTCACACTGGGCTCTGAAGTCACACTGGGCTCTGAAGTCACACTGGGCTCTAAGGAAGGGGGACGGATTGAGGTTCATCGGCGCTGGTGCGCGGCCCGGCCGCCCCCAGGTTGACCACGACCGCGTCTTCACCATCCCCAACGCCCTGACAGTGCTGCGCTTTATGGGCGTACCACTTTTTGTCTGGCTCGTGCTGGCCCAGAAGGACTATGGGACCGCCGTTGTGGTCCTGGTGGTCATGGCGGGAACCGACTGGATTGATGGCTACGTGGCCCGCCGCTTCGACCAGGCGTCCAAGCTCGGCCGCGTCATGGATCCGCTGGCTGACCGGCTTGCCCTGATCGCGGTGGCGGTCACCCTGGTGATTGCCGGCGTCGTCCATTGGCTGTACCTGGCCGCACTCCTGGTGCCTGACGCCGTGCTCCTGGTGCTGACGCTCTCCTACTTCCGGGGCCACCCGGACCTGCCAGTGAGCCGTGTGGGCAAAGTCCGCACCGGACTCCTGCTCCTGGGCACACCCCTGCTGGTCCTGTCGCGATTGGACACCCCTTTCGCCGGGCCGCTGTATGTTGCGGCCTGGATCGTGCTGGGACTTGGGCTCGCCGGCCACTGGATTGCCGCGTACAACTATTTCTGGGCCATCCTGCGGAAGGGCCGTATGCAGTCCCATCACGACGGCGGCACCGCCTGATGGTATGGGTGGCGGTTCTGCTGGCGGTGCTTGGGGCATTCTGCCTTGCCTTTGGTGCGCAGAAGCAGGGGAGCGCCGTCAAAGCCGACACCGGCGGGCTGGCGCTGAGTTCAAACGGCTTCCTCCGCCTGCTCCGCAATCCGCGGTGGGTGCTGGGACTTCTCCTGCTGTGCCTCGGGATGGGAATGAACGCGGTGGCCCTGGTCTCCGCGCCGCTGACGGTGGTGCAGCCGATCGGCGCCATTGCGCTGGTCATTACCACCGTGGTGAACGCCCGCGACCAGGACATCACCATCAACCGGGCCACCATGGTGTCCATCGCGGCCTGCGTGACAGGTTCCGCACTTTTTGTCCTGCTCGCCGTCAACGTGACGCAGGAGAACCACCATGTGAGCCAGGAGGACGAGCTCACCATCGTGCTGCTGCTGGCACTGGCCGTCGGCGTGTTCGGCACCCTGGCGGTCATGTTCCGGCACCGGATGAGCGCGTTTGTCTACATCCTCGGCGCCGGCGTCCTGTTCGGCTTTGTCGCGGTGCTGACGCGCATCATCGGCAAGCACCTGCTGGACCCCAACGGGCTGGCCCTGCTCAATGTCCAGTGGTATTCGGTGGTGGCCATCGCGGCGGCCGGCGGCCTGGGTTCCTGGTTTGTGCAGAGCGCCTACTCGGGCGGCCCGCCGGACCTTGTCATCGCCGGGCTGACGGTCATCGACCCGATCGTGGGCATCGCCATCGGCATCGTGATCCTGGGCGAGCTGCGCCCGGACGTCCACGCCGTGATGGCGATTGCCATGGCTACGGCTGCTTCGCTTGCTATCGTGGGGGTGATCGCCCTTTCCAGGCACCATCCCGAGGTCACCAAGCGCAGGAAAGATGCGCGGAAGGCGGCGGGCAGGGCGTCCCACTAGCTTGTTACCCAACTCGCGCACCTTCATGACCAGCCGATTCCAAGAGGCCCCGCGCTACCGTGCCGGCGGCCAACCGGTGCGGCCAGCGACAGCTGCCCGTGCCGTGACCTTCAGGAGCTCTTCACGTGACAACGCCCTCTGACCAGCCTCCCCTGACCATCCTGATCGCCGCGGATACGTATCCGCCCCACATCAACGGGGCCGCACAGTTCAGCTACCGCCTGGCCAACGGCATGAGCGGACGCGGCCACAACGTGCATGTGCTGGCTTGCCGGGCGGACGACGGCGCGAGCTTCACCGAGTTCCGCTCCGAGGCCACCGTGCACCGGCTCCGTTCCCACGGGGTCTTCACCCACGAGTACTTCCGTATCTGCTTCCCCTGGGAAATCAAGAAGGAGATCGGCCTCCTTTTCGATCGGATCAAGCCCGATGTGGTCCACATCCAAAGCCACTACATGATCGGCGAGCACGTCCTCTACGAAGCGGCGAAGCGGGGCATCAGGATCGTGGCCACCAACCACTTCATGCCGGAGAACCTGAACCCGTTCCTGCCGTTCCCGCAGTGGTTCAAGGACATCATCGGCAAGATCTCCTGGAAGGACATGGGCAAGGTCATGGGCCAGGCCGACGTCGTCACCACGCCCACACCCCTGGCCGCCAAGGCCATGCACCAGCACGCTTTCCTGCACAAGGTACTGCCACTCTCCAACGGCATTGACTCCGCAGCCTATGAGCTGCAACCCGGCGAAGTGATCGAACCAAACGCCCACCCAACAGTGGTGTTTGCGGGGCGCCTGGCCGAGGAAAAGCACGTGGACGTGCTCATCAATGCCGTGGCCAAGACGCCCGCGGAGCTCAACGTCCACCTGGAAATTGTGGGCGGCGGCGAAGTCCGCGCCGCTCTTGAAACGCAGGCGGAACGGCTCGGACTGGGGGAGCGGGTGAAATTCCTGGGACTGGCCAGCGATGAGGACCTCCGGGAGGCCTACATCAAGGCGGACCTGTTCTGCATGCCGGGGACCGCCGAGCTTCAGTCCCTGGTGACCCTTGAGGCGATGTCTGCCTCCACGCCCGTCCTGTTGGCGGATGCCATGGCCCTGCCGCACCTGGTGCGCGACGGCGAGAACGGCTATCTGTTCACACCCAACGACAGCGACGACCTCGCAGCCAAGATCACGCGGATCCTCCAGCTGCCGGCCGAGGAACGGGCGGCAATGGGCCGGGCCAGCCGGCGGATGGTGGAACCGCACAGCATCGAGGGCACGCTGCAGACCTTCGAGGACCTCTACCGGGGTGCAAGCTACGACGACAAAGCCCTCTGACAGCGGTCTCGCAGTGGCCCGCTCAAGCCTGCCCGGACCCCGGCGCCCGGACTGTGTGGTCCTGATGCCCGCCACTGTTTGCTAGAGTGTTTTTGCCCTGCTGAAGCTGAAGTCCTCCGCGGACCACGCCGGCAAGGGCAGGGGGCTATAGCTCAGCTGGTTAGAGCGCGGGACTCATAATCCTAAGGTCCTCGGTTCAAGTCCGAGTAGCCCTACCCAAGCACGACACCGCAGGAACCAAACCATCGTGGAACCGCGGCTGACGAGAGATCGTCGGCCGCGGTTTCTTTCGTTTTCCCGCAATCTGCGGTATGTTACTGACCAGTAACTTACCGAGCCGCTGAGTCCCGGCCTGTCATGCCATGGCTGGCCTGTCCGCGCTGCTGATCTTTGCGAGGGAACCAAATGTCCAAAGCCTCTGTTGACATCAACAACCTTCCGTACGCCGACGGCGACTTCTTCGCCTTCGAGCAGCTTCTCACCGCCAAGGAGCAGGACCGGCTCGCCGAGATCCGGGGCTTCCTCGCTCGCGAAGTCCGGCCGATTGCCGTGGACTGCTGGAACCGCGGCGAGTTCCCCATGGAGCTCATTCCCAAGCTGGCCGAAATCGACCTGGTGAGCCCTGTGCGGCGCCAGGGCTACTCCAACCTGTTTGCCGGCCTGGTCCATGCCGAGGCCACGCGCGCCGATACCTCCATCGCCACCTTCATGGGCGTGCACGACGGGCTGTTTACCGGCTCCATCGAAGCCCTGGCTTCCCAGGAACAGCAGGACGCCTGGCTCCCGGATATCTATTCGCTGAAGAAGATCGGCGCGTTCGGCCTCACGGAGCCTCTGGGAGGTTCCGACGTAGCCGGCGGCACGCGCACCACAGCTCAGCGGAACGGCGACACGTGGATCCTCAATGGCGCCAAGCGCTGGATCGGCAACGCTACTTTCTCGGATTGGGTGGTCGTCTACGCCCGGGACCTCGCCGACAACCAGGTCAAGGGATTCCTCGTGGATACGGCGCTGCCCGGCTTCAGCGCCACCAAGATTGAAAACAAGATCTCCCTTCGGACCGTACAGAACGCGGACATCGTCCTGGAGAACGTGGTGGTTCCGGACTTCTTCAAGCTGGCGGGCGCCAACAGCTTCCGCGACACCAACAAGGTCTTGAAGGTCACGCGGCTGTCCGTCGGCTGGCAGGCAGTCGGACAGCAGCTGGCAGCCTTCGACGTGGCCCGCCGCTACGCCGTGGAACGCCACCAGTTCGGCCGCCCGCTGGCATCATTCCAGCTCGTCCAAAGCCAGCTGGTACAGATCCTCGGGAACGCAGTCAGCTCCATGGGCATGATGGTCCGGCTTTCCCAGCTGGAGGATGCCGGCCAGGCCAAGGACGAACAGTCCGCCCTTGCCAAGGCATTCACCACCGCCCGGATGCGCGAGAGCGTGGCGATCGGCCGTAGCCTCCTGGGCGGCAACGGCATCGTGACCGACTTCGAGATGGCCAAGATCTTTGCCGACGCTGAAGCCATCTACTCCTATGAGGGAACCCACGAGATCAACACCCTCGTGACCGGCCGCGCCATCACCGGGATCTCGGCGATCGTCTAGGGCCGTCAGCCGTCAGCGCTCGGCGCTCGGCGGTCAGCCAGTGTCCAGCCCCAGGGGCAGCAGGATGGACGGGCGGAGGTCGGTGACGAATTCGAGCGGATTGACGTAGGCGTCCCCCCGCCTCACGCCCCAGTGGACGCAGGCAAGAGCGCCGCAGTGCCCGGGTTGCAGCGTTCCGATGATCTCGCCCTTCGCCACCACGGCCCCGGCCGTGAGCGGGCTTTCGACTGGCTCAAAACTGCTGCGGAGGCCGCCCCCGTGATCGATGGTGATCACGGGGCGGTCCACCACTACTCCCACGAAACTGACGGTGCCGGACTCCGGCGAGGTGACCGGGACGCCGGCGTGCGTCGCCTCAAGGTCCACGCCACGGTGCCCGCTCATCCATGGCTTGTACGGCGGGTCAAAGGTGCGCAGCACCGCGGGCCTGGGGGAGAGCGGCCACTCCCAGGAGGCGCGCGGCGCTGGAGCCGCCGCGGCCGGCAGTAGCAGCACGGCGGCGAGGGCAAGTATTGCTTTCATAAACCCAGCTTTGCGTGCCGGATCCCGCAGCGGGAGTGCGCACTTCGGCCATGTGGAAAACGCCCGTCGAAGGCCTTCGGGTTGTCCTTCGGCTATTGGCTCCTGTTGTACACTTGGTGGAGCAGTTTGCTGTGCCCTCAACGCTTGCGTCGGCACGCCTCATTCAGGAATGCGGGGGAGCAGCAACTGACTACGCGTATCCAGCCCTCCAAATCTGAAGCCCCGGCTTTGTATGAGGAGGATTGTGTCTCTTGCGGTCAGGGCCTCGCGGTCCTGATGAGAGTCGCAATGGATGCCAGGAGCACGGCCCGCCTTGGGCCACGCTAATTAACCGTCAACTATTGGCAGGGTAAGAGGGCCTGAAAGGCTCTCTCATGAATGACCTGCCGGAAGGAGCGCCGGCATGCCCGTCGTAACTATGCGCCAGCTGCTTGACAGCGGCGTCCACTTTGGACACCAGACCCGTCGTTGGAACCCGAAGATGAAGCGATTCATCTTCACGGAGCGCAACGGCATCTACATCATTGACCTTCAGCAGTCGCTGTCCTACATCGACCGCGCCTACGAGTTCGTAAAGGCCACCGTTGCACACGGCGGCACCGTACTCTTCGTCGGCACCAAGAAGCAGGCCCAGGAATCCATCGCTGAGCAGGCTACCCGTGTTGGACAGCCTTACGTGAACCAGCGCTGGCTCGGCGGTATGCTGACCAACTTCCAGACCGTTTCCAAGCGCATCCAGCGCATGAAGGAACTGGAAGAGATCGACTTCGACGACGTCGCCGGTTCCGCGTACACCAAGAAGGAACTGCTGCTCCTTCGCCGTGAACTCACCAAGCTGGAAACCAACCTCGGCGGTATCCGCAACCTGACCAAGGCACCTTCCGTGCTCTGGATCGTGGACACCAAGAAGGAACACCTGGCCGTTGACGAAGCCAAGAAGCTGAACATCCCGGTTGTGGCCATCCTGGACACCAACTGCGATCCTGACGAAGTCGACTTCCCGATCCCGGGCAACGACGACGCCATCCGCTCCGTGAACCTGCTGACCCGCGTTGTCGCCGACGCCGTTGCTGAGGGCCTCATCGCCCGCCACAACCGCGCCACGGGCACCACGGAAGCTCCGGAAGAGCCGCTGGCTGAGTGGGAGCGCGAACTCCTCGAAGGCAGCAAGACTGAAGAAGCACCTGCCGCTGAGGCTGCTCCGGCTGCTGAAGAAGCTGCCGCTCCGGCAGCCGAAGAAGCTGCTCCGGTTGCCGAGGAAGCTCCGGCTGCTGCCGAGGCTCCCGCCGCCGACGCTGACAAGTAACACTAGTAAATCCGGATTCTCCGGCGCTGCCTGCAGCGCCGGAGCACCTGACAGGATGGCGGCTCACCCGGTGAGCCGCTGTCCTGTCGGTCCGTACACCACATACATTTTCTAGACAGAGGGGTTCACATGGCGAACTACACTGCCGCTGATATCAAGGCTCTGCGCGAGCGCACCGGCGCCGGCATGATGGATGTCAAGAAGGCTCTTGACGAAGCCAACGGTGACGCCGAAAAGGCCATCGAGATCATCCGCATCAAGGGCCTCAAGGGCGCTACCAAGCGCGAAGGCCGATCCACCGCCGAAGGCCTGGTGGCCGCAAAGGTCAGCAACGGCGTCGGCGTGATGATCGAGGTCAACTGCGAGACCGACTTCGTCGCCAAGGCTGACAAGTTCATCCAGCTGGCCGATAAGGTCCTGGCCGTGGCTGTGGAGTCCGGCGCTGCCGACCTCGACACCCTCCTGGCCATCGAAGTTGACGGCAAGCCGCTGTCCGAGGTTGTCGTCGAAGAAGGCGCAATCCTCGGCGAAAAGGTTGTTGTCCGCAAGCTGTCCCGCATTGAGGGCGGCACTGTTGACGCATACCTGCACAAGACGTCCAAGGATCTCCCGGCCCAGGTCGGCGTCCTGTTCGCTGTTGAGGGTGAAGGCGAAGCCGCTGCCACCGCCGCACACGATATTGCAGTGCACATCGCAGCGATGTCCCCGAACTACCTGACCCGCGAAGACGTTCCGTCCGACCTTGTCGAGTCCGAGCGTCGCATTGCCGAAGAGACCGCCAAGGCTGAAGGCAAGCCCGAGGCCGCAATGTCCAAGATTGTGGAAGGCCGCGTTACGGGCTTCTACAAGGGTGAGGTCCTGGTTGACCAGGCTTTCGCCAAGGACGCCAAGAAGTCTGTGGCGCAGGTCCTCGAAGAGGCCGGCGTCAAGGGCACGTCCTTCGCACGCTTCCGCGTCGGCTCCTAGTCGAATCCGCAAAGGGGTGGCCACTTCGGTGGCCGCCCCTTTTGCATGCACCGGCGAAACGTCCGATGAGACCTTTGGCCACCCGGCACGATAACCTTTTTCAGAGTTCACCAACGGGAAGGCACCCATGGAAGCCGTCAATTCTTCAAGCCAGCCAGAGAAAAGCAGGCGCCGCGTCCTCCTGAAGTTGTCGGGCGAGGTCTTCGGCGGCGGCAAGCTGGGCGTTGATCCCGACACTGTGCGCGACGTCGCCAAGCAGATCGCCGCAGCGGTCCCCGAAGTGGAAGTTGCCATCGTCGTCGGCGGCGGCAACTTCTTCCGCGGCGCGGAACTGTCCCAGGGCGGCATGGACCGCTCGCGCGCCGACTACATGGGCATGCTCGGCACCGTCATGAACTGCCTGGCACTGCAGGACTTCCTGGAGCAGGCCGGCGTTGAAACCCGCGTCCAGAGCGCCATCACCATGGGGCAAGTCGCCGAGGCGTACATTCCCCGCCGGGCCATCCGCCACATGGAAAAGGGCCGAGTGGTCATCTTCGGCGCCGGAGCCGGCCTGCCGTACTTCTCCACGGACACAGTGGCCGCCCAGCGCGCCCTGGAGGTCCACGCGGACGTCGTTCTGATGGCCAAGAGCGGCGTGGACGCCGTCTACACCGCGGATCCCAAGAAGGACCCCACTGCCGAGAAGCTGGACACGCTGAGCTACGACGACGCCCTGCGCCGCGACATCAGGGTCATGGACCAGACCGCGATGACCATGTGCAAGGACAACAACCTGTCCATGGTGGTTTTCGGGATGGAAGGCGAAGGGAACGTCACCCGCGCCATCTTGGGCGAAAAGCTCGGTACCCTGGTGACCCCGTAGCTGCAGCTAGGATGATCTGAGCACGGTTCCATGCCCGCAACCGGGCAACAATGGAACCAGGAACCATGAACCAAGATTGTGCAGGGAACCGGTACCCGGACTGCACTGATTTCTGAGGAGAGACAGTGATCGAAGAAACCTTGCTCGAAGCCGAAGAGAAGATGGACAAGGCGGTAGAGGTAGCCAAGGAAGACTTCGCCTCGATCCGCACCGGACGGGCAAATCCGGGCCTTTACAACAAGGTCCTGGTGGACTACTACGGTTCGCCCACCCCGCTGCAGCAGCTTGCCTCCTTCGCCATTCCGGACGCGCGCACCATCCTCATCACGCCGTTCGATAAAACCGCACTGCGCGACATCGAGCGGGCCCTGAGTGATTCCGAGGTGGGCGCCAACCCCTCCAACGACGGCAACGTCATCAGGATCACCATCCCGGACCTGACCCAGGAACGCCGCAAGGAATACGTCAAGATCGTCAAGACCAAGGGCGAGGACGCGAAGATCTCCATCCGCAACATCCGGCGCAAGGCCAAGGAAACGCTGGACAAGCTCGTCAAAGACGGCGAAGCCGGCGAGGACGAAGGCAGCCGCGCCGAAAAGGAACTGGATGGCCTGACCAAATCGCACGTGGACGGCATCGACGAGCTGCTCAAGCGCAAGGAAGCAGAGCTGCTCGAAGTCTGATGAGCCAGGCAGAGCAGGCGCCCACCCAAAGGGCGCGCACCAGGGGGAAACAGTTGCGGAGCAATCCGACGCCCAAGGCCGGCCGGAATCTTCCGGCAGCCATTGTGGTGGGCCTGGCCATGCTGATCGGCGTGCTGGGCGGCCTGGTTTTCCTCCCGCTCGGATTCGTGGCTGTCACCACAGGGTTCGCGGTCTTCGGAGTCTGGGAGATCTTCCGTGCCCTGGAGGCGAACGGGACCAGGATGCCCATCGTCCCGGTCATGGTGGGTACAGTCGCCATGCCGTTCGCCGCCTATCTCGGCGGTCTTGAGAGCCTGCTTTTCGCCATGCTCCTGAGCTGCGTGGCAGTCCTCCTCTGGCGTTCAGTGGAGAACCCTGCCGGATCAGCGAACAGCATCTTTGCCGGCGTGTTCACGCTGGGCTGGGTCCCGTTCTTCATCAGTTTCGCCACGTTGCCGCTGCACGCCGTCGGCGTCGCCACCCCGGTGGGTCTCTGGCCTGGCGGAACCGTGCCGCCCGGGGCCTGGCAGGTGGCCGTGATGCTGCTGCTGGTCGTCTCGAACGACACGTTCGGCTACCTCGTGGGCGCATCGCTGGGCAAACACCCCATGGCCCCGAAGATCAGCCCCAAGAAATCATGGGAAGGCTTCGCCGGCTCCATTGCCGGGGCCATGCTGATCGGCATCCTTGCCAGCATTCTCCTGCTGGGCAAACCCTGGTGGGTCGGTGTGGTCCTCGCCGTGGGCGTCGTTGCAGCATCCACCGCAGGAGACCTGGCCGAGTCGATGGTCAAACGTGAACTCGGGATCAAGGACATGAGCAGCATCCTGCCCGGACATGGGGGCGTCATGGACCGCCTGGACTCCATCGTCTTCGCCTGTCCCGTGGCCTTTGTGCTGTTCGCACTGGTTGCGGGCGTCTGACGCGACCCTCTCGGACTATCTTCGCCGGACCGCCGGCAGCGCCAATAGACTGGTGCGTAACCTGACCCAGCTGAAGCAACAAAGGAACAACAGTGGCATTGGACTTTCAACGGAAAATCCCCGCGTCGTTTGAGCGCGTGCGGGGCAACGAATTCGGGTACAACGCCAAACAGGTGGACCAGTTCCTCCAGCGGGCCAGGGTGGCACTCGAGACGCCGAAGGCCGCCATCCACGCCGTCACCAGCGCCGATGTCCGGAGCGTCTCCTTTGACCCGGTCAAGGGAGGCTACGCTGCCGCCGTCGTCGACGCAGCGCTGGACCGGCTCGAAGACGCCTTCGCCCGCCGCGAACGGGACGAACTGATCGCCGCCAAGGGCGAGGATGCCTGGCTGCGGGAGATCGGCAGCCTCTCCGGGATCCTCCGGGGCCGCCTCCACCGGCCTGACGGCGAGCGCTTCCGGCGCCCGTCAAAAAAGAAGGCCCGCAGTTACAACACCCTGGACGTGGACAATCTTTGCTACGACCTGATCGGCTACCTCGAAGAGGACAAGCCGCTCAGCGTGGACAATGTCCGCAGGGTGGTCTTCCGTCCCGCCGTGGGCAAGGACGGTTACGAAGAGACCCAGGTTGATGCCTTCCTGGACCGCGTGGTTGAACTCATGGCGGCCATCGACTGACTGCCCGTTAGCTGATCACGGGACTCACCGTTCGGTCACCAACGGCCGTTCGGGAGTGTGCAGCCGGGTCATGACGCGGCTCATGGTCCGCGGAATCCGGTGTTTTGTGCCCCGGGAGACAATCACCGTCACGGCGAAGGCGGCGGGAACCGTCCACGCCGCCGGCTGGGCCAGCCAGAAGGGCGTGCCGGCAGCGCCCAGGACCGTTCCCCACACCATGGCGCCGCCGCAGAGGACGCCGCCGGTCACCATTCCGGCAATGGCGCCGGCATCGGTGAGTCCCCGCCACCAGATGCCCAGCAGGAGCACCGGGCACACAGTGGAGGCGGTAAACGCGAACACCAGGCCCACGCTGCCCGCCAGAGCCAGGGAATCAGTCATCACGGCAAATCCCAGCGGAACCACAGCGGAGACGACGGCGGCGACCCGGAATCCCCGCACGCTGCCGCCCAGGACGTCCTGGCTGATCACGCCCGCCAGCGAGACCACCAGGCCCGAGGTGGTGGACAGGAACGCGGCGAAGGCCCCGGCCACCACCAACGCTGAGAGCAGGTCGCCCGCGGTTCCACCGATCAGCTGCCCCGGCAGGAGGAGAACCACCGCGTCGGCCTGCCCTGACCGGGCAAGTTCGGGCGCGAACATCCGCCCCACCAGCCCGTAGGCGGTGGGAAACAGGTAAAAAACGGAGAGCAGCCCGAGCACGATCAGCGTGGTCCGCCGTGCCGAGTGTCCGTCCGGATTCGTGTAGAAGCGGACCAGGACATGGGGGAGTCCCAGCGTGCCGAACAGCAGCGCCACCAGCAGCGAGATGTTCTGGTACGGCCCGGCGGGGGCCAGCCCGGTGGGATTCACGACGGCGGGGGCCACGGCGGCGCTCCCGTCACCGGCGAGCGTGAACACGATGAAGAGGACGGGCACGGCAAGGGCGGTGAGCTTCAGCCAGAACTGGAACGCCTGCACAAACGTAATGGAGCGCATGCCTCCGGCCACAACTGTCAGGCACACCACAACCACCACGGCCACGGAGCCTACCCAGGCCGGCAGCCCGGTGGTGATCCGGATGGTCAAGGCCGCGCCGTGGAGCTGAGGCACTATGTACAGCCAGCCCACCACAACCACCACCACGCTGGTCACACGGCGGACCGCGCGCGAATCCAGCCTCGCCTCGGTGAAGTCCGGGATCGTGTACGCGCCGGAGCGGCGCAGCGGTGCGGCCACAAACAGCAGCAGCATCAGGTAGCCGGCGGTGTAGCCCACGGGAAACCACAGCGCGTCGGTACCGGACAGCAGGATCAGTCCGGCCACGCCCAGGAAACTCGCCGCCGAGAGGTACTCCCCGCCGATGGCCGAGGCGTTCCACCATGGCTTGACGGTCCGGGAAGCCACGTAGAAATCGCCCGTGGTCCGGGAAATCCGCAGGCCGTAAAACCCGATAGCGGCCGTTGCCAGCGAAACCAACACGAGAGCGATCACACCCACTGCGGGATTCATGAGGTGGTCACTCGTCCCCGGCCAGGTCCCGGTAGCGGGCCTCGTTCCGTGCGGCGGTCCGGATATACAGCCAGGCGCTGAGGCCGATGACGGGATAAATGCCTGCACCGAGCAGGATCCAGTCGAACGGGATCCCCGCGATCCGGGTCTCGGCGAGGCCCGGTAGGGCTGCCAGCAGCAACGGGAACGCGCACAGGACCAGCATAAAGCCGATGGCCACCACCACGGCCAGCCGCAGCTGGGAACGGATCAGGGAGCGGACGAAGACCTGCCCCACCTCGGATTCCTCCGCCGCCTCGCGGGACTCCCGGGCCGGCCGGGGTGCCGAGCGCGGAGCGGTGACGCGGACCCGGGTCATGCCTGCGGCCGGATGCGGGTGGCTTCCAGTTTTTCCCTGACCGTGGGAAGGTGGCGGCGGCTGATGGGCAGGCCGGCACCGGCCACCGAGACGCTGGGTTTGTCCGCCGTCAGCTTCATGGACTGCACATGCTTCAGCGCCACGAGGTAGGACCGGTGCGTCCGGATAAACCCGGCCTCGGCCCACTGCTGCTCCAGGTCTGCCAGCGGAACCCGGATGAGATAGCTGGCATCCGCGGTGTGCAGCCGGGCGTAGTCGCCCTGCGCCTGGACGTACGTGACGTCGTCGCGCCTGATCATCCTGGTGGTGCCGCCCTGGTCAACGGTGATCATCTCGGGGGCGGGGCCGCCGCCGTCGCGCAGTAGCTCGCTGATCCGTCCCACCGTCCGGGACAGCCGCTCGGCCCGGACGGGCTTAAGGAGGTAGTCCACGGCGGCAAGCTCGAACGCCTCCAGGGCGCAGTCCTCGTCCGCGGTGACAAACACCACCACCGGCGGCTTGCTGCTGCGCGCGATGGCGCGGGCAACATCAAGGCCGGACACGGCGGGCATGTGAATATCCAGGAAGACGGCGTCAACCGTTGCGGTGTTCAGGGCCCGCAACGCTTCTGTGCCCGAAATGGCCCGGTGGATGACCCCGATCCGGTCATCCTTGCCCAGGAGATAGGCCAGCTCCTCCACGGCGGGTAACTCGTCGTCGGCGACGAGGACATTAATCATGGTCCTACATTAGCCGCCTTGGAAACCAGGCGTTCAGGCGTCGTGGCCGGGCTGGGACTTGGGCACGCGCATGGTGATCAGCGTTCCCTCGCCCGGGGCTGTCTCGATCACCAGGCCGTGCTGGTCCCCGTAAACCTGTCGGAGCCGGGCGTCCACGTTGCGCAGCCCCACGTGGTCGCCGTCGTGGTGCCCTGCCAGCATCGACTGGAGCTCGGCAGGGTCCATCCCCACGCCGTCGTCCTCTATGGTCACTTCCGCATAGGCGCCCGAATCATTGGCCGTGATGGTGATGTGGCCCGCCCCTTCCTTGGCCTCCAGGCCGTGCCTGACGGCGTTCTCCACCAGCGGCTGCAGGCTCAGGAACGGGATGACGGTGCTCAGGACTTCAGGCGCGATCCGCAGGCTGACCTGGACGCGGTCACCGAAACGGGCGCGCTCCAGCAGCAGGTACCGGTCGATGCAGCGCAGTTCCTCCGCCAGCGTGGTGAAGTCACCGTGGCGCCGGAACGAGTACCTCGTAAAATCAGCGAACTCCACCACCAGCTCGCGCGCCCGCTCCGGATCCGTGTTGATGAACGACGCGATCGCGTTCAGCGAGTTGTAGATGAAATGCGGACTGATCTGGGCACGCAGCGCCCGCACTTCGGCTTCCATCAGCAGCGTCCGGGATGCGTCCAGCTCAGCCAGCTCCACCTGGACGGCCACCCAGTCCGCCACTTCGCTGGTGGCACGGACCAGGCCTGCGCCCGCCGCCGGGGCAAACGCCGCCACGACGCCCACCACCCGTGAGCCCGCACGGACCGGCGCGATGACGGCGGCGAAGCTTCCGGAGGCATGGCCCGTCCCCAGGTCCCGCGCCTGGAGCACCGCCGTCCGCCCGCCGATCAGGACGTCCGCAGCCAGTTCCATCAACCGGGGCTTCAGTTCCTCGGCGGCACCGTCCCAGGCCAGCACGCCGGCCGTATCGGTGATGGCCAGCGCATCACAGCCCAGCAAGTTCCTGAGCTGCCGGCTCGCCTTGGCGGCGCCCGCCGGATTGAGGCCCGTACGCAGATGCTGCCCGGCACTCGATGCAGCGTGGAGGGTGTTGTACGTGGCGCGTTCGGCGTCGGTGCCAAGCTCACGGAAGGATCGGAGCAGCTTGATGCCAACACCGACGACGACGGCGATCGCCAAGATGATCACCGCAACGGCGGCTGCAGTCAGGAGGGGGGAGTCCGGCATGGTGCCCAGCGTAGCGGCGGGTGCCGTTAGTCGCAGCATCGTAGCCGTTGAGCGACTGTTCCGGCCATGGCTCTGGAATGTACACCCGCCATACCGCAGAGTGATTGCAGTCACATTGTCCGCATCCTGCCCGCAGGCTGGCCCGTGTGAACCAAGCAAGTCTCAATGAGGAGGAACGATGGGTAACGATGCCCACACTCCGGACGCAGCGGCGTCCGTGGACTTCGAACAGGTCCAGTCGACAGAGCGGTTCCAGGAACTGCGCAAACGTCACCGCAGCTTTGTGTTCCCCATGGCCGTGGCATTCCTGCTGTGGTACTTCGCGTATGTCCTGCTGGCTGACTACGCCGTCGAGTTTATGTCCACCAAAGTGTGGGGCAACATCAACGTCGGCCTGATCCTGGGCCTGCTCCAGTTCGTCTCCACGTTCGCCATCACCGGCTGGTACGTCAGCTACTCCAACCGGAAGCTGGACCCCATCGCGGCCGAGATCCGCAACGAAATCGAAGGCCATGAGTTTGATAAGGACGGCAACGCCGTGAGTGGAGTGACCAAATGATCGGAATTGCCACGGCCGTAGACGTTGCGGACCTTAAGGAAACGACGCTGCTCAACATGGGCATCTTCGGCCTGTTTGTCGCTGTCACCATGGTGATTGTGTTGCGCGCCAGCCGGAACAACAAAACAGCGGCCGACTACTACGCTGCGGGGCGGTCGTTCACCGGTTCCCAGAACGGAACGGCCATTGCCGGCGACTACCTGTCCGCTGCCTCGTTCCTGGGCATCACCGGCGCCATTGCCATCAACGGCTACGACGGCTTTATGTACTCCATCGGCTTCCTGGTGGCTTGGCTGGTTGCCCTGCTGCTGGTGGCGGAACTCCTGCGCAACACCGGTAAGTTCACCATGGCGGATGTCCTTTCCTTCCGGCTCAAGCAGCGCCCGGTCCGCATCGCGGCCGCCATCTCCACGCTGGTCGTCTGCTTCTTCTACCTCCTGGCCCAGATGGCCGGAGCAGGTAGCCTGGTTTCCCTGCTGCTGGGCATCAGCGACTGGGGCGGACAGGCCTTGGTAATCATCGTCGTCGGCGCCCTGATGATCATGTACGTCCTGATCGGCGGGATGAAGGGCACCACCTGGGTCCAGATCATTAAGGCGGTCCTGCTGATCGCCGGCGCTGCCGTGATGACCCTCTGGGTCCTCGCCATCTACGGCTTCAACCTTTCCAGCCTCCTCGGTGCGGCTGTTGAAACCGCCGGCAACCCGGCTGTCCTGAACCCGGGCCTGCAGTACGGCAAGTCTGACACCTCCAAGCTCGACTTCATGTCCCTGGGCCTGGCATTGGTTCTGGGCACGGCCGCCCTGCCGCACGTGCTCATGCGCTTCTACACCGTCCCCACGGCCAAGGAAGCCCGCAAGTCCGTGGTGTGGTCCATCTGGCTGATCGGTCTCTTCTACCTGTTCACCCTGGTGCTCGGTTACGGTGCCGCAGCCCTCGTGGGTGCCGACACCATCAAGTCCGCACCGGGCGGGGTCAACTCGGCTGCACCGCTGCTTGCCTTCTTCCTGGGCGGGCCGCTGCTGCTGGGCTTCATCTCCGCGGTCGCCTTCGCCACCATCCTCGCCGTGGTGGCCGGGCTGACCATCACCGCCGCAGCGTCGTTTGCCCACGACATCTACGCCAGCGTCATCTCCAAGGGAAAGGCCGACGCCGACACCGAGGTTAAGGTGGCGCGGCGCACCGTGGTGGTCATCGGCGTGATGGCCATCCTGGGCGGTATCTTCGCCAACGGCCAGAACGTGGCCTTCCTCGTGGCGCTCGCCTTCGCAGTCGCGGCGTCGGCGAACCTCCCGACCATCATCTACTCGCTGTTCTGGCGCCGGTTCACCACCCAGGGTGCGGTCTGGAGCATGTACGGCGGCCTGGGCTCGGCCATTGTCCTGATTGCCTTCTCGCCGGTGGTTTCCGGCCTGAAGACCTCCATGATCCCGGGGGCCAACTTCGCCTTCTTCCCCTTGAGCAACCCCGGCATTGTGTCCATCCCGCTGGCGTTCCTGCTCGGCTGGCTGGGTACGGTGCTGGACAAGAAGCGCGAGGACGCGGCCAAGCAGGCCGAGATGGAAGTACGCTCCCTGACCGGTGTGGGTGCGGAGAAAGCCGTGGACCACTGATTGATGACTGAGTACCGAACAAGCCGACAGTCCGGAGCAAACTGGGACTTCGGAACCGGCTGACAGTCAGAGAGCCCCTGTGCCGCAAAGGCACAGGGGCTCTCTGACGTTCCAGCTGCAGGCGAGCCGCAGGCGACGCTCAGCTGGGGGCGACGTTCAAAAAGGCGGTGGCGTCAGCGCAAAAAGGCGGTGGCGTCAGCGCTGATGGTGGCCCGCCGGCATGGCCGGACCGCCGTGCTGACCATGCGGCACCGCAAACTGGCCCGCTGTGGAAGCGGCGAGTCCCGGCGTCGCGATTCCGGCCACCAGCACGGCGCCGGCGAAAGCGGTGAGCAGCAGGATTCCCGGGCGGGCAGCGGCGGGCGCCATGCCGTCGTCGTCCATTCCCCGGAGCCGGCGCCCCTTCAGCCAGGCGCCCGACGCGACAATCATGAGCGTCAGCAGGAGCGCCGCGAGGTGGCTGAGGTGAAGGCTGGACGTGTCGCTGCTGAAGGCAAGGGCCGCCATGTGCGCCCCGGATGCCGTCAGCAGGAACGCCACGGTCCGCCCGGACCCGACAATCCGTCCGCGGTGCAAGGCCAGGACCGTCCAGAGGATCAGGGCCGCTCCCCAGCCGCCGGAGACGACCGCCAGGGCTGGCTGCCAGACGGAGCCGGACACTTTCGGCAACGCGAGGAGGCTTGAGGAAACGGCGAGGTTCACTGAGCCGGCCCCGAATCCTGCGAAGCCGCCGAAGAGCCGGACGGCCGGGACGGCCCATCCCTCTCCTGGCTCGGCAGCCATGGCCGGCTAGGCCCGGACGGCTGTTGCGGACTTGTCCATGGACAGACCCACGCCCAGCAGCAGGACTGCGCTGGCCAAGTGGAGGACGTTGTCGGCGCCGTTGAGCGCGATGATGTTCAGTGGCGAGGTCAGCAGGAACAGCCCAAGCACACCGACCAGGAGATAGACGGCACCCACGCCGGTGTTGACCGTACGGGCCATGGCCGTGCTTTTCAGGCCCGCGTACAGAAGTGCGCCGCCGATCGCGAGGTGGATGACATTGTGCAGCGGATTCACTTCAAAAATGATGAGGTTGGCGCCCTCCGTGGCGAAGAAGCCGATGCCGGACGTCACCACGAAACCCAGGAGGCCGACAAGAAGCTAAACGGCACCGAAGACGGTGGCGACAAGGCGGTTCGGAGAAGTGTGCATGGCCCGAATCCTTCCGGTAAGGCGGGGACGTTCTGTCCCGGCCAGACTGCGGGATCCCGGATGGGATCCTCGTAGAAGCAATTCGGACCATGTCCCCGTGCGGATGGGGTGCGGGCTTGCGTTGTGTGGCGCTAGGCCTGGGGCTTGAGCTTGATGTTGATCATTTTCAGCTCGTCGGTGCCTTCGAAGCGGTAGATGAGGTCGATCTTCTTGTCGCCGTCGCAGGTGATGAGGCCGGCGATGTCGGCCGCCTTGGTGCCGTTCTCGGTGCTGGCCTTGACTTCGTTATAGGCAGTCTTGCAGGTGCTGTCCATCTCCAGGGTCTTGATACCGGCGATGAAGTCCTCCTTGGTCAGCTGCTCATGGAGGGCGGGGTCAAGATAGTCGTCGTAGGCCTTGGAACTGTCGCCGGCAATCACCAGCTTGGTGAAGCTGTCAGCCAGGCCCCGGGCATGGTTGGTGGCTCCGTTGACAATGTTGACCAGGATGAGGACGCCGACGACCGCCAGCAGCAGGACACCGCCCACAACGCCGAGGATGGTCCACAGCTTCCGGCGGCTTTGTGCCGGGGGCTCTTGTCCGGGCAGGCCGAACGGCCCCTCGGACGAGTATTGTCCGGGTGCACCGTGCTGTGGCGGGTTGCCGGGCAGCGGTGGCGCGCCATGCTCCCCGGGGTTGCCGGGCTGCCCCGTTGGTTGCGCGGGCCAGGCCGCCGGCTGGACCGGCTGGTACGGTCCCTGAGGATTGCTCACGATGGAGCCTTTCCGGCAACGCACTGGCACTGCCTTATTGTTGGGACCCGCTGAACGGCACCCATGGATTCACCTTGGAACAGCCTATAACCCAGCCCGCCGGGGCTGGGTATCGGGGCGGTAATAAGGGCTGCTGGCCCTAAGCGTCTCCGGATCCCCGCTCGAGCAGCGGCTGGATGCGGAACGGGATGAGTTCGCTCATGGCCAGTGCGGTGTCCGTCCTGTCCACTCCATCGCACGCCAGGATTTTCCCGTTGATCCGGAAGAGGTCCTCGGCGTCCAGGGCCACTACCCGGAGCAGGAGGTCAGCAGAGCCGGTGAGGCCGTAGCCTTCCAGGATTTCCGGAATGCCGGCGAGGTCATGGGCCAGCTGTCCCAGTTTCTGCTGCTGGACGTGGACGGAAATGAACGCCATGAGCGGATAGCCCAGGGATGCCGGGTTGATACGCCGTTCGAACGACAGGAAGACGTGTTTTTTCTCCAGCTGGGCCATGCGCGCCTGCACGGTGTTCCGGGACAGCCCCAGCTTCTGGGCCAACGCCACCACGGTCCGCCGGGGGTCGCGGGCAAGGGCCGAGAGCAGCCGTGTGTCTGTGCCATCCAAAGCTTGCATAATGCGCAACGTTAGCACGGTGAGGGCAGTGCAAACAGGGCATTATGCGCAGTATCCGCCGCGGTGGTTGTACCCATTGAGCATTGTGAGTAGGGTCACAATTATCCGGGGCAACGGCGCCCGGGCGGCCGGCGGCGGGCGGGACCACAAGTCCCCAGGCTCCGGTCAAACGACGTGAGAAGGTTGCGTGCCATCGTGTCTACAGACAGGAACCTGATCCAGCTGGTTACCCCGGCAGGGGAGCGGATCAGCCACCCGGAGTTCGATCCCTGGGTGAAGGACATCGGGGATGAGCAGTTGTGTTCCCTCTACGAGGACCTGACGGTCATCCGGCGGATCGATGTTGAGGCCACCGCCCTCCAGCGTCAGGGCGAGCTCGGACTTTGGCCCCCGTTGCTGGGGCAGGAGGCGGCGCAAGTCGGTTCCGGCAGGGCTCTGCGCGAGGACGACTTTGTCTTCTCCAGCTACCGGGAAAACGGTGTGGCGTACTGCCGCGGCGTGGACCTGACGGACATTACGCGGGTGTGGCGTGGCACGGCCTCCTCCGGGTGGGATCCGTACTCCGTGAATATGGCCACCCCGCAGATCATTATCGGCGCGCAGACCCTGCATGCCACCGGTTACGCCATGGGCATCCAGAACGACGGCGCCGACTCGGTGGCGGTGACATACTTCGGTGACGGTGCCACCAGCGAAGGCGACGTCAACGAGGCCATGGTCTTTGCCGCCAGCTTCCAGGCACCCGTGGTCTTCTTCTGCTCGAACAACCACTGGGCAATTTCGGAGCCCGTGCGGTTGCAGTCCCACATTCAGATCGCGGACCGGGCCAGCGGATTCGGCATTCCGAGCCTCCGGGTGGACGGCAATGATGTGCTGGCCGTTATGGCAGCCACGCGCGTGGCATTGGACCGTGCCCGGCACGGTGGCGGACCCACCTTCATCGAAGCGGTCACCTACCGTATGGGACCGCACACCACCGCCGACGATCCCACCCGCTACCGTGACGCCAATGAACTGGAGGACTGGGCTGCGAAGGACCCCATCCTGCGGGTCAAGGCCCTGCTGGAACGCAAAGGACTCCTCACGGATGAGGTCCAACAGCACGTTCACAACAAGGCAGAGTCAGTCGCCCGCGAACTCCGTTCAGGCTGCATCGGCATGCCGGATCCGGAGCCGATGGACATCTTCAAGCACGTGTACAGCGAGCCCAACTCGTGGCTGGACCGGCAGCAGGACCACTACGCCCGTTACCTGGCTTCCTTCGGCGATCCCGCGGGAGCCACCTCAGAAGAAGGTGCACGCTGATGACCCAGATGACCTTTGCCCGCGCCATCAATTCCGGCCTGCGCAAATCCCTTGAAAACGATCCAAAAGTCATCCTCATGGGCGAGGACATCGGTACCCTCGGCGGTGTTTTCCGGGTGACCGACGGCCTCCAGAAGGATTTCGGCACCCACCGTGTGGTGGACACCCCGCTGGCCGAGTCGGCCATCATGGGCACCGCCGTCGGCCTCGCCTACCGCGGTTACCGCCCGGTGGTGGAGATCCAGTTCGACGGCTTTATCTACCCTGCCTTCGACCAGATCGTGAGCCAGGTGGCAAAGCTGCACTACCGCACCCAGGGGGCCGTGAAGATGCCCATCACCATCCGCGTCCCGTTCGGAGGCGGCATCGGCTCACCCGAGCACCACTCCGAGTCGCCCGAGGCGTACTTCACTCATACGTCGGGGCTCCGCGTGGTCAGCGTCTCCAACCCGCAGGATGCCCACACCGTGATCCAGCAGGCCATCCTGTCCGATGACCCGGTGCTGTACTTCGAACCCAAGCGCCGCTACCACGACAAGGGTGAAGTGGATGAGGGCATCGATCCGCGCACCGCGCTGCCCATGGACTCCGCCCGCGTTGTCACCGAGGGCACGGACGTGACGCTCGTGGCCTACGGGCCGTTGGTGAAGACGGCCAAGGACGCAGCAACCGCGGCCGCCGACGAAGGCATCTCCATCGAGGTCATTGACCTGCGCTCGCTGGCACCCGTGGACTACGCCACCGTTGAAGCATCCGTCCGGAAAACAGGCAGGCTGGTGGTCACCCATGAAGCCGGCCAGTCCGGTGGCCTGGGCGCCGAAGTTGCGGCCAGCATTACCGAGCGGTGCTTCTATCACCTCGAAACCGCCCCCGTCCGTATCACCGGGTTCGATATTCCCTACCCGTACTCCAAGCTCGAAATGCACCATCTGCCCGGCCTGGACCGGATCCTCGACGGCGTGGACCGCGCCCTCGGACGCCCGAACTCCCTCAGCGGGTTGGAAGGATGAGCGCCACCATGATCAAGGAATTCAGGCTCCCGGACCTCGGCGAAGGCCTCACGGAATCAGAAATCCTCAGCTGGAAGGTGGCAGTGGGGGACACGGTGACGCTGAACCAGGTCATCGCCGAGGTGGAAACCGCAAAGGCCGTAGTGGAGCTGCCGTCACCTTTCGCGGGCGTGATCACTGCGCTCCATGAAGAGCCGGGAACAATCGTGGAGGTGGGCAAGCCGATCGTCTCCTTCGAAGTAGCGGACGACGGCGGCGCCTCACCTTCAGGGGCTGCGCCCGCCGGGGCGGCCACTGCTGCAGCGGGGACCGCGAAACGCGAGCCGAACCTGGTTGGGTACGGCGCCGTTGTCGAAAGCTCAGGCCGTCCCGCCCGCCGGGCCCGCACCTTCACAACCCCGGCGGTTGAGCCTGTTCGCGGCCCGGTGGTTGAGCCTGTCGAAACCGAGCTCGTCGAAACCGAGCCTGTCAGACCCGAAAACCCTGTGCTTGAGCCTGTCGAAACCGACACCGCGGAGCGTCCACGTTCCACGCCGCCGGTCCGGAAACTGGCCAAGGACCTCGGCGTCGAGCTGGCCGCGGTCGCGGGCACCGGAGCCGGCGGCCTGATCACGCGGGAGGATGTCCAGAATTTTGTTGGCGGCGGCGAATTGTCGGCACCGGTACGCCATCTTTCCGCCGTATCCGATTCGGTTTTCCCCGCGGGACTGGCGCCACAGGGTGGGCGGGAAGTCAGGACCCCTATCAAGGGTGTCCGCAAGTTCACGGCCGCCGCGATGGTGGCAAGTGCGTTCACGGCTCCCCACGCGACGGAATTCCTCACGGTGGATGTCACGCCCACCATGGACCTGCTGGCCAAGCTGAAGACGAGCCGGGCCTTTTCCGGCTACAAGCTCACGCCGCTGACGCTGGTGGCGAAGGCTGTGCTGATCGCGCTGCGGCGGAACCCGTCGCTGAACTCGCGGTGGGAGGAAGTCAGCCAGGAGATCGTGCAGTTCAACTACGTGAACCTGGGCATCGCCGCCGCAACTCCGCGCGGGCTCACCGTGCCGAACATCAAGGACGCGGATACCCTGTCGCTGCTGGAACTCTCCGCAGCCCTGACCGGGCTGACCGAGACGGCACGGGCCGGCAAGACCGCGCCGGCAGACCTGTCCGGCGGTACGATCTCCATCACGAATATCGGGGTCTTCGGCATCGACGCGGGCACTCCCATCCTGAACCCCGGCGAGGCTGCCATCCTGGCCATGGGGGCCGTGCGGAAAATGCCGTGGGAATTCCAGGATGAGGTGGCCCTGCGCCAGGTCATGACGCTGAGCCTGTCCTTTGACCATCGCCTGGTGGACGGGGAGCAGGGTTCGAGGTTCCTCGCCGACGTTGGCGCCATCCTGGCCGAACCCGGCATGGTGCTCACGATGGTCTAACTCACGAGTTTTTTGTCCAGATAATCCGGGTTTGGGGCGTTTGAACCGCTTTATCTGGGCAAAAACTCCCGGGTCTGGGCCTGCGCAACGTCCTGCGTCATGTCGTGATTCGTAAGTGCGGTCTTGGCCCGAATTAGCGGTGCTGCCCAGCACCGCTAATGCGGGCCAAGGCCGCTCCTGTGGCTGGGAGCCTCTGAGGGCCCGCTCTTGAAATCGTGTCCCGGTCAGGAGGCCGGGGGAACGTTCACCGTGAGTGCCGCCAGCGCCATGCTTTCGAGCAGCGGCCGGGCCGTTTTGGGCGCGATTTTCCGTCCGTGGTTCCGCACCGAGTGCGGCGTGGAGTTGATCAGGCCGAACGTAGCGTGGGCCCGCATCCGCAGTTCGACGGCGTCGGTGCCCGGATGCAGCAGCGCCAGGACCTCCACCCAAATCTCCACGTAGTTCCGCTGCAGTGTCCGGACCTCGGACTGGTCCTTCTGACTGAGGTTGCTGAAATCCCGGTCCTGCACCCGGATCACGTCGGGCTTGCCAAGGGCAAACTCCACTTGGAACCCCACCAGCCGGCGGAGCGCTGCGAGAGGGTCCGTAGTCTCGGCAATGACGCGCCGGCCGCCGTCGAGCAGCTCGCGGCTGACGGTAAGCAGCAGGTCTCCCAACACCGCCTGCTTGCCCTGGAAGTGGCGATAGACGGCCGGGCCGCTGACACCCGCTGCCGCGCCCAGGTCTTCCAGTGATACGCGGTTGAATCCGTGCAGGGCGAAGAGCCCCGCGGCGGCGGCAAGCAGCGCCTGGCGGCGGTTCTCCTTCGCCTGGCTGCGGGGCGTTCCGGGAGCTGCGTGGGCTGCCGCGGCCGCGGGTGTTCCCGGAGCTGCCGGCGTCGCGGAAGCGGCCTGGGCTGCCGAAACGGGTCGTGTTGCCGAGTTCGGATGCTCAGACTGGGCCGGTGCGGACGGCTTGACCGGTCGGGTGGTGGGCACGCTTTTCCTCCTAGGAACAGCAGATTCTAGCAATGTCTTGTTGTGTTGGACATCACAGTTAATAAAGACTAACCTGAATTCCAGTTATAAAGCATTAACCGAGCTGGCTTCTACGGCTCTCGCCGGAGCCTTGGTGGCTTTCAATAGATGACGAACGGATGCAGTCGATGGAGACTCTCGCCAGCCGGCTTGATGCCGCAAGTGAAGCGTTTGCTGCAAACAACGCTGCCCAGCTCGCGCTGGCCGCCGAGCTCCGGACCAGGCTGGCTGAGGCCGCGTTGGGCGGGCCGGAGAAGTCGCGGGAGCGCCATGTGGGGCGCGGGAAGCTGCTGCCCCGGGAGCGTATTGACCGGCTGCTGGATGATGGCAGCCCGTTCCTGGAGATCGCGCCGCTGGCAGCCAACGGCATGTACAACAACGACTCGCCGGGAGCCGGGGTTATTGCCGGCATCGGCCTGGTCCACGGCCGCCAGGTGCTCGTGATCTCCAACGACGCCACCGTCAAGGGCGGCACGTACTACCCGATGACCGTGAAGAAGCACCTCCGCGCCCAGGAGATAGCGCTGGAGAACCGGCTGCCGTGCATCTATCTGGTGGATTCGGGCGGGGCGTTCCTCCCGAAGCAGGACGAAGTTTTTCCCGACAAGGAGCATTTCGGCCGGATCTTCTTCAACCAGGCCAGGATGTCCGCGGCAAAGATCCCGCAGATCGCCTCCGTGATGGGCTCCTGCACCGCCGGCGGCGCTTACGTTCCGGCCATGAGCGATGAGACGGTGATCGTGCGGAACCAGGGCACTATCTTCCTGGGCGGTCCGCCGCTGGTGAAGGCTGCCATCGGGGAGATCGTCACGGCGGAGGAACTGGGCGGCGGTGACGTGCACTCGAAAATCTCCGGCGTCACCGACCACCTGGCGGAGAACGATGAGCATGCCCTGCAGATCGTCCGGGACATCGTCTCCACCCTGCCGAGGCCGGCTGCCCCTGCCTGGGATGTGGACACCGTCGTCGAGCCCCTCGCGGATCCGGCGGAGTTGTACGGCGCCGTCCCGACGGACGTCAACGCGCAATACGACGTCCACGAGGTCATTGCCCGGCTGGTGGACGGCAGCAGGTTCCACGAGTTCAAGAAGGAGTACGGCACCACCCTGGTCACGGGTTTTGCCAGGCTGCACGGGCACCCGGTGGGGATCGTGGCCAACAACGGCGTGCTCTTCAGCGAGTCCTCGCTCAAGGGCGCGCACTTCATCGAACTCTGCGACCAGCGCGGCATTCCGCTTATTTTCCTGCAGAACATTTCCGGGTTCATGGTGGGCAGGGATTCCGAGCAGGGTGGCATTGCCAAAAACGGCGCCAAGATGGTCACCGCCGTCGCCACTGCCCGGGTGCCCAAGCTGACCGTCGTCATCGGCGGGTCCTTCGGCGCCGGCAACTACTCCATGTGCGGGCGGGCGTATTCGCCGCGCTTCCTGTGGATGTGGCCGGCAAGCCGCATCTCGGTGATGGGAGGGAACCAAGCCTCCGGCGTTCTCGCAACCGTCAAGCGTGACCAGTACGAGTCCCGTGGCGAGGAATGGTCCGCCGAGGACGAGGAAGCCTTCAAGGCCCCGATCAAACAGCAATACGAGGACCAGGGCAGCCCGTACTATTCCACCGCCCGCCTCTGGGACGACGGCGTGATCGACCCCGCGGATACCCGCACCGTCCTGGGACTGGCACTCGACGTCGTCTCCCGCACCCCCCTGCCGGAGACCTCCTTCGGCCTTTTCCGGATGTGAGCCAGCCATGACCGTTTCCATGCCCGCCGTTCCTTCCGCAATCCGGCAGAAGCCGCTGTTCAGCACCGTGCTCGTCGCCAACCGCGGGGAGATCGCCTGCCGCGTCATCCGCACACTGCGTGCCCTGGGCATCCGCTCCGTAGCCGTCTACAGCGACGCCGACGCCGGGGCCCGCCACGTTCGCGAGGCTGACACCGCCGTGCGGATTGGCCCTGCCACCGCAGGAGAAAGCTACCTGAAGATCGAGGCGATCCTCCAGGCCTGCCGCGACACCGGCGCCGAGGCAGTCCACCCCGGCTACGGCTTCCTCAGCGAGAACGTCGATTTTGCCCGCGCCCTCGAAACCGCCGGCATCACCTTCATCGGCCCCGGCGTTGAGTCCCTGAACGTCATGGGCGACAAGATCCGGTCCAAGAACCACGTGGCCGGCTACGGAGTCCCCGTAGTGCCGGGCATCGCCGAACCGGGCATGACTGACGCGCAACTCATGGAGGCCGCGCCCGCCGTCGGGTTCCCGCTGCTCATCAAACCGTCAGCGGGCGGCGGCGGCAAGGGCATGCACATCGTGGAGCGCCACGAGGACCTCGAAGCCACGCTGGCCACCGCCCGCCGCGTCGCCGCGAGCGCCTTCGGCGATGACACCCTTTTCCTTGAACGGCTGGTCCGCACGCCGCGGCACATCGAGGTCCAGGTCCTGGCGGACAACCACGGCAACGTGATCCATCTGGGGGAGCGGGAGTGCTCGCTGCAGCGCCGCCACCAAAAGGTGATTGAGGAAGCGCCGTCGCCGCTGCTGGAGTCGTTGCACGACGGCGGGGCCACCCGGGCCCGGATCGGCGAGGCCGCCTGCCAGGCGGCCCGCAGCGTCCACTACAGCGGCGCGGGAACTGTGGAGTTCCTGGTCTCCGACGAGGCCCCTGACGAGTTCTTCTTTATGGAGATGAATACCCGTCTCCAGGTGGAGCACCCGGTGACCGAAATGGTCACCGGCGTGGACCTGGTCGAATGGCAGGTCCGCATCGCTGCCGGTGAGGAACTCACCTTCCGCCAGGCCGACGTCGAACTCAACGGGCACGCCGCCGAAGCCCGCGTCTACGCGGAAATCCCGGAGCGGAACTTCATGCCGTCCACCGGGACCGTGCTCCTGCTGGACGAAATGCCCGATCACGGAGCCGGCATGATCCGGGTGGATTCAGCCCTGCTCGAGGGGCTCGAGATCTCCTCCAGCTACGATCCCATGATCTCCAAAGTCATCGCGTGGGGCCCGGACCGCACCGTTGCCCTGGATACCCTGGACGCGGCACTCGCCGGCTACACAGCCCTTGGCATCGATACGAATGTTGAGTACCTGAGGCTGCTGATCAACGACGACGATGTCCGCGCCGGGCATCTCGACACCGGCCTGATCGAGCGCAAGATGCCCGACTTCGCCTTCCGGCGGATTGACGACGCCGAACTGGTCGCGGCCGCCTTGTACGCCGTTGTGAGCGGGGACCAGGACATCACGGGGACGCCCCCCGGTCCCTGGCAGGCCAGCAACGGCTGGCGGATCGGCGCGCCGGCGCCCCTGCGGATCAGCCTGGGAACGCCCGACGGCGGCATCGCAACAGTGAGAGTCACAGGCCGCGTGGCCGCCGGCCCGGTCCAGGTCTGTGTCGGTGACGGGCCATGGCGGACGGCCTCGCTGCGGTTGCCGGGCCGCGGGAGCCTGGTCCTTACCCTGGACGGCGAAACCACGGACTACTCGCTGGCGCCGGCGGACGCGGGCCCTGTCAACCTCACCCCGGACAACCTGCCCTCAGGAGTTCCCGCGGAACTGTTCCTCGGCAACGGAGGCTGGTCCTGCCGGCTGGAGCCGCTGACGCGGGAGTCTCGGCTTGTCCGGGTTCTCGCCGCCGTCGAGCGCGAGGAAGGCACCGCGGACCCGGAGGTGCGCTCGCCCATGCCCGGCACGGTGGTATCCGTTGCGGTCAGCAACGGCGACACCGTGGAAGCCGGCCAGGTCCTTCTCTCCGTGGAAGCCATGAAGATGGAACACCAGCTCGTGGCAGAGGTGGCCGGCACGGTCCACATCAGCATCAAGGCCGGTCAGCCGGTCAAAGCAGACCAGGTGCTGGCCACCATCCACCCTTCAACCACCGATTCAGACGCAGATTCACTTCAGGATTCCAACAAGGATTCCAACAAGGACTCCAACAACACAGGCAAGGGAGCCTAGCCATGGCAGATTTTGAGCTCAGCGAGGAATACCAGGACCTCAGCGACACCGTCCGGGATTTCGCGGACAACGTGGTGGCGCCGGTCTCGGCCAAGCACGATGAGGAGCACAGCTTCCCGTACGAGGTGGTGTCCCAGATGGCGGACATGGGCCTGTTCGGGCTGCCGTTCCCGGAAGCGCACGGTGGGATGGGCGGGGACTACTTCGCTTTGGCACTCGCCCTCGAACAGCTTGGCCGGGTGGACCAGTCCGTGGCCATCACGCTGGAAGCAGGCGTCTCCCTCGGCGCAATGCCGGTGTACCGGTTCGGTACCGAGGCCCAGAAAGAGGAGTGGCTCCCGCTGCTGGCCTCGGGCAAGGCACTCGCCGGCTTCGGACTCACGGAGCCGGAAGCAGGCTCTGACGCCGGCGGGACCAAAACCCACGCCCATCGTGAGAACGGCGACTGGGTGATCAACGGCAACAAGGAATTCATCACCAACTCCGGGACCGACATCACGCGCCTGGTCACGGTCACCGCGGTGACGGGTCAGAAGGAACGCAAGGATGGCAGCCTCAAGAAGCAGATTTCCACCATCCTGGTGCCCACCAATACTGCGGGTTTCAGGGCGGAGAAGGCCTACAACAAAGTGGGCTGGAACGCCTCGGACACGCACCCGCTGACGCTCAAGGACGTCCGGGTGCCGGAAGCGAACCTGCTCGGTGCGGAGGGGCGGGGTTACGCGAATTTCCTTTCCATCCTGGACGAGGGCCGGATCGCCATCGCGGCTTTGGCGACGGGGGCGGCGCAGGGCTGTGTTGACCTGTCGGTGAAGTACGCCAAGGAACGCAGCGCGTTTGGTCATCACATCGGCAAGTACCAGGCCATCTCGTTCAAGATCGCCCGCATGCAGGCCCGGGCCCATACGGCCCGCCTGGCGTACTACGACGCCGCGTCGAGGATGCTGGCGGGGAAGCCGTTCAAGACGCAGGCGGCCATCGCTAAGATGGTCGCAGGCGAGGCGGCCATGGACAACGCGCGGGATGCCACCCAGGTATTCGGCGGCTATGGCTTCATCAACGAATTCACCGTGGCACGGCACTACCGCGACTCCAAGATCCTTGAAGTCGGTGAGGGCACCACGGAAGTCCAGCTGATGCTCATCGCCCGCGAACTCGGACTGTAACAAGCCCGCTGGTCGGGAATGCCACGCGGTGGTCGAGCCTGTCGAGACCCTTGAAAGGACCAACGATGATCAACAAGGTTGTTGCCAGCGCCGAGGAAGCCATTGCGGACATTCCCGACGGCGCGTCGCTCGCGGTGGGAGGGTTCGGCCTCTGCGGAATCCCGGTGGCCTTGATCGATGCCCTGCACCGGCACGGCACGAAGGACCTCGAAACCGTCAGCAACAACTGCGGCGTGGACGACTGGGGGCTGGGCGTCCTGCTCCGTGACGGCAGGATCCGGCGGACTGTCAGTTCCTACGTCGGCGAGAACAAGGAGTTCGCGCGCCAGTACCTGTCCGGTGAGCTTGAGGTGGTCCTCACCCCGCAGGGGACGCTGGCGGAAAAGCTCCGGGCCGGCGGCGCCGGGATCCCCGCTTTCTACACCAAGGCCGGGGTCGGCACCCAGGTGTCCGACGGCGGCCTGCCGCAGAAGTACGACGCCGACGGCGGCATCGCGATTGCCTCCGCCGCCAAGGAAGTCCGGACGTTCAACGGTGTGGACTACGTCCTGGAGGAATCCCTGACGCCCGACTTCGGGCTGGTCCACGCCTGGAAGGGTGACCGCCACGGCAACCTGGTTTTCCACGCCACCGCCATGAACTTCAACCCGCTCTGCGCCATGGCGGGAAAAATCACCATCGCCGAGGTGGAGGAGCTGGTGGAACCGGGGGAGCTGGACCCCGAACACGTCCACACTCCCGGCATCTTTGTCCAGCGGGTGGTGGTTGTGCCCGCCGGTGAGAAGCGGATCGAGAAGCGGACCGTCGCCCTTGCCCAGGCTGCCGGAACCGAAAGCGCCACCGAACAGGCAGGAGCGTAGCCATGGAGTCCAACAGCACGCAGGGAGCACCTCCCCGCCCCGAAGCCGTACGGCCCGAATACCGGCGTGCCACCGTCGGCCATCCGGAAGGCACCAATCCGGAGGGCAAAGGGTGGACGCGCAACGAACTGGCCGCCCGGGTGGCCCGGGAGCTCAGCAACGGACAGTACGTCAACCTCGGCATCGGCATGCCCACGCTCATTCCCAACTACATCCCGGCAGGCGTCGAGGTGGTGCTCCACTCGGAGAACGGGATCCTGGGCGTGGGACCATACCCCAGCGAGGACGCGGTGGATCCGGACCTCATCAACGCCGGCAAGGAAACCGTCACGGTCAACAAGGGGGCCGCGTTCTTCGACTCCGCCTCGTCGTTCGGCATGATCCGCGGCGGGCACGTTGACGTGGCCGTGCTCGGCGCCATGGAAGTGGCGCAGAACGGCGACCTGGCCAACTGGATGATCCCGGGCAAGATGGTCAAAGGCATGGGCGGGGCCATGGACCTGGTCTTCGGCGCCAAGAAGGTGATCGTGATGATGGAACACGTGGACCGCAACGGCAACCCCAAAATCGTGGAGCACTGCTCTCTGCCGCTGACCGGCAAGGCCTGCGTGGACCGGATCATCACCGACCTCGCCGTGATCGACGTCGTCACCGAAGGCGGGCGGTCCCGGTTGGTTCTCCGCGAACTGGCCCCCAACGTCTCCGTGGAGGACGTGGCCGCGGCCACCGGCGCCGAGCTGTTCGAAGAGGACCAGGAGCTCACCGTATGAGCGGGGCTTCGGCGGGCTCAACCCCCGACGGTCCGGGCGCAACCACCGCCGCCCCCCGCGTCATCGAGCAGCGCGGCCTGTACTTTGATGAGCTCGAAGAAGGCGTTGTCTACGCGCACCGGCCCGGCCGCACCGTGACCGAGGCGGACAACGTCCTGTTCACCACGCTCACCATGAACACCCAGGCCCTGCACCTGGATGCCGCCTGGAGCGCAGGGCAGCCGTTCGGCCAGCGGCTGGTCAACTCCATGTTCACGCTGTCCACCCTGGTGGGGCAGTCCGTCTCCCAGCTCACCCAGGGCACCATCATCGCCCAGCTGGGCCTGACCGACGTCTCTTTCCCGCACCCGCTGTACCACGGGGACACGCTCTACACGGAGACGGTGATCACCGGCAAACGGCTCTCGGGATCGCGACCCGGCCAGGGGATTGTGACCATGCAGCACACCGGGCGGAACCAGGACGGCACCGTGGTGGCGCTGGCCACTCGGAGCTGCCTGATGTGGAACCGGGACGCCCATGTGGCGCAGTCTTCTGGACAATACGTGCAGCCTGCGGGAGCTGAAAAGGGGAGCGTGCCGGGCCCCAAAAGAGGACAATGACCGTATGACATTTGTGATGGGTCCCGCCCTGCTCTTCTGCCCTGCCGACCGCCCGGAGCGCTTCCCCAAGGCCGCCCAACGCGCCGACGCTGTCATCGTGGACCTCGAGGACGCCGTGGCACCCGCGGACAAACAGCGGGCGCGCGGCGCCATCCTGGCCCAGCTGGGCGCTGCCGGGGAGGGGCCCGAACTTGACCCCAGCCGCACCATCATCAGGATCAACCCGGCGGGCACCGACGAGTTCGAGAAGGACCTGCACTGCCTGGCCCACACCCCGTACCGCACGGTGATGCTGGCCAAGGCTGAGAGTGCGGCCCAGCTCGAAGCCCTGGCGGACTACCACGTCATCGCCCTGTGCGAGACCGCAGCCGGGGTCCTGAACGCGCCCGCCATCGCGGCGGCCCCCAACGTGGTGGCACTGATGTGGGGCGCCGAGGACCTCCTGGCTTCCCTTAGCGGTACGTCCAGCAGAGCGGACGACGGCGGCTACCGCGCCGTGGCGCTGCATGCCCGGTCCGCGGTGCTGCTCGCCGCCCGGGCTTTCGGGAAAGAAGCCGTGGACGCCGTGTACGTCAACATCCCGGACCTTGACGGGCTGGCTCTGGAGGCCGCTGATGCCGCAGCGTCAGGATTCGGCTCCAAAGCCTGCATCCATCCCACGCAGGCGGCCGTTGTACGGGGCGCCTACGCCCCGTCCGAGGCCGACGTCGCCGCCGCCACAGAACTGCTGCAGGTCGCGGCTGTTGCCGGATCCGGCGTGTTCCAGCACGGCGGCAAAATGATCGACGGCCCCATCCTCAAGCACGCCGAAGCCACCATCCGCCGGGCAGGCATCCACTCCTAGGGCTGCGGGCACCGAATCACCGCCGCCGCCTCCGGGAACCGCCGAGCGAAAGCGGCGGGATGGCCTCATAGAGCGGCATCCGGACCCAGCGCTCGCCCGTCTCCCGGAACTCAGCCCTGGTGGCGAATCGGTACAGGTAGCTGTTGACACGCACCCAGCGCGGCGGATCGCCGTCGAACGGGTCGGCGCGGAGCAGCCGCAGCGTCCGCTGGTCCGCCTCCAGCAGTTTCGTGAGGAACGCGTAAAACCACTCCTCGTGGACGGTGCGCAACGGCAGGAACCACATCAGCCAGTCCAGCCGCAGGTGGTAGGGCGCCCACTGGCGGGGCAGCCGGCGGAGATCTCCGGGTTTGCCCTTAAACCCATATTCGCGCCAGTCTGCTGAGTCCTCAGGTTCTTCGTCGAGGGTGCCTTCCACGACGATCTCGACGCGGTGCTTGGTCACGGTGCCAAACGCGCCATACGTGTTGACCAGCTGCCAGCGGTTGAAGCTGGCATTCATCAGCTGCCCCTTGGAGAGCAGGTTGCGCACGGGCCAGTAGCTGAGGACTACCAGCAGCATTGTGGCCACAAGGGTGACGGCAAGCCAGTACGGGGGACTGCCGCGGCTGCCTTCCTCAGGATCCCCGTCCAGCGGCAGGAACGGCAATACGGCGCGGGCCACGGGGTCGCTGACCGCGGCGAAGGCCAGCACAATGGCCATCCAGTTCAGCCACGCGAAGTTGCCGCTGGCCACCAGCCACAGCTGGGTGAAGATGATGATTCCGGCGGCGGCGCTTGCCACGGGTTGCGGTGCGAAGAGGAAGAACGGCACCACGAGCTGGGCGAAATGGTTCCCCAGGACCTCCAGCCGGTGGAAGGGTTTGGGCAGGAGATGAGCCTGGCGGCTCAGTGGCCCCGGCATCGGCTGCGTTTCATGGTGATAGTAGAGGGCGGTCAGATCACGCCACTCCAGGCCGCCGCGGATCTTGATCATCCCGGCGCCGAACTCCAGCCGGAACACGAGCCAGGCCAACAGGATCAGGATGGTGCGCGGCGGCTCCGTCTGGTCCGAGCCAAGGCAGGCCACCGTGAACCCGGCCTCCAGCAGCAGCATTTCCCAGCCGAAGCCATAAAACGTCTGCCCCACGTTGACGATCGACATGTAAAGCAGCCACAGGGCCAGAAATGCGATCAGCGGAACCCACGGCGGCCCAAGCTGGGGGATGCCGGCCACCAGGAGGGCGGAAATTGCCAGTCCGGTGAGGCAGGCACCACGCAGCAGCCGGTCCGAATAGCGCCAACGGAACAGCGTGGGCCGCCGGCGCGCGCTGAACCCTTCCAGATAGTCCGGAACCGGCAACAGGCCACGTTCGCCCAGCAGCGCAGGGAACTGGTTCAGGGAGGACAGGAACGCAACAAAGAACAGTGCCGCCACACCCCGCTGCAGCACTTGCCGGGCGAATCCGTACTCCGGCGCATCGAACCAGGTAACCCAGTCCACGCAATCCACGTTACGCCCGGCGTCGCTGTCCGCCCACTAGGATCGGATGGTGTTTGCATTGGTGCTCATTGCCGTTGTTGCAGGGGCGCTGGCCCAGCGGCTGGCCGGCCTCGGATTCGGCCTTCTCGTCTCTCCCGTCCTGGTGGTGCTGCTCGGCCCCTTCGACGGCGTCATGATCATCAACCTGTGCGGCGCAGCCTCATCCCTCCTGATCCTCTCCAGGGTCTGGCGGCATGTGGAGTGGAAGCGCTACTTCGGACTGGCGCTCGCGGCCCTCGCAGGGGTATTGCCGGGTGCCTGGTTGGCCAGCAACGTGGCCGAAGCGCCGCTGGAGATCTGCATCGGCATCCTCCTCATCATCGCCCTGCTGGCTTCGCAGCGGCTGACCCGCAGCTCCTGGCGCGCCAGTGGCCCCGTTCCCATGGTCTCCCTCGGCTTCACCAGCGGACTGATGAACGCGGCAGCGGGCGTCGGCGGGCCGGCCATCACCGCGTACGCCATTGCTACCCGGTGGGAGCAGAAGAGTTTCGGCGCCACCCTCCAGCCCTATTTCGTGACCACCGGACTGTCTTCCCTGGTGATCAAGTACGTACTATCCGGTGGACATGTTCCCGGACTGGACGGCTGGCAATGGCTCAGCATCCTGGCCGCCATGGTGGCGGGAATCATCGCGGGCGATCTGCTGTCGGGCAAGGTCAAACCGGCTGCCGTGCGGCGGATCGTTGTGGCCATCGCCTACATCGGAGCCGTGTCCACGCTGGCCAAGGGTTTCATCGAGCTGGCGGCGGGCTGACCGGACCGCGGGCCAGGTGCGGGCCGGGGTGCGGGATACTTAACCAATGCAGCCTCGCAGAATCGTCATCCTCGGATCCACCGGTTCCATCGGCACCCAGGCGATTGACGTCGTCGACGGCGCCCCGCACCTTTTTGAGGTAGTGGCGCTCAGCGCCGGCGGAGGGAACCTGCAGCTCCTGGCCCGCCAGGCCGTCCACACCGGTGCCGCCGCTGTGGGCATCGCCGCGGGGGATCCGCGCAAGCTGCGGGACCTGATCTCCGAGGCTGCCCGCCTCGCCGGGCGGCAGGACTACCGCCCCGAAATCATCGCCGGCCCGGACGCCTCGGCCCGCATCGCCGCGGTAGAAGCGGACGTAGTGCTCAACGGCATTACCGGCTCCATCGGGCTCGCCCCGACCCTCGCCGCCCTGAAATCAGGTGCAACGCTGGCGCTGGCCAACAAGGAATCGCTGATCGTCGGCGGAGCGCTCGTCAAGGCCGCCGCCCGCGAGGGGCAGATCGTGCCGGTGGATTCCGAGCACTCAGCGATAGCGCAGTGCCTGCGCTCCGGCTCCGCGGTCGAGGTTGAGAAGCTCATCCTGACGGCCTCCGGAGGGCCTTTCCGCGGCCGGACAACGGAACAGCTCCACGACGTGACGCCGAAAGAGGCCCTGGCGCACCCCACGTGGGACATGGGGCTGATGGTCACCACTAACTCGGCCACGCTCGTCAACAAGGGCCTTGAGCTCATCGAGGCCCATCTGCTGTTCGACGTGCCGCTGGACCGGATCGACGTTGTGGTCCACCCGCAGTCGGTGGTCCACTCCATGGTCCAGTTCATTGACGGGTCCGTCATCGCCCAGGCGTCCCCGCCGGACATGCGCCTCCCCATTGCCTTAGGGCTGGGCTGGCCGGACAGGGTCCCCAAAGCGGCCTCCCCGTGTGACTGGACCAAAGCCACCAGCTGGACGTTCGAACCGCTGGACACCGTCGCTTTCCCGGCCGTGGACTTGGCCAAGGACGCCGCCAAGCAGGGGAGTACTTTTCCCGCCGTCTTTAACGCGGCAAACGAGGAAGCGGTCATGGCGTTCCACTCGGGACGCATCCGCTTCACCGAAATTGTGGACACCATCGATGCTGTCCTCAGCGAACATTCAGGATCCTCCGGGCTGACGCTGGAGTCGGTACTGGATGCTGAAGACTGGGCACGCACGCGTGCCCACGAACGTTTAGCAGTCAGCAGTCTCTAGGAAGCAGCAGATCCACGCATGAGCCCCGTCCTCCTCTTTATCCTCGGCGTCGTCTTTGTGGCGATCGGCATTGCCGTGTCCATTGCGCTGCACGAAGTGGGGCACCTGGTGCCCGCCAAGCTGTTCAAGGTGCGTGTCACCAAGTACATGATCGGCTTCGGCCCCACCCTGTGGTCCAAGCGGAAGGGTGAAACTGAATACGGCGTGAAAGCGATCCCGCTGGGTGGCTACGTGTCCATGATCGGCATGTATCCGCCCAACAAGGACGACGGCACCGTCCGCCCTTCCAGCACCGGCATGTTCCAGACACTGGCCACGGAAGCCCGGTCCATGGCACACGAGGAAGTGGGACCGGAGGACGCAAACCGCGTGTTCTACCGGCTGCCGGTGTGGAAGAAAATCATCGTGATGCTGGGCGGGCCGGCCATGAACCTGCTGATCGGCGTGATCCTGACCGCCGTCCTGCTGATGGGCTTCGGCATGGCCACGGCCACCACCACCATCGCCGACGTCTCCAAGTGCCAGGTGGCGGCCGGCGAGACCGTTGATCCCGATTCCCCGGACTGCCAGCTGACCCCCGCGGCCGCTGCCGGGCTCCTGCCCAACGACGTGGTCACCTCCTTTGACGGGAAAGCTGTCACCGGCTGGGACGAGCTGACCGAATGGATCCGGACCTCCGCGGGCAGGGAAGTCAGCATTACTGTGGAGCGCGACGGCGCGCCCGTCACCACCACGGTGACGCCGGTGCTCTCCGCCCGCCCCGTCGTCGGCGTGGACGGACGCCAGGCAAAGGACGACGCCGGCACCCTCCTGTACCAGGACGTCGGCTTCCTGGGCATCGGCGCGCAGACCGAACTGGTTCCCCAGCCGGCGTCGTCCGTCCTGCCCATGGCGGGCGAAAACATCAAGCAAGTGGCCGGCGTCGTCTTCAATCTGCCCGCCCGGGTGGTGGGCGTTGCCAAGGCGGCCTTCAGCGAGGAAGAGCGCGACCCCAACGGCCCCATCAGCGTGGTGGGCGTGGGGCGCGTGGCCGGTGAAGTGGCGGCCATGGAGGAAGTGCCGCTGCAGTCCAGGATTGGGGCACTGGTAGGGCTGCTCGCCGGCTTGAACTTTGCGCTTGCGGTCTTCAACCTGATCCCGCTGCTTCCGCTCGACGGCGGCCATGTGGCCGGAGCGCTGTACGAGGGGGCGCGGCGGCGGGTGGCCAAGCTGTTCGGCAAACCGGATCCGGGCGCTTTCGACATCGCCAAACTGCTTCCCGTGACTTACGTGGTGGCCACGTTGCTGATGGGCATGAGTTTGTTGCTGATTTATGCCGACATCGTGAAGCCGGTGAACCTGTTCGGCTGACTCCTGCGGACGTCTGGCTGGACGGATGTCCCGGATCTACCATGAAACATGGGCACGTTCGCCGTCCAATCAAAGAGCATTAGCCGCTGGATCCGGGCCGGGTTGTGGGCGCTGCCTGTCTCGTGGCTTGTCACCGCCTGGTCCACGCTGGACCCGCATCCGGACCAGGCGAAGGACCCGGAGGCGTGGGCCCGTTTTGTCAGCTCCGATGCGTACCAGATCAGCCATCTTTTCGGCAGTACCGCAGGCACCATCCTGGCCCTGTTCGGTTTCTTTGCTTTGGGCTGTTCCATGGCCAACAGCAGGACGGGGAGCCTGGCAATCGCCTCAATGGTCACAGCTGTTGCCGGCACGGCTTTGCTGCTTGTTCCGGCGGTGATTTCCACGTTTTGCTGGGCCTGCTGCTCGTATTCGTTGGCACGGTGCTGCTGGGGATCGCGGTATGGCGTTCCGACGTGCTGCCGCGCCGGGCTGGGGCCGTACTGATGGCAGGCGCCGGTGGGTGGATCGCCTGGAGCGGATCCCGGCAGGCCACGACAGCACCTGATCGGATCGGGTGATTCTCGAAAATCAGTCTTTATTGGCTGATATTTAATAATCAGCTATTTTTGATTGATTATGAGTGATCACCTGCGTACGGTTAGGGCATGTACGTACTGACCATCGACCAGCGAGGCAGCACTGCCGACGTCGACCGTGTTCCCGATCTGATCGCCGCACTGCGCAGCCTCACACCGGCGCCCTTCGAACGGTCCGTGGGTGATGAACTCCAGGGTGTGGTGGAACATGCCGAGGACGTAGTGGAGATCGCCTTGTACGCACTCCGGAGCGGGCGCTGGTACGTCGGGATCGGGATCGGGGCCGTACAGCTCACCCCGGGCGGAAGCCCCCGGGAAGGTTCCGGGAGCGGCTTTGTGGCAGCGCGAAAGGCCGTGGAACTCGCCAAGGGCTCGGCTGGTCAGGTGCCATTGTCGGTGGTGTCCGGCAGTATTGGCCGTGGACGGGAGATGCCTCCCCACGCCAAGGAGGGAGCCATGACCAGTGCAAATGCCCAGGCGGTGCTTCGCCTGATCGGACGGGTGGTGCAGCAACGCACACCAGCCCAGTGGCGGGTGGTGGACCGGTTGCGCGCGCTCCAGGGCGGCGAGGGAAAGCATGGCAGCCAGAAACACGTGGCCCAGGAACTGGGAATCACGGAGCAGTCGGTGAGCCGTGCTGTGCTTAGGTCCGGCTGGCTTGAGGAATGGGCGGCCAGGCCTGCCGCGGCCATGCTCCTGGACCACGCCCATTCCCAGATTGAAGGAGAACGGTGAACGCACTCTGGATCGCAGTTGCGCTGTTGGTGGCCGGATTCGCAGGATGGCCGGTGACCGCACTGGTGTTCCGGCTCGCCAGGACCATTGACGACAAAGCGGACGCGGCCACCAAGTCGGACCAGGACGCATCAGCCCAGGACCCTTCAGCCGACGTCACGGTAGACACCGTTTCGGAAGCCCCGCGGGCCGGTACGGGGCAAACCGTCGACGGCGAGCTGACCACGGGTGGCGGCCAGCCGCCGTCGGACGTTCCTCAGGTGGCGCCGGCGCTGCCGGCCCAGCGGATCCTGCGGGGTGGGGCAATCATCGGAGTCCTGGAACGGTTGGGCGTCTGCGTGGCCATCCTGACCGGACAGCCGGTGGCCATTGCCTACATCGTGGCTATCAAGGGCCTGGGCAGGTTCGCCGAATTGAAAGAGACCCCCGTGGCTGCGGAGCGGTTCATCATCGGAACGCTCACGTCCATGCTGTGGGCTGCGGGAACGGCGGCAGTGATCAAGGTAGTGTTCCTGCAGTGAGTCTTGCTGACTGCCCGGATCGGCGACAGCCCACCCCTGGGGATAGGGTGTCTTTATGACTGTTTTTGCCGTTGAGTATGTGTACGCCGCCGATTCCTCCGCCGTCCGTGATGATCACCGCCCCGCGCACCGCGCCTGGCTGGCGGGTCTGGCGGACGAGGGCCAGCTGCTGACCAGCGGACCCTACGGTGACGGGGCGGGCGCCCTGCTGATCTTCAAGGTCCAGGACGAAACCCACGTGAACGATCTCCTCAAGCAGGACCCGTTCGCCGTCGCCGGCACCATTGCCGGGATCCGGACAACCGAGTGGACTCCCGTGATCGGCCTCCTGGCCGCGCACGCATCCTGATTCCCGGACCCTTTTTTACTACCGAAACACCTACCCAAGGAGTCCACGTGACCTCGGTCAGCCTGGGAATGCCGTCAGCACCGCCGCCCGTTCTCGCCCCCCGCCGCAAGACGCGGCAGATCAAGGTGGGTTCCGTCGGGGTCGGTTCGGACTCGCCCATCAGTGTGCAGTCCATGACCACCACGCCCACCACGGACATCAACGCCACCCTGCAGCAGATCGCGGAACTCACCGCATCCGGTTGCGACATCGTGCGCGTCGCCTGCCCGTCGGCCGATGATGCAGAGGCTCTGCCAATCATCGCTCGCAAGTCCCAGATCCCTGTCATTGCCGACATCCACTTCCAGCCGAAGTACGTCTTCGCGGCGATTGAGGCCGGCTGCGCGGCAGTGCGGGTGAACCCGGGCAATATCCGCAAGTTCGATGACCAGGTCAAGGAAATCGCCCGCGCGGCGAAGGACCACGGGACCTCCATCCGGATCGGCATCAACGCCGGATCGCTGGAGCCCGGCATCCTGAAGAAGTATGGCAAGGCCACCCCCGAGGCCCTCGTGGAATCCGCCGTCTGGGAAGCGTCGCTGTTCGAAGAGCACGGTTTCAACGACTTCAAGATCTCGGTCAAGCACAACGACCCGGTCATTATGGTTGCTGCCTACGAGATGCTGGCCGAGCAGGGCGACTGGCCCCTGCACCTGGGCGTCACCGAAGCCGGGCCCGCCTTCCAGGGCACCATCAAGTCCGCCACAGCCTTCGGGGCGCTCCTGGCCAAGGGCATCGGCGACACCATCAGGGTTTCCCTGTCGGCGCCTCCGGTGGAGGAAATCAAGGTGGGCAACCAGATCCTCCAGTCCCTGAACCTGCGTCCGCGCAAACTGGAAATCGTCTCCTGCCCGTCATGCGGCCGCGCCCAGGTGGACGTGTACACCCTTGCCGAACAGGTCACCGCAGGGCTGGAAGGCATGGAAATTCCGCTCCGCGTGGCAGTGATGGGCTGTGTTGTCAACGGACCGGGCGAAGCCCGCGAAGCCGATCTTGGTGTGGCGTCCGGCAATGGCAAGGGGCAGATCTTTGTGAAGGGCCAAGTCATTAAGACTGTGCCTGAGAGCGAGATTGTTGAGACACTGATCGAAGAGGCCATGCGCATAGCTGAAGAGATGGGGGAGGCCGATGGCGAAGATGCTGTCAAGGGTAGCCCCGTGGTTAGCGTCTCATAAAGAGGACGCCGCGCCGGCGGGAATATCCGTCCGGACCCTCGCCGGCGCGGACACCGCTGCCCTGCGGCGCCTAGCGTCGCAGGATCCGGTGGCCAATGTCTTTATCCTGGCGCACCTCCGGGCGGCGGGCTCTGCCGCGCCCACTGCTGGTGGTGCTGGCGTCCTGGGAGTTTTCGACGACGGCATCCTGGTCGGCGCGTGCTGGGCAGGGGCAAACCTGGTCCCGGTCCAGCTTGACCCCGAATTTGCCGGGCTTGTCGCTGCCGCAGCAAGCAATTCCGGCCGCCGATTCGCCTCCGCCTTTGGCCCCGCAGATGCTGTCCTTGCCCTCCATGCTGAGCTGGCTGAACTAGGGCATGCGGCCCACGAGGTGCGGGATGAACAGCCGCTGATGACGCTGTGCGGGCCGCCGTCGGTGGAGGCGAACGCGGATCTGGGGCTTGGCCGGCTGGCCGATTTTGACCGGATCCTTCCCGCCTGCGCCGCCATGTTCGAAGAGGAAGTGGGCTACTCGCCGTTCCTGGGAGGCAAGGAGTTCTACAGCCGCCGCGTGGAAGGCCTCATCCGGCAAGGCCATTCATTGGCACACGTCAACGACTCCGGCGACGTTGTGTTCAAGGCCGAGCTGGGAGCTGTGACAGCCGACGTCACGCAGATCCAGGGTGTATGGATGAACCCCGGCTACCGCGGACAGGGTCTGAGCGCCGGCTACATGGCTGCCGTGGTGGAGAAGGCGCGCACGCTTGCCCCCGTCACCAGCCTGTACGTCAACGGTTTCAACCTCCGGGCGCGGTCCACTTACGAGCGCGTGGGCTTCCGCCAGGTTGGCACCTTCGCTACGGTTCTGTTCTAGCCGCCAGGTCGCTGGCCTCAGCGTCGCCGCCTTTCAGGCCACCCGTCAGGTAATGCTGGACGTTCGGAGCCACGAGCCGCACAAGGTCGTCGGGCGAGGCAGACGCGAGTGGCTCCAGCCGCACCACATACCGGACCAGCATCACCCCAACCATCTGCGTGGCCACAAGGTTTCCGCGCATGGCCACTTCTTCGGGCGGGCCGGGGACTCCTGCCATGATCCGGCCGAGGATGGTCCGCTGCACCAGTTCCCGCAGCAGCAACGTCTTGGCCTTGGAGCCGATGGTTCCCCTGAGGAAGGCCACCAGGCTGTGCTGGGCCGGGCTCTCCCACAAGCGCAGCACGGCCCGCACGATCGCCTCTGCCCGGTCCTCTGGCGAGTAGCCGTCAACGCCCGCCAGGACTTTCTCCGGGTCGGCCGGTAGTGCCACACTCAGCGCGAAAAGCTCGTCCTTGCCCTTGAAGAAATGGTGGACCATGGCGGGGTCCACGCCGGTTTCCCGGGCGATCTGGCGCAGGCTGGTCCCTTCGAAACCGTGTTCGGCGAAAAGCCGCCGGGCTGTGTCCAGGATCTGTTCCCTCGACTCGGTGGCCCCGCCGCGCCGGCCCCGCCGGCCCGTACCCGCCGCGCTGCCTGCGGAACCCGGGGCGTCCGCCGGATCATGCTGTCCGTTCACGCTGTCCGCCGCCGCAGGGTCAGGGACGCGAGCACCAGGACCGCCAGGACAATGGCCACGATGACTCCGGCATCCATCCACAGCTGGTCTGTGGGCTCGGTGTTGGCGGCGATCTCCTGGAGGGCATCCACCGAAAAAGTCAGTGGAAGGACATTCGATACAGCCTCGAGGGCCTCGTTCATCCTTTCGCGGGCCACAAAGAGGCCACAGAGCAGGATCTGCGGGACTACCACCACCGGCATGAACTGCACGGCCTGGAATTCCGTCCGGGCGAAGGCCGAACAGAGCAGCCCCAGCGCGACGCCAAGAACCGCATTGATCACGGCAATCATGACCACCAGTCCAGGGCTGCCTTGGATGTCGAGCCCGAAGATCCAGTAGGCCACGGCGGTAGCCACCAGCGACTGCAGGGCGGCCATGATGGAAAATGCCAGCCCGTAGCCGAACAGCAGGTCCGCCTTGTGGATGGGAGTGGTCAGCAGCCGTTCCAGGGTCCCCGAGGTGCGTTCCCGCAGCATCGTGATGGACGTAACCAGGAACATAACCACAAACGGGAAGATCGCCAGCATCATCAGGCCAACCCGGTCAAAAGTCCTGGGCACCCCCGGCGGCAGCGTTTCATTCTCATAGAGAAAGTACACGGCGGTGAGCAGCAGCGCTGGGACCACCAGGATTAGCGCGATGCTGCGGTGGTCGTGCCGGAGCTGGTCGAGGACGCGCCGGGTGGTGGCCAACAGCATCAACAGGTTCATGACCGTACCGTCCTTTCGGGGGAACCACTGGGCACTTCGGCGGTGTCCTGGATGATGTGCAGGAAAGCCTTCTCCAGATCGGCACTGTGCCCGCGCCGGCTCAATTCCGCCGGCGTCAGCTGCGCCAGGAGCTTTCCCTCCCGCAGCAGGAGGAGTGATCCGCAATGGCTGGCTTCCTCCATCACATGGCTGGAAACCAGCAGGGTGGTCCCGGACTCGGCCATGGACCGGAAACGGTCCCACAGGTCAGCCCGGAGCACCGGATCAAGGCCCACGGTTGGCTCATCCAGGACCAGCAGGCTGGGGCGAGCCACCAGGGCACAGGCCAACGACACCCGGCTCAGCTGTCCGCCGGAGAGGTCGCCGGTTTTCTGCCTGGCCTGCGGTTCAAGCCCGACGGCGGCGATCGCCTCTGCGGCCTCGGCGCGGCCCTTGCGGTGCATGGCGCCGAAGTAGCGGACATTGGCTTCGACCGTGAGGTCCGGATACACGCTGGGGGACTGGGTCACGTAACCCACCCGGTGTCGCAGGTCAGGGTGCCCGGCGGGCAGCCCCAGCACTTGGACCGAGCCGGACGTGAGCGCCTGGACGCCCATGATGGCCCGCATGAGCGTAGTCTTGCCGCTGCCGGACGGGCCCAGCAGCCCGGTGATCTCGCCTGCCTGGATGGCAAAGTCCAAGCCGCGCAGGACGGGAACCTTTCCCCGTGTGACGTGCAGGGCGGTGGCGGCCACAGCGATGCTGGCTTCCGTGACGGCCGGGGCGGTAGCTTCTGAATGGGACATTAATGCCTCCGAATGCTGGGAGTCCGCCTTTGAATTCATCAGGTGATGAATTGAAACTAGACCTGCAAAAGGCGGCCGTCAATTACTTCGAATGGAAAAACCCTTGTGGATGTGTCGGCTATCACATATGTTCGATCTAGCTGCGCTGGAGTGGGTGGGCGGTCTCACCAGTCCTCACCAGTACCTAGGCGTCAACGGCCATGGAGCCACGTCCGCATGCAATGACCAGCCGTTTACGGCCAGGGGCTTTGCATGCCGGGCGTGGCTCTATTGCGTCCCGCCCCCGCGGTCTCTGGGCCGGCTCAGGTTCCGCCGCCTGGCGTGCCGTGGATAGCCGGTAGATTAGTACCCAGAAGAATTGCCCGGCTCTGCTTTCCAGCAGCTACTCCCCAGAAACGGATAACCACCCGTGGTCACAAGAATGTCCAAGCTTTTCCTGCGCACGTTGCGTGAAGATCCCGTCGACGCTGAGGTCGCCAGCCACCGGCTCCTGGTCCGGGCCGGCTACATCCGCCGCGCGGCGCCCGGCATCTACACCTGGCTTCCGCTGGGGCTGAGTGTGCTGCGCAAGGTCGAGGCCGTCGTCCGCGAGGAAATGGACGCCATCGGTGCCCAGGAAGTCCACTTCCCGGCGCTGCTGCCGCGAGAGCCCTACGAGGTCACCAACCGCTGGACCGAATACGGCGAAGGTCTGTTCCGGCTCCAGGACCGTAAGGGTGCCGACTACCTGCTGGCCCCCACGCACGAAGAAATGTTCACCCTTCTGGTCAAGGACCTGTACTCGTCCTACAAGGACCTGCCCCTGAGCCTGTATCAGATCCAGAACAAATATCGCGACGAAGCACGCCCCCGCGCGGGCCTGCTGCGCGGCCGCGAGTTCATCATGAAGGATTCCTACTCCTTCGACGTGGACGACGCAGGCCTGGACGCCAGCTACGCCGCCCACCGTGGCGCCTACCTGAAGATCTTTGCGCGCCTGGGCCTGGAAGTCATTCCCGTTGCGGCCACCGCCGGCGCCATGGGTGGGTCCAAGAGCGAAGAGTTCCTGCACCCCACCGAGATCGGCGAAGACACTTTCGTGCGCTCCGCCGGCGGCTATGCAGCCAACGTTGAGGCCGTCACCACCGTTGTTCCGGCCGACATCGACTTCAGCAACGCCCCTGCCGCCGAGGTCCTCGATACCCCGAACACGCCCACCATCGATACGCTGGTTGCCGCGTCCAACGAACTGGCTCCCCGGAGCGAGGCCGACGGCGGCGCGTGGACGGGCGCCGACACCCTCAAGAACGTGGTTCTTGCCGTCACCCTGCCCACTGGTGAGCGCCAGCTTGTGGTCATCGGCCTGCCGGGTGACCGCGGCGTTGACTTGAAGCGCGTGGAAGCCAACATCGGTTCCTTCCTGCCCATCGGCGGCGAGATCACGCTCGAAGCAGCCAACGACGACGACCTCAAGAAGCAGCCCCTCATAGTCAAGGGCTACCTTGGACCCGGCCTGACGCTGGACCAACCCCTACTGGGCAGCGAAAGCTCAACCAAGCTTCTCTACCTGGTGGATCCCCGCGTTGTCAGCGGCACTGCCTGGATCACCGGGGCCAACGAAGCAGGAAAGCACGTGTACGGCCTGGTTGCCGGCCGCGACTTCACCTGGGACGGCGTCATCGAGTGCACCGACGTCCGCGAGGGTGACCCGGCCCCGGACGGCTCCGGTCCGCTGGAGACGGCCCGCGGCATCGAAATGGGCCACATCTTCCAGCTGGGCCGCAAATACGCTGAGGCCCTCGAGCTGAAGGTCCTGGACCAGAACGGCAAGCAGGTGGTGGTTACCATGGGCTCCTACGGTGTTGGTGTCACCCGTGCCGTCGCCGCACTGGCCGAATCCAACCACGATGACAAGGGTCTGGTCTGGCCCCGCGCCGTTGCCCCCGCCGATGTCCATGTAGTGGCTGTCGGCCGCGGCGAGGAAATCTTTGCCACCGCCGAGCAGCTGGCCCTGGAACTCGAGGCCGCCGGCCTGGACGTCATCTACGATGACCGGCCGAAGGTCTCCCCGGGCGTAAAGTTCGGCGACGCGGAACTCGTCGGCGTCCCCACCATCCTGGCCGTCGGCCGCGGCCTGGTGGACGGCGTTGTCGAGATCAAGGACCGCCGCAGCGGCGAAGCGGAGAACGTGGCCGTGGACAAGGCCGTTGACTATGTGGTCACCGCCGTCCGCAGCTGACCTGCGGCGGTGATTTCCGGGTTCGAGTCGATCCAGCTCACCACAATCATCCTGATTGTGGTGGCTGGATTTGCTGCCGGCTGGGTGGACGCCGTGGTGGGTGGCGGCGGTCTGCTCCAGCTGCCGGCGATGCTGCTGGTACCCGGGATTACGCCGGTCCAGGCCTTGGCCACCAACAAGATGGGGTCAATTTTCGGCACCGCCACGAGTGCGGTGACGTACTACGGGCGGGTGAAACCGGACCTTCGGACAGCCGTGCCCATGGCGGTGATCGCCCTTGCCGGCAGCTTCGCCGGGGCGGTGCTCGCCGCCACGCTGCCGGCGAGTGTCTTCAAGCCGATCATCGTGGTGGCGCTGGTCGTCGTGGCGCTTTTTACGGCGCTGAAGCCCAACGTCGGTGACCTCACCGTGCTGCGGCACGATGGCCGCACGCACTACGTGGTGGCATGCATGATCGGGGCCGTGATTGGCTTCTATGACGGCCTGATTGGTCCGGGCACCGGCTCCTTCCTCATCATCGCGCTCGTCTCGGCGATGGGCTATGCCTTCCTGGAGGCAAGCGCCAAAGCCAAGATCGTGAACATGGCCACCAACGCCGGCGCCCTGCTGTTCTTCCTGCCCCATGGGTCAATCCTCTGGGGTGTCGGGCTGCTGCTGGGCCTGGCCAACATGGCCGGCGGCTACCTGGGCGCGCGGACTGCCGTGAAGCAGGGAAGCCGCTTCATCCGCGTTGTATTCCTGCTGGTGGTGGGCGCCCTGATCATCAAACTCGGCGTCGACGTCTGGCAGGAAAACCTAGCCTGATAGGGTAGCCGAAACCCTCGCAGCCGGTATCGCCCGCAGCCCCCGGCCGGGCGTACCATGCAGGTATGTCCGCAGGCGGGGAACCCTATTCGGAAGCATTGTCAGTCGCGGCCCCTCGCGCCGCCGAGTGGCTGGCGAGCCTGCCGGACAGGCACGTCGGGCCCGCCCAAAGCGCCCACGATCTCGAGGCTGACTTCGGCGGGCCCCTTCCCGAACAGGGCATGCCCGCCGCAGCTGTGGTTGAGTACCTGGCGGACAAGGCCGAACCGGGACTGATGGCGATGCCCTCGGGGCGCTTTTTCGGTTGGGTGATCGGCGGGACGTTGCCTGCCGCCCTGGCTGCCGACTGGCTGGTCAGCGCCTGGGACCAGAACTCGGGCCTGCGTTACACCACCCCAGCGATAGCCGCCATCGAGGAGGGGGCCGGCCACTGGCTGCTGGACCTTCTCGGCCTACCGGCGGAATCCGACGTCGGCTTCACTACGGGTGCCACCATGGCCAACTTCACCGGGCTGGCTGCTGCCCGGTGGCGGTTGCTGGCCGATGCCGGCTGGGACCTCGACGGCGATGGCCTGGCAGGCGCCCCGCGGATCCGGTGCTTTGTGGGCCAGGAGCGCCACGAGACCATTGACCTGGGCCTGCGGTACCTCGGCCTCGGCCGGCCCGTCGCGGTCCCCGCAGATGGCCAAGGCAGGCTGCTGGCGGTGGAGCTGGACCGCCTGCTGTCGGAAGGGTCCGGGCCCGCGCTGGTCTGCCTCCAGGTCGGCAACCTCCACTCCGGAGCCTTCGACCCCTTCGACGCCGCCATCGAGGTTGCCCGGCGGCATGGCGCCTGGGTGCACGTGGACGGCGCGTTCGGGCTGTGGGCCGCGGCCGTGCCGGAATTCGTGGACCTCACCCACGGCATGGAGCTGGCCGATTCGTGGGGGACCGACGCCCACAAGACGCTCAACGTCCCGTATGACTGCGGTATTGCCATCGTCAGGGATTCAGCAGCGCTACGCAGCGCCATGGGACTGCAGCACACCAGCTACCTGATCCACGATGTCGAGGGCCCGGGCGACCCGTTTGAAAAAGCGCCGGAGCTCTCGCGCCGCGCCCGCGGCGTACCGGTGTGGGCGGCGCTGAGATCACTGGGCCGGGACGGCGTGGCCAGCCAGGTCCGCGAGTTAGTGCTGCGCGCCTCGCAACTGGCAGAGCAGCTGTCAGCACTGGACGGCGTCGAGGTACTCAACACGGTGGACTACACGCAGGTTTCGCTCGCCTTCGGGGACGATGCCACCACGCGCGCCGTGACAGCCCGCGTGATCGAGGACGGCAAGGTCTGGATGTCCGGTTCACACTGGCGGGGCAGGGATGTCCTGCGCGTCTCGGTCAGTAACTGGAGCACTGACGCGGACGACGTCGGCACTGCAGTCGAGGCGGTCAGCTCCGCTTTGGCGGCTGTCCGGGCAGCGGGCTGACCGCCGGCGAGGCCCCATCCGACCACCGGGGAGGCACTGTCCCGCACGGAAGACATCCGTCCTGCCCGGGAGGGCACCCGCCGCTCAGCTGTCGCCCTGCCCCGGCTCAGGCAGGGCGTGCGCCGAGGGGAGACCATCGAGGGTCCGCCCGGCAAGGGTGCTGGCCACCCAGAGTGACCGGGCCAGATCTCCCTGGTGGCGCGGCAAGGACGCGTAGCAGAGGGCGTTCTCCACTTCGCGTGCCACGGCCCACTGGCGCGCAGCTTCGGCGTCGAGGCCGGCCGCGGCGCTGAAGTCCTGGCACCGCCGCCTCAACCCTCCGGCCGGATCGCTCCGGGGCAGGTCGCCGAGACGGTTCCACAGCAGCGGTGCCACCGCGAACTCCGGTTCGCCGATCATGGGCTGCGGGTCGATGGCGACGAAGGCCTCCCCGGGCAGCCCTCCGCTGATGGTGTGGGGCCGGGCCAGGATGTTCAGGAAATGCAGGTCCGTATGGACCAGGACATCGCGGCCCGAGCGGCGGCCAACGGCGCCGCGGGTCTGGCAGACTTCCAGGGCCGCCTCCAGTAGCCAGCGCGGGAACGGGCGGCCCTGCTGTTCCCAGTCGGCGGGCAGGTCGTCGCTCCATTGTTCGGCCCGCCCGGCGATGTGATCGAACTCCTGCCACTGCGGCCGGCCGTCCGGCACCAGGCCCAACTGCCGCATGGTGCCGCCCCACGCCACCGCCGCTTGATCCAGCGGAAGGGTCTGGAGCGAGGAGTCCGGATTCAGCCGCTCCAGCAGCATGGCGCACGTTCCGGCGTCGGATTCCAACAGCCGGACGGCGCCGGAGCCGCCCCAGAGTGCCAGCGCATGGCGTTCCATCCGTGCCTCATCGTGGGGAAACGCTATCTTGAGCGCCGCCGGTGTCCCGTCCGTCCGGCGGACTGGAACCACCACGCCGCCGTGGCCATGCCACGGGAGGGCGCCGGCTTCCAGGTCAACAGCCAGTTCCCAATGCTCCAGCCGCCCCTGCACCAGTCCCGGGAGGGAGGAAAGCCAGGCCCGTCCCGCGCTGCTGTGGCTGAAACGCCCGCTGAGGGCTGGCGGGATCGGCACGCCAATCTGGACACTCACAGGACGCCGCTTGCGCTAAGCAGGTTGCCGATGGAGAACGTGGCAGCCAAGGCCAAAGCCCCGCCCGCCACCACTCTGGCGGCGGCCCGCAGCTTCGAACCGCCGCCGATCCAGGCGCCCAGCGCCCCGGTGGCAGCGAGTGCCGCCAGCACGGCCGCGAACGTCAGGGGGACCCGGATGTTCTCCGGCGGCAGCAGGATGGCGGCCATCGGCAGGATGGCGCCGGTGACGAACGCAATCGCCGAAGCAAAGGCTGCATTCCAGGGGCTCACAATGTCTGTTTCGTCGATGTTCAGTTCGGCGGAGAGGTGCGCGCCCAGGGCATCGTGGGCCGTCAGCTCCCGCGCTACTTTCCTTGCTGTGTCCAGGCTCAGCCCCTTGCCCTGGTAGATCGCCGCGAGTTCCTCCAGCTCTTCCTCCGGCTGTTCCTGCAGTTCCAGGCGCTCCTTTTCGATCAGGGCCCGCTGGCTGTCCTTCTGGCTGCTGACGGACACGTATTCGCCCAAGGCCATGGATACAGCTCCACCCACCAGGCCGGCCGTGCCGGCGACGAGGATCGGTCCGGACTGCGTGGTGACACCGGCGACGCCCACCACGATTGCGGCGACCGAGACGATGCCGTCATTGGCACCCAGCACGCCGGCTCGCAGCCAGTTCAGGCGCTGGGCGACGTCGTTTTGGTGGGGCTCATTCTCATGAAGGGCGGGGGCGCCGGCACTGTCCATGCCTCCAGCAAAGCATTAGTGCCTGCGCCTGGCCAGTGTGCCGTGCCTTGGCTACGAATTGCCGGGAGTGCTGGTTGTGGAAGTCCCCGGAGTTGATACAGGCTCCGGCAGTGGCGGCAGGAGTGCTTCGTCCAGGACCATGCCGGGGACCGGGCCTGGCGACGCACGCCAATGGACGGTCCGCCGGGCCGCCGACTGAAGTGCTGAGAGTGCCCATACGCGTTCGCGCCCCTCGCTGAGCGCCACCACGTCGCCGAGTACCGGAAGTGTCCCCGCCTCCAGGGTTCCCAGCCCCGCTGCAGGGTCGGCCAGGAACGCCGGGCTCAGGACATAGCCGGGCTGCCTCGGGGGTACCGTGGCGCAGCGGGACCTGCCCATGGCCTCCGCTTCGCCCCGGAGGACGCCGTGCTGGGCCAGGAAGGTCGACGCCGGAGCAGCGGACCCGGAGTTAAGCCTGGTCAGCGCGGCCTGGTACGCGTAGACCAGTTCCAGCTCGCCCTGCACGGCCGAGGCCAAGGCTGAGCCGAGGTCCGCGCCAGTGCTGGCGGCGGGGTCGGCTGCTTCGCCGGCACAGCCGGCGGCTACTGATGCCGAAACAGGCAGGGTGGGCGCCGGCGATGCGGGGGAGGAGGGGCCAGACCCCGGGAGTGCAGCCAACGCAATCCCGGTCGCCGAGGCCAGGTCCTCTGCAGCCAGAAGCTGGGCAGTTCCGGTGCCGGCGAGAAGGCGGGCCATGCCGCCGTCGGCCGTTTCGGCATCGTGGAGCCGCTGTGCCCCGCTTGCCTGGAGGGCAGCGGCGAAGTCCGCGGTGGTGGACGGCCGCGTGACGGTGGCCAGCGCCGTGGACGGGGCAGGGACGGGGGCAGTAGCCGCACGGTCCAGGGCAGGATCGCCGGCCGCATCAGCCGGCAGCATCAACGCGCGGGCCTGGACAGTCAGCAAAGTCACAATCCGGGCAAGGGCGGCCGCTTGTGGGGCCGGCGCAGTGGCGCCGGCAGTGCCTTCGAGGTCCAGGCCAGCGGCCCTGAGGTTCAGGGAATCCGCGAACGCGGATGCCCTTGCTTGCTCGGAAAACGGCGGCGCCGCAGGCGGGGACGGTTCGCGGGGGATGAGCACCAATCCGAGGCTCACCACCAGAAGGGCGGCCAGCGCAAAAACGGCGTACTGGAAATAACGCCTGCGGCCGCCGGATTCCTGCGTGTCGTCTTTCACAACAGACCATGTTCTCACGCCTGATGCGAATCTTCGTGCACCACTGTGGCCGGAAAATCGTTAGGCTAGTAGTCACAACATCATCTATTGGAAGGCGGCCGGCATCGTGAGTAATGCAGAAGCCACGACTTCATCAGACGCTACCGGAACGGGTACCGCTGTTGCTGCGCCCGCCAACAATCCCGAAGCCGTCAGGCTCCGGGCGCTGTTGGAACCGGCGGTCCAGGCCAACCGCCTGTACCTCGAGGACGTAACCATCCTGGCCGGTTCACACCGCGTGGTCCACGTGGTGGTTGACCTGCCGCAGGAGGAAACCGGCGGCGTAAACCTCGATGTCATCGCTGACATCTCCAGGGTCCTCTCCGACGTCCTGGACAATGATCCCGCAGACGACGGGCGCCCCTACGACCTCGAGGTTTCCTCCCCGGGCGTCGCGCGTCCCCTCACCGAAGTCCGGCACTGGCACCGCGCCCGGGGCCGGCTGGTCAGGGTCAACGTCATCCAGGGCGAAAACGTCACCGGCAGGGTCCAGTCCGTGGACGATTCCGGCGTCACCATCATCCCGGAGATCGCCGTCAAGAAGGGCATGAAGCCCAAGCAGGGCGAGCCCCAGATTCTTCCTTTCGACAGGATCCGTAACGGAAAAGTCGAGATCGAATTCAGCCACCTCGAAGAAGCTGGTCTGGAACCTGAGCACAATGGACCTTCTGAGGAGGCCTGATGGATATTGACATGAGCGCGCTGAGACTACTGGAGCGTGAGCGCGAAATTCCGCTGGACCTCCTGATCCCCACCATCGAGCAGGCGCTCCTGGTGGCGTACCACAAATCGCCCGGCGCCTTCGAGAAGGCCCGGGCCGAGCTGGACCGCAAGAGCGGCCACGTAACCATCTGGGCAGTGGAGATCGACGACGACGGCGCCCCCATCGGCGAGTTCGAGGACACGCCTGCCGGCTTCGGCCGTATCGCGGCGAGCACCGCACGCCAGATCATCCTGCAGCGCCTGCGGGACGTCGAGGACGACGCCATACTGGGTGAGTTCAAGGGCCGCGAGGGTGAACTTGTGGCCGGCCTGATCCAGCAGGGCAACAACCCGCACATGATCCAGGTCAACCTGGGTTCGGTGGAGGCCCTGCTGCCGCCGCCCGAACAGGTGCCGGGGGAGAAGTACATCCACGGCAACCGGCTCCGCGCCATCGTTATCGATGTCCACCGCGGCACCAAGGGCCCGTCCGTCACCCTGTCCCGTTCACACCCGGGCCTCGTCCGGAAGCTCTTCGAACTGGAGGTCCCGGAGATCGCGGACCGCTCTGTGGAGATCGTGGCACTGGCCCGCGAGGCCGGCCACCGTACCAAGATCGCGGTCAAGGCCCACACCCAGGGCATCAACGCCAAGGGCGCCTGCATCGGCGAAATGGGTTCCCGCGTCCGCGCCGTTATGACGGAACTGAACGACGAAAAAATCGACATCGTCGACTTCAGCGAGGATCCGGCAACGTTTATTGCCAGTGCACTCTCCCCTTCGCGTGTGAATTCGGTCACCGTCGTGGACGAGGCCACCCGCTCCGCGCGTGTGGTGGTCCCGGACTACCAGCTCTCGCTGGCCATCGGCAAAGAGGGCCAGAACGCCCGGCTGGCGGCCAAGCTGACGGGCTGGCGAATCGATATCGTCTCGGACGCTGCCCCGGCGCGCGAAAGCTAATCCGGTTCCGGGGCTTCGGCCGGCGGCGGATACCTCCGGCCGAAGCCCCGGTTTCGGGCAGAACTGCCCGGAGGGGCTAGAATAGACATGACCGCGCCTAACGGCCGGTATTCGTGTGCCCTGAGAATTCCCGTTCCGCCGATGCGGTTGGGGCCTCAGGGCCGGCAGTTATGAACGTCAGGAAGATACTCACCGTGGCAGAAGTGCTTCACACCGAGGATCAACCGCAGCGTACCTGCATCGGATGCCGGAAGCAGGCACCGCGGTCTGAGTTACTCCGGCTCGTCGCCGAAGGCAGCGGTTCCACCGCAGTGCTGGTAGACGAACGACGCCGGATGGCTGGCAGGGGTGCATGGCTGCACCCCAGCGAAGCGTGCCTGGCCCTGGCGGCCAAGCGGCGAGCATTCGGAAGGGCCCTCAACGGCGCAACCGGGTCCACCGCCGTCGAACGCCGGATCATGGCAGGCAAGCAGGACGCCGGCCCGTTGCAGGTACCCCTGGTAGCTGCAGCAAAAACCGTCCAACCTGAAAGCGGGTCAGAAAACTGATGGAAACCCGATGAGTTCCCAGCGATGAGTGCGCAACGATGACAACTTTGTTGCGCTCTGCAATGGGCCCTGTAGTTGCAACCGCGGCTGGGGCCCGCAGTAAGAAGTAGACGGTTCGTGCCTGGCTCGGTGCGGACCGAGACAGGAGAAATGTGGCCAAGGTCCGCGTACACGAGCTTGCTAAAGAGCTCGGTATTACTTCCAAAGATGCAGTAACCAAACTGCAGGAACTGGGCGAATTCGTTCGCTCCGCTTCTTCAACCATTGAGGCCCCGGTGGTGCGGAAACTTCGCAACGCCTACCCCGACGCAGCTGCCAAGACCGCAGCTCCGGCAGCCGCGCCCAAGGCGCCTGCCCCGTCGGCCGACACACGGCCCGCAGCACCTGCTCCGGGCCCCGCAGCTCCCTCAGCCCCGGCGGCACCAGCTGCTGCGGCTCCGGCTGCACCCGCTGCCGTTTCCGCCGCTCCGGCAGCACCTGCCGCAGCACCGGTTGCGTCAGCCCCGGCCGCAAGCGCACCGTCCACCGGCGCCAAGCCCGGTGCCCGTCCGGCACCGAAGGCTGAAGCCCCGGCCGCACCGACCCGCTCCGGCGGATCAACACAGGGTGGTTCGCAGGGCGGCTCCGCACCGCGTCCCGGCGGTCCCCGTCCGGGCAACAACCCGTTCGCCACGTCCCAGGGCATGCCCCGCGGCCGCGGTGGCGACGGAGAGCGTGCTCCCCGTCCGGGTAACAACCCGTTCGCTCCTTCGCAGGGCATGCCCCGCGCGGGTGGAAGCCGTCCCGACGGCGACCGTCCGGGTGGTCCGCGTCCCGCGGCCGGTGCCGGTGGTCCCCGTCCGGGTGGTCCGCGTCCCGCAGCCGGTGCCGGTGGCCCCCGTCCGGGTGGTCCGCGTCCCGCAGCAGGCGCCGGCGGCGCTGGTGGTCCGCGTACCGCGGGTGCCGGTGGAAACCGTCCTACTCCGGGCATGATGCCCAACCGCACTGAGCGTCCCGCACCCGCTGGTGCAGGCCGTCCCGGTGGCGGCGCCCGTGGTCCCGGACGTCCGGGTGGCGCTCCAGGCACCGGTGGCGCACCGGGTGCCAGTGGCGGCGCTCCGGCCGGCGGTGGCTTCGGCAAGGGTGGCCGCGGTCGCGGTGGCACCCAGGGTGCTTTCGGTAAGGGCGGCGCAGGCCGCGGCAAGCAGCGCAAGTCGAAGCGTGCCAAGCGCCAGGAACTCGAGCAGATGAGTGCCCCGTCGCTGGGTGGCGTGAGCGTACCCCGCGGCGACGGCAACACCGTAGTCCGGCTTCGCCGTGGCTCGTCCATTACGGACTTCGCCGACAAGATCGAGGCGAACCCCGCAGCACTGGTGACGGTCCTCTTTCACCTCGGCGAAATGGCCACGGCCACGCAGTCGCTGGATGAAGAGACCTTCGCACTGCTCGGCGAGGAGCTTGGCTACAAGCTCCAGGTTGTCTCGCCGGAGGACGAGGAGCGCGAGCTGCTCTCCGGTTTCGACATCGACTTCGAAGCAGAACTCGAAGCCGAAGGCGACGAAGACCTTGAGGCACGTCCTCCGGTTGTCACCGTTATGGGCCACGTTGACCACGGTAAAACCCGCCTGCTCGATGCCATCCGCAAGTCCGACGTTATGGCGGGCGAGCACGGCGGCATCACGCAGCACATCGGTGCTTACCAGGTCACGCACACCCACGAAGACATCGACCGTAAGATCACCTTCATCGATACTCCGGGCCACGAGGCGTTCACCGCCATGCGTGCTCGTGGTGCGAAGGTCACCGACATCGCCATCCTGGTGGTCGCAGCGGACGACGGCGTAATGCCGCAGACCGTTGAGGCACTCAACCACGCGCAGGCTGCAAATGTGCCGATCGTGGTGGCTGTGAACAAGATCGACAAGGAAGGCGCCAACCCGGAGAAGGTCCGCGGCCAGCTGACCGAGTACGGCCTGGTTCCCGAAGAATACGGTGGCGACACCATGTTCGTGGAGGTCTCTGCCCGCCAGAACCTCAACATTGACGAGCTGCTCGAGGCTGTCCTGCTCACCGCGGACGCTGCCCTGGACATGCGCGCCAACCCGAACAAGGACGCCCGCGGTATCGCGATCGAAGCCAACCTGGACAAGGGCCGCGGTTCCGTGGCCACCGTCCTGGTGCAGTCCGGCACCCTGCGTGTCGGTGACACGATCGTGGCCGGTACGGCTCACGGCCGCGTCCGCGCCATGTTCGACGACGACGGCAGTGTCCTGACCGAGGCCGGCCCGTCCCGCCCCGTGCAGGTTCTGGGTCTGTCCAACGTGCCGCGCGCCGGTGACACCTTCTTTGTGACCGCTGACGAGCGCACCGCCCGGCAGATCGCCGAGAAGCGTGAAGCAGCCGACCGCAACGCCGCCCTCGCCAAGCGCCGCAAGCGCATCAGCCTGGAAGACTTCGACCAGGCCGTGGCCGACGGCAAGATCGACACCCTCAACCTCATCCTCAAGGGTGACGTGTCCGGTGCCGTGGAAGCCCTCGAAGACGCACTGCTCAAGATCGACGTCGGCGAAGGCGTGCAGCTGCGCGTCATCCACCGCGGCGTTGGTGCTATCACGCAGAACGACGTCAACCTGGCAACGGTCGACAGCGCCGTTATCATCGGCTTCAACGTCAAGCCTGCCGAGCGGGTTGCCGAACTGGCAGACCGCGAAGGCGTGGACATGCGCTTCTACTCCGTCATCTACGCAGCAATCGATGACATCGAGATGGCCCTCAAGGGCATGCTCAAGCCGGAGTACGAAGAGGTCCAGCTGGGCACCGCCGAGGTCCGCGAAGTCTTCCGCTCTTCCAAGTTCGGAAACATCGCCGGTTCCATCGTTCGCTCGGGCATCATCCGACGCAACACGAAGGCCCGCATCAGCCGCGACGGCAAGATCATCGGTGAGAACCTCACCGTTGAGACGCTCAAGCGCTTCAAGGACGACGCCACTGAGGTCCGCACGGACTTCGAGTGTGGTATCGGTCTTGGTTCGTTCAACGACATCACCGAGGGCGACATCATCGAGACCTTCGAGATGCGCGAAAAGCCGCGCGTCTAGGGTTCGTTGCTTGACGGGTCGGGGGCGTCGGATTTTTCCGGCGACCCCGCCCTTTCCGCCGCAGAGGGGGCCCCGCCCCTACGACGGACGGCCAGCGATCTACGATCGTTGGCCGTCCGTCTCCGGCAGGCCCGATGCCACTCCCGGGCCCCCTCAACGGCTCCAAAGGGCCGCCGGAAAAACCCAACGGGAGTCCGTCGTAGACTCGCCTTTAGTGCGTGGCAGATAACTGAAACGTGCGACGTGGCCCATTTGGCCGCCGTCGTACATCCCAAATTTTTAGGAGTGGAAATGGCTGATCCCGCACGGGCTGCCAAGTTGGCGCAGCGGATTAAGGTTGTTGTTGCTGAGGCCTTGGGCCGGAAGGTTAAGGATCCTCGGCTGGAGGGCATTACTGTTACTGATGCCCGGGTGACCAATGATCTGCAGCATGCCACGATCTACTACACCGTTTTCGGCGACCAGGCTGTGCAGGCCGATGCTGCCAAGGGCCTGGAGAAGGCCAAGGGTGTGCTCCGCCAGGAGGTGGGGCGCAACGTGACTGTCCGCCTGACGCCGACGCTTGAATTTGTGGCGGACCAGATCCCCGTCGTTGCCTCAAACCTGGAGGACCTGCTCCGGGCCGCCAAGAAGCGCGACGCCGAGGTGGCTGCGCTGGCCGAAAACGCCAAGCACGCCGGCGAGGCCGACCCGTACAAGAGCGACATTCCCGCCGATGTGGAGATCGATGAGGACGACTTCGACGAAGAGGATATTGACCTCACCGACGACGAAGACCTCGACGAAGACGCCAACAAGTAGCTTGACGCGAAGAAGGCCCGGACCCGAAGTTGGGTCCGGGTCTTTTTCGTCTGCGGGATGTTCCCTGCGTTTCCTACCGGATACTGGCCTTCAGGACCGTTCCCGCGGTGAGGTCAGCGAAGCTGAAACCGGCTGTGGCATAGAGGGTTTTCCCTCTCAGCTCCACCGCGGCAGGACCGTCGACGGCCAGGAACTGTGACTGTTCGCGGGTCCAGGCGTCGATCCTGACGATCTCATTGCCGAACATGGAAGCTGCGTAGACGTCCCCACTGCCGGATACGGCTATGCCCGTGGGGCTCAGGATCTCATCGGCCCACAGGTGGATCGCCCCGGTCCATGGATTGACCCGGAAGATGGCACCGCGGTGGCCCAGGGAAGGATCCTCCGGACCGCCCGGCAGCGACGAGACGTACAGCCAGCCGTCGGGGCCGATCTCTACATCGGTGGGCACCGGTTCAAATGCGTAGTCGTGTCCGACAACGCAGGACGGGAAGCCAACAGCCGAGGCAGCCTCTGCAGTGGCTTCCGCCGGACGCGGAGGCAGGACCGCGAGGGTGGAAGTCTCCCCGGTGGCGGCGTTGACCTTGAGGATGGCATTCATCCCGGCGTCGGCCACGAAGACGGTATTGCCATGAACCGCTGCGGCATAGGGGTGTGAGTCGACCGCCCCGGAGTATTGTGCCGGCGGGAACGGCGCCGTAATTTGGGCCAGGCACTCGGCGGTCACGTCGGATCCGAAGCCGTAGTCCTGGAATCCGTCCGGGTTGTTCTGACGCTCGTAGGTCGCGAGGTCCACAATGGTCCTGACCTCCCCGCGCCTGTCGATTGACTTCAAATAGCCGGCCAGTGCTGTGGGATCCCCGCCGCCTCCCCCGACGCTTTCGACGAAAAACGTGGTGGTGCCCCGTGTCTCAACACCGCCAACGTCCCAGCCCGCATTCGTGTAAACGTTGGTCGTTTGCCCGTCATCCTCGACGCGGTCCAGCGTGCCCGCAAAGTTCTGCGTGATGAGGACGCTCTTGCCAGGACCCAAGGCCAGGCTCAACGGCGTCATCAGGTGCTCCGCCAGGGTTTCGGGTCCGGACGGTTTCTGCGTAGCCGTGGCGGGCGCGACGGGGATGATCATCGCCGCTGCTGCCAGGCACGCGACGATCGGAAACTTCTTGTTCATTGGATCCTCCGGAGTTGACGTGCACCCCGTCGCCGGGGCCTGGCCTGAGACCAAGTCAATGCGATCCGAACTGCCCCCGGCGCTAGGTTAGTCCCGCGAAAGCAATGACGTCGACGGCATTTCCCCCTAATGTGGGCTCTCCTGACTCTTCCGTGGGTTAATTTCGGCCCGGGAGCATTGGTTTGGGACCGCCGAGGCTGAGCATGGCCAACGCGATGAGTGCGTCTGGGGATTTGA
>NZ_JAMXBH010000007.1 GCF_023913735.1 Pseudarthrobacter raffinosi
GTGCACCACACAACCCGGCACACGAAGTGACAGAGCGTCCGGCTGAACGTCGCACGAACTGAGAGAGCATCCGGCGGAACACTCCAGGAACTGCGAGAGCGTCACCTGGGGAGTGTGAACATTCCCACGACGGCGGCCTGGAGGCGGATCCATGTCATCTGTCGGTGGGGTCTCGCCTAGAATTGAGTGAGATGTACGGACTTCGAAGCGCTTGATTTCGGGTTGCGTAGGATAACGAAACACGGAACGAGCGGCTGCGATTGCGCCAGTGGTCGGCTCATAACAGGAGGAATCCCCATGGCTGAGCACAACGGCGGCAACCGCGGCGGCAACGACCGCGGTCCTTTCCGCGGCAACAACAATTCTGGCGGCGACCCGCGCGGATTCCGTTCCCGCGAAGACCGTAACCCAGAGGCTCCGAAGCGCGCGCCTGGTTCCGGCGAACGTAAGCCTTTTGGTGATCGTCCGCGTCGTGAAGGTGATGGCGAGCGTCGGACCTTCGGTGGCGGAGAGCGAAAGCCTTTCAGTGGTGGCGGAGACCGGAAACCGTTCACAGGCGGCGGCGGTGGTGAGCGGAAGCCCTATGGTGACCGTGACAACAAGCCTTTTGGTGACCGTCCGCGCCGCGAGGGTGACGGTGAGCGGAAGCCTTATGGTGACCGTCCGCGCCGCGAAGGTGACGGCGAACGTCGCAGCTTTGGCGGCGGAGAGCGCAAGCCCTTTAGTGGCGGCGGAGACCGGAAGCCCTTTAGCGGCGGCGGCGAACGCAAACCCTATGGTGACCGTGACAACAAGCCTTATGGTGACCGTCCGCGCCGCGAAGGTGACGGCGAACGTCGCAGCTTTGGCGGCGGAGAGCGCAAGCCCTTTAGTGGCGGCGGAGACCGGAAGCCCTTTAGCGGCGGCGGCGAACGCAAACCCTATGGTGACCGTGACAACAAGCCTTATGGTGACCGTCCGCGCCGCGAAGGTGACGGCGAACGTCGCAGCTTTGGCGGCGGAGAGCGCAAGCCCTTTAGTGGCGGCGGAGACCGGAAGCCCTTTAGCGGCGGCGGCGAACGCAAACCCTATGGTGACCGTGACAACAAGCCTTATGGTGACCGTCCGCGCCGCGAAGGTGACGGCGAACGTCGAGGTTTCTCCGGCGGTGACAACCGCAAGCCGTTCGGAGACCGCCAGGACCGCGCCCCCCGCAGCTTTGACCGTGGCGATTCCGGCCCCCGCCAGTTCGGCAAGGACCGTGCAGAAGACCGCCCGGTCCGTGTACCCAACGCGCGTGACCTTCGCAGCGCGAACCGCCCGGACCGCGAACGTTCCCCGGAAATCGATGAGGATGTCACGGGCAAGGAGCTTGACCGCGCTACGCAGCACCAGATCAAGACCCTGGAAGACAAGAGCGCCGAGTGGGTTGCCCGCCACCTGGTAATGGCCGGACGCCTGATCGACGAAGAGCCCGAGCTGGCTTTCCAGCACGCCCTCGCCGCGAGCCGGCGTGGTGGCCGGCTGGCTGCCGTCCGTGAAGCCGTCGGACTCACTGCTTACGCGGCAGGACACTACGGCGAAGCACTGCGCGAATTCCGGACCTACCGCCGCATCAGCGGTTCAAACATCCACCTGCCCGTGATGGCAGACTGCGAACGCGGACTTGGTCGGCCTGACCGCGCCCTCGACGTTGTACGTTCCGAGGAAGCCAAAGACCTGGACGCGCCCGGCAAAGTCGAACTGGCCATGGTTGCAGCCGGGGCCCGGACCGACCTCGGACAGCTGGACGCCGCCGTAGCAGAACTGGAAATTCCCCAGCTGGACATGAACCGGGCGTTCTCCTACAGCCCGCGGCTGTTCCGGGCCTACGCCAACGCCCTGTCCGGTGTTGGTCGGGAAGATGAGGCGGCAAAATGGCAGAAGCAGGCAGTTGTGGCTGAAAATGCCCTGGGCCTCGGCGTCGATGAGGAACCCGACATCGTGGACCTCGGCTGGGACGAGGAAGAGGAAGCCCGCGAGGAAGCCCAGCGCCGGCGTCTGCTGGAGCGAGCTGCCGCAGGCCCCGAAGCCACTGCTTCCACGCCCGCTGCCCGTTCCGAGGTAGCCGCGGAGAAGACTGCCGTTGAGGCCGCCGCCGTGGATGCAGAGATCGACGACGTGGAATCGGATTTCTTCGAGTCCGATGACGCCGAGTCTGACGAGGATTCCCTCGAAGCAGATGAGCTGGAAGCCGGCGACGCCGAGCACGGTGAAGAAGTGCGCGATGAAGAAGAGCACAGCGAAGCAGACGACAGCAGCAACGGCGTCGATGGCCACTCTGACGGACGGGACAGCTAGCGCGCTATGACTGAAGTTCCACTGATTTCCCTGTTCGACGCCCTTTTGGCGGACCTGGACGGCGTGGTCTACGCCGGGCAGCACGCCATCCCAGGCGCCGTGGACTCGCTGCAGCAACTGGAGGGTTTGGGCATTGGCCTGGGGTATGTCACCAACAATGCCTCCCGCACCCCGGCGCAGGTAGCGGCGCATCTCCGTGAACTAGGTGCACCGGCGGACGACGACCAGGTGGTCAGCTCCTCGCAAGCCGCGGCCGAACTCCTGGCGTCACTCGTCGCCCCCGGAGCGCGGGTGCTCATCACCGGCAGCCCCGCTCTGGCGCAGGAAATCGAGCTGGTGGGATTGACGCCTGTTTACAGCCAGGACGAGGATCCGGTAGCCGTGGTCCAGGGATTCAATCCCGGGATCAGCTGGAAAGATCTTGCCGAGGCGGCGTACGTCGTGTCGGCCGGAGCACTGTGGATCGCAACCAACACCGATATGTCCATTCCGCAGGCACGCGGCATAGCCCCGGGCAACGGCACCCTGGTGGCAGCTGTAGCCGCCGCCACCGGACAGACGCCGCAGGTTGCCGGCAAGCCGGAGGCCCCGCTCTTCCACGCCGCCGCCAAACGGCTCACGGCTGACCGCCCGCTGGTGGTGGGCGACCGTCTGGACACCGACATCCTCGGCGGCAACAACGCCGGGTTTGCCACGGTGGCAGTGCTGACCGGCGTCGACACCACAGCTAGCATCCTGGCCGCACGCACTGCGGAACGCCCGGACTACATCATCAATTCCCTCAGCGACCTCCACCGCCCCTACCCGGCGCTGGACCACACTGACGGAACGCACCGCTGCGGGGCCTCCACTGCGCGGGTCAGCGGTGACACTATCCACGTCAGCGGCAGCGAGAGCGACCTGGATTCCTGGCGGGCCGCCTGCGCCGCCTGGTGGACTGCGGTCCCCGACGCCGCACTGCCCACCGAACCCAAACTCGAGTGGCGCAATCATTAGACTGGTCCAATGACTGAGCTGAACGAACCGCACCATCCGGAAGCAGCCCAGCCAACACAGGAATGGCCGGACACGGCGGCGTCGGCAACCAGCGATCCATCCATTGCGGCGATAACGGCCGCGCTGGACGGCGTCGAACGGTTGCCCGTGTCTGAGCATGAGGCTGTTTACAGCGACCTCCACGATGCCCTGCTGCACGCGTTGAACGAAGAGGCCCCAAACGGCGAAGGAGACGCTTGAGCATGGCACGACTTGACCAGGCGCTCGTCGCCCGCGGCCTGGCCAGGTCCCGGACCCACGCTGCTTCGTTGATCGCCGAGGGCAAGGTGAGCTCGGCCGGGCAGGTCCTGTCCAAGGCGTCCCTCCAGGTCGACGACGGCAAGGACCTGTCGGTCGAGCACACGGAAGAGGACAGCTACGTCAGCCGGGCCGGCCACAAGCTCGCCGGCGCTCTGGACGTATTCCCGGAGGTCACGGTTGCGGGCAAAAGGTGCCTGGACGCCGGCGCCTCCACCGGCGGCTTCACCGAGGTGCTCCTGCGGCGCGGTGCGGCACACGTGGTGGCCGTCGACGTCGGCCATGACCAGCTCGTCCCGCAACTCCGCGCCGATGACCGCGTAGCCGTGCATGAAGGCATGAACGTGCGGTACATGGCGCCGGAGGACATCGGCGGCCAGGCCGAACTCACGGTAGCCGACCTCTCCTTCATCTCGCTGACCCTGGTGGTCCTGCCCCTGGCGCTGTGCACGCAGCCGGGCGGCGATCTGGTGCTGATGGTGAAGCCCCAGTTCGAGATCGGCAAGGACCGGCTGGGCCGCACCGGTGTGGTCACCTCCGAGCGCGAACGCCGGATGGCAGTGGAAAAAGTTGCCAATGCGGCGCTCGACGCCGGACTGGACTTATGCGGCTTAGCGGCCAGTCCGCTGCCGGGCCAGGACGGAAACGTCGAATACTTCCTGTGGATAAAGCGCAGGATGACCCAAGAACTGCCTAAGATCGAAGAGCGCCTCGCAGCCATTGACGGATTGCTTGGCCGAATCTGGCCGAACCACTAGAAAGCGGAACCCGATGAGCAGGCGAGTACTTGTCCTTGCCCACACTGGCCGCGAGGAGTCACTGAAGGCCGCCTGGGAAGCCTGCGCCCAACTGCATGACTCCGGCATTGTTCCCGTCATGCAGGAGTCTGAGCTGCGTGACATGGAAAGATTCTTCGGGCAGCTCACGCAGCCGGTGGAGATCCTGCACGACCATGTACAGCTGCCGGACGTCGAGCTGGTGATGGTCCTGGGCGGTGACGGCACCATCCTGCGCGCCGCAGAGCTGGTGCGCGAGGTGGACGTACCCTTGCTGGGCGTCAACCTTGGCCACGTCGGCTTCCTGGCCGAGAGCGAGCGGGCGGACCTGGCCCAAACGGTGGAATGGATTGCCCGCCGCGACTACACGGTTGAAGAGCGCATGACCATCGACGTCCAGGTCTGGGTCCGCGGCCAGAAGATCTGGCATACCTGGGCCCTGAATGAGGCCGCGATCGAAAAGGGCAACCGCGAACGCATGATCGAGGTGGTGACCGAAGTGGATGAGCGCCCGCTGACGTCCTTCGGCTGCGACGGCGTGGTGGTGGCCACCCCCACAGGCTCCACCGCGTACGCGTTTTCCGCCGGCGGGCCCGTCGTGTGGCCGGAGGTCGAGGCCCTGGTGATAGTTCCCATCAGCGCCCACGCGCTCTTTGCCAAACCGCTGGTGGTATCGCCCCGGTCCCGGCTGGCCGTGGAAGTCCTCACCCGCACCGGTGCCCAGGGTGTGCTCTGGTGCGATGGCCGGCGCTCCGTGGACCTGCCGCCCGGCGCCCGGGTTGAAGTGACCAAGTCCGCCACTCCGGTCAGGCTGGCCAGGACGCACCAGACGCCCTTTTCAGCGCGTCTGGTCCGCAAATTCGAACTCCCCATTCACGGCTGGCGCGGGCCCGTGCCGCAGTCGGAGACGATTCACACCGGACCCATCCCGATCGTCCGGACGCCGCGGCCCAGGCCGCCGCTCCAGCTTGCCTCCGGCGACCAGCCGGAGGACGATACCGATCCCGCGACCGCAAAGTGAACCATGCTTGAAGAACTGAGAATCCGCGATCTGGGCGTCATCACCGACGCCACGCTGCCGCTGGGCCCCGGGCTGAGCGTCGTTACCGGCGAAACCGGTGCCGGCAAAACGATGGTGGTCACCGCCGTCGGCCTACTGCTGGGGGCGAGGTCCGACGCCGGGGCGGTCCGGAGCGGGGCGAAGAGCGCCACGGCGGAGGCCGTCCTCAAGCTCGACGCCGGGCATCCGGCGATTGCCCGGGCAGTTGAAGCGGGTGCCGACGTGGAGGAGTTCGACGGCGGCGCTGAGCTTATTCTTGCGCGTCGCCTCGGTGCGGACGGGCGCAGCCGGGCCTTCCTGGGCGGGCGGGCCGCCCCGGTGGGCGTTCTGGCGGAGATCGGTGAAACCCTCGTGGTGGTCCACGGGCAGTCGGACCAGATCAGGCTGAAGGGGGCGTCCGCCCAACGCGGCGCCCTCGACAAATTTGCCGGCGATGCGCTGGCGGGCCCGATGGCCTCCTACCAGGCGCTCTACAGCCATTGGAAGGCCAGCCAGGCGGAGCTGGAAACCCTTCGCAGCGCCGCCCGGGACAGGCTCCGCGAGGCCGAGTCGCTGGAAGTCGCCCTGGCCGAAATCAGCACCGTGGATCCGCAGCCGGGGGAGGACGAATCCCTCAAGGCGGAGGCTGTGAAACTGGCCAACGTAGAAGAGCTCAGGATTGCGGCGAACACGGCGCACCAGGCGCTCATCGCGGAGGACTACGGTGACGCGGGCGACGCCACCACCCTCGTGGACGTTGCGAAAAGGACCCTGGAGCACGTGGCCGAGCACGACGCCGAGCTCGGGTCCGCCGCAGCACGGTTGGCCGAAGTGGGCTTCCTGCTCAACGACATCGCCACGGAGCTGGCCAGCTACCAGGCCGGCCTGGACTCAGAGGGTCCGGAACGCCTCGCCGAGATCGAGGACCGGCGGGCCGCCCTGGCCACGTTGGTCCGCAAGTACGCCCCCAGCATTGACGAAGTCCTGGTGTGGGCGGAAAACGCCCGGGTCCGTTTCGACGAGCTGCAGGACGACTCCACCAGGATCGAAGCCCTGGACGCAGACGTTGTCCGTACCGAAGCGGAACTGCAGAAGCAGGCTGCCGCCGTCAGCAAAATCCGGGCCAAGGCTGCCAAGGACCTCTCCGGCCGGGTGAGCTCGGAGCTGAAGGCACTCGCCATGGCCGACGCCACGCTGGTCATCACCCGTGAGGCGGCCGGTCAGCTGACACCGCATGGAGCCGACGAGATCGCGTTCCTGCTCCAGCCGCACTCCGGAGCCCCGGCCCGTCCGCTGGGCAAGGGCGCCTCCGGTGGCGAACTCTCCAGGGTCATGCTGGCCATCGAGGTGGTGCTGGCCGCTGTGGACCCGGTGCCCACGTTTGTGTTTGACGAGGTGGACGCCGGGGTCGGTGGCCGGGCCGCCGTCGAAATTGGCCGCCGGCTGGCCATGCTGGCACAGCACGTGCAGGTCCTGGTGGTCACACACCTGCCGCAGGTGGCAGCCTTCGCGGACCAGCACATCACTGTCACCAAGACATCCGTCAGAGGGGCCGACGGCGGCACCGCCACCGGGTTCACGTCCAGTGATGTTCGCCTCCTCGACGGCCAGGAGCGGGTGCGGGAGCTCGCCCGGATGCTGGCCGGCCAGGAGGATTCAGAATCAGCCCAGGCGCACGCCCAGGAGCTGCTGGACGACGCAAAACTGCTGCCGCAGCGGGCCTGACGGCCTGCACCCCTTGATCGCAGGGCGCCTTGCCATGCACACTGGATCATTTGGGGAGACAGTTCCTGATCGGGGAAAGGCTCAATTGATGATAGGCTCGAATTCCGTGGTGCAGCGATCAAATTCCCGTGTAAATTCCCGGTTCCCGGGCTCGTCCAAGACGACCAAACACATCTTCGTAACCGGTGGTGTGGCGTCCTCGCTCGGTAAGGGACTGACGGCTTCGAGCCTCGGTCACCTCCTGCGGGCACGCGGTCTGTCTGTAACTATGCAGAAGCTCGATCCCTATCTGAACGTGGATCCGGGCACGATGAACCCCTTCCAGCACGGCGAAGTCTTCGTCACCGACGACGGCGCCGAGACGGACCTGGACATCGGACACTACGAGCGGTTCCTCGACGAAAACCTCGAGGGCTCAGCCAACGTGACCACCGGCCAGGTCTACTCCACCGTGATCGCCAAGGAACGCCGCGGCGAATACCTCGGTGACACGGTCCAGGTCATCCCGCACATCACCGATGAGATCAAGCGGCGCATGCGGCTTCCGGCCGAGGGCAAAAACGCGCCGGACGTCATCATCACTGAAATCGGCGGCACCGTGGGCGACATCGAGTCGCAGCCCTTCCTCGAGTCGGCCCGCCAGGTCCGCCAGGACATTGGCCGCGGCAACGTCTTCTTCGTCCACGTCTCCCTGGTGCCCTACATCGGACCCTCGCAGGAACTGAAGACCAAACCGACGCAGCACTCCGTGGCAGCCCTGCGCTCCATCGGCATCCAGCCCGAGGCCATCGTGGTCCGCTCGGACCGCGAAGTCCCCGAGCCGATGCGCGCCAAGATCGGCCGCATGTGCGACGTCGATATCGAAGCCGTCATCGGATGCCCGGATGCCCCCAGCATCTACGACATCCCCAAGACCCTGCACACCCAGGGACTGGATTCCTACATCGTCCGTGCACTGGACCTGCCGTTCAAGGACGTTGACTGGACCAGCTGGGACAAGCTGCTCGAAGCAGTGCACAACCCCAAGCACCACGTGGAAATCGCGCTGGTGGGCAAGTACATCGACCTGCCGGACGCCTACCTGTCCGTGACCGAGGCCCTGCGTGCCGGCGGCTTCGCCAACGACACCAAGGTCAAGATCCGCTGGGTACCGTCGGATGAATGCGAAACCCATGAAGGCGCCGTGGCGTCCCTGGACGGCGTGGACGCCATCTGCGTTCCCGGCGGCTTCGGCATCCGCGGCCTTGAAGGCAAGCTGGGCGCCCTGAAGTACGCCCGTGAAGCCAAGCTGCCTGTCCTGGGCCTGTGCCTGGGCCTGCAGTGCATGGTGATCGAATATGCGCGCAACGTGGTGGGCCTTGAGGGCGCTTCCTCCAGCGAATTCGAGCCGGATTCGAAATACCCGGTGATTGCCACCATGGAAGAGCAGCTGGACATCGTGGACGGCAAGGGCGATCTTGGCGGCACCATGCGTCTGGGCCTGTACGAGGCAAAGCTCGACGACGGCTCGGTCATCGCAGAGACCTACGGGAAAACCACCGTCAGCGAACGCCACCGGCACCGCTACGAGGTCAACAACAAATACCGCGACCAGATCGCCGCCGAGGGCCTCGTGTTCTCCGGAACGTCGCCGGACGGCAAGCTTGTGGAATTCGTAGAGCTGCCCCGCGAGGTCCACCCGTTCTACGTGGCAACCCAGGCGCACCCTGAACTGAGCTCACGGCCCACGCGGCCGCACCCGCTCTTCGCCGGGCTCGTCAAGGCCGCACTGGACCACCAGAAAGCACAGGACGCGCCGGCAGCCAAGCCGTTGCGTACGGTTGCCGCAAAATAAAACCGAATAAGTAGAGGACGGCGCGATGCCCGGCACACCTGAAACCCCACAAGCTGCACGGCAGGTTTCGGATGCGCCGAGCCCGCGCCGTCTTCTGTCTACGGAGAAGGTCTATGAAGGTCGGATCTGGGATGTGGTCAGTGACAGCTTCCAGCTGAGCGAGACAGGGGAGTCCCTGACCCGCGACTACATCGACCACCCCGGCGCCGTGGCTGTCCTGCCGATGAACGACGCCGGCGAAGTTCTGCTGATCAGGCAGTACCGGCACCCCGTGGGCATGGACCTTTGGGAAATCCCTGCCGGCCTGCTGGATGTGGAAGGCGAAGATTTTGTGGCGGGCGCTGCCCGCGAGCTCGCCGAGGAGGCGGACCTTGCAGCCGGCGAATGGAACGTCCTGGTGGACTTCTTCAACTCGCCGGGCTCCTCCAGCGAGGCCATCCGCATCTACCTCGCCCGGGACCTCACCGACGTGCCTCACCACGAACGCCATGAGCGGACCGATGAGGAGGCCGAGATTGAATTCCACTGGATCGCCCTGGACGACGCTGTGGCCGCAGTCCTGGAAGGCAGGCTGCACAACCCGTCCGCCGTCGTCGGAATCCTGGCCGCCGCCGCGGCGAAAGCTGACGGCTTTGCGGGATTGCGTCCGGCGGATGCACCCTGGCCTGCGCACCCCAGCCAGCGTTGATGACGGCGAGTACTGAGGCGGCAGCCCCGACGCCGCCCGTCCGGCCACAGACGGCCATCGACCGCGCCATCACCGAGTATCTGCAACATATGGGCGTGGAACGCGGCCTGGCCGTAAATACACTCTCCGCCTACCGCCGTGACCTGACCCGGTATTCCCGCTACGTGACGTCGGAAGGCTGCCACGGCCCGGGCCAGATCACCCGCCACCACGTGACGGGGTTCCTGATGGCCCTCAACGACGGATCCGACGGCGGCACAGCGCTGGGCGTCCGGTCTGCCGCCAGGACTGTGGTGGCCGTCCGGGGGCTGCACAAGTTCTGGGCTCTGGAGGGGATCACAACGACGGACCCCGCCAGCGACGTCCACCCGCCCATGCCGGGCAAAAGGCTGCCCAAGGCCATCAGCGTGGACGAAGTCACCCGGATCCTTGAAGCCGCGAGCACGGACACCGCCACAGGGCTCAGGGACCGGGCCCTGCTCGAATTTCTCTATTCCACCGGGGCGAGGATCAGCGAGGCCGTGGGCCTGGACGTTGACGACATCGCCCTGCACGAGGCCGAAGCCGGGCCCGCCGTGGTCCGCCTGTTCGGCAAGGGATCCAAGGAACGGCTGGTGCCGCTGGGATCCTATGGGGCGCGGGCTGTGGACGCGTACCTGGTGCGCGGCCGTCCACTGCTGGCGGCGAAGGGCAAGGGAACGCCCGCCCTGTTCCTGAACGCCCGCGGCGGCAGGATCAGCCGGCAAAGCGCCTGGACCATCCTGAAGGCGGCCGCGGACAAAGCCAACGTCACCAAGGATGTTTCCCCGCACACACTGCGACACTCGTTCGCGACGCATCTGCTCGAAGGCGGCGCCGATGTCCGCGTGGTGCAGGAACTCCTGGGGCACGCCTCAGTTACCACAACGCAGGTCTACACCCTGGTTACGGCTGACACACTGAGGGAAATTTACGCAGCAGCCCACCCTCGGGCGCTGGGCTGACGCCGGCGGCCAGGCTATAGGGTTGGGGCATGACGTTTACCCCTGTCACGCTGTGCTTTCTCACCCGTGAGTCCGCCGGTGTGCCACAGGTCCTGCTTGGCCTGAAGAAGACCGGCTTCGGCCGCGGCAAAGTGGTGGGACTTGGCGGCCATGTTGAGCCGGGGGAGACGGATGAAGAGGCTGCCTGCCGCGAAGTCCACGAGGAAGCCGGGATTGTGGTCCGGCAGGAGGATCTGCGCGACGCCGGCGTGGTGACCTTCGATTTTCCTGCCCGCCCGGAGTGGAACATGAGTTCGCGGCTCTTTGTCGCAGCCAGTTGGACCGGGCAGCCGGCCGAAAGTGCCGAGATCCGGCCGGAATGGTTCGACGTCGGCGCCTTGCCGGTGGACCGGATGTGGCAGGACGCAGCGCACTGGCTGCCGCTCGCCCTTGCCGGGTCTTTCTTGCGCCTGACAGTGGTCCTGAACGATGACAACGAGACCGTCCGCGAAGTGCTGGACTGATCACGCCCCACCTCTGGCGTTGGCGTAACGGCCGACGGCGGGCCGGTTGGGCCCACGCCGGCGAGGGACCCGAACCGAGCTTGCGAGGTTGGGAGCCGGTGGGGAGGATTACGGAACGTGCCGTTCGTCCGGTCCGTTGTACTCGCTCAGCGGGCGGATCAGGGAGTTGCTGGCTGCCTGTTCCATGATGTGGGCGGTCCACCCGGTGATGCGGCTGGCCACGAACAGGGGAGTGAACGTGGCAGTGTCGAAGCCCATCAGGTGGTAGGTGGGGCCGGCCGGGTAGTCGAGGTTCGGTTTGATGGCCTTGGCCTCGTCCATGGCCTGCTCGAGGCCGTTGTACAGCCCCAGCAGTTCAGGGCGGCCGTAGTGGGCGATCATTTTGTCCAGCGCGGCCTTCATGGTGGGGACGCGGGAGTCCCCGTGCTTGTAGACGCGGTGGCCGAAGCCCATGACCTTTTTCTTGTGGGCCAGTGCATCCTCCATCCAAGCCTTTGCCCGGGCGGCCGCTTCGTCCAGTGATTCCTCAGGCCGGATGCCGATCTCGTCGAAGGTGTGCATCACGGCTTCGTTGGCGCCGCCATGCAGCGGGCCCTTGAGTGCGCCGATTGCGCCCGTTACTGCCGAGTGCAGGTCGGACAGGCTGGAGGTGATCACGCGGGCGGTGAAGGTGGAGGCGTTGAAGGAGTGCTCGGCGTACAGGATCATCGAGACGTTGAAGGCCTCCACGACCTCCGGGACCTGGTCTTCGCCGAACGCCATCCACAGGAAGTTTTCCGAGTAGCCCAGGTCATCACGGGGCTCCACGACTTCCTGGCCGCGCCGGCGTCGCTGGTCGTAGGCGACCACCGCGGGCATGGCTGCGAAGAGGTCCACGGCCTTGGCCATGTTGGCCTCGGGCGAGGAGTCCTCGGCCAGAGGGTGGCGGGCGCCCATGACGGATGCTGCGGTCCGGCAGACATCCATCGGGTGGGCGGTAGCGGGAATTGTGTCGACGATCTTCTTCACCACAGGATCAAGGGCGCGGCCGGCGCGCTCGCGGGCAGAGAACGCGGACAGCTCTTCAGGGGTGGGCAGTTCGCCGTTCCACAAGAGGAAGGCCACTTCCTCGAAGCTGCATTTGGCGGCGAGCTCCTGGACGGGATAGCCGCGGTACAGCAGCGAATTGGTGTCCGGGTTGACCTTCGAAACCGCGGTGTAGTCCACCACGACGCCGGCCAGGCCCTTCTTGATATCAACAGCTTCCATGCTGTCCTCCTTCGTTCATTGGGCAAGCCCGGATGTGCCGGAATGCTTGCAGTCTCCTTGGTGAGCTCTCGGGTCCTAGCGGACGCCGGGAATTTGGAAGTTGAAAACGCCGGTATCGAAGTGGTTGTAGGCCTCATAGTCCACAAGGTCATAAAGCCGCGCACGGGTGAGCATGTTCTCCACCTGTGCTTCCTGCGACCCTGTTGCCTTGATCGATTCCAGAGTACGCTCTGCTGCGCCCATGGCAATGCGCAGCAGCGTGACCGGATAAATGACCATGTTGACGCCCACACCCTGCAGCTGGTCCACGGTGAACAGATCGCTCTTGCCGAACTCGGTCATGTTGGCAAGGATCGGCACGTCCACGGCGTCGCGGATGGCCTGGAACTCGGACAGGTCCTTCATCGCTTCCGGGAAGATGGCGTCAGCACCGGCTTCCACGAGGGCCCGTGCCCGGTCCTTGGCGGCTTCGATTCCCTCCACGGCGCGGATATCGGTCCGGGCCATGATGAGGAAGTTCGGATCGCGGCGGGCGTCGGCCGCGGCGCGGATGCGCTTGGTGGCCGTGTCCTGGTCCACCACGTTCTTGCCGTCCAGGTGCCCGCAGCGCTTGGGATTGAACTGGTCTTCGATGTGGCAGCCGGCCAGGCCGGCGTTCTCCAGTTCCTGGATGCTGCGGGCCACGTTCATGGGCTCGCCGAAGCCCGTGTCCGCGTCCACCAGCGTGGGCAGGTCAGTCATTCGGGCGATCTGCCCGGCACGCGTGGCCACCTCGGTGAGGGTGGTCAGCCCGATGTCCGGCAGGCCCAGGTCATTGGCCAGCACCGCTCCGGAGACGTAAACACCGGCGAAGCCCTTTTCCTCGATCAGCCGCGCCGAGAGCGGGCTGAACGCGCCCGGGAACTGCTGGATGGTGCCGGACGCGAGCATGGCGCGAAGCGCGATCCGCTTCTGTTCCGGGGTTGTCTTGGAATACAGCATCTGATTCTCCTGTGCGGGGTGGGTAGGCAGAGCTTAGAAGAGGCCGGCGGGTGCGTTGCTGAGGTCGATGACGCCGGGGGCGGCGGTGATGTTCAGCTGGTCCAGTTCGCCCGGGCCCAGGTCCGGAAGGCTTTCGGCGGCGGCGAGGAATCGCTCGATTTCCTCCTCTGCGACCAGACCGGCTGCCAGGGTGCGGAACTTGTTGATGTACTGCTGGCGGGCGAACGGCCGGGCGCCGAGCGGGTGCGCGTCCGCTACGGCGATCTGGTCGGTGATGACCGTGCCGTCGTTCAGGGTGATCTCCACGGAACCGCCGAAGGCCTTCTCGGCGATGTCCAGCGAATGGTAGCGGCGGGTCCATTCGGCGTCTTCGACGGTGCTGACCTTGTTCCACAGCTCCACAGTGTCGGCGCGGCCGGCACGCTCAGGACTGTAGGAGTCAACGTGGTGCCAGGAGCCGTCCTGGAGTGCCACCGTGAAGATGTACGGGATGGAGTGGTCCAGGGTTTCCCGGCTGGCCGTGGGGCTGTACTTCTGCGGGTCGTTGGCGCCCGAACCGATCACGTAGTGCGTGTGGTGGCTGGTCTTGATCAGGACCGACGTCACGTTGGACGGGTCCGTTGCCTCGGGGTGCTCAGTATGCAGCTTGCGGGCCAGATCGATCCAGGCCTGGGCTTGGTATTCGGCGGAGTGTTCCTTGGTGTACGTGTCCATGATGGCGCGCTTGGCTTCGCCGGCCTCGGGCAGCGGGACCTCGTAGGAGGCGTCCGGGCCATCCAGCATCCAGGCGATCACGCCGTCTTCGCCTTCGTAGATCGGCACGGGGGAGGTCTGGCCGCGCATGGAGCGGTCCACGGCTTCCACCGCCATCTTGCCTGCGAACGCCGGCGCGTGCGCCTTCCAGGTGGAGATTTCGCCCTTGCGGGACTGGCGGGTGGCCGTGGTGGTGTGCAGCGCCTGGCCGACGGACTGGAAGATGGTCTCGACGTCCAGGCCCAAGAGTGTGCCGATGCCGGCAGCGGCGGACGGGCCGAGGTGGGCCACGTGGTCGATCTTGTGCTTGTGAAGGCAGATCGCCTTGACCAAGTTGACCTGGATCTCGTAGCCGGTGGCGATGCCGCGGATCAGGTCCTTGCCGCTCGCGCCGACGTGCTGTCCAACGGCGAGAATCGGCGGGATGTTGTCGCCAGGGTGGGAGTAGTCAGCCGCCAGGAACGTGTCATGGTAATCGAGCTCGCGGACGGCCACGCCGTTCGCCCAGGCTGCCCACTCGGGGGAGACGCGGTCCGTGATGCCGAAGACGCCGGCGCCCTTGCCGTTGGTGGTCGGTGCGTGGGTCAACGCCTGGGCGCGGGCAGCCACGATCGGGCCGCGGTTCAGGGAAGCGATGGCCACGGAGGCATTGTCGATGACACGGTTGATGACCATCTCGGTGACCTCGGGCGTGACCTCGACGGCGTCGGCGGCGACGACGGCGATCTTGTGCGCCAGCTGGTCTTCACGGGCCAGGTTCTCTTCGCTCTTGTAGACGCGGACGTGGTTGAGCTTAACCATGGTGCTCCTTCTTAGTGCTGTGGGTGGGTAGCTTTGACGTGGGAAAGGCTGCGGTGCAGGTGCAGGGTGGTGGCTGCTTCGGCAAGCCTGGCGTTGCCTGCGGCGATGGCCTCCGCGATGGCCGCGTGTTCGACGGCGGCAGCGTACAGTCGCGGGGCGTCATCGGCCGCGAGGCGGCGGACCCGGACCAGATGGACACGCAGGCTGCGCATCGCCTGCGCGAGGTAGGAGTTGGAGATGGCGGCGTCGATCGCCTCATCCAGCCGGCCCACCAGGGCGTAATACTCATGCCGGGCCGGATCGGTGTCGCTGATCAGCTCCTGCGCCCGCAGGAGATCGGTGTGGAGCTTCTCAAAGACAGCGCGCTCGCCGCGTTCGGCAGCCAGGGCTGCAGCCCTGCCCTCGAGGGTTTCGCGGAGCTCGAACATCTCATCGATGTCCTCCAGTGAGATGTCGGTGACGACGACGCCGCGGCCGCCTGCCGCCGTCGTCAGCCCTTCTGCGCTAAGCCGGCTCAGCGCCTCCCGGACCGGAGTGCGTGAGACGCCCAGGCGCTCCGACTGCTCCACTTCGGCGAGGACCGTTCCGGGCGTCAGGCGCCATTCGATAATGTCTTCGCGAAGCGTCGCATAGGCTTTGTCGCTGGCCCGCATGGTCCCTCCCGTCAATCTGCTCATGGGCACCAGTGTATACACGAATTGCCGAAAGACCCAGCAAAAGCCAGTTGATCAGCGAAATAGCCGCAGGTATGTATACATAGGCCTTGTCTGGTGCGGGTTGCCCGCATAGCATGGTGGCAACACAGCGACGTGAACGGGAGCCCATGATGGTCAGCGGAAATTACCGGGAAACATATTCGCGCAGCATCGAAAAGAAGGACGCCTTCTGGCTTGAGGCAGCAGGCGGCGTGACCTGGTCCAGGACGCCGGAAACCGCGCTTGATGGATCGGCCGCCCCGCTGTTCCAATGGTTTCCCGATGGCATGCTCAACACGAGCTACAACGCCCTGGACCGCCACGTTGAGGCCGGCCGCGGGGACCAGGATGCCCTCATCTACGACTCCGCGATGCTGGGGATCAAACGCACGTACAGCTACGCCGAACTGACGGACCTCGTGGCGCGGTTCGCGGGTGTGCTGCGCTCGCAGGGAGTCCGCAAAGGGGACAGGGTGGTCATCTACATGCCCATGATTCCCGAGGCCGCCATCGCGATGCTGGCGACCGCCCGGCTCGGGGCCGTGCATTCGGTGGTTTTCGGCGGATTCGCGCCCAAGGAACTCGCCGCCCGCATCAAGGATGCCGGTCCGGCCGCGATTGTGACGGCGTCCGGCGGGATTGAGCCCTCGCGCCGGGTGGAGTATCTTCCGGCGGTTGCCGAAGCGCTCGAACTCGCCGGCGCTGGGCAGACGCCCGTCATAGTCAAGGACCGGGAAGGCTTTGTGCACTCGGCATCCGAGTATCCGGACTGGCTGGACTGGGACCGGTGCTTTGACGCGGCCGCCCCGGCGGCAGCAGTGGATGTCGCAGCAACCGACCCCCTTTACATCCTCTACACCTCGGGCACCACCGGCACGCCGAAGGGCGTTGTACGGGACAACGGCGGCCATGCAGTGGCGCTCAGCTGGACCATGGCAAACATCTACGACGTCGGTCCGGGTGACGTGATGTGGACGGCGTCCGACGTCGGCTGGGTGGTGGGTCATTCCTACATTGTTTATGGCCCGCTGCTGGCCGGTGCCACCACGGTCCTCTACGAGGGCAAGCCCGTGGGGACGCCTGATGCGGGAGCGTTCTGGCGCGTGGTGCAGGACCACAAGGTCAACGTCCTGTTCACCGCACCCACGGCCCTGCGCGCGATCCGCAAGGCCGATCCTCAGGCGGCAGAGCTGGCCCGGTACGACATCTCCACCCTGCGCACGCTGTTTGCGGCCGGCGAGCGGCTGGACACGGACACCTACCGCTGGGCAGGTGAGGTCCTGGGTGTTCCGGTGGTGGACCACTGGTGGCAGACCGAAACCGGCTGGGCCATCTGCGCCAACCCTCGCGGGCTGGAGGACCTTCCCTTCAAGCCCGGGTCACCTACCGTGCCCATGCCCGGCTTCGAACTGAAGATTGTCGACGGCTCCGGGGCGGCGGTGCAGCAGGGGGAGGAGGGCAACATTGTCCTGCAGCTTCCCTTGCCTCCCGGAACCCTTACAACCCTGTGGCAGAACGACGACCGCTATGTGTCCTCGTACCTGGCTGCCTTCGAAGGCAGCTACGCCACGGGCGACAGCGGCTACCGGGATGCTGACGGCTACGTCTTTGTGATGGGCCGGACCGACGACATCATCAACGTGGCCGGCCACCGGCTGTCCACCGGTGCGATTGAGCAGGTCATCGCCAGCCATCCGGCCGTCGCTGAATGTGCCGTGATCGGCGTGGCGGATCCCCTCAAGGGTCAGCGGGCCAGCGGCTACGTGGTGCTCAAAGCAGGGGTCACCACCCCTGAGGACGAGCTGGTCCGGGAGCTGATCGCCCTTGTCAGGAAGGACATCGGGCCGGTGGCCGACTTCAAACACGCCACAGTGGTCGAAGCGCTCCCCAAGACCAGGTCAGGGAAGATCCTGCGCAAGACCATGCGGCAAATAGCCGACGGCGAAGCGTACGTGGTGCCCTCCACGATTGACGATCCGGACGTCATCGGGCAGTTGCTGGGCGAGCTCCGGCCAGAAGGCGCCGTTTAGTACTGCAGTCGCGTTTAGTTTGGGCTCCATCGGCGGTTTAACCGGACTTTCCGCCCGGAGCCTCTTGAGCGTTGGTGGTGAGTAATGGCAGAAAGCGGTGAACTGATCGGGCAGCGGCAGCGGCGTCGGGGTTGAGCAGGTGGTCGAGTGAATGGACACGACTGAATGTCCACGACGCCGGCACACTGCACCAGAAGATCCCATCACCCCGGGCCAGGGCAAGGCGCTGTCCGGGAACGTACGCGAGAGCTATCTGCGGGCACCGTGGTGGACACCGAGGCCGGCGCATCCGGCGGGGAAAGCTGAGCGCTCCCCGAAGCACCGCGACGTCGAACCCCCGGACGCGAAGAAGCCTTGACCGTGATCTGCCCCACAGCTACATTAGTTTCACGGCACGAAAGATTTTTTCCGAGATGCGGAATTTTAATTCCATGGCGCCACCCGTACAAGGGTGGTGCTCCGCATCCGCAGCACCAGTTCCCGTCCACACCCGCAACGCCCTTTCCGCCACTCGGAGGTCTGCATTATGTCCCACCAACACGGTCCCGACGAGCACGGGCACCCGAATCTGATTGACCCGGAGCCGTGGGGCACCGGTGACCCCGCGGTCGAGGAGATCGTGAGGGGAGGGCCAGCCACGCGGGTCCAGGTGCCCGCGGGCGTGAGCCGCCGACTCTACAACGAGGACCTGGCGCCCACCACGCGCAAGGGCCGCACCTGGCACGCCTACAGCATCTTCACGCTCTGGGCGAATGACGTGCACTCGCTGGGCAACTACGTGTTCGCCATCGGACTGTTCGCCCTGGGATTGGGCGCCTGCAGATCATGCTCGCCTTCCTGCTCGGCGCCGTCCTGCTGTTCCTTCTCCTGAACCTCTCGGGGTTCATGGGCGAGCGGACGGGCGTGCCGTTCCCGGTCATGAGCAGGATCGCGTTCGGCATCCGGGGCTCCAATATCCCAGCCATCATCCGCGGCGCTGTGGCCGTGGCATGGTTCGGCATTCAGACCTATCTGGCCTCGGTGGTGCTCCGGGTGCTCATCTTGGCCCTCGCGCCGTCCCTGGCGCCGCTCGATACAGACTCGTTCCTCGGACTCTCGACTCTGGGCTGGATCTCGTTCGTTGCGCTGTGGGCGATGCAGACGGTGATCGTGAGCTTCGGCATGGAGATGATCCGCAAGTACGAGGCCTTCGCCGGCCCCATAATCCTGGTCACCATGCTCGCGCTGGCCGTCTGGATGTTGGTGGAGGCCGGCGGGACCATCGCCTGGTCCACCGCCGACTCGCTGACCGGCCCAGTGATGTGGGTGCGGATTTTCCAGTCCGCGGCGCTATGGGTCGTCGTCTACGGGACGTTCGTGCTGAACTTCTGCGACTTCACCCGGGGCGCGCCCTCGGAGCGGTCGGTGGTACGCGGCAACTTCTTCGGCATCCCCATCAACATGCTCTTCTTCGCCGCCATCGTGATCGTCCTCGCCGGCGCCCAGTACAAGATCGACGGAACAGTCATCGAGTCGCCCACCGACATCGTCAACGCCATCCCGAATACGTTCCTGCTGGTGCTTGCCTGCCTGGCTCTGATCATCCTGACGGTGGCCGTGAACCTCATGGCCAACTTCGTGGCTCCCATCTACACACTGGCCCACCTTTTCCCGCGGACCCTGACCTTCCGCCGCGCAGCCATTATCTCCGCGTTGATCGGCCTAGTGATCCTGCCGTGGAACCTGTACAACTCGCCCGTGGTCATCGTCTACTTCCTCGGCGGGCTGGGCGCCCTCCTGGGGCCACTGTTCGGCGTGATAATGGCCGACTACTGGCTGGTCCGGAAGGGCCGGGTCAACATTCCGGATTTGTACTCGGACTCCCCCGACGGGGAGTATGCCTACACCCGTGGCGTCAACCGGAAGGCTGTCATCGCGGGTACACCGGCCGCGATCGTCGCCCTGGTGCTGGCTCTCGTCCCTGCGTTCACCTACATTTCCGGCTTCTCCTGGTTCGTCGGCGCGATCCTGGCCGCCGTCACCTACCTTCTGATCATGGATCGCCACGCGCCGTTCCACGCCGTCGACGGCGAGGAGATCGCTGTCGCCCCGAAGCACTGACCGGCCCCACAAGGGCAAGAGCCCCAACGAAGGAGTTCCAATGCTTCAGGTATTGACCTCGCGGTTCCTGTTCGGTCCGGGACCGAGCAACTGCTACCCCGAAGTGACCGCCGCATTGGCGCATCCGGTGATTGGGCACCTGGATCCGGTCTTCATTGAACGGCTCGATAGCACCTGCGAGGGCCTCCGCACGGTCTGGGGGACTCAGAATGCCCGCACTCTGCCATTGAGCGTCACCGGTTCCGGCGGCATGGAAGCGGCTTTTGTGAACACCGTGGACGACGGCGATGTGGCAGTGATCGCCGTCAACGGCCTCTTCGGTGAGCGCATGTGTGACGTGGCCCGCCGCTGCGGCGCCACTGTGGTTCGTGTAGACCACGAATGGGGCACGCCCATCGACGTCGAACGCGTCCTGGCGACCCACCCGCGGCCGAAGGTGATTGCGGCCGTCCACGCTGAAACGTCGACTGGCGTGCTGTCCGACGTCGCGTCGCTCGGGCAGAACAAGGGTGATGCGCTGTTAATTGTCGACGCCGTGACATCCATCGGCGGCCTGGAACTCCTGGCAGACGACTGGGGAATCGACGTCGGCTATGCCGGCACCCAGAAATGCCTCGGCGTGCCACCGGGGCTGTCGCCCTTCACCATGTCGGGTAGGGCCTTCGAGCGAAGGATCAAGAATCCCCGCTCCTGGTACCTGGACGTCGGACTGCTCGGCGGTTACGTCGGGGCCGCCAGCGGCAGCGGCAGAACCTACCATCACACGCCGCCGGTCACCATGATCGCCGGTCTCGAGGCGGGCTTGCAAAGAATCCTGGCCGAGGGACTGGACGCGGTCCAGGCGCGCCACCGCGCGGCAGGGGCCGCGTTGCAGGCGGGGCTCCAGGAGATGGGACTTGAGCTGTTCGCGGCCGAGGGCCACCGGCTGCCCAGCCTCACCACTGTCAAGGTCCCGGACGGTGTCGACTCCGCGGCCGTGCGCCGCCATCTTCTGGAGCACTTCAGCATCGAGATTGGCTCAGGGGCGGGCAAGTATGCTTCCAGCATCTGGCGGATCGGAATGATGGGACCCAACGCAAACGCCGCATCAGTGACTCTGGCGCTGGGGGCCCTCAAGGAAGCCATCGCCTCTGCCTAGCCACAGACTCTGCAGTATCAGGGCCGCTTCCAGCCGTATTCGTTCTCCGGGCGGCCGGGGGTGCCATAGCGCGGGGCGCGGGTGAGGGTGCCGGCGTCGGCCAGGTATTCGAGGTAGCGGCGGGCGGTCACCCGGGACATGCCAAGCGCCGCCATGACCTCTGTGGCCGAAACGGATCCCGAATGCTGTTTCAGGTACTCCTTGACGGAGTCGAGCGTGGAGACGGACAGGCCTTTCGGCAGAGGCAATTCCGACGGCGCCCGGAGGCTCGCGAACGCCTGGTCCACATCGCTCTGGGAAGCCCCGGTCCTGCCCGCCCCGGACTCCGGGGAGGCCAACTGCTGCCGGAACAACCGGTAGCTGGAGAGCTTGTCTTCGAACGTGGCAAAGGTGAAGGGCTTGATCAGGTACTGGACCACGCCGATGGCCACGGCGCTCCGGACAATCGCCACTTCCCGGACCGCGGTGATGGCAATAATGTCCGCCAGGATTCCTGCCGCACGCATCCGCCGGGCAATGTCCAGCCCATGCAGGTCCGGAAGGTTCATGTCGAGCAGGACCAGTTCCACCGGCTCGCCGGCAGCCGCGAGCTCCCCCAGCAGCCTGAGCGCGGACTGGCCGTCAGGGGCCATCCCGGCCAGCATAAATCCTGCCATCCTGCCCACGTAGGCCGCGTGCGCGGCCGACGCCACCGGCTCGTCTTCCACAACGAGGACGCGGATATCGCTCACTGGAACTGCTCCTCTTTGTCGGTTCCGGCGGCCATGGCCGGCAGGAAGACCTGGAAGCGTGCGCCGTCCTTGCCGGTGATGGTCATGGTACCGCCCAGGCGCTGCACAGCCTGGCGGACGAGGGCCAGGCCAATGCCGCGTCCGAACGGACCGGACGCCTTGGTGCTGAAGCCATGCCGGAAAATATCCTCCACGGCGGCGGGGTCCACGCCGGAGCCGGAATCCTCCACCGTGATGTCCAGGCCCTCGGCGTCGGACTCCACGGTCAGCTCCACCGTCCTCGGAACCGCGCCATCCGCGGCGGCGTCGATCGCGTTGTCCAGGAGGTTTCCCAGAATGGTGACAAGGTCCTGGACGGCCAGGCCCGCAACGGACGCAGACCCCTCGGCGGAGAGCGTCAGCTTCACCCCGCGCTCATTCGCTTCGGCCGCCTTACCCATGATCAGGGCGCTGAGGACCGGCTCGTCCACGGAGCTCACCATCTCGTCGGTCAACTGCTGGCTCAGTTCGAGGTCCTTCGTGGCGAACTCCAAGGCCTCCCGGGTTCGCCCCAGCTCCAGCAGGGAAACCATGGTGTGCAGCCGGTTGGCGTGCTCGTGGGTCTGGGCACGGAGGGCGTCGGACAGCGTCCGCATTGTTTCCAGTTCACTGCCCAGCGATTCGATCTCCGTCCGGTCCCGGATGGTGGCCACGGTGCCGAACACCGCCGGCCGGCGGAGGCCGGGGGAGTCGGGACCCACGGCCGGGCCCTGGTTCACCACCACAATCCGCGGACCCGTCAGATGGATTTCATCGTGGGCCGTGCGGCCGGATTCAAAGAGTTCCTTCAGGCTCTCGGCAAGAGGCAGGTCTGACAGCAGGGGTGGCCGCAACTGGTCGTCGCCTGAACCGCGGTGCTCCAGTCCCAGCAACTCGGCTGCATGGTCGTTGTACATGACCACCCGGCCCTTTGTGTCGATCAGGATGAGCCCCTCGCGGACGGAGTGCAGTACTGATTCGTAATAGGCGAACAGCTGTGCCAGCTGTTCCGGGCCCCACCCCCTGGTGACACCGCGCAGGTAGCGTCCCAGTAACCAGGCTGCGAGTGACCCCCCGAAGAGCATGGCCAGAACAATGATCACTACAGCGGGCAGCCTTCCCAAAACGTCACCGTCGACGGACCCTACGGTGACGCCCGCAGCCACAAGCCCTCGCACTGTTCCCCCACTGTCGAGCAACGGGACGATGGTGCGCACGGAGGGGCCGAGGGTTCCGGAAACTATTTCAGTCTCAGGACGCCCCTTAAGGGCAGCGTCGATGGAGCCGATGTAGGGCTTCCCTAGCTCCTGATCGTTCGGGTGCGTCCAGCGGGTCCTGTCCGGCGCCATGATCGTGACAAAGTCCGCGCCGGCACCTTCCATGACGTCTTTCGCGTAAGGCTGGAGGATTGATGACGGATCGGTAGACTCGATCGCCTCCAGTACAAGGGGGTTCGTGGCCACGGCTGCCGCAATGCCGCGCATCCGAAGTCCGGCCTCGGTGTAAGTGCGGTCCCGGGCGTCGAGGTACGATGCCGTTCCGACGAGCATCGTCAGAGCCAGCGTGAACAGCAGGTGTGTGACCAAAAACCTCTTGGCAAGACTCCATTTGTGGATCATCGGCACCTTCCATGACCAATATGAACGCAACGGTGAGCTATGTCACGGTGTGCCTAATGATGGATATCACACCGGACCGACGCTATGGGCCAGAGACTGCGCCGCAGCGTCTACCAGATTATCCATAAGGAGACACATCATGGCTTCTCAACGAGGAGAGTCAGCAGCGCCTGCAAAGGCCGCCCGCAAGGGGCTGGACAAATCCCATTACCTTTACATCGCCGTCATTGTCGCCGTGATCGCGGGCGCCGTCGTCGGCCTCCTGTTTCCCGAGGTCGGCAAATCGCTGAAACCGCTCGGCGACGGCTTCATCAAGCTCATCAAGATGATGATCGCGCCGATCATCTTCTGCACCATCGTCCTGGGCATTGGCTCCATAGCCAAGGCAGCCACCGTAGGCAAGGTGGGCGGCCTGGCCTTGGGCTACTTTATGGTTATGTCCACGTTCGCGCTGGGCATCGGCCTTGTGGTAGGCAACCTGATCCACCCGGGTGAAGGTTTGAAGCTGGCGGCGTACGACCCCAGTAAGAAGGCAGAAGTAGACAGCACCGTTGCCTTCCTCCTGGGCATCATTCCGGGCGACATTCCCGTTCTGCCAACACTCTTCGCTGCCATCCTCGTAGGCTTCGCCCTCCAGAAGATGGGTGCGCAGGGCGCTCCTGTCCTGAAGGCCATCGGCCACGGCCAGGTAGTGGTGTTCAGGATCCTGATCATGATCATGTGGCTTGCTCCGGTGGGCGCCTTCGGTGCCATCGCCGCCGTCGTCGGTGCCACTGGTGTCGCGGCAATCGTGAGCATGGCCACCCTCATGGTGGCCTTCTACATCACCTGCGCCCTCTTCATAGTCGTGATCCTCGGCGGTCTGCTCCAGGTGGTGACCGGCGTGAACATCTTCAAGCTGATGAAGTACCTGGCCCGCGAATACCTCCTGATCTTCTCCACCTCCTCCTCCGAGGCCGCACTGCCCCGTCTGATCGCCAAGATGGAGCACCTGGGCGTGTCCAAGCCGGTCGTCGGCGTCACCGTGCCCACCGGTTACTCCTTCAACCTCGACGGCACGGCCATCTACCTGACCATGGCATCGCTGTTCGTGGCCAACGCCATGGGAACCCCTCTGGATCTCGGCGCCCAGGTATCCCTGCTCATCTTCATGATCATCGCCTCGAAGGGTGCAGCCGGTGTCACAGGTGCAGGCCTCGCCACACTGGCCGCTGGCCTCCAGGCACACAAGCCCGAGCTCCTCGGCGGCGTAGGCATGATCGTCGGGATCGACCGCTTCATGTCCGAAGCCCGCGCATTGACCAACTTCACGGGCAACGCTGTGGCCACGCTCCTGATCGGGACCTGGGTCAAGGAGATCGACGGCGAGCAGGTCCAGCGCGTCCTGTCCGGCGAAGAGCCCTTCGACGAGCAGACCATGATCGCCGGCCACCACGAGGTACACGAAACCCCGGCGCAGCCGGTGCAGCCAGTTCCGGCAAACGCCTAGTCCATAGAGGACAAGTCCTTAAGGGACAAGCGCCAGGCGCGGAAAACCGCCCGCACAGACAACCTGTGCGGGCGGTTTTGCGTCGGGACTGGTCAACCTTCGACCTCAGGTAAAAGGTCAAGGCTCAAACACCATCAAAAGTCAAGTTCCACAGAATGCCGTGTCGGGCGTTGTAGCCTTGGGTGGAAACAAGCATGGGCGCTGGTCAGTCAGCGGCAGAACAATGACCGTCATCGAAAGTGTGGAGAGATACGTGAGCAGCGAACAGGGTTCAGCAACTCTGGAAGGCACGGAACTCGATCTGGAAGACGCCGTGATGGGTCCCACAGGGCGCCCCTACCGTGAATTTCCGGAGCCCGCGCCGCTGCAGTCCCATGGTCCGGCCCGCGTCATCGCCATGGTCAACCAAAAAGGCGGCGTAGGTAAGACCACATCCACCATCAACCTTGCAGCAGCGCTGGCCGAGTACGGCCGCCGTGTCCTCCTGGTTGACTTTGATCCCCAGGGTGCCCTGTCAGCAGGCCTGGGGATCAACCCGCACGAGCTTGATCTCACCATCTACAACGTCCTCATGGACCGCAAGGTGGACATCCGCGACGCCATCCACCAGACCGGCGTCGAAAACGTGGACCTGCTGCCAGCCAACATCGACCTCTCCGCCGCAGAAGTGCAGCTGGTCAATGAAGTCGCCCGTGAGCAGGTCCTGGACAGGGCGCTGAAAAAAGTCGAAGACGATTACGACGTCGTCCTGATTGACTGCCAGCCCTCCCTGGGCCTGCTGACGGTCAACGCCCTGACCGCCGCCCACGGCGTGATCATCCCGCTGATCTGCGAGTTTTTCGCACTCCGTGCGGTAGCCCTGCTGGTGGAAACCATCGACAAGGTCCAGGACAGGCTGAACCCCGGACTGCAGGTTGATGGTGTCCTGGCCACCATGTACGACGCCCGTACGCTCCACAGCCGCGAAGTCATCACCCGCCTGGTGGAAGCCTTCGGCGACAAAGTCTTCGAGACCGTCATCAAACGCTCCATCAAGTTCGCGGACGCCACCGTCGCGGCCGAACCGATCACCAGCTACGCAGGCAGCCACATCGGCGCCGATGCCTACCGCCGCCTGGCCAAAGAGCTGATTTCGCGCGGCGGCGCACCCTAAAGACGCCGTGGCCGAGTCCAAACCCGGCTTTGAGGTGCGGCTTGCCAACTTCACCGGCCCGTTCGACCTCCTGCTGGGCCTGATCGCCAAGCACCAGCTGGACATTACCGAGGTGGCCATTGCCACCGTCACTGATGAGTTCATCAAGTACATCAGGAAGCTCCAGAAGCTCGGCGAGGAATGGGCGCTGGATGAAGCCAGCGAATTCCTGGTCATCGCCGCCACACTCCTGGATCTCAAGGCGGCAAGGCTCCTGCCCGCCGGTGAAGTCGAGGACGATGAGGACATCGCCCTGCTGGAAGCGCGGGACCTCCTTTTTGCGAGGCTCCTCCAATACAAGGCGTTCAAACAGGTGGCAGCCCTGATGGCCGGAACCCTGGAACACGAAGCCAGCCGGTTTCCGCGTCAGGTTGCCTTGGAGGAGCACTTTGCCGCCATGCTCCCGGAACTTGTGTGGAAGCACACGCCGGACCAGTTCGCCCGCCTGGCCGAGGCCGCCCTGAAGGCCAAGACGCCGCGGCCCACCGAGGTGGGCCTTGCCCACCTGCACGGCAGTGCCGTCAGCGTGAAGGAACAGGCCGAGATCCTGGGGCTCCGGCTCCAGCTGGGGAAGCCCCTGTCTTTCCGTGCGCTGATCGCCGACGCCGATTCCACGCTCGTGGTGGTGGCCAGGTTCCTGGCATTGCTGGAGATGTTCCGGGACAGGGCAGTCTCCTTCGACCAGGTGTCGCCCCTGGGGGATCTCACCGTGCACTGGACGGTGGACGGCCGGGACTGGTCAACAGAAAACCTAAGCGAAGAATACGAGGAACTGTCGTGAGCCAAGAACTTCCGGAGCCTGGGGCGGAGCCGGGCATGGACGGCCGGGATCTTCCCGGCGGTGCAAAGGCTGCACTTGAGGCGGTCCTGATGGTCCTGGACCAACCGGCCAGCGCTACTGAGTTGGCAGCCGGGCTTAACCTGACCGTCGCCGTCGTCGAGCAGTTACTGGCGGAACTGCAGCGGGAGTATAGCGGCTATACTGTTAAAGCCCCGGACATGGACGATGCCAGCGATGCTGGTTTCAGCGCCAGCCCCCGGGGTTTCGAATTGCGGAACATCGCCGGTGGCTGGCGGATCTACTCCCGCGCAGACTTCGCCGAGATCGTCGGACGGTTTGTGCTTGAGGGTCAGACGGCCAGGCTCACGCAGGCGGCCTTGGAAACACTGGCTGTCATCGCGTACCGCCAGCCTGTCTCCAGGGCCAGGGTGTCTGCAATTCGAGGAGTCAATGTCGATTCTGTCGTACGGACATTGACCCAGCGCGGGCTGATCGAAGATTCGGGACACGATCCTGAGTCGGGAGCCATCCTCTACCGGACCACGTCGTATTTCCTGGAACGGATGGGAATCGGCTCCGCAGCGGAACTGCCCCAGCTCTCACCCCATCTTCCGGGGCTTGAGGGCATCGCGGAGTTCTACGACGCCGACAGAATGTAGGCGGGAAATCCCGCGTGCGCACACGAATATTCATAAGGGCAGATAATTTCTGCATGGCTGGCTAGGGTTGTTCTTGGACAACCAGCGGGCCAAATAACGAAGGACGGGTCATGACACAGGCGGGACGCCAGGGTTCACCACGTAACAGTTCGGGACGCAACAGTTCAGAACGCAATGCCGGACAGGGCGGCGCCAGCCGCAATCCAGCGGCCAGCCGTAATCCGGCGCAGGGCGGCGCAAGCCGGAACCCTGCTCAGGGCGGCAGCGGCCGCCCCAGCGCGGCGGGCGGCGGATTCCGCGCCGGCGCCGGCAAGCGCAACGCCGGATTCGGCGGCGGCGACCGGCCGTACAAGGCCCCGAGGCCGCGCGAAGAGCCATTCGTGGATCCCGGCGACGCCCCGGCGTCGCCACCGGCCGGGCGCGGTGCCTCCGACCGGAAGCCAGCCGCCAGCCCATCGGCGCGCAAGCCGGCTGCCCGCAAACCGGGCGCCAGCAAGGCTCCCGGCACCCCCGGCGCGCTCAAGCCCAAGCCGCGCACCGGCAGGCCCGGGGCGGCGGCGTCACGCGCCTTCGGCAGCGAACGGTTTGGCCAGAACCTTGGCCCCGTGCGGAAGCCTGCCCGCAAGCGTGGACCCCGCGGTGACGTTCCGCAGTCGGAAATGCACGACGCCGACGGCACGCGCCTGCAGAAAGTCATGGCCCAGGCCGGCGTGGCTTCGCGCCGCGTCTGCGAAGAGATGATCTCCGAAGGCCGGGTAGAAGTTGACGGCCAGGTTGTCACTGAGCTTGGTGTCCGCGTGGACCCCAAGACAGCAGTCATCCACGTTGATGGCCTGCGCATCCAGCTGGATGAAAACCTCGTGTACATGGTCTTCAACAAGCCCAAGGGCGTGGTGTCCACCATGGAGGACCCCGATGGCCGTCCTTGCATCAGCGATTTTGTGCGGAAGACCCACCAGGGCGAACGCCTGTTCCACGTGGGCCGGCTGGACGTCGCCACCGAAGGTCTGCTGCTGCTGACGAACGACGGCGAACTGGCCAACCGGCTGACCCACCCGTCCTACGAGGTCCCCAAGACCTACCTGGTCCAGGTCCGCGGCCCGTTCCCGCAGGGAGTTGGCGCGCAGCTCCGGGAAGGTGTGGAACTCGAGGATGGCTTTGCCTCCGTTGACTCCTTCAAGCTGGTGGACTCCACTCCGGGCCACGTGCTGATCGAAGTGGTCCTGCACTCGGGCAAGAACCGGATTGTCCGTCGCCTGTTCGACGCCGTCGGGTTCCCGGTCCTGCGGCTGGTGCGCGTCAAGGTGGGTCCCATTGGGCTGGGCGACCAGCGCCAGGGCAGCATCCGCAACCTTGGCAAGCAGGAAGTCGGCCACCTGCTGGCATCCGTAGGACTCTGAGGCATGTCCGCATTTCGCTCCCACGGGCGGGGGCACCTCAATGGGCCGGTCGTGGTGATTGGCACCGGCCTGCTCGGTGCCAGCATCGGGCTGGGCCTGCGTGGGCGCGGCGTGCCCGTGTTCCTGTCTGACCCGTCGCCGACCAACCAGGCGGTGGCCGTCGACATCGGTGCCGGCCAGCCCCTGGGCCAGCTCGGGGACGAGGCACCCGAGTTGGTGGTGGTGGCAGCACCGCCGGACGTGACCGCCGACGTCGTGGCCCGTGCGCTTGCCGACTACCCGGATTCCATGGTGGTTGACATCGCCAGCGTCAAGGCCGCCATCCTGGCGGAGTTGGGCGGCCGCGGCGCGGACCTCGCCCGCTATGTGGGGACGCATCCGATGGCAGGGCGCGAAAAGTCCGGGCCGGTTGCGGCCCGCGGCGAGCTCTTCACGTCCATGCCGTGGGTGGTTTGTCCGGGCCCGGAGTCATCCGCGGCTGCCGTGCAGACTGCGCGTTCCCTGGCCACGGACCTGGGAGCTGTGGTTTCCCAGTTCACTCCCGACGAACACGACGAAGCCGTGGCCTTGGTATCGCACCTGCCCCAGATCATGTCCTCCCTGCTGGCCAGCCGGCTGCAGGGGACGCCCCTTCACGCGCTGTCCCTCGCCGGCAACGGCCTGCGGGACGTCACGCGGATCGCCGCCAGCGATCCCACGCTGTGGGTCCAGATCCTGGGCGGCAACGCGGGGAAGGTCGTGGAGATCCTTTACGGAGTCCGCGAGGACCTGAACCGGCTCATCGGCACGCTCGAGGAACCGCTTGCGCCGGGCGCCAGGCTTGACCTGGCCCAGCTGATCAGCGAAGGCAATGCCGGGCAGGCCCGTATTCCGGGCAAGCACGGTGGCCCGCCGCAGGCCTACTCCTGGCTGACGGTCCTCGTGGATGACCGGCCGGGACAGATCGCGCAGCTCCTCACCGAAATCGGTGAGATCGGCGTGAACGTGGAGGACCTTCGGCTGGACCATTCCTCGGGCCAGAACGTGGGCATGGTGGAACTGTCCGTGCTGCCGAACAAGCATGACCATCTGATCGAAGCACTCAACGACCGCGGATGGCGGGTATTGCAGTAATGACACAAGAACTTCTTGACACCCTTCCGGCCTTGCGCGTCGGCAGGCCCCTGGTGGTTGCCATCGACGGGCCGTCAGGCTCCGGCAAGTCCAGCGTGAGCAAGGAAGTGGCCCGCCGGCTGCACCTTGCCTACCTGGACACCGGCGCCATGTACCGGGCCCTGACATGGTTCTGCGTCACCAGCGGAATTGACCTCAGTGACGCCGCCGCCGTGGAGCAGGCGTCCCGGGACCTGGTCCTGGAACTGAGCACCACGCCGCGGGAGGAATACGTCCGCGTGAACGGCGCCGACGTCACGGACGCCATCCGTGAACCGGCAATTTCGTCGGCGGTCAGTGCGGTGGCCACCACCCTGGGTGCCCGGACCGAACTGATCCGCCGGCAGCGTGAGCTCATTGAAAAGCACCACCGCCGCATCGTGGTGGAGGGCCGGGACATCACGACCGTCGTGGCCCCGGGCGCGGAAGTCCGCATGCTACTGACCGCCAGTGAGGAGGCCCGGCTTCGCCGCCGCGGCATCCAGCTGGGCGGCACGCAGAATGCGGAGCAGCTCGCCGCCCAGGTCACCCACCGTGACGCCAAGGATTCCACGGTGGTGAACTTCACCCAGGCTGCCGACGGTGTTGTCACCCTCGATTCTTCCGATCTGGACTTCGCCGAGACCGTGGACGCGGCGCTCGTGATCGTCACGAAGGTGCTTAACCGTGACTGACCGCGGCGTGCGGCTTCCCTCCGGCCTGACTATGACCTGGAGCCGGCCCGTCGGCTGGCTCCTGGACCACGTGGTGTACCGGACGTCCGTCACTGGCCGGGACAACGTGCCTACAGGCGGGCCGGTGATTTTTGCCGGCAACCACATCAGTTTCCTGGACGGGCCGGTGATGTTCGGCGCGTCGCCGCGTCCCATGCACATCCTGGTCAAGAAGGAGATGTTCAAGGGCTTGCTGGGTCGGGTCCTTCGGGCCTCCGGCCAGTTGCCGGTTGACCGCTCCGGGGACCGGGCTGCGCTGCTGCTGGGCAAGAACATGCTCGACGCCGGCCGCTGCATCGGGATTCTTCCGGAAGGAACTCGGGGGAGCGGCCAGGCAACAGACATCAACAACGGGGTGTCCTGGCTGGCGCTGAACTCGGGGGCCCCCGTGGTTCCCGTGGCGATCCTCGGCACCCGGACGGGCAGCGAACACCTCGACACAGTACCCAGGCCAGGGCGGCGGTTCCACGTCAGCTTCGGCAACGCACTGACCCTCAGCCGCAACCCCGGCGAAACGGGCCGTGCTTCAATGGACAGGGCGGGAATGGAAATCCGCGCTGCGCTTGCGGGGCACGTCCAGGAGACCATCCAACACAGTGGGCAGCCTTTGCCCCACGCGGATTTCCGCACGAACTTCACAGCAGTAGCCGGGACGCCGGCAGATGACCACTAAGGAAAGTGCAATGAGCGATACGACTCAAACCTCCAGCCACTCCGGCGCCGGCGAAGATGAATACACGCCCACCGGCACGGACCAGGTGGCCGAGCGGCTGGCCGCCATCGACGACGACGAAGCGGAGATGCGTGCCGCGTCGCTCCGCGCCGGCTTGGACGACTACGAGCTCGACGAGGAAGACGCCGCCCTGCTCAGCGGGAACTACGACGACGAGGACTTCGACGGTCCGGTCAAGCTCGATCCCGTGCTTGCCATCATCGGCCGTCCCAACGTGGGCAAATCCACTCTGGTGAACCGTATCCTGGGCCGCCGCGAAGCCGTGGTTGAGGATACTCCCGGCGTGACGCGGGACCGCGTGATGTACTCGGCACACTGGAACGGGCGCAACTTCACTTTGGTGGACACCGGCGGCTGGGAGCACGATGCGCGCGGCATCCACGCCCGGGTGGCCGAACAGGCGGAAATGGCCGTGGAAATGGCCGACGCCGTGCTCTTCGTCGTCGACTCCGCGGTGGGCGCCACCGCAACGGACGAGGGCGTTATGAAGATGCTCCGCCGCAGCAAGAAGCCGGTCATCATGGTGGCCAACAAGGTGGACGACTTCGCCCAGGAAGCGGACTCCGCCACCCTGTGGGGCCTCGGCTTCGGCGAGCCATACCCCGTCTCGGCCCTGCACGGACGCGGCGTGGCCGACCTCCTGGACCACGTGATGGACACCCTGCCGGAGTTCTCCACCATTGAGGGCCTGGAACGCTCGGGCGGACCCCGCCGCATCGCACTGATCGGCCGCCCGAACGTGGGCAAGTCATCACTGCTGAACAAGCTGGCAGGGTCCGAACGTGTCGTCGTGGACAACACCGCCGGCACCACGCGTGATCCGGTGGATGAGTTCATTGAACTCGGCGACCGCACGTGGCGCTTTGTGGACACGGCAGGCATCCGCCGCCGCCAGCACATGGCGCAGGGCGCCGACTACTACGCCTCCCTCCGTACGCAGGCGGCGCTCGAAAAGGCGGAGGTCGCCGTCGTGCTTCTCGCGGTGGATGAGGTCCTCAGCGAGCAGGACGTCCGCATCCTGCAGCTCGCCATCGAGTCGGGCCGCGCCCTGGTGCTGGCCTTCAACAAGTGGGATCTGCTCGACGACGAACGCCGCACCTACCTGGAGCGCGAAATCGAGCAGGACCTGGCCCACGTGGCCTGGGCGCCCCGGGTCAACATCTCCGCCCTGACGGGCTGGCACAAGGACCGCCTGGTTCCCGCCCTGGACCTGGCCCTGGAGAACTGGGACAGGCGCATTCCCACCGGCAAGCTCAATGCCTTCCTCGGCGAGCTTGTGGCGGCGCACCCGCACCCGGTCCGCGGCGGAAAGCAACCGCGCATCCTGTACGGCACGCAGGCGTCCAGCCGGCCGCCGAAGTTTGTGCTGTTCACCACCGGATTCCTGGACCCGGGCTACCGCCGCTTCATCACACGCAGGCTCCGCGAAACGTTCGGTTTCGAGGGCACGCCCATCGAGGTCAACATGCGCGTCCGCGAAAAGCGCGGCAAGAAGCGTTAATTAGGACACACCGGGGGCGTGCAGGCGGCAAAGTGTCACTTGCACCCTCCGGAATCGTGTAAGCTTTTCAAGGTGGTTCGGCCGGACTGCTGAGTTGAAATCCTGGCTAGCATCGGGAGTAAACGCAGCGGAGAACGGCGGAACTAACGGGCTGTAGCGCAGCTTGGTAGCGCACTTGACTGGGGGTCAAGGGGTCGCAGGTTCAAATCCTGTCAGCCCGACCAAAACAGAAGCGTCCCGGAGAATTGTCTCCGGGACGCTTCTGTTTTTGTGCCGTCCTTTTCGGATGTTTCGCGGCCTGGCTTATTTCAGGAACTTCGACGTCCTGCGGTCCGCCAGAATCTTTCCCTTGCTCTGACACGTGGGACAGTACTGCAGGGAAGTATCCGCGAAAGACACCTCCCGGACTGTGTCACCACACACCGGGCAAGCCTCGCCGGTGCGTGCATGGACCCGCATGTGGCTGCGTTTGACGTCCTTGAGCTCGCTGGGCGGCTTGCCCTCGGCTTCGGCCAGGGCTGTTCCGAGCACGCTGTGGATGGCGTCATAAAGCACCTGCACCGTGCCACGGTCCAAGGACTTGGCGGTGGCAAAGGGGGAGATCCTCGCAGCATGCAGGATCTCGTCGCTGTAGGCGTTCCCGATCCCCGCGATCACGCTCTGGCTCCGCAGGACGCCCTTGATCTGCTGGGAAGTGGAGCCGAGAATTTCCGCCAGCATGTCGGCGTCGAACGCTGCGCTGAACGGGTCCGGCCCGAGCGCCGCGACGCCCGGCACATCCTGGGGGTCGCGCACCACGTACACGGCAAGGCTCTTTTTGGTCCCCGCCTCGGTGAGATCCATGCCATGGGCACCGTCCGGCCCGGTGAACGCCAGCCGGGCGGCGATGTGGCCTTTTCCCATCCGGAGCTGGGTGTCTGTGGGCGAGTCCGTGAAGCGGACCCAGCCCGCCCGGGCGAGGTGGAAGACAAACGACGGCCCGTCGGTGTCAATGCTGACAAACTTTCCAAACCGCCGCACGCCGGCGACCGTGCAGTTCTCCAGCGCTGTGAACGGCGGATCCGCTGTCTTCAGCACGGCAAAGGAAACGATCTGGACCTTCCGCACCACCGCTCCGCGCAGGTGCTCGTCCAGGAAACCGGCCAGGCCTGCAACCTCGGGAAGCTCCGGCATGGTTTACCTGTGGTCAGCCTGGCTGTCGGGTGCGGCCGGCGCCTCAGGAACAGCTGACGCCTCGGGACCGGGTGAGCTGGCGGCGGAGTCCTTGGCTGCCTTCGCAGCCAGGGAACGCTCGGCACCTGCCTTCTTGAGCACCTTCATCTTTTTGCCGCGCTGCCGCCAGACCCTCCACAGGATCAGGCCAACCACAAAGATCACGGCGGCGGCGATGGCTGAGATCTGTGTCCACAGCGGGAACCAGGTTGCCTCTGTGCCAAGGATCCGCTGTCCGTTGTGGGCGGCCTGCGAGCTGCCGAACATGATCCCGGCGGTCAGCAGATTCGGGGACGCGAGAGCCGCAGCTGCGACGAGGATGGTCAGCTTCCAGGGCCAGCTTACGGATTTGCGTGTGGCCTGCCAGGCCACCAGGAGGGGGACGAACGTGAAAACAAACCCGTAAAACATCCCCACCAGGATGCCCGCCCCGAGATTGCCCTGGACCTGGTTGCGGATAACATTCGCCCACCAGACCGGGAGGATGGCCGCTAAGGCAAAGTAAGCGATTGTGAGGACCACCAACGCCACCGCAACGAGGATGATCCGTGCAGCCCAGTTCGCCTTTTTCGCGGGCGATTCTTGTGCATGTGATCTCATGAGTCTCATCATGTCAGAATCCTCCTCGAACGCCCGTGGAGTTGTGCCTATACTTTCAGCGGCGGCTTGTTTTCCAGGCCCCGTTGACATTGGTGATTGACCCGATGAAAGGCCCCTGATGAGCAACATTCCCGAAGACCTGTCCTACACCGCCGAGCACGAGTGGGTATCCGCACCGAGCGCCGACGGCGTGGTCCGGGTGGGCATCACCGACTTCGCGCAGGACGCACTCGGAGATGTTGTCTATGCCCAGATGCCGGAAGCCGGCACCAAAGTCACCGCAAACGAAGTCGTGGGCGAGGTCGAATCCACCAAGAGTGTCAGTGACATCTATGCTCCGGTCAGCGGCGAAGTCGTGTCACGCAACGAATCCCTCGATACCGATTCGGCGTTGATCAACTCCGATCCGTACGGCGACGGCTGGCTGATCGAGATCCGGCTGGCAGAAGCGGACGCTGTGGAATCGTTGCTCAGTGCATCCGAGTACGAACAGCAGGTAGGCTTAAGCTAACGGGTTCATCCAGTCCGGCCAACGGGCGTCTTCGCACGTCAGTGGCCGGATCGGGGCCCGGCATCGGATCCGCGAGGCGGATCCGTCAGGGCAAAAGTTGATTGCAGGCGTGAGAGCTGCAACGAAAGAGGAGGAATCCATGGTTGGCCACGAACAGGACCCTGCCGAAGGCGAGCACGGCACAGGTGCGGCCAGGGCTTCGGAGACCACCTCGATCCATCTCACCCCCGTCTCCGACGAACCCACCATCGCCCCCAAGCTGTCCACGGACGAGCGTTCATCCGTGGAGGCGCTGCCGGCCGGTTCCGCGCTCCTGGTGGCCCACAGCGGCCCGAACGCGGGTGCCCGCTTCCTGCTTGACACCGACACCACCACGGCCGGCCGTCATCCTGATGCCGACATCTTCCTGGATGACGTCACCGTCTCGCGGCGCCACGTCGAGTTCCGCCGCACTGCGCGGAGCTTTGAAGTGGTGGATACCGGCAGCCTCAACGGCACGTACGTCAACCACGACCGCGTGGACAGTGTTGAGCTAAAGTCCGGGAACGAAGTCCAGATCGGCAAGTTCCGACTCACCTTCTACCTGAGCCCTGCCCGCGCAGCAGGCCGCGCCTGATCCCGGGACACTTGCCTGTGGCAATGGCACAACCGGAACGCCGGGGGCCCCAAGTTTTGAACATCGGGGAAGTCCTCGCGCAACTCAGCGGCGACTTTCCGGGTATGACCGCGTCGAAAATCAGGTTCCTTGAGGAAAAGGGACTGATTAATCCGCGCCGTACTCCGGCCGGATACCGGCAGTACTCGGACAGTGACGTCGAACGTCTTCGTTTTGTGCTGGCGCTGCAGCGGGACCAGTATCTTCCACTGAAAGTCATTAAGGACTACCTTGATGCGATCGACAGGGGAGAGCGGCCCGAGAACCTGCCACCCGGCGTCGTGGTTTCGCCGCGGATCGTTTCGGATGAATTGGCCGTGGAGCTTCAGAACCGCGGCCGGAAATTCAGTGAGGAACAGCTGCGGACCGAGTCCGGCGCCAGTATTCCGTTACTCCAATCGCTGCTGAGCTTCGGGCTGATCAGCCACAGCAACGGCAAGTTCGACGAGCACGCCCTCCAAGTGGCCCGTGCCTGCGTGCAACTGGAGAGCCACGGCCTTGAGCCGCGCCACCTGCGGCCGTTCCAGGCCGCCGCGGAACGTGAATTCGGACTCGTGGAGCGCGCAGTTGCGCCGCTCGCGTCCAGGCGCGATTCCGCGTCACAGGCGCGGGCTGCTGAAGCGGCCCGCGAAATCAGCGACCTCTGCCTTGTCCTGCACCGGGCACTGGTCCAGGACCGTATCTCACGTATGGACATCTGATGATCGAAGTGGAGATCGTAGGCGTTCGTATCGAACTGCCGTCCAACCAGCCGCTCGTCCTGCTGCGCGAGATCCACGGCGAACGGCACGTGCCCATCTGGATCGGGACTCCAGAGGCAAGTGCCATCGCCCTGGCCCAGCAAGGGGTAGTGCCTCCGCGCCCGATGACCCACGACCTCCTGGTGGACGTGGTGGAGTCCCTGGGCCATTCGGTTGTCAGCGTCAACATTGTGGCCGTTGAGGACAACATCTTTTATGGCCAGCTCCAGTTCGAGAACGGCACCACCGTCAGCTCGCGGGCATCCGACGCCCTCGCGATCGCGTTGCGAGCCAAATGCCGCATCTGGTGTGCCGACTCGGTAATGGATGAAGCCGGAGTCCGCATTACCGAGCATGACGATGGGGAGGACACTGACCCGGGCCCCACCGTGGACGAGGAGCGCGAACTGCGGCGCTTCCGTGAGTTCCTGGACGATGTGGAGCCCGAAGACTTCGACGGCTGAGGTCACGTTAAGGTTAAAGTTGAGCCTGAAAGTTCCGACACGCCTGCGCCAAGCGGCCTAGATCTTTGACCTTGGGGCGCAGCGGGCCTAACGTCGAAGGTATCAAGCTCCCATTGCTTACAGCAGCCGCGCAAGTCACACTGTAAAAGTACGACCCCCGCGAAATTACATGCATGAACTTCATGTGTGAACCGGCTGATGCAGTGGTCCCCGGGAGCTTATGACAAGGAGGATCCAGGTGAGTCCCAAAGGCGAAGCAGGCGGGCTGAAGCAGCCCACAACGGCTGGTGTGGCTGTGCCCGCGAGCGGTGCCCAGGGCCTCCTGTTTACCGAAGACCTTCCCGTCCTGGACGAGGACGCCGGCTACCGCGGCCCCACGGCCTGCAAGGCGGCCGGCATCACGTACCGCCAGCTGGACTACTGGGCTCGCACCGGGCTGGTTGAGCCCGCAGTCCGCGGCGCCGCAGGCTCCGGCTCGCAGCGACTCTACGGCTTCCGGGACATTCTCGTCCTCAAGGTAGTCAAGCGGCTTCTGGACACCGGTGTTTCCCTTCAGCAGATCCGCACGGCAGTGGAACATCTGCGCGAACGCGGCGTGGAGGATCTGGCACAGATCACGCTCATGAGCGACGGCGCGAGCGTCTACGAATGCACCTCCGCAGACGAGGTCATCGATCTTGTACAGGGTGGACAAGGCGTTTTCGGCATCGCCGTGGGCCGGGTCTGGCGCGAAGTCGAGGGCAGCCTGGCTTCCCTGCCGAGCGAACACGCCGCCGAACAGTCCTTTCCCGACGACGAGCTGAGCAAGCGGCGCGCTGGCCGCAAGATCGGCTGACAACAGGCTGGCACAACACCAACAAGAAGAGGCCACCCCCGGCGGGGATGGCCTCTTGTCGTTGTCTGCGGAACCTTTGGCTGCAGCGGGGCTGCAGCCAAAGGGTTAACGCTGGGTTCGGTTTCGCAGGCCGCTTCCGGCCGCCAGGAGGTTGACAAGGAGGGCGTCGAACAACGCAGCAGATGTCTTCGCGGATTCGCCGGGCCAGTGGTGCACCGGGTGGGCCGCGCCCTGGATCTGCTGCCAGTTCGCCTGTTCGGGGATGCGTGGGCTCAGCAGCAGGTCACCGAACATCGATTCCATTTCCGCGAGGCGGTACGTGTGTTCGGAGGAGCCGGTGCGAACGCGGTTGGCCACAATGCCTGCCGGGGATAGGTTCGGCGCGAATTCCTGCTTGAACAGCTGGATGGCGCGCATGGTCCGTTCCGTCCCAGCCACCGAGAAGAGTCCCGGCTCGGCCACGAGCGCTACTTTGTCACTTGCGGACCAGGCCATCCGGGTCAGCCCGTTCAGCGACGGCGGGCAGTCAATGAGGACCAGCTCGTAGCGGTCGGCGCCAGCCAAGACCGCGGAAAGCCTGCGAAGATCCCTGCGGCCAAGGTCGGGGCGGTCGTAGATGCCGGTGTACGCCGAACCCACGGCGACGTCCAGGACGGCCGGTCCGGATCCGTTGGTATGCGCCCGTGCCGTCCAGGAGCTGCCCGCGACATTGTCCGCGAGCTTGGCCCGGCGGGGGCTCTTGAGCATCCTGCCGATGTCCAGGTGGTCGCCGGCCTGGACACCCAGGGCTGTGGTCGCGTCCGCATGGGGATCGAGGTCCACCACCAGTGTGGGGATGCCTGCGGCAAGCGCCGCAGACGCCAATCCTGTGGTGACGGACGTCTTGCCGACTCCGCCCTTGAGGCTGCTGATGCTGACTACTTGCACTTGTGAGACCAAAACCTAACGCCGGCTGCCGTGTTGGGGGTAATGTTTGCTCCGGCACTGCCGAAGCCAGCGGCTCGAGCCGCCTTACTCATCATATGTGGCTGCGCCGATGAATCCCGCCTTATGGGGACGCGGCATGGCACGGCGATGGTATGGGTGACCGGTTCTGCCAGCCTCCGTTGATGCACGCGGGACATGACGGAGGTTCTGTGACTGTGGCCACAATGATTTGTGTTTGCCAGCACGGGTCTTAGACACTGTGACCACCTACCGATACACCCGCGATGATGCAGGAGAAGTATGTTTTCCAAGATTCTGGTGGCCAACCGCGGCGAAATCGCGATCAGGGCCTTCCGTGCCGGCTACGAGCTGGGCGCCAAGACCGTTGCTGTCTTCCCCAATGAGGACCGAAACTCGATCCACCGCCAGAAGGCCGATGAGGCATATCTGATCGGCGAAGAGGGGCACCCCGTCCGGGCTTACCTGGATGTTGCCGAAGTGGTCCGCGTCGCCAAGGAGTCCGGCGCCGACGCCATCTACCCCGGCTACGGCTTCCTTTCGGAAAACCCGGACCTGGCCCGCGCAGCACAGGAAGCGGGCATCACCTTTGTTGGCCCGCCGGCTGAGGTGCTTGAGCTGGCCGGCAACAAGGTGGCAGCGCTGAAGGCTGCCCGTGAGGCCGGTGTTCCGGTCCTGAAATCGAGTGAACCCTCGAAGGACATGGATGAGCTGATCGCTGCAGCCGACGAGATCGGTTTCCCCATCTTCGCCAAGGCAGTCGCCGGCGGCGGCGGACGTGGGATGCGCCGCGTCGACACGAGGGAAGCCCTTCCCGAGGCGCTGCAGGCCGCCATGCGCGAAGCCGATGCGGCATTCGGTGACCCCACCATGTTCCTGGAGCAGGCAGTGCTCCGCCCGCGCCACATCGAGGTGCAGATCCTGGCCGACGCCGAGGGTAACGTCATCCACCTCTTCGAACGTGACTGCTCCATCCAGCGCCGTCACCAAAAGGTCATTGAGATCGCTCCCGCGCCCAACCTGGACGAAGGCATCCGCCAGGCCCTTTACCGTGACGCGGTGAAGTTCGCCAAGGCCCTGAACTACGTCAACGCCGGAACCGTAGAGTTCCTGGTGGACACCGTCGGCGAACGCGCCGGGCAGCACGTCTTCATCGAAATGAACCCCCGCATTCAGGTGGAGCACACCGTCACTGAGGAAGTGACGGACGTTGACCTGGTGCAGGCACAACTGCGGATCGCTTCCGGCGAAACCCTCGCGGACCTGGGTCTCTCCCAGGAAACGGTCCAGCTCAAGGGCGCAGCGCTGCAGTGCCGCATCACCACCGAGGACCCTGCCAACGGGTTCAGGCCGGACGTCGGGAAGATCACCGGTTACCGTTCCGCCGGCGGCGCCGGTGTAAGGCTCGACGGCGGTACCGTCTACTCGGGGGCCGAAATCAGCCCGCACTTCGACTCCTTGCTGGTGAAGCTGAGCTGCCGCGGCCGCGACTACCCGGCCGCCGTGGCCCGCGCACGCCGGGCGCTCGCGGAGTTCCGCATCCGTGGCGTATCCACCAACATTTCCTTCCTCCAGGCCGTGCTCGACGATGCCGACTTCATTGCCGGGAACGTCGCCACGAACTTCATCGACGAGCGTCCCCAGCTGCTAAAGGCCAGGGTTTCCGCCGACCGCGGCACCAAGCTCCTGACCTGGCTGGCCGAGGTTACAGTCAACAAGCCCAACGGCGAGCTGACCGTGCACTCGGATCCGGCCGCCAAACTCCCGGCCGTTGGGGATCAGCAGGCGGCGCCGGGATCGCGCCAGCGCCTCCTGGAGCTTGGCCCCGAAGGCTTCGCCAAGGCCCTGCGTGCGCAGACCGCCGTGGCCGTCACCGACACCACGTTCCGCGATGCCCACCAGTCCCTGCTGGCAACCCGGGTGCGTACCCGCGACCTCGTGGCCGCCGGTCCCGCGGTCACCGCGCTGCTCCCGGAACTCCTGTCCGTTGAGGCCTGGGGCGGCGCCACCTACGATGTGGCACTGCGCTTCCTCGGCGAGGACCCCTGGGACCGCCTGGCCGCCCTGCGGAAGGCGCTGCCCAATGTCTGCCTGCAGATGCTGCTGCGCGGCCGGAACACGGTGGGCTACACGCCGTACCCGGAAGAGGTGACGGTGGCTTTCGTCAACGAGGCCGCCGCCACCGGTATCGACATTTTCCGCATCTTCGATGCCTTGAACGACGTCAACCAGATGGCACCCGCCATCCGCGCCGTCCGGGCCACGGGCACAGCAGTAGCCGAAGTCGCCCTGTGCTACACCGGCGACTTGCTGAACCCGGATGAGAAGCTCTACACGCTGGACTACTACCTGGAACTGGCGCAGCGGATTGTGGACGCCGGCGCCCACATCCTGGCCATCAAGGACATGGCCGGGCTGCTCCGCCCGGCAGCGGCCGCCAAGCTGGTGGCTGCACTGCGCGAACGCTTCGACCTCCCGGTCCACCTCCACACGCATGACACGGCAGGCGGCCAGCTGGCCACCCTGATGGCGGCAGTTGACGCCGGCGTGGACGCTGTTGACGTTGCCTCAGCCTCGCTGGCCGGGACCACCAGCCAGCCGTCCGCCTCCGCCCTTGTGGCGGCGCTGGCGCACACCCCGCGGGACACCGGCTTGAGCCTTGACGCAGTCAGCTCCCTTGAGCCGTACTGGGAAGCCGTGCGCCGCGTTTACGCGCCGTTCGAATCAGGCCTTCCGGGCCCCACCGGCCGTGTTTACCAGCACGAAATCCCGGGCGGCCAGTTGTCCAACCTGCGCCAGCAGGCCATCGCGCTGGGTCTGGGGGAGCGCTTCGAGGCGATCGAGGACATGTACACCGCGGCGGACCGGATTCTGGGCCGCCTGGTGAAGGTCACGCCGTCGTCCAAGGTGGTGGGCGACCTCGCCCTGCACCTCGTGGGCCTCAATGCAGATCCGGCGGACTTCAACGAAAACCCGCAGAACTACGACATCCCGGACTCCGTCATCGGTTTCCTGTCCGGCGAACTTGGCGACCCGCCCGGAGGATGGCCGGAACCTTTCCGTACCAAGGCGCTCCAGGGTCGCAGCATCAAGGTCCGCGACGTTGACCTCAGTCCCGAGGACAGCGCCGCGCTCCAGGGTGATTCCAAGACCCGCCAGAGCACGCTGAACCGCCTGCTCTTCGAAGGCCCCACCAAGGATTACCTCAAGAGCGTGGAAACGTACGGCAACATTTCCGTCCTCGACACCCGTGATTACCTTTACGGCCTGCAGCGCGGCGCCGAGCACGAGATCCAGCTGGAGAAGGGTGTCCGGCTGATCGCCTCGCTGGAAGCTGTTTCCGAGCCCGACGAAAAGGGCATGCGGACGGTCATGTGCACCCTGAACGGCCAGTCCCGCCCCGTTGTGGTCCGTGACCGCTCCGTGGTGAGCAACGTCAAGGCTGCCGAGAAGGCAGACCCGGCCCAGCCGGGCCACGTCGCCGCGCCGTTCGCCGGCGCCGTCACCGTGACCGTCAAGGCCGGCGACACGGTCAACGCCGGTGACACGGTGGCCACCATCGAAGCAATGAAGATGGAAGCCTCCATTACGACGCCGGTGGCAGGCAAAGTCTCGCGGCTCGCCATTTCAGCTGTAGAGCAGGTGCAGGGCGGGGACCTCCTCCTGGTCGTCGAGTAGACCCTACAAACAACGCGGGGTCACTTCCCGCCCATCCGAGTGCATCGGAGGGGCGGGAAGTGACCCCGCGTTGTTGTTTGCTTGGGACGGATATCCGCTAGCCGCGCGGCGCGCCGTACATTTCCTCGATGACTGTCTCGAAGTCCTTCATCACCTGGGCCCGCTTCACCTTCATGGACGGCGTCAGGTGGCCGGAAGCTTCCGTGAAGTCCGAAGCGACGATCCGGAATGACTTGATGGCTTCCGCCTGCGACACCGAGGCGTTGGCATGCGTGATCAGGTCCTGCACGGCTGCCTTGACCACCGGGTTCTCGACCGCTTCGTCGAGCGTGGTGGTGGCCGGCAGTCCGTGCCGCTGGAGCCAGCCCGGCAGGGCCTCCTGGTCCAGGGTCACCAGGGCGCCGATGAACGGCCGGTTGTCTCCCACCACCAGGACCTGGGAGACCAGAGCATCCGCCCGGATCTGGTCCTCCAGCAGGGCCGGAACCACGTTCTTACCGCCGGCCGTGACAATGATTTCCTTCTTGCGGCCGGTGATCCACAGGAAGCCGCTCTCGTCGAGCCGTCCGATGTCGCCGGTGCGGAACCAGTCATCGGCAAACGTATCCGCCATCAGGTCATCGCGCTTGTAGTAGCCGCGCATCACACAGACGCCCTTGGCCAGGATCTCGCCGTCTTCGGCGATCCTGACGGAGTTGCCCGGCAGGGGCTTCCCCACGGAACCGATCTTGATCAGGGCCGGCGTGTTGACGGAAATCGGGGCGGTGGTCTCGGTCAGGCCATACCCTTCAAGGATCTGCAGGCCGATGCCCTGGAAGAAGTGGCCCAGCCGTTCGCCGAGCGGACCGCCGCCGGACACAGCATGGGCCACGTTCCCGCCCATCGCAGCGCGCAGCTTGCCGTAAACGAGTTTGTCGAACACTGTGTGCTTGAGTTTCAGCCCCAGGCCAACGTGCCCGGCCTGGCGGGCTTTGGAGAACGCGATGGCGGTCTCCGTGGCCTTGTGGAAGATGGCACCCTTGCCGCCGTCCTCTGCCTTTGTCAGGGCCGAGTTGTACACCTTTTCGAAGACGCGCGGCACGGCCAGGATGAACGTGGGCTGATAGCTCTGCAGGTCAGCCAGCAGGTTCTTGATGTCGGGGGTGTGTGCCACGGTGGCCCCGGCGGCCACAGCCAGCACCGAAATGAACCGGGCAAAGACGTGCGCCAAAGGCAGGAACATGATGGTTTTTGCCTGTTCGTTGACCACGTCGCCAAGCAGTGCCAGGGCGTTGTCGGACAGCTCAACGAAGTTGCCGTGGGTCAGCTCGCAGCCCTTGGGCCGGCCGGTGGTGCCGGAGGTGTAGATCAGGGTGGCAACGTCACTGAGCCGCGCCGATGAGCGGCGGGCCTCAAGGTCGGCGTCGCTGACGTCCCGGCCGGCCTCACGGACGGCGTCCAGTCCGCCGCCTTCGAGCTGCCAGACGTGCTGGAGGGCGGTGAGGCCTTCCGAGGTGGCAGCCTGCCTGATGATGTCCTCGTGGTGGGCGGCCTCGCCGAAGGCGGCCACTGCACCGGAGTCACCGAGGTTCCAGGCAACCTGCGACGGCGATGAGGTCTCGTAGATGGGCACTGAGACGCCGCCGGCGAACCAGATGGCGAAGTCGATGAGGGCCCATTCGTAGCGTGTCCGGGACATGATGCCCACCCGGTCGCCGGCTCCCACGCCGCTGGCCATCAGGCCCTTCGCAAGGGCTGAGACGTCCGCCAGGAAGTCTGTGGCGGTGACGTCCCGCCAGGCGCCTGCGGAGTCCAGCCGCGAGAAGAGCGCCGGGTTGCTGGGCTTGGCTGCCTGCCGAAGCAAGAGATCGGTGATGTTGCTTTCCGGTGGGACAACAACCAGGGGCGGAACACTGAATTCGCGCACTATAGCTCCTTTGATATCCATAGACCCGCACAGGGTATGCCTAAAGACTAATACGCCCTGTAACTTGGCCGTGCAGAAACAAACCTACTGGCCAGTAACATATGAGTCAAAGAGGAGTGAGGGGGCCATGGGCCCGGCCTCCGGCGCTGCCCGCCCGGCGCGCCCTAGAATGAAGCACTATGTACGAAACGCCCCCCGGCGAGCCAGCCGCCCCGCCCCGACGTCCGGCTCCCTGGCGGCGGCGGCCGCTGGCATTGAGGGCCCGGCCGCGGCAGGTGGAATCGTTCCGCGAGCACCTGCGGCTCGGGCGCAAGGGGCTGGCAATCGGCATCGATATCGGCGGCACCAAAGTCGCCGCCGGCGTGGTGGACGCCGACGGAAGGATCCTGAGCGAGGCCCGGCGGTCCACACCCGGCAGCGACCCGCGTGCGGTAGAGCAGGTCATCGTAGAGCTCGTGGACGAACTCGGTGCCGGCCACAGGGTCTGGTCAGTAGGCATCGGTGCGGCCGGCTGGATGGATCTGGACGGCGGAACCGTGCTTTTCAGTCCGCACCTCGCCTGGCGCAACGAGCCGTTGCGCGCAAACCTGCAGCGCCTGCTGCGCCGGCCTGTGCTGCTGACGAACGACGCCGACGCCGCGGCCTGGGCGGAATGGCGCTTTGGTGCAGGGCAGGGCGAGGACCGGCTGGTATGCATCACCCTCGGTACCGGCATCGGCGGTGCCATGGTGATGGACGGGCGGGTGGAGCGCGGCCGGTTTGGTGTAGCCGGCGAATTCGGCCACCAGATCATCATGCCCGGCGGGCAGCGTTGCGAGTGCGGTAACCGGGGCTGCTGGGAGCAGTACGCCTCGGGCAACGCCCTCGGCCGGGAAGCGAGGATTCTGGCGCGGGCCAATTCGCCGGTTGCCCAGGAACTGCTGGCCACCGTCGGCGGTGACGCCGAGCAGATCACCGGGGCCATTGTCACTGATCTGGCACTCGCCGGTGACGCGGCCTGCCGCGAACTCCTGGATGAAGTGGGCGAGTGGCTGGGCCTGGGATTGGCGAACCTGGCGGCAGCATTGGATCCGGGACTGTTTGTGATCGGCGGGGGACTCTGCTCGGCAGGGGACCTGCTGGTGGAGCCCGCGCGCAAGGCGTTCGCCCGGAACCTAACGGGCCGTGGCTTCCGTCCGGCAGCCGGCATCGCGCTGGCAGCGCTCGGACCAAACGCGGGGCTCATCGGGGCGGCCGATCTGTCCCGCGTCAGTAGCCGCATGCGGTGAGGGACGCACCTTAGACGCGGGCGCCGTCGTCGTTCTCGTCCTTTTCCTGGGGCAGCTTCATGATCAGGTAAACCACGGCAAGGATGAACACTGCCACCATGCCCACGATCGCCAGCAGCGGCGCTGACCGCCAGAACATCACGGCCAGGAGCAAGGCAATGGGCGCACCAATTGCGCCGAGCCAGGCAAGCATGGTCAGGGGATCCGTGCCTGCAAGGCTTGGCGGTTCTTCGGGAACGAAGTCCCCGGCGTCGTCCTCCGCAGCGTAGTCACGCGGGCCGAAGGCGGCAGGGCCGCCCTGGCTGTCACCGCCGGTCCGCTCGCCGGCCTCGACCTGCCCGCCGTCACCGGCGCCCGGCGTCGCCGCCTGCCGTTCGGCTGCGGACAGTTCGGTGGGGGCTGTTCCGGCCAGACCCAGCGGATCAAAGTCGCGGAATGTCGCGGACCTGCCGGACCCGGCCACGGCCTCCGGGCCAGCCGGACCAGGAGTTTCAGGGACAATGCCCGTGGCGTCAGGGCCCGAGGAGGCGTCCGCTGTGCCGGTAGGGTTGGCAGGTTTCTCTTCGAGCCGGGCCACCAGGTCCAGCCACACAGCATCGTCCTGGTTTGCGCTCTGGTCCGGCGATCCGGAGTCGGGCCTATTCATGGGCAGTGCCCTCCTGGACCTGGGCTGCTGCCGTGCCGGCAACCACCGCGCGGATGAAGTCGGCGGAGCCCTGGAAGATGTCCTCGGCGTCGTTATCCAGTGTTGCCACGTGGTAGCTGTTCTCCAGAGTGGTCAGTGTCAGTGGAGCGTTGGTCAGGCCGCGGCGCAGGGCTGCCACACTCGTGTCAGAGACAACGTGGTCCACGGTGGACCGGAAGACCCGTACGGGTGCGGTGATGCGGGGGAGCAGCCGGATGGTGTCCTTGAACATCTTGTTCAGCTCGTGGGCCGCGGCTACGGGCGTTCGCGGGTAGGCGCCCTCGTCCATCCCGGGCTTGAGGATGTCGTTGGCAATGGCCGGGGTGCTCTTCAGGACCAGTTTCAGGATGCCCGCCAGTGGAGCGCGTGGATCATCAATCACCAGTCCGGGGTTCACCACGATCACCCCCGCCACGGGCCGGGTGGCGGCAATTCTCAGGGCCAGGGTACCGCCCATGCTCAGCCCGGCGACGAAGACGTGGTCGCAGTGGGAGTCCAGCTCCAGGTAGGCGTCGTCCAGGGCGTCGTGCCATTGCGGCCAGCGCGTGCGGGCAAGGTCCTGCCAACGGCTGCCGTGCCCGGGCAGCAGCGGCATGCGTACCGCGAAGCCGGCGTCGGCAAGCGACTGGGCCCACGCGCGCAGCCCGTGCGGACTGCCCGTGAATCCGTGTGAGAGGACCACCCCGATCCGGGCTCCTTCGCCGTTGAAGGTGCTGCTGAAAGGGCTGTGGTCCGGTACGCCGGTCATGTAGTCTCCGAGGTGGTGTGAGGTGTGGCCGCGGTTCGGGCTGACGGTGCAGTGCTGGGTGCATGGGCAAGGAAGAAGGCGCTGGAACGGGCAAAAATCTCGGGCGCATCAACATCCAGGGTGGCCACGTGACCGCTGTTGTGCAGGTCCACTACCTCCACCAGCCGTGAGCCCAAACGCTGCCGCAACATCAGTAGTGAGGTGGCCGGCACCACGACGTCCGACTGGGACTTGAATACCTGCACCGGGGCGGTGACCTGGTGCAGCCCGCGGGTGGCTGTGCCGAAAAGCTTCTTGAGCTCGTGCACGGCTGCCAACGGAGTCCGTGAGTAGTCGCCGTCATTGGTGACGTCCGCCGTCGGCTGTTCCTCCTGAATGGGCAGTGTGGTGCGCTGGAAGTACTTGAGAACTCCGATGACCCGCACGCGGCGGTCGTAGAAGCTGAGGCCGGGATTCACCAAAGAGACGCCAGCCACGGGATGCCTGGCGGCAGTCAGCAGCGCAATGGCGCCGCCCATCGAGAGGCCGGCCACAAAACACTGCTCTGTCTGAGCGCTCAGCTGCAGGTACGCCGATTCGAAAGTCCCGTACCAGTCACGCCAGTTCGAGCGGGCGAGCTGCCGCCAATCCGAACCATGGCCGGGCAGGAGCGGCACCGACACGGCGAATCCTTGGGCGGCGAGGTTCTCTGCCCAGGGCAGGACGCTGAGCGGGCTGCCGGTAAAGCCATGGCAGATGGCAATCCCGGTAGTGGCATTGGGTCCGTGGCCGGGGTAGCTGAAAGCGGCAGGCCGGGGCATGATGCTGCTTTCTGTCATAACACCATCGTGTCATTGTTCTCGACAAATCTCACTAGAGTAGGGTTGCACTGGAGTGCCCGCCCGGCCCGACGAAGGGCCGGCCGGCCGGCTTCCGGAGAGGTTCGTCACGTGTTCTATTGGGTCATGAAGAGGATCTTCCTGGGGCCGGTGCTGCGGCTTCTTTTCCGCCCCTGGGTCAAGGGCCTGGACAATGTTCCGGCGCAGGGCGCGGCAATTATCGCCTCAAACCACCTGTCTTTCTCCGACTCCATCTTTATGCCCCTGATGGTCCGCAGGCCGGTTGTTTTCCTGGCCAAGTCCGAGTACTTCACCGGCACCGGCATCAAAGGAAGGCTGACGGCCATGTTCTTCAGGCTCACCAACCAGCTGCCCATGGACAGGTCCGGGGGCGCGGCATCGGCTGTTTCGCTCAACGCCGGCATGGATGTCCTGACAAGCGGGGGACTGCTGGGCATCTACCCTGAAGGGACCCGCAGCCCCGACGCTCGCCTCTACCGGGGCAAAGTGGGCGTCGCCAGGCTGGCCCTGCAGGCTGGTGTGCCCGTGATTCCCGTGGCCATGATTGGCACGGACAAGGTTCAGCCCATCGGCAAGCGGATGCCGAACATCCGGCGCATCGGCATGATTTTCGGTGCGCCGTTGGATTTCAGCCAGTACGCAGACCAGGCGGAGGACCGGCTGGTCCAGCGCAAGGTCACCGACGAAATCATGTTCGAGCTGATGCGGCTCTCCGGCCAGGAGTACGTGGACGAGTACGCTGCCGTGGTGAAGCTCCGCCTTACGGGCGCAGCAGCCACCGAGGCTGGGGACGCCACCGCGAAACGCGCCGACCCTGACGGCGGGGCTGAGGGCACTGATGCCGAGGGTAAGGACCCGGCAGGCTGACTGTGACGCCGCTCTCTGTACGCGTGACGGTCAGGTGTCCTGAAGCCAGCCGCGCACATTAGTCTTAGATAGTGACTGAGCTATCTGCAAAACCTGCCTTTTCGCTGTCCAGCACCGCCCAGAGCGGAGCAGCCAATTATCCTGGCCTCGATGATTGGCGTGACCTTCCCGTTTCCCAGCAGCCCAGCTGGCAGGACAAGGACGTTTTCGACGCGTCTGTCGGGGAGCTTTCCGTGCTCCCGCCGCTGGTATTCGCCGGCGAAGTGGACGTTCTCCGGGAACGGCTGGCGGCTGCGGCGGAGGGCAAAGCCTTCCTGCTGCAAGGTGGCGACTGTGCTGAGACCTTTGAAGCGGCAACAGCGGATAAAATCAGCGCCCGGGTCAAGACCATCCTCCAGATGGCAGTGGTGCTCACCTATGGCGCAGCGATGCCAGTCATCAAGATGGGCCGGATGGCCGGCCAGTTCGCCAAGCCCCGCTCTTCCAACGACGAGACCCGCGACGGCGTGACCCTCCCGGCGTACCGCGGCGACATCGTCAACGGCTACGAGTTCACCCCCGAGTCCCGTGGCCATGACGCCGCCCGGATGCTCAAGGCCTACCACACGTCCGCCTCCACCCTGAACCTCATCAGGGCCTTCACGCAGGGCGGCTTCGCGGACCTGCGCTCCGTGCACCAGTGGAACAAGGGTTTCACCGAGAACCCGGCGCACGCCCGTTACGAATCCCTGGCCCGTGACATCGACCGCGCCATCAAGTTCATGGCGTCCTGCGGGGCTGATTTCGAAGCACTCAAGCGGGTGGAATTCTTCGCCAGCCACGAGGCCCTGCTGCTGGACTACGAGCGCGCACTGACCCGCATTGATTCGCGGACCGGTTTCCCGTATGACACGTCGGCGCATTTCCTGTGGATCGGGGAGCGTACGCGCGAGCTTGACCACGCGCACGTTGACTTCCTCTCACGCGTCCGGAACCCCATTGGCGTGAAGCTGGGCCCGTCGACAACCGGCGACGACGCCCTCCGCCTCATCGACAAGCTGGACCCCGAGCGGGAGCCGGGCAGGCTGACGTTCATCACGCGTATGGGCGCGGGCAATATCCGCGAGAAGCTTCCCGCCATTGTGGAGAAGGTGACCGCCTCCGGCGCCAAGGTTCTCTGGGTCACCGATCCGATGCACGGCAACACCGTCACCTCGCCCAACGGCTACAAGACCCGGAACTTCGACGACGTCATTGACGAAGTACGCGGGTTCTTCGAAGTCCACCATGCTTTGGGCACGGTTCCCGGTGGCCTCCACGTGGAGATGACCGGCGACGACGTCGCCGAATGCCTGGGCGGTGCCGATCCGGTGGACCAGGAAGCGTTCCTCGACAAGTACGAGTCGGTCTGCGATCCGCGCCTGAACCACATGCAGTCCCTGGAAATGGCGTTCCTGGTGGCCGGAGCACTGGCCAAGCACTGACCGCTCGACGCGGAGTCGGACTTCCGCGGTGGTGTGGCCGGCAGTCCGCCGGCTACACCACTGTCAGGGTAACTACGGAGCCTTCAGGCACCCTCTTCTTCACCGGGTCCTGATCCCGTACCGTGCCGAAGAAGCCGCCGAGGATATTGTTCACCCGTACCTCGAAGCCCAGCGCACGCAGCGCGTCTTCGGCTTCCTTGGCTTGTTTCCCGATGAAACTGGGGACTTCAACGAGCTTGGGTCCGTCTGAAATGGTCAGCGTCACCGTGCCGCCCTTGGTCAGGGTGCCGGTCGCAGGCGACTGCGCGGCAACCGACCCCTTGGGCACGTGCCTGTCGTTGACTTTGTCCTTCGCGACATCGGCCTTGAGCCCGGCCGACTCGATGGTTTCGACGGCGGCGTCCTCCTCCAGCCCGACGACTGACGGAACGGGGATCGGCTGCGGACCCTTGGAGACGGACAGGGCTACCGGAGTGCCATGGCGCGCTGGGGTTCCTGCGGCGGGATCCTGGGCCAACACAACGCCGGCGGCAACGGCGTCATCAAATTTTTCACTAACTGTACCTAGCGCCATTTCGGCCTGGTTCAGTGCATTTTTCGCATCGTCAAGTGTTCCGCCGGTCAGTTTCGGGAGTTCGAACAGTTGCGGCCCCTTGGAAACAAACAGGGACACGAGCTGGAACTTCCTGGTCTCTGTGCCGGCAGTCGGGTCGGAGCCCACAACGAGGCCGGACGGAACGTCGTCGTCAAAGACATCGTTGGTACGCGACTGGAACCCCGCCTCGCTCAGCAGTTGCTGGGCCTGGGCCACTGACTTGTTGGCGACCGCCGGAATGGTGCCCGGCGACCCGGGGCCCATGCCGAAGAACCAGCCGGCTCCTGTGGCAAGCAACGCGATGATGACCAGGACCACCACCCAGAGGGCGCCGCGGCGCCGCGGGTTCCCCTCCCGCAGACTCCGGACCGGGGTCGCCGCAGCCCTGGACCTTGCCTTCTCGTCCTCCCTGTCGAGCTTGCGGCGGGCGCGTTTGCTGAGGGGGATCGCTGCCGGGACGGCGTCTTGAGCATCTGGCCTGTAGTGCGCTTCCGGCCGGAACTGTTCGCCTGGCCGGTAGTCGGCGTCGGGCGGATACAGGGCATGCGGAGCGTGCGGTGGGTGCTGTGGCTGCGGCCGGGAGAAGGACGACATCACGGCGGTGGGGTTGTTGGTGCGGGCGATGATCTCGGTCTGGTTCTGCTGGCCTTCTTGGGTCGCGGCAGGCGGCCTGAGGTCCAGTTCGGCATCCGTGAGGTTGGTCCGGATGTGGCGGAGTTCCTGCAGCAGGGCGTTGCCGTCCACCGGGCGGTTCTCGGGATCGTTTGCGGTGCACCACTGGACGAGTTCATCCACCTCTGCGGCGAGGCCAGGCACTAAGGCCGACGGCGGACCGACCGTTTCATTCACGTGCTTGTACGCAACCTGGATGGGGACCTCGCCGTCGTACGGCTGCTGGCCGGTCAGCATCTCATAGAGCATGATGCCCACCGAATAGATATCACTCCGGGTGTCAGCCTGCTTTCCCAGCACAAGCTCGGGGGAGAGATAACCCACCGTACCGATCAGCGTCCCGGTACTCGTTGACGTCGTTACTGCCCGGGCCAGTCCAAAGTCGCCGATCTTGATCCGGCCGTCGTCCGCGATCAGGACGTTCTCCGGTTTCACATCCCGGTGGATCAGCCCCGCGGCATGGGCCGCGCCGAGTCCCTGCACTACCGGATCAATCAGGGCAAGGGCCAGGCGGGGAGGCAGCGCACCTTTGGATCTGATGACGTCGCGGAGGGTGTGACCCTTGATGTGTTCCATGACCAGATAAGCCGTCTGGCCGTCGTTACCCTGGTCCAGGACTCCCACCACATGGGCGTGGGACAGCTTCGCGGCGGCTTTCGCCTCGCGGCCCAGCCGGTCCAGAAACGTCTCGTCGGTGGCGAGGTGGGGATGAAGGACCTTCAGGGCAACATCGCGTTCCAGCCGAAGGTCCGTTGCCAGATATACAGTGGACATGCCGCCGCGCGCGAGTTTGGAGCGGACGGCGTAGCGGTTGTCCACCAGCGTTCCAACGAGACGGTCTGACACTTGTTCCTGCACCCTACGATCCTAATCCCGCATGGAAAAGGGTCCGAACCGACGTGCGGTCCGGACCCTTATCGTTACCCCGTTGGGCCGGCTTCAGCAAGCCCGGGGAACCATGGCCCGGTGGCTCTTTAGCCGAAGTTCTTCTGGTGCGCCTTGATGGCAGCTACGTAGGCTTTGGTGTCGTCGTACATGCCGTATTTGCTGACAGAGTACTGGCCCTGGTAGTACCCCGCAATTGCTGTGTCGAGGTCCTTGCTGGTGGCGATAAGCCGCTTGATGATCGCCACGCCGGCCGTCGCGTTGTCGTAGGGGTCCAGCAGGTTCAGCTTCCGCCCTACGAGGTCTGAGGCCCACTGCCCGGAGGACGGGATGACCTGCATGGTGCCGATCGCGTTGGCAGGTGACACCGCACGCTGGTTAAAGCCGGACTCCTGGTGCGCGAAGGCGAGGGCCAGGGTGGGGTCCACTCCCATCTGGCGTGCTGTGTCGGCCACAATTGCGCGCATCTCGGCCCGGGACGGTACGGGAGAGGCGTTCAGCAAGGCCTTGTTCTCATTGGCGGAGCTCACAACGGCAGCGGGGTAGGTGAAACCCAGGAAGGAGCTCGGCACCAGCGGGGCGGGGGGTGCCGCCGGGGTGGAGGAAGCGGGTTGAAGGGAGGCGCCGGGAATGACCAGCTTGTTGCCGGGGTAGATGACAGTGGTCATGCTCAGCTGGTTGGCCGCGAGAATGTCCGAGAGCTTGACGCCGTGCCGGGAGGCGATCGCTGACAGGGTGTCCCCGGCCTTGATCGTGTATGAACTGCCGGGAGCGGGCGCAGCAGGAGCTGGTGCGGGAGCCGGCGCAGCAGGAGCGGGAGCGGGCGCTGCGGGAGCGGAAGTAGGCTGCACGGCCGAAGCCGGTGCAGCCGGGGCTGCGGGAGCACCTGCGCCGACTTTGATCTTCTGGCCGGGGTAGATGATGGAGCGCATGTTCAGGCCGTTCCAGCTGAAAACGTCCGACAGGCTGACCTTGTGCCGGGCCGCGATGGCGCCGAGCGTATCGCCGGACTTTACGGTGTAGCTGCCTCCGGCATTGGCCGGAGCGGCCGCGGCAGGGGCCGCAGGAGCCGGGGCGGGGGCGGAACCCGTGCCAGACAGCTTGATCTTCTGGCCGGGGTAGATGATTGTGTTCGGCTGGAGGTTGTTGAGCTTAAGGACCTCGTACGTTTCCAGCCCGAATTTGCCGGCGATTCCGCTGATGGTGTCGCCCCGGGCAATGGTGTATTCCGCGGGAGCCGCCGGCTGCATGGGCTGGAAGGCAGCCGGAATAGTCGTGGAAACCGAGGCCGCCGGGATCAGGGCAGCCTTAGGTTCGGCTGCCTGGGCCTTCATCGCGGCGGCAAGGGTTGCCGGGATAGCACGGGCAGGGGCCTCTGCGGCAGCAGGCTGGGCGAGGGCCAACGACGACAGGACAACCGCAGGAAGCGCTGCTGTGGTGACAGCAATCATGGGCAGGCTCTGCCTGGAGGGCTGCTTTGGCGAGCGGGACGTCGTCATGGAAAGAATCCTCTTCTTCAACTGCCGGGGGCGGGAGATGCGATGTGACTATTGATACTAGTGTTACTTAAGTTATTGATGTTTCAAATGTGATCTATGTGAATCTCTCACGAAAGTTCGCCTAGCACAAGAATTCCGCCCCACGCAGAATAAAGAGTTTTATGGAGTGTCGCGTGATTCGCGGCAGTGGCGGCCAATCCCGACTAGGCGGCAGGGCTCCGGCCGTGGCAACCTTGAACCGTGAGTAACGTAGAAAGCCTTGTGGGCGAGTGGCTGCCCCTGCCGGATGTCGCGCAGTTGTTGGACGTTTCGATTACGAGAGTCCATGGCCTTATTGATGAACGGGCTTTGGCGGCCCTGCGGGTCGGGGAGCGCCGGATACGTTCAGTTCCGGCCGCGTTTATCCTGGACGGCCAGGTTGTCGACAGCCTCAAAGGGACCATTGTGGTCCTGGCGGACGCCGGCTATTCCGACGAGGATCTCATCGTCTGGCTGTTTACCCCCGACGAGTCGCTCCGCGGCCGGCCGATTGATGCATTGCGGGAAGGCCGCAAGACGGAAATCAGGCGCCGGGCCCAGACCCTGGCCTGGTAAGCAGCACAAAGGGCCCGGACGACGCCGGGCCCGCGGACGTGCCCAAGACGGGCGCCAGCGTCAGGATGCGCGGCTGACCGTCGCTTCCGCCAGCTTCCGCAGGGCAGTCTTGGGCAGTTCTTCCAGCGGCAGCTGTTCCAGTGCGTCATACGCCGCGGCGCCAAATTCGTTGATCAGCACTTCAGTGGCCTGAAGGGCCCCCGACTCTTCGATGATCCGGCGGATCTCGGCCACATCGGCGTCACCCAGGTCAGGGCTGCCCAGCTTCGCATCGATAAACGCCGATTCTGCGGTTGATGCCTGGCCCAGCGCGAGGGCAATGAGTACGGTCCGTTTGCCTTCGCGGAGATCGTCACCTGCCGGCTTGCCCGTGGTGACAGGGTCCCCAAAGACGCCCAGGACGTCGTCGCGCAGTTGGAACGCCTCGCCCAGCGGCAACGCGAAGGCCGAGTAGCCCCGGAGCAACTCGTCCGGAGCGTCCGCCAAGGCGCCGCCAAGCGCCAGCGGGTGCTCAGTGGAATATTTGGCGGACTTGAACCTGATGATGGACTGTGCCCGTGTCACTGCTCCGGCCCGGTCCCGGACAGGACCGGCCACTTCCTCCAGGATGTCAAGATACTGCCCCGCCATCACCTCGGCACGCATGAGGTTGAAGATCAGCCGTGCCCTGCTGCCGGCAGCCGCCTGTGCGCCGATGTCCGTGAAGGCCTCCTCGCTGAACGAGAGGCAAAGATCCCCGGTGAGGATCGCGGCTGCCTGCCCAAACCGCTCGCTGTCCAGGGCCCAGCCCTGCGCGTGGTGCAGCTGGCTGAAGCGGCGATGCACGCTGGGGCCGCCCCGCCGCGTGTCCGAGCGGTCAATGATGTCGTCATGGATCAGGGCAGCTGCCTGGAAGAGCTCCAGGGCCGATCCCGCCGTCACGATTTCCTGGGCCGCCGGCTCGCCGCCCGCGCCGCGCCATCCCCAGTAGCACATCAGCGCACGGAGCCTTTTGCCGCCGGTCACCAGGTTGGAAATGGAACCCATGATGGGATCGATATCGGGTGATATGGCGGCCATCAGGGATTGCCGCGTGGTGAGGAAGTCTGTCAGCTCACCGGCAACGGCGGCGACGAATGCAGTCTGCTCAATCCTTAGCTGCTCTGAAACGCTCACTTGGCTGACTCAGCAGCCACGTTGGCGCCGATGGTGAACGTGGAAACACCGGCCGCTTCGACGGCGGCGATGTTGACCGTCTCGGAGTCGTTCCGGACGAAGTCCTTGGAAGCAACGGCGCCCACTGCGTCGCCGGGGACGGCTTTGAATCCCTGCGCCTCCAGGTGCTTTGTGTAGAAATCCACGACGGCGGCAGTCGGGGCATTGATGCTTGCCACGAGTGCCGCGGTGGCGGGCGTTGAGGTCTTGTCAAAGCTGCTCGAAATCACCGTGGCGCCGGGCATCAGGGGAAGCAGCGTTTCCGGGAACCCTGCGACGATTGTCCCAACAGTGGCGGAAGTTCCCGGCGACGCCGTCGGACTGGCGGAGGCGGTGATGCTGGCGCCGTCCGACGCTGGTGAGGAGGTAACTGGGGAGGATGATGTCACTCCGGGCTCCGCGGGGCTGCAGGCAGCGAGGGCCAGTATTGCGCCCGCGGCCAGTGCCGCTAATCCTGTTGGCTTAAGACTTCTCATGACGGTCACAGGGACTGTCCTCCTGGTGTTGATGCCGGATTCAGCCTCCAGTTTAGTCAGTACCAACCGATACAATTGCCGGTGTGGGGCCTGAGCGGAACAACCAGTACACCGAAGCGGGTCTTCGTGAGCTCCGGCGTAACTGCATCATGCACGTGGACATGGACGCCTTCTTCGTCTCCGTGGAGCTTCGCACGCGGCCGGAACTCCGCGGCAAACCGGTGATCGTTGGATTTCCCGCGGACCGCTCAGTGGTCCTCTCGGCGTCGTATGAAGCACGCGCGTTCGGGGTGAAGTCGGCCATGCCCATGGTGGTCGCCGCCAGGATGTGCCCCAAAGCGGTCATCATTGAACCGCGCCACAAGCTGTACTACGAGGTTTCCGCCCAGCTGATGGAAATCTTCGAGTCCATCACCGATCTCGTGGAACCGCTGAGTGTGGACGAAGCCTTCCTGGACGTCGGCGGCGCCATCCGCCGGTTGGGACCCCCGCGCGTCATCGGTGAATTGATCCGGCGCCGGGTGGCTGCCGAACTGGGCATTACGGCCTCCGTGGGCATTGCAGCCAGTAAGTTCGTGGCCAAGATTGCTTCCACGCGTTGCAAGCCGGACGGGCTGTTGTTGATTGGACCCGACGAGACAGTGCCCTACCTCCACAGCCTGCCCGTCGGGGCCTTGTGGGGAATCGGCGCGAAGACGACGGACGTCCTTGCCCGGATGGGCATCCGGACGGTGGCGGACGTGGCAGCCACGCCGGTGTCCTCCCTTAGGAAAATGCTGGGTGCCACCGGTGAGCACGTGTACCGGTTGTCGTGGGGGATCGATCCGCGGCCTGTGACCCCCGTGAGGCTCGAGAAGAGCATCGGGGCTGAGGAGACGTTCGCCGTGGACACGGGCGATGACGGGCTGATCGCCCGGGAATTGCTGCGGCTTTCCCACCGGACGGCAGGACGGCTGCGGAGTTCGGGGATGGTGGCACGGACGGTGGCGTTGAAACTCCGCTACGCCGACTTTTCCACCATCACCAGGAGCCGCACTGTGCACACACCCCTGGACAGCGCCCAGCTGATTTACGCCGTGGCCATCCAGCTCCTGGAATCATTGGGGAGCCGTCCCATGACCGTGCGGCTTGTTGGCATCCGGGCCGAGCAGCTCGAAGACACCGCCAACACGTCCCTTCAGCTGAGCCTTGACCGCCGGGATGACAACTGGCGGGCAGCAGAACAGGCCCTGGACGAGGTCAGCCGGAAGTTCGGAAACAAATCGATTCTCCCCGCCAGCCTGCTGGATTCGGGAAACGGGTCTTAGCCTGGCGCCGGCACCATGCGTGCGTGTTTCGGGAAGGTGATGGCCGTCTTTCAGAACGGCCCCCGACAAACTATCCTTATATGTACATAGTTCTCAGTTATTGCCGGACTTCTTGGACATGCTGCAGTTCCAAAGGCCCGCATGCCGGTGTTCGCTTTCCGCCATCGTCGGCGGGGCGGGAACCTCCCGGGCATGCCGGTCGTTATCGGAGCAGTAGTACGGGATGGGACCAGCCCGGACGTTGGCCTACTTAAGGAGGTCGTGATGCCGCTCTCGGAGCACGAACAGAAGCTGCTGGAGCAGCTGGAGAAGCAGCTGCACGAGGACGATCCGAAATTCGCGAATTCCATGGGTTCGGATCCCGGGCGAACGTGGTCCACCCGTCACATCGTGATTGGTGTGCTCTGCACCCTCGCGGGGATCGCCGTGCTCCTGGTCGGCGTTACAGTCCCGAACATCTTTGTCGGTGTCCTGGGCTTTGTGGTTATGGGCGGCGGTGTGTACTTCGCCACAATGCGCAACGCTGCAGGCGGCAAGCAGCGCTCCGCACCTGGCACAGGTAAGTCCGGAAAGCCCAGGAGTTCATTTATGTCCAGCCTGGAAGAGCGCTGGGACGAGCGCCGCCGCGACGAATCCTAAGGCAGCGCCTGCAAGTCCGGTGCAATGGCCATAGGTTCAGGCCTGCCCTCCATTTCGCTCCCCACGGTCAGGATGACCGCAGCAGAAGACCCGCCACGGCGGGTCTTCTGCGTTTAACCCGCAACAGGTAGCGGCCGGTGCCCTTTTGCGCGCTGGAAACGACCCCTACTGCGGCCCGGATGAGCGGCCGGACGCCCGCGGATCCGCCGTCAGCGTCAGATGAAAGCCCGACGTCGGCCTGGCACCGCCGTCGGGCAGATATGGTTCGCACCGAAACGGCGCCGGGCCCTCCACTTCCATCCACCGCCTGCTCCCGCGCCATTTGGGGGACGAAGGCCTGAAATGGGGGAATATTGGCTTGATTTGCGTTGACTGTGGTGGAAAGTGGAGTAATGTGGAGGACATAAGAGGGTAGTTGCAACACAGGGGATGTGCAGTTCCTGACGGCAGACAGGCGGTGGGCCAGTGTTTCTGGGCACACACTCGCCACGTCTGGACGAAAAGGGCCGAATTATCCTCCCTGCGAAGTTCCGTGAGGAGCTTGCCAGCGGGCTTGTTCTCACCAGGGGACAGGAACGGTGCATCTACGTCTTCAGTGAGCAGGAATTTGCACGTGTCCACGAGCAAATGCGGGAGGCGCCCATTTCCTCCAAGCAGGCCCGGGACTACATCCGCGTCTTTCTCTCTGGAGCCTCGGACGAGGTACCTGACAAGCAGGGGCGCATCACCATTCCGGCCGCGCTCCGGGAGTACGCAGGCCTCGGCAGGGAACTGGCCGTCATCGGTGCAGGAACCCGGGCCGAGATCTGGGATGCCCAGGCCTGGAACGAGTACCTCGCGGAGAAGGAAACCGCCTTCTCCGAAACCGACGACGCCATTCCGGGGATCCTGTGATCACCTGAACGGCCCGGCGGACGCTTCTTGAACGAGATCTCCAGCCGCCCATCGGACAGTCAACCTGGCTCACTTCCCCGGAGCCAGGCCGGCAGGACGATAGGCGCGGATGGGGATCTGGCCCAAGAAGCAGCACTACCAACACCCACGGCAGGAAAGGACGAAGGCATGAACGATCACCCGAAGCCAACGTCCGAACGCCATGTGCCGGTCCTCAAGGACCGGTGCATCAATTTGTTGGCCCCCGGCTTCGAAGCTGCCCGCCTCCGAGGTGAGACCCCCATCGCGATTGATGCGACCCTCGGCATGGGCGGCCACTCTGAAGCCATGCTGGAGCGTTTCCCGGATCTGCACCTGATCGGCATCGACCGTGATGAGGAAGCCCTGGCACTGGCAGGGGAGCGGCTGGCGCCTTTCGCTTCCCGGACCGACCTGGTCCACGCCGTCTACGACGAAATCGCCGAAGTCCTCGAAGACCTGGGCGTGGCACAGGTTCATGGCATCCTGATGGACCTGGGCGTTTCATCCCTGCAGCTGGACCAGCGTGAGCGTGGCTTCGCCTATTCCTTTGACGCTCCGCTGGACATGCGGATGGACACCAGCCGCGGGCAGACCGCAGCAGATGTGGTTAACAACTACAGCGAAGAGGATCTCGTCAGGATCATCCGGAAGTGGGGCGAGGAGAAGTTCGCCGGCAGGATCGCCAACAGGATTGTCGCGGCGAGGACAGTTAAGTCTTTCGCCACCACCGGGGAACTCGTGGAACAGATCCGCTCCGTGGTGCCGGCGGCAGCCGCCAAATCGGGCGGCCACCCGGCCAAACGGACGTTCCAGGCACTGCGCATTGAAGTGAACGAGGAACTCGACGTGCTGGAGCGCGCTGTTCCTGCCGCCGTGGCAGCAACGGCCCTGGGCGGACGCATCGTGGTGATGTCTTACCACTCCCTCGAGGACAAAATCGTCAAATCAGTTTTCCAGGCTGGCTCCAAATCCTCCGCGCCGCTCGGATTTCCGGTGGAGCTTGAGGAACACAAGGCCTTCCTCAAAACCCTGACCAAGGGCACCGAGGTACCCACCGCCGTCGAGATTGCAGAAAATCCGCGCGCAGCCTCCGCCAGGCTGCGGGCCGTGGAACGTATCAGAGCCAGGAGAGAAGCATGAGCACTGCCGCCGTCAAGAACTTCCCGGTCGTTTCCGGCAGCAGCGCCCCGGCGATCAGGTCGCTTCCTTCTGGCACCGGCCGCAGGGAACGCACACCCCTGTCTGTGGTGCGTTCCGCCCCCAAGAAGCGCCGTGCGCCGTTTGTGGTGATGTGTTTCGCCTTGCTCGCTGTTGCGCTCGTAGCCGTGCTGGTCCTGAACATCTCAGTCTCTACCTCCCAGTACCAGCTGGTGGAACTGAGGGGTAAGCAAAGCACGCTGACCAAGCAGAACCAGGACCTGACACAGCAGGTCCAGAACTTCGAGGCGCCCCAGAACCTGGCGGCAAAGGCCTCAGACCTGGGCATGGTGGCTTCGACCGTCAAAGGCCAGATCGACCTCTCCACCCTTGCCGTCACGGGCAAGGCAACTCCGGCGGTGAAGGGTGGCGCGGCTGGATCGGTTATCCCTGCTCCAGCTGTAGAGGGAGTGCTCACCGTGGTTCCCCCGGCGACGAAGTGGGAGCCGCTGACGAACCGTAAACCGGCTGCCGAGGAACCGGCCCCTGCTGCGGCCCCTGCTGCGGCCCCTGCATCGGCCCGGGCAGCGGCACCTGCCGCTGCAGCACAGCCGGCTGAAGCGCCCGCACCACCGGCACGTGCCGTGGAGCTCCACGGCGGTTCGGTTCCAGCACCCGAACAGAAGGTGCCCGGGTCTAACCGGTAGCCGCTGAAGGACAACCAGTCAGGTAATAAACAGGCAACAAGGCGAGCAGCAAGGGAATCACGGTGGCGCAGAGGACGGGCAGGGCAAAAAGCGGCAAGGCCCCTAACGCCACCAAGCGGCTGCGCCTCGGCCTGGGCATTATGCTGACGCTGCTATTAGTGGTGGGCGGCAAGCTCTTTTTCGTCCAGGGGCTCGACGTCGGCGGGATGGCCGCAGCTGCGCTCGATTACCGGATGCGCGAGACTTCCCTCCCCGCCGAACGCGGCAGCATCCTTGGCGCCAACGGGACGGTCCTGGCCAACAGTGTGATCCGCTACAACGTTGTGGTTGACCAAACCACCAACACGAAGACAGAGAAGTTCTGGCGCCTGGAGGAGGGCGTGGACAAACTTGTTGAAGTCAGCCGGGAGCAGGGCATCAGCGAACTCGCGGCTGTCCTGGGCATGGACGCTGACGAACTCAGGAACGCCGTGACGGGCGAATCGAAGTACCACATCGTCGCCAAGGACCTGAAGCCGGATGTCGAGCTCAGGGTCTCGGATCTCAGTATTCCCGGCATCGTCACTGAGGGCGTCAGCAAACGCGTGTATCCGAACGGTTCCGTGGCCGGCGGTATTATCGGCTTCCTCCAGGACGGCAACACCGGCCAGGCGGGGATCGAGCAGACCCAGGATGGGCTGCTGCGCGGGAAGGACGGCAAGCGGCTCTTCGAGATCGGTGCCGACGGTCTCCGGATTCCGGTCGGCGTGGATGACCTGACACCGCCGGAGGACGGCAAGGACGTCAAGCTCACGCTCAATTCCGATCTCCAGTATTTCGCCCAGCAGGCCATTCAGAGCCAGTCAGACAAACAGGGCGCCGAGTGGGGTGTCATCACGGTGATGGACGCCAAGACCGGTGACATTGTCGCGATGGCGGACACTAATGCCCCGGATCCGAACGATCCCGGACGGGTGGCTGCCAAGGACCGCGGCGTGCGCTCCGTTACCGCAGCGTATGAGCCCGGCTCGGTACAGAAGATGATCACGGCCGCCGCCTTGATTGAAGAAGGAAAATCCAGCCCCCTGGATACGTTCACTCTCGGACCGTCGTACACCGTGGACGGCCAGACCTTCACAGACGCCTTTACCCATGGCACCGAAGAGCGCACGCTCGCCGGCATCCTGGGTTGGTCAATGAACACCGGCACCGTGGCGGCCGGGTCGCGGCTGACCAAGGAACAACGGTACGACTGGCTTAAGAAATTCGGCATCGGCGAAGCCCCGGACATTGGATTGCCGGCTACGGCCTCCGGCATTCTCACACCGGCTGACCAGTGGGACGGCCGCCAGGAATACACGGTGCTGTTCGGCCAGGGCGTATCGCAGTCCACCCTGCAGACAGTCCGAGCCTTCCAGACGATCGCCAACAACGGTGTGATGCTCCAGCCGCGCCTGATTGACGCGTACGTTTCACCGGACGGAACAGAGGAGAAAGTCGCCCCGCAGCCTTCCCGCCAGGTGGTGTCGGACGGCACCGCGCAGCAGGTCCAGGACATCCTGGAAAGCGCGGTGACCGAAGGCCAGATCAAGGACGCCGCAATCGACGGATACCGGGTGGGGGCAAAAACCGGAACCTCTGAATCGCCGTGCGACGACGGGAAGTCAGGGTTCTGCGGCTACACCGCTTCCATTGTGGGGATGGCACCGATGGATGATCCCCGGTTTATTGTTGAGGTGGTACTGCAGCGTCCCAAGGGCAATATCTACGGCATTACGCAGGGGCCGGTGTTCCGCTCGGTTATGAGCCAGGCACTGCGCACCTACAACGTCCAGCCGTCCGCGGGCGAACCGGCCAGGCTGCCGCAGTACGCCAAGTAGCATCAAGCCAGGCAGCAGTTCCCTTATTGCCCGCAGCGGAAGCAGTCTCCCGCGGGCATGATCCACTAGTACCACCATCGGAGATTCCCTTGTCAGAGCAGAACGCATCAGCCAGCAACGCGGGGCCGGCAGGGGCACCGGCCCCCGCTCGGTTCAGGCCTACGGCAGTTGCTGCGGTCCGCCTGGACACGATCGGCGACGCGATCGGTGTGCAGGTCCCGGGCGCCTCCGCTGCCGTCAGCGTCACGGGAATTTCACTGAACTCGCGAGCCGTGGAACAGGGCGACCTGTATGTGGCGCTGCCGGGTGCTTCCCGCCATGGCGCAGACTTCGTGTCGCAGGCGGTCGGCAGGGGAGCGGTGGCAGTCCTGACCGACGACGCCGGTGCACGCCTTCTCGCGCTGTCAGCGGATACCGCCGTCCCCGTCCTGGTGGTGGACGGACCGCGCAACGTGGTGGGGCCGCTGTCCGCCATGATCTACCAGAGCCAGCCAGCAGTTGGGCGGACGCCGCGCTTGTATGGTGTAACGGGAACCAACGGCAAGACCACCACCACGTACTTCATCAACGCCTTGCTCCGTGCGCTCGGGCAGCAGACCGGCCTGATCGGAACCATCGAAATCCTGGCCGGCGGAGAACCGGTTCCCAGCCTCCTGACCACGCCTGAGTCACCGGATCTCCACGGCTTGCTCGCCCTCATGCGGGAACGGGGACTGGACGCCGCGTCCATGGAAGTCTCCTCCCACGCCGTGTCCTTTCAGCGGGTGGACGGTGTGCACTTCGACGTTGCCGGTTTCACGAACCTGACGCAGGACCATCTGGATCTGCACGGCACCATGGAGGACTACTTCGCCACAAAGGCGGAACTGTTCACGCCGGGCCGTGCCCGCAGGGCTGTGGTGACGGTCGACGACGAATGGGGCCGCAGGCTTGCGGCCACGGCACGGACCCCGGTCACCACCCTCTCGATGACAACCGGCGGAGCTCCCACCGACTGGACCGTAACGGCCACCGCCGCGCGTGGGCTGGGTACCGACTTCAGCCTGCAGGGACCCGACGGCGTTACACTGAATGTCCACACCGGCCTGCCTGGCGCTTTCAACGTCGCCAACGCCGCACTGGCCACCGTAATGGTCTTGGCCAGCGGAATGGACGCCGCCACCGTGCAGGCCGCCCTGGACCACCACGACCCGTTCACCGTGGCGGTACCGGGACGCATGCAGCTCGTATCCGAAGAACCGGCGGCTGTAGTGGACTTCGCCCACAACACTGATGCCCTGGCACGCGCACTGGAAGCGGTCAGGTCACCGCTGCCCGGCTCCCGGGTGATCGTGGTTTTCGGAGCCACCGGACAGCGCGACCAGGGCAAGCGTCCCGCCATGGGCGCCGTCGCAGCAAAGATGGCCGACATCGTCATCGTCACGGATGACGACCCCCACGACGAAGACCCTGCAGCCATCAGGGCAGATGTGCTGGCGGGCGCACGGTCGGCGCGCGAACAGGAATCTCCGGAGTGTGTCATCGAAGAGGTTTATCCCCGCGACGCCGCCATCCGGCGCGCCGTGGAACTGGCCGGTCCGGCCGACACCATTCTTGTGGCCGGCCGCGGCCATGAGGTCTGGCAGGAAGTCAAGGGCGTCAATCTTGCACTGGACGACCGTGTGGAACTGCGGAACGCCTTGACAGCCAGGGGATTCACCGTTCTCCGAGACGACCGGATAGAGTCCTAGACCGAGATGATTGCACTTACTGCGGCGGAAATCGCCGATATCACACACGGACGCCTGAACGCCGATCCGGGGATCACGCCCCTTTCGGTGGTCACCGATTCGCGCGAGGCTGCCGCCGGGTCGCTATACGTGGCGAAACCTGGCGAGCACGCTGATGGCCACGACTTCGTTGCCGCCGCCTTCAGCCGGGGTGCGGTGCTGGTCCTCGCCGAGCGCCCCGTAACGGGCCCGGACGGCGTCAACTATCCGGCCGTCCTGGTAGAGGATGCCGTGCTGGCCATGGGCGCGCTGGCCGCCGAAGCGGTCCGTCGGATCCGCCTGGCCCGTTCTGCCGCAGGCGACCCCCTGACCGTCATCGGGATCACCGGTTCCGCCGGGAAGACCACCACGAAGGACCTCCTCGCCGGCATCCTCACCCAGCAGGGCGCGACCGTTGCCCCGCAGGGGTCCTACAACGGCGAGGTGGGCGTACCGCTCACCGTCTTCCTCGCCGACACCCAAACGCGGTACCTGGTGATCGAGATGGGCGCCACAGGCATCGGGCACATTCGCTACCTGGCCGACATGGTGAGGCCTGACATCGGCGTCGTCCTCGGCATCGGCACTGCCCACGCCGGGGAGTTCGGCGGTGTGGACAACATTGCCCAGGCCAAGGGCGAACTGGTGGAGGCCCTCGCCGCCGGCGGCACCGCCGTCATCAACCTCGACGACGACCGCGTCGCTGCCATGCGCAGCCGCACCGCCGCCACCGTGCTGGGCTTCTCGGCCGAAGGACGCCCTGACGCGACCGTTCGGGCCGAGAATCCGGACACAAACGCTGAGGGCAACCCGGAATTCGAGCTCGTCCTGCCCGGCGCCGAAACAGGCCTGCACGTCAGCAGCCGCCTCATCGGCGCCCACCACACCGGCAACCTCCTCGCCGCAGCAGCGGCCGCGCACGCGGCCGGAGTGTCCGGCAAGGACATCGCCGTATCGCTGAGCACACAGTCAGCAGCCAGCCGTTGGCGGATGGAACGCACTGAACGTGCTGACGGCGTGACCATCATCAACGACGCCTACAACGCCAACCCGGAGTCCATGCGGGCGGCCCTGCGCACGCTGGCCGACCTTGGCCGCGGACGGCGCACCTGGGCCGTCCTGGGCGCGATGCTGGAACTGGGACCCGATTCAATCCGTGAACACACCGTCGTGGGCACCCAGGTGGTCCGCCTGAACATTTCCCGGCTGGTCGTCGTCGGCCGCGAAGCCCGCGCACTTTACGTTTCCGCCGTCCAGGAGGGTTCCTGGGGCGACGAATGCGTCTTTGCCGAAACCGCCGAGGACGCCTATGTGCTCCTCAACGCCGAGCTTGAGCCCGGCGACCTGGTGCTTTTCAAGTCGTCCAACAGCGTTGGACTGCGGCACCTGGGCGATCGGATAGCATTACCCCCACAATCCACGGAACCCACCGATGAAGGGAGCGAGCTGCTGTGATTGCACTACTGATCGGCGCAGGACTTGCCCTGCTATTTGCCTTGGTGGGAACGCCGCTGTTTATCCGCTTGCTTGTCCGCAAGAGCTACGGCCAATTCATCCGTGATGACGGACCCACGTCCCACCACACCAAACGCGGTACGCCCACCATGGGCGGCACCGTGGTGGTGGGTGCGGTCCTGCTCAGCTACGGGCTGACCCACCTGATTATGTGGATGATGAACCCGGACTCGTCAGGCCCCTCCGCCTCGGCACTGATCCTGCTCTTCCTGATGGTCGGCATGGGGCTGGTGGGCTTCCTGGACGATTTCATCAAAATCTCCCGCCAGCGGAGCCTTGGCCTGGACGCGAAGGCCAAGCTCATCCTCCAGGCCGCGGTAGGCATAGCCTTCGCCATCCTGGCCCTGAACTTTCCCGACCCGGACGGCCTTACGCCGGCCTCGACCAAAATCTCCCTGGTCCGCGACATTCCCTGGCTGGACCTGGCCTTCGCGGGCACGGTGGTCGGCGCAATCCTCTTTGTCCTCTGGTCCAACCTGATCGTCACGGCGGCGACCAACGGCGTGAACCTGACGGACGGCCTGGACGGTCTCGCTGCCGGTGCCTCGGTCATGGTCTTCGGTGCCTACACGCTGATGGGCATCTGGCAGAACAACCAGGCCTGCGGGTCACCGAGGGAAGCCGGCAGCGGCTGCTATTCCGTCCGCGACCCCCTGGACCTGGCGCTCCTGGCAGCCATCCTGAGCGCCGCCCTCGTGGGATTCCTCTGGTGGAATACCTCCCCGGCCAAGATCTTTATGGGTGACACCGGGTCATTGGCCATCGGCGGCGCGGTCGCCGGCTTCGCCATCCTGTCGCGGACGGAACTGCTGCTGGGAATCATCGGCGGCCTGTTCGTCCTGATTACCCTGTCCGTGATCATCCAGGTGGGCTACTTCAAGGCCACCGGCGGTAAACGCGTCTTCAAGATGGCACCGCTGCAGCACCACTTCGAACTCAAGGGCTGGGCAGAAGTCACGGTGGTGGTCCGGTTCTGGATCCTGGGCGGGCTCTTCGTGGCCGTGGGCCTGGGTGTCTTCTACGCTGAATGGGTTGTGCTCCTGTGACTGTTTCTCCCCGCCTGCAAGACCTGGTCAGTTGGGATTCTGACTGGGAAGGGCTGCGCGTTGCAGTCACCGGCATCGGAGTATCCGGGTTCGCCGCGGCAGATACTCTCATCGAACTCGGTGCCCGGGTGGTGGTGGTTGATGCCGCCATGTCCGAGACAGCTAAGGCACAGGCCGACACCCTGAAGATCGTCGGCGCCGTCGACGTGCTCCTGGGCGAGGAAGCCGTCAACAGGATCCCCAAGATCGAAGGCAGCTTCCCCGACCTCATCGTGACCTCGCCGGGTTGGCGGCCTGACCAGGCGCTCCTGGCGGCCGCTGCGCGCGCCCACATTCCGGTCTGGGGCGACGTCGAGCTTGCCTGGCGCCTGCGGGTCCGGGCCGGGCACAAGACCGCTGACTGGCTGACCATCACCGGCACCAACGGCAAGACCACCACTGTGGGCCTGACAGCGTCGATGCTGCAGGCCGCCGGCCTGAAGGCCATCGCGGTCGGCAACGTGGGCACCCCCATCCTGGACGCCCTCCGCGACCCCGTGGAATACGACGTCTTCGCGGTTGAACTATCCAGCTTCCAGCTGCACTGGGCTGAAACGCTGTCGCCGGTGGCCAGCGTCTGCCTGAACGTGGCTGAGGACCACGTTGACTGGCATGGTTCCTACAATTCCTACCTCGCGGACAAGGCCAAGGTCTATGCGCGGACCCAGAAGGCCTGCATCTTCAACGCGGAACAGATCGAGACCGAACGGATGGTTGAGGACGCGGACGTTGTGGAGGGCTGCCGGGCCGTCGGCTTCACCACACTAACGCCGGCCATCAGCATGCTCGGCGTGGTGGAGGGCCTGCTCGTGGACCGCGCGTTTATCGAGGAACGCAGGGACAGCGCCGCCGAGCTGGCTTCGATGACCGACCTGGGGCAGTTTGCGCCCAGGCACATGGTGGCGAACGCCCTTGCGGCTGCAGCCCTGGTCCGGGCATACGGTGTGGATGCGAAGGCCGTGCGCCAGGGCATCCAGGACTACGTGCCGGGGAACCACCGCATCCAGCCGGTCGCCAAGCAGAACGGCGTGCTCTGGGTTAACGATTCCAAGGCCACCAACCCGCACGCAGCAGCCGCGTCACTGGCCACCTTTGAAAACGTCATCTGGATCGCGGGCGGCCTGTCCAAGGGCGTCAGCTACGACCACCTGGTCCGGGACCACGCCGCCCGGCTCAAGGCTGTTGTGCTCATCGGTACGGACACCGCCGCGCTGGCGGACGCCTTGCAGCGACACGCGCCGGATGTCCCCGTGATCACGACGCCGCCGGGCGACACTGAAAATATGCAGACTGCCGCAACGGGCGGGGCCACCACGGGCAGCTCGCCGGATTCCGGTGCGGCCGTGATGTCCCGGGCCGTTGCGTCAGCGGCGCAGCTGGCGGCATCAGGCGACACCGTGCTGATGGCCCCGGCAGCTGCTTCCATGGATCAGTTCTCTTCCTATGCTCACCGCGGCGACGCCTTTATTGAAGCTGTCCGCGAGCTGGTGGAAGGGCAGGCCCAGACCGGCGAGGAGTAACAATGGTCAGCACGCCCACCCGGTCGCCGGCGTCCCGGCCGCGCGCCGGGAAACCCGCTTCGCCCGTAAAGTCCACCATCACCCTGCCGGACCGGATCCGGGACTGGTACCAGGCCTTCTGGTCCACGCTGGAAGGAACCGGCACCTCCAAGAACGGCTCAACGTATTACCTGATCCTTGGTTCCACGCTGGCCCTGACCGCCATCGGCATCATGATGGTGCTGTCGGCCTCCAGCGTCGAATCCATCGCTGCGGGAAAGTCGCCCTACGGCGACGCCCTCAAGCAGGGGATGTTCGCCGCCATCGGCATCTTCACCATGTTTGTCCTCTCCCGCATCAACGTGGTCTGGCTGAAGCGGCTGGCATGGCCGGGGCTGGGCGGGGCCCTTGTCCTCCTGGTCCTGGTGCAGCTGATCGGAGACGAAGTCAACGGCAACAAGAACTGGATCGACCTGGGCGGCATCACCTTCCAGCCGTCCGAGGCGTCCAAGCTGACTCTGGCGCTGTGGATGGCCACTGTCCTGGCCAGGAAAGGGAAGCTGCTGCGGCGCTGGCCCCACGTGCTGATCCCGGCCGTGCCGCTGGCGGGCGGGGTCATCGGCCTGGTCCTGCTGGGCAATGACCTGGGCACCGCCATGATCATCATGATGATCACTGCTGCCGCCCTCTTCTTCGCGGGAGTACCGCTGTACCTGTTCGGGTTCGCCGCACTGGCCGCAGCCGCCGGCACGGCCGTCATGGCCATCACCAGCTCAAACCGCATGTGCCGCATCACCTCGTGGTGGACGGGCCAGTCCTGTGCCGACGGCATTGACGCCAACTACCAGGCCACGAATGGGCTCTACGGGCTTGCGTCCGGCGGCTGGTTCGGCGTCGGCCTCGGCCAAAGCCGGCAGAAGTACAGCTGGATCCCGGAAGCCCATAACGACTTCATCTTCGCCATCATCGGCGAGGAACTCGGCCTGGTGGGCACCGTCGTCGTGCTTGTCCTTTTTGCCATCCTTGGCGCCGCCATCTACCGCGTAGTGGTGGCGCAGGAGGATATGTTCCACCGGGTGCTGGCCGGCACCATCATGGTGTGGCTGCTGGGGCAGGCCACGGTCAACATGGCCGTGGTGACGGGGCTGATGCCGGTGATCGGCGTACCGCTGCCGTTCATTTCCTACGGCGGTTCGGCACTGCTGATGTCGCTCTGCGCCGTGGGGGTGGTGCTCTCGCTTGCCCGCGAACAGATGGCGCCTGCCCTCAGGCCGAAGAAACTGCTCAAATTCGGCGCCAAGAAGGCCGGGGGATCGGCTGGCCGCAAACCTGCTGGCCGGAAAACCGCCGGCACGACAACCGCTGCCCGCAAAACCGCCAGCCCCACAACAACCGCAAGAAAGCGTACGTAGCACCAGATGACTTCCCAGAACCTGTCCATTGTCCTGGCGGGCGGCGGAACCGCCGGCCACATCAGCCCACTTCTGGCCATCGCGGCCGCCCTGCGTGCCGCCGTGCCCGGCGCCAGGCTGCTCGCCGTCGGCACGCCCGCCGGCATGGAAACCCGGCTGGTGCCCGCCGCCGGCCTTGAACTGGCCACCATCGACCGGGTGCCGTTTCCGCGGGAACCTTCCATTGACCTCCTCAAGCTGCCCGCACGGCTGGCCGGGGCGGTCAGGCAGTCCGGACGCATCCTCGACGACGCCTCGGCCGACGTCCTGGTGGGCGTCGGCGGCTATGTCTGCACACCCCTGTACCTCGCCGCCCGGCGCCGGGGAATCCCCATCGTGATCCATGAGGCCAATACCAGGCCCGGCCTGGCCAACCGGGTGGGATCGTTCCTGACCCATCACGTCGCCACCGCCTTCGACACCACGCGCCTGCGTCACGCCCGCCATGTGGGCATGCCCATGCGGACCGAAATCTCCAGCCTGGACCGGGACACTGCCCGCGCCGCCGCCCGCGAAGAACTGGGCCTGGATCCCACCTCGCCCACGCTGATTGTGACCGGCGGTTCCTCCGGCGCCCAGAGCATCAACCGCGCGGTCGCTGCCGCCGTCCAGGACCTTGGCGCGGCGGGGATCCAGACACTCCACATCACCGGCCGCGGCAAGACGGTTTTGGGGCCCGACGGCGGCCCGCTCGCCGCGCCGGGCTACCGGCAGCTGGAGTACGTGGACGGCATGGAACGGGTGTACGCAGCCGCGGACGTGCTGCTGGCGCGGTCCGGAGCGGCCACGGTCTGCGAAGTGGCCGCCGTGGGAGTGCCGGCAGTGTTTGTCCCGCTGCCCATCGGCAACGGCGAGCAGGCGCTCAACGCGGCGGGGCTCGTGAACGCCGGTGGCGCACTCCTGGTCCAGGATAAGGACTTCACCGCGCAGTGGGTGGCCGGTATGCTTATCCCCCTGGTCACCGACCCCGGCCGCCTGGCCACCATGGCCGCCAGCTCGCGCCGCCTTGGCATCAGAAACGCCGATCAGCGCATGGCTGACCTTGTCCTGGAAGCGGTATCCGCATGATCCCCACAAACATCCGCAGCCAGGAGTCCCTGGGCCGAGTACATTTCATCGGCATCGGCGGGGTGGGAATGTCCGCCGTGGCCCGCATCATGGTGGCCCGCGGCGTCGCCGTCAGCGGATCGGATGCCAAGGACCTTCCGGTGATGGCGGAGCTGGCTGCCGCCGGCGCGAGGATCGCCGCCGGATACGCCGCAGCCAACCTGGGCAATGCCCAGACCGTGGTGGCCGGCTCGGCGATCCGTGCGGACAACCCCGAACTGGTGGCCGCGCGTGCGGCGGGCCTGCCCGTGCTGCACCGCTCGGAGGCGCTGGCGGCCACCATGGGGGACGACCTCGTAGTGACCGTGGCAGGCACTCACGGCAAGTCCACCACCACCTCCATGATCACCGTCCTGCTCCAGGGCGCCGGGATGGATCCGTCGTTTGCGATCGGCGCCAACGTGCCTGCGCTCGGCGTCAATGCCGCCCACGGCACGTCAGGGGTCTTTGTGGCCGAAGCGGACGAGTCCGACGGCTCCTTCCTGAACTACCGGCCAAAGATTGCCGTGGTCACCAACGTCGAACCCGATCACCTGGACCACTACGGCACCGCAGAGGCCGTCTACGAGTCCTTCGACCGCTTTACGGCGCTGCTTCCGGCCGACGGCGTCCTGATTACCTGCGCTGACGACGCCGGCGCCGCAGCCCTGGCAGAGCGCACGCTCGCCCGCGGCAACACCAGGGTGGTGCTGTACGGCACCTCGGACGGGTCGGACCTGGTGCTGCACGACGGCGGCCCGGGGGACGTGGCGGTTTCCTCACCGGCCGGGCGGTTCGCCCTGGACCTGCAGGTCCCGGGTAGGCACAACGCGCTGAACGCCGCCGCCGCCGTCGCCGTCGCGCTGGAGCTGGGGGTCGACGCCGACGCTGCCGCGCGTGCCCTGGCGCACTTCGCGGGCGCTTCGCGGCGCTTTGAACTGAAAGGGGAGGCGCGCGGCGTGCGCGTCTATGACGACTACGCCCACCACCCCACCGAAGTCCGGGCCGCCCTGACGGCTGCACGGTCAGTGGCCGGCGGGCACCGCGTCCATGTTTTGTTCCAGCCGCACCTGTTCTCCCGCACCAGGGAGTTTGCCAGGGAGTTCGCAGATGCGCTGAACCTGGCAGACACGGCCCTGGTCCTGGACATATACCCCGCGCGCGAAGATCCCATCCCCGGAGTCAGCAGCCAGCTCATCGCCGAGCACCTGTCGCCCGGCGGACGCCTGGTGGAGCCGGGCGGGGCGGTTGCTGCCCTTACGGACGCCGCCGGGCCCGGCGACATCATCCTGACCGTCGGGGCAGGGGATGTCACGGCTTTCGGACCGCAGATCGTGCAGGCTCTCAGTGGGTAGACCGCGCCGGCCCACCTACGCTTCACCGGGCAGGCGGCAGCCACCCGCGCCAGCGGAACCGGAGGTCATCTCGGCCTCCAAACGCGCCCCCGAGGCGGACACCCCGTCTTTGCCCGACCGCAAGAATGCGAAGTTCGCGGACCGGAACCCGCCGTCAGACAAGGCACCAGCAGGCAAGGCGCCGGCAAGCAAGGCGCCGGCGGGCACCGACAATGTGCTGGCCTTCCCGGAGCCGCCCGGAAAACGCCTTAAGCGGAACATCCTGGTGACCCTGGGCACTGTCCTGGCGTTGGTCTGCGCGCTGCTGGCCGCCGCAATCTTTTCGCCGGCACTCGCCGTAGGCACCGTCACGGTGTCCGGGACCCGGCTCGTCACCACGGAACAGGTGCAGGCCGCACTGGAGCCCCTGAAGGGCAAACCCCTGCCCCAGATCAGCGATGAGGAGGTCAGCCGCCTCCTGGCGCCGCTCGTCCAGATCAAGTCCGTCTCAACCCAGGCACGCCCGCCGTCCGGGTTGATGGTCCAGGTTTTGGAGCGGGTCCCGGTGGCCCTGGTCAAGCAGGGGGAGCAGTACCAGTTGGTGGATGTGGACGGCGTGGTCCTGGCCAGCCCTGCGGACCCGGCCGCAGTTGCCCTGCCCGTGATCGACGGCGGCGCCGGAACCATCGGCAAGGACCTCTTCCAGGCCACCGCAGCGGTCCTCGGTGCACTCCCGCTGGACGTGCTGTCGAAGCTGTCCAACGCGTCCGCCCAGTCAGTGGACGCCGTTGAGCTCAAACTGGTGGACGGTCAGACCATCATTTGGGGGAATGCGGGGGAGAAGGAGCTCAAGGCCAAGGTGCTTGAAGCCTTGCTCAAAGTTCCCGCGGACCCGAAGAACCCCGTCCGTGTGTACGATGTGAGCGCGCCCCGGCATCCGGTGACGCGCTGAACGCTTTATTTACCCGGTATTCCCGCGACACGCGGCTCCGGTTATTGAATGTCCGAACCATAGGAAATAGCGTTCCAGACATGAGTTACTTGACATAACTATAACCTTCAACTCGAAGGTTAAGGTTCGAAGCTTCAAGCCCGACTCCACAGTTTTCGCAATAGGACACGAACAAGGGACACGTAACGTGGCAGCTCCGCAGAATTACTTGGCCGTCATCAAGGTCGTCGGCATCGGCGGCGGTGGCGTGAACGCAGTCAACCGCATGATCGAGGTCGGTCTTCGCGGCGTCGAATTCATCGCGGTCAACACCGATGCACAGGCATTGTTGATGAGCGATGCAGACGTCAAGCTCGACATCGGACGTGAGCTGACCCGCGGGCTCGGTGCAGGCGCCAACCCCGAGGTGGGCAAGCAGGCTGCGGAGGACCACGCCGACGAAATCGAAGAGGTCATCCGCGGCGCGGACATGGTGTTTGTGACCGCCGGCGAAGGTGGCGGCACGGGCACCGGCGGCGCCCCTGTGGTGGCACGCATCGCCCGGTCTCTCGGAGCGCTGACCATCGGTGTGGTGACCCGCCCGTTCACGTTCGAGGGCCGCCGTCGTGCGGGTTCTGCAGAGGCGGGCATCGACGCCCTCCGCGACGAAGTGGACACGCTGATCGTCATCCCGAACGACAGGCTTCTGTCCATCAGCGACCGCAACGTCTCCGTCCTGGACGCTTTCCGTTCCGCTGACCAGGTCCTGCTGTCCGGTGTCCAGGGCATCACGGACCTCATCACCACCCCCGGCCTGATCAACCTCGACTTCGCGGACGTCAAGTCCGTGATGCAGGGCGCAGGCTCCGCGCTGATGGGCATCGGCTCCGCCCGCGGTGAAGACCGTGCGGTGAAGGCTGCCGAGCTCGCCATTGCATCGCCGCTGCTGGAAGCCTCCATCGACGGCGCCCATGGTGTCCTGCTCTCCATCCAGGGCGGTTCCGATCTTGGCCTGTTCGAAATCAATGAAGCTGCCCGCCTGGTCCAGGAAGTGGCCCACCCCGAAGCCAACATCATCTTCGGTGCCGTGATCGACGACGCACTCGGTGACGAGGCCCGTGTCACGGTCATTGCCGCCGGTTTCGACGACGTCAAGGCCACCTCTCCCTCCATGGACCAGTCGCAGCCGCAGGTTGCGCCGCAGCGGCCCGCAGCGGCACCCGCGCCGGCTCAGGCCCCCACTTCGGGTGGCAGCCACCAGCACAACGTCCAGCCGGTCCACGCCGGAGTCGGCGCGTCAGGCCTGAGCAACTGGGGCCAACAGCGCCCGTCGTCGGTCCCCGCCGATTCAGGCTTCGACGTCGACCTGCCCTCGGTAGTGGAGCCGGACCTCTCGGGCAACCGCGCCGATGACCTGGATGTCCCCGACTTCCTGAAGTAGGGCCCGGGTTGTTCTATTGGCGGGCCGAAGTGTCTGCTGGTGTGAGTGTGGCGTTCTCAGACACCCAGGCCGGCAATCTTGCCCTGCACGTCGGGGACAACGCCGCTGATGTTCTCCAGCGCCGGGAGGCGCTGGAGAACGCTGCCGGCCTAACCCGTGGTTCCCTCCGGTTCATGGAGCAGGTCCACGGCACTGCGGTGGAAATGATGGAGCCGGCCACGCCAGCGCCGACCGCCGATGCCATGGTGTCGCGGGGGCTGCCGCTTGCGGTGATGGTGGCCGACTGCATCGCGGCAGTACTCGTAGGGGAAGGACCTGACGGTCCGGTCCTCGCCGCCGTGCACGCAGGCCGCCCGGGGATAGAAAACGGCATTCTCCCGGCGACAGTGGAGCGGATGCGCTCAGCCGGGGCTACCGCCATCCGTGCCTGGCTGGGCCCGTCAATCTGCGGGCGTTGCTATGAGGTGCCCGCCGAACTGCGCGCCCAAGTAGCTGCCCAGGTGCCGGCGACGTGGGCTGCCACGTCCTGGGGCACGCCCGCACTGGATCTCCCAGCAGGGGCGAAGAGCCAACTTGAAGCTGCCGGCGTCGTCATCGAATATGCGGGTCCGTGCACGCTTGAAAACGAAGAGCTTTTCTCTTACCGCAGGTCCAACACCACCGGGCGCTTCGCGGGACTGGTGTGGTCGCATGAATGAGGGCACTGTGGAGGACAACGCCGAACGGATGGCTGATCTGGCGGAGCGCCTCGCCGCCGTGCAGCGTCGTATTGATGCGGCCGTCCAGGATGCAGGCCGGGCGGGGGACCTGCCCACGCTGATTGTGGTCACCAAGTTCCATCCGGCCGCCGACATCAGGCGCCTGGCTGCCCTCGGCGTCCGCGACGTCGGCGAGAACAGGGACCAGGAAGCCTCCTCGAAGGCGGCCGAACTGGCAGGCCTCGGACTCAACTGGCACTTCGTCGGGCAGCTGCAGAGCAAAAAATCGAAATCCGTGGTGAAGTATGCCCATGCGCTCCATTCCGTGGACCGGCTGGCCCTGGTTGATGGCCTTGAGCGTGCCATCGCCGCGGAACAGGAGCGTACGGGCCGGGGAGCCCTGGACTGCTTCATTCAGGTCAGCCTCGACGACGACGACGCCGGCGCGCATCGCGGCGGCGTGGCCGCCGCGGAGGTACCACTCCTGGCCGAGCGGCTGGCGGCTGCGGCAGGACTGGAACTGGCCGGCGTTATGGCTGTCGCCCCGTTGGGCACCAGTCCTGAGGCGGCGTTTGAAAAGCTGGCGGCCATCTCGGCGGCCTTGGTAGCGGAGCATCCCGGCGCAACCGCCATCTCGGCGGGCATGAGCCAGGACCTGGAAGCGGCCATCCGTTTCGGTGCGACACACCTGCGAATCGGTTCCGATATTCTCGGATCGCGTCCTGACGTGGGGTAGCGTCGAACCCATAGGAAGTGAATGGCGGGGGATTCAAGGCTGTCAAGTCATTGGGCGGCCCGCCTACGGACACGATTAGGAGTCGACCATGGCCGGCGCTCTGCGCAAGACAATGATCTATCTTGGGCTCGCCGATGGCGATGAACACTACGAGTCCGAGCACACCACAACACGTAAGGACGAGGACGATTCGATGGAAGTTGACCGCGAGGAACGCCGTGCACCGGCACCGGTCCGCGACGTCAGCCGCGAGTCATCACACGCCCCCGAAGAGGAATACCGCGCACCAGTGACCCCCATCAAGCGTGCGGCCTCAAGCCGCGAAGAACCGTCCGGGCTTCGGCAGATCACCACGATCCACCCGCGGTCCTACAATGACGCCAAGCTCATCGGTGAGAGTTTCCGGGACGGCATCCCCGTCATCATGAACGTCACCGACATGGGCGAAGCGGACGCCAAGCGTCTCGTTGACTTCTCGGCAGGGCTGGTTTTTGGTCTCCGGGGCAGCATCGAACGCGTCACGAACAAGGTTTTCCTGCTGTCACCGTCGTACATTGAGGTCATTGGCGATGACAAGAAGGTCAGCGAGACCCAGGCCAGCTTCTTCAATCAAAGTTAGCCCTGAGCTTATTCCGGATGCCAGACAGGTACACCTGTCTGGCATCTGTGCTGAAATAGACAAGAAACATTGGCAGGGCACCGCGGTATCCGGAATGGACATGGAGATATGAGTTAAGTCATGGGAATTGTTTTCGGACTTGTCTATATCGCCCTTTTGCTGTTCTTCGTGGCGCTGATCATCCGGCTGGTCTTTGACTGGGTCCAGATGTTTGCCAGGGAATGGCGTCCGCGTGGTGTTGCCCTCGTGGTGGCCCACACGGTGTACTCGATCACCGATCCGCCCCTCAAGGGGCTCCGGAGGCTGATCCCGCCGTTGAGGCTCGGCGGGGTGACTTTGGACCTCGGGTTTCTGGTCCTGTTCATCGCCGTCAGCATCGCGATGGCGGTCACCAGGGGTTTCGCGTAATCTTCGACAAGACCTAGCGGCGCAGGCGAAGTTCCTGGAATTGGAACTCCCTCTGAGCCGCGAAGAAATCTCCGGTTTGACACCCAGTGTTGAATTAGAGGAACCAGACAATATTTAGGTACCGTAGTTTTGACGGCCGGAAGGCCTACTGACTAACTAGACCAATGAGGTGACCAGATGGCTTTGACGCCAGAAGACGTTGTCAACAAGCGCTTTCAGCCGACCAAGTTCCGCGAAGGCTACGACCAGGATGAAGTTGATGACTTCCTGGACGAGATCGTTGTGGAACTCAGGCGCCTGAACCAGGAGAACGATGAGCTCCGCAAGAAGCTTGCAGAAGCAGGTTCCGGTGTGCCGGCCAGCTCCGCTGCGTCCGCCCCGGTGGTGGAGAAGGTTCCCGCACCCGTCAAGGCTGACAAGGTTGAGTCCCCGGCTAAGGCCGAGGTCGAGGCGAAAGCTCTCGACGCCGCCAAGAAGAAGGAAGCCGAGCCGGTAGCACCTGTTGCGGCCGTCCCGGCTGCTGCGCCCACCGCAGCCAACGGAAGCACGGTTTCAGCCGAGTCCGCTGCCGGCCTGCTCGCCATGGCGCAGCAGATGCACGACCGTCACGTCGCCGACGGTCAGTCCCAGAAGGACAAGATCATCGCAGAGGCCCAGATCGAGGCCAGCAGCCTGGTCAACGATGCCCAGGAGAAGTCCCGGAAGATCCTCGGTGCCCTCGAGCAGCAGAGATCCGTCCTGGAACGCAAGGTGGAGCAACTCCGCGGCTTCGAACGCGACTACCGCTCACGCCTGAAGGCCTACATTGAAGGCCAGTTGCGCGACCTTGACGCCCGCGGTTCCGTGGCGGCACCTGAGGTTGAAGCGAACTAGTTCGTCAAGCACGTATTCTGAGAACCGGTGGCTGAGGATTCCTCGACCGCCGGTTTTTGGGATTTAACATTTGTTTTACAAAATGAAAGCACTATGACTGACCACCTCGCCGCTGACGCCGCAAACCCTTCTCCTTCATCGGCCCGCCCCCGGCGGGCACTCCTGCTCTCGCTCTTCGCCGGTTTTGCGGTCTTTGCGTACGTCCTGGACCAGCTGACAAAACTCTGGGTGACGTCCTCGATGGTGGAGGGTGAACGCATTCCGGTGCTTCCGCCGCTCCTGCACTGGTACTTCATCCGCAATTCCGGCGCCGCATTTTCGATCGGGGAAAATGTCACGTGGGTGTTCTCCATCATCATGGCCGGCGTCTCCATCGCCATCCTGCTCCAGGTGCGTAAGCTGGGCTCGGCCTGGTGGTCGCTGGCACTGGGTCTGCTCCTGGGCGGGGCCCTGGGCAACCTGACGGACAGGCTCTTCCGGGAGCCCTCGTTCGGCATGGGGCACGTGGTGGATTTCATCCAGCTGCCCAATTTTGCGATCTTTAACATCGCCGACTCCGCGGTGGTCTCAGCGGTGGCCATCATCTGTATCCTCACGCTGAAGGGGATCGCCCTTGACGGTTCACGGCATGTCGCGGTGCCACGGAAAGAGGCGGCACAGCCGAAGGACACGGACGGTGTCTGAGCGTGTGGTGGTCGCCGACGAATTCGGCGGAACGCGGGCGGACGCAGGGCTCGCCAAGCTGATGGGGATTTCCCGGTCAATGGCCGCGACCCTCATTGCTGAAGGCAACGTGGTGAGCCGCGGCAAGAAACTCGGAAAGTCCGCGCGGTTGGTTGCCGGAGATGTCCTGGAAGTGACGGTGCCTGAACGACGGGACCCGCTCGAAGTAGTGGAGGAAGTTGTGGAAGGCCTGAAAATCCTGCTGGACGACGACGAATTTGTCGTTGTGGACAAGCCGGTGGGCGTTGCCGCGCATCCGTCGCCCGGCTGGGTAGGGCCCACGGTAGTCGGCGGTCTCGCCGGAGCCGGCTTCCGGATCTCGACGTCGGGTTCCCCCGAGCGGGTGGGAATCGTGCACCGGCTCGACGTCGGCACGTCCGGGGTGATGGTGGTGGCCAAAACGGAGCGCGCCTATACGGCCCTGAAGCGGGCCTTCAAGGAGCGCACCGTGGAGAAGGTGTACCACGCGGTGGTCCAGGGGCTCCCGGATCCGCTGGAGGGCACTATCGACGCACCAATCGGTCGCCACCCCGGACACGACTGGCGCTTTGCCGTGATCGAAGACGGCCGGCCGTCGATCACGCACTATGAGGTGCTGGAGGCTTTTGGTAAGGGCACGCTGGTGGAGGTGCACCTTGAGACCGGGCGTACACACCAGATCCGGGTCCACTTTTCAGCGTTGCGGCACCCATGCGCCGGGGATCTTACCTACGGGGCGGATCCTCGGCTCGCCGCCAACCTGGGCCTGACCCGGCAATGGCTCCATGCCCGGCAGCTCGGCTTCGACCACCCGGTAACGGGGGAGCGCGTGACCGTTACCAGCGAATACCCGCAGGACCTGGCCTTTGCCCTCGAAGTCCTGGAGTCCGGGGAGGCCTAGCGGCTGGGTCGCTGGGTCCTTGGCGGTCCGCCAGCGCTTAGAATGGTGCGGTGACTTCCAGCAATGCCTCGTTCGTCCATCTCCACAACCACACCGAATACTCCATGTTGGATGGCGCAGCCCGCCTGGGTGAGCTCTTCAACGAGACTGAACGCCTCGGGATGCCGGCCCTGGCCACCACCGACCACGGTTACCTTTTCGGGGCTTTCGATTTCTGGAAGCGCGCCACGGACCAGGGGATCAAGCCGATTATCGGCGTCGAAGCCTACGTCACCCCCGGCACCGCACGGACGGACAAAAGCCGTGTCCGCTGGGGCGAGGAACACCAGCGCAAGGACGACATCTCCGGCGGTGGCTCCTACACCCACATGACGCTGCTGAGCTATAACAACGTCGGCATGCGCAACCTCTTCCGGGCCTCGTCCATTGGCTCGCTGGACGCGGTCTTCGGCAAGTGGCCTCGTTTGGACCGTGAGCTCCTGAACACATACTCCGAAGGCCTGATCGCCACTACTGGCTGCCCTTCGGGCGAGGTCCAGACCCGGCTGCGGCTGGGCCAGTACCGCGAGGCCATGGAAGCCGCCTCGGAATTCCGGGATATTTTCGGTGCGGAGAACTATTTCTGCGAACTGATGGACCACGGCCTGGACATTGAACGCCGGGTCACGGGGGACCTGCTGCGGCTGGCCAAGGACCTGAACCTGCCGCTGGTGGCCACCAACGACCTGCATTACACGCACGAACACGACGCCAAGGCGCACGAGGCCCTGCTTGCCATCCAGTCGGGTTCCACGCTGCTGGAGCCATCGTATGACAACGGCGGTTCCCGCTTCGCGTTCTCCGGCAGCGGCTACTACCTCAAATCCCCGCAGGAGATGCGGGAGCTGTTCAGGGACCACCCGGATGCGTGCGACAACACCCTGCTGATCGCCGAGCGCTGCGATGTCTCGTTCAACACCGGTGCTAACTACATGCCGCGGTTCCCGTGCCCGCCGGGCGAGGACGAGACATCCTGGCTGGTCAAGGAAGTTGCCACGGGACTGGAATACCGGTACCCGGGCGGTGTCCCGGACGAAGTCCGCACCCAGGCTGACTACGAGCTCGAAGTCATCACCTCCATGGGGTTCCCGGGTTACTTCCTGGTGGTGGCCGACTTCATCAACTGGGCGAAGAAAAACGGCATCCGCGTCGGTCCGGGCCGTGGCTCCGGAGCCGGCTCCATGGTGGCGTACGCCATGCGCATCACGGACCTGGATCCGCTCCTGCACGGGCTGATCTTTGAACGGTTCCTCAACCCGGACCGTGTGTCCATGCCTGACTTCGACGTTGACTTCGATGACCGTCGGCGGTCCGAGGTCATCGACTATGTGACCCGGAAATACGGCGACGAGCGCGTGGCCATGATTGTCACGTACGGCACCATCAAGACCAAGCAGGCGCTGAAGGACTCCTCCCGTGTGCTGGGTTACCCGTTCAGCATGGGCGAGCAGCTGACCAAGGCGCTCCCGCCGGCCGTGATGGCCAAGGACATCCCGCTCGCCGACATCCAGAACAAGGACTCAAAGCGCTACAGCGAGGCGGGTGACTTCCGCCAGCTGATCGCCACTGATCCCGAGGCCGCCAAGGTCTTCGAGACGGCTCTCGGCATTGAGGGGCTGAAACGCCAGTGGGGCGTGCACGCCGCCGGCGTCATTATGTCCTCGGACCCCATCATCGATGTCATCCCGGTCATGCGGCGCATCCAGGATGGCCAGGTGATCACGCAGTTCGACTACCCCACCTGTGAGGGCCTGGGCCTGATCAAGATGGACTTCCTCGGCCTGCGGAACCTGACCATCATTTCCGACGCCCTGGAGAACATCAAGCTCAACCGCGGCCTGGACCTGGACCTGGACAGCCTGGCCCTGGATGACGTGGCCTCCTATGAACTGCTGGCCCGGGGCGACACCCTGGGCGTGTTCCAGCTTGATGGCGGCCCCATGCGCTCACTGCTGAAGCTGATGAAGCCTGACAACTTCGAAGACATCTCCGCGGTGCTCGCGCTCTACCGGCCAGGTCCCATGGGCGCCAACGCGCACACCGACTACGCGCTGCGCAAAAACGGGATCCAGGAAGTCATTCCGATCCACCCCGAACTCAAGGAACCCCTTGCTGAAATCCTCGGCGGAACCTACGGCCTGATCGTCTATCAGGAGCAGGTGATGGCCGTAGCCCAGAAGCTCGCGGGCTATTCCCTCGGGCAGGCAGATATCCTGCGGCGCGCCATGGGTAAAAAGAAGAAATCCGAGCTGGACAAGCAGTTCGCCGGATTCTCCCAGGGCATGCAGGACAACGGCTATTCCATGGCCGCCGTCAAGACCCTGTGGGATATCCTGCTGCCGTTCTCCGACTACGCCTTCAACAAGGCCCACTCCGCCGCGTATGGCGTGATCTCCTACTGGACCGCCTACCTGAAGGCGCACTTTGCGCCGGAATACATGGCTGCGCTGCTGACGTCGGTCGGTGACGACAAGGACAAATCGGCAATTTACCTCAACGAATGCCGGCGCATGGGAATCACCGTGCTGCCGCCGGATGTGAACGAATCCGCGCTGAACTTCACCCCGGTAGGCACCGACATCCGCTTCGGCATGGGCGCCATCCGCAACGTAGGGGTCAACGCCGTCGAAGCGATGGTGGCCGCGCGCGAAAAGGAAGGCGCCTACACGTCCTTCAAGGACTACCTCATGAAGGTCCCCGCCGTGGTCTGCAACAAGCGGACCATTGAATCCCTGATCAAGGCCGGAGCCTTCGATTCCCTCAACCACCACCGGCGTGCGCTGGCGATGATCCATGAAGAGGCCATCGACTCCGTCATCACCCTCAAACGAAACGAAGCGATCGGCCAGTTCGATCTCTTCGCCGGTTTCGAGGAGGCCGAATCCGAAGCGTCGCTGAGCATCGAGATTCCCGACCTGCCGGAATGGGAAAAGAAGGACAAGCTCTCCTTTGAGCGGGACATGCTCGGCCTGTATGTGTCGGACCACCCGCTGCAGGGCCTGGAAGGACTCCTCAGCCAGCACGCGGACCAGTCCATCACCTCGATCATCGGCGAAGACGGGCCGCACGACGGCGCCATCATCACCATCTCCGGCATGATCACCTCGCTCAGCCGCAGGATCGCGAAGGCGAGTGGCAACGCCTATGCCCGTGCCGAAATCGAAGACCTCGGAGGTTCGATGGAGGTGATGTTCTTCGGCCAGGTCTACGGCCCTATCGCGTCGGTCCTGGCCGAGGACCTGATCGTGGTGGTCAAGGGGCGCCTGCAGCGACGGGACGACGGTGCCGTAACGCTGAACTGCATGGAACTGTCCGTTCCGGACCTCAGTGAAGGAACCAACGGCCCCGTGCTGATTTCGATGCCCACCCACAAGGCAACCGAAGCTGTTGTCACCGAACTGGGCGATGTCCTGCGGAACCACCGGGGGAACTCTGAAGTCCGGCTGCACCTGCAGGGGGACACCCGGACGGAAGTCATGGGCCTCCCCGTCCATCTCAGGGTCAACCCCAGTCCGTCATTGTTCGGCGACCTGAAGGTGCTCCTGGGCCCAACCTGCCTGGACAACTAGGTCCCGAAAGTTAGATCTCGTAGTCCAGCGGGACCGGCTGGCCATAGCCGCCGGCGTGGTACAGGAGCGGCGAACCGTCGTCGCCCACTTCGCCGTCCACAACTTCAACCACCACCACGGCATTGTTCTCGAAGGAGAGCCGCATCTGGATCTTGCCGATCAGCCAGCCCGCGACGTCTTTGAGGATCGGGACCTCGTGCGGGCCAAGTTCCCAGTGGTCCCCGCCGAACCTGTCCTTGGTGCGGGCGAAACGGTCCGCCAGCGCCTGGTTTTCCAGGCCCAGCATGTGGACGCCGAGGTAGGTGGCATTGGCCACGGCCGGCCACGAACTTGAACTGCGGGCCATGTTAAAAGTGAACCGCGGCGGCTGCGCTGAAAGTGACGCCACGGACGTGGCGGTAAAGCCGTAGGGCTCGCCCTGGTAGTTCACGGTGATGATCGCGACCCCGGCCGCATGCCGCCGGAACATTTCCTTGAAGGTGCCCTCGAACGGCGTTTTGTCTGTCATCTTGAAAGTTGCTCCCTGAAAAGCAGGCTGAAATGGACTTTTCCTTAAGGGTATTAGTCCCCGTCGGAGAGGGAGCAATCGCTGGACCCGGCACGTCATCTGTCAAGACTGCCCATGTCATTTGATCTTCGATACCCGACCTTTGTTAAGGTTTATTTCATGAGACAACACATCAGCCGCCGGTCTTCCCGGCTGCCGTGGAAATGGTTTTCCGCTGCTGCTGCCGGTGGCGTTCCCGTCGGCCTGCTGTGGTGGCTGCTCGCGCCAGGGGGGATGAACCTGATCACGCGCAACCCCGCCCTGGCCGACGGGACCAATCCGGAGGTATGGCTGCTCAGGGACCTCACCCTTGCTGGGCTTTGTGTGTTCGCAGGGTGCCTGGTGGCCGTCTTCCTGACCGATAAAGGCGGCCGCGATGCGCAGGCGGCCTTCCTCCTGGGCCTGGCCGGCGGACTGGGCGGGGCCCTGATCGCGTGGCTGACCGGCGTGCTTGCGGGCCAGCTGTGGGGCGGCCCCGCAGATACATCTGTCAATGCCAGCGTCGCGTTCTCGCTCCGGTCCCTGTCCGTGCTGATCCTGTGGCCGGCCGCGACTGCCACGTCCGTGTTTGTCCTGAGCCTGATAAACCTGCTCAAGAGCGGGCCCGGGAGTGCGGGCACGCCGGTAGCCGAAGACAACGCGCCCGGCGCGTAAAATGGACCGGTGACCATTTCTCCTGAACTTCCTGCCACCCCGCCTGCCGCCGCTGTCAGCTTCCGGACGGTCGACCTTCGGGGCAGGGGCCTGACGCTTGCCGGTTTGCGCGCTGCTGTTCCCCGTGCCCGGCAGCACACCGTGGCGGATGCGGAACAAAAAGTGCTGGATATCATCAAAGCCGTCCGCGAGGACGGCTTCGCGGCCCTCAGCGACCTGGCACTCCGTTTCGACGGAGTCCAGCAGGTCCACCCCCGCGTCCCGGCGGCCTCGTTGGCCCGGGCGCTGGCGGACCTGGATCCGGCGGTACGCAGCGCATTGGAAGAGTCCATCAGCCGGGCCCGGCGCTTCGCGGACGGGCAGCGGCCGCGGGATCTCGACGTCGAACTCGGCGACGGTGCGCTGGTGAGCCAGAACTGGGTGCCGGTATCGCGGGTTGGCTTGTACGTCCCCGGCGGTCTCGCCGTCTATCCGTCGTCGGTCATCATGAATGTTGTCCCGGCGCTGGCTGCGGGAGTGCAGTCCATCGCCCTGGCATCGCCGCCGCAGAAGGACTTCGGCGGCCTCCCGCACCCCACCATCCTCGCGGCAGCGGCCCTGCTCGGCATCGACGAGGTCTACGCCATCGGCGGGGCCCAGGCCATCGCTGCGTTCGCTTACGGAGTGCCGGCACATGACGCCGGGCCGGCGCTGGAGCCCGTTGATGTAGTCACGGGTCCGGGAAACATTTTTGTGGCTACGGCGAAGCGCCTGGTCAAGGGTGTGGTGGGCATCGATTCCGAGGCGGGGACCACCGAAATCGCGATCCTGGCTGATTCAACGGCGCAACCTGACCTGGTGGCGGCAGACCTGATCAGCCAGGCGGAGCACGACCCCCAGGCGGCTTCCGTGCTCATCACCGACTCGGCGGACCTGGCCGCGGCGGTCCGCGCCGAACTGGACCGGCAGGCGGCCGGCACCAAGCACTCCGCGCGTGTATGCGAGGCGCTCTCCGGCCCGCAGTCGGGAGTTGTCCTGGTGGAGGACCTGGAGCAGGGCATCGCCGCCTGCGACGCCTACGCCGCTGAGCACCTTGAAATCATGACCGTTGACGCGCCGGCGGTCGCTGCCCGGATCCGGAACGCCGGGGCGATCTTTGTGGGGGACTACAGTCCTGTCAGCCTGGGCGACTACTGCGCCGGCTCCAACCACGTCCTGCCCACCAGCGGGACTGCGGCGTTTTCCTCCGGACTGAACGTCACCACTTTCCTGCGCGCCATCCAGGTCATCAACTACAGCCGGGCCGCGCTGCAGGAAGTCAGCGGCCACATTGTGAGCCTGTCCGGTGCCGAGGACCTGCCGGCGCACGGTGAAGCGGTCACGGCGCGCTTCCGCGAGGCCCGCTGACGCAGCAGGCCTCGCGGGGCCGGCTGCGGGCACCACTACATGTGGTAATTACAGGATTGTTATTCCGCTACATGTAGTCGTAAACTGAGAGACGGAGAGGTCCGCCGGGGCCGGAAACATCGGCGCCGGAAGACATCGAGGGAGGGGACACCATGTACTGTCCATTTTGCCGCAATCCGGACTCCCGCGTTGTGGACAGCCGGATGGCCGACGACGGCTCGGCCATCCGCCGCCGCCGGCAGTGCCCGGAATGCGGCCGCAGGTTCACCACCGTGGAAACCACGAGCCTTTCGGTGATCAAACGCTCCGGAGTGGGCGAACCCTTCAGCCGCAGCAAGGTCATCAACGGCGTGCGTAAGGCATGCCAGGGCCGGCCGGTCAGCGAAGACGACCTGGCGCTCCTTGCCCAGGAGGTGGAGGAGCAGATCCGTGCCTCGGGCGCTGCCGAGATCGACGCTCATGAAGTCGGCCTGATCATCCTTGGTCCGCTGCAGAAGCTTGACCAGGTGGCCTACCTGCGTTTTGCCAGCGTGTACCAGGCCTTCGAATCCCTTGAGGACTTCGAGACCGCTATTGCCCTGCTCCGCCACGAGTCCGTGGAAGAAGGCACGCAACCCGCGGCGGCGGCTGCGAAGAGCTCCGAAAAGAGCCCCCTGTAAGCTCCGGTGGTGGCCGCGGAGGGGAAGCCGCCGCCACCACCGGCACCGGCTGCCCCAAGGCGCCGGGCAGCTACCGGCTATTTTGTGAGCTTGTGCTTAATGGCAATTTCGACGGCGGCACCGACGATCCCGGCCTCATTCTTGAGTTCGGCCGGCACGATCCGGGTGCGCAGTTTGAGGTGCGGCAGGTATTCGTCTGCGCGCTTGGAGATGCCACCTCCCACGATGAACAGCTCGGGCGAGAACAGGAATTCCACGTGCGAGAAGTAGCGCTGCAGCAGCACGCTGTATTCCTCCCAGCTCAGTCCGTCCCTTTCGCGGGCCACGGCTGAGGCTTTGCTTTCGGCGTCAAATCCGTCGATCTCCAGGTGCCCCAGTTCTGCGTTGGGGACGAGGCGGCCATCGAAGATGAATGCTGAGCCAATTCCAGTGCCCAGGGTGATCACCAGGACAGTGCCATCCACCCCCTGACCCGCACCAAAACGGGCCTCCGCCAGCCCGGCGGCGTCGGCGTCGTTAATGACCTCCACCGGGCGGCCAAGGTGTGCGGTCAGCAAAGCATCAATGTCGGTGTGGAGCCAGGTCTTGTCCACATTGGCCGCCGAATGGACCACGCCATGCTGGATGATGCCGGGGAAGGTGACGCCCACGGGCGAATCCGCGGCCGGAGCCTCCGGGCGGCTTGAAAGCTCGGCAACCACCTGCGCCACGACGTCGGCTACGGCGGCAGGGGTGGCGGGCTGGGGCGTAGGCACGCGGAACCGTTCACCCAGCAGCTTGCCTTTTTTCAGGTCGACAATGCCGCCCTTGATTCCCGTACCGCCGATGTCAATGCCGATCAGCGGGGCGTTCTTGTGCGACTTCTCGTCCTTCTTGGCCAATGTTGTTCCGTTCGTGGCAGGGCGGCAGGTCGGCCGGGCGGCTGACCGGAAAAAATTTCAGGGGAGCGTGAGGATTTCGGCGCCGGATTCTGTCACCAGCAGTGTGTGCTCAAACTGGGCGGTCCGCTTGTGGTCGCGGGTGACAACTGTCCAGTCGTCCTCCCACATGTCCCACTCGATGGTGCCGAGGGTCAGCATGGGTTCGATGGTGAACACCATGCCGGCCTCGATGACTGTGTTGTAGGCCGGCGCTGCATCGTAGTGGGGGATGATCAGGCCCGTATGGAACGCTTCGCCCACGCCGTGGCCGGTGAAGTCCCGCACCACGCCGAAGCCGAAACGCTTGGCGTAGGACTGGATGGCCCGGCCGATCACGTTGATCTCCCGGCCGGGAGCCACGGCTTTGATGGCCCGGTTGAGGGATTCCCGGGTGCGCTCCACCAGCAGGCGGGACTCGTCGTCGACGTCGCCCACCAGGAAGGTGTGGTTCGTGTCGCCGTGGACTCCGTTGATAAAAGCGGTGATGTCGATGTTGAGGATGTCGCCGTCCTGGACCACGGTGCTGTCCGGGATGCCGTGGCAGATCACTTCATTCAGCGACGAGCACAGGGACTTCGGGAACCCGCGGTAGCCAAGCGTGGACGGGTAGGCCTTGTGGTCCAGCAGGAATTCGTGACCCACCTTGTCCAACTGGTCGGTGGTAACGCCGGGCCTGATGTGGTTGCCCACCTCAACGATGGCCTGTGCGGCGATCCGGCTGGCGATCCGGATTTTCTCAACGGTCTCGGCGGATTTGATCTCGGAGCCGGTGAACTTGGCCGGGCCGGGCTTGCCTACGTATTCCGGGCGCGGGATGGACGCGGGAACGGGGAGCTGCGGGCTGACGGTTCCGCGGGTAAGGGTGCCGGTGGGTGCAGTCGAGGCTAGGGAAGGCATAGATTGATCATATAAGGCACCGCATTAGGCCAAGTAACTGGAAGCCCCAAGCTGTCCGCATCCACGTTTAAGTTACGTGGATCACGGCAGGGCCCCCGCCGGCTGGAACGAGGAGGACCGATGACTGAGTACTGGTACAACGTGAACACCCACGAGGTGGAAGAGGACGCACTCTCAGACTGGAGCCAGCTGATCGGCCCCTACAAAACGCGGGAAGAGGCCGAACACGCCCTCGAAAAAGTCCGGGCCCGCAACGAGGCCTGGGAAAAGGGCGAGGAGGACTGAGCCGTAGCCTGGCCCGGCCCGGCCCCGTGGCCTGCCTAGAAGGAGTGCTCCGGTCCGGGGAACTGGCCTGAACGGACCTCGTCGCCATACGCCTTCGCCGCGTCACTGAGGGTAGTGCGCATGTCGGCATACTGTTTGACGAACTTCGCCATCTTGCCGCTGCGGAACCCGGCCATGTCCTGCCACACCAGCACCTGCCCCGTGGTCGCGTTGCCGGCGCCGATCCCCACCGTCGGCACGCTGACCGCCGCGTCAACGGCGGCCGCAGTGTCCGCCGGAACCATTTCCATCAGGACGGCGAACGCCCCCGCCTCCACCAGCGCCACGGCGTCGTCAATCAATCGCTGTGCGTCATCCCCGCGGCCCTGGACCCGGTATCCGCCCAGCGCGTGTTCACTCTGGGGGGTGAAGCCGATATGGGCCATCACCGGGACGCCGGCCTGGACCATGGCCCGGACGGTTTCCGCATAGTATTTTCCGCCCTCGATCTTGACGGCATGGGCCAGCCCCTCCTTGAGGAACCGGACACCTGTTTCCACACCCTGCTGCGCCGAGACTTCATAACTGCCGAACGGCAGGTCTGCCACCACCAGGGCTCGCTTGGCGGACCGCGCCACGGCGCGGCAGAGGGGCAGGAGTTCATCCACCGTGACCGGCAGGCTGGTCTCGTTGCCGAATACGTTGTTGGACGCCGAATCGCCTACCAGGAGGACCTCGATGCCAGCCTGGTCGAAGATCTCTGCGCTGTACTGCTCGTAGGCGGTCAGCATGGCGAAGCGTTTGCCGTCCCGTTTGGCCTGCTGCAGGTGGTGGATACGCACCCTGGGTGCGGGCTTCGCGTTCACTTCCGACGACGGCGGCTGCACCCGTGCAGGTCCGTTTCCGTATGGTGCGTGTACTTCAGCGGACGCGCTTGACTCAGAGCTATTGGTTGAGGCCATGGCAAGAGCGTAATGCGGCAGCAGCAGTCCTAGCCACCGCAGACGGGCCGGCGGACCGTGATCCGCGTCATATTCACGTGCCCGCCAAGGGCATTTTTGCCACCTGTGGGCGCGGCCGTCAATGGTTGCTGTGTAAACGCTGTGTTACGTGCGGCGCCGTCGCCCGCATTGGAGCCGATTGCTTAGTAAAGTGAAGGTGAACTGCTGCCGGCTGCCGCTTCCGCGGACCCGGGGCATGAACGATTGACCGGAGAAGAGGCCATCATGGACCGCCAGCAAGAGTTTGTCCTGCGCACAATCGAGGAGCGCGACGTACGGTTCGTACGTTTGTGGTTCACCGACGTCGTAGGTTCACTCAAATCGGTGGCACTTGCCCCGGCAGAGGTTGAAGGGGCGTTTGAGGAAGGGCTCGGTTTCGACGGCTCAGCCATCGAAGGCCTGGCACGCGTGTTCGAATCGGACATGCTGGCGCAGCCGGATCCGTCCACGTTCCAGATCCTGCCGTGGCGTGGCGAGACCGAACAGACCTCGCGTATGTTCTGCGACATCCTGACTCCGGACGGCGAACCGTCGGCCGCGGATCCGCGCAATGTCCTCAAGCGCACGCTGGCCAAGGCTGCGGACATGGGGTTTACGTGCTACACGCACCCGGAGATCGAGTTCTACCTCCTCAAGTCCCAGCAGCCCGGGCCCGACGGTGCTCCGGTACCCGTTGACGAGGGCGGCTACTTCGATCACGTTCCCGGCGGCGTGGCGCAGGATTTCCGCCGCACGGCCGTAACCATGCTGGAATCCGTGGGCATTTCGGTTGAGTTCAGCCACCATGAAGCCGGTCCCGGCCAGAACGAGATCGACCTGCGCTACGCGGACGCCCTGCAGACCGCGGACAACATCATGACGTTCCGCACGGTGATCAAGGAAGTGGCCCTCCAGCAGGGAACCTACGCCACGTTTATGCCCAAGCCTTTCACCGACCACCCCGGCTCCGGGATGCACACGCACTTCTCGCTGTTCGAGGGCGACACCAACGCTTTTTACGAGGCGGGCGCCGAATTCCAGCTTTCCAAGACGGCCCGCCAGTTCATCGCAGGCATCCTGAAGCACGCTCCCGAGTTCACGGCTGTGACCAACCAGTTCGTAAACTCCTACAAGAGGCTCTGGGGTGGCGGCGAAGCGCCAAGCTACCTCAGTTGGGGCCATAACAACCGTTCGGCCCTGGTCCGCGTCCCGCTGTACAAGCCCGGCAAGGGCCAGTCGGCCCGCATCGAATACCGCGGCATCGATTCGGCAGCGAACCCCTACCTTGCCTATGCCGTCCTGCTGGGGGCCGGGCTTAAGGGGATCGAAGAAGGCTACGACCTGCCCGCCGCAGCAGAGGACGACGTCTGGTCGCTGAGCTCCGCCGAGCGCCGTGCCATGGGCCACGACCCCCTGCCCGCCAGCCTTCACGATGCCATCCGGTCCATGGAGGACTCCGAACTGATGCCCCAGATCCTCGGCGAGCAGGTCTTCGAGCACTTCCTGCGCAACAAGCGTGCCGAATGGCAGGACTACCGGCTCCAGGTGACGCCCTACGAGCTGCAGCGCAACCTCGGCATTCTCTAGGCGGCGGTGAGCCTCGCACGCCGCCTCATCTCAGCCGGCTTCAGTGACCTGGAGAAGGGTGAGCGCTTCCTTGCTGCCCCGGAACTGGACGGCCTGGACCCGGACAGGATTTTCGCCGGCCTGCAAATGGCCGCCAATCCTGACACCGCACTGCAGTCACTGGTGCGGCTGATCGAAAAGCACCCCGGTCTCCGGGAGCTGGCCGCGGCCGATCCGGAGGTCAGCGAGCCGCTCTACCGGGTGCTCGGGGCTTCCGAAGCGCTGGGGGAATTCCTCATCCGGCACCCTGAGCACCTGGACGCCTTCGACGTCACGGCCAGTCCCGAGCCACTTCAGGCAGACCCGGAACACCTCCGCTCTGTCCTCCTGAAATCCGTCCTCGCGGAACCCGGGTCAGCACGGCCCGTGGCGGGAATGACCGGAGCCGACGCCTATGCCGCGCTGCGGTCGGCCTACCGCCGCGGGGTGGTGGACCTGGCGGTCAAGGACATGTGCGCTGCTGACCCGCTGGACTTTATGCCCGCCGTCGGAGCTGAACTCGCTGACCTGGCAGGGGCCGCGATCGAAGCTGCGCTGGCAGTTTCCCGTGCCGAGGCTGCCGAGCAGTTCAGCGCCGGGGAGGTGGCCGCCGTTGGACTGGCCGTCATCGGGATGGGCAAATGCGGAGCGCGGGAACTGAACTATATTTCCGACGTCGACGTCATCTACGTGATCGACGCCGGCGACCTGGACGACGCCCGCGCCAGTACTATCGGCACAGCCTTGGCCACCGGTATTTCCCGGGCGATCTCCTCCGTGGCGCGTGAACCCGGCCTCTGGGAAGTGGACGCCAACCTGCGGCCGGAGGGCAAGTCCGGCCCACTGGTCCGAACCTTGGCCTCACACGAAAGCTACTACGCCCGCTGGGCAGAGAGTTGGGAATTCCAGGCGCTCCTGAAGGCGCGGACCATCGCCGGTGACAAGGACCTGGGGGAACGCTACGAAAAAGCCGTGGCCCCGTTGATCTGGAGCTCCGCGGGCCGCGAAGGGTTCGTGGAGTCCGTGCAGGCGATGCGCCGAAGGGTTACCGAGCATATCCCGGCGGCGGAGGAACAGCGGCAGATCAAACTCGGCCGCGGCGGCCTCCGGGACGTGGAGTTCACCGTGCAGCTGCTCCAGCTGGTGCACGGAAAATCCGACGAAACCATTCGGCGCAGGGATACCACCGCGGCAATAGCGGCACTCTCAGCCGGAGGCTACATCGGCAGGTCCGACGCCGCCGCCTTCGATCACGCGTACCGGTACCTTCGCCTCCTGGAACACCGCATCCAGCTGTTCCAGCTCCGGCGGACACACCTGATGCCCGTCAGCGAAGCGGCACAGCGCGCCCTCGCAAAGGCAGTGCTTAGCCCGTTCTCCAATGACAGGCCGCCGCCGGCTTCGCTGCTGGCCACCTGGCAGAAGACCAAACGCTCTGTCCGCGAACTGCACGAACGTATTTTCTACCGTCCGCTGCTTAACACCGCTGCCAAACTCAGCAGCGAGGACGCCAGACTGACGCCGGAGGCCGCCCAGGGCCGCCTCGCCGCGCTGGGCTATCGTGACCCGCGGGGCGCCATGCGGCATATCGAGGCACTCACCGCCGGTGTCAGTCGGCGGGCAGCCCTGCAACGCCAGCTGCTGCCCGTCCTGCTGGACTGGCTCGCCGAAGGTGTTGATCCCGACGCCGGACTGCTCGCGTTCCGGCGCGTCAGTGAGGCCCTTGGCACCACCCACTGGTATCTGGGCATGCTCCGGGATTCCACAGCGGCGGCTGAACGGCTATGCAACGTGCTCTCGAACTCACGCCTGATTGCGGATCTTTTGGAGGTTTCGCCGGAGTCGGTAGCCTGGCTGGGCACCAACAAAGACCTCGTCCCGCTGGGCTTCGAAGCCCAGTGGCAGGAGATCACGTCCAAAATGTCGCGCCACTCGGACCCGGAAAACGCCATCAGGCTGATCCGGCTCATTAGGCGCCGGGAGATCCTCCGGATCGCGATCGCCGATTCTGCCGGGCTTCTCAACCAGGACCAGGTGGGCGCGGCGCTGGCTGACACCGACCGGGCAGCGGTGCTGGGCGCGCTGCGCGTGGCCGAAGGCATCGTCTCTGCTGCGGGACCGCTCAAGACCGCGATATTGGTGGTGGCCATGGGCCGCCAGGGCGGCCGCGAGATCGGCTACGGCTCCGACGCCGACGTCATGTACATGCACCGCGCGTTGCCGGGCTATACGGACGAGGAAGCGCAGGATCAGGCGGCCCGGATTGTCGCCAAAGTCTCCAGCCTGCTCACGCAGCCGCTCAAGCCGGCCATCATGGCCGAGCGGGTGCTGCAGATGGACGCGGATCTGCGGCCCGAGGGCAAAAACGGGGCCATGGTCCGCTCCCTCGATTCGTTCGCCGAATATTACCGCCGGTGGTCGTTGATCTGGGAAGCGCAGGCGCTGCTGCGGGCCCGGCCCATGGCGGGCGACGATGCCCTGGCCGAGGACTTCCTGGCCCTCATCGACCCCATCAGGTACCCGGAGTCGATTTCGGAGCAGGACGTCCGGGAGGTTCGCAGGGTCAAAGCGCGGGTGGAAGCGGAGCGGTTGCCGCGCGGGGCGGATCCGGCACGCCACGTGAAGCTTGGCCGCGGAGGACTGAGCGACGTCGAGTGGCTGGTGCAGCTCCTTCAGCTCCAGCACGCGGCCAAGCACCCGGAACTGCGGACCACGTCCACGGTGGAGGCCCTGGAAGCGGCGGCTTCACTGGACCTGCTCAGCGGGCCTGACGCGAAGCTGCTGGCCGACGCGTGGCGGCTCGCCAGCCGGATCCGGTCCGCCAACGTCATCTGGAGCGGCAGGGCGTCGGACACGCTGCCGTCCGCCCGCGGGGACCTTGAGGCGGTGGCCCGCTGGTGCGGCTACGAACCTGGCAACGCGGCCGCCCTGGAAGAGGACTACCTCCGCCTGAGCCGGCGGGCCCGGGCGGTGTTCGAGAAGGCCTTCTACGGCCATTAGCGGCTGCCTGGGGTTCTCCCGGAAGGCAGCAGACAGCTGCCGCGGTGCGGTGCTAGGTTGGGGGCCATGGCTACGCAAATCTACCTGAACCTGCCCGTGAAGGATCTGAAGCGGTCCGTCGATTTCTTCACCGCCCTTGGCTTCTCCTTTAACCCGGACTACACCGATGAAAACGCGACGTGCATGATCATCAACGACAACGCGTTTGTGATGCTCCTCGTGGAGGGTTTCTTCAAAACGTTCACCTCCCGGGCCGTGGCCGATGCCACCAGTTCCACCGAGGCCATCACGGCGTTTTCGGTGGACAGCAAGGAAGCCGTGGACGAAACGGTACGCAAGGCGCTGGCCGCCGGCGGCACCCCGTCCCAGGAAGTCCAGGACTACGGCTTTATGTACAACCACAGTTTCCAGGACCCGGACGGCCACCTGTGGGAAGTTATGTGGATGGACCCTGCCGGCCCATCGGCCGAGGGCGGGGCTCCCGCCGGATCCGACGGACAGCCGACCTGAAAACCCGGGTTGATTCCGTCTGGCTCATTGCCCTGGATGACCTCAGTGCGGATGCGCTTGCCATCCAGCTGGGAGAGGTGGCAAACATTGAGCTGGGTCCAGGACAAAGCAGCTTCGTTGGTGACCCGCTCCGCATGGTCCTGGCGGGACTGGAGGAGGATTCGCGGTTCCCTTATGTCGTGGAGGCCGCGGGCTACGCTGTGGGCGTGCTGACCCTCCAGTCCGGCGCCGCGTGCCTGGCCGGCTGGCCGGACGAGGATTCGGCCTGGCTGTTGCGCGGTTTCCTGATCGACAGGCGCCACCAGGGGCAAGGCCTCGGGCCGCTGGCGGCAACGTCCGCGGTGGAGGCGGCCGCGAAACTGACCGCCAGGCGCGGAACCCACGAGGCCGGCGTCGTGCTTTCCGTCAACGAAGCCAATCCGGCCGGGTTGTCCGCGTACAGGACCGCCGGCTTTGTGGATCAGGGGCAGTACCTGGCCGGCAGTTCCGGACCGCAACGGATCATGTACCGGAGCTTCACGGGATAATTCGTCCAGACACGGCGGCCGGGCATTGCCTCCGGCTCCACATTGATCGATCATGTGGATTGGCGGTGTTCTTCAAACCTTGTTGGGGGGAAGGCTTGAAAAGTCTTCGTCTCGGGGAGCACATGTCAGGGGGCTGGCTTCTGGTCTCAGCACGTCTGGAGTCAGCCCCCACCTTAAGGACAAAAAAGTCCGCCCGGCCTCCAGCGTTGACGCTGGCAGCCCGGGCGGACTTTTTGGCGGACTGAACGGGTTCAGCCGCGGATCTGGCTAGACGCCGTAGTAGAGCTCGAACTCGTACGGGTTCGGGCGCAGGGACAGCGGGCGGATCTCGTACTCGTACTTGTACTCGATCCAGGTGTCGATCAGGTCCTGGGTGAACACGCCACCGGCCTGGAGGAACTCGTTGTCCTCGCGCAGGGCCTCCAGTGCCTCTTCCAGCGAGCCCGGAGCCTTCGGGATGTCCTTGGCTTCCTCGGCGGGCAGCTCGTAGAGGTCCTTGTCGATCGGAGCCGGCGGTTCGATGCGGTTGCGGATGCCGTCAATGCCGGCCATCAGCTGGGCAGCGAAGGCCAGGTACGGGTTGGACGAGGGGTCCGGAGCGCGGAACTCGATGCGCTTGGCCTTGGGGTTGGAACCCGTGATGGGGATACGGATACCGGCGGAGCGGTTGCCCTGCGAGTACACCATGTTGACCGGAGCTTCGAAGCCCTTGACCAGGCGGCGGTAGGAGTTCACCGTCGGGTTGGTGAAGGCGAGGACGGACGAGGAGTGCTTCAGCAGGCCGCCGATGTACCAGCGGGCCATGTCGGACAGGCCGGCGTAGCCCTTTTCGTCGTAGAACAGCGGCTCGCCGTTGGTCCACAGCGACTGGTGGCAGTGCATGCCCGAACCGTTGTCGCCAAAGACCGGCTTCGGCATGAAGGTCACGGACTTGCCCCAGGCGTCGGCCGTGTTCTTGACGACGTACTTGAACTTCTGCAGGTCGTCTGCGGCGTGGGTCAGGGTGGTGAACTTGTAATTGATTTCAGCCTGGCCGGCGGAGCCTACCTCGTGGTGGCTGCGCTCGACCTCGAGGCCGGCCTCATCCAGGGCGATGCACATGGCGTCGCGGAGGTCAGCCTGCTTGTCGGTGGGGGAAACCGGGAAGTAGCCGCCCTTGATGGGGGTCTTGTAGCCGAGGTTTCCGCCGTCTTCTTCGCGGCCGGTGTTCCAGTGTGCTTCTTCGGAGTCGATCTTGTAGAAGCTGCCCTCGGGGGAGGACTGGTACTGGACGTTGTCGAAGACGAAGAATTCGGCTTCCGGAGCGAAGAACGCGGTGTCGGCGATGCCCGTGGAGGCGAGGTAGGCCTCAGCCTTTTCGGCCACGCCGCGGGGGTCGCGGTGGTAGGGGTCTCCGGTGCGGGGGTTCACGATGGAGAAGTTCAGCGCAAGGGTCTTCTCCATGCGGAAGGTGTCCAGGAATGCGGTGGTGACGTCCGGGATCAGCTGCATGTCGGATTCGGCGATGCCCTGGAATCCGCGGATGGAGGAACCATCGAAGAGCTGGCCGTTGACGAAGAAATCCGCGTCGACGCTCTTTGCCGGTACGTTGAAGTGCTGCTGCACACCCGGGAGATCGGTGAAGCGGATATCGACGAATTTAATATCTTCGTCCTTGATGAACTTGAGGACTTCGTCCGCAGTCTTGAACATCTATGCTCCTTACGCATATGTAATATCTGGCTGGCAAGCCAACTGATCCAGCGCAATCCGAAGGGCAGGGAAACCAAGTTTCCCTGCTTGGGAGGTATTGCTTGAAACTGCTATCAGCCTATGGACACGTCATTTCCCGTCAGTGTCCACATTGTTTCGGGCAGGTTACAGAATGCCCGGTTCAGGTTACAGAATTGTCCTGATCAGGTAACGCTATCCGGTGTCCGTAGTGTGGTCCAACGGTTTCCACTCTGTGGTCGGCGGTGAGTCGGTAAGCTTGGACGGTGGTAGATCGCAATGACATTGGCTCCTGGCTCAGCGGACCGGACACGTCCGGCATCTCAAGGTACCCGGGGGAGCGCCTGGGATTGCCCGAATCCGGTTCCGGCTCCATCGCCAGGGCGGGCAGGCGCATCCTCGCCATCGTCCTTGACTGGGGGATTGCCCTGCTGATCAGCAATTTTGCCTTCGGCGGTGACTCCTGGGCCACATTGGCGATTTTCGCCGCGGAACAGATGCTGCTTGTGGGCACGCTCGGTTACAGCATCGGCCACCGAGTGGCCGGGATCCAGGTGCTGCGACTGGGCGGCGGGCCCGCGGGTCCAATGGCTGCCGTGGTGAGGTCAGTGCTGCTGTGCCTGGTGATTCCCGCCGTAATTTTCGATCCGGACCAGCGGGGACTGCACGACAAGGCGATGAATACCATCCTCGTGCGGCGCTAGCAGTAATCAGGAACCCGGCCGTGCCGGTTCGCCGGCACCTGACGGCCCCGAACACCTGACAGCCCCGAATAGAGGGCAGTGCGCCGTCAGACCCCCGCTGTTTCTTTTGTCCCGGCAGGAACGGCCGTGCCTGGCGTCAGGTAGCCGCGCTTTCCGGCCCAGCGTTCGAACGCGACAGTGGCGAACGGGAACACCGCCGACAGTCCCGCGAACAGGGCCACAACGAAGGGCCACCGCTGGAGACGCCACAGGGCGAGGGCGGCGATGCCGTAGCCCACAAACAGCGCACCATGGATGGGGCCGGCGATCTCCACACCCAGTTCGGTGGTCTTGGCGACCCACTTGAAGTACATGCCAGCCAGCAGGGCAGCCCAGCTGAAGGCTTCGGCAACAGCCAGGACGCGGAAGGCCCGGATAACAAGGGTTCTAACGGGAATGGTCATGTTGCTACTTCCAATCAATGTGCCCGCCTGTTCGGCGGCGTCCGGCAGACAAAAACCGCCCTGGTTCCGGCAAGCCGGAACCAGGGCGGTTCAAGGGTCTTAGCGTCCGCGGTTGGGGCGCGCTTTGTAGGGGTCGATTCCCTTGGGAATCGGGAGGCGGTTGCCCAGCGAGGAAATGCGCTTGGATACCGCATTCACCTCAAGCTTGGTCAGTTCATTCTTCAGCTTGCCCATTTTCTTGGCTACCTGGCTGATGGGAACCTGGCCCTCGCCGCGGCCGCTTTCGATCATGTGGACCGTGACGTTCGGGAGGATGCGCGCAAGGCGCTTACGCTCGGCGTCGAGCATTGGCTTGACGCGGATGGTGGGGCCTTCGCTGACGAGGACGACGCCGGGACGGCCGACGGCGCGGAACACGGCGTCCTGCGTGCGCGGGTTTACGGCGACCGGCTGGTCCTCGGTGATCCAGCCGCGCTTAAGCGTGCCCAGTGCCGCGCCTGAGGCTCCGGGCTGGTTCTCGATCTGGGCGAATGCGGCACGTTCGGCGCGACGCGAAAGGATCAGGGTGGCGCCGAGGAGGCCCAACGGAATACCGATGAGCAGGCCGGTGATCCAGTTTTCCAGCCAAAAACCCACCAGGAAGCTGACAGCCACAACACCCAGGAACACCAGCAGCATCAGCCACGGGACCATGGGGTCATGGCGGCGGGTCATGTTAAAGACTTCGCCGATCTGCTTGAGCCGGCTGGGCTTCTTGACCTTTGCTTCTTTTGGCTTGCGCGAGAAGAGGCCACGCTTCGGGGCGTCAGAGGCCGCCGGAGTGCTGTTACTGGAATCAGGGGAGTTCGCCATAGTTCCTCAATTCTACGTGATTTATGCCTGAGGGCCGGACGCCGGAGAATGTCCGGCGCCGGCCCTCAGGGATACCAAACTACGGCTTAGGAATGGGCGGCCAGCAGTGAGCTTGCTTCCTGACGGGTGCTGCCGGAGGACTCGATGTGCGCGAGTTCGGCGGGGATTTCCCAGCCCTTCTTGCGCATCGCGGTGGCCCAGAGCCGGCCGGCCCGGTAGGAGGAACGGACCAGCGGCCCGGACATGACCCCGAGGAAGCCGATCTCATTGGCCTCGTCCTGGAGGTCCACGAACTCCTGCGGCTTGACCCAGCGGTCCACCGGCAGGTGCCGTTCGGAGGGGCGCAGGTATTGGGTGATGGTGATCAGGTCACAGCCGGCCTCGTGCAGGTCCCGCAGGGCTTCTGAGATCTCCTCGCGGGTCTCGCCCATGCCCAGGATCAGGTTGGACTTGGTCACCATCCCGAGCTTGCGGCCCTGGGTGATGACATCCAGGGACCGGTCGTACCGGAACGCGGGCCGGATCCGCTTGAAGATCCGGGGCACGGTCTCGACGTTGTGCGCGAAGACCTCCGGCTTCGAATCGCAGATCGCCGCGATGTGCTCGGGCTTGCCGGAGAAGTCCGGGATCAGCAGTTCGACGCCGGTGCCCGGGTTCAGCTCGTGGATCTTCCGGACCGTCTCGGCGTACAGCCACACCCCCTCATCGGCCAGGTCATCCCGGGCCACCCCGGTGACCGTGGCGTAGCGCAGCTGCATGGCCAGGACCGAGCGGGCCACCTTCGTGGGCTCGAACATGTCCACCGGGGACGGCTTGCCCGTGTCGATCTGGCAGAAATCACAGCGCCGGGTGCATTCGGACCCGCCGATCAGGAACGTGGCTTCCTTGTCTTCCCAGCACTCAAAAATGTTCGGGCAGCCGGCCTCCTCACACACCGTGTGCAGGCCTTCCTTCTTGACCAGGTTCTTGAGCTGGACATACTCCGGACCCATCTGGACCTTCGCCTTGATCCACTCCGGCTTCCGCTCCACAGGTACTGCAGAGTTGCGCTGCTCAACGCGCAGCAGCTTCCGGCCTTCTGGTGCCAGTGTCACAGGAGTGCTCCCTCAGGGCTTGAAACGAGTGCTTCTTCGTGCTTGCGAAATTCTTCCACGAACCGGTCCGCGATATCGCTCGGGGCTATGTTCCTGCCGGTTTCGATGGACATTGTGGTGACGCTGGCGTCGGTGATGCCACAGGCGATGATCTGGGCATAAGGCGCCAGATCATTGTTGCAGTTAATGGCGACGCCGTGCATTGTGGCCCCGTCCAGGACGCGGATGCCGATTGCTGCAATCTTCCGGTCCGGGCCCTTGCTGTCAGCCGTGATCCACACGCCGGCGCGTCCCTTGATGCGCTCTGCGTTGATGCCATAGTCAGCCATAACCGCGATCATGACGGCTTCGAGCCGTTCAACGTAGTCTCGGATGCCGGACCGGTTCTTCAGCTTGAGGATCGGATACGCGATCAGCTGGCCGGGGCCATGCCAGGTCAGCTTTCCGCCGCGGTCCACCGCAACGACGGGCGTACCGTCCAACGGGCGTTCGTGCTCTTCCGTGAGCTTGCCCGCTGTATAGACGGCGGCATGTTCAAGGATGAGGACAGTGTTGGGCGCTTCGGCTGTGACGACCTTGCTGTGGATCCCGCGCTGCAGATCCCAGCCGCGCGTGTAGTCAACGAAGTCCGGGGCGAGACCCACCTGTGAAAACTCAAGAGTCATGCCGTCAAGCTTAGACCCCGATCCGTGAGGGGTCCGGTTATAGTGTCGGACCTCTCATATCTCTGACGGATCCAGCGATGCCCATGGCCTGTGGATAACTTCTGCAGGCATTCCCGGATTCCGCTAGACATAAGTCATGGATGATTTCACTGCCCCGGTGGTTCCCGGCTTCCTGGTGGGCCGCGTGTTGGGCCGCGGCGGAAGTTCAACGGTGTGGCTGGTTACCGAAGCAAGGTCCGGCCGCGAGTGTGCGCTGAAATGCCTCGGTGCAGGGCACGGCGGTGCGACCGGTCCCGGCGAAGGCAGGGAAAGCGGGGCCGACGCCGAGGAGGCCATCCGCCGTGAAATCCGCATTCTTTCTGTCCTTGACCACCAGCACCTCATCAAAGCCCACGACGCCCTCCGTCTTCGCGAGCCGGCCGGATCAGCAGTTACGGCCGTAGGGACAATAGGGCTGCTGCTGGATTACGCGCCCGGCGGTTCCCTCGGAGAGCTGGTCGGAAGCAGGGCCAAGCTCACCATCGGGGAGACGGTCACCGTGCTCACCCCTATTGCCCAGGTACTTGGCTACCTGCACGGCCAGGGGTTCACCCACGGTGACGTATCGCCCGGGAACGTCCTCTTTACAGGCCATGGCAAGCCAATGCTGTCCGACGTCGGGATCGCCAGGATGGTGGGTGATGTTTCGGCAGTGCCGGACCATGGCACCCCGGGGTTCATGGATCCGGCACCGGTGGACGCCGTGAGGGCGGGGCTGCAGCCGGAACGCGACGTTTACTCGGTGGCGGCGCTGGGGTGGTATTGCCTCACGGGCCAGCCGCCACGCCGTACCGCCGACCGTCTGCCTCTTTCCCTCCTGCTCCCTGACGTTCCAGTCGAGCTGGCCGCGGCCCTGGAGGCTGGTCTTAATGAGGACCGGCGGCTCCGGCCCACGGCTGTTGAGCTGGCGACGGCGGTCTACCGCAGTGCCCCACCGTTGCCGGTGGACCTCGCCTCCTCCGTCCACGCCACGGTTATCCCGCAGCTCCTGACGCGGCGCCCCGTCCCGGAACATCCCGGCGGTGCGCTCTGGAATGGTCTCCGGACCTGGCGGCGCAGGATCTCGACGTCGCGTTGGTCCGGGCTGGTGGGGGTGCGGCAGGTCCTTCCGTTCCCGGCTGGGGAGAAAGCGGAGATGCCCGTGGTGCGCGCACCGGAGCCCCGCGCACCAGAGGCCAGCGCACCTGAGGCCAGCGCACCAGCGGCCGGCCGCGTCGACGCAATGGTCCAGGCTGTCGACGGGGAAAAGCCGGCGCCGCGCGGCAGGCATGCCGTGAAACCTGTCCCGAAGGGTCACGAACCCAACGCCGGTGCGAGGCGTCGGACGGTGGCGTCGTCGAAATCGGTGGACCCCGGCCCGTCCCGGCGCCGTGGGCGCTCAGGGATAGCCGGGCACAATCGAGGCACCATGCTGTTGGCGGTGGGAGCGGGTGCGATCCTGGCAGGCGCTATCTGGGCCGCCTGCGTCTTTGGGCCGGATGGGCCGTGGGGGGCGCCAGCTTGGCCAGAGACGGTGGCGGAGAGTGCGGATGCCGGAGGGGTGGACCCAGTGTTCGCCGCCGCAGGAGTCCCGGCCGACGCCGCGGCCCAGCTGGACTCGGCGGACCCGCTCGAAGCAGTCCGGGGATTGGCCGCCGTGAGGTCCCTGGCCTTCAGTTCCGGCCGGCTGGAGCTGCTGGATCTGGTTAATGCCCCGGGATCGGCGGCCTCTGCCGCGGATGCAGGCCTTAAGGCCGAGCTCCAGGAGTCAGGCCACGTCCTGGCCGGATTCACGAGTTCCGTAGCGGATCTGCAGGTCCAGCCCGGCGGTCCCTCCGGCCAGGTTGTTGTCAGTGTCACGTCAGCCACGTCGCCCTATGAGGAAAGGGACGCTTCCGGAGCGATCGTGGCGGCCGGCGCCCCTGCAGCCGTCCAGAACCTCCGGCTGGTGCTGGTCTCCGTTGACGGCCGCTGGCGGATCACGGACGTCCTTCCCGGCACCTGACTGGTTGCCTCAGCACGTTGGCTCAGCACGTTGGCTCAGCCTGTTGGCTCAGCCCATTGACTCAGGCTCAGTGTTTGCCGGCCACCCAGGCAGCGGCCTGGGCCAGTGACGGGTGCTGCCACTGGAAGCCGGCTGCTTCCAGGGCCGCCGGTTCCATCCGCTGGCTGGAAAGGATGAGTTCATCGGCCAACTTCCACATGACCAGGCGCAGGGCAGGCGAAGGTACGCGGAAAAATGCCGGCCGATGCAGCGCGGATGCCAGTGCGCCGGTCAAGGCGTTAACGTCGGCGTTTTCGGGGGCGCAGACATTGACCGGGCCGTGGAGCCCGGAGTCGGCGAGGAACAGAAATGCTGCGGCGACGTCCGGAAGCGTGATCCACGGCCAGTACTGCCTGCCGTTGCCGAGTGGACCACCGAGCCCGAGGCGAAGCAGCGGCAGAAGCCGGCCCAGTGCGCCGCCTGCAGGGCTGAGGACAACACCCGTCCGGGGAGTGATAACACGGACGCCTGACGGGGCCTCGTGCGCGGCTGCTTCCCACTCACGGCAGATCCGCGCCATAATGCCCTTGCCGTTCGGCGAGTTCTCGCGAAGAACGGCAGTACCCCGGTCACCGTAATAGTTGGAGCCCGACTGGCTGACGAAGACCTGCGGCGGCTGCTCCAGCTTCGCCATCGCCGCTACCAGTGTGCGCGTCGGGTCCAACCGCGAGGTCAACAGCTCGTCGATCCGGCGTCTGGTCCAGGGTCTGTCCCCGATTCCGGCACCGGAGAGGTTGACCACTGCGTCGGCGCCGGCCAGCGCCGCCGGATCCAGGCGGCGCGCTGCGGGGTCCCAGCGGATTTCGGCCGCGGACGTGGGCTCGCGTCGGACGAGGGTGGTCACGTCATGGCCGGCCTCTCGCAGCGTTGCGGACAAATGGGTCCCGATCAGCCCTGAGGCCCCGGCAATGACGATGTGCATGATCCATCTCACCACGGCCCGCACGCCGTCGGTACCTCCCCGGGACCGTACCGGGAGTTGACTATGATCGAACGATGACTTCTTCGAGCTACTTCCGGTTTCCGCATGTTCACGGCGATCTGGTCACGTTTGTGGCAGAGGACGACGTGTGGATCGCGCCGCTCAGCGGCGGCCGCGCCTGGCGGGTTTCGTCACTGCAGCTGCCTGCCCGCAATCCGCGTTTTACGCCTGACGGCAAACGGCTGGTCTGGACTGTCGTCCAGGGAACCGCCCCGGAAGTGGTCTCGGCGGAGGTGGACGGCGGTGGCTACCGGCAACTGACGTATTTCGGCCACGCCACAACCAGGGTCAAAGGCTTCACGGCAGCCGGCGACGCAGTAGTGACCAGCGCGTTCCGCCAGGCTGAAAGCCGGCACACCTACGCTTACAGCGTCCCGGTCGACGGCGGGTCGGCTGAGGAGCTCCCCTTCGGACCCGTCGAATCCGTGGCCTTTGGTCCGGAAGTGGGGGACGAGCGGCCGGTTGTCCTGGCCAGTGTGCTCTCCCGTGAACCGGCCTGGTGGAAGCGGTACCGCGGCGGCACAGCGGGCAAGCTCTGGATTGACGCCGACGGAAACGGGGAGTTCGAGCGCCTGGTTGCCCACCTCGACGGAAACCTCGCAGATCCGATGTGGGTGGACGGGCGCATCGCGTTCCTGTCAGACCACGAGGGTTACGGAAACCTGTACTCGGTGCTGCCCGGCGGCGGCGATCTTCGACGGCACACCGACCACGAGGACTTCTACGTCCGGCACGCGTCCACCGACGGTGGGCGGGTCATCTTCGAATCTGCCGGTGAGCTCTGGATCCTGCACGATCTGTCCTCTGCCGCGGTACGGCTGGACATCTCGCTGGGTTCCGCGTCGCAATCGCGTCGCCCGGGCCTGTTGAAAACCTCCAAACATTTGGGCACGGTGATGCCGGATGACAGCGGCTCCGCCAGCGCAGTGGAGGCCCATGGCACCCTTCACTGGCTCCGTCACCAGGACGGCCCCTCCCGTATCGTCGAGGCCACGCCGGGTGTCCGGGCACGGCTCCCCAGGCCGCTCGACGGCGGCCGCCTCGCTTACGTCGCCGATCACGACGGCGTGGAGGCGATCTACATCAAGGAGATTGCCGCGCAGGTTCCCGACACCGTGGTCCCTGCCGTTACGGCAGCCCCGGCTGCCGTAACCGCTGCAGCCGCTCGGGACCAGGAAGCGCCACTGCCGCGCCCGGTTCCCGCGGCAGCATCGTCCGCACCGGTGACTGCCGACGTCGTTGTTCCGGTGCCTGATGACTCCCGGGCCGATGACTCCCCGGCCGACGCCGCCCACGGCCCGTCGGAAGCCGACGTCGACGCAGGACGGGCCGGCCTGCCGACCCGCATCGCCTTCCCGAAGCCGTCACGCGCCAGCGCCCTGGAAGTTAGCCCCGATGGCCGGTGGCTTGCGGTGGGTACCTCCTTCGGGGATGTCTATGTGGCGGACACAGCCACCGGCGAGCTTTCCCTCGTCACCAGCATCGGCGAGGGCAGCATCGCGGAACTCGCGTGGTCGCCTGACTCCCAGTGGCTTGCCTGGTCCGAACCTGTCACCTCGTTCGGTTCCCGGAGCCGGCTCCGGCTGGCCAATGCCGCGGACCCGGCGGGCGGCATCGTCGAGGTCACTGACGGCCGTTTCTGCGACGGGTCCCCAAGCTTCACGCCGGACGGTAAGTTCCTGGCCTTCCTGTCCAACCGCAGCTTTGATCCGGTGTACGACGGGCACTCGTTCGACCTGTCCTTCCCCAGCCCCATCAAGCCGTACCTGGTGGCACTGGCCGCCACGACGCCGTCGCCGTTTGGCCCCGCCGTTGACCTGTCCCCTGCCGCACACACGGACAGCGCGGATACCACGGACGCAGACACCGCGGCAGGTCCCGCGGTCCGCGTGGATCCGGCCGGGCTGGCCCACCGTGTCATCGGCGTTCCGGTGCCCCAGGGCAACTACACGTCACTCACGTCAACGGAGGGTGCACTGCTATGGCTGGACTGGGCCCTGGCAGGCGTCACCGGCGACGGCAAAGCCAGCCAGGAAGACAAGGACGCCCGCCCCAGCCTGGTCCGGTTCGACCTTGCCCGCCGTAAGTCCGCCACGCTGGTGGAAGCCCTGGACAGCTACCGGCTCTCCGGCGATGGCAAGAAAGTAGTGCTGGTCAACGACAAGCAGGTCAGTGTGGTTCCTTCTGCTGCCAAAGCCGATGAGGAATCCGGCCAGCTGGTCAAGGTGGACCTGGGCCGCATCCGCGTGATGATGGACCCCCTCAGCGTCTGGGGCCAGGCGTTCGACGAAGCCTGGCGCCTGCAGCGCGACTTCTTCTGGGCAGAAGATATGGCAGGACAGGATTGGGAGTCGATCCACAAGCGGTACCGTCCGATCGTTGACCGGTTGGGGTCCCACGACGACCTGGTGGACCTGCTCTGGGAGCTCCACGGCGAGCTGGGCACCTCGCACGCCTACGTCCGGCCCGCAGCCGTCACGGAAAACGGCAGCAACGGCCAGGGACGGCTTGGCGCAGACTTCACGTTCACACCCGCGGGCTGGGAGATCACCCGCATCCTGGCCGGCGAGTCCTCGGACCCGCTGGCCACCTCGCCGCTGACCCGGCCCGGCGCTGCCGCCATGGCCGGGGACGTAGTACTGGCTATCGACGGTGTGCCGCTGTCCGCCACGGTGAGCCCCGCGATGCAGCTGGTGGGCGCCGCCGGACGGGCTGTGGAGCTGACATTACGCAACGGAGCCGGGCATGGAGTCGAGGCAGGGGAGCAGCGGAGGATCGCTGTGATCCCGGTCAAGGACGAGGAGCGACTGCGCTACCAGGAATGGGTGGCCGCGAACCGCGGGATCGTCCGGGAGGCCTCCGGCGGCCGCTACGGGTACCTGCATATCCCGGACATGATGGCCAACGGCTGGGCGCAGCTGCACCGCGACCTGGACACCGAAACTGCCCTGGACGGACTCATCGTGGATGTCCGCCGGAACCGTGGCGGACACACGTCCCAGCTGGTGGCGGAGCTGATTGGCCGGAAGGTCACCGGCTGGAGTATGCCCCGCGGCGAACGTCCGCGGACCTACCCGCACCACGCGCCGCGGGGTCCGGTGATCATCCTCGCCGATGAATTTGCCGGGTCCGACGGCGACATCATCACCCAGGTCTCCAAACTGCGGGGGATCGGCCCGGTGATCGGCACGCGCACGTGGGGCGGTGTGGTGGGGATCGACAACAGGTTCTCCCTGGCCGACGGTACCGGCGTGACCCAGCCGCGGTACGCCACCTGGTTCGGTGGCGGCGTGGGCTGGTCCGTGGAAAACTACGGCGTGGATCCCGACATCGAAGTGCTCTACCCGCCGCACGCCTATGCCGCCGGCAGGGACCCCCAGCTGGAATACGGGATCGGTGCGCTCAAGGAAATGATCCAGGAACTGCCCACGGACAGGCCCCCGGTCCGCGAAGGCTACCGGCGCCTGAAGCCTGCACCGCTGCCGTCCCGCCGGCACGGCGAATAGGGCCGGCCCGGTAGCAACAGAACAAAGCAGGCCCCGCTCCTCCCGGATAGTCCGGGCGGGGCAGGGCCTGCTCTGTCTCAGGAGCCTTCAGCGTTCATAGCGAACGCGGCAGCGGCCTGGCTGGATCAGGACTGAAGGGTAGCGGCCAGGGTGATGTCGATGCTGGCCAGCGCGCCGGAAACCGGGCACCCAACCTTGGCTTCGCCGGCGATCTTCTGGAATTCCTCTTCGGAAATGCCGGGAATCTTTGCGGACACCGTCAGGTGGCTGCCGGTGATGCCGGTGCCGGGAACGAAGGTCACGTCGGCTTTGGTGTTGACTTCTTCCGGAGCATGTCCGGCCTGGGCGAGCATATTGCTGAACGCCATCGAGAAACAGCTCGCGTGCGCTGCGGCGATCAGCTCTTCCGGGCTGGTCTTGCCCTCGGCCGCTTCGGTGCGGGCCTTCCAGGTAACCTCAAATGTGCCCAGGCCGGAGCTGTCCAGCGTGGTCTGACCCGACCCTGTCATCAGGTCGCCGTTCCATACTGTGTGCGCGGTGCGTGTTGCTGCCATGTCCACTCCTCAAAGTCGGTTCGAACCGGGACCGGCCGTTGCCTGGCCCCGCCGGTTCCAATCCTAGGGATTGAGCGGCGGCCGTGCACAGGGTGTCCGCTCTCAGTGGATTGTGACTGTGCAACCCAGCCGCCCGGCGGCTGCGTGGCGGTCACCGCTTGGCCGTTAAACTTCGACGGCGCCGCACCCCACAGAGGGGGAGCGGCGCCGTCGTGAGTGGTTCAGCCGGCGTTCAGTTCCACATCGTGGCGATGGCCACGTTGAGCAGTGCAAGTCCGCCAACTCCGTGGGCCAGGCCCTTGCTGATGTCTTCGCCCTTTTTGTATTTGCGGCGGCCGATGAAAGCCAGCACGCCGACGGCCAGGGCGATGGCGAACTTGATGCCCAGCTTGAAGTAATTCGCGTCCAGGTCCAGGGACGGGATCAAGCCCATCAGCACAATGCCGGTGATGAGCTGAAGAGCTGCGCCGTCGAACTGCCGGGGGTGGACGGTGGGGGTTTTCATGTTCCCGATCCAGATTCCGACGATCATGGCGGCGCCGACGATGTGCAGGAAGACCACGAGGTTGTACACGATAATCATGCGATCAGTCTACGCAGGGGTTCTACATCATGTAGTAAGGCCGGCCGCAGAGTTTGTGTGTCGGCGGAGACAGCGCTGCGCCTTAAAACGCGACGGCGGTGCACGCCTTCCGGTGGTTTCCCACCGGCGCGTGCACCGCCGTCGTGCGGTTCTGGCCTGGGGCTAGAGTCCCAGGTCGGCCTCGAAGGCGCCTTCTTCAAGGCGGGCCTTCAGGGTCTGGAGGAAGCGGCCTGCATCCGCGCCGTCCACCAGGCGGTGGTCGTACGTGAGGGACAGGTACATCATGGAGCGGATGGCGATCGAGTCGTCACCGTTCTCATCGGCCACCACCACGGGGCGCTTGACGATCGCGCCGGTGCCCAGGATGCCGACCTGAGGCTGGTTGATGATCGGGGTGTCGAACAGGGCGCCGACCGAACCGATGTTGGTGATGCTGAACGTTCCGCCGGACAGTTCGTCCGGGCCGATCTTGCCGTCGCGGGTGCGCCCGGCAACGTCGGCGATCTTGGCGGCCAGTCCGGCCAGGTTCAGGTTGCCGGCATCGGAGATGACCGGAACCAGGAGGCCCTTGTCCGTGTCCACTGCGATCGCCAGGTGCTCGGCGTTGTGGTATGTGATTTCCTGCTTGTCCTCGTCGTACGCAGCGTTGAGCTTGGGGTGCTGCTTGAGGGCCTCGGCCACGGCCTTGGCGATGAACGGCAGGAAGGTGAGCTTGACGCCGTTCTGGGCCAGGAAGGAGTTCTTGGCCTTCAGGCGGAGCTTGGCCACCTTGGTCATGTCCACCTCGTGCACCTGAGTGAGCTGCGTGGAGATTTCGAGGGATTCGCGCATACGGCGGGCGATGACCTGGCGGATGCGGGGTGCCTTCTGCGTGGTGCCACGCAGGGAGGAGGCAGCCGGGCCGGCTGGAGCGGCGGACGGCTTGGCCGGTGCTGCTGCAGCGGGAGCGGCCTTGGCTTCTGCCGCGGCGAGGACGTCCTGCTTGCGGATGCGCCCGCCGACGCCGGTACCGGACAGTGATGCGACGTCCACGCCGTGCTGGTTGGCCAGCTTCCGGACCAGGGGAGTCACGTAGCCGGATTCGCCGCCGGCAGCAGGCTCGGCCGCGGGTGCCGGGGCCGTAGCGGGAGCAGGTGCTGCTGCCGCGGCAGGTGCCGCCGGAGCAGGCTCTGCCTTGGGTGCTTCGGGTGCCGGTGCCGCTGCGGGCGCCGGTGCGGCAGGCGCGGCGGCGGGTGCCGGCGCTGCAGCTGGGGCCGGTGCGGAGGCTGCCGCGCCGGAGCCGATGACGGCGAGGACGGCGCCAACTTCGGCGGTTTCGTCTTCGTTGACCCGGATTTCCTGCAGCGTTCCAGCGACGGGGGACGGGATTTCGGTGTCAACCTTGTCCGTGGATACCTCGAGCAGCGGTTCGTCCACTGCAACGGTGTCGCCCACGGCCTTCAGCCAGCGTGTGACGGTTCCTTCGGTGACGCTTTCGCCCAGTGCCGGGAGGGTGACATCGTGGCTTTCGCCGTCCGAAGCGGCGGGTGCTGCCGCTGCGGGAGCTTCTGCAGCCGGTGCTTCTGCGGCCGGGGCTTCCTCGGCCGGGGCCTCTGCAGCCGGTGCTGCTGCTTCGGGGGCTGCGCCGCCGCCGGAGCCGTCGCCGATGCGGACCAGGGGAGCGCCTACTTCAGCGGTCTCGTCTTCGGCTACGAGGATTTCCTCGATGATGCCGGCAATCGGAGAGGGGATTTCGGTGTCTACTTTGTCGGTGGAAACCTCGAGCAGCGGTTCGTCCACCTCTACCCGGTCACCTACCTGCTTGAGCCAGCGGGTGACGGTTCCTTCGGTGACGCTCTCACCGAGGGCGGGCAAGTTAACGGATTCAGACATGTCGTCCCCGTTCTCCTTATTGATCTTTTGTGCGGATGATGGCTGGCTTGTTCGAGCTTAGTGCACCCGGCGGGTCACGCCGGGTGCACAAAGCCCTGTTGTCTTGCTGTGCTGCTGGCTGTAATTAGCCGTGAAGCGGGCGACCGGCCAGGGCCATTGCGGCCTCGCCGAGTGCCTCGTTCTGCGTCGGGTGCGCGTGGATGAGTCCGGCAACATCTTCCGGGTAGGCTTCCCAGTTGACGATCAGCTGGGCTTCGCCGATCTGCTCGCCGACGCGGGTGCCGATCATGTGGACGCCAACAACAGGGCCGTCTTTTTCGCGGACGAACTTGATGATGCCGCCGGTGCCCAGAATGGCGCTCTTGCCGTTTCCGGCCAGGTTGTATTCCGTGCTTTCAACCCTGTCTTCGCCGAACTTCTCCTTGGCGGCCTTCTCGGAGTAACCCACCGAGGCAATCTCGGGATCGCAGTAGGTGACCTTGGGGACGTTGATGTCGTCGACAACCACGGGCTTCAAGCCGGCGATTTCTTCGGCGACGAAGATGCCCTGCTGGAAACCGCGGTGTGCCAGCTGCACGCCGGGAACGATGTCGCCGACGGCGTAGACGTTGCCGACGCCGGTGTGGAGGCGTTCGTTGGTGATCACGAAGCCGCGATCAACCGTGACTCCCGCTTCTTCGAACCCCAGGCCCGCCGTGGACGGTCCGCGTCCGACAGCAACGAGCAGAAGGTCTGCTTCGAAGGTCTTGCCGTCCACCAGGGTGACCTTGACGCCGTCGTTGTCCTGCTCGACGCCCTGGAAGAAGGTGCCGGTGTTGAACTTGATGCCGCGCTTCTTGAAGCTGCGCTCCAGGACCTTGATGATGGATGCGTCCTCGTTGGGCACCAGGGACGGCAGGCCCTCAATGATGGTGACGTCCACGGCGAAGGACTTCCATACCGAAGCGAATTCGACGCCGATGACGCCGCCGCCCAGGACGATGACGCTCTTGGGCACGTAGTCCATCTTCAGGGCTTCGTCGGAGGTGATCACGCGGCCGCCGATTTCCAGGCCCGGAAGGGAGCGGGAGTAGGAGCCGGTGGCGAGGACGATGTTCTTGCCCTTGTAGGCCGTGCCGTTCACGGTGATGGTGTCCGGGGCGGTGAGCTTGCCTTCGCCCTCAATGACGGTGATGCCCTTGCCCTTGATCAGACCCTGCAGGCCCTTGAACTTACCGGCAATGATGCCGTCTTTGTAGGCGTTCACGGCGGTCATGTCGATGGACTGGAGCTCCACGTTCACGCCGTACTTGGCGCCGTCGCGGGCGTGGTCGGCAACTTCTGCGGAGTGCAGCAGGGCCTTGGTGGGGATACAGCCGTTGTGCAGGCAGGTGCCGCCCAGTTTGGCCTTCTCAACCAGACCAACGGTCAAGCCAAGCTGTACGGCACGCAGGGCCGTGGCGTATCCGCCGCTGCCGCCACCTAGTACCAGGATGTCGAATTCTTGCGCAGTTGCCTGATCGGCCACTTAGACGCTCCCTCGCGTGAACGATGACGCGATCGTGCGCATCATCTGGTCTTGGAACTTGTACTGCCGTGATTATGCCAGCAGGCAGGTTCTCGTGCATTTGTGACTACCGGGGTTCACCTTAGCGAACCCCTCATCCATGCTCCACCTTGGCGCCGCCTTTGTGGGGCGCTTGTGTCGAGTGTCACGCGGCCATGTGGCCAAGGGATCACGGCCGGTTCTGTGGTCGCAGGTCAAACGGCCGCGTGACAACCCAACAGCACGGGTCAGGGTTCCCCGGGGGTCAGACGGCAGCCGCCAGCATGTCCTCCACGTAGGCAACCAGTGTGCGGACCGTGCAGCCCGTGCCCTGTTTGTGGGTGTAGCCGTAAGGGCTTCCGTTGTTGAAGGAGGGGCCGGCGATGTCGATGTGCGCCCAGGGGATCTGCTCCCCGTCTTTGCCCTTGCCCACAAACTCGCGCAGGAAAACAGCCGCGGTCATCATGCCGCCGTGGCGCTCACCGATATTGGCGAGGTCGGCCACCTGGGAGTCGATGCTCGGGCGCAGTTCCTCCGGCAGCGGCATGGGCCACACCAGTTCGCCCGCACGGTCGGCGGCGGCCTTGAGTGGCCCGGTGACACTGTCAGAGCCCATCACGCCGGCGGTCCTGTTGCCGAGGGCGATGAGCTGCGCACCGGTGAGGGTGGCGACGTCGATGATGGCGTCAGGGTATTCGAGGCTCGCCGCGACGATGCCGTCTGCCATGACCAGGCGGCCCTCGGCATCGGTGTTCAGCACCTCAACGGTCTTGCCGCCGAACATGGTAAGGACATCCGCCGGCCGTGAGGCCGCACCGGAGGGCATGTTTTCTGCGATGCAGAGCCAGGCGGTCGCCTTCACCGGCAGGCCAAGTCCCGCGATGGCCAGCACAGTATTAAGGACGACGGCGGCGCCTGCCATATCGCTCTTCATGTCACCCATGCCAAGGGCCGGCTTGATCGAAATTCCGCCGGTGTCGAACGTGATGCCCTTGCCCACCAAGGCGATTTTTGCGGTGGCCTTTGCAGGGGCGTATTCGACCTTCACCAGGCGGGGCTGGCGCGTGGACCCCTTGCCCACGCCCATGATGCCGCCGAAGCCTTCCTTTTCCAGGCGCTTTTCGTCCCAGACCGTGACCTTAACAGGCAGGCCCTTGGACAGTTCCTTGGCGGCTTCCGCAAAGGATTCGGGGTAGAGGTGGCTGGGCGGCTGGTTGACCAGGGACCGCGTGGCGTTGACGGCTTTGCCGATCAGGCCTGCCCGCGTCAGCGCAGAGCGCAGCGCATCATTGGCGGTAACGTCCGTGTAGATCACCGCGTTGCGGACCGGATCCTTCAGCCCGTCGTTGGACGACCGGTACTCGGTGAACGAATAGGCTCCCAGGGCGGCACCTTCGGCCACCGCCGCGACGTCGGCGACTCCCGCCGTTGGGAGCGCGAGGACAACGGTGGGCAGGCCGCTGAGCTGGCGGACGGCGGAACCTGCGGCACGCCGCAGGGCCTCTTCGGTCAGCGGGCGGCCAGCGGCCACCTTGCCGACGCCGGCGAGGACCAGGACCCCGGAACCCGTTTCCGGCAGGCCGGGCAGCCGGACGACCTGGTCAGCGGCGCCGGTGACGCCCAGGACCTTCAGGGAGTCAGTTAGCGCTTCAGCCGATTTTGCGGTCAGCGGATTCTCAAGCAGGACGGGGCCGTCCGATCCCTGTCCCACGCCGATGACAACGGCGTCACTGGGGGTCCTCTTCAGGTCCTTAGCGAGGGTACTAAGGTTGATTTCAGTATTCTTGACCACGGGGTAAGTCCTCAATTCTCGAAAAGGCTGTTCGCGCTGGTATGGATGTCAGGCGCTCGGCCATGGAAATCCGGCGGCCGTCCGATCGGGACGTCGCCGGGGTGCCGGTAAACCCGTCCGGCGGGCCATTCACGATCGTAGCCGCTGCGGGCCGCGGCAGCGGAATCTCCTGAGACCTGCGCCACACCCGCTGGCGGAATTCAGGGGTGCCTGGCCGCGTTGTACAAGATATTCACCCGACTCCTTGAAAGGACGACGCCGTGCTTGAACGGATTTCCGGTTCCCTGCTGGACCCCGATGCGCTCTATGCGAGCAACATCGAGCTGTTCCACAGCCCGGCGCTCCGCGGGCTGAACCTGGTGATGGGTTTCACTGGCTTCGCCGATGCCGGCCACGTGGTGAAGCAGATCAATGCGGAGCTCCTGGATACCCTCGACGCCGAGACGGTGGCGGTGTTCGACGCCGACCAGCTCATCGACTACCGGTCGCGGCGGCCCCACATCTCCTTTGTGGAGGATCACTTGCAGGACTATCAGCAGCCGAAGCTGGCGCTGTACAAGCTGACGGACGGGCTCGGCAGCCCCTTCCTGCTGCTGGCCGGTTTTGAACCCGACCTTCAATGGGAGCGGTTCGCGCGCGCCGTCGTCGGCATTGTGGAAAAGCTGGACGTGAACCTCGTGACCTGGATCCACTCCATTCCCATGCCGGTGCCGCACACGCGCCCGGTGGGTGTGACCGTCCACGGCAACCGTCCGGAACTGATCGAGGGCATCTCGGTCTGGAAGCCCACCGTTGACGTTCCGGCGGCCGTGGGCCACATTCTGGAGCTGCGGCTGATGGAAGCCGGGCGCAATGTTGCCGGCTACGTGATCCACGTTCCGCACTACCTCGCTGAGGCGGAGTACCCGCCGGCCGCCGTCGCCGGACTCGAATTCCTCGGTGCCGCGACGTCCCTGATGCTGCCGGCGGACCGGCTGCGCGAAGCGGGCCGGGAAGTGGGGCGCCAGATCGCCGAGCAGGTGGCCGCCTCCGAAGATGTGCAGCAGGTGGTCACCCGGCTGGAGGAGCGGTACGACGAGAAGGCCGAAGGCACAGTCCGGCGCTCCCTCCTGGCCGATGAAAATGACGAACTGCCCAACGGGGACGAGCTGGGCGCGGCAGTGGAGGCCTACTTGGCCCGCGAGAACCCGCACCCGTAGCCCCGCCCCACGGCGTCCGCCTGGCAGACGCTTGCCCTGGTCCGGGCAGCAGCCCGGGCATAATGAGGGGGTGACTGCACCCCGAGCCTGGCTGATCTGGACCATCGGCATCTTCGCCTACCTTGTGGCCGTCTCCCAGCGCACGTCATTCGGTGTGGTGGGACTTGAGGCCACCGAGCGGTTCCATGCCGGCGCGTCTGCCATCTCCTTCTTTACGGTGCTGCAATTGCTGGTCTACGCCGGCCTGCAGATCCCCGTGGGCCTGCTGGTGGACAGATTCGGCTCGCGCGCCATGATCGCCGGTGGAGCCGTCCTGATGGGTCTTGGCCAGCTCCAGTTGGCCTTCGCCGACACCATCCCCGGCGGTGTGGCGGGGCGGGTTCTGGTGGGCGCCGGGGACGCCATGACCTTTATTTCCGTGATCCGCCTGATTCCGTTGTGGTTCGCGCCGGCCAGGGTTCCCCTGGTCACCCAGCTGACGGGCATGTCAGGCCAGCTCGGGCAGCTTTTCAGTGTGCTTCCCTTCGCCTTTGTCCTGCATTCCTTCGGCTGGACCTCCGGTTTCCTGATGCTGGCGGGCATGGCGGGCGTGGCGGTTGTCCTGGTGCTGGTGCTCTTGAAGGACCACCCGCCCGGTGCGCCCGCGCCGCAGGCGCAGCAGGGGTTGAAGGCCACAGGCGCCTCGCTCGCGCGGGCATGGCGCCAGCCTGGCACCCGGCTGGGGATGTGGAGCCACTTCACCATCCAGTTCAGCGGCACCGTCTTCGCCATGACCTGGGGCTATCCGTTCCTGATCTCGGGGCAGGGCCTGGATGCCGGAACCGTGGCCGGCCTGATGACCTTGTACGTTGCGGCGGCGATGGCGGCGGGCCCCTTCATTGGGCAGTTCGTTTCCCGCCACCCGCTTCGCCGGTCAACGATGGTCCTGCTCATCGCCGGCGCCACGGCCTCTGCCTGGGCCGCGGTGCTGCTGATGCCTGGCCGTTCCCCGCTATGGCTGCTGGCGTGCCTGGTGGTCGTCCTGGCCATCGGGGGGCCGGGATCGATGATCGGGTTTGATTTCGCACGGACGTTCAATCCGGCGCACAGGATCGGAACCGCAACGGGCATCGTGAATGTGGGCGGCTTTATCGCGGCCCTCGTGGCCATCTTCCTGATCGGCCTGGTGCTGGACGTCCTGCTGGCCAGCGGCTATTCCGACGGCGTCCTGTACGGGTTGGAACCGTTCCGGATCGCGCTCAGCGTACAATTCCTGCTGCTGGGCTTTGGCGCCGCCATGACGATTGTCTGTCGGCGCAAAGTACGGCGCCAGATGGCAGCGCAAGGTGTTGTGGTGGCACCATTGTTTCGGGCCATGGCGCAGCAGCGGCGGGCGAACCTGGCCCAGCGTCGCCAGCCGTCCGAGACCAAGGACCGCGCGGATAAAGACTGACACCTTTCCTGAACAGGCAGGTTATTCACATACGGCAAGTTGGCGCTTCACCGCGGCTCGCGCGGCGCCAAAGCTGGAACCATGAAACCTTCAGAACACCTGACCGTCCGAGGCCCTGAAGACATCCTCGGGTTCATTCCGCATTCCCTGGGCTACTGGCCGGCCGACAGCCTGGTTGCGATGACCCTGCAGGGGAACCGGCTGGGAGCAACCCTGAGGCTGGATCTTCCAGGCCCGGAAACCCTCGCGGACCCGCGGGAGTACGCGCGCACGGTGCGCGATTATCTCCTGGCTGACAAGAATGCCGACGCCGCCTTGTTGGCATGCTTCACCAACGACGGCTGGATGGAACCACCTGGAACCTACCGCGGGCTATTGGATGCACTCCAGAGGGTCCTAGGCGCCGCGGGGATGCCGGTGCGGGACGCCTGGTATGTCGGCGACTCCTTCTGGCGTGATGCTTTCTGCACCGATCCGTCCTGCTGCCCCTCGCCGGGCCGGTCTGTTCAGGCGATCCGGGACAGCATGCTTAATGCCGAGATGGTCTTCCGCGGCAGCAGCGTTGGGCCCGCGCCGGAGTACGGGGCGCATCCTCCATCCCTGCTTTCCGGCGAGGACCGGGCAGCCGTCCTTGCCTCTGAGGCCACGTGGGCGGCACAGCTGGACCGGCGACGGGGGAGCAGGGAACAGTTCGGCCAGCTGATGGTCCAGTGGGAGGCCCTGCTGGCCAACCAGCCTGGGCCTCTGCCCGTCAATGACGTTGCCTTCCTACGCGCGTCGCTCCGGGTCCCCGCCTGGCGTGACGCCGTCCTGGTGATGGCCGCCGCCGGTCAGGCGGCTGCCCTGGCGGGTGCCGAGATGTTCGGCATCTTCGATGTCGGCTGCATCCTGGCTCCGGTGGGGCCCATGCTCCCGGGGCCCTTACCATCCGGACTTCCAGCGTCGGGAGCCGGACTGACAGGACGGGAGCCTGCCGGAACGCGTGCTACCGGACCCGGTACTCGCAGCATGCCTGCCATTCCAGGATATGGCGAAGTCCTGTTGGGTCTGGACCCGGTGGTTCCTGCCTGGCACACCCTTAACAGCCTGGACAAAGTGCTGGAACAGCTGTCGGCGTGCGGCGGGCAGGCCGGTGCAGCCGCGCTGACCGGGCGTGGGTGGATCGCGTGGTGCAGGGGTAGGGGCTCCTACGCTGCTGCGTACCTCGGCCGCGCCCTTGACGAGGAGCCAGGCTACCGGCTCGCCGAACTCATGCTTGAGCTGGTCCGGCGCGGCAGCCTCTGCGGCTGGGCTGCACGGAAAGAGGCCGCCTGGCGGAAATTCGAACCGGATGCAGCCTGACCGAATTCCGCCTGACCGGTTTGGATGGGGGCAGCGTTGAGGTCGGGTTTGGGAAAACCGTGAGACAATGGTTGCCGAGACCCGGTTGGGTCCGTGAATCAAGTGCATGTGATGAAGCCCCGTTGGGAACATTACAGCCGCCCCGGCAGTTCTACTTGTAGACTCTGCCGGCCGTGGTTGCACCTGATATTCATCACGGACTTGACAGGGTCATAGTGGTGTTGCCCGTATGGTGATTCCACAGACCGCCGCTAGAAAGGTTTTCTGTGACCCCGTCTTCCGCGAAGAAGGAACCCGCCGCCCAGGACGATTTGTCCCCTGAGGCGAAGCAGGCTGCAACGAACGCCAAGCGAGCAGCGACGCGGGCAGCCAACAAAGCCATCAAGGATGCCTCCGGTGACACCGGTTTGGACGGCAAGCCTGAGCCCAAGAAGCGCGGGCCCAAGCCCGGCGCCAAAGCCGCTGCCGAAGCAGCCGGAAAATCAGCCCGCGGCGCATCGGACGATGATGAGGACGTTGAGGAAGACCTCGACGACATCAACATCGCCGACGACAGCGAGATTAACGCCGCCAAGGCCGCATCAGCAGCCACGGGCAAGGGTTTTGTCTACTCGGATGCCGATGATGACGATGCCCCTGTCCAGCAGGTGATGTCGGCTGGCGCCACGGCTGACCCCGTCAAGGACTACCTCAAGCAGATCGGTAAGGTTGCGCTGCTCAATGCCGAGCAGGAAGTTGACCTCGCCCTCCGGATCGAAGCCGGACTCTTCGCCGAAGAGAAAATCAACGCCGACGACGGCTCGATGGACCCCAAGTTCAAGCGTGAACTTGAGTTCGTCATCCACGACGGCAAGCGCGCCAAGAACCACCTGCTCGAAGCCAACCTCCGCCTCGTGGTCTCGCTGGCCAAGCGCTACACCGGCCGCGGCATGCTGTTCCTGGACCTTATCCAGGAAGGCAACCTGGGCCTCATCCGCGCTGTTGAGAAGTTCGACTACACCAAGGGCTTCAAGTTCTCCACGTACGCCACGTGGTGGATCCGCCAGGCCATTACCCGGGCCATGGCAGACCAGGCCCGTACCATCCGCATCCCGGTGCACATGGTTGAAGTCATCAACAAGCTGGCCCGCGTGCAGCGCCAGATGCTCCAGGACCTGGGCCGCGAACCCACACCCGAAGAGCTGGCCCTCGAACTGGACATGACTCCCGAGAAGGTCGTCGAGGTCCAGAAGTACGGCCGCGAACCGATCTCCCTGCACACCCCGCTGGGTGAAGACGGTGACTCCGAGTTCGGTGACCTCATCGAGGATTCCGAGGCCGTGGTTCCCGCCGACGCGGTGAGCTTCACGCTCCTGCAGGAACAGCTGCACTCCGTCCTGGACACTCTGTCCGAGCGCGAAGCCGGCGTGGTGGCCATGCGTTTCGGCCTGACCGACGGCCAGCCGAAGACTTTAGACGAAATTGGCAAGGTCTACGGTGTCACGCGTGAGCGGATCCGCCAGATCGAATCCAAGACCATGTCCAAGCTCCGCCACCCGTCACGGTCGCAGGTCCTGCGAGACTACCTGGACTAGATCAGGACTCAGGCAGTGCGGGTCCCCTTCGGCCCATCATCTTCGGATGGATGGGCCGAAGGGGACCCGCTTTTCCTGTCTGCGGCTTCATGGCAAGTTCACGACAGAAGAGGACCCCTCCGGCTGGAGGGGTCCTCTTCGAGGTGTATCAGGTTGTGGTGCGCCTGGTCAGTCGACGGACACGGGAGCCTTCTCGTGAAGCCTGCCCGTCTCGTCGTGCCAGTCGGAGCTCAACGGCCTCAGCGTAGCCTCGATTGCACGGGCGTGGTGGCCGCAGAACAGCAGCTCACCGCCGGAGGACTCGAGTACAACGCGGACATATGCCTGAGCCCCGCAACGATCGCACCGGTCCAGTGCGTTGAGTGTGCGGTCTGCCACTGCTGTTGTCATGTCGGCCTCCTTAGTAGATCTGTATGTCCATATAACCAGTATTCGTACCAATCCCATCGCAAGGACGGGTCAAGTTCGCTGTCCGCGTAGCCACAAGAATTGATCAAGCCGCCGGTTTCGGTCACGGAAAGATAACGAGTGGCCTTGCCCACAGCCCGTGGGAAGTGTGGCAGCCCGCTGTCTGCTGCCGCGCCGACTAGGCTTGATGGAGCGCCCGCAGCGCCAGCTGTTCCGTCACTGAAGGAGTTCACAACCCGTGGCACCAAGTTCTGATTACACCGCCCGGCACCTTTCTGTCCTGGAGGGCCTCGAGGCCGTCCGCAAGCGCCCCGGCATGTACATCGGTTCCACCGATTCGCGCGGGCTGATGCACTGCCTGTGGGAGATCATCGACAACTCGGTGGACGAAGCGCTTGCCGGATTTGGACACGACATCAAGATCATCCTGCACGCGGACAACTCGGTGGAAATCCACGACGACGGCCGCGGCATCCCTGTGGACACGGAACCCAAGACGGGGCTCACCGGCGTCGAGGTGGTCTTCACCAAGCTCCATGCGGGCGGCAAGTTCGGCGGCGGGTCCTACACGGCCTCCGGCGGCCTGCACGGCGTGGGCGCCTCCGTGGTGAACGCCCTGTCTGCGCGCCTGGACGTTGAAGTGGACCGCGGCAGCAAGACCTACAAAATGTCGTTCCGGCGCGGCGAGCCTGGGCGCTTCAAGGACCAGGGATCCAAGCTGGACCCGTCGGCGGTGTTTGCGCCGTTTGTGGACGGCTCGGTGCTCGATGTGGTGGGCAAGGCGAAGCGTGGTGTGACCGGGACCCGGATCCGCTACTGGGCGGACCGCCAGATTTTCACGCCGGACGCCAAGTTCTCCTACGACGAACTGGCCGCACGGGCGCGCCAGACGTCCTTCCTGGTACCGGGACTCAAGCTCACCGTCCGCGATGAGCGCAGGCTGCCCGGTACCCCCGGTGAAGCAGCCGGCCACGAAGAGGTGTTCCACCACGACGGCGGCCTGTCCGAGTTCGTCGAGTTCCTCGCCGCCGATCCCGGAGTGACCGACGTCTGGCGGCTGCACGGCTCAGGCAAATTCAAGGAAACCGTGCCGGTACTCGACGAACGGGGCCATAGCCAGCTCGCCGAGGTTGAACGTGACTGCGAAGTGGACGTGGCTCTCCGGTGGGGCATCGGCTATGACAGCACCGTCCGCAGCTTCGTCAACATCATCGCCACGCCCAAAGGCGGAACCCACCAGTCGGGCTTCGAGCAGGCGCTGGTCAAGACGTTCAGGAAAGCAGTGGAGGCCAACGCCCGCAAGCTGAAGGCCGGCAACGACAAGATCGAGAAGGATGACATCTTCGCCGGCCTGACAGCTGTCCTGACGGTCCGGCTGGCCGAACCGCAGTTCGAAGGCCAGACGAAGGAAATCCTAGGCACCTCCGCCGTCCGCGCCATCGTGTCGAAAGTGGTGGAGCAGGAGATCACCGCAAAGCTGAATTCGGCCAACCGGAACGACAAAGCCCACTCAGCGCTGCTCCTGGAAAAGATCGTCAGCGAGATGAAGTCCAGGATTTCCGCGCGGGTGCACAAAGAAACCCAGCGGCGCAAGAATGCCCTGGAAACCTCGTCCATGCCCACCAAGCTTGCCGACTGCCGGACGGACGACGTCGACCGTTCCGAACTCTTCATCGTGGAAGGCGACTCCGCACTGGGAACCGCCAAGCTGGCGCGGTCCTCGGACTTCCAGGCGCTGCTGCCCATTCGCGGCAAGATCCTGAACGTGCAGAAGGCGTCCGTGGGGGACATGCTGTCCAACACGGAGTGCGCTGCGCTGATCCAGGTGGTGGGTGCGGGATCCGGACGCAGCTTCGACATCAACGCGGCCCGGTACGGCAAGGTCATTCTCATGACCGACGCCGACGTCGACGGCGCCCACATCCGGACCCTGCTGCTGACACTCTTCTTCCGGTACATGCGCCCCATGATCGACGCCGGACGGGTCTATGCTGCCGTGCCGCCGCTGCACCGGGTGGAGGTCATCAACGCCGGGCAGAAAGCCAACGAGATGATCTACACCTACTCGGAGGCGGAACTCCATGTGCTCCTGGCCCGGCTGGCCAAGGAAGGCAAGCGCTACAAGGAACCGATCCAGCGGTACAAGGGCCTGGGCGAGATGGACGCCGGACAACTTGCCGAGACCACCATGGACCCGCGGCACCGGACGCTCCGCAAGGTGGGGATCGAGAATGCCAAGCATGCCGAAGACACGTTCGACCTGCTGATGGGATCCGATGTTGCCCCGCGCAAGGACTTCATCATCGCCGGCGCCTCCAGCCTGGACCGGGAGCGGATCGACGCCTGATGTCCTGTGATGGCGAGGCCGGCGTCGGCACAGCCCATGCCGGGGTTTAGTCCGGACGGCGGTTCCATCCGCGGCGTCGGTTCAGCCCAGCAGGCCCGGCACGATCAGCAGGGCGGTGGGCACGGCCAGGAGCAAGGCGGAGCCGGCAAGCACCAGCCCGCGGGCGGCGGCAGGCAACTGCGGCTCAGGGGACAGCAGCCGGCTGACCCGGGAGATAGTGGTCCGGGCAGAACCAGAGACGGCGCCTGTGGGCGCCTCAAGTCCGTCCAGGGCAAGGCCGGGGTGCGCGGACGGTATGGCGGCGGCCGCCATGCTTCCCGCCATCCCCGCCCCCATCCCTGCCGTCATACCTCCGGTAGGTCCGCTGGCCACAATGGCGATCGCCTTGATGAGTGTGGCTTTGCCTTCCGACTTCAACGCGACGTCGTCAGCCAGCATTTCGATGAGCGAGTTCACCGCCTCCTGAGCGAGGCGGGTGGTGGGCAACCAGGGGAGTGCCTGGCGCCACGCGGCAAACGCCCAGAGCAGAAGATGGTGGCGCTGGTTGAGGTGGGCATTCTCGTGGCTCAGGACGGCCCGCAACTCAGCCGGCTCCAGCGCGGCCATCAGCCCGTCCGAGAGCACCGTCACGGAGCGGGCCCCGCCGGGCAGGCAATAGGCGACGGGTGAATCGTGGCTGATGACCACCGTGCGGGCCGCGTCGACGGACGGGGCGGCCAACAGGGCCAGGAGTTCCCGGTGCCGACGCCGCTGCCGTTCGATCTTGTAGTAGGTCAGCAAGAGGGTGAAGACCAGGTGGGCGGTGAGCAGCGCCGCGGCGGACAGGGCGAACAGATGCCAGAAGCCCAAGGCCGTGGTGGGCGCGTTGAACAGAACCATATCCGCCAGCCCGCGAAGCCCGGAGATGAGGTTGTCTCCGATCGGTTCAAGCCCGTAGACCAGCATGGCGCCGATCATGGACAGCCCGCCCGCAAGTGCTATTGCCTGCCACAGCAGCATGGCCGTGAACGGTGACCGGGCAGGCCACGAGGCACGGGAAAGCAGGATAGGCACTGGCCACGCCAGGACTATCGCGAGGACCGCCAGCAGGTACGAGGTCCAGAACATGGTCCGCTAGATGTGGCCAAGCAGCTTGCGCAGCGTTTCCGCTTCACTGTCCGTAACGGAGCCAATGAACCGTGCCAGCACGGCTTCACGGTCAGGCGCTGAGCCCAGCACTTCGTGCATCAGCTCGGCCGTGTGGTCTTCCCTGCTGGAAACGGCCTGGTAGCGGTGCGGCCGCATACCGCGTTCACGCTCCACAAGGCCCTTCTTCTCAAGCCGTGAGAGGACGGTCAGGACCGTGGTGACGGCAAGCTCCTTGCCCTCATGCCCGGCAGCATCCCCTTTTGCCTCGGTGGTTGTTGCCAGTCTGTCGCGCAGGGTATTCGCGGTGGCTGCTTCGTGGCCCGCCCAGAGCAGATCCATCACTGCCCGTTCCAGTTCGCCAAGACTTGCCATTGCAATACTTCCTTCGATTTCCCCGCACCGGGCCGTTGACGGCCGCGGTGACTGCACTATGCGCTACAGATACAAAAACAAATTTACCTGTTTTTCGCCTGAGTTTCTACGTACGGTAGAACACTCGGCGCGCCGCGGCCTTGTGGGAGCCACTTCCAGGTGGAACTGTTGGTTTACAGTGCCCGCCGCATTGTTCTACACTCTGTAGAAGTCAAAGTTCTACGTCACGTAGAAAAATTGCACCGCCAACCCGAGGGACTGCTGTGGAAGCTCTGGAAATCGCACGCTGGCAATTCGGCATCACCACCGTCTACCACTTCATGATGGTGCCGCTCACCATCGGACTGGGCCTGGTGGTGGCCGTGATGCAGACGTTCTGGCACCGCACCGGCAAGGTGGAATACCTCCGGATGACCAAGTTCTGGGGCAAGCTCTTCCTGATCAACTTCATCATGGGCGTGGCCACCGGCATTGTGCAGGAGTTCCAGTTCGGCATGGCCTGGAGCGAGTACAGCCGCTTCGTTGGAGACGTGTTCGGGGCGCCGCTGGCCCTGGAGTCGCTGCTGGCCTTCTTCGTTGAGTCCACGTTCCTGGGCCTGTGGATCTTCGGCTGGAAGCAGCTGAAGCCTGGCATCCACCTGGCCTGCCTCTGGGTGGCCGTGGTGGGATCGGTGTTCTCCGCCTACTTCATCATCGTGGCCAACAGCTGGATGCAGCATCCGGTGGGCGCGGAGATCATTGACGGCCGGCCGGTCATGACCGACGCCTGGGCCGTGTTCACCAACAACACGGCCCTGGTGGCCTTTCCGCACACGCTGATGGGAGCGCTGGCCGTTGCCGGCGGTTTCCTCCTGGGCATCGCCTGGTACCATCTCTGGCGCAGGCGCACGGACGGCATCGACACCATCGGCGCCGACGGGAAGGTGATTCCCGGCGAAGCCGCCATCCCCGGCCGGGACCGGACCGATTACAAAGTGTGGATCCGCTCGTTGCGGATCGGCGCCGTCGTCGCCATGATCTCGTTCGCCGGTACCGCCCTGACCGGCGACCTGCAGGGCAAACTCATGTTTGAGCAGCAGCCTATGAAGATGGCCGCGGCTGAGGCCGCGTGCCACGACGGCACCGGTTTCTCCGTGCTCAGCGTCGGGAACCTTGGCTCCAGGAACTGCGATGAGATTGTGGCCCTGATCGAAGTTCCGGGCATCCTCTCCTTCCTGGCCAATGGCGACTTCACCACCGAGGTCAGGGGCGTCAACGGACTCCTGGACCAGTACAAGGCCGACTACGGAACCCACCTGCCGGACAACCCGATCTACGGCGAGCGGGCCGGCCAGGAGATCGAGTACGTCCCGGTTATGGAAGTCACCTACTGGGGCTTCCGGATGATGATCGGCTTCGGCGGCCTTGCGGCACTGGCGGCGCTCATTGCGCTCTGGGTTACCCGGAATGGCACGGTGCCCGCGTCCCGTTGGCTGATGCGCCTGGCGGTGTTCGGCATCCTGGCCCCGTTCGGCGCCAACGCGGCCGGCTGGATTTTCACCGAGATGGGCCGACAGCCGTTTGTGGTGGCCCCCAACCCGGACCTGAACGGCATCGACCAGGTGTTTATGTTCACCGCGGCCGCAGTCTCACCGGGAGTGTCGGCCGGTGAGCTGCTGACGTCACTGATCGTCCTGACCGCCGTCTACGCTGCGCTGCTGGTGGTTGAGGTCAAGCTCCTGGTCAAGTTCATCCGGGGCGGTGTGGTGTCCGCGATGCCGGAACTGGCCCACACGCCGGCCGACAAAAACGGGGACGCCAGCAAGGGCCCCGGCACTGGCAAGCCCGCCGACGACGTCCTGGCATTCGCCTACTAAGAAGAGCAGAGGATACTCGAGCATGGAACTGCTGCCCACCATCTGGTTCATCGTCATCGCGGTGCTTTGGACCGGCTACCTCTTCCTTGAAGGCTTTGACCTCGGCGTGGGAATGCTGATGAAGCTTTTCGCGCGGAACAACACCGAGCGCCGGGTGCTGCTGAACACCGTCGGCCCGGTCTGGGACGGCAACGAGGTCTGGCTGATCACGGCCGGAGCCGCAACGTTTGCGGCGTTCCCGCTCTGGTACGCCTCGCTGTTTTCCGCCCTCTACCTCCCGCTCCTGGTGGTGCTGGTTGCCCTCATCTTCCGTGCCGTGGCGTTCGAATACCGCGGCAAGGGTGACACGGACATATGGCGGTCGCGCTGGGACTGGGCCATAGCCCTCGGCTCTTTCTTCGCCGCCTTCGGCGTCGGCGCTGCCCTGGCCTTGACCACCACCGGCCTGCCGCTGAACGCGAACGGTGACCGCGAAGGCGGTGCGTTCGCGTGGTTCAGCGGTTACGCCGTACTGGGCGGGCTGGCCGTGGTGGGGTTCTCCCTGCTGCACGCGCTGGCGTTCCTCGCATTGAAGACCGACGGCGACGTGCGCCACCGCGCGCGCCGCTGGTTCGTCCGGCTGCTTCCGGTCCTGCTGCTGCCTTTGGCAGGCTGGGCACTCTTCATCCAGTTCCTGGAGGGCAAGCCGTGGACCTGGGCGGCCGTGATCGTGGCCGTCATTGCCGCAGCAGCCGCTTGGTTCCTGGCACGGCGGGGATCCGAAGGCAGGGCGTTTATGGCGATGGGGGTCTTCCTCATCCTCGGCAGCGCGTCAATCTTCGGTGCGGTGTTCCCGGTGGTGCTGCCCTCCACCCTGGACCCTGCCTTTGACCTCACTGTTGCCAACGCGTCGTCGTCCGATTACACGCTCGGGCTCATGAGCGTGGTGGCAGCCGTTGGCCTGCCCCTCGTGATCACTTACCAGGCGTGGACCTACTGGGTGTTCCGGCGCCGTGTCAGCGCGTCCCAGATCCCCGCGGCGCACAGCTTCCTGCCGGCCATTGCTGTCCGGGCATTCACCACGAAGGGCTGACCGGCTGTGCGCCCAGACTTTCCGGCCGGACCGGCCACCCGCTCCGCCATCTACTGGCTTGGCCTGCTGGCAGCGCTGAAGGCGCTGTCACTGGTCCTGATGGGGCAGGCCGTGGCTGCCATGCTGGCCGGGCTGGCCACCGGGAACGGGTCGTGGGCCGAGCAGCTGCCCTGGGGCCTGGCGGGCGTTGTCCTAAGGTCCGCCACAGTCTGGGCCCAGGGCATCGCCGCGCGCCGCGCCGCGCTGGGCATCAAGGAGGAACTCCGCTCCGAGCTGCTGGCCCGGGCCCTGCGGAACGGTGCTCGGAGCACCGGTCCGGCCGATGGCGGGCTGGCCGTCCTGGCTACGCGCGGGCTTGATGCGCTGGACAGCTACTACACGCAGTTCCTCCCCGCCCTCGTGAACTGCGCCGCGATCCCGCTGCTGCTCGGGGCCCGCATCCTGTTCACGGACTGGGTCAGCGCGGTGGTGATTGTCCTGACTGTTCCGCTCGTTCCGCTGTTTATGGTGCTGATTGGCCGCTATACCGAGGACCATGTCCGCGAGGCCCAGGAAACCCTGACCCGGCTTTCCGCACACATGCTGGAACTGGCCAAGGGCCTTCCCGTGCTGGTGGGGCTGGGCCGTGCCACCGCGCAGCGCAAGGCCCTAGAGGAGATCTCGGAGGAATACCGCGCCAGGACCATGGGGACGCTGCGCACCGCATTCCTGTCCGCACTGGCGCTGGAACTGATCGCAACCATTTCCGTAGCAGTGGTTGCCGTATTCATCGGCGTCCGCCTGGTGCACGGCGACATGCCGCTTGAGGCCGGCCTCCTGGCGCTGATTCTTGCGCCGGACTGCTACCTGCCGCTGCGCGAGCTGGGCGCCGCCCACCACGCCAGTGATGACGGCCGGGCGGCCCTGGCCGAGACCAGGAAGGTCACTGAAGCACCCGAGCCGCAACCGCTGCCCGCACAGGGACGCGAGGCTGCCGCGTCCGACGGCGGCAGCCGGTGTTCCGTGCCCGGGTCCGGGGGAGTGACGGTCACCGACCTCAGTGTCACGTACTCCGGACGGTCCGCCCCCGCCGTCGGGCCGTTAACGTTTACTGCCCCGCACGGGCTGATCACCGCCCTGGACGGTCCCAGCGGCGCCGGCAAAAGCACCGTCCTTGGCGTGCTGGCCGGGACCATCGGCGACGGCGGCGGAACCACAGTTTCCGGCCGCCTCTCCGGCCTGGCACGCGACGCGGTCGCCTGGGTCCCGCAGCATCCGGTCATGGTGGCGGACTCCGTGCTCGAGGAGGTCATGCTGTACCTCGGTGGCGGAAGGGGCTCAGATACTCCGGCAGCAGCCGAGACGGCCACGGATTGTCTGGCCGCTGCGGCTGCCGGCCACCTCACCGGCCACCATCCGGCCGAACTGAGCCCGGGCGAGCTGCGGCGCGTTGCGCTGGCCCGCGGCCTGGCCCGCATCAGGTCCGGTGCCACCTTGCTGCTTCTCGACGAGCCCACCGCACACCTTGACGGCGTGTCGGCGGCGCTGGTGCAGGACTCGATCCGTGCGCTCCGGGGCCAGGTCACCATCATCCTGGTGGCCCACGACCAGCAGACCCGCGAGCTGGCTGACCACCTGGTGCCTGTTTCCGCCCACGGCATCACGGCGCCCTCCGACGGAGCTGTGCTGTCAGCAGGGACAGGGCCGTCCGGAACCGTGTGCGACGGAACCGGGGCCATTGTGGAGCAAGAGCATGCCCCGGAAATTTCCGGGCGTCATCCGGCGAGGACGCAGACGCCCGCGGCCGGGGATTCCCGGCCAGGCTGGACTGTCCGTCTGCTGGCCGGCCTGCTGGCACCGGTGGCTGGCCGGTTCACCGGCGCCGCCGTGGTGGGGACTTTTGCCGCCCTTTTCGCTGTTGCCCTGTCTGGCCTTTCCGGCTGGCTTATCATCAGGGCCAGCGAACAGCCGCCCATCCTGTACCTGCTCGCTGCCATCGTCGGGGTGCGATTCTTTGGGATCGGGCGCGCCGTCCTGCGCTACTGGGAACGGCTCCTGCTGCACGATGCCGTGTTCGGCGCCCTCACCCGCCTGCGCGGCCGGCTCTGGGAATCACTGAGCCGCAAGGCACTCTCACTGCGGCGGCTCCTACAGGGCGGCAACGTCCTGGGTACGGTGATTGACGACGTCGACACCGTCCGGGACCTGCTGCCGCGGGTTGTGCTGGCGCCCGCAACGGCGCTGGCCGTGGCCGGTTCAACGCTGGTGGCAACCGCCCTCGTGGCGCCTGCCGCGCTGCCGGCCGTTGCCTTGGCAGCAGCTTTCAGCCTGTTCGTGGCGCCGGCCGCCGCCCTGTGGGGGGACCGCCGCTCGGCCACAGCGGAACAGAGCCTGCGGGCAGGCGTCCTGCGGCGCACGTCCGCCGCGCTGGATGCCCGGGCGGAGCTGCACGCGAACGGCATCGCTGCAACAGTCCTGGACGCGCTGCGCGCCGAGGACCGCCTGGCCACCCGGGCATCGCAGCGTTCCGCCTGGGCCGAAGGCCTCGGCCAGGCCATCACCGTCGCCGCCTGCGGCACCGCCGCCTTGGGTGCTGCCGTTCTGACCGCACCCCAGGTGCTGGCAGGAACCATGGAGCCCGCCACCGCCGCGGTTGCTGTCCTGCTGCAGCTTGCACTCGTGGAACCGTACGCGGCGATGACGACGGCGGTGCGCCAGTACCCGGCGCTACGCAGCGTTATGCGCCGGGTCGGTGAGTCAGGGGTGCTGGATGGCGGTGCCACGGAAACCGGGGCCGGCGACGGCCTGCATGCTGTCCCCGCCCGTTCCGGTGCCGCCCCGGGGGTTGAACTGGAAGGCGTCGGGGCGGCCTGGCCCGGCGGGAAACCCGTGTTCTCCGGGGTCTCCGCAACGGCCGGACCCGGCACGTGGCTGGCGGTCACCGGACCGTCCGGCGCGGGGAAATCCACGCTGCTCGCCGTCCTGCTGGGATTCCTGCCGGCCGCCACGGGCCGGGCCGCGGTGACCGGCACGGTGGCCTGGTGCCCGCAGGAGGCACACCTGTTCGATTCGACGCTGCGGGGCAACCTGATGCTGGGCGTCCATGCCCCGCCTACCACCGATGCGCCGCCTACCACTGGTGCGCCTGCCGCCGGTGAAGCCGAGCTGGAAGCGGCGTTGGCCGCCGTCGGCCTCAGCGCCCTGGTGTCGCGGCTGCCGGCCGGGCTGGACACCCGGATCGGGCCGGGTGGTTCCTTCCTCAGCGGCGGCGAGCGGCAACGGCTGGCCGTGGCGCGGACCCTGCTGACGGGGGCCGAGGTTATCCTGCTCGACGAGCCCACGGCTCATCTGGACGCACAGTCGGGACGGGAAATGCTGGCAGACCTCCGCGCCGGCCTGAAAGACCGGACAGTGGTCATGGTCACCCACAATCCGGCCGACATCCAGCCGGATGACGCCCGGCTGGAGCTCTCGGCGGTGTCCCGGACGGGCACGGCTGCTTCGCTGGTGGGTTGAGTCCCCTCAGCCGTCCACATCGTGGAGGTGATGGACGACGTCGTGCAGGAAGTACTGGGCCAGCGTCAGGACCGTGAATTCGGAACCGTTGCTGCGCAGGCCCCGCCGTCCCCACTCTGACTCCCGGACGCCGGCGAAGGACTCGGCAATCTGCTTGCCCTCGGCCGTCAGTTCGGCGCTGACCACGGCGGGATCGGCATTGGCGTAATCCTTGTCGACTGCCGTTTGGTCCTGGTCCCAGTTCTCAAACCGGGCGCCGTCGGCGTCGAGCATAAGGTTCAGCCGCTGGTCGAACAGCGTGAAGACGTCGCGGACGTGGCAGGCATATTCCAGCGCCGACCACGTGCTGTCATCCGGGCGTTCTGCAACGTCAGGCCGGCGGAGGACGGCCCGCCAGCGCGGGAGCATGTTTTCCACGCTGCCCGGCACCGTGGCCGGTGTGGCGGTGGAAGCGTCGAAGGAGCACTCGGTGCACGGCCGGGAGAGGACCCAGGTCCAGTCCTTTTCATCAGGAATGATAGGCATGGCAGCAGTCTAGGACGGATCGCTCCAGGCCATGGCCGGACCCACCGCGTCCACTGCCTGGGACAGCGGAATCCCCGAACCGTCGCGCCGGCCGTGCTCCTGCGGCAGCGACCTGGCAATACCGGCGAGCGATGAGGCCTTCGCGGGTCCGTGCCCGGCCCACGCCAGCAGCAGCGTGTCTTCGCCCTTGAGGAACCTATGGGCGCGAACGCCGGCTGTTGCACGGCCCTTGGCAGGGTATTCGGCGAAGGCCGTCACTTTCGCCGCACCCGGGGCGGTGCCCGGCAGGGCGCCGCTCGTGCCGGCAATGGTGACCACCACGGCGTCGTCGTCGGCGGCGGTGACCGCCCCGAAGAACAACACCTGGTCCCCGGCGCCGAGCTTGATACCCACCATGCCGCCGGCCGTTCTGCCCTGGGCCCGGACGTTGGCGGCGCTGAAACGGAGCAATTGAGCCTCACGGGTCAGGAACACCAGCTCGGTTTCCTCAGACCCGGCCGACGCCACACCCACCACCTCGTCCTTGTCCTTGAGCGCAATGACTTCCCAGTCCTCGCGGTTCAGGGGGTAATCGGGCTGGACCCGCTTGACCACACCCTGGGCGGTGCCGATGGCCAGGACTTCATCCAGCGGGGCGAACGCCACCAGCGCTTCACCCTTCAGCAGCGTGATGAAGTCCTTGGCCGGAACACCGCCGGCGAGGTTGGGCAGGCCGGACATCGGCGGCAGCACCGGCATGTCCATGACCTGAAGCCGCAGCATCCGGCCCTGTGAGGTGACCGCCGCTATTTCCCCGCGGGCCGAGGTCTTGACCACTGAACGGAAAACGTCGTGCTTGGCCCGCGGCCCGGACTCGGCGAGGGGCTCCTGGTTGGACGTGCGCGCGATCTGGCCCGACGCCGTCAGGATGGCCCAGCAGGGATCGTCCGAGATCTCCAGGGCGAGCGGCGCGGCCTGGCCCTTGCCGTTGGGGGCGGCCGCCAGGGCTGCCGCCACGGTGGGGGAGACGGCCTCGGATTCGAGCAGAACCGTCCGCCGCGGAGTGCCGTATTTTTCGGCGATTTCGCCGAGTTCGGAGGACACAAGTCCGCGCAACCGCTCCTCGGAGCCGAGGATGGCTTCCAGTTCCACGATCTCGCGGCGCAGCTCCTCCTGCTCCTTTTCAAGCTCGATCCGGGAGTACTTGGTCAGCTGCCGCAGCCGCAGTTCCAGGATGTAGTTGGCCTGGATCTCGGAAAGATCGTAGATGGACATCAGCCGGACCCTGGCCGCCGCCACCTCATCCGAGGAGCGGATGATCTGGATGACCTCATCGATGTCCACGATGGCGATCAGGAGGCCCTCCACCAGGTGCAGGCGGTCCTTCTTCTTACCCAGCCGGAACGACGTCCGCCGGCGCACCACATCGATCCGGTGCTCCACGTACACGGAGAGCAGCTTTACCAGGCCGAGGGTCTGCGGCTGGCCGTCCACCAGCGTCACGTTGTTGATGCCGAAGGAATCCTCCATCGGCGAGTAGCGGTAGAGCTGCTGGAGCACGGCGTTCGGGTTGAACCCGTTTTTCAGCTCGATGACCAGGCGCAGGCCATGCTGGCGGTCCGTCAGATCGACGATGTCACTGATCCCGGTCAGTTTCTTGCCATTGACGGCGTCCTTGATCTTCTCGATCACCTTTTCGGGGCCCACCATGTAGGGAAGCTCGGTGACCACCAGGCCGGTGCGCCGGGCCGAGAGCTGCTCGATCTCCACCTTCGCCCGGGTCTTGAAGGAACCGCGTCCGGTGGCGTAGGCGTCCCGGATGCCGTCCAGGCCCACGATCCGGCCGCCTGTTGGCAGGTCCGGCCCCGGTACAAAGCGCATGAGGTCATCGAGGGTCGCGTCCGGGTGGGCGATCAGGTGCCGCGCGGCGGAGATGACCTCCACCAGGTTATGCGGGGCCATGTTGGTGGCCATCCCGACGGCGATGCCCGTGGCGCCGTTGACCAGCAGGTTGGGGAACGCGGCCGGGAGGACATCCGGCTGGGTCAGCTGGTTGTCGTAGTTGGGGACAAAGTCCACCACGTCTTCGTCGAGGTGGTCGGTCAGCGTCAGGGCTGCTGCCGCGAGCCGGGCCTCCGTGTACCGGGGGGCCGCGGGACCGTCGTCGAGGGAGCCGAAGTTGCCGTGGCCGTCAATCAGCGGCAGGCGCAGCGAGAAGTCCTGGGCCATCCGCACCATGGCGTCATAGATGGCGGTATCGCCGTGGGGGTGGAGCTTGCCCATGACCTCGCCCACCACACGGGCGCTCTTGACGTGGCCGCGGTCCGGACGCAGGCCCATCTCACTCATCATGTACAGGATCCGGCGCTGGACCGGCTTGAGCCCGTCCCGGGCATCAGGCAGAGCCCTGGAGTAGATCACCGAATACGCATACTCCAGGAAGGAGCCTTCCATCTCGGACGTGACATCGATGTCCACGATGTTCTCGACGAAATCCTGGGGTGCGTCCCCGGCAGGGGCTGGGCTTTGGCGGCGGGCCATGGGGCTGGTGGATCCTTCTGGGTTACTGGTGGTGCTGTGGTCTGGGCGCAGGTCTGGAGGAAGTTCTCCGGGCACACGGCCTGCGCCGTCAGTTTGTGGTTAGGCTAAGCCTATGGTGGATCAGCCCGGGGACGGCGAATATCCGGAACATTGGGAAGCCGATGTCGTGCTCCGTGACGGTGGCACCGCCCATCTGAGGCCCATCCACCCCAGCGATGCGGACGCGGTCCAGGCTTTCCATGCCGGGCAGTCGCAGAACTCAATCTACATGCGCTTCTTCGCGTTCAAGGCCCGGCTGTCCAGCAAGGAGCTCAAGCGCTTCACCGAAGTGGACTACAGGGACCGGGTTGCCCTGGTGATCACCTTTGGCGGCGAAATCCTGGGGATCGGCCGCTACGACAGGCTGGATGATCCCCTCGAAGCCGAGGTCGCGTTCAACATTGCCGACGCCCACCAGGGCCGGGGCATCGGCTCAATCCTGCTCGAACACCTTGCCGCGGCCGCCCACGAAATCGGGATCCGCCGCTTCAGCGCCGAAGTGCTGCCGGAAAACCGCAAAATGCTAATGGTGTTCGCCGACGCCGGCTACGACGTCAAACGCCATTTCGACGACGGCGTCGTCAGCCTGGAGTTCAACATCGACCCCACCGAAAAGTCCCGGGTGGTGATGGAATCACGCGAGCACCGCGCCGAGGCGAGAAGCGTCCGGGACCTGCTGGCGCCGTCGTCCATTGCCGTTATCGGGGCCAGCCGCAAATGGGGGACCGTGGGGTACCAGCTGCTCGAACACATCATCGAAGGCGGCTTCTCCGGGCAGGTCTACGCCATCAACCCGGAGGCGTTGGAGCTCGCCGGAATGATGTCCTTCGGCAGGATTTCCGAGGTCCCGGAACCTGTGGGGCTCGCTGTGATAGCCGTTCCGTATGAGGAAGTGGCCACCGTGGTTGACCAGTGCGCTGCGGCCGGGGTCAAGGGGCTGGTGATCGCCTCCGCGGGCTTCGCGGACGACGGCGAACGCGGCCTCGCCCGCCAGCGCAACCTGGTCCGGAAGGCCAGGGCCAACGGCATGAGGGTGATCGGGCCCGCTTCCCTGGGGATCGTGAACACCCATCCCGACGTGAGACTGAACGCCTCCATGGCGCCCTCACTGCCGCGTCGCGGGGGCCTGGGCCTGTTCAGCCAGTCGGCGGCGATCGGTGTTTCCCTCTATGCGGCGTCACACCGCCGCAGGCTGGGCCTTTCGACGTTCCTGTCGGCGGGCAACCGCGCGGACGTCTCCGGCAACGACATGATGCAGTTCTGGGAGGACGACGCCGACACCACCGCGGTGGGCCTTTACCTGGAGTCGATCGGGAACCCCCGCAAATTTTCCCGGATCGTCCGGCGGCTCGCCCGCACCAAGCCCGTGGTGGTGGCCAAGTCTGAAACCATGGGCCTGCGGCTGCCGCCTGGCCACGCCGTCCGGACCACCCAGGCACCCGCCGGTGCGCTGGACGCCATGATGCGCCAGTCCGGCGTCATCCGGGTCGAGACCATCGAACAGCTGATGGACATCACGCAGATAGTGTCCGGCCAGCCGCTCCCGGCGGGGCCAGGGCTGGCCATTTTCAGCAACTCCCTTGCGCTGGGCAACGTGGTGGCGGACAGCGCCGAGGCGCACGGCCTGACCGTGGATGGCATCATCACCGACGTGGATCTCGACGCCGGGATGTCCCTGGCGCTGCCGGCCCTCCGCCGCAGCCTCCAGGACGCTCTTGCGTCCGACGCCGTCCACGCCGTGGTGGCCGCCCTGCTGCCGGTGCGGGGCCTGACTGTGGACCATATCGCTGAGGTCCTGGCCGAATGCTCGGCCGCCGCCGGAAAACCGGTAGTCGCCGCCTTCACCGGCATCCTTGACCCCTCCATCTACGTGGAGGGCATGGTGGGCAGTGAGGGATGGACAGTGCCGTGCTTCTCCAACGCCGGTGCGGCTGTGGCGGCGCTCGCCGCCGTGGTGCGCTACGCGGAGTGGGTGGCACGGGACCCCGGCCACTTTGTCCAACCCGAAGGCTGCGATCCGGAAAGCGCACGGATCCTGCTGGATCAGCTTCTCCACGATGTCCACGGGGAGCAACTCAAGACCCTGGAGCCGGCGTCCGCGGCCCAGCTGCTGGCGCACTACGGCATTGCGGTGCTGCCGTCCGCAGGTTTCGACTCAGAAGAGGAGGCCGTTGCTGCCGCCGGCAGGCTGGGCTGGCCGGTCGCGCTCAAAACCACCGACCCGGCACTTCGCCACCGCCTCGACCTGGGCGGAGTCCGCCTCGACATCGGGGATCCGGATTCCCTCCGCCGCAACATCGCGCAGATGCGGCGCTCGCTGGCACCTTACGGTTCGCGGGCCCTGGAGGTGCAGTCCATGGCCGCGGTGGGGCAGGCGTGCACGTTCCGGGCCATTGAGGATCCGCTGCTGGGGCCGGTAGTCTCCTTTGGGCTGGCCGGGGACGCGGTCAACCTGCTGGATGACTGGGCGCACCGTGTGCCTCCGCTGTCCGCGGCCGACGTGAAGGACTTCGTCCGTGGGCCCCGCGCGGCCCGCAAACTCTTCGGCTACCAGGGCCTTCCCGCCGTCGATATTGACGCCTTGGAGGAAGTCGCCGGGCGCTTGGCCTGGATGAAGGACAACCATCCGGAAATAGCCCTAGTGGAATTCAACCCTGTCCTCTGCGGAACCCAGGGCGTGTCCATCTTGGCCGCAGATATCCGGATCGGCAACGCAGCCCAGCGCACTGACAGTGCCCGCCGGGCCATGCTGGGCTGACCGCGGTTAGCATGTCCCCGGCCGATCTGTGAAAATGGGGGAATGAGCTCACAGCCTTCCCAGTCGACGCCTTCCACCTCCGGCAGTGACAACCAGGCAACCCGCCCCCACAGCTCACACAGCCACACGCCGCAGGGCCAGAGCCTGGACGGTGCGCTCCAGAAAGCGGGCTTCTACCCACGCCTGGTGGCTGACGTCGTTGACGACGCCCTGGACGGCCGCGAATGCGTGGCCCACCTGGTGCACCTCGAAACCCACTTTGACCGGGCCGAAGTCCGCCGCCACATCACCGTGCTGGTCCTGACCGCAGACATGCTGGTGATCACCCACGTGGACGACCAGCAGCTCGATGACGCCGGCGAACAGATCGTGGCCCAGATCTCCACCGAATCCGTGCCCGTCGCGCAGATCCGCTCCGTGGTCCTGAGCTACATGTACTCCCAGCCGCAGGACTACAAGCCCTCGGATCCGGTCCGGGAAGTCACCCTCGCCATTGCCTGGTCCGGCGGCCAGCGGCTGGACATGGGCCCCGCCAGCTGCGGAGACCCGCAATGCGAGGCAGACCACGGCTACAGCGGCACCATTGCCCAGGAGGACATCGTCCTGCGGATCAGCGCCGAAGCCGACGGTCCGCAGGCCGTCCAGGACGCCAAACTCTTTGCCCGCGCCCTGCGGGCCGTGAACACCGGTTCCACGGCTCCCGTGCCGCACGCCGGCCAGACGCTCCAGCCCCGGCCCCGGACGGGTGTGTTCGGAAACCGGCTCAGCCGCGGGCACCAGCAGCGCTGAGATGCCGGACCAAGGGAAAGCAACAGTCTCCTCAGTCTCTTCCGCAGCGGTTTCGCAGGGGGCCGCCCCGCAGCTTAGAATGCCGCCCGCGCCTGCCTTTGGCCGGCGGTCCATCGGGGATGTCCTCACCAGCGCGGCGGCCAGCCTCGGGGTAGAAGGTTTCACGAACTCCCTGGGCCTTCCGCCGGCGTCGCGCGTCTGCGTGGTCCTGGTCGACGGCCTGGGCCGGAACCTGCTCAAACAGAAGTCTGCCCACACGCCCTTCCTGCGCTCCGTGATGCAGTCCGGGCAGGGGGAAGTTCCCGTCTGGCTGGACTCCACGTTCCCCTCAACCACGGCCGCTGCCCTGGCCAGCTTCGGCACGGGACTCCCGCCCGGCCAGCACGGAATGGTGGGCTATGACGTCCTGGACCCGGACCAGGACAAAGTCGTCAACATGCTCGGCAACTGGGATGCCAAGGTGGACCCCACTGAGTGGCAGCCGTTTCCTACCGTCCTCGAACGGGCTGCCGATTCAGTTAGTGTGACCACGGTCAGCCTGCCGCAGTTCGGCAACTCGCCCATGACGCAGGCGGCCCTCCGCGGCGGGAATTTCGTCTCAGCCGTGACGGCCCACGCGCGCACAGAAGCCGCCGCCGAAGCCATGGACACAGCCGGGAAGTCCCTGATGTACTTCTACGTCAACGAACTGGATAAGGCCGGCCACCGGCACGGTTGCCAGTCCGAACAGTGGGAACACCAGCTCGAAGAGCTTGACGCAACCGTCAAACGGCTCCACGCGTCGCTCCCGGCCGGGACCACCGTCCTGCTCACCGCGGACCACGGGATGCTCGACGTCCCGGAACAGCAGCGGATCGACTTCGCCGCGGACGCGTCGCTTGTTGACGGCGTGCGGCATACGGCGGGGGAGCCCCGGATGGTACATCTCTACCTTGAGGATCCGGCAGACGCCGCGGGCCGGGAGCGCTTGCTGGGCGCGTGGCGTGCCCGTTTCGGCGACAGGATCTGGGCCTTTACGCGGGAGGATGCCATCGCCGCCGGGCTGTTCGGGACACTGCGCCCGGCCGTCGGGCCCCGGATTGGCGACATCATGATTGCAGCGCGGGACGCGCTGGCCCTCTACGACACCCGCCGCGGGCGCCCAGCCGCCATGGAGGTGGTGGGCCAGCACGGCTCGCTGACCAAAGCGGAACGCGAAGTACCCCTGCTGTGCTTTAAGGCCGAAGGCAAGCCACGGCGACGCTGAGGCGTCAGTCCCGCTTGGTCCCGAAGACGATCTCGTCCCAGCTGGGAACCGTGGACCGCTTCGGTTTTGCGGGCTGCCGTTCAGGCTGGTCCGCGTCATGGTCGTGGTGCTGGCCCGATCCTGCGTCATCGGTGCCGGCCGCGTAGGCCGCCCTGCGCGGGCTGCCGCCGCCCAGCAGTTCGTCCAGGCCCACGTTCGGCGCGGGACGCCCCGGAGCTGTCTCGCCGGGGGCACCCTGCCCTGCGGGACGAAGCGGGGACGCCACAATGGTGACTTCCCTCGTGTCGGTGCTGACGCCGTCGTGCAGTTTCAGGACGTCATCCTCCTCGGAGTCCCGGTGCGGCGGGATGAGGCTCAGCCTGGACAGCATTGACGGCCGCGCATCACGCTTGCGGGTGAGGGGATCGGCGGGCGGGGCGTCGTCCGGCGCGGTGGACTCGGCAGGTGCTGCCTCGCGCATTTCGGGCTCCCGGTACTTCTGCTCCCTGGAATCCGGTTCCGAGACCACCTCCGAGGGACGTGGATGGGCAGCGGGCACGCCGTGGGTCAGCAACAGCGCCAGGGCGTCGTCCGCGTCTTCGTCGACACCCAGACGCTGGCCGCGGCGTGAACGGAGCATATCCAGGAGACCGTCAGATTCCCTGGCCTGCGGGACGGCCTGCGGGCCGGTCGAATTTCGGGCGGCCGCTGCTTCCGCGTCGGTTTCAAAGTCAAACGGGCGGTCCGTGACGGCAGTGAGACGGCGGGCCGGAACGGGACCGTCCAGCGGTTCCAGCTCACTGAGCTGCTGGGCCCAGCGGTTGGCGTTCTGCAGCGACTTGCGGGCCGGACTGAACGTCCACTGCGCAGGCGGCTCTTCCCCGATGCCGGAGGTGCCGTCCTTTTTGGCTTCAAACCGGGCCACCACGGTCCAATTGCCGTCCTGGCGCCGCCACGAATCCCACTCCACGGTGGAAGGTTCAATCCCGTGGGCTGAGAGCCGGTGGTTGACCATGTCGTGGAGGGAAGCCGGGTGGTCGCCGAAAATGGAGCGGTAGGTGTCATGGCCGGGGGAGGGCGAAGCCACTTCCACCTTCCGTGCCTGTTGCGCTACATACTCCCGCTCGGCAAGGACCGGGCCCTCATACCGCTCGACCTTTGCGAGGGGAAGCCCGGAAAGCTCAGCCACCTCCGCTGCGGTGGCACCGCTGCGGATCCGAGACTGTATGTCCCGCGGGGACATGGCAATGGGCGCAGCCGCGGAAGCCGTCTTCGCCGAAGACCGGCTGGCCGTCCGCAGTGCTTCATCGATCGGCAGCTGGAACATCTCGCCGCCGGCACCGCTCAACAGGAGATGCTCCCCGTCGTCGTGTACGCCTACAAGCCGTAGATCCTGCATACAAATCCTCCACCCTGGCATTACTATCAATCGAAACTCTGCCACTCACCGGCCCCCTTTTGGGTTAGGAGCAAGGGCGCGCCGCGATATTCCGGCACTTTCGGACGCCAGTGCGGTCAGCAGCGGGGGTTTGCGCAGTGCCAGCGGACCGCACCGGCGCGGAAGTCTGGATTTTGCCGCGTGCATGCGGAAGGATGAGCCCACGCCGGGCACAAACCCGGCGATCAGATAACCCGACGGCCGCGGTTGATGTGGACGAAAGCGACCTCGCCGCAGGCTACGAGCTTCCCGGGGTGGACCTGTCCGGCGAGGAGCTGCTGGTTCTGGTGGTGCCTCCACAAGCGGACGAGTTTACGTGTTCCTCGTGCTTCCTGGTCCGGCACCGTTCACAGATTGCGCGGGAAAAGGACGGCCACTTCTATTGCAAGGAGTGCGAGGGCTGATCCGGGGTGCCTATTTCCGCGAAAGCGCGGCAGTGAGTTCCTCGGGCCGCCTGGACGACGTCAGCCAATAGGGGGTCCGGTCGGACGGGTCCGTGATTTCGATCCGCACCACCGGGTCGATCCAGCCACGGATGCACAGGTAGGCGAGGCCGTTGAGCCGGGTCCCGCGCTGGGCCGTGGCGTCCTTGCCGTGGAACGCTGCCGCGTCGCCGACGAAGCGGCGCTCAATGGTGGCGCGTCCTACCGTCAAGGCGTCACTGGTGACAAGGATCGTCGGAGTGGACAGCACGAGCAGGACAGCAATGATCGTGAACAGGACGCCGGCCGCCGTATAGCCCGCAACCATGCTGATCGGGGCGAAAACGAGGATCCCGGCACCGGAGATCCCTGCCGCGATGATCCAGATCCAGACGTTCGGCCACAGCCTCTCCCGGAAAACTGCCGGGGTGCCGGCAGAGGGGGCGTCAGGGACGGGCGCGGTGGAGCTGGATTCGGGCATGCCACCAGCTTTCCACCTTTGGCTGGCTATTTCATCTTGGTTTCATCCGGTCTTGGCCTGCGACGTCCCGTTGAATCTAGGACGGAACTGCGGCTGGGCGTTAGACTGAGTGACTGTGACTGACGAACTTGCCACTGTTGAAACCGTTCCTGACGATGAGCTGGCCGGCCCTGCACCGGATGCAGCCGCAGCCTACGGGGCCCCGACGCTGCAGGTGCAGCTGAAAATGCTCGACGCCGGGCTGGAGGCACCTTCCTATGCCCACCCCGGCGACGCGGGAGCTGACCTGCGGACCCGGGAAGATGTGGTCCTGGCACCGGGGGAGCGGAAGCTGGTGGCTACCGGTGTTTCCATCGCGCTGCCGGACGGGTTTGTAGCCCTGATCCACCCTCGCTCCGGCCTGGCCACGAAGCATGGGCTGACTATCGTCAATGCGCCCGGCACTGTGGATGCCGGTTATCGCGGGGAAATTTCCGTGACCCTCCTCAACACCGATTCCAGGAACGCCATAGAGCTGCGGCGCGGCGATAGAATTGCACAGATGGTGATCCAGCGGGTGGAATATGCGCAGTTTGTCCCCGTCAACGAATTGAGCGAATCGGTGCGGGGAGCCGGCGGATTCGGATCCACCGGCGGCTTCACCTCGCCAAACGCCTGACACACCCGACGGCGGCAACCAGCGTTGGTTGCCCGCGGCAGCAAGACTTTCGACGGTACCCACCGGGCCCGGCGAGTCACTTTCACAACTAAGGAGACAATCCCCATGGTTTTTGGGCTCGGCAGGAAATCAAAGAAGGAACATCCGGCCGACCCGGACGAATCCCAGGCCTCAGTGGAATCAACGGATTCCGCTGACACGGCCTCGGCGGACGCCGGGCGTCGGGTTTCGGGCCCCTTTGATGTTTCCGAGGTCTCCAGCCGCGAGGGATATGTTGACCTCGGTGCGCTGCTGATTTCCCCGAGCGAGGGGCTCCAGCTCCGGCTCGAAGTTGAGGAAGCCACCCAGCGCGTGGTCGCTGTGACCATGGACCTGAACGGCTCCAGCCTTCAGTTGCAGGCGTTTGCTGCTCCCAAGACCGAGGGACTGTGGGACGAGATCCGCGAACAGATCGGTCAGTCCGTGGGAAGCCAGGGCGGGCAGGTTGAAGAAGTCCAGGGTGGCTTCGGAACCGAACTGATCGCCAAACTGCCCGCCGGTGCACAGGACGGCAGCCAGGGCTACCGGGTGGCGCGCTTCATAGGCATCGACGGGCCGCGTTGGTTCCTGCGCGGCGTCCTGGGCGGCGCGGCAGCGATGGAGCGCGAGGCTGCGGCACCGCTTGAGTCCCTTTTCCGCAAGATTGTGGTCATCCGGGGCGACAGCCCCATGCCGCCCCGGGACCTGCTTCAGCTGCGGCTGCCCAAGGATGCCAGCGTCACCCCGCCGCCTGGTGCCCCCGAATTCAATGCCCCCGAGTTCAAGGGCCCCGAACGTGGTCCGGAAACCACCCAGATTGGCTGATTCCCGCCAAGGTCCCCGGGAATCCTCCCCGGACGCGGGGATGCCGGTCAGCCGGCTGCCGGAACGGGGGAGGGTAGTGTGCCAGGGGCACATCGAATCGGTCACCTACATGCCCGCGGACCGGAACGCGGCATTCACCGCCATTGTCTCGGACCCCGACATTCGCGAGACGGGCGCCAAACCGGCACAGGGAACGGGTGGCCGCCTGCGTGTGGTCTGGCTGGGGCGGCGCAGGGTGCCGGGCATCGAGGCCGGGACCGTAGTCCGCCTTGAGGGCATGCTGTCCCAAAGCCAAGGCCTGCCCACCATGTTCAATCCACGCTATGAAATAGTTTCCCGCCAGGAGAACGAATGACCTCGCCCCAGCAGCCCGAGCCGTCCAAGCAGCCCGAGCCGTCCAAACAGCCCGAGCCGTCCGCGGTGAAGGGACTTGCTGAGGGCTATGCAGCCAAAGCCGGCCTGCACCGCACCCATGACGGCCGGATCGATGTCCTCAAGAGCGCCGGAGGAATCCAGGGCATCGCCGAGAGCATTGTGCCCGGCCTGGTCTTCCTGATCGCCTTTACCATCACGCGGGACCTGACGCCGTCGTTGGTGGCCGCGCTGGCCTCCGCCGCGGTGTTTACGGTGGTCCGCCTCGTCCAGCGGCGCCCGCTGACCCAGGCCCTCGCCGGCGTGGTGGGGGTGGGAATCTCGGCCTGGCTCGCCAACACTACGGGCAAGGCCGAGGACTTCTACCTGCCGGGCTTCTTCACGAACACCGCCTACATCCTCGCCATGGTGATCTCCATCGCGATCAAGTGGCCGGTGGCCGGCCTGCTGTTCGGGATCATCCGCAACGAAGGGCTGGACTGGCGCAAGGATCCCGCGCGGCTTAAGGCTTACCGCCTGGGCACGTGGATCATCGTGGCTGTCCTGGTACTTCGGCTGATCGTTCAGGTCCCCCTGTACCTGATGGGCGAGGACGGACTCGCCGCCCTGGCCACGACCCGCCTGATCATGGGGGCGCCGCTCTATATCCTCGGCGTCTGGATCGCGTGGCTTGTCACCCGGCCGGTACCGGCGGACGCCGACGCCCCGACGTCGGATCAGCCGCCGAGGCCGTCGTCCTCCAGCGCCTGAGTTTCGGCAGGCTGCACGCCTTCGGGCTCATGGGAGGCCTCCTCCGGCTCCTCCGCTGATTCGGGCGACAGCAGCGCACGCAACTGATCCTCGGCCGCGATGGTGGTGACGAAAAACAACTCGTCCCCGCCATCAATGACGTCATCCCGGCTGGGAGTGATGGGTGCGTGGTCCCGGAGGATTGCCACCAGCGTGGCGTCCTCGGGCCAATGGATGTCGCCCACCGTCAGGCCAATGACGTGCGAATCGTGCGGCACCGTGAACTCCACCAGCGAAGCGACGCCGGTCTGCAGTGTCAGGAGCCGGACCAGGTCGCCGATCTCCACCGCTTCCTCCACAAGCGCGGTCATCAGCTGGGGGGTGTTGACGGCAACGTCCACGCCCCAGGAGTCGTTGAACATCCAGTCGTTTTTGGGGTTGTTGACCCGACCCACGGTGCGGCCCACGCCGAATTCGGTCTTGGCCAGGAGCGAGACCACCAGGTTCACCTTGTCGTCGCCCGTGGCTGAAACAACGACGTCGGCGTCCTCCACTTTCGCTCCCTGCAGCGTGCTGAGCTCGCAGGCGTCGCCCACGAGCCAGTGCGCGCCGCGCAGCCCGCTGCGTCCGATGACCTCAGGTTTGAGGTCGATCAGCAGGATTTCGTGCTTGTGGGCCAGTAGTTCCCTGGCGATCGATGACCCGACGCTGCCGGCGCCGACGATAACAACTTTCACTACAACTCCTTGGCGGGTGCTTTGGCCAGAATCTGGGCGACCTGGGAACTGCGGTCCACCGGCAGCATGGCGTGGACTGTGTCGCCGTCCTGGTACGAAGTCCCGGTTTCCGGAAGCATGCCCTCGCCGAACCTGGTGAGGTATGCCACCCGGATGTCGGCAGCTTTTTCGACCTCGCTGATCCGGTGGCCGATCCAGCCGGCGTCGAGGTCCACCTCGGCGAGGACCAGCCGGCCGGAAGGCTCGCGGAAATCACCGGCGAGATGCTGTTCGGGCAGGATGCGGCGCAAGACCTGGTCTGCGCTCCACCGGACGGCGGCCACGGTGGGGATGCCGAGCCGTTGATAGATTTCTGCCCTGCCGGGATCGTAGATCCTGGCCACAACGTGGGGGACGTGGAAGGTCTCGCGCGCCACGCGGGTGGCCAGGATGTTGGAGTTGTCACCGCTGGAAACGGCCGCGAAGGCGTACGCCTCTGCCACGCCGGCCTGCTGGAGGGTGTCCCGGTCGAAGCCCACACCGGTGACTTTCCGGCCCGTGAAGCCCTGCCGAAGCCGGCGGAATGCGCGGTCGTCCTGGTCGATGATGGCGACGGAATGACCGGCGTCCTCCAGCGTATGCGCCAGAGTGGCCCCTACCCGGCCACATCCCATGATCACGAAATGCGCCACCGTATCTCCTCAACTTCCGTAGCCTGTTGCTGCTGCTAGAACTCTACCGGCAGCGCGCGTGCTGCATCCGCCCGGACGCCGTCATGACATGGGCAGGGAATCAGACTAGCTTTGTGGAGTGCTGACTATATTGAATGCCGTGAAACGGGTGCTGGTGGGCAGGCCCTTCAGGAATGACAGGCTCGCCCATACGTTGCTCCCCAAACGGGTAGCACTCCCGGTTTTCGCTTCCGACGCACTGTCATCTGTGGCTTACGCGCCCGATGAAATCCTGCTTACGCTGGCCCTGGCCGGCGTGAGTGCCGTGGCCTTTTCGCCGTGGGTGGGCCTGGCCGTGATGGTGGTCCTCCTGACGGTGGTGGCGTCCTACCGGCAGAACGTGCACGCCTACCCCTCCGGCGGCGGAGACTACGAGATCGCCAACGAAAACCTGGGCAAGTTTTCCGGGCTGACTGTGGCCTCGGCGCTCCTGGTGGACTACGTCCTGACGGTGGCCGTCTCGATGTCCTCGGCGGCCACCTACCTCACCACGGCGGTGCCGTCCCTGCACGGGCAACAGACCCTGTTCGCCACCATCGGCGTCGTAATCCTTGCCCTCGTCAACCTCCGCGGCATCAAGGAAGCCGGCAGCGTTTTCGCTGTCCCCACGTACATTTTTATGGCAGCGATCCTCGGCATGACAGCGGTGGGCGTCTTCCAGGCCGCCACAGGCCAGCTGGGCGAAGCACCGTCGGCGGCCTTCGAGATTGTGCCGGCTCCCGGTTTCGACGAAGGGCTGGTGGGCCTGGCCGGCGCCTTCCTCCTGCTCCGGGCGTTCTCCTCCGGCGCCGCCGCGCTGACCGGCATTGAGGCCATCAGCAACGGTGTGCCGAACTTCCAGAAACCGAAGAGCAAGAACGCGGCCACCACGCTGTTGCTGCTCGGCGTCATCGCCTCGTCCATGCTGGCCGGCATCATCTTTCTCGCCAACGCCACGAAGGTGCATATTGTGCTGGATCCGGCGACGGAATTCCTGATGAACGGCCTGCCGCTGCCGGAGGATTACATTCAGAGTCCGGCCATCAGCCAGATCGCCCAGACCATCTTCGGCCCGGGATCAATCCTGTTCTTCATCGTGGTCGCCGCCACCGGAGTAATCCTGGTGTTCGCCTCGAACACCGCGTTCAACGGGTTCCCGGTACTTGGCTCCATCCTCGCCCAGGACGGCTACCTGCCTCGCCAGCTGCGGACCAGGGGAGACCGCCTGGCGTTCAGCAACGGTGTCCTTGCCCTGGCCGCCGGAGCGTTGGTGCTGATCCTCGCGTTCAACGGCGACGTCACCAAACTGATCCAGCTCTACATCGTGGGCGTCTTTATTTCCTTTACCCTCAGCCAGCTGGGCATGATCCGGCATTGGGGGAGGCACCTCAAGCTCGCCAAGGACAAAGCCACCCGACGCCGGATGGTGAAGTCCCGCACCATCAACAGCATCGGGTTCGGCATGACGTCCCTGGTGCTGGTGATCGTGCTGATCACCAAGTTCCAGCAAGGCGCGTGGATCGCGCTGCTGGCCATGTTCATCCTGTTCCTGATCATGTGGAGCATCCGGGCACACTATGACAACGTGGCCAAGGAACTGGCCGTGGACGAGGACTCCTCGCCGCGTGCCTTGCCGTCCCGGGTCCACGCGGTACTGTTGGTGTCCCACGTGCGCAAGCCGGTGTTGCGTGCCCTGGCCTACGCCCGGGCCTCGCGGCCGTCGCGGCTGGACGCCATCACGGTGGACATTAATGCAGAGGAAACCGCGCATACGGTTGCCGACTGGGAAAAGCTGGAGATCCCCGTGCCGCTGACCGTCCTCGCCAGCCCGTACCGGGAAACCATCACGCCCATCATGGAATACGTCAAGAACATGCGCCGTGATTCCCCCCGCGACCTGATCGTGGTCTACATCCCTGAATACGTGGTCGGCAAATGGTGGGAACAGCTGGTCCATAACCAGACAGCATTGCGTATCAAAACCCGGCTGCACTTTGAACCTGGCGTGATGGTGGCCAGTGTCCCGTGGCAGTTGAAATCGTCCGAAGAAGCCAAAAACATGCAGGATATCCGATGAACCCCCAGACCCAGAGCCACCCCGCAGCTGCCACGGCAGCCCCCACCGAACTGGTGCTCGACGTCGGCCCGGTGGCCCACGGCGGCCACTGTGTGGCCCGGCACGAGGGCAGGGTTATCTTTGTCCGGCACGGCATCCCCGGCGAAAAGGTACGCGTCCGCCTCACCGACGCGGGGGAGTCTGCCAAGTTCTGGCGCGCCGACGTTGTGGAGGTGCTGGAAGCCTCCCCTGACCGGGCGGAGCACTTCTGGCGTCCGGCTGACTCCCTCCGCGCCTGGGCCCACGGACATCCGCCGGTGGGCGGAGCCGAATTCGGCCACATCTCCCTTACCCGCCAGCGCGCGCTCAAGTCGGCGGTACTGGCCGAACAGCTTCAGCGCCTCGCCGCCGTCGAACGCCTGCCCGACGGGCTGGACCTCGGAAACCTCGTGGAGGCTGTGGAGGCTGTGGACGCGGGCGGGCGGGATTCCAGCCTGGAGACTGAGTCAACGTACGACGCCGGCACTGGCCTGGGGTGGCGGACGCGCGCCAGCTTCTCGGTGGCTCCGGGCGGCAAACTTGGCATGCACGCGCACCGTTCCGACCACATCATTGCCGTCCGGGAGATGCCGCTCGCAACGGAGCGCATCAACCGGCTGCGCTTGTGGGACCTCGACCTGACCGGCATCGAACGCGTGGAGGTGGCAGCGCCGTCGAACGGTTCACGCCCACTGGTGCTGCTGGCTCCTGCACCCGGCACCAAGCCCAAGCGGCTCAGTGCCATCGCGGCCCAGCTTCCGGACGACGTTTCCGTGGCCACGTTCGACCCCCTCACAGGGGAAGTCGCGCAGCTGCGTGGCCGGACCTGGGTCCAGGAGTCGGCAGCCGGCCACGACTACAGGGTTACGGGCGCGGGTTTCTGGCAGATCCACCGCGACGCGCCCGGGACGCTTGTGGGGGCCGTCACAGAATTCCTCCACAATGGCGGATTCCTGGCGCCGGGTTCCGTGGTGGCAGACCTCTACGCCGGCGCCGGGCTGTTCACGGCTCCATTGGCTGACGCGGTGGGGGAGACCGGGTCGGTTCTCTCGGTGGAAGGAGCACCGGGAACCAGCCGGGACGCCCGCAAGAACCTTCACGGTGCGCCGCAGGTGGAGATCGAGCACGGCCGGGTGGAACGTGTCCTCCGCCAAAAGCCGCGGAATTTCGACGCCATCGTGCTGGATCCGCCCCGGGCGGGCGCCGGGAAGCCCGTGGTCAGCCAGCTGATCGCCGCCGGCCCCCGCGCCATCGCCTACGTGTCCTGTGATCCGGCATCGTTTGCCCGGGACGTGGGGTACTTCCAGCAGGCAGGCTGGTCCCTGGCGGGCCTGCGGGCCTTCGATCTCTATCCGCACACCCACCACCTGGAGACGGTGGCGTTACTGACGCCGGGTCAGTGATGCTACTAGGATGGCGGTAGTAATCCCACGTCGCGCCCCGTATTCACGGCTGACCTCCTGCAATTTGTGTGGCCAGCACTAATTAGGCCTGCCTAACTAGCAAGCGGTCTACCGCGCGACAAAGATGAAACTGTTGCGAGAGGAGTCCTGCGATGAGCACAGTGGACAGCTTCGGTTCAAAAGGCAAACTTAATGTAGCCGGAACCGAATACGAAATTTTCCGGTTGAACTCCGTTGAAGGTGCAGAAAACCTTCCGTTCAGCCTCAAGGTATTGCTTGAAAACCTGTTGAGGACCGAGGACGGCGCGAACATCACGGCCGATCACGTGCGTGCCTTGGCTGGCTGGGATCCCAATGCCCAGCCCGATACAGAAATCCAGTTCACGCCTGCCCGGGTGATCATGCAGGACTTCACCGGCGTCCCCTGCGTGGTGGACCTGGCGACAATGCGTGAAGCGGTCAAGGAACTCGGCGGTGACCCCAAGCGGGTCAACCCGCTGGCTCCGGCGGAAATGGTCATTGACCACTCCGTGCAGATCGACGCTTTCGGCAACTCCGGCGCACTGGAGCGCAACATGGAGATCGAATACCAGCGCAACGGCGAGCGTTACCAGTTCCTGCGGTGGGGCCAGACCGCATTCGACGACTTCAAGGTTGTCCCCCCGGGAACCGGCATTGTGCACCAGGTCAACATCGAATACCTGGCCCGCACGGTCATGACCCGTGAAATTGACGGCGTCCTCCGGGCCTACCCGGACACCTGCGTCGGCACCGACTCGCACACCACCATGGTCAATGGCCTGGGTGTCCTGGGCTGGGGCGTTGGCGGCATCGAAGCCGAAGCGGCCATGCTGGGACAGCCTGTCTCGATGCTCATCCCTCGTGTTGTGGGCTTCAAGCTGACCGGGTCCATTCCGGCCGGCGCCACCGCTACGGACGTTGTGCTGACCATCACCGAGCAGCTGCGCAAGCACGGTGTTGTGGGCAAGTTCGTGGAATTCTACGGCGAAGGTGTTGCGGCAGTGCCGCTGGCCAACCGCGCCACCATCGGCAACATGAGCCCGGAATTCGGCTCCACTGCCGCAATGTTCCCCATCGACGACGTCACATTGGACTACCTGCGCCTCACCGGCCGCTCGGACGAAAATGTGGCGCTCGTGGAGTCCTACGCCAAGGAACAGGGCCTCTGGCACGATGCTTCCCGCGAGATCAAGTTCTCCGAGTACCTCGAGCTGGACCTGTCCACGGTTGTTCCCTCCATCTCCGGCCCCAAGCGTCCCCAGGACCGCATTGAGCTGACGGATGCCAAGGAACAGTTCCGCAAGGACATCCACAACTACGTCGCCATCGAAGACGGCAGCGTGGACGAGTCCCTGGACGAGTCCTTCCCCGCATCGGATGCACCGTCGTTCACGCACGCCGACTCGCACACCACCGAGACCAGCCGTGTTGTGTCCGCAGCGAACGGCGCCCACGGGCGTCCGACCAACCCGGTGCACATCAAGACTGAAGACGGCCGCGAGTTCGAACTGGACCACGGAGCGGTATCCATCGCCTCCATCACGTCCTGCACAAACACGTCCAACCCCTCGGTGATGCTGGCCGCAGCCCTGCTGGCCCGCAACGCCGTCGACAAGGGCCTGACCTCGAAGCCGTGGGTCAAGACCTCCGTGGCTCCCGGCTCCAAGGTTGTCACCGACTACTACAACAAGTCGGGCCTGACGCCGTACCTGGAGAAGCTCGGCTTCTACATCGTGGGTTACGGCTGTGCCACCTGCATCGGCAACTCCGGACCGCTGGACGCCGAAATCTCCGAGGCCATCCAGGCCAACGACCTTTCCGTCACCGCGGTGCTCTCCGGTAACCGCAACTTCGAGGGCCGGATCAACCCGGACGTGAAGATGAACTACCTGGCCTCCCCGCCGCTGGTCATTGCCTACGCCCTGGCCGGTTCCATGGACTTCGACTTCGACACCGATTCCCTGGGCAAGGACGAAGCCGGTAACGACGTCTTCCTGAAGGACATCTGGCCCAACCCGGTTGAGGTCCAGCAGGTCATCGACTCCTCGATCGACAAGGACATGTTCGCCCGCGGCTACGAGGGCGTCTTCGACGGCGATGCACGCTGGAAGGCGCTCGACACGCCGGCCGGTGACACCTTCGCCTGGGATCCGAACTCCACCTACGTCCGGAAGCCCCCGTACTTCGACGGAATGAAGGCGCAGCCGGAACCCGTCCAGGACATCTCCGGCGCACGCGTGCTGCTGAAGCTGGGCGATTCGGTCACCACCGACCACATCTCCCCGGCCGGTTCCTTCAAGTCGGACACCCCCGCCGGCCAGTACCTGCTGGCCAACGGTGTGCAGCGCAAGGACTTCAACTCCTACGGCTCACGCCGTGGCAACCACGAAGTCATGATCCGCGGCACCTTCGCGAACATCCGCATCAAGAACCAACTGCTGGACGGCGTCGAAGGTGGTTTCACCCGCGACTTCACCCAGGCTGACGGCCCGCAGGCATATGTCTACGACGCCGCGCAGAACTACCAGGCAGCCGGCACCCCGCTGGTGGTCCTGGCGGGCAAGGAATACGGTTCCGGATCCTCGCGTGACTGGGCAGCGAAGGGCACCGCCCTCCTGGGCGTCAAGGCCGTCGTCGCAGAGAGCTACGAGCGTATCCACCGTTCCAACCTGATCGGCATGGGCGTCCTGCCCCTGCAGTACCCGGCTGGCGAGTCCGCGGCCACCCTGGGCCTGACCGGCACGGAAACCTTCTCGGTTGAGGGCGTTATTGCCCTGAACGAAGGGACCACGCCCAAGACCCTCAAGGTCACCGCCACCGCAGAAGACGGCTCCGCCAAGTCCTTCGATGCAGTACTCCGCATCGATACTCCGGGCGAAGCCGACTACTACCGCAACGGCGGCATCCTGCAGTACGTCCTGCGCCAGATCTCGGCCAACTAGCCGGAATCTGAACCCACGCAGTACTCTTTCGAAGCCCCGGCCGGTCACCGACCAGCCGGGGCTTCGGCTTTGCATTTTCCGCAAGGCGTTAGAGTTAACAGGCACGTCTACCACCCGAAGGAGGGGTCATTGGGAATCTTGGACACCATCCGGAATCCGCAGGACCTGAACCAGCTGTCTCACGAGCAGCTCGAAGAGCTGGCCGCTGAGGTCAGGAGTTTCCTGATCACCAACGTCTCCCAGACAGGTGGACACCTCGGACCCAACCTCGGCGTTGTGGAACTGACCCTGGCCGTGCACCGCATCTTCGATTCGCCCCGGGACAGCATCGTGTTCGACACGGGCCACCAGTCGTATGTGCACAAGCTCCTCACCGGCCGCCAGGACTTCAGTACCCTGCGCCAGCAGGGCGGAATGTCCGGCTACCCTTCCCGCGCCGAGTCCGAGCATGACATTGTGGAAAGCTCGCATGCTTCCTCCTCCCTCTCCTGGGCGGACGGCATCTCCCGTGCCAGGCAGCTCACCGGCGAGTCGGAGCGTTACACCGTCGCCGTCGTCGGAGACGGGGCGCTCACCGGCGGCATGGCCTGGGAAGCCATCAACAACATTGCGGCGGACAAGCGCCGCCGCGTGGTGATCGTGGTCAACGACAACGGCCGCTCCTACGCCCCCACGGTGGGCGGCTTCGCGGACTACCTCGCCTCACTGCGCCCCACCATCGACTCGTTTCGCGCCGCCCCTGCCTATGAGGGCACGCTGGACTGGTGGAAGAAGAAGCTCCAGAACGGCGGCCCCGTAGGCCAGTTCACCTACAAGAGCCTGCATGCCATGAAAAAGGGCATCAAGGACTGGTGGGCGCCGCAGGGCATGTTCGAAGACCTCGGCATGAAGTACATCGGCCCGGTTGACGGCCACAACCTGCAGGCCATGGAGCACGCCCTGTCCACAGCCAGGAACTACGCCGGCCCCGTGATTGTCCACGCCATGACCGAAAAGGGCCACGGCTACGCCCCGGCCCGGGCCCATGAAGCGGACCAGTTCCACGCCGTCGGCATTATCGATCCGGAGACCGGTGAGCCGACGGGAGTTTCCGGGGCACAGTCCTGGACGTCTGTTTTTGCTGACGAAATCGCGAAGATCGCCGACGAACGCCCCGACATTGTGGGCATCACCGGGGCCATGCTCATTCCCGTGGGCCTGCATAAGTTTGCGGCCAAGCACCCGGACCGCGTGATCGATGTCGGCATCGCCGAGCAGCATGCGCTGACGTCCGCCGCCGGCATGGCTTTCGGCGGGCTCCACCCCGTGGTGGCCGTGTATGCCACCTTCCTGAACCGTGCCTTTGACCAGCTCCTCATGGACGTGGCCTTGCACAAAGCCGGCGTCACCATCGTCCTGGACAGGGCCGGTGTCACCGGCCCTGACGGGGCCAGCCATCACGGCATGTGGGACATGGCAATGGTCCAGATCGTGCCCGGACTCCACCTCGCCGCGCCGCGCGACGCCTCCCGGCTGCGGGAAGAGCTGCGCGAGGCCGTGGCCATCAGCGACGCCCCCACCGTGGTGCGCTTCTCCAAGGGCACCGTGGGCGCCGAAGTGGAGGCCATCGAACGCCTGGGCGACGGTGTTGACGTGCTGGCCCGCCGGCCGGCCGGCTCCACCGAAAACGACGTCCTGATCGTCAGTGTCGGAGCGATGTCCGAACTGGCCCTCGACGTGTCCAACCGCCTGGGCGCCCAAGGCATCAGCACCACTGTGGTGGACCCGCGCTGGGTGCTGCCGGTGCGGCGTTCCATCATCGCGCTGGCCTCCCACCACCGGCTGGTCATCTGCATCGAGGACGGTGTCAGGGCAGGCGGCGTCGGATCGCGGATCCGGCAGGAAATGCGCGCCGCCGGCGTGGACACCGCCCTGAACGAGGTGGGGCTCCCCGCGGAGTTCCTGGACCACGGCACACGCAGCCAGGTGCTGGAGCGCGTCGGGCTGACGGCCCAGCAGATCACGCACGACGTCGTCGCCCAGGTTCTGGGCACAAAGGTCCCCTTCGCGCGCCCCCTGCCAGGCCAGGAGCACCCCACCACCGGCAGCCTGCCGATCCTGTGAGGGAAGAAGACGCACTGAAGTATCCGTCCGCCGTCGGGGATTCAAGCCCGGCGAGGCACACGAGCACCACCCGCGTTCCTGCGGGACTGCAGCCAGGCCAGCTGGTGGTGGCCCGGAACCGGAAATGGAACGGGCAAGCCCACTGGGTGGTCCCGGGGCGGTACCTCGGCGAGGACCGGCACGGCTGGTGGATCTTCCAGGGAACCAACGAATTCTGTTCGCGCCCGGGCGCCGCCTTTTACACAGCATCCGACGCCGTGCTGCTGGTGCCGCGGTCCGGAGACTGGGTGGCCACGTTCTACGACGACGCCCACCCCAGCGGCGTCAGGGTCTACGTTGACCTCGCCGTCGCCCACGAGTGGACGGACATCCGGCCCGCCGTCACCGAGTTCCATGTGATCGACATGGACCTGGACGTGATCCGCATGGCCGGCCGGGGCGTCTTCATCGATGACCAGGACGAGTTCGCCGAGCACCGCGTCGCCATGAATTACCCGGACCTGCTGGTGGATGACATCCAGGCGGCCGCGGACGAGCTATATCAGGCCGTCAAGGCACAGCACGCACCATTCGACGGAACAGACGCCGGATGGTTCACGAAGGGACGGTCATGAGCGGGATCATCAGGGTCTACAAACGGGACGACGAGGGAGTACTGCACTTCCGTGAAGGCTGGTTCGACGAGGACTACAGCCAGTTCGTGATGAACTACGGCGTGGTTGGCCACCAGAGCAAAACCGAAGAGACTGATGTGGCGGACGCCGCCGCGGTGGAGGGCCTGATGGATGCCTTTGCCGTCCAGTGCGCCGAGGACGGCTTCGCCGAAATCCCCGACGAGGACCAGTTCTGGGTGGTGGCGCAGTTCGCCCTCAAAACCAAGGAGGGCACGGACCGTGACCGCTACCTTGAGGAAAAGGCGAAGGACGCCCTCATCAGCCACCTGGCCTGGCGCGGCCTGGGAACCGTGGAACGCTCGGAGTTCAGCGACTATAAACTGAACATCTTCTGCCTCTGCCCCGACGTGAACAAGGCTGTCAGCGCAATCAAGGTCTGCAGCCGTGGCGAAGACCTCGACTTCACCAAACTCAGCATCGGCGCCGCGCCCTTCAGCGAACCGGACAACTTCAAACTCAAGCACTCCCCGAAGCCTGCCAACTCGTTCAGCCTCTAGAGGGGAAATCCATGCCTGACTACCGACGCCTGGGAAACTCCGGGCTGACCGTCTCCGTGGTGGGGCTCGGTTGCAACAACCTGGGCCGTGCCAATACGGTGACCGAATCGCAGGCGGGGACTGACGCCGTCGTTCATGCCGCCCTCGACGCCGGCGTGACGCTTTTCGATGTTGCTGACAACTACGGGCGGGAGCCCGGACTCAGCGAGACGATGCTGGGCAAGGCCCTGGCCGGCAAGCGGGATGATGCGGTGGTGGCCACCAAGTTCGGCATGGACGTCCGGGGTGCCAATGGCAACGACTTTGGGGCCCGGGGGTCACGGCGCTACATAGTCCGTGCGGTGGAGGCCTCGCTGCGGCGGCTGGGCACGGACTGGATCGACCTTTACCAGTTCCACACGCCTGACCCCCTGACCCCCATCGAGGAGACACTGAGTGCCCTCGATGACGTTGTCTCCAGCGGCAAGGTCCGCTACATCGGACACTCCAACCGCGCCGGCTGGCAGATTGCCGAGGCGGAATTTGTGGCCCGGGCCGCCGGCGGCACACGTTTCATTTCGACGCAGAACCACTACAACCTCCTGGACCGGCGGGCAGAACTCGAGGTCACCCCGGCGGCAGAAGCCTACGGCCTGGGTGTCCTGCCTTACTTCCCGCTGGCCAACGGCCTGCTGACGGGCAAGTATTCGCCGGGCTCGGCTCCGGCGGGGTCGCGGCTGAGCCATACGCGGACCAACATGGTGCACGACGCCGACTGGGACCAGCTCCAGCGTTTCAGTTCCTTCGCGGCAGTCCGCGGCCTGACCGAGATCCAGGTGGCCTTCTCCTGGCTCGCGGCCCAGCCTGCCGTCAGCAGCGTGATCGCCGGCGCCACCAGGCCGGAGCAGGTCCGCGAAAATGCGGCCGCTGCGGCCTGGGTGCCGTCGCCGGCAGAGCTCGCGGAACTGGATGCGATCTTCCCGAAGGTCCCCAAAGTTGCGCTCTTTTAGGAAACTCCGCAGATGACCAAGCTACTACTGGACGTTGATACCGGGATCGACGATGCCCTGGCGCTGGCTTACCTGGCCTCCTTGCCGGAGGTGGAGTTCGTGGCCGTGACGGCATCGCCCGGGAACGTGGACGCACACCAGGTGGCGCGGAACACCCTCGCCATGCTGGAACTGTGCGGACGCACCGGGGTGGAGGTCGCCGTGGGGGCATCCGCTCCGCTGAGCATTCCGCTGGTGACCACGCCCGAAACCCATGGTCCCCAGGGCATTGGCCACGCCGTCCTGCCGCCGCCGTCCGGGACGGTCTCGGCGCGGCACGCCGCCGACCTGTGGGTGGAGGCGGCCCGGGCACATCCGGGGGAGCTCACGGCCCTGATCACGGCGCCGCTGACGAACTTCGCGCTGGCCATCCGCCGCGAACCTCGGCTGCCCGAACTGCTGGGCAAGGTAGTTATCATGGGCGGCAGCTTCTACCACCAGGGGAACACCACTCCCACCGCCGAATGGAATACTCACGTTGATCCGCAGGCGGCCAAGGAAGTTTATGCGGCCTACCGCGGCCTGCCGGTGGACCGGCTGCCCATTGTCTGTTCACTGGACACCACTGAGCGGATCGAGCTGCGGCCGGAGCATGTGTTGCGGCTCGCGGAGGCGGCCGGCTGCAGTGAGCGGGAGCTGGTCCTGCCGAAGCAGCCTGAAGGGCTCAGGAGCACGGCCGACAGTCCGCTGGTGCGGCACCTGTCCGATGCCCTTCGCTTCTACTTTGAGTTTCACCGTCTCTACGGCCAGGGCTACCTGGCGCACGTCCACGACTACTTCGCTGCCGGTGTGGCCGCCGGGACGCTCGATTACGCAACCCGCTTGGCCACCGTGGACGTCGAGGTTGAATCGCCCCTGCTGATGGGGACCACCGTGGCCGATTACCGGAACCTGTGGAATCACCCGCCAAATGCCCGGATCGTCTCGAACAACAACCCTGAGCAGGCCTTCGGGGAATTGATACGGTCCGTCGGCGGCCTCGCGGCGCGGCTGCGCTGAACGTTCGCCCTACAGCGGCGCGTTTTCAGGCACGTCCACGTCCAGCGCGAGAAGGGCGTTCTCCACCACTTCCATGAGGGCCGGATGGATCCAGTACGGTCCCCGCGCGAGCTGGTGGACCGCTCGGCCAAAAGCTTGACCACCCCTTCCTCGTCCTCCATGGCCCAGCCGTAGGCAGTGGAGCCGTAGTCCTGGACGGCGGTCACAACGTCTGTCCCGGCTGCTGCCTGGGACCGGGCTTCATCCTCGGTCAGGCCCACGGAGGCCACGTGCGGATTGCTGAATACCGCAAACGGCACTGCGGTGTAGTCGATGGTCCGGAGCCGGTCCGGGTGTTCCAGGTTATGCGCCACCACCCGGGCCTCCCGGTTGGCGACGTGCTTGAGCTGGTAGCTATTGGCGATGTCACCCAGGGTATAGACACCGTCAACGGGTTTGCCGTCGGCGAGGACCCGGAGGTTCGCGTCCACGGACAGGGTATGGTCCTCATCCAGGTCAAAGCCGGCGGCGTCCACGCCCAGCCGTTCGGTGTTCGGCACCCGCCCGGTGGCCATCAGGACGATGTCCGCCGCGACCCGCAGAGGTTTGCCGTCGTCGTCGGCGAACACAACGGTGACGCTGCCGTCGCCGTTGTCCTCGATGTACCCGCCGCCCACCACCACCCGCTCGGGCGGACCGTCGAGGCGCATCACGGTGTCCGAGGTGTGCACGTGCGGCAGGCCGATCCCCGGCACGTCGGGGAGCACAGCCCGGGAACCCGCGGCCACCACCACGCGGTCCGTGGTGAGCTCCACCCCGGAATCAGTGGTGAGCGTCCGCGGACCGGTGAACCGGACGTGTTCCTGGTATAGGTCCACATTCTTCAATTCCTCCGCGCGGTAGCGGCGGCCGGACTCGGAAATCGAATCAATCCGGCCAAAGATCCTGTCCCGCAGCTCATTCCACCGCACCTTGTCCAGGCTCAGGTCCACACCCAGGCGGGCGGCCTCCCTGGGCGCGGCCGCCAAGGTAGCCGGGTACACAAACACCTTCGTGGGGATGCAGCCGACGTTCAGGCACGTGCCGCCGAACACGCCGGCGTGATCAGCGAATTGCCGGATCCGATGATGGCCAGGTCGTAAGGGGGTATTGTGCCTTTCGGAAAGGTCAGGACGGCAAGTGTGACTGTTAGCCAGGAGTGGCGGCTAATTGCAGCTTAGTTTGGCGGGTTCCAGGTTCCGTCAACCGGTCCGCTTCCGGGACACGTTGTGAGGTCCCCGCGTTACACATCGTCCGTGTCCCGCAGAATCAGTTGAAGCCTGCGAACGCACTCCTGTGCGAAGTCCGGCCAGGTGGACCAGTAGTAGGGAACCCCCGACAGTGTGATGGCCAACGCCCAGGCACGAGCGCGCAGCCGCGTGCTTTTGTCGAGGCCCAGTTCCTCGGCGTACGCATGCCTGGCTTCGGCCGGGAGATCCCAGACCGCGGCGTGCTCGCAGGTCGGATCACCGACCGAGAGACCGCCGAAATCGACCACCCCCACCAGCACGCTGTTTCGGACCAGGAGGTTGGAGGGCTTGAGGTCGGTGTGCATCCAGGTGTGCGCCAACCGTGGCTGATCGAGTTCCAACGCCGCTTGCCAGATGGACTGCAGGCCGTCGAGATCCAACTGGAGTCCCTGTATGCCGCGGCAGGCGTCGAGGTTCGCTGACGTCCCGGTGGAGAGATCCCGCAGACTGCCGCCACGGTACGACAACAGTGGCTCTTCCCGCGGTGCGCCCATGAGGTCGATGCTGTGGAGGGCGCGGACAAAGCCAGCCAGGTCCCGGCCGAGCCGGGACAGATCCTGCTCACTTTCCGGGTTCAGCTCTGTACCGTCGACCCACCGGTACACCGACCAGGGGAACGGGTAGCTTTCATCCGGCCTGCCGATTGCCACAGGCTCGGGAATGCTGAGCGGAAGGTGCGGTGCAAGGCGCGGCAGCCATGTCTGTTCCTTGGCCACATCGGCCGCGGTGCCCGACGTCCGCGGCAACCTCACCACCAGATCATCGCCCAGGCGCAACATGCGATTGTCTGTGCCTTCCCCGGCAGGCGAGAGGGCCAGGTGCTCCCAGGCAGGGAACTGGTGATTGATGAGTCGGCGGACTGTCTTCTCCTTGAGGTTAACTTCGTCCGTATGCAGGGAGGCCATGTCTCTAACTCAAACACAGGTCAGCAGTTCGCGGGGAACCTCTCTGGTCACACCGACATGCAACGCCCGGCTTGGCGGGTCCCGGAACCGGTAGACTGATGCCGGATCCGGGCCGGCGCAGACGCCCCCGGCTGCCGCCGAGGTGACATAGGCGGCGTTCCTCACCGCCCGGGCCATCCGGGCGCCACAGCCTGCATCCCAGAAGGAACGCCATGTCATCGCCCTCCCTCACCTTGCCGTCACCGGCCACTGCCCGGAACCGCCGCTTGCTGGAAACCCTCGGAGCGTTGGCCATCGCCGGCACGTACATCTACCTGGTGTTGAACCAGCCCGCGGACATCACCGGCGGCCCCGGCAGCGCGTCGGCCCTGATCGCCCTGTCCGGCTTCCTCGTGGGGGCCGTGCTGCTGATAGTCGGCGTACTGCCCACACTGCCCGTGTCCACGCTGGTGCTGATTCCGGTGGCACTGGTCCTGAATATTGTCCTGGGCCAGTTCGTGGGCAGCACCTTGGTGCCCTTCTACCTCGACGCCATCGGCACCGTCCTGATCGCCGTCCTGGCCGGACCCGCCGCCGGAGCAGCCACGGGCGCCCTCAGCAGCATTGTCTGGTCCTTCTTCAACCCCACCGTCCTGCCGTTCGCCGCCGGTGCCGCCCTGATCGGCTTCCTGGCCGGCGTCGCCGCACGCCACGGCCTGTTCCGGCGCTTCTACCTGGCACCGGTGGCAGGGTTCCTGGCCGGCATCATCGGCGGTGTGGTCTCCGCTCCCGTTGCCGCGTTCGTCTTCGGCGGCACCTCCGGCCTGGCCACCGGCGCCATCGTCAGCGCATTCCGCTCCATGGGTGACACCCTCCTGGCGGCCATCACCAAGCAGGCCTTGATCTCGGACCCCATGGACAAGGCCATCGTCTTCACCTTGGTGGCCGTCTTGGTGTACGCCCTGCCGCGCCGCACCCGCCTGCAGTTCCCGTTTGTCCGGCGGCACCGCGTGCTTGCCGGAACAGCCATCAGCCAGCCCACCGGCGAATCCACCGGAAAATCCGCCGGCCAGGACGCCTGACCCACCCCTGATGCGTCTGCACCCCATGACGTCGCTGGCGGCTGCCGGCAGCACTGCAGTCATCACGACGGCGGCTGCCAGCTGGCCGCTGTCCCTCACCGTGATCGCCGCGGCCGCGGGCTTGTCGGTAGCCGGGGGAGTGGCCCGCCGGATGCTGCCGGCGGTGGCGGTCATCCTGGCTCCGCTGGTCCTGTCACTGCTGGCCATGCACGGACTCTTTTTTCCGGAGGGCACCACGGTCCTGGTGCGGTGGGGCCCTGCGCGGGTCACCGTGGAAGGGCTTCATTTTGCCCTCGAGCGGGCTGCGCAGCTTTCCGCGGCGGTGCTGGTGCTGCTGCTATGTTCCTTCACCATAAGTGTCCCGGACCTGGTGGCTGCCCTGTCCGCCCGCGGCGTCCACGCGCGGTTCGCGTTTGTGCTCGCCTCCACCCTGACACTGCTGCCGGCCATCAGTTCACGGCTGGGGCGCATCCGGCAGGCCCAGGAAGCGCGTGGCCTGGTGATCAGGCCTGGAATTGTCGGGCGCGCAGGCGCGTTCCGGTGGCAGGCGGTGCCCCTGGTGCTGTCCCTCGTGGAGGAAGCCGGCACCCGCGCGGCAGCCTTACAGGCCCGCGGGTTCGGCAGCGCCGGGCAACACACCAGTTACCGGGCGGTCCAGGATTCTCCGATCCAGCGGTGGGTTCGCCTCGTGCTGGTGTTGGCGGCGGTGGCGGCCATCGCCGCCCGCCTCTGGCAGCCGACGGCGGGTGCTTCTTAAGTGGCGCAAGGCTCACCTCCGGCCCTGGCAGCGGGTATCGAAGAATTTGTCTTCTCCGGCGAGCAGGAACCGGTTATGGCTGGCCTCGACGTGGCCTTCGCCGCGGGATCGCTGACAGCCGTGCTCGGCGGATCCGGCAGCGGCAAGTCGACGCTGGGACGCCTGCTCGCCGGCTGGTTGCTGCCCGGCGACGGCGGGACACTCACGGGTTTTCTCGAGCTTGCTGGCACGCGGCTCCGGTTCACCGGAACAGCCGCCGATCCGCGGATCGATCCCGGGAGCTGGGGCCGCCAGGTGGGCTTTGTGCCGCAGGATCCCTCCGCCGCCCTGTCCACGGTCCGTGCCACGGTGGCCGAGGAGCTGGCGTTCGGGCTGGAAAACGCGGGGATTGACCGTGCGACGATGGCCGGCGCCGTCCGGCACGCGGCAGCACTGACCGGCCTGACCCGGCTGCTGAACCGGGATCCTGCCACGCTTTCCGGTGGCCAGCTGCGCCGCCTGGCCATCGGTTGCGCGGTCATTGCCCGCCCCGCGGTTCTCATCATGGACGAACCCTTCGCCTCCCTCGACACGGACGGAGCCGAAGACCTTGCTGCCCTGGTGCGGAAACTCGTCCAGGACGGCACCGCCGTCGTGATCCTGAGCCAGCGGGCCGATGCCTTCCTGCACAACGCCGGTACCTGGCTGGTCCTTGCCGGCGGTACCGTGGCCGCGGCTGGCACGCCGGCAGAAGTCGTGGCTGCCGGGGCGCTGGAACTGGCGGGAGTGGTCCGCCCCCGTCCAGATACAGGTCCCCGGCCGCTGGCAGAAGCCGGCTTTCCACCCGTCGTCGACGGTCCGCCGGCTTTGGAGCTGCGTGACGTCTCGTTCACATACCGGGGGACACAGCGCAGAGGCTGGTTCAGGGCACAACCGGGCCCGCCGGCTGACCCGGTCCTGCACGGACTCAGCCTGACCGTCAGCGCGGGCGAGATCCTGGCGGTGACAGGTCCCAACGGCGCCGGAAAGTCCACGCTCCTGAGGCACCTCAACGGCTTGCTCCAGCCCACGGCAGGCAGCGTACTGGTTAGGGGACGGAACATCGGCGGACAGCCCGCGGGACGGGTGTCCGGTGACGTGGGGCTGCTTTTCCAGCAGCCCAGGGACCAGCTGTTTGAGCGGACCGTGGAACGGGAAGTCCGCTTCGGACTCGAGCGTGGGCAGCTGGCGGCTGACCAGGCGGTGCGGCAGGCCCTCGCCGCCGTTGGCCTGGAGCACCTTGCCGGGCGGCACCCGGCCGAACTGCCCGCGTCCCAGCAGCGGCTTCTGGCACTGGCCACAGTGCTTGCCCGGCGTCCCCCAGTCCTTGCCCTGGACGAACCGACCGTTTCCCTGGACGGCCATGGGCTGGCCGCGCTGGACCGGGTGGTGCGCAGCACGACGGCGGAGGGCGCCGCCGTCGTGCTGGTCACCCACGATCTGGACTACGCCCGGTCCATCGCGCACCGGCTGGTGCGGATCGAGGCCGGCCGCCTGCTACCCGCGGACTGATTCCGGGGTGGCTGCATCCGGGCTGACCGATTCGGAGGACTGACCCGTCAGGCCCGACGCGACGCCCGGCGCCAGGAAGCGCCTGCCGTTGACCCGTTCGGAGGCGCCAACACGGTCCAGGTACGGCGTGATGCCGCCCAGGAACATCGGCCAGCCAGCGCCGAGGATCATGCAGAGGTCGATGTCTTCAGGACCGGCCACTACGCCCTCATCCAGCATCAGCCCGATCTCCTCGGCGAGGGCGTCCTGCACACGGCGCAGCACGTCGTCCCCGGTGGACGGTGACGTGCCGAAGGACATCAGCGACAGGGTGGACTCCGGGATCTCCTGGGAGCCGTCGGCCGCCGGGGCCCAGAGCGATTTCACGCCGTTCTCGATCAGTTTCTGCAGGTTCGTGGACACAGCGAAGCGGTCTCCGAAAGCGGCGTGGAGGGACTCCTGGACATGCTGGGCAACCGGCAGGCCCACCATGGCACCCAGCGTGAACGGCGTCATCGGCAGGCCCATGGGACGCAGCGACGTGTCGGCGACCTCGGCAGGGGTGCCTTCGTCGAACGCGGCCGTCACTTCGCCCATCAGCCGCAGCAGGATCCTGTTGACCACAAAGGCCGGCGCATCCTTGACCAGCACCGCGGTCTTCTTCAGGCCCTTGGCCAGCTCAAAAGCGGTGGCCAGCACGGCGTCGTCGGTCTTGGGTGCACGCACGATTTCGAGCAGCGGCATCACGGCCACCGGGTTGAAGAAGTGGAAGCCAACCAGCCGTTCCGGGTGCGCGAGGTCTTCGGCCATGGCCGTGACGGACAGCGAGGACGTGTTGGTGGCGAGGATGCATTCCGGCGAGACGATTGCCTCCACCTCGGCGAAGACCTGCTTCTTGACGTTCAGCTCTTCGAAGACAGCCTCAATGACAAAGTCCGCGTCCACGAAGGCCTCCTTGGAGACCGATCCCGTGACCAGTGCCCTGGTGCGGTTGGCTGCGTCCTGGCTGATCCGTTTCTTGCCGAGGAGCCTGTCCACCTCGGCGTGGACGTAGCCCACGCCCTTGTCCACACGGGCCTGGTCGATGTCCGTCATCACCACGGGGACCTTGAGCTGGCGGGCGAACAAAAGGGCCAGCTGGCTGGCCATGAGGCCCGCCCCCACGACGCCGATCTTGGTGACCGGACGGGCGAGCTTACGGTCCGGTGCGCCCGCAGGCCGCTTGGAACGCTTCTGGACCAAATCCAGGAACGCGTAGACCGTAGCGCGGAACTCGTCTGTCTGCATCAGACCTGCGAGGGTTTCGCACTCGAAGGCGGCCGATTCGGCCTGGGACATGGTCCGGTTGGCGTCGAGGATGTCCAGGACCTTGGCCGGCGCAGGCGAGGCATTGGAGGTCTTGGCCTCCACGAACGTCCGGCCGGCGGCGACTGCTGCGGACCAGCGCCCGGCAACGGCGGGATCAGCGGGATCCACGGCGTTGGCCCGTGCCGGGACCACCTCGCCGGTGATGACGGTGGCCGCCCAGGCGAGGGACTGTTCCAGGAAGTCTGCCGGTTCGAACAGGGCGTCGGCGATACCGAGCTGGAAGGCCTGCGGCCCGTTGAGCGTCCGGTTGTTGCTGAGCGGGTTCTCGATCATCACCTTGACCGCGTTCTCGGGTCCGATCAGGCGCGGCAGGATGTAGACGCCGCCCCAGCCGGGGACCAGGCCGATGAAGGCCTCGGGAAGCGCCAGCGCGCCGGCGCCGGTGGACACCGTGCGGTAGGTGGACTGCAGGGCGATCTCCAGGCCGCCGCCCAGGGCAACGCCGTTGATGAACGCGAAGCTGGGAACGCCGAGGTTAGCCAGCGTGGCATAAACGTCATGCCCGAGCTGGGCCATCCACAGGCCATGATCGCGATTCTCCAGCGACTTCACCGCGGACAGGTCGGCGCCGGCCACGAGGAAGTACGGTTTGCCCGTCACGCCCACACCCACGATCTCGCCGCGTGCCGCACGCTCCTTCAGGCCCTCCAGGACGGTGCCCAGCTCCACCAGGGTATTGGGTCCCAGCGTGGTGGGTTTGGAGTGGTCCAGGCCGTTGTCCAGGGTGATCAGCACGAACACTCCGGGGCTCTGCTGGCTGGGGGCGGCAGGCAGCTTGATGTCCTGGACGTACGAGTGGGTCACGGTTTCGTCGGGGAAGAGCTCGGCAAGCTTGGTGAAATCGGCGGCGCTCATGCTGCGGCTCCTTCGGTGGTGGCTACTGAGTTTGCTTCCTGGACGACTGCTGCGACGGCGCCGCTGTAATCTGTGTATTTCGAGTGACGCGGGTTTTCCCAGATGACGGTGGCGCCCATGCCCAAGCCTATGCACATGGTGGTGATCCCGTACCGGACCGAGGGATCTTCTTCGAACTGCCGCGCGAGCTGGTTCATCAGCCTGACCCCGGAGGAGGCGAGGGGGTGGCCCACTGCGATGGCGCCGCCGTACCGGTTCACGCGGGGGTCGTCGTCGGAAATTCCGAAGTGGTCCAGGAAACTCAGGACCTGCACGGCAAAGGCTTCATTGATCTCGAAGAGTCCGATGTCCTCAATGCTGAGGCCGGCGTTCTTCAGTGCTTTTTCGGTGGCGGGCACGGGGCCGATGCCCATGACCTCCGGTTCGACGCCGGCGTAGGCGTAGCTGACCAGCCGCATCTTGACCGGCAGGCCCAGTTCCGCGGCAGCTTCCGAGGACGCCAGGACGGCGGCCGTGGCGCCGTCGTTCAGGCCGGCGGCGTTGCCTGCCGTCACGCGGCCTTGGGCGCGGAAGGGAGTCCGCAGGGCCGCCAGGTCCTCGAGCGTGGTGCCCGGCCGGGGCGGTTCATCAACGCTGTTCACCGTCCAGCCCTGTCCCGGCTTCAGGGTAGCGACCGGAACGAGGTCAGGCTGGATCTGGCCCTGGGCGTATGCGGCTGCGAGCTTGTCCTGCGAGGCGACCGCGTAGGCGTCTGTGCGTTCCTTGGTGATGGCGGGAAAACGGTCGTGCAGGTTTTCGGCCGTGTTGCCCATGTTCAGGGCGGCAGGGTCAACCAGCCGCTCGGACATAAAGCGCGGGTTCGGATCGGCGCCGGAGCCCATCGGGTGGTTGCCCATGTGCTCCACACCGCCGGCGATGACGACGTCGTAGGCGCCGAAGCCGATGCCGCTCGCCGTTGTGGTCACCGCGGTCATGGCGCCGGCGCACATACGGTCGATGGCGAATCCGGGGACAGTGCGGGGGAGCCCTGCCAGGAGGGCGGCCGTGCGGCCGAGGGTCAGGCCCTGGTCGCCGGTCTGGGTGGTGGCGGCAACAGCGACTTCATCGATCCGGGCCGCGGGCAGGGTGGGGTTGCGGCGGAGAAGTTCGCGGATGCACTTCACCATCAGGTCATCGGCGCGGGTTCCGGCGTAGATGCCTTTCTCGCCGGCCCGGCCGAAGGGTGTGCGGACGCCGTCAACAAAAACGACGTCGCGGACAGTTCGCGGGGATCCGCTGCTTCCGTGGTGGCTCACGTTTACTCCTCATCGAGACGTTGGCGCCGTCCGGAGGCCAAAGGGCAGCACTCGGCAGGACGGCAGTGCACACTATGTTACTCGTCAGTAACATAGTGTGCAAGGCTCGGTGAGGGGCGTTTACTCGGTGGCTGCGGTTGCCTTGGTTTCCTTGGCCGGCAGAGGTTGCGGGTTGAGGAACGCGTCCGTGAGAAGCGGTGCCACCACGCCGATCTGCCATTCGCGGGCACCGAGGGCGCGCAGCTCGGCGGCTACTGTTTCTTCGGTTATGCCCGACGGCGGACGCCACGCCACGCGGCGCAGGTAGTCCGGCGTCAGCAGATTCTCCACGGGAAGGTTCAGTTCCTCCGCTTTCTCCTGCAGGAGCGGACGGGCGGTGGACAGGCGTGCGGCGGCCTCGGGGTCCCGATCGGACCACACCCGCGGCGGGGGCGGTGCGTTGGTGGGCAGGTGCAGCGGCGGAAGGTCCTCAAGATCGCGGGCAGCGGCGATGCACCGGAGCCACCGGGGTGCCTCACGCTGAGCCGCACGGCCATGGAAGCCCTTGGTGCCGAGCAGCTGGGGAACGGTGGACGGCATGGCCTTGGCGGCGGACACCAGGGCGGAATCTGGGATCAGCCGTCCCGGTGCCACATCGCGCTTCTGCGCCAGGGAATCGCGCTCCAGCCACATTTCGCGGACCGCGGCCAGCTGGCGCCGGTCGCGGATCTGGTGCAGGCCCGACGTCTTGCGCCAGGGGTCAACCCGGGGAGGCGCGACGCCGGCGGCAAGGATTGCGGCAAATTCCTGCTCGGCGTATTCCAGCTTGCCGTCGGCCTGCAGCAGTTCGATGAGTTCTTCGCGCAGCTCGGTCAGGACTTCCACGTCCAGGGCGGCGTAGCGCAGCCACGGCTCGGGCAGCGGCCGCGTGGACCAATCGGCGGCCGAATGTTCCTTCGCCAGGCCAAACCCGAGCAGCTGTTCGATGACGGCGGCCAGGCCAACGCGTGGCAGGCCGGCCAGCCGTGCGGCGAGCTCCGTATCGAAGAGCCTGTCCGGCCACATGCCCAGCTCCAGCAGGCAGGGCAGGTCCTGGCTGGCTGCATGCAGGATCCATTCCACCCCCTGGAGCGCATCGTTGATGATGGACAGGTTCTCGAACGGTTCAGGATCGATCAGCCAGGTACCTGAGCCTTCGCGCCGGATCTGCACCAGGAACGCGCGCTGGCCGTACCGGAATCCTGAGGCCCGTTCTGCATCAACCCCTGCGGGCCCTGTGCCGGCGGCGATGGCTGCCGCGCACCGCTCCAGCCCGGACTGCGTTTCGATAACCAGCGGCACGCCGTCGCGCGGTGCGTCGAGGTCAATGACTACGGGGACCTGGCTGTCGAAGCCTTCCACCGTGATGTGGGGAGTGGTATCAGCAGCCGGAGCGCCGGCCGTGGTGTTTTCCGGAATATGAGGGGTCATGATGCCTTCAGTTTACCGACACGGGGCAGTCCTAGTTCCGGCGCCGGCGCGGAAGGGCCGTGACGCCGTCGGGCAGAGGGGGGAGTCCGGCGAACGTACAGACCATGTCTGACCATGCTTCCAGATGGGCGGTGACGTCCGACGACGCCGGAGTCCAGGAAGCGCGCAGCTCGATATCGATCGACCCGGGCCGGTCGGAAAGTGTTCCAAAACTCTCCGATAGGACGCGGGTGGCGGTCCCGCCGGCCGCCCGGTAGGGGGCCTTGTGATTCTCCAGGGCCTCCACGAGCCAGGTCCAAGCGACGGTGCCCAGCATTTCGTCATTGCCCATTTCGGGCTCAAGCTGGGCCCGAATGTAGGTGACAATCCGGAATTCGCCGTCCCAGACTGCTGAGCCTTCCGGGTCGTGCAGCAGGATGAAGCGGCCCGTGGCCAACTCGGTGTCGTCGTCGTCCTCGGTGCCGGACGCCGCGGCCAGGGCCATGGCGGCGGGCCCGTGGACCGGTGTGGTGCCGCTGCCCGGTCCGGGCGCCATGACCTCGGCCCCGAGCGCCACGGCGAACGGTGCCAGGCGCGCCGGGGCGGGAATTTCCGCCAGGCGCAGTTCACTGCGGCATTGGGCCTTCCTGAGGGTTCCCAAGGCGTGGAGAAATTCCGGGGGAACCTGGGCTAGTGCGTTCACCTTCGCAGATTACGCAACAGCAGGGGGGAGGCAGTGCAGGCTCGCCGTCGGCCGGCCCATGCTATCCGGCCTCCTTGCCCGCGTGATGGGCCGCAAGTTCCCTTCGGATCGCGGCCACAAAGGCGTCGACATCATCCTCACTGGTGTCGAAGGAGCACATCCAGCGGACCTCGCGGGCGGCTTCATCCCAGTCGTAGAACCGGAAGGACTCCCGCAGGCGGTCAGCTATGCCAGCCGGCAGGACGGCAAACACACCGTTGGACTCCGTCTTCTGCGTGGGCTCCACACCCTCGATCGAGTCCACCGCGGCGCGGAGGCGTGCGGCCATGGCGTTGGCGTGCGACGCCGAACGGAGCCACAGGTCGCCTTCCAACAGGGCGATGAACTGGGCCGACAGGAAGCGCATTTTCGAGGCAAGCTGCATGTTCATCTTGCGCAGGAACTTCAGGCCGTGGGCCGCTTCGGGGTTCAGGGCCACAACCACTTCGCCGTACAGCAGCCCGTTTTTGGTGCCGCCGAAGGAGAGGATGTCCACGCCGGCGTCGCGGGTGAAGGCCCGCAACGGCACGTTTAGGTGCGCGGCGGCGTTGGCCAGCCGCGCGCCGTCCATGTGGAGTTTCATGCCCTTGGCGTGGGCATGATCGGCGATGGCCCGGACCTCATCCGGGGTGTAGCAGGTGCCAAGCTCGGTGGTCTGGGTGATGGACACTGCCAGCGGCTGTGCCCGGTGTTCATCGCCCCAGCCCCACGCCTCGCGGTCAATCAGCTCCGGCGTCAGCTTGCCGTCCTGGGTGGGGACATGCAGGAGTTTGATCCCGCCAATCCGTTCCGGAGCGCCGTTTTCGTCCATATTGATGTGCGCCGTCGAAGCGCACACCACAGCCCCCCAGCGCGGGAGCAGCGACTGCAGGGAAAGCACGTTGGCCCCGGTGCCGTTGAACACCGGGAAGCATTCGATGCCGGTGCCGAAGTGCTCCTCCATCAGCTCCTGCAGCCGTGTTGTGTAGTCGTCCTCGCCGTAGGACACCTGGTGGCCCTCGTTGGCAGCCGCGAGGGCGGCCAGGACCTCCGGGTGAACACCCGAGTAGTTGTCCGACGCGAAACCGCGGACGGACGCGTCATGCAGCCGGGCGGCGGGATTTTCAACCCGAGGGGCGGCATCTGCCGTTGTTGTCATTGCTTTGCTCACGTTCTCAGTCTAGGGAGGTTGGGTCCGGCCGGTCCGGGGCCAGCCTGTCAGCGGAATTTGCGGTCAGGGGGTCAGGAGCAGGCGCTGGCCGTTCAGTTCGGCTGCCGGGCGGCTGAACAGCCCGACGACGGCGGCGGCCAGGTCCTCAACGTCGGTGGCGCCGGGGAAGGTCCGTTCCGGGTGCGCCTTCCGGAGTTCCGCGTCCACCAGAGCTTTCACCACCAGGACGACGGCGGCGCCGCGCAAGGCGGTGCCCTCATCCGCAGCCCCGCGGGCCAGGCCCTCCGCCATCGCCAGGGTCCAGGTCTCGGCGGCGGCCTTCGCCGCCACGTAGCTGGCCGTCGCCGCCGTGGGCTTGTCCACCGCGGTGGAGGACACCACGGCAAACCTTCCGGTTCCGGCGGCGGCCAGGTCGGTGTAAAAGACCCGGGACACATTCCTGAGCGTCGTGACGGCGCCGCGCTCCAGGAAGTCCCAGTCGGCGTCACTTTGGTCCGTGATGCCCTTGGCGCCGCGCCAGCCGCCGACGAGGTGGATGACTCCGTCCACGCGCCCGGCGGTTTCGGCCAGAAGGGTCTTCCGGAGGGCCTGGACGTCGGCGAGATCCGCAAGATCGCATACCAGGGGAGTGACGCCCTCGCCCGCCCGCCTCGCCGCAGCGTCGATGCGCGTCCTGTCCGCGCCAACCGTGAAGACCCGGAACCCCGCCTGGTGCAAGGCCCCGGCCACCGCGATCCCGGACGGTCCGCTGCCGCCGGTGACCAGGACGTTCAGCCCGGGGGCATGGTCCGGAACAGGAGCCACCGGCGGTGCGTCGGTTTCGCTCACAGCGCGGACGCTGCGGTGATGCCGGCGGTGGATTCGATGACTGGACGCATTTTCTTCTCCAAGGCTTCGTAGAACATGGACAGCGGAAATTCGTCGTCCAGCACCTGGTCGGTGAGGCCGCGGGGCGGACCGGCGACGGGAAGCGCGTCGGGGCCCTTGGCCCAGACTGATGCGGGGTTGGGCGTAACCGTGGCGGAGATCAGCTGGTACGCGGCAAGCCAATGGGCCATCTTCGGCCGGTCAATGGAACGCCAGTAGAGCTCGTCGATCGAGGCGCCGAGGCCGATCACCGCGTCCGCCACCTGGTCCCAGTCGATGCTGAGCCGGCTGTCGGTCCAGTGCAGGACGTGGTGCTGATGCAGCCAGGCGAAGAGCAACTGTCCGCCGAGCCCGTCGTAGTTGCGCACCCGGTTGCCGGTGATCGCGAAGCGGAAGATCCGGTCGAAGATGATGGCGTACTGCACCAGTTTCGCGTGCCGGCGTGCTTCCGGCCCGGCGTCTTCGTCCTGTTCGATCCGGACGGATTCACGGAAGGCTGTGAGGTCGCAGCGCAGTTCTTCCAGCGAATACAGGAAGTAGGGCATCCGCTGCTTGATCATGAACGGGTCAAAGGGCAGGTCCCCGCGCATGTGGGTCCGGTCATGGATCAGGTCCCACATCACAAACGTGGCCTCGGTCAGTTCCTGGTCGGCCAGGAGTTCCGCGGCGCCCGCGGGCAGGTCCAGGGAGGTGATGTCTGCCGCCGCGCGCAGGACCCGGCGGAACCGGGCAGCTTCCCGGTCCGCAAAAATAGCGCCCCAGGTGAACGTGGGTGTCGCCCGGACGGCCACGGTTTCGGGGAACAGCACCGCCGAGTTGGTGTTGTAGCCGCAGGTGAAGTCCAGGAACCGGATGGGCACAAAGAGCTTGTTGGAATAGTCCCCGGCCTCAAGGCCGGCCACAAAATCGGGCCAGATGACCTCGATCAGTACGGCCTCCACGAGCCGGCTGCTGCTTCCGTTCTGGGTGTACATGGGGAAGATGACAACATGCTGCAGGCCGTCCTGGCGCTGCAGCTGGGGCTGGAACGCCAGCAGCGATGCGAGGAAGTCCGGGACGGCGAATCCAGCCGTGGCCCACGCCTGGAAATCAGCGACGACGGCGTCAAGGTAGGCCGCGTCGTGCGGGAACAGCGGTGCCAGTTCGGCAAGCGACTCCGTGATGGCGGCAACCTGCAGGGCTGCCTCGGCGTGATGGCCGGCATCAGGCACGGAGCCGTCCTGGACCTGCAGTGCCTGCAGGGATTCGGCGGCGCTCCTGAGGCGGAGCCAGGCGGGATTTTCGGCGGTGATCCTCGTAGGGGCCACGGTCACGGTGACGGTCATGGTGTGACTGCCTTTCTCATTGCTTGGGGCATCTACGGCGAGCGTAGCAAGCAACCAGAGTCTCTAACTCAAATCGAGCCTGAGCATAAGATACTCTCGGGCTCGAGGCGCCTCGCGGCTCCGCCAGATGTAGGCGGAGCCACGGCTGGCGGACTCAGGACTTCGTGGATTCTTCCCCCGCAGCGCCGCGCGGCACCAGTTTCAGGGACACCGAATTGATGCAGAAGCGCTGGTCCGTGGGCGTGCCGTAGCCCTCACCCTCAAATACGTGGCCCAGGTGTGAATCACAGTGCGCGCACCGTACCTCCACCCGCTTCATGCCGAGCGTCCGGTCGTGGATGTAACGGACGGTGCCCTCGGCGAGCGGTGCCCAGAAGGATGGCCAGCCACAATGCGAGTCGAATTTTTCGTTGCTCCGGAAGAGCTCGGTGCCACAGGCACGGCATTGGTAGACACCCTCCGTATGGGTGTCCACGTACTCGCCGGTGAAGGGGCGCTCCGTACCCGCCTGCCGCAACACGTGGTACTCCTCCGGCGTGAGTTCCTGCCGCCACTCGGCGTCGGATTTCCGGTAGGCGGGTTCCGCAGCGACGGCGTCGGCAGCCGGAACGGGGACGGAATCCGTGGCCTTGTTCTCGAAGATGCTCTTACCAAAGATGCTCATAGTCAGCTCAACGCTCAGGAGTCGCCGATAAATCCCGAACCGGCATACAGGTGGAGCACGGGGAGCCCCAACTGGTCCTGGGCTTTGTTGGCCCAGTCCGTGTGGAACGTATCCGCAACTGCGTGGGGACGGGTGATCACCACTGCCTGGGCTGCGCCGAGTTCCTTGACCTTGGCAACGAGGCCTTTAACGGCCCCGCCGTCCACTACCTCGCCCGTTACCCCTGCGCCCAGCCCCTCCAAGGCGGCAAGCGAGACGGACAGTGTCTCTGCAGCCTCGGCCCGTTCAACGGTGGGGTCCGGGGCGTGGGCGGTCAGTTCGCGGAACGCCTTAGCAACGTCCAGCAGGGAGAGATTCTCAAGGAAATCCACCAGCAGATGCCGTTCAGTGTTCCCTGGAACCAGCAGGACAAGGGGAGTGTCCTGCCCGTCCACCAGGCGTTCTATGTTGACGCGGTCGTCCGCGCCCAGGGGTTCTTCGGTCAGGATGACGATTGGATCGCTCATGGCATCAGCCTAGTCGTGCGCACCGGCGCCTGCATCCATTTGGGCCGCACGGTGCACGCGGTGTCATGAGCGCGGCGTCCCCGGGGCCGGCAGAATTCCGATGCCACGTGCCGGACGGAATATGGTCAACCCGTCTGCGGCAGTAAGAATGGTTCCATGGCACCTTCCACGCGCACCTCCACGTTGACGGCGGCAGTTCCGACCCAGGCCGACGGCCGTATGTCGCTGCGCGCCAAATGGGCGCTCGGCGGCGTCATTGGCGGCGGGGCCCTTGCCGGCCTGCTGGCCACCGGCTCCTCCGCGCTGGCGCTCTATTTTGCCCGGCGTGTGATCACTCCCGTCCGGCAGCGGACGGCGGACCAGGAAGTCCTCGCCGTGCTCCGGGAAGGGGGCGGCCGCCAGGTCATCCTGACAGCCACTCCAGAGACCACGGTGGAGGGTGTCTATGGGTTGTTTTTCGACGGCGGGAAGGGGCACGCCCGGATCGGGCGGATTGTGTCCTATTCGCCGGCGGACGGCACGGTCCTGCGCGAAGTGGAAGCCGTCTATGCCGGCGATCTTGATACGGCCCGCCGCGGATGGTGGAGCGGTGCGCTCTACCCGGATCCCGCCACCGCCGGCTTTGCGGCGGAGGACGTGCAGATCGACGTCGACGGCGGCACGGCACCGGCGTGGCTGGTCCGGGCCGGCGGGACGTCCCGGACCTGGGCAATCATGGTTCACGGCCGCGGGGCAACCCGCCAGGAGGCTCTCCGGGCGGTCAGCCCAGCCCTCGAACTGGGGCTCACCAGCCTGCTTGTCTCGTACCGGAACGACGGGTTGGCGCCATCGGCCGAGGACGGCCGGTACGGCCTGGGATCCACGGAATGGCACGACATAGAGGCCGCCATCGAGTTCGCCCTGGCCAACGGCGCCGAGGAAATTGTTCTCTTCGGCTGGTCCATGGGCGGCGCCATCTGCCTGCAGACGGCCGATCTCTCGCCGAACCGTCACCTGATCCGGGCCATGGTCCTGGACGCGCCCGTCATCAACTGGGTCAATGTGCTGGCCCACCATGCGCAGATCAACCGCATACCGTCCCTCGTTGGCCGCTACGGGCAACTGATGCTGGGCCACCCCGTGGGCCGCAGGCTCACCGGCCTGGCAGCACCCGTGGACCTCAAAGCCATGGACTGGGTGGCGCGCGCCGTGGAAGTCCGGACGCCCACCCTGATCATCCACAGCGTTGATGACGAGTACGTTCCCTATGAACCCTCCGCCCTTCTGGCGGAGCGGAATCCGGACATGGTCACGTTCGAAACGTTCAACCACGCCAGGCACACCAAGGAATGGAATGTCGATCCCGAACGCTGGGAGAACCTGATCAAGGCGTGGCTCCGGCCGCAGTTGGCTCCGCGGCTCAACCCAGGGCAGCACCGCTAAAGTGTGCGCGTGCCGATGGCGGCTGTCACCGCGGACGTCAGCCGGATGAGGTCAGCCGGTGCAAGCTCAACGTCCAGGCCGCGTTTGCCACCGGAAACCAGCATCGTCCCCAGATTGAGGGCGCTGCTGTCCACCACCGTGGGCGATGACTGGCGCTGGCCAAACGGCGAGATCCCGCCCAGGACGTAGCCGGTGCGGCGTTCAGCAGCCGCAGGGTCTGCCATCGAAGCCTTCCTGGCGCCCAGGGCGGCCGCGAATGCCTTCAGGTCAAGGCTTCCGCTGACCGGCACAACCGCCACGGCCAGCCGCCCTTCCACTTCCACCATGAGGGTTTTGAAGACCGACTCCGGAGCGATGCCCAGGGCTTCGGCGGCTTCTGTGCCGTAGCTGGCCGCGGAAGGATCGTGGGCATACGGATGCAGCACAAACGGAACGCCGGCAGCAGCCAGGGCGGCTGTGGCCGGCGTTCCGTTTGAAGAACTCTTGCGTCCCAAAGCGTTCAGTTTCCTGTTAGGAGGTCAGCTGATCAGGACGCAAGCCGGGACGTAGCGGCGACCTTGCGTTTGATCCGTCCCAGCATGGCGGTCATGCCACGCATCCGCAGTGGCGTGATGGCCCGCGTCAGGCCCAGCAGCTCCGGCATATCGTCCGGCACCGCCAGGATTTCAGCGGCGCTGAGTCCGTCGAGCCCCTCGTGGAGCACGCCAGCGAAACCCCGCGTGGTGGGGGCTTCCGGTGGCGCCTTGAAGTAGAGCCGAACGGCGTCGGCCGGGCCGGCGTCGTTCTTTTCCGTTTCAATCGTCAGGAACAGCGGCGACTGGCATTCCACCACCTGCTCCAGGAGCTCGGGGTGGTCCTTCAGCCGGTCAGGCAACTCCGGCAGTTCGCGCGAGAACTCAAGCAGCAGCTGAAGCCGATCGGGTTCGGTCAGGGCCTGGAAGTCATCGACGATTTCCGCCAATGCGGCGGGCAGGTCATGTGTAGTCATCTGTTCCAGTTTACGCCGGGACCGTGCCGCGTTCCGTGCCCTTGGCGATGGGAACACGGACGGCGTTGCCCCACTCGGTCCAGGAGCCGTCGTAGTTCCGGACAGTGTCAAAGCCCAGCAGGTACTTGAGCGCGAACCAGGTGTGGCTGGAACGCTCGCCGATGCGGCAGTAGGCCACCACGTCATCGCCGGCGGTCAGCCCGGCCTCGCCCAGGTAGAGGGCCTCGAGCTCTTCCCGGCTGCGGTACGTTCCGTCCGGCGCAGCGGCGCGCGCCCAGGGGATGGATGCTGCCGTGGGAATGTGGCCGCCGCGGAGCGCTCCTTCCTCCGGGTAGGCCGGCATGTGGGTCCGCTGGCCGGTGTATTCCTCGGGGGAGCGGACGTCAATGAGCGGCTTGCCGAAGTGTGCCAGCACATCTTCCTTGAACGCGCGGATGGGGGCGTCGTTGCGCTCCACCACCGGGTAGTCGCCGGGCGTCGGGGAGGTCCGCTCCGTGGTCAGGTCGCGGCCTTCGGCGATCCACTTGTCCCGGCCGCCGTCGAGCAGCCGGACATCCTCGTGGCCGAACAGCGTAAAGACCCAGAGCGCATAGGCGGCCCACCAGTTGGACTTGTCGCCATAGATGACCACGGTGGTGTCGCGCGAGATGCCCTTGGCGGCGGCCAGGGCGGCAAACGCCTCGCCGCCCACGTAATCGCGGGTCACGTCATCGTTGAGGTCCGTGTGCCAGTCGATCTTGACTGATCCGGGGATATGGCCGGTCTCGTAGAGGAGGACGTCCTCGTCGGATTCGACCACGACAAGGTTTCCGTCCGCCAAGGCGCCGCTTTGGAGGGCGGCTGCGAGCCATTCGGTGGACACCAGGCGCTCCGGGCTGGCGTAGGCGGCGAACTTCTCGTTCTGTTCAACTGCGTAGGACATGGTGATGGCCTTTCACTGAGACACACGGCGGATGCTGTAGAAGGAAAACCTGCCTCCCACACTAGCCACGGCCGGCCGCCCTGTCCGCCTCTTTGTTAACAGTGGGAAATATGGCCTTCGTCACGCCGGGGCCCTTGCCGGCGCCATCGCGGGGGAGGCCAGTGCCATTGCCGGTATTCTTTCTGGGGACAACCCACCAGCAGAACGGACCACCTTGGTACAGATCGAACAGCTTGCCGCCCGCACTCCGGCGGTTTCGGTGGATGAGCTCCTCAAGGGTTTCTATCCGTCCGCACGGTTCGGCCAGGTCTCCTTTGCCAGCTACCGGCCGGACCCGAACCAGCCGTCCCAGGCGGCGGCGGTCAAGGGGCTGGAAGGGTTCGCCGGGGGAGTTGGAGCCGGCGACGGCGATGGCCTGTTCAAGAAGTTCTTCACCAAGAAGGTCGCTACCAGGGCGGGGATCTACCTCGACGGAGGATTCGGCGTCGGCAAAACCCACCTGTTGGCCTCGCTGTGGCATGCCGCCCCGGGCCCCAAGGCCTTCGGCACGTTTGTGGAATACACCAACCTCGTGGGCGCCCTTTCCTTCCGCAAAACTGTTGAGGCACTGAGCCACTACAAGCTGGTGTGCATCGACGAATTTGAGCTGGATGATCCGGGTGACACCGTGCTGATGTCCCGTTTGATGCGTGAACTGGCCGACGCCGGCGTCAAGCTGGCTGCCACGTCCAACACGCTGCCGGGTTCGCTGGGCGACGGCCGCTTTGCCGCCGTCGACTTTGCCCGTGAAATCCAGGTCCTGGCGGACCAGTTCGACGTCATCAGGATCGACGGCGAGGACTTCCGCCACCGTGGGCTGCCCGCCGCCCCGGCACCGCTGAAGAACAGCCAGCTCGCCGCACAGATGAAGGCCGAGTTCGACGGCAAGACCGTGGCAGAGGACGAATTCAGTTCACTGATCGGCCACCTGGCCGGTGTCCACCCGAGCCGCTACCGGCAGCTCATCGACGGCATCGACGGCGTTGTGTGGCGCAACGTGGAGACCATCACCGAACAGGCCGTGGCGCTTCGCTTCGTTGTGTTGGCGGACCGCCTGTACGACAAGGATGTGCCCATCCTGGCCAGCGGCGTCCCCTTCGACAAGCTCTTCACGGACGAGATGATGCACGGCGGGTACACCAAGAAGTACTTCCGTGCGGTGTCCCGCCTGACTGCACTCGCCCGCGAGGGCCAGAACCACGAGCCGTCCTAGGCATCGGCCGGGGAAGCCGGACCATCAGTTAAACGCCAAAGGCGCGGGTGCCACCTCCCGGCGGGACCCGCGCCCCCTTGACGTGCTAGGGCAGTGCCCTGGCCAAATCCTTGTTACGGAGCCTTATCAACCGGCGGAACCGGGTTGACTGGCGGAGTCTGCTCGGTGGCAGGCGCTACGCCGGGTGTTCCGTCGTTCTTGTCAACGAGCTTGGAAGCGCCCTCCTGGACTTTGTCCACGTGACCGGTGTACTTACCGCCAGTCTTTGAGTCGACGAAATCGCCGGCTTTCGTGATGCCGTCCTTGATGGCCTGCTCGTTGCCGCGGATGAGACCCTGAGCCTTGCCCTTAAGATCGTCAATCAGTCCCACGAGCACCTCCCTTCAATCGCGGAGCCAGTTCGCTCCTCCGCAACCGATCCTAGCCCTGTCTGCCGGGCGTGCCAAGGTGCTGTGACAAATGTTGTAAAGTCCGTGCGGCGTATCCGGGCAATAAAAAAGCAGCTCACGGGGAGCTGCTGTGTGTGTGGGCGATACTGGGATCGAACCAGTGACCTCTTCCGTGTCAGGGAAGCGCGCTACCGCTGCGCCAATCGCCCGGAACCGGAAGGCCGGCCATTTCGGATTTATTACTGGGGTAGAGAGCGGACGACGAGATTCGAACTCGCGACATCCACCTTGGCAAGGTGGTGCTCTACCAGCTGAGCTACGTCCGCGTATGAAGTACACCCTGGCCGGTGGCCAGAAGTACTGCATGAAGCAAGTTTCCTTGCTTGGTGGGCGATACTGGGATCGAACCAGTGACCTCTTCCGTGTCAGGGAAGCGCGCTACCGCTGCGCCAATCGCCCATTTCGTCCGGCGTGAACCGGAATCCATGGTTTTCACCGAGGTGGGTACGGGATTCGAACCCGTGTGAACGGCNTTTTCACCGAGGTGGGTACGGGATTCGAACCCGTGTGAACGGCTTTGCAGGCCGCTGCCTCGCCTCTCGGCCAACCCACCGTGTAAGCTCCGATTCCGAAAAACCTTAGCCGTGACAGTGTCCTGCGAGCGGACGACGAGATTCGAACTCGCGACATCCACCTTGGCAAGGTGGTGCTCTACCAGCTGAGCTACGTCCGCATTTGGGCCGCTGAATCCGTGCCGTTTCGGGCATTTCCTCGCGTTCCAACGAGTAAGAACTCTATAGGAGGTTCAGGGAATCTCCAAATCGAACGTGCTTCAACGGCGGCAATGCCCCTGGATCCCTGCAATCTAGGGGATTTTTCTAATTACAGGCGTGTAATTCGAGCGGCGTCCCGTCTCGATTTCCATAAACCCCGCCCGGTCGGCTAGCATTCAAAGGCATCGGGGCGATTGGCGCAGTGGTAGCGCGCTTCGTTCACACCGAAGAGGTCACTGGTTCGAACCCAGTATCGCCCACCGAGGAATCTGGTCCGTTTCCGCTCAGCCGAGCGGAAACGGACCTTTTTTGTGCCCGCCATTCTGTCAGCCCCTTGTGAAAGAGTCTTTGTATGACTGATCCACTCCTTGCCCACGCCACGGAATACGGCCGCATGTATGCGCGGTCCACCTCCGAACAGTTCTCCGTTCCGTCAATCACCACCGTCATTGGCCAGCAGCCGCACGGCCTGGACGGCTGGTTCGGTTACATGGGCGCCAGCAGCCTGGCGAAGGATCCGTTGCTTGCCGATTGCCTGGGCAGCCCGGCGAAAATCCGTCAGGCCGTCAACCGGGCCTCAAAAGCAGCAGAACTGTATCGCGACGAGGCCGCCAGACGCGGCGACCGCGTCCATAATTACTGCGAGCAGGTTGCACTCCGCGCCCTGGGCCGGCCCCACGCCATGAAGGAAACCCGCGAGGCATTGGCGGCCAACGGAGAGGAAGGCTTTGCCCTGCGGTTCGATGAGTGGTGGGACCTCTACAGCGTAGAGCCCATCGCACCGGAAATTACCGTCTGGAACAAGTCAGTGGGCTACGCCGGGACGCTGGACCTCGTGGCCAAAATCAACGGCCGGATCTGCGTCATTGATTACAAGACCAAGGGCACCACACGGGATGGCACCGTCAAGCCGCTGGATGACAAGGTGGTCATGCAACTGGTGGCCGGCATGAAGGCCGAAGAAAGCCTGGTGGATGCCGTGGCAGGGGAATGGGAGCCCTGGAAGTACGGCGAGGCCCCGCTGCTGCTGGCTGTGGCCATTGGCGAGACGGAAGTCCGTCCGGTCCGCGCCAACCCCGACGTCCTCAAGCACCACTGGTGGAAGTTCTGCGCCCTGCGCCGGGTCTGGGAACTGTCCGCCGATACGCTCGCCGCCGGGTCTGCGCTTCTTCCGGTGGCTCCGCCCGTCTCCGTGCAGGCCCGCAGCACCTAGCGGAGCACGCGTGCCGGAACTTCGCATGCCTGGAGTCCGGCTGCCCAGTCCCGGGACCGGTGCCCCTGCACCTAAACTGGACAGGTTCGCCATAACGCCCACCGTGAGGAAAGACAGCACATGGCCATTCTGAATATCCGCATCATCGGTGATCCTGTGCTCCGCACAGTGGCTGATCCCGTGACGGAATTCGGTCCTGAGCTCGCCAAGCTGGTTGCGGACATGACGGAAACCATGGAGGACGTGGATGGCGCCGGCCTCGCGGCCCCCCAGATTGGCGTCAGCCAGCGGGTCGTCACCTACCGGATTGACGGCGTGGAGGGCCACATCATCAATCCGGTCCTGGAAAACAGCGAGGACTTCCAGGCGGACCAGGTTGAGGGTTGCCTGTCCGTTCCGGGCCTGGCGTTCCCGGTCCGCCGCTTCCGCGCCACACGCGCCACCGGTGTTGACCTGAATGGGAATCCTGTCGCGGTGGAGGGGGAAGGCCTGCTGGCCCGTTGCTTCCAGCACGAGACGGACCACCTGGACGGCATCCTCTACACCGACAGGCTGGAAGGCGAGGACCGGAAAACGGCCCTGCGTTCCATCCGCAATGCCAACTATGACGCCATCACGGAACGCACGACGACGAAGCGAGCCAAGACGGTCGGGTCCAGTTTCGGGGGCTCGAGCGTTGGAGGCGCGAGCTCTGGTGGGGCCAGCTTCGGCGGCGGCGCCACCACATGAGGGTACTTTTTGCCGGCACCCCCGCCGTGGCCGTCCCGTCCCTTGATGCCCTCGTTGGGGCCGGCTTTGAGATCGTTGCCGTCCTGACCCGTCCCGACGCGCCGATAGGGCGCAAACGGGTGCTGACGCCGTCGCCCGTTGCAGCCCGCGCCGCCGAGCTGGGAATCAACATCATCCACGCCACCCGCGTGGACGAGGCCGTGACGGCGAAAATCGCCGCGGCCAAGCCGGACGTGGCCGCCATCGTGGCCTACGGCGGCCTGATTCCGCGCCCCGCCCTTGATGTTCCCCCGCATGGTTGGATCAACCTGCACTTTTCCCTGCTGCCCGCATGGCGTGGCGCTGCCCCCGTGCAGCGGTCCGTGATGGCCGGCGACGACGTCACCGGGGCAGTCACTTTCCTGTTGGAAGAAGGGCTGGACACCGGCCCGGTCTTCGGAACGCTGAGCGAGGGCGTTGGCCCGGAGGACACCGCCGGAGCGCTGCTGGAGCGGCTGTCCCGCAGCGGGGCCGTGCTCCTTGCCCAGACGCTGTCCGCCGTGGAAGCCGGGAGGGCAGCTGCACAGCCGCAGGTCGGCGACGTTTCACTGGCCCCCAAGCTGACCATCGATGACGGCCGGCTCGACTGGAAGCAGCCCGCCCTGGCGATCGGCAGGCGCGCCCGCGGCGTGACTCCCGAGCCCGGCGCCTGGACCACCCTGGACGGACAGCGCGTCAAACTCGAACCTGTCCGGCTCCGGCCAAGTGACACTGACCTGCAACCCGGCGCAGTATTCCTCGACGGGAAGAGCGTCCTGGTGGGCACCGGATCCCACGCCGTGGAGCTGACGAGGATCCAGCCTTCGGGCAAAAAGATGATGGCCGCCGCCGATTGGGCGCGTGGCATGGCAACACTGGAAAGCGTGGTCTTCGAATGAGCGAATCCGGCGGTAATGCAGGCGGCACGGGCGGCAGCGGAAGCGGCGCCCCGGGCGGCGGACGCGGCAACAGCGGACGGGGCAAGGGCGGGCCGCGGGATTCCAGCCAGCGCAACGCCCAGGGCCACGAACGCAACCGCCCCTCCCAGCGGAGCTTCACCGAAAACGCTCCTGCGCAGCGGACCCGCCGGGCGGACCCCGCGCGGCTGGTGGCTTTTGAAGTCCTGCGCGCGGTAGCCGCCGAGGACGCCTACGCCAACCTGGTGCTCCCGTCCCGCATCCGCCATCACGGCCTGGACAAGCGCGACGCCGGCTTCGCCACCGAGCTCAGCTACGGGGCCCTGCGTGGCCAGGGCACGTACGATGCCATCCTGGCCCGCTGCGTTGACCGGCCGCTGGACCAGCTTGACCCTGCCATTCTCGACGCCCTGCGGATCGGCACCCATCAGCTGCTGGCCATGCGTGTCCCGGCCCACGCCGCCCTGGACCAGACCGTTGGCCTGGCCCGCGCCGTCATCGGTGCCGGCCCCTCCGCCCTGATCAATGCGGTGCTGCGGAAGGTCACGGCGCACACGCTGGAGGAATGGCTTGAGGTCCTCGTCGCCGGTGAAAGCGACGAAACCACCATCGCGTCCCTCCGCTACGCCCACCCCGAATGGATTGTCCGGGCCATGCGCCAGTCCTTGGTGGCCCACGGGCGGTCAGCCACCGAAATCAACGACCTGCTGGAAGCCGATAACGAAGCTCCGGTGGTCAACCTGGTGGCCTTGCCCGGCCTGGGCAGCCTGGATGAAGCCCTGGAGGGCGGGGCGACCCCCGGTGAACTCGTTGAAGGCTCGGCGCTCTCCAGCGGCGGAGACCTGGGCCGCCTCGCCTCCATACGGGAAGGCAGTACGCGCGTCCAGGATGTCGGCTCCCAGCTGGTGGCCCGCGCCATGGCGGCAGTGGACCTCGATCCCACCGACGGCACTGGAGCAGAACGCAGGAACGAAACCTGGCTGGACCTGTGCGCCGGCCCCGGTGGCAAGGCGGCCCTGCTGGGCGCGCTGGCCAACGCCCAGGGTGCCACGCTGCTCGCGAATGAACCGGCCCCGCACCGTGCCAAACTCGTCAGCCAGGCCCTGTCCGCCGTGCCCCGGGACGTCTGGCGCGTCCGGACCGGCGACGGCCGCGACGTGGGCACTGAGCAGCCGGAGTCCTTTGACCGTGTCCTGGTGGACGTCCCCTGCAGCGGGCTGGGTGCCCTGCGCCGCAGGCCGGAGTCCCGCTGGCGCCGCACCCCCAAGGACCTCGCGGACCTGGGGCCGCTGCAGCGCGCCCTGCTGAAATCGGCGCTGGACGCCGTCCGCCCCGGCGGAGTGGTTGCCTATGTCACCTGTTCACCCCACCCGGCCGAAACCACGGCAGTGGTCAGCGATGCCCTCCGGAAGCGGGATGACCTGGAGCTGCTGGACGCCGGTGCCGTGCTGGACAGCGTGAGCCTGACCGGGAACCTGGGCGCAGGCCACGATTCCACGGCGCAACTCTGGCCGCACATCCACAGCACCGATGCCATGTTCCTGGCCCTCATCCGGAAGAAAGCCTGACCCGTGAAAGGTTCCCCCATGCCGCAGTGCTGCATCAACCCCAGCATCCTGTCCGCCGACTTCGTCAACCTCGAAGCCGAACTGCAGCGCATCAGCAACGCTGACGCCGTGCACGTGGACGTGATGGACAACCACTTTGTCCCCAACCTCACCTTGGGCTTGCCCGTGGTCCAGCGGATCCAGGCGGTCAGCCCGGTACCGCTGGACGCCCACCTGATGATCTCCGACGCCGACCGCTGGGCGCCGGGGTTCGCCGACGCGGGCCTGGCATCCGTGACCTTCCACGCCGAGGCCTCCATTGCACCGGTCAAACTGGCCCGCGAACTGCGGGCCCGGGGCTCCAAGGCCGGCATGGCGCTGCGCCCTGCGACGGCCGTGGAACCATACCTGGACATGCTTGAGGAACTGGACATGCTCCTGATCATGACTGTGGAGCCGGGGTTCGGTGGCCAGGCGTTCCTGGACTTCACCCTGCCCAAGATCCGCAGGGCACGGGCAGCCATTGACGGCTCCGGAATCAATGTCGCTCTCCAGGTGGACGGCGGCATTACCGAGGAAACCATTTTGCGGGCGGCCGAAGCAGGCGCGAACGTCTTTGTGGCGGGTTCGGCTGTTTACGGCGCGGAGGACCCGGCTGCAGCCATTGGACGGCTCCGCGAAGCCGGCAGCATAAAGTTACGTGCTGCGTCCGCGGAATAGTCTGGGCCACCTTGTGGTTATGGCACAATAGCAACACACAATACGTGCTCCGGGGTCGGTGTAAGTCCGAACCGGCGGTGATAGTCCGCGACCCGCGAGCCGGCGCTTTCCCCTTCAGGGAAGGAACCGGCGGACGGTTGAACTGGTGAAATTCCGGTACCGACAGTTAAAGTCTGGATGAGAGAAGCACGTACAGCTGTATCTGCGGCGCCCTTTGGCGCTGCGGTCTTCTGCTGTCGTATACCCCCGGAGCCATCGCGGTTCTAGAGGGAAGGAACGACAACACACATGAACCCCTTGCGATGGCTCTTTGAAGCCAGGATTTCCCATGGTCCGGGAACCGAAGCCGCCGAACCGGTGGCTGCCCCATGACCCGGATCGAAACCGTCACGGCGTTCAGCGCCGCCGAAACCGCCGCCATGGACGCAGCGCTGGAAGCAGCCCTTCAGGGCCCGCGCGGAGCGAATCCGCTGGTGGGCGCCGTCGTCATCGATGCTGCCGGCCGCCAGCTGGTGACCGGGTATCACCGCGGCGCCGGCACACCCCACGCGGAAGCGGACGCCATCGCCCAGGCTGAGGCCGCCGGGCTGGACCTGAGCGGCTGCACGATGGTGATCACGCTGGAACCCTGTGACCACAGCGGCCGTACGGGGCCCTGCACCCAGGCGATCATTCGTGCCGGAATCACGGACGTGGTCTACGCCGTCGACGATCCGCACGACCCTGCGGCGGGCGGCGCAGCCACCCTCCGGAACGCGGGCGTCCACGTCCGCAGCGGGCTCGCGGCCAGCCAATCGTTCGAGTTGAACCGTCAGTGGTTCCTGGGAGTGGCCGCACAGCGCCCGTTCGTGACGCTGCACATCGCGCAGACCCTGGACAGCCGGATCGCCGCTGAGGATGGAACGAGCCAGTGGATCTCCTCCCCGGAGTCGCTCGCTGACAACCACGGACTGAGGCGGCGGATCGACGCCATCCTCGTCGGCACGCAGACCGTGCTCGTGGACAATCCCCGGCTGACAGCCCGCGATGCGTCCGGAGCCACAGCGGGCAAGCAACCGCTGCGGGCCGTGATGGGCCTGCGGGACATCCCGGCCGACGCCGCCGTCCGCGGTGACGACGGGAACGTGCTCCACCTGCCCACGCGGGATCCGCGGGAGGCGCTCTCGCTCCTCTACGCGGAAGGAATCCGCCACGTCATGGTGGAAGGCGGCTCACGCATCCTCAGCTCATTCCTGGCCGCCGGCCTTGTGGACGAACTCATTGTCTACCTTGCCCCCACCCTGCTGGGCTCCGGAACTCCCGCCCTCAACGGACTGGGAATCACCACGCTCGCGGATGCCCGGCACTGGGACTGGGACCCCTCCGACGGCGGCGCCGTCCTGACCCTGGGCCGGGACCTGAGGCTGCACCTCCGTCCGGTACCAACCGAAGCTCTTGAACCACACCTATCCCGCGCTGCCGCGGAACCAGCCATGGGAGGCTACTGATGTTTACCGGAATTATTGCCGAACAGGGACAGGTCCTGTCCGTGGAGCGGGACGGCGATGCCAGCGCAACGCTCCGCCTGCGGGCGCCCGGCACTACCGAAGGGCTCGGACTGGGCGGGTCCATCGCCGTCAACGGGGTCTGCCTGACGGCCACCGCCATCGAGGGCAAAGAGTTCAGCGTTGATGTGATGGGCGAAACCCTCGTCCGCAGCACCATCGGCGAACTTGCCGCCGGTGACTCGGTGAACCTTGAGCGCTGTGTCCCTGCCGGCGGCCGGCTGGACGGCCACGTCGTCCAGGGCCACGTCGACGGCGTCGGGCAGCTGCTGGAGCGCGAGGCGCTCGGCAACTGGGAACGCCTCCGGTTCGGTGTGCCGGCCAACCTCGCCCGCTACATCGCGGAGAAGGGCTCCATAGCGATCGACGGCGTCTCGCTCACCGTCACTGCGGTCAGCCCCGCCGCGGAGCCGGAGCCCTGGTTCGAAGTGGGGCTGATCCCCACCACCTTGGCCGAGACCGGCCTGGGGGCCAAGGTGACCGGCAGCAGGGTCAACCTTGAAGTGGACGTGCTCGCCAAATACACCGAACGCCTGCTGGCATTCAGCACCGGCGCAACCACCGGGGGCAAGCGATGAACGCCGCCGTCCGGCTGGAGCCGGCCGCGTCCGCCGGCCCGGTGCCTAGTGCAACCTTCGGACTTGACCCCGTGGAAGATGCCATCCGCGCCATGGCCGCCGGCCGGCCCGTGCTGGTGGTGGACAACGAGGACCGCGAAAACGAAGGCGACATCATCTTCGCCGCACAGCATGCCACCCCTGCCCTCATGGGATGGACCATCCGCTACAGCTCCGGCGTCATCTGCGTCCCCTTGAGCGGGGAGCGCGCCGAGGCCCTGGCACTGCCGCCGATGGTGGCAGTGAACGAGGACGCGAAGGGCACCGCGTACACCGTTTCCTGCGACGCGGCGGTGGGTGTCAGCACCGGAATCTCCGCCACGGACCGGGCCCTCACGGCCCGCGTCCTCGCAGACCCCGGCGCCGGACCGGCGGCCGTGACCAGGCCCGGGCATATTTTCCCGCTCCGGGCAGTTAACGGAGGAGTGCGTGAACGCCCCGGCCACACCGAAGCGGCCGTGGACCTCTGCCGGCTCGCCGGACTGGAGCCAGTGGGCGTGATCGCCGAGGTTGTGCACGACGACGGCGAAATGATGCGGCTCGACGGGCTGCGGAGTTTCGCCGCTGAACATGGATGCCCCCTGATCTCGATTGAGGATCTGGTGGCTTACCTTGAAGCAGGGGCCGGGGCTCCCGCCGACAGTGACACCGGGCCGGACGCCCGGGCGGAGTAGAGGAGTAATGATGACGGCTTCCGGAGTATCGGACAACAGCCACCAGAACGGCCACCACCGGGGGGCGGCCGGCAATGGCCGGGCCCACCACCCCGTGAGCGGCGGTCCCATTGTGCAGCTGCCCACGGCATTTGGCGATTTCATTACCCAGGCGTGGACAGACCTGGTCACGGGCGCCGAGCACCTGGCCGTGAGCTCGCCCAACCCGCCCAGGGAGGGCGTTGCCCCGCTGGTCAGGCTACATTCGGAGTGCCTGACCGGCGACGTCTTCAGCTCCTACCGTTGTGACTGCGGCGAACAGCTGGCGTATGCCCTGGAGCTGATCAACGAGTTCGGCGGCACGTTGCTGTACCTGCGCGGGCAGGAAGGCCGGGGGATCGGGCTGGCCAACAAGATCAAGGCCTATGCCCTCCAGGAAGCGGGCTTTGACACCGTGGAGGCCAACGAGCAGCTGGGACTGCCGGTGGACGCCCGCTGCTACAAGGCGGCCGCCCAGATCCTGGCCGAGATGGGCCTCCACGAGATCCGGCTCCTGAGCAACAACCCGGACAAAAAGAACAGGCTCGCCAAAGCCGGTGTGAAGGTGGTGGAAATGGTGCCCACCGAGGTTCCGTCCCGTGACCAGAACATCCGCTACCTGCAGACCAAAAAGGACCGCATGGAGCACCGGCTGATGCTGGACACCCACGTTGTCACGGTGCCAAGCGGCGCTGCCGACGATTTCGACCACGACCAAAACTGAACGGATCAGATTCACGCATGAGCGGACACGGCGCACCAGATATTGACCTCACCACCCTCAACCCGGCGGAAACGTCGCAGCTGCGGCTGGCCATCGTGGCAGCCAGCTGGCACACCCAGATCATGGACGGACTCCTGGACGGTGCCCTGCGCGCCGCCAAGGACGCGGGCATCAGCGAACCCACCGTACTGCGCGTTCCGGGCGCCTTCGAGCTTCCCGTCGCCGCCGCGCGGCTGGCACGGCACTTTGACGCAGTGGTGGCACTCGGCGTCGTGATCCGTGGCGGCACGCCGCACTTTGAATACGTCTGCCAGGCCGCGACGTCGGGACTGACCGATGTCAGTGTCTCCACCGGCGTGCCGGTGGGCTTCGGCGTGCTGACCTGCGATACGGAGCAGCAGGGACTGGACCGCGCGGGCCTGCCGGGCTCCAGCGAGGACAAGGGCCACGAAGCCGTGACGGCAGCCTTGGCCACCGCTGTCCTCCTCAAGCAGTACACATAGCAGCGGGCGGGCTGCCGGGGGGCGGTGTGTGTTCGCTCACATCGCGCCCGTCATGCAGCGGCCCGAAAGGCGCCCCCGGGCCGGCAGCAAGTAGGCTGTAGGGCGTGAAGAATTTCGAGACGCTGTTCGCTGAACTGAGTGAGAAGGCAGCCACCCGCCCGGCAGGCTCCCGCACCGTCGCTGAATTGGAGTCCGGAGTCCACGGCATTGGCAAGAAAGTCGTGGAGGAAGCAGCCGAAGTGTGGATGGCCGCTGAGTACGAATCCGATGAGGCCACGGCCGAGGAAATCTCCCAGCTGCTCTACCACCTGCAGGTTCTGATGCTCGCTAAAGGCCTGACCCTGGAAGACGTCTACAAGCATCTGTAGCCACTGCGGCACGCGGCGGTCACCAACTGCCGGCCCGTGCCCTGCGTGGCCCGTTTGCCTGATCCACAGACCTCCTAACCAAGAAAGACCCCCCATGCTGCGAGTAGCCGTCCCCAACAAGGGCTCCCTGTCCGAAGCCGCCTCCGCCATGCTGTCCGAAGCGGGCTACCGCCAGCGCCGCGACACCCGCGAGCTGGTCATGATGGACCCGGACAACGACATCGAGTTCTTCTTCCTCCGCCCGCGCGACATCGCTGTCTACGTCGGACGCGGAACCCTCGACGTCGGCATCACCGGCCGCGACCTGCTGCTGGACGCCGAGGTGGAAGCCGAGGAACTGCTGCCCCTGGGCTTCGCTGCGTCCACGTTCCGCTTCGCCGGACCGGTGGGCGACTTCGCCACAGCAGAAGAGCTTGAAGGAAAACGCCTCGCCACCAGCTACGACGGACTGCTCCGCGGCTACCTCGCCGAGCGGGGCATCAACGCCAAGGTGGTCCGGCTCGACGGCGCCGTGGAGTCTTCAGTACGCCTCGGCGTAGCTGATGCCATCGCCGACGTCGTGGAAACGGGCAACACCCTCAAGGCCGCCGGGATGGAAATCTTCGGCGAGCCGATCCTCAAATCGGAAGCGGTCCTGATCCGCCGCACGGGCGAAGGCGGAGCCGCGAACGGCACCGCCAAGGAGATTGAAGTCCTGATCCGCCGCCTGCAGGGCGTCCTCGTGGCACGCCAGTACGTGCTCATGGACTACGACATCCGCAAGGAACTCGTGGAACAGGCCGCCGCACTGACTCCCGGCCTGGAATCACCCACCGTCTCACCGCTGCGCGACTCCGACTGGGTGGCCGTCCGGTCCATGGTTCCGAAGAAGGAAACCAACCGGATCATGGATGAGCTCTACGACCTCGGCGCCCGCGCCATCCTGGTCAGCAGCATCCACGCCTGCCGTATCTGAGCATCCCGCCCGCTTCACGCCGCGCCGCAGAACCCACCCGAGAATTCCAGGAGTCCCCATGGCTGTAGCTGTACGAGTCATCCCCTGCCTCGACGTCGACGCCGGGCGCGTTGTGAAGGGCATCAACTTCGAGGGGCTCCGCGACGCGGGTGACCCGGTGGAGCTGGCGCACCGGTACGACAATGCGGGCGCCGACGAGCTGACGTTCCTCGATGTCACGGCGTCCTCAGGCAACCGCGAAACCACCTTCGACGTGGTCCGCCGCACGGCCGAGGAGGTCTTCATCCCGCTGACCGTGGGCGGCGGTGTCCGCGGTGTTGCCGAGGTGGACAAGCTCCTGCGTTTCGGCGCGGACAAGGCTTCCATCAACACGGCCGCCGTTGCCCGGCCGGACGTCATCAACGAAATCAGCCGGCATTTCGGTTCGCAGGTGCTGGTCCTGTCCGTGGACGCCCGCCGGACCCGCCCCGGGTCCCAGCTCACGCCGTCGGGCTTTGAAGTGACCACCCACGGCGGCCGCACTGGTACAGGGATCGACGCCATCGAGTGGGCCAGGGAAGCTGCCGACCGCGGTATCGGGGAAATCCTGCTCAACTCCATCGACGCCGACGGCACCAAGGACGGCTTCGACCTGGAACTGATCCGGCTCGTCCGGGCAGCCGTGAAAGTGCCGATCATCGCCTCAGGCGGGGCCGGCGAACCGGCCCACTTCCCGCCGGCCGTCGCCGCCGGAGCGGACGCCGTGTTGGCAGCGTCGATCTTCCACTGGGGCCCGGACAACATGATGTCCCAGGTCAAGCAGGCTATCCGCGACGCAGGCTTCGAAGTCCGCTAAGTGGGATCTCGCTCCCCACCCGCCCCCTATTCTCGCAAGCTCGAACAGGGAACCCGGCGGGCGTGGGCCCAGGCTCGATCACCGATTCCGGTGGTTTAGCTTGTCGAAACCTAGAGGCCGACTTCAGCCGACTGGAGCAGGGCGACGGCGTCCGGCTGGCCTTCGAAGGTGACCAGGGCGTGGCGGGTCCGGCCGTGGGCGTGCATCAGCAGTTCACCCGGCTCACCAACGATCGCCACCGAAACCGGTGCCCGCTTGGCGACGTGCCGCGGCCCGGACGGGCGCACCAGCACAATGCCAAGGTCGACGCCACGGTAAAGGATGGCTGCCCGCTTGATCAGTTCGTCCCAGAGGGCGTCCGAGTAGGCCTCGTCGAGGGCGCGCGGCGCCCAGCGGTCCACAGCCCGGCGGATGTCCTCGGTGTGGACGAAATATTCGATCAGGTTGGAGCTCTCGTCCAATGCCTTGATGTTCATGGGGGACAAAGCCGGCGGGCCACCACGGAAGGTGTTCACGAGGCCGGTGTAGTCGTCAGCGGTTTTCAGCTTCGCCGCGAGCTTGGCGGTGGCCTTGTCCGAAGCCTTGGACAGGCGCTTGATGATGAGGCCAAGCCCTACGGCAGCCTTGCGTTCGCGAAGGTAAAGGTGCGCGGCAAGGTCCCTGGTGCGCCAGCCTCTACAGAGGGTGGGGGCATCAGGGCCGGCCGCCAGCAGGGTTTCGGCCAGGACTTCTCGGGACGGTTCGACGAAATGCATCACTTGTGAAACTAGCACGAGAGCAGGGAAGTTGGGCAGCAGAACCGCCAGCCGATAGGTGCCCTTGTTCACACACTGTTTGTATGCCCGTTGGTGCATATTAGGGGCCGCTGATGAGGCACTAGACTTGGTCTGATGTCTGAACAGCCCGCCTCCGCCCCCGTAATAGTCCCGGCCCCTACCACAAGCCCGCTTCCGCACACTGTTGCGGCCGCGCTGAAGCGCGACGGCGCCGGGCTGGTTGCAGCGGTGGTCCAGCAGTTCGACACCCACGAAGTGCTGATGCTGGGCTGGATGGACGATGAAGCCCTGCACCGCACCATGACCAGCGGCCGGGTCACCTTCTACTCCCGTTCCCGCCAGGAATACTGGCGCAAGGGGGACACCTCCGGCCACGTCCAGTGGGTCAAGTCGGTTGCCCTGGACTGCGACGGCGATGCGCTCCTGATCCGCGTGGACCAGGTCGGCGCGGCGTGCCACACCGGCACCCGGACCTGCTTCGACGGCAGGGACCTGGATGTCCAGACCGGCGAGGCACTCTGACCCACGGCCCTTGGGCGGAAGACCTGCCCGCAGACACACACTTTTGGCAGCATAAGACTGGCGCCGTTCCACACCCGGCGACATTCACGAGGCGAAACACAAGAACAGGCGGCGAAGCATAGCCATGCAGGACCTTGGAATCATCAGCCCGGGCCTCGAGGAGTTCCGCGAACTCGCCGGCAGCAGCCGGGTCATCCCCGTCACGCTCAAAGTGCTGGCGGACGCGGAGACCCCTATCGGCCTCTACCGGAAGCTGGCCCAGGGCGAGCCCGGCACGTTCCTGATGGAGTCCGCGGCGGTGGGCGGCACGTGGTCGCGGTACTCCTTTATTGGCGCGAAGTCCCGGGCAACCCTGACCACCAAGGACGGCCAGGCGCACTGGCTGGGCCAGCCCCCTGCCGGCGTGCCCCTGGACGGCAATCCCGTGGATGCCATCCGCGACACCATCGAAGCACTGCGGACCAGCAGGTTTGACGGACTGCCGCCGTTCACCTCCGGCCTAGTCGGCTTCCTGGGCTGGGAGACGGTCCGCCACTGGGAACGGCTGACCAGCCCGCCGGAGGATGATCTCCACCTGCCCGAGATGGCGCTGAACCTGGTGACGGACATGGCCGTGCACGACAACCATGACGGCACGGTGCTGCTGATCGCCAACGCCATCAACTTCGATGGCAGCAACGACCGCGTGGACGAGGCCTGGGAAGATGCCGTGGCCCGGGTCAAGGCCCTCCTGACCACGATCAGCACACCAGTGGCCCAGCCGGTTTCCGTGCTGGAACCCGCCGCCCTGGATTTCGCCTCCAGCGTCGAGGAACGGTGGGACGAACCCTCCTACCTGGCCGCCCTTGACCGCGGCAAGGAAGCCATCGTGGACGGTGAAGTGTTTCAGGTGGTGATTTCACGCCGCTTCGAAATGGAGTGCGGCGCCTCACCCCTGGACGTGTACCGCGTCCTGCGCAACACCAACCCCAGTCCGTACATGTACATCTTCAGCCTCGAGGACGCCGACGGCCGGGAGTACTCGATCGTTGGGTCCTCGCCCGAGGCCCTGGTGACGGTGACCGGCGAAGAAGTCATCACCCACCCCATTGCCGGTTCGCGGCCCCGCGGCAAGACGGTGGAGGGAGACAAAGCCCTCGCCGAGGAGCTGCTGGCCGACCAGAAGGAACGTGCCGAACACCTGATGCTCGTGGACCTCTCCCGCAACGACCTGTCCAAGGTCTGCGTGGCGGGAACCGTGGACGTCACGCAGTTCATGGAGGTGGAGCGGTTCAGCCACATCATGCATCTGGTCTCCACCGTGGTGGGCAAGCTGTCCCCGGACGCCAACGCCTACGACGTCCTGAAGGCGACCTTCCCCGCGGGCACTCTGTCCGGTGCCCCGAAGCCCCGGGCTCTGCGCCTGCTGGACGAGCTTGAACCCCACCGCCGCGGCATCTACGGCGGCGTGGTGGGTTACCTCGACTTTGCCGGCGACATGGACATGGCCATTGCCATCCGCTCGGCCCTTCTCCGCGAAGGCCGCGCCTACGTCCAGGCCGGGGGAGGCATCGTGGCGGACTCGGTGAACCCCACAGAAGCCTTGGAGACCGTGAACAAGGCGGCCGCTCCGCTCCGGGCCGTACACACCGCCGGATCGCTGCACAACATCGCGGCGGAATCGCTCCCCGGCACCTCTCACATCAGCGACGCCGGCACCGCCGGGGAAAGCCAGGCCGCCGAATGACGGCGGCCTGGGCCAGGAAGTCCACACTGGTACTGCTGATCGCCGTCCTTGCGCTGGCCGTCTTCGGGACCACCACCCAGACCTGGATCACCGTCACCCTGGACGCCAATCAGGTGGGCCAGGCGGCAGGGGACCAGAACACCCTTCCGGTCCAGGGCAGCAAGGCCGCCACCACGGTGACAGCCCTGGCCTTGGTGGCCCTGGCGGGCGGACTGGCAGCGTCCATCGCCGGAAAGTTCGCGCGGTGGGTCATCACCGCCATCATCTTGTTGGCCTCCGTGGGCATCATTGCCGCGGCCGCCACGGTGCTGGCTGACCCGCTGGGCGCCGCGCAGGGCTCCATCGCCGCTGCCACCGGGGTCACCGGCGGGAACGCGGAAGTGGCTGCTACCGCATTCCCGGTCCTCGCCGTCGTCGCCGGTGCCCTGCTGGCGCTGGCGGCGTTGCTGATCATCCCCGCTGGCCGGCACTGGAAGTCGCGGACCAAATATGACGCAGCCACATACGGGGGGCCCGCCGGCAGTACGGCGGCCGCCACCGGTCCCGTGGACGAGATCGACAGCTGGGACCGGCTCTCGCGCGGCGACGATCCCACCTGAACCCCCGCTCGCAGCCAAACCCGAGCAGCCCGCTAAAACCTGAGCCCGGTCTGCCGATGGGCAGGTCACGGCCAAAAAATGGCAGAATGTAAGCAGTATTCATCCCGAGGAGATTCACATGAGCAAAGCACCCGCTTCCGTATCGAAATCAGGCACCCGGACCGTTGCCCCCGGCGTCGTTGACCACAGCCAGGAACTTGGCCACGGCAACAGCCCGGCGGCCTGGACCTGCGTGATCGTTATGCTGGTCGGCGCCCTCATCGCGTCCATCGCCTTTGTCATCGCCAACACCCCCATCTTCATCGCCGGCGCAGCCGTGATGGTCCTCGGCCTAGTCCTTGGCTACATCATGCGCAAGGCGGGCTACGGCGTCGAAGGCAGCAAGCTGAAGAGCTCCGGCCACTGATGGCGACTGTTCTCGACGACATCAATGCCGGTGTCTGGGAGGATATGGAGGCCAGGAAGCGCCTCGTTTCGCTGGCGGAACTGAAGGACCTGGCCGCGGCGGCGGCACCCGCCCGGGACGCCTGGTCGGCCCTCGGCGGCACCGCGGTGCAGCGGGACCAGTTCAAGGTCATCGCGGAAATCAAGCGGCGCAGCCCGTCCAAGGGCGACCTCGCCAGCATCGTGGATCCGGCAGCGCTGGCAGAGCAGTATGCCGACGGCGGCGCAGCCGTGATCAGCGTCCTCACCGAACAGCGGCGCTTCAACGGCTCCCTCGCGGACCTGGACGCCGTCCGTGCCCGCGTGGACGTTCCGCTGCTCCGCAAGGATTTCACCCTCGATGAGTACCAGATCTGGGAGGCCCGCGCCCACGGCGCGGACCTGATCCTGCTCATCGTGGCGTCGCTCTCCGACAGCCAGCTCCGGGAGTTCAGCGCCCTCAGCCGCGAACTCGGCATGAACGTGCTTGTGGAGACGCACACCGAAGAGGAGATCGAACGTGCAGTGGCGGCTGAGGCGCGCATCATCGGCGTCAACGTGCGCAACCTGAAGACGCTCGACGTCGACCGTTCAGTTTTCGCCTCCCTCGCCGGACTGATTCCGACCCAAGCACTGGTCATCGCCGAATCCGGTGTGCGCGGCGTGGACGACGTGACGCATTACGCCGCCAACGGCGCCAACGCCATCCTGGTGGGCGAGGCACTGGTCAGCGACGCAACGCCGCGTGAGCGGATCGCCGAATTCACGGCGGCCGGCGCTGCCGCCATCGCCGCCCGGGCCTAGTCCGGGCACCCGCCGGGCCTGGCGCCGGCGGCACAACACTTCCGAACGACCAACTTGAACAGGACGGTGAGACTGATGGTTGACGCACCCTCAGAAAACGCTGACAACAACGCTGCGGACGCTTTCCTGCAGGGCGGCTCCCTCAAGCACGCCCCGGGGCCATACTTCGGCGGCTACGGCGGGCGTTGGATGCCTGAATCGCTGATCGCCGCCCTGGACGAGCTCGAAGACACCTTTGAAAAGGCCAAGGCAGATCCCGAATTCCTGGCCCAGCTCTCCGATCTGAACAAGAACTACTCCGGCCGTCCCTCGCTGCTGACCGAAGCCAAGCGGTTCTCCGAGCACGCCGGCGGCGCCCGGATTTTCCTCAAGCGCGAGGACCTCAACCACACCGGATCCCACAAGATCAACAACGTCCTGGGCCAGGCCCTGCTGGCCAAGCGCATGGGCAAAACCCGCGTGATCGCCGAGACCGGCGCCGGGCAGCACGGCGTTGCCAGCGCCACCGCCGCCGCGCTCCTCGGCCTGGAATGCGTTGTCTACATGGGCGCCGAAGACTGTCGCCGGCAGGCACTGAATGTCGCCCGGATGCAGCTGCTCGGCGCCACCGTGGTGCCCGTGGTGAATGGTTCCCAGACCCTCAAGGACGCCATCAACGACGCCCTCCGGGACTGGGTCAGCAACGTCGACAACACGCACTACCTATTGGGCACCGCTGCCGGGGCGCACCCGTTCCCGGCCATGGTCCGCTTCTTCCACGAGGTCATCGGCGAGGAAGCCCGCGCCCAGATCCTGGAGCAGACCGGCAAACTGCCCGACGCCGTCTGCGCCTGCATCGGCGGCGGTTCGAACGCGATCGGCATCTTCCACGGATTCCTGGATGATCCGTCCGTGAAGATCTACGGCTTTGAAGCCGGCGGCGACGGCGTGGAAACCGGCCGGCACGCAGCCACCATCACCCTTGGCAAGCCGGGCGTCCTGCACGGCGCACGTTCCTACCTCATGCAGGACGACGACGGGCAGACCATCGAGTCGCACTCGATTTCCGCAGGCCTGGACTACCCGGGCGTTGGCCCGGAGCACGCCTACCTGGCCGACATCGGACGCGTCAGCTATGAGCCCATCACCGACAGCGAAGCAATGGACGCGTTCAAACTGCTCTGCCGGACGGAGGGGATCATCCCCGCCATCGAATCCTCACACGCCCTCGCGGGTGCCATCAAGGTTGGGAAGCGCCTCACCGAAGGCAGTGCCGACCCGTCCGAAACGGTGGTCATTGTGAACCTTTCCGGCCGCGGCGACAAGGACGTTGAGACCGCCGCGGAATGGTTTGACATGCTCGACGAGGAGGGCAAGGTCAAGGGCACCAACCTGTCCACCCGCAAGCCCAAGGGCCCTGCCGACAGGGCGGAAACTGAAGCCGTTCCCGCCACAGCTGCTACTGCCACCAATGCTGCGGACAACAACGAGGACCAGAACTGATGACTGAACAGACGGCCAGCAAGTCCGCCGCCGCCATCGACCGTGCGCGGGACGCCGGGCGCTCAGCGCTCGTGTGCTACCTGCCTGCCGGGTACCCGGACGTCCAGGCCACTATCGACGCCGGCATTGCCATGGCGAAGAACGGTGCCGACCTGATCGAAATCGGCATTCCGTACTCGGATCCTGTTATGGACGGCCCGGTCATCCAGGCCGCTACCACCGAGGCGATCGCCAACGGATTCCGGGTCGAGAGCGTCTTTGACGTTGTCGCCGGCATCACGGCAGCCACCGACGTCGCCGTGCTGGTGATGACCTATTGGAATCCCGTGGTCCGGATGGGTGTGGACGAGTTCTCGCGCCGGCTGGCCGAGGCCGGGGGAGCAGGGCTCATCACGCCTGACCTCATCCCGGACGAAGCATCGGAATGGTTCGCCGCCTCGGACAAGTACGGACTGGACCGCGTGTTCCTCGTGGCGCCGTCCTCCACCCCGGAGCGCCTGGCCATGACGGTCAAGGCAAGCCGCGGCTTTGTGTATGCCGTCTCCATCATGGGCGTGACGGGGACCCGCCAGGCCGTCAGCAGCAGCGCGGAGAAGCTCGTGGCCGACACGCACGCCGCCGGCGCCGAACGCGTCTGCGTGGGACTCGGTGTCTCCAACGCCAGCCACGTCCGCGAGATCGCAGCATACGCAGACGGTGTCATCGTTGGCACCGCGCTTGTTGCCGCCATCCGTGACGGGGGAGTCCCCGCCGTCGCCGACCTCACCCGGGACCTGAGCGCCGGACTCGTCAGGGAAGAAGCCTAACCACCATGCAGATCCTCCTTCAGGCCGCCGCCCTGGTGCCGGCCAGCATCCCCAGCCCGGACTGGTCCGGCTTCGACATCCCGCTGCCGTGGGGGACTCTGCGGATCCACGCCTATGCCCTGTGCATCCTCGCCGGGATCATCGTGGGCCTGTGGCTCACGTCCGTCAGGTGGGCCCGCCGCGGCGCGCCCGAAGGCAGCGTCTGGGACATCGTCATCTGGGCGATTCCCTTCGGCATCATCGGCGGCCGGCTCTACCACGTGGTTTCGTCCCCGGACGCCTACTTCGGGCCCGGCTTCGACGGGACCGGGGACCTGTGGCTCATCCCGCAGATCCAGCGTGGCGGACTGGGCATCTGGGGTGCCGTGGTTCTGGGCGTCCTGGGCGCCTGGATCGGCTGCCGCCGGTCCGGCGTGAAACTCACCGCCTTCCTGGACGCCGCGGCGCCCGGACTGCTGCTGGCCCAGGCCGTTGGCCGCTGGGGAAACTACTTCAACCAGGAACTCTTCGGCGGGCCCACCATCCTGCCTTGGGGCCTGCAGATTGATGCGGATAATCCCAACTTCCCGGCCGGAGTGCCGGTGGATACCCTTTTCCACCCCACGTTTCTTTATGAGTCACTCTGGAACATCGCCGGTGTGCTCATCCTGCTTGCACTCGACCGCCGATTCCACTTCCGCCGTGCCCGGCTCTTCTGGCTCTACGCCATGTACTACACCCTGGGCCGGGTCTGGATCGAAGCGATGCGGATCGACGACGCCGAACAGATCAACCTGTTCGGGATCACCACCAGGCTCAACGTCTGGACCAGCATCTTTGTCTTTGTGGCAGCACTCATCGTGTTCGTCCTCCTGGGATTGAAGGGCCGCCCGGAACCGGACACTCCCTTCCTGGCGGGCCGCGAGCCGGCAGCAGTCGAGGACGTGGACGCTGCGGGGGAAGAAGAGGCACCGGTCCGCGATGCGGACTCTTCTGTCTCGGATAGTGAATCGCGTGATAGTCTCCCACATAACCAAAATGGTGCCCGGATCCCTTCCACCCCAACGGAAGAGGAACCGGCATTCCGGGACGGCGACAAGCCCGTAACGGAGTCGCCGGTAACCGGAAGTTCCCGCCACAAGGCAACGGAATCCGCGCCGGAGGCTGGCACGAACAAGTAGGACGCCAGCACGGCAGGGTAGCAGAGTCAACACTCGGAGCGCCCACATACCACAGCGTCGTGGCAACAGGGCCCATCCGGCCAGCAGACAGCAGCTGGCCGGTCAAGTCCGGGTCACGGGCCTGCGTAACTCTTCGTTCAGCAGGCCGGTCTGGCCTACAATTTCCAGTAAATAACACTTTGTTGTGCCCATCACATCGGCGCTTACAAGGCGGGCCAACGGTGTCCCTTCCATACGCACGATCTCGAGGAAGGACGTCTTCAATGACCCATCTTCATAGCCCACGTTGGTCCGAAAAAATAGGATCGCAGGGCCCCGTCTCCCCGTTCAAGCGCTTTGCCGCGCTGCCCGAGGCCCGGGGTCTGTACAACCCAGAGAACGAAAAAGACGCCTGTGGCCTGGCGATCATCGCCACGCTCCGCGGCGAGCCCGGCTACGACATTGTCGACGCCGCGCTGACCGCGCTCCGCAACCTGGAGCACCGCGGTGCTGTGGGTGCCGACGAGGGAACCGGTGACGGCGCCGGCCTGCTGATGCAGATCCCGGACGAGTTCTTCCGCGCCGTCACAGAATTCGAACTCCCCGCACCGGGCCAGTTTGTTGCGGGTACCGCCTTCCTGCCTGCCGAGCAGCGCGAAGCCGACGCCGCCAAGGCCGGCATTGAAGGTCTTGCCGCCGATGAAGGCCTGACCGTGCTCGGCTGGCGAGAAGTGCCCATCGTCGCAGACCTCGTGGGCGCCATGGCCCGCGCCTGCATGCCCTACTTCTCACAGCCCTTCCTTGCCTCGGCAACCGGCGAGGAACTGGACCGCAACGAGCTCGACTCACGCGCCTGGCGGATCCGCAAGCGTGCCCAGAACAAGTTCGGCGTGTACTTCCCGTCACTGTCCTCGCGCACCATCGTCTACAAGGGCATGCTCACCACGGCCCAGCTGGAGCCGTTCTACCCCGATCTCTCGGACAAGCGTTTCAAGACCAAGCTGGCGATCGTCCACTCGCGCTTCTCCACCAACACGTTCCCGTCCTGGCCGCTGGCCCAGCCGTTCCGCACCATCGCCCACAACGGTGAAATCAACACCGTCAAGGGCAACCGGAACTGGATGCGCGCCCGTCAGTCCCAGCTCGCCAACCCACTGCTGGGTGACTCCCCGGAAGAGCTGTACCCCATCTGCACCCCCGGCGCGTCAGACTCCGCGTCCTTCGACGAAGTCGCCGAGCTGCTGTGGCTCTCCGGCCGCCCCATCACGCACTCGATCATGATGATGATCCCCGAGGCCTGGGAAAACCACGCCACCATGGATCCGGCACGGCGGGCGTTCTACGAATACCACTCCCTGCTCATGGAACCGTGGGACGGCCCCGCGGCCGTCTCCTTCACCGACGGCAACCTCGTCGGCGCCACCCTGGACCGCAACGGCCTGCGCCCCGGACGCTACTGGATCACCGAAGACGGGCTGATCATCTTCGCGTCCGAGGTGGGCGTGATCGACGTCGAACCCTCCAAGGTGGTCAAGAAGGGCCGGGTTTCCCCGGGCAAAATGTTCCTCGTGGACACCGACGCCGGCCGCATCATCGACGACGAAGAGGTCAAAGCCGAGGTCGCTGCCGCGAACCCTTGGGCCGAGTGGGTCAAGGACAACCTGATCGACCTCAAGGACCTCCCCGAGCGCGAACACGTGGTTCACACCGCCGCGTCCGTCAACATCCGCCAGCGGACCTTCGGGTACACCACCGAAGAGCTCAAGATCCTGCTCGGCCCGATGGCCCGCACCGGCGCCGAGCCGCTGGGTGCCATGGGCTCCGACACCCCGATTGCAGTGCTCTCCAAGCGTCCCCGGCTGCTCTTTGACTACTTTGTGCAGTCCTTCGCGCAGGTCACCAACCCGCCGCTGGACGCCATCCGTGAAGAGCTGGTCACGTCGCTGACGTGCGCCATCGGCCCGAACGGCAACCTCTTGGACACCAAGCAGGTCCGCCAGCCGCAGGTCATGCTGCCGTTTCCCGTGATCAACAACGACCAGCTCGCCAAGATCGCCAACATCGAAACGCCCGACGGCGACCGCGTGGCCATGAAGGTCCGTGGCCTCTACCGCCCCGAAGGTGGCGAGAACGCCCTGCGTGCCCGGCTCACCGAGATCTGCGAGCAGGTGTCCGGCGCGATCAACCGCGGCGTGCAGTACGTTGTGCTGTCCGACCGTGACTCGAACGCGCAGTGGGCGCCGATTCCTTCGCTGCTCCTGGTCAGCGCCGTGCACCATCACCTGCTGCGCAGCGCCAACCGCACCAAGACCGCCCTGGTGGTCGAGGCCGGCGACGTCCGCGAGACGCACCACGTGGCTGTCCTGATCGGCTACGGCGCCTCCGCCGTGAACCCGTACCTGGCCATGGAATCCGTGGAGCAGCTGATCACCGCCGGTGACGTTGTTGGGGTTACCCCGCAGGACGGCGTCTACAACCTGATCAAGGGCCTCGGCAAGGGCGTCCTGAAGATCATGTCCAAGATGGGCATCTCCACTGTTGCGTCCTACACCGGTGCGCAGACGTTCGAGGCCCTGGGCCTCGGACAGGAACTGGTGGACGAGTTCTTCGCCGGCACGCACTCCCAGCTGGGCGGCGTGGGCCTGGACGTTATCGCCGCCGAAGTTTCGGCGCGGCACCAGATGGCCTACCCGGAAGGCGGCATCGAATTGCCGCACCGCCCGCTCCTGGGCGGCGGCGAGTACCAGTGGCGCCGCGACGGCGAGCCGCACCTGTTCAACCCGGAGACCGTCTTCCGCCTCCAGCACGCCACGCGTGAGCGCCGCTACGACATTTTCAAGGCGTACACCAAGGGCGTGGATGACCAGTCCGAGAACCTGATGACCCTGCGCGGGCTGCTCAAGTTCAAGAACGACCGTCCCGCTGTTCCGTTGGAGGAAGTGGAGCCCGTCTCCAGCGTTGTGAAGCGTTTCTCCACCGGCGCCATGAGCTACGGGTCCATCTCCAAGGAAGCCCACGAGACCCTCGCGATCGCCATGAACCAGTTGGGCGGGAAGTCCAACACCGGTGAAGGCGGCGAGGACGTGGACCGCCTGCTGGACCCGAAGCGCCGTTCTGCCGTCAAGCAAATCGCGTCGGGCCGGTTCGGCGTCACCAGCCTGTACCTGACCAACGCTGACGACATCCAGATCAAGATGGCCCAGGGTGCCAAGCCCGGCGAGGGCGGCCAGCTGATGGCGCAGAAGGTGTACCCATGGGTTGCCCGGACGCGCCACTCGACGCCCGGCGTCGGCCTGATTTCACCGCCCCCGCACCACGACATCTACTCGATCGAGGACCTCGCGCAGCTCATCTATGATGCGAAGCGCGCCAACCCCTCGGCCCGTGTGCACGTCAAGCTCGTCTCCGAAGTGGGGATCGGCACTGTGGCGTCGGGTGTCACCAAAGCGAAGGCCGACGTCGTACTGGTCTCCGGCCACGACGGAGGGACCGGCGCGTCCCCGCTGAACTCGCTCAAGCATGCGGGTGTGCCGTGGGAGCTGGGGCTCGCGGAGACGCAGCAGACGCTGATGCTCAACGGCCTGCGCGACCGTGTAGTGGTCCAGGTGGACGGCCAGCTCAAGACCGGCCGCGACGTCGTTATCGCCGCGCTGCTCGGCGGCGAGGAATTCGGTTTCGCCACCGCCCCTCTGGTGGTGGAAGGCTGCATCATGATGCGCGTCTGCCACCTGGATACCTGCCCGGTGGGCGTCGCAACGCAGAACCCCGAACTGCGGGCCCGCTTCACCGGCAAGCCCGAATTTGTGGTCAACTTCTTCGAATTCCTGGCCGAGGAAGTCCGCGAGATCCTCGCGGAACTCGGCTTCCGGAGCATCGAGGAGGCGATCGGCCACGCCGAGGTGCTGGATGCCCGCGAAGCGATCAACCACTGGAAGGCCGACGGCCTGGACCTGGACCCGATCCTGCACGGACTCGAGTTCGACGACGACGCTCCGCTGCGCAACATGACCTCGCAGAACCACGAACTGGACAAGCACTTTGACCAGCGGCTGATCACCATGGCCACGGAAGCGCTGACTGACCGCAGCCCCGTGAAGATCGCGGTGGACGTGATTAACACGGACCGCTCCGTGGGCACCATGCTTGGCCACACGGTGACCAAGACGTTCAGCACGGACGTGCTGGCGCCGGACACCATCGACATCACCCTGACCGGTACCGCGGGACAGTCGCTGGGCGCCTTCCTGCCCGCCGGCATCACGCTGCGCCTCTTCGGTGACTCGAACGACTACGTGGGCAAGGGCCTTTCCGGCGGGCGGATCATCGTCCGGCCGGACCGCACCAACGTGTTCAAGGCCGAAAGCAACGTCATTGCCGGCAACGTGATCGGCTACGGTGCCACCAGCGGCGAGATGTTCCTGCGCGGCCAGGTGGGCGAACGCTTCATGGTCCGCAACTCCGGAGCCACCGCAGTTGTCGAAGGCATCGGCGACCACGGCTGCGAGTACATGACCGGCGGGCAGACGCTGATCATCGGCCGCACCGGACGCAACTTCGGCGCCGGAATGTCCGGCGGTACCGCCTACGTGCTGGACCTGCAGACCACCCAGGTCAACAAGGACGCCCTGCAGTCCGGCGAACTCCAGCTCGTTGAACTCGACGCCGAAGACAGGGACATTGTCCACGGCCTGCTGGTGAAGCATGTCGAGGAAACGGAATCGCTCCACGCGGCGCGGTTGCTGGAGAACTTCGACGATACTGCTGCCCGCATTACCAAAGTGCTGCCGCGCGATTACGCGGCAGTCCTGCAAACCCGTCTGGACGCCATTGAAGAGGGCCTTGACCCTGATGGCGAAGAAGTATGGGCTCGAATCCTGGAGGTGACCGGTGGCTGATCCACGCGGATTTCTTAAAGTACGCCAGCGTGAAACCCAGCCGCGCCGCCCCGTTCCGGTCCGCATCATGGACTGGAAGGAAGTCTATGAGGCCCAGGAAAAGGGTGTCCTGAAGGCCCAGGCCGGCCGCTGCATGGACTGCGGCGTGCCGTTCTGCCACCAGGGCTGCCCGCTGGGCAACCTCATCCCCGAGTGGAACGATCTCACCTGGCGGGACAAGGGCGAGGAAGCGATTGAGCGGCTGCACGCCACCAACAACTTCCCCGAGTGGACCGGCCGGCTTTGCCCGGCGCCGTGTGAGGCGTCCTGTGTGCTGGGGATCAACCAGCCTGCGGTCACCATCAAGCAGGTTGAAGTGTCCATCATCGACGAAGCGTTCGAAAACGGCTGGGTTAACCCGCTGCCTCCGACGCGACTGACCGGAAAGACCGTTGCCGTCGTCGGCTCCGGGCCTGCCGGCCTGGCCGTGGCGCAGCAGCTGACCCGGGTGGGGCACACCGTTGCGGTGTACGAGCGTGACGACAAGATCGGCGGCCTCCTCCGCTACGGCATCCCCGACTTCAAGATGGAAAAGGAGCAGGTGGACCGCCGCGTTGAGCAGATGAAGGCGGAAGGCACCCGCTTCCGCACCGGCGTCGCTGTGGGTACCGACGTGACGTGGGAGCAGCTGCGACGCCGCTACGACGCCGTCGTGGTTGCCACCGGCGCCACCGTCCCGCGGGACCTGCCCATCCCGGGCCGTGACTTCGAAGGCGTGCACTTTGCCATGGATTACCTGGTGCCGGCCAACCGCGTTGTCGCGGGGGAGACGGTGGAGAACCAGATCCACGCCAAGGGCAAGCACGTGGTGATCCTGGGCGGCGGCGATACCGGTGCTGACTGCCTCGGTACTGCGCACCGCCATGGAGCCGCATCCGTGACCACCCTGGCCATCGGCAAACAGCCGCCGGCCGAACGCGCCGGGCACCAGCCCTGGCCCACGTTCCCCACCCTGTTCGAAATGGCCAGCGCCCACGAGGAAGGCGGCGAACGCACGTACCTCGCCTCCACCGTGGAGTTTGTCGGCGAGAACGGCAAGCTTACCGGCGTCAAGGTTGCCGAAACGGAATTCGTTGACGGTAAGCGGCTCCCGAAGGCCGGCACCGAACGGATCATCCCGGCGGACCTGGTCTTCCTGTCGCTGGGCTTCACCGGAGCCGAGCCTGCTGGCATCACCGAGCAGGTCAGCGCCGAATTCGACGGGCGCGGCAACGTGACCCGCGACGGGTACTACATGACCAACACGGAGGGCATCTTCGTGGCCGGCGACGCCGGACGCGGGCAGTCGCTTATCGTATGGGCCATCGCTGAGGGCCGGGCCTGTGCGGCCGCCGTGGACAAGTTCCTCATGGGCAGCACCATCCTGCCGGCGCCGGTGGCTCCGACGGACCGGGCCATCGCGGTTCTCTGACAGCCGTCAGTTCGCCGCGGATTAACCTCCACAACAACTTAACCAATGCAGGACGCTACTAGGGTAGGTATATGAGACGCGCTAAGATTGTGGCCACTTTTGGCCCGGCAATTGCCAGCTTTGAGAACACCCTCGCGGTGTTGGAAGCCGGTGTGGATGTTGCCCGGATGAACATGAGTCACGGTGACTACACCGTGCATGACAACACCTACGAGAATGTCCGCAAGGCAGCAGCCCAGCTGAGCAAGCCTGTGGCCATTATGGCTGACCTGCAGGGCCCCAAGATCCGTCTTGGGCGCTTCGTGGACGGCCCGCACGCCCTCGCCGAGGGTGACATCTTCACCATCACCACCGAAGACGTTCCGGGCACCAAGGAGATCTGCTCCACCACGCTGAAGAGCCTCACCGAGGACGTCAACGTGGGGGATGCCCTGCTGATCGACGACGGCAAGGTGGCCCTGCGGGCGATCGAGGTCGACGACGTCAAAGTCGTTACAGAGGTAACCGTCGGCGGGATGGTGTCCAACAACAAGGGCATCAACCTTCCCGGCGTTGCGGTCAACGTGCCGGCGCTGAGTGAAAAAGATGAGGACGATCTCCGCTGGGCCATGCGCCGCGGTGTTGACATGGTTGCACTGTCGTTCGTTCGCGACGCCTCGGACATCACCCGTGTGCACGAGATCATGGACGAAGAAGGCCGCCGTGTGCCGGTCATCGCCAAGATCGAAAAGCCGCAGGCAGTGGACCAGCTCCACGAGATCATTGACGCCTTTGACGCCATCATGGTGGCCCGTGGCGACCTCGGGGTGGAACTTCCGCTCGAGGAAGTGCCGATCGTGCAGAAGCGCGCCATCGAACTGGCACGCCGCTGGGCGAAGCCGGTCATCGTGGCCACGCAGGTCCTCGAATCCATGATCGACAACCCGCGCCCCACCCGTGCAGAGGCCTCCGACTGCGCCAACGCCGTGCTCGACGGTGCAGACGCCGTTATGCTCTCCGGCGAGACCAGCGTGGGCAAGTACCCGATCGAAACCGTCAAGGTCATGGCCAGGATCATCGAATCCACCGAGGTCCACGGCCTGGAACGCGTTCCGCCGCTGGGCACCAAGCCCAAGACCCGTGGCGGCGCCATCACCCGCGCCGCCGTCGAAATCGCCGACCAGCTGGATGCAAAGTACATCTGTACATTCACCCAGTCCGGCGACTCCGCGCGCCGCCTGTCGCGTCTGCGCCCCATCAGGCCGGTATTCGCGTTCACTCCGTTGGAGCACGTGTGGAACCAGCTGGCGCTGACCTGGGGCATCCAGCCGGTGCTGGTTCCCATGGTGGGCCATACTGACGAGATGACCGCGCAGGTTGACCGCAGCCTGCTCGAAATGAAACTCGTCGAAGACGGTGACCTGGTGATCATTGCCGCCGGGTCCCCTCCCGGAAAGGCTGGTTCCACCAACTCGCTGAAGGCGCACAGGGTGGGCGACTTTGCAGACGCCGGCAGCCTGGGCGACGCCGGCGAAGGTGCCCCCAGGGAGAAGCTCGGCCCCTGGCCAACGGCATAGCAACCTAAAAGGAAGGACCCCTGCCAGTTTGGCAGGGGTCCTTTTCTTTGCTCCGGTGATTGTGCTTGTCCGGTGATTGAGCTTGTCGAAATCCCGACAGGCTCAATCCAGAATCTTTTAGTTGACCTGGTTGATAATGGTTTCGGCAACCTCGCGCATGCTGAGGCGGCGGTCCATGGAGGTCTTCTGGATCCAGCGGAAAGCCTCCGGCTCCGTCAGGCCCATCTTGGTGGTCAGCAGGCTCTTGGCGCGCTCGACGAGCTTGCGGGTGGCGAACTGCTCCTGCAGGTCCGATACTTCGCTTTCGAGGGCCTTGATTTCCTCGTGGCGGGAGAGCGCAATTTCCAGGGCCGGGATGAGGTCGGCCGGGGTGAAGGGCTTGACCACGTAGGCCATGGCGCCGGCATCGCGGGCGCGCTCCACAAGTTCCTTCTGGCTGAAAGCCGTCAAAAGGACCACGGGGGCGATGCGGGCCTTGACGATCTTCTCGGCTGCGGTGATGCCATCCATAATCGGCATCTTGACGTCCATCAGGACGAGGTCCGGCTTGAGTTCCTCGGCGAGCTGCACGGCCTTCTCGCCGTTGTCTGCTTCGCCCACCACGTCATAGCCTTCGCCGCGCAGGATCTCGATGATGTCGAGTCGGATGAGGGTTTCATCCTCGGCCACAATGACGCGGCGCGCCGGCTGGGACGTGGGTTTTGACTCCGTTTGTTCAGTCACGGGATCTCCTTGGAAAGGTACGGCGGGAACATCACCATCTTAGGTGCGCCCGCGGCCGTAGTTTGATCTGCATGGTCTATTGCGGCGTCAGCGGCGCGATTCTGGAATTCAGCCTATCTGCATGTAGAGTAATTCCGCGTACGTGAAGCGATCGCGTTGCTCACAATCAGCTGTGGGCGTACCGGTTTGCACAGCGTATTCCGCGCCCGAGTGGCGGAATTGGCAGACGCGCCGCACTCAAAATGCGGTATCGAAAGGTGTGTGGGTTCGAGTCCCACCTCGGGCACAGTGTTTCCGCAGGTCAGGGGCTTTTTTGGTGTTTCTTCGTGTGGACAGTGTCCACACTCTTGCCTCTGATCTGATGTTCCGGGTGTGTGGGGTCCCGGAAGGCGTATTCGGTTGTGTGGGGGAGCGGCTGACTACGGCGGACCGGGTGCCGCCCCGTGGGGCCTCTTCTGGGAGCTCATCCTCCTTCGTCCTTCCGTTGGGTTTTCGCGTTCACCACTTCATGGTGGCTAGAACCGCCTACAACATGACCTGCTGATTATTTTTTAGATCGACCCAGGGTTGCGGCCGGTCTGGATTTTCCGCTCTGATACCTGTTCATGCAGGAATGCGGGGGGAACGGCATGACATGGCAACTGATCCGGAGCAGATCATGAGCTCGCTGAGCCTGCCCAGGTGGTAGCCGGGGTCGGCTTCGAGGGCGAGTTGCAGGAACTGGTGGGCCTTGCTGCCTCTGCCTTCCCACCAGTTGATGAAGGCGATGGCGGTGAGGATTGGGGCGGAGTGTCTGGTGCTGCTGCGTGTGTATGCGTGCAGCAGCACCTGCTCTGCCCACTTGACCCGGGACCAGTGCGGGTTGCTGTTCGTCTGGGCCAGGAGGACACGGTTCATGGGTTCGTCGATTCCGGGGATGTCCGCCATGAGTTGATCCCGAATGGTGGGGAACTGGAGGCTCGCGATCAGGCTGATGATTTGCTCGTCGGTCGGAAAGGATTTTCCGGCCAGCATTTCCGTCCAAAGCGTCCGGGCCCGGTCCCTGACACCCTCGACGTTCAGGCTCTGCATTGATTTCACGCAAGTTTCCCTCCGTCTCCAGCACAACGTTGTTGTCTTCGCCCGTGCCCTGGTCTCGCCCGTCATCGACGGGCACCCTCTCGGCTGCCACCGGCCGTAGGTCCCGGACCGATCGTGTTCGTCAAGCTCGTCCAGGTCCTCGTGCCCGGCGCCGCCTACGAGAAGATCGCCGAAAGCACCTGCTCGGCCACCACCGTCCGGCACCGGGGAACGGGCACATCGCCGCCGGAATCTTCGAAAAGCTCGAGCAGCTATGCCTGGAAGCCTATGACCGCATCGTCGGCATGGAATTCGTGGACCTGGCCGTGAACGGATGCATCGTCAAAGCCCCCTGCGGCGGCGAGGCCGCGGCCCGGTCCCCGGTGGACCGCGGCAAGTCCGGCACCAAACGCTCCCTGCTGGTCGACGGCAATGGCAACCCCCTGGGCACCGTGGTCGCGGCGGCAAGCGCCACGAGTCGCACAGCTGGCTGACCGGCAAGCCCGAAAACGTTCGCTGATCGCCTACGACCAATGAATCCAATAGGAATTGATCAAATTGCGCCCCTGGGCTCGGCATGCATCTGTTTTCCTCCATCACGCGGGCGGAACAGCCGCGAGTTCCGCGGCTTGGCGCTTCTGCGGCGTCGACGTCGCAAAGCTCGGCTACCAGGGGCGAGACTTCGGATCCGTCGCTGAAGCCGCGGATGTCCCTGCCGGATGGATGGAAGCGTCACCGCCGCCCAGCTTGCCCTCTAAGGCCACAGCATGGGTGCGAGCCCTGCTTTCGAGGTCGCCCGTCGGCTACCTCCCCCGGGCACAAGCGAAGCACAAGCGACGGGCCACCCAAAAGGAACGGCCCGCCGCTTCGCAGCTTTTAGACAGCCAGCAACCGGCAGCCCAGGTCGGTGGCCCTGAACTCGCCGAAGTCGCGCACCACCAGTTCGGCTCCCGCCTCGACAAGCCGTTCTTCCGGGCAGTAACCGCTGAGCACCCCCACGGGGACACAGCCTGCTTCCGCGGCGCAGCGCATGTCATACTCTGTGTCGCCGAAGTACAGGGCTTCGCCGCCGTCCCGGAGATCTGCCAGCACCCGGGCTTTGTCCGCGGCTTCAGTAACGACGACGCCGAACCGGTCCTCGAGGTCAAAAGTCCTCAGTTCGGCCAGCAGGTACCCGGGCCCTGCCGCCGATATGACCGCACACATCTCGCCGGCCGCATTGAGCTCGGCCAGAAAGCCCGCCGTACCGGCGCGAAGGGGCGCTGGCTGCGAAGCCATGGCCGCGTTCCATTCCGCAATGGCGGCCGGCACGTCTCCGGCGCGAACGCCAAGCTTCAGGAACATCTCGTCCATCGGCAGCATGAACTTGCGATCAAACTGATCCGGGCTGATCTCCTGTCCTCCCACCAGCCGCAACGCCGCATTGGTTGCACCACAGGCACGGCCTGCGTCGTCGGCAATGGTGCCGTTCCAGTCGAAAAGGTATTTCATACAGCGGCCGACAATGCAGCGGCTGTCAGTCCCAGTTCGGAGGCCATGCCCGCCTGGAGCCCGCCAGGGCCGTGGAAAACGTGGATCTTCTCCGGATCAGACCACACCCCAACACGGGAATGCAGCTGCGGGCGCTCAGCGGAGCGGCAGGACAGGAGGAGCACCGAGCCGCCCAGGTCCACATGAACGGTCCTGAGCGGGCCGTTGGGCTCGATCAGGATCACTTCGCCTTCCGTAGTCCAGGCGTTGCCGCGCTCAGGTCGTCCAAGGCGGACGTCCTCAGGCCGGACGCCCAAGACAACGTTGCCCGTCAGGCCTGCGTTGCTGGCGTCCGTGGACACGCGTCCGTAGGCCGTCTCCAGCGCCCCGGATTCCGAGCGGACCGAGGAGAGGAGGTTCATCGGCGGCGCTCCGATGAACCCGGCAACGAAGGCCGAGACGGGAGAATCGTAAAGCTCGTCCGGAGTGCCCAGCTGCACGATGCGCCCGTTGTCCATCACGGCAATGCGGTCGGCCATGGACATGGCGTCCTGCTGGTCATGGGTGACGGTCACGCCCGTGGCGCCCTCCTGGCTGATGAGCTGGTGGATTTCGGCGCGCAACGAGATATGGAGCTGGGCATCGAGTCCGGACATGGGCTCGTCGAGGAGTACGACGCCGGCATGCCGGGCCAGTGCGCGCGCCAGGGCAATACGCTGGCGCTGGCCGCCCGACATCGCCTTCGGGCGCCGGTGAAGCAGTTCCTCGACTCGCATCCGGGAGGCAACCTCGCGTGCCCGCTTCTCCGCCTCCTGCTTGGACAGGCCCAGGCCGTGGCGCAGCCCCAGGGTGATGTTGCCCAGGGATGACAGGTGCGGATACAGGGCGAAGTTTTGGAAAACGATCGACACGTCGCGCTGGTGGGCGGGCACGCCCGCCTGGTTCTTGCCGTCCAGTTCCACGGTGCCCTCGTCAGGGTGTTCGAGCCCGGCGATGATCCGCAGCAGGGAGGACTTGCCGGATCCCGAGGGTCCCAAAATGGAGAGGTTCTCCCTGTCCCGGATGGACAGAGTGACGCCGTCGAGCGCCGTCACGTCGCCGAAGCGCTTGGTGATGTTGGTCAGTTCAATCGCTGTCATGGTTACTTACCCAGCATGGAGTTGATGGACTTCGCTGTGGCGGGCACAACCTCGTCGGCCGGCTTTCCGGTGGCAAGCTGCTCCATCATGGTGCGCACGGTGTTGATGATCTGGGCCGTCTGGGCTCCTTCGAAACCGCCCCACACCGTCAGCGGCTTGTCGTAGGTCCACGCGTACCGCATCTGGGGAGCGATGTTTTCTCCCTTGAGGAGCTCTTCGGTGGCAAGCTTGTTGACCGGAATGTAGCTGTAGTCCTTGCCGCTGCTCAGGAGCGAGGCCTCCTTGGTGAGCATCTCAGTGATCATTGCCTGGGAGAATGCTGCCTTGCAGGAGTCCTCGGAGATGACCACCCAGCCATTGCCGCCCGCAGGCAGGTCGCCCTCGGGTCCGTTGAGTCCGGGAAGGTCGATGGGCGTCCAGTCCAGGTCCTTCGGAGCTTCCTTGGCAACCTTCACAATGCGGGACGTCGTGGCCATATGGAAGGCGAGGTTCCCGGCGACAAACTGTGCCTGGCCGTCATCCATGCGCACATTCAGGGACACTTTGTCCTCCGCCAGACGCGAGAGCAGCCCGATGGCCTCGCGGCCCTTCGGGGTGTCAAAACCGAACGACCCATCCTCGGCCACGTACTTTTCGCCGGAGGACTGCACCAGTGCCTGCGAGAACCAGTCCGGAAGATCATCCGAAGAGATGTTGATGCTGGGCTTGCCGGTCTTCTCGGTGACCTTCCTGGCGGCTTCCTCCAGTGCTGCGAAATCCTTGATGGACGCCGGATCGGTAATGCCGGCTTCAGCCAGCAGCTTCTTGTTGACCAGCATGGTGGGCGTGGAGATCTGAAACGGTGCAAGGTAGGTGGTGCCGTTGACTTCCCCGGCCGTCAGGAACTGCTTCTGGTAACCCTCAGGAAGTGTTGCAGGGTCCAGCGGCGCGGGGTTGTAGCTGTCGGTCCAGAACCGGAGCTGGCCCAGGCCCGTCATGATCAGGTCCGGCCGCTTACCCACTGCTGAATCCGCGACGATCTGCTTGGTGAGGTCGGAATAGTTACCGCTCTGGGCGGCGACGGCATCGATCTTGAGGCCGGGGAACTTCTGTTCCATGACCTTCTTTGCGTGGTCGACGGCGGGCGTGCCCTGGGGGGCGAACGCCAGTTTGATGGTGGTTTCCTCCGGCTTGCACTGGTCGATGGCGGCTGCAGCGGCGACAGAGCCGCCGGAGCCGGACTCAGCACCTCCGCAGGCCGAGAGGCTTAGGACCGTCACGGTGGCGAGCGCGGCGGTGGCAAGGATTTTGTGGCGCATGGGGATTCCTTCGTGTGATTTGGGAGGTCTGTAGATGGGGGTGGGGAGGGGTTACGGAGTCAGCCGGCGACTTCGGTGCCGGCCATACCGCGGACAAAGTGACGCTGGGCGAGGAGGAAGAGGATGACCACAGGTGCGGTCACGATAGCGGCGGCGGCCGCGAGTGCGGGATAGTCGAAGCCGGTGTCGGCATTCTGGAAGATCGCGAGGCTGAGCGGCGGGGTCATGATGGCCGGGCTACGTGCCACCAGGAGCGGCCAAAGGTAGTCGTTCCAGTGGGTGAAGATCGACAGCATGGAGAAGGCGGCTATTGACGGAGCCGAGATCGGCACGACCACTGAGACAAGGGTCCGCAGTGGGCCCAGCCCGTCGGTCTCTGCCGCCTCCATAATGGCCTCCGGCACCGCCATCATCTGCTGGCGCAGCATGAAGATGCCGATGGCGCTCGTGACGAACGGCAACACCAGGCCCAGCCGTGTATCGCCCAGGCCGAGCAGGTTCAGCCCCACGAAGGTTGGGATCATGGTGGCCTGGTGCGGGATGAGGAGGCAGGCCAGCACCAGGCCGAGGATGAGGCCGGCGCCGCGGAACCGGAACTTGGACAGCGCGTAGGCGGCCGGAATGCAGGTCAACAGCTGCAGGACTAGGATGCCGAGCGTCACCGCGATGCCGTTGAGCATGGCCTGGCCCAGGTTCGCCTTGTCCCAGGCCCGGGTGAAGTTTGAAAAGTCGAATTCGACGGGGATGAGGCTCAGTCCCGTGGTTGTCAGGCCCTCCGCGGGGGCCACTGCCGTCCGCACCATCCAGTAGAAGGGAAACAGTGCCAGTGCCGCCGCGAGGATGCCGAGGGTCGTAGCCAAAGCTGTGTGGACTTTGTTCAGTTTGGTCATGGGGTTTCCTTGGTACGCCGCGGACGTCCGATGATGCCGACGGCAAGCAGCAGGGCGATCAGGATGAAGGAGATGGCGGATGCTTCGCCGATCCGGAAGTACTCGAAGCCCACCTTGTGGGCCGCGGTCATGGCGGTTTCCGAGCTTCCCAGTGGGCCGCCCTTGGTCATGACGTTGACGATTTCAAAGACCTGGACGGCGCCGGTGATGGACAGGACCGTGACGAACACCACGGTGGGCCGAAGCATCGGCAGGATGACCGTCCGCAGCTTGGTGAAACCCCGGATTCCTTCGACGGCCGTCGCTTCGTGGATGGAGGACGGGATGGTGGTCAGCCCTGCCATGAACAGCAACATGCACAGGGACGTAGCCCGCCACAGCCCCAGCAGAATAACGGTGAACAATGACGTATCGGCTTCATCCAGCCAGTTCACCGGGGCGAGGCCGACGATCCCGAGGAGCTGGTTGGCGAAACCGCCCTGGAACGCGAAGATCCATTTGAACACCACGGCCATGGCCACCATGTTCGCCGTCATGGGCAGAATGAGGGCGGTCTTGGCGAGCCAGCTCCCGCGGCCCATCTTTTCCATGAGCAACGCCAGCAACAGCCCCAGCACAATGGACGGGATGATCGTGGCCAGCGAATACACCAGCGTGTTCCACGCCGCCTGATGGATCAGCGGATCTGCAAAAACCTTGAGGTAATTATTGATGCCCGCGTACTTCCATGAACCCCCGGACAGCGGGATAACGAAGAAGCTCCCGATCAGGGACAACAGGGCCGGCCCGTAGACGAACAGCAACAGGGCCGCCAGAGCGGGGAGCAGCAACAGATACGGCGTCAGGGACGGCCTGGAGTATCCAGAAGTGGGGGCCTGCTTGCCTGTACGGCCTCCGGGAGCCGGCGTTGCGGCTGCGACCTTCGCCGCCGAACGCGTCAGCAGGCTCATGATCCGGCTCCCAGATTAAGCGCGAGCAGCCCGCCGTCGACTCCCACCGTGAGGTAGCTACCGCCCCCGGCGGCGACCAGCGGGGCTGCGAGGGGGACCCCGACGTCGTACGTCCCGGCCGGGGTGCCGTCCAGTCCGTAACGGCGGATGACGCCGTCGAGCCCTGGCAGCAGCAGCGTTTCGCTGGACTCTTCGTAGGCAGGGGCGGCCATGACGGGGTTTGCCTTCATGCGGTAAGCCGTCATGGGGAACGGAGCCAGCCCATCCACTGCTGCATCCCACAGCTGCCCGCCGGTCTCCTTGGCCAGCATGCGGAGACCACGGCCGGTCACGGTGACCACGTATCCGGCGGGGGTGATGACCGGGGTGGAGGGGCTGTAGCCGCCTTCATGCTGCACGGTCCACTGCGCGGAGCCGGTCTTCCGGTCCAGCTTGGCCGTGCTGGAGATCGCCGGTACCAGGAAGCTGTCCTGCGCAGCGTCGTAGGCCGCGGTCCCGGTGACCCGGAGGTTCCGGGCGGCGTCCCACGGGTCGTCCTGCAGTAGGGGCATGGGCCAGATAGACTCCCCGGTGTGGAGGTCGACGGCGATCGGCGAGTTCGGCGTCGGCCAGAACCCCACCATCACCATGGTGCCCACGATCGCGGGGCTGGAATGCGTGACGATGTTGTGGTGGGGGGACAGATCGGTGCGCCGCCACAGGACCTCTCCGGTGGCAGCGTCCAGGGCGCGGAGGTCGCTCTGGTCGCCGAGCACCACGATGCCCGCCGATTCCACTGGTGACTGCCAGGCGAAGCGCCGGTACGGGTCCGTGGAGGGCGTCGTCCACAGCCGCTCACCGGTTCCGGCAGCCAGGCCCGCTACCGCACCGTTGACCTCGGCAACCACCACGACGTCGCCAACCAGGACCGGACGCGTCTTGACGGCGGACCCGGTGGGCGCCGACCACAGAAGCCGGCCGCTTTCAGCGTCGAGCGCCTCTACCGTCCCGGCAGGGCGGTCCTCAATCTGGGAGCCGGCAAAGATCTGGTCCCCCGCCAGGGCGAGCCCGGCGCGGTGGCCGGCACCGGCCAGCTGATGGCGCCAGCGGACCAGCGAACTGCCGGATTTGGCGTCATATCCTGCGACGGTGGCCTTGTCGACGTCGAACGCGTGTTCCGGGTTGTGCAGGTAGTGGGCCGGCATGGTGCGGGTGTTCAGCTCCAGGCTCGTGCCGTCCCACACCACTTCGCGGAACATCGGCGGGGAATAGTCCAGGCCGGCAAAAAACGGGGTGGGGCTGTTGACGTGCAGGACGCCGTCGATGTCCACGACCCGGGACGTGTGCCAATGGCCGGAGAAGGTGGCCAGCGGCTTCCGCGGGAGCCGGTCCATGACCGGATGCCCCGGCTGGTCATGCATGCACAGGATGTAGGGGGTATCGTCCCCGGCGGCCGCGAGATCATTGCTGAGCCATTCCTCCTGGACCGTGTGGTCTAGTCCGAGCTCGTGCGTGTGCCAGTCCATCACCACCACGTGCAGGCCGGCAACACCGTAGGAGAACCACCGCGGGCCCACCAACGACTCGTACAGTCCCGGGTCGCCATCGTTGACGATGTAGTTGTTGCGGGAAATGCGCCCTGCCCGTCCGGCGTGCATGTGGTCGTGGTTCCCGGGAACCAGGTTGACGGGAACCTGGGCATCAGCCACAGCATCCAGCAAACCGGCAAACTCCTCCGGAGATCCGTGGTCCACCAGATCGCCGGTGACGATCACGGAGCGGCTCGCCGGCGAAAGCTGAGGGAGGTCCTGAATGAATTCCTTCAGCTGGTCAGGCGTTGTCAGGCGTCCTTTGTCGAAAGCCCACTGGTCGGGCTGAGCCATGTCGATATGCGTATCGGTGATGTGCATGAACTGGTACGGGAGGGATTGCTCCGTGGCGTGCAGTTCGAAGACGAGCTCCGTGCTGTTGCCGGCATTGGCGGGAACCCGCCTGAACCAGTGGTCCGTATGCCACCCGGTGGGACGGGTCAGGGTGATGAATGAGCCGAAGGTTTCGACAGTGAAAGTGCCGTCCGCTCCGGTGGCCACGACGTCCCGACCGTTTGTGACGGCGACGCCGGGAAGCGGCATTCCTTCTGCCGCGATGACACGGCCGGTGATGATTGTGGGCATGAGGTCTCCAGGATTGAGCGGAATATTCTGGGAATTGCGCTAACTGCGATGAAGTTGGGAGAGGATGTCGTTGCTGGCGGACAATGCGGCCATGCGCTGATGGGATCCATGGGTCAGCAGAACCACGATGGCGTCCAGTACAGCCAGGTGCACCACACGGCTGGTCATGGCATCCACCCGGTAGGCCGTTTCCTGACTGCCCGCCACCACTGACAGATCCACGAGGTCAGTCAGCGGTGTTCCGGTAAAGCTGGTAACCGCCACCGTCGCTGCCCCCGCTGCCTTCGCCGCACGGGATGCTGCCAGTGTTTCCGTGGTGGAACCCGTATGGCTGACGATCAGGCAGGCATCCTCCCGGGTGAGGCGGCTGGCCATGATGTTCTGGATATGTGCATCGGCGACAAACACAGCATCGACTCCCACCAAGGCAAGCCGATACGCCACATCCGCGGCCAACGGAGCTGACGTGCCGATGCCCAAAACCAGGGTTCTGCGTGCTCTGCCGATACGGGCCGCAACTTCTGCCACGCTGCCGTGGTCAATGTTCCCCGCGGCAGACTGTAACGCCTCGGCCGAACCGAGAACCACCTTGCGGCTAACGGTCCGTTCATCGTCATCGGCCTCGATATCGGCAAGCTGCACAGTTTCGGACGGCGACTCGCGGGTCAGAACCAGCTTGAGGGCCTGGAAACCGGCCAGGCCCATGCTTTGGCAGAACCGTACTGCGGACGCGGACGAAACTCCTGCCTCAGCCGCGAACTGGCCGATCGACTGATTGATGATGTTCTGCGGATCTCCCAGAATGGCACGGGCGATACGCAGCTCCACGGCGGAAAACGAGGCCAGGTTTTCCCGGATGGACTCAAGGAACTGGGTCTGGTGCTTGGCGGGGACTTTGATTTGTTGCGTGCTCACAACTTCAAGTTAGGTGGCTGAGTCAACGGGCGAGAACACCGGAGGTAAACGAAGAAAAAACATTTCACAAAATGGTCAGCTGTGAAATTTACGTTCACGCTGTGCCCGGAATAGTGCGCATCCATGCAACGGCCCACAGAATGCGGCACATCTTCCGGGTGTGGCGGGCCCACTCACTGGGAGACGAGGCATTGGAGCGGCTTTACGTGGCGGAGGCACAGCACTTCTCCGGCGCGGAAGCTGCCCCGCCATCGTTGCCCAACTGGCCACGTGCCGAGGCCACTTCGGCATGGCCTTCTGGAACCCCACACTGCTCCGCTGCGAAGCTGACCTAGTTCCCTGCGCCTGAAGTTCGTTTCAGAAGTCTGCCGATTGATTCGAGAATTTGTTCAGCGGTCTTGGTCCAGATGTATGGTGTGGGGTTTTCGTTCCATGTTTTGACCCAGTTGCGAATGTCGGCTTCGAGGGCCTGGACGCTGCGGTGGTCGCTGCGGCGAAGGAGGTCTTCGGTGACGAATCCGCGCTCGACTTGGTTCAGCCAGGAGGAGTAGGTGGGGGTGAAATGGATGTGGAACCGCGGGTGGGCCTGGAGCCAGTTCCTGATAGTCGGGGTTTTGTGGGTTTGGTAGTTGTCGCAGATCAGGTGCACGTCCAGGTCCTCGGGGACCTGGGCGTCTATCTTGACCAGGAAGCTCCGGAACTCGGTGGCGCGGTGCTTCCGGTGAAGACTGGAGATCACGGAACCATCCGCGGTGTTCAGTGCGGCAAACAAGGTCGTGGTCCCGTGCCTGACGTAGTCGTGGGTTCGTTTCTCGGGCGTCCCAGGCATCTGAGGAACGCAGCCGGGATCATGCGGCTTTCGGCCGATCGGACCATGAAGGGGTGAAGAGGAGGTGAAATCGTTATGCAAAGCCTGGAGACTCAGTGCGCCGTGCGGGTGTGCCCGGAAGTCCCTAACGAGCGCGGGCAGGACCAGGTTTCGGCCGAGGTTGATCTGAGGTGTGTCAAGGATGTGAGACAGTCGCGTAGTTTCTTTTTGGTCAGGCAGCCGCGGGAAGCGGTTGCGCGGTTGGCGTGAAGGCCGCCATTGCGGTGGCC
>NZ_JAMXBH010000004.1 GCF_023913735.1 Pseudarthrobacter raffinosi
AGCCCTACAAAACCATCACGGTCGCTGAGGCCAAGGAACTCCTGGCCTCCGGTGCCGCCCTGATCGACGTTCGTACCGTCCAGGAATGGCGCTCCGGACGGGCCCCGCAGGCCAAGCACGTTCCTTTAGACCGCCTCCAGGCCAGCACGGCCGGCATCCAGAAGACCCGGCCCGTGATCGCCATGTGCCAGTCCGGGATCCGATCCGCTTCCGCCGCCCGCCTGCTTGCGGAAAAGGGCTATGAGGCATATTCCCTGCGCGGTGGCATGGGCGCCTGGCGTCAGGCCGGGGAACCCGTCCGCTAAGGACAACAGTCCAACTATCCGAAGGAGAAACTGATGACTGAAATCACCGTCAACGAAGCCGACCAGCGCCGATCCACTGGCCGGATCCTCGATGTCCGCGAGGACTTTGAAGTCGCCGACGGCATGATCGCGGGAGCGCTGCATATCCCCATGGGGCAGCTGCAGGCACGACTGTCCGAGCTGGACCCCACAGTCCCCGTCATCGCCGTCTGCCGCAGCGGCAACCGGTCCGCCGCCGTCGCGGACGCACTCAACGGTGCCGGCTTCACCGCCGACACCATGGCCGGCGGCATGATCGCCTGGACCCGCGCAGGCCTCCCCACCACCTGACCCTCCTGCTTGAAGATCAGCATCCAACCCTCCACGACACCATCCGGAAGGACACGAACCTCCTCATGGCAACCATCGATATCACCGAACAGAACTTCGCCGAAGCCCTGGCGAACAACGAGATCGTCTTCGTTGATTTCTGGGCAGCCTGGTGCGGCCCCTGCCGCATGTTCGCCCCTACCTACGGTGCCGCCGCCGAACGGCACCCGGACATCACCTTCGCCAAGGTAGACACCGAAGCCGAACAGGCCCTCGCCGCCGCGGCCAGCATCACCTCCATCCCCACCCTGATGGCTTTCAAGGACAAAACCCTGGTCTTCTCCCAGCCCGGAGCGCTCAATGCCACCGGCCTGGAAGAAGTCATCCAGGACGTCAAGAACCTGGACATGGACAAGCTCAGGGCCGGCTCAGCGCAGCAACACCCCTAACATCCCAACGAAAGACAGCCGGCACACCCAGCATTGCAACATACCCCCAGGGGTATTAGAATTGATGCAGGAACAGACACCAAACTTCCCCTCATGAAGGAGAGCACCAATGCTTATCGAGCGCATATACGATGAAGACCTCGCCCAGGCCAGCTACCTGATCGGCTGCCAGGCGAACGGGACCGCAGTGGTCGTTGACGGCCGCCGGGACATCGCGGTGTACCAGGATCTGGCCGAGAAGAACGGCATGAAGATCGTGGCGGTCACCGAAACCCACATCCACGCCGATTACCTCTCCGGCACCCGCGAACTCGCGGCCGCCACGGGCGCGAAAATCTATGTCTCCGGCGAAGGCGGCCCGGACTGGCAGTACGGATTCGACGGCGAACGCCTCTATGACGGCGACACCGTCACCATTGGCAACATCAGCATCCAGGCCGTACACACCCCGGGCCACACCCCCGAGCACCTGTCGTTCCTGGTGACAGACGGCGCGTTCAGCGACCAGCCCGGCTACCTGCTCTCCGGCGACTTCGTCTTCTCCGGTGACCTGGGCCGTCCGGACCTGCTCGACGAGGCAGCCGGCGGCGTCGACACCCGCTTCGAGGGCGCCAAACAGCTCTTCGCCAGCCTGCGGGACAAATTCCTGACCCTGCCGGACTACGTCCAGGTCCACCCTGCCCACGGCGCCGGCAGCGCCTGCGGCAAGGCCCTCGGCGCCATCCCCTCCTCCACCGTCGGCTACGAGCGCCTCTACGCCTGGTGGGGCCCGTACCTCGCCGCGAACGACGAGCAGGGCTTCATCGACGAACTCCTCGACGGCCAGCCCGACGCGCACGCCTACTTCGGACGGATGAAGCGCGAAAACCGTGAAGGCCCGGCGGTCATGGGCGAACGCACCCCGCTTCAGGAACTGGACCCGGCCGACGTCGCCAAGGACCTCGCCCAGGACACCGTCACCTTCATCGACACCCGCCCCAACACCGAAGTCCACGAAGGCACCGTCACCCGCTCCTTGAACGTTCCCGCCGGCAAGTCCGTGGCCAGCTACGGCGCCTGGGTCGTGAACCCGGAAACCGACAAGAACCCGCTCGTGCTGCTGGCCGACGGCCAGGAAGCCGCGCAGGAGATGTGGGACCACCTGGTCCGGGTCGGCATCGACAACGTCGCCGGCTACGTCACCACCATCGAGGGACTCCCCGTCAGCACCCCGCCCCTGATCCGGCCCGAAGAACTGGGCAGCTTCGATGCGGCCATGGTGCTGGACGTCCGCAACCGCACCGAGCACACCGCCGGGCACATCCCCGGATCCCACCAGCTCAGCGGCGGCCGCGCCATGTGGCACCTGGACCAGCTTCCGGCCGAAGGAACCATCGTGAGTTACTGCCAGTCCGGGGTCCGGAACTCCGTCGCGGCCAGCGCCCTGCGCCGCGCCGGGTACGACGTCGTCGAACTCGACGGCAGCTACGCCGCCTGGGACGCCTGGCAGAACTCCCGTCAGTCAGCCAGGGCCTAGAACCACCGGCATCAGCGCGTCCCGGATAACCTGCGGTCAGGAACGGCCTGGCCGTGTACGAAAGAGACAAGGAACCCTTCATGATGAACGGCTTTGATATGGGCGGGATGGGGCTTGCTTGGATCTTCTGGCTTCTGCTGATCGCAGGCGGGGTCACGCTCGCCGTGGTGCTGGTCAAAGCCTTCACCCGCAACGCCGGCGGTAACGCGCCCACCGATGGGCAGGGACCACCGCGCACGGGTGCGGGCCCTGCCCGGGCCAAGGAGATCCTTGAGGAGCGTTACGCCCGCGGGGAGATCAGCACCGAGGAATACCAGGAACGGCGACGGATACTGGAGGAGGACGGCCGGTGAGGCCGCTGACACGCCGCCAGCTGCTGGCACTGGGTGCGGTCGGGGCCGGCGCTACGGCTGCCGGCGGCGCAGGGCTGTGGCTGACCACCGGCAACGGACCCGGATACACCGGGGGTGAGGGCCTGACCGAACCCCAGGTGCTGGCCAGCCGCGACCGGGTGCTGGAGCTGGACCTGACCGCCGCGCCGGCACGGGTCCGGGTCGGCGGGCGGGATGCCTCCGTCCAGGCGTTCAACGGCTCACTGCCCGGTCCGACCCTGCGGGTCCGCGCGGGCGACACGATCCGGGTCACACTGCGCAACGGGCTGCGGGCTCCCACGAACCTGCACGTGCACGGACTGCACGTCTCCCCACAGGGCAACAGTGACAACCCGTTCGTAAGCATTGACCCGGGCGGGTCCTTCGACTACGAGTTCACCCTGCCCGAGGACCACCCGCCTGGTACCTACTGGTACCACCCGCACCGCCACGGGCACGCCGCCGACCAGGTCGCTGCCGGCCTCTACGGGGCCATCGTGGTGGAGGACCCCGACCCGGTTCCGGTCACCCGGGAGCGGGTGCTGGTGGTCTCCGACCTGTCCCTCGACGCTGCCGGCAATCTCGCCGAGGTGGACCAGTTGCAGCAGATGATGGGACGTGAGGGAGAGATCGTCCTGGTCAACGGGCAACTCCGCCCGCAACTGCGCGCCGCGCCCGGAGAACGGGAGCGGTGGCGGATCATCAACGCCTGCCCCTCCCGGTACCTGCGCCTGGCACTTGACGGACAGCAGGTCCGGCTGCTCAGCAGGGACCTCGGGCGCCTGCCGATCCCAGAGGACGTCACCGAAGTGGTTCTCGCCCCCGGCAACCGCGTAGAGCTGCTCGTGGAAACCCGCGACGGGTCCGCCGCCCTCACGGCTGGCGCCCTGGACCGCGGCAGCATGAACGCCATGATGGGCGGGGCCATGAGGGGCGACAACAAATCCGGTGGCGGCCCGGTCGAACTGCTCACCCTGGCCGTCTCGGGAAGCGCGGGCACTGACCCCGGGCCCGTGCCCGAGGGCCGGCCCCTGCGCGATCTACGGAACGAACCGGTCACCGCCGCCCGCACCCTGAACTTCGCCATGGGCATGAATGGAAACATGGGCGCGGGAATGGGCAGCGGACAGGGCACCATGATGGCCTTCACCATCAACGGACGGGAGTTCGACCCCGAACGGCTCGACGAGACGGCCGCAGCCGGGACCGTGGAGGAGTGGACCCTGACCAACTCCAGCCCCATGGACCACCCCATCCACCTGCATGTGTGGCCCATGCAGATCGTCCAGGACGGCAACCGCGACGTGACCAGGCCAAAATGGCAGGACGTGGTCAACGTCCCCGCCCGCAGCCAAGTGAAAGTCCGGGTGGCCTTCGACGACTTCGCCGGCCGCACCGTGATCCACTGCCACATTCTGGACCACGAAGACCAAGGCATGATGGCCACCGTCCAAGCCCGCTGACCGGCACCCCTAACACTGACAGGATCCGCCAATGGCCTTAGGCAACACCGCCTCCCGCCAGCAGCCTCGGACAACCGAGGTCATCACGCTGGGACTGCGGCAGAACCTGGCGCAGTTCATGCTCCTCGTCGCGGTCAACGCCCTGGTTGGCGGCACCCTCGGCCAGGAACGCACCGTGCTGCCGCTGCTCGCCGGACAGGTCTTCCACCTCGATGAGTACACCTCCGCCCTGACCTATATCCTGGCGTTCGGTCTGGCCAAAGCCGCGACCAACTACTTCGCCGGGACCCTTTCGGACCGTTACGGCCGCAAGCCGGTCCTGGTCGCCGGCTGGCTCATCGCCCTCCCGGTGCCCCTCCTGCTGATCTTCGGGCCTTCCTGGGGCTGGATCGTGGCAGCCAACGTGGTTCTGGGCATCAGCCAGGGCCTGACCTGGTCCACCACCGTGATGATGAAAATGGACCTCGTGGGTCCCGAACGCCGCGGCCTGGCAATGGGGCTGAATGAAGCGGCCGGCTACCTCGGCGTCGCAGGCACCGCACTGGCCACCGGTTACATCGCTTCCTCCTACGGACTGCGCCCCGGGCCCTTCCTGCTCGGCGCTGCCTTCATCGCCGTCGGCCTTGGCCTGTCCGTGCTGACCATCGGCGAAACACACCACCACGCCAAAGCCGAAGCCGCCGGGCACGTTCCGGTCCACGCCGGCAGCCATGCCGGGCTGAGCAACCGTGAGGTGTTCACTCTGACCAGTTTCCGGGACAAGTCCCTGTCCTCCGTCAGCCAGGCCGGGATGGTGAACAACCTCAACGACGGCCTGGCCTGGGGCCTGTTCCCTGTCCTGTTCGCCGCCGCAGGGCTCAGCATCGAACGCATCGGCATCCTCGCCGCCGTCTACCCGGCAGTCTGGGGCGCCGGTCAACTGATCACCGGCGCCCTCTCGGACCGGATCGGGCGCAAACCGCTGATCGCCGGAGGCATGCTCGTCCAAGCCCTGGCGCTCGGTATGGTCGCCCTCGGAAATGACTTCGGAACCTGGCTTGCCGCCGTCGTCCTGCTCGGTGCCGGCACCGCCATGGTCTACCCCACATTGCTTGCAGCGATCGGCGATGTCGCCCACCCCGAATGGCGGGCCAGATCAGTGGGCATCTACCGGCTGTGGCGCGACGGCGGGTTCGCCGTCGGCGCCCTGCTCTCCGGCATCATCGCCGACGCCTACGGCATCCCGGCAGCCGTCGCCGTCGTCGCCGGCCTGACTGCGCTCTCCGGCATCATCGTGGCCGCACGGATGCGAAGCAGCGACCACCGCGGCCAGGGATGAACGAGTGGAACCACTTCAAGGACGGATGACCGGGATGCCCAGGTCGGTCAGGCTGACCCGGCATGAAGCGGTCCAGCGAATCCGGATCGTGGATGAGGCCGTCTCGCACTGGCGCGAAGACGCACTTGCATGCGGTGTCAGCCCCGACGCGCTGGACTTTATGGCGAAAGCCTTCGAGGGAGAGCGCCGGGCTCGCGCCACGGACCTGTACGACAGCAGCCCAACCACCATCGACCTTGCGGCAGGCGGCCCGGCAGGGCTGCCCGGTGAAGTCTGGGTACATCCGCACACCAGAAGAGGGCGGTTCGTCGAAGAGCATTTCAGGCGCCGGGCGCAGTAGGGAGGCGACGCGGACAAACTTAGTGCAGGTGAACGGGACGCGGAGAACCGCCGTCCCCCCGCCGTCGAACGAGAGGGCAAAGTGACGCCGGAACGCCTCGTCGCATCGGTAGTTGAGAGATCGAGGCGCACACGCCCGATGCCTTTCTTGCGGATGATGGGCCGGAGCCGAACGGTCGTAGCGCGGTCAGTGGGTGACGAGCTGTTGCGCTCGCTGGTGTGAGACGCCAAGTACCGCGCCGATGTCGCGGACGGTGACACCTTGCCGCTTCAGGACCATGGCCGCCTCGTGGCGTTCCTTGGCTGATGCCGCCTTCAGCTCATCGGACCTGGCAGCTAGCTCACGCGCTTGGCGGAGGTGGGCTGCGACTTCAGGCGTGTCGAAGGTGACCTCGACGTCGAAGTCGGATTCGGGGCGTCCCGTGATCATGGCCGCCAAATCGCGGACCATTTCGGGGATCTCGGCGACGGTGCGGGCCTGAGTGGTAAGCCCGTCGATTTGGGTGGATTCCACGTACCAGAACCGGCCGTCCCGGCTGGCCGTTACTTCGAGTTTCATTTGGTGTCCTCTCCCTTGGCCTGCTTCATGATTTGCTTGGCGAGCTTCTCGCCGATTTCATTGTGGCGCGGCACAAACGTCGTATTATCGCCGACGTTCACGCGTGTGTGCCTGCCGCCTTCCTCGGTGGGGTACTCGACGTCGAGGTCCTTTGCGGTCTGCTTGAGCTGGTTCAGGAGTTCCCGGCGCTTCATCACGAGAAAAGTCTATAGCGGACTAGGCGAGGCCGTCTAGTCCGCTATGGACTGTGCCTAGGCGAGCTGTGCACCTCAGCGTCAGACGGCTTCCTCTGCATGCTCAGCGCACTGCACCGTCGCGATCAGCTGGCCACCGCCTTCGGCCTTTACATAGTGGGTCACGTGGTTCGTGATCCTGCCGCAGTGATCACAGAAGCACGCGTGTTGTTTTGTCTGCATAGCGAGATGTTACGCAGTTCGATGGATTTATGGCGAAATCCCGGCTAGGAATGTGGATCTCCACATGCGGCCCGGACCGCGTCCCGCATCCCGGAAACTCCAAGGCCCCGCGGGTAGAATCGGGGCCAAGAACGCAGTCGCTTTCCGGAGGTACGGAGAAACAATGTCAGAATGGCTCGACGTCGGCGCGGACAACTACGTGCTGGTCACCGAAGGATCACTGCTGAACACCGGCCTGATTGTGGGCTCCGAGCGTGCCATGGTGGTCGATACCGGCTGCGGGCCGCGGCAGGGGCGCGAGATCCTGGACGCGGTGCGGGAGAAGACCTCTTTGCCCCTGGTGGTGGTCAATACCCACGCGCACTACGACCACTTCTTCGGCAACGCCGTGTTCGCATCCGACGGCGCCACCGAGTTCTGGGCACACGAAAACTGCGCCCAGGAGATCGACGACCACGGGGACCTGCAGCGCCGGTTCGTGGGAACGCTGGAGCCGGAGATGTCCACGGGCGAGGGCGAGAATGTGGAACTCGTGGTGCCCAACGCCATCGTCAAGGACCAGCCCGTGCTGGTGGACCTGGGCGGAATCACCGTGACCCTCTTCTACCTGGGCCGCGGCCACACCGACGGCGACCTCCTGGTGGGCACGCCCACCACCCTCTTTGTGGGCGACCTCGTGGAGCAGGGCGCGCACCCGTCCTTCGAGGACTCCTACCCGGAGGAATGGGCCGACAGCCTGCGCCACATCTCCGCCCTGCGCCACCGCTACGAGTTCCTGATCCCCGGCCACGGCCAGCCCTGCAGTGACCAGTTCGTCAAGACCATGGCCAACACCATGACCACCGCCGTCCGCCAGGCCCAGCAGTCCATCCGCGAAACCCCCACCGACGCCACCAAGGCCATCCCCGTGCTGCCCTACGGCCCGGAGCAGTCACGCTGGTTCATCAAGCGCCTGCAGGAGACGCGGCCGCTGCACTAGCCCCGAGGCCCTTCATTATTCAGAACACGTTCCGAATAATGAAGGTATGTCCAGCCCCACCATTTCACGCACCGCCCAGTCCTCCGAGCTATCCCGCAATTCGGCGAACGTCTTCAAGGCGGCGAGGAAGGGCCCGTTAGGATCACCCGCCGCGATGGGGAACCCCTCGTTCTTCTGACATCCCCCGAGTTCGACCGGATACACGAAGGGGCAGAGCTGGCGGCTCACCTCGTGACCGCGTCTTTGGGAGATCCGCAGGTTCCGTTTGTGGAGCGGCTCCGCGGTCCCTTCCCCTGGATTGCATTCCTCAGCGAGGCAGACGAGGCCGCCTTCGCACGCGAAATTGTCGCCATCACCCGCGCATGTGCCTCCGTCGGCAGGTTCGACAAGGCATTGGTTGCACTTCGGGCCTGGCGATCCACCGCGGAGGCCATTAGCGCCGGTTACACCCCCGATGACCAGTTGGACTGGATCGAGCCCACGGCAGTTGCCGACCCGCGCACTACATGAGCGCTATGAGATCCGGCGTACCACGGCCCCTCAAGAAGGCAGAGTTCGAAATTCAGTTCGGCACTTCGGCCGCTGGCAGCACGAACTTCCCGGCGGTGCACGGCTTTGGTTCTACGTCGACGGGCAAACCGTCTGCTCAGTTGATGTGCACACGCATCACCCCAACGCCACCAAGTAGCAACCGGCCTACGCGGGCCGGACAGCGAACACGCTGGTTCATCAAGCGCCTGCAGGAGACACGGCCGCTGCAGTAGGGCGCGCCGTCGTTGTTCGCTTATTCAGGCACGTCCATATGGAAGCCGCAGGAACAACGCAGAACCTGAGCCGTCAGGGACACACCCGACGCGTCCTCCGGCGGCCCGTCCGAAAAGCCCCGGGCGCTAAGGCTCCGCACCTTCGAGCCGATCTTGTGCATCGGCTGCTCGCAGTGGACGTAGTGCCCGCCGAAGACCAGGACGCCCTTGGGGCTGTGGAGCCGGCTAAAAACTGCAGCCACAGCAGCCACATCCGCCCGCCCGACATAGTGGAGGTTGCAGGCGTCGCAGGAATACCCCACCTCCACCAGGACGTCCGACGGCGGGCTGACGGCGGTGATGGAGTGCAGCGTCAGCCCGCCGTCGGCGCCGCAGCGGACGCAGGCAACCGGACCGCCGCCAGCTGGCCCTTCGGGCCGGCTATTTCCGGGCCCATGGGGATGGATGGGCGCCGTCATGCGGCTGCGGGGCGGCTGGACAGACTGGTGGCTTGATCAAGGAACTGGCTGAAATGCGAGGCGGCCATGGCTGGCTCTCTTTCGCTCCGTGCATTCCGGCCGCCGCGTGGCTACAGCGGCAACTCCAGACGTCCCTGCACCGGGCGAACGGGGATTCATCAACTGAAGTGATGTATGCCACTTCGAACTTAGCATTGCTTCCCGCGCTGTCCGGCATGATTGTTGGGTGATCACAGAACATGCACTGCTCTCCGTCCGGCCCGGCATGGAGGCAGAATTCGAGAATGCTTTCAGCAAAGCGAAGTCGATCATTGGCTCCATGCCCGGATTCCAGGGCCTCACGCTTTCACGCTGCATCGAGAATTCATCCACGTACCTGCTGCTGGTGGAATGGGCGCGGCTGGAGGACCATACCGAGGGTTTCCGGGGATCGGCTGAATATCAGGAATGGCGCGCGCTCCTGCATCATTTCTATTCGCCGTTTCCCACCGTGGAGCACTACGAGCCTGTTGTTGTTCTGTAGGCCTGACGGCCTTCACAGGGCTACGCCTTGGACGGCTCCGACATACGAATGGCCATAACGATCAGGCCAGCGATCGGGATGAGCAGCCAGAAGAGCTCCTCCCACCGGCGGCCGGCATCACGGAGGCGGCGGACGCCGACGGCGAGCGTGGGGATCATCGTGCCGATCACCCAGAGCGAGGCAAGGCTGGAACCGACACCGATCACCCCGTTGGGGGTGGCCACGTTCAGGGCGCCAAGGCCGCTGGTTACCAGTGTCACGAAGAGGATGAACCACCAGAACTCGGCCACGCCGGCGCGGCCCCCAAACTCGGCATACTGCCGGAAGCCCGCGAGGATCGCGTCGCCGAACGACATGGTGGGGTGCCCTGCAGCCTGGGCCATGACCGGATTCTACCGCCGCGCGTGGTCTGTGGCGATGGCGTTCCGGGCGCCGCGGCACACATCAGAAGGCCCAGCCCGCCCGTGAATGTGGTGGTGTGGAACCGTGGCCCGCGGGCCATCTCGGTGAAGTTCCAGCGGCGGTGCAGCTCGATGGACACGAGGTTGTCCGCATTGACCACGTACCAGGCCTCCGACGCCCGGGCCCAGACCCACCGCAACCGAGCCTCCGTCAGCGCCGCGCCCACCCCGCGCCTGCGCCACGCCGGCAGGACCGTCACCCCGGCGAGGTAATGCCCGGAAGGTGCAGGCCCGTCGTCGTCGTCCCAGTACCGGCGGGACGCACAGCGGCGACCGTCCCGGCGTCGGGCGTTACGTCCTTTTTGGTGAGATCGGCAAACCCGTGGGAGTCCATCTGGACAGTCAACCGCATCGCGCCTCCGGCGGCCATGGAGGTCACATTTGGAGCGACTTGAGCAAACCTTGAGCCTGTGTTCATAGCCTTGCGGCATGGGTAAGTATGGGGGTCCACAGTACGCGCGCGACACACGGAGCGAGCTCCGCCGTCGCCGACTTCAGGCGGTTTCCTACGTTGCGCTGGCCGCCCTGGCAGTGGCCACGGCAGCGGTGGTGGTGTTCGCGCTCAACCGGTGAGCGGCTGCTGCCCTAGGGCGCCTTCTCCATTCCTTGGTTCTGTCGGGACGCCGAGAGAAGCAAGGAAGTGAAATGGCCGAATTCTAGGCGCCGCGTTGTGTATGAGGAGCGCGCGGGCAGGGGCGCGAGGGAACAGGCAACCTGAATTCGCACTGAGGGTCGCTCTCAGGCTGTTTGCGGTGGGATCTGTTCGTGGCGGTGGTGGGATCTGAGTTGGATGATCCGCCCGGCGCCTGCCACGGCGACCAGGACCCCGCCGCTGACGGCGGCGATAAACAGGGCCATGCCCAGGGAAATTGTCCCGTCCAGGCCAAAGAACCTGACCCTGACGTTGTCCTGGTTCTGCACGATGAAGGCGATGAGCAGGATCAGCAGCATCAGGGTGGCCACGGTGGCCACCCAGATCATGCCTGAGCGGGTTACTGCCGGCCGATTCGCAACGGCCGGAGCGGGCCCGGGGCCGTGCACCGGCTCCGACGGCGGAAGCGGTTCAGCATTCATGAGGTGGTCCCTTCTTTGGTTCCCCCGGACGTGCCGGGCGGGGCCCGGGGCCAGGCCGGGAAGGCTCCGGGCCCCGGGTTTCGGGTCAGTGTTTCTTGAAGGCGTCTTTGATTTTTTCCCCGGCCTGCTTCAGGCCGGCCTTCGTCTGGTCGGTCTTGCCTTCGGCTTTGAGGCTTTCGTTGCCGGTGGCCTTTCCTGCGGCTTCCTTGCCCTTGCCGCCGGCTTTCTCGGCGGCGTGCCTGATCTTGTCACCTAAACCCATGATGGCTCTCCTATCCATGGCCGGTCCGCCGGCCCATGCCGGCGGGACACTTTCATCCTATCGCCGGGCGAACAAGGCGAACCGGCGAGGGCGATAACATTCACTCGGCACCGTGGTCAGGGCCGCCACCGCCGCCTTGCTCAGCGATGACTACTGCATCATCCTGGCCGGGTCATGAGGGCTGAGCTTTTCATGCACTGCCCCGTCGTTCCTGTCGGGGATTCGTTTCGATGGGAGTTCTATGTCTGCTGTTCAGGTCCATCCGGATGTCGCCATGGTGATGAGGGTTCTCGGCGGCCTCGCCCTCGTCTGTTCGCCCGCCATAGTCGAGGCCGACAACGCTGAGTACGGTGCCGCGATCTCGGAAATCGGTCGGTCTCCGGTTCGGTTCCGGGTCGGCAAGCTGACCCCGACGAAGGTGGGATTGTTCGTGACGGTGTGGCGGCGCTCTCTCCGTGGGTCGACCGAACCTCTGGCTGCTGAGGAGGACCCCGACATGCTAGTGGTCTGCGTGCGGGAGGATTCCCGAGTCGGAGCATTCGCGTTTCCGAAGGCGGCGCTCGTCAAGCATGGCGTCGTGTCCGTGGGCGGCGCCGGAGGCAAGCGAGGATTCCGCGTCTATCCGCCATGGTCAGCAACGACGAATCGGCAGGCGAAAAAATCCCAGCAATGGCAGTGTAATTACTTCTTCGAGATGGCTGACGGATCCGCCATCGATGCGCAGCGAGCCATTCGACTCTTCGTTGCGGCCTAGCTAGGAGGAGCGCTGGGGAATAGCTCCAGACGCATCCCGTGCAGAAAGCCGGAGATCAGCTCGCGATGATGATCTCCGGCTTTCTGATGCCCGGAACCATATAGCCCTTACAACGCCAGCACTTCGTCGGAATTTTCTGGCTGCTGATCTTCATTCTGGTGGCCGTCTCGTCCGCGCGCCGGCCGTTAGGAACAGCTGCGAGACGGAAATCAATCTTGTCCGGAGGGATCCATCTGGTGACCGGAAGCATGCCCAGCGCGCCGCGTCAATGACGCGATTTGTCAATCCCGTGACGGACCGATAGCGTGACCTCTGATCGCATGGGGGATCACTCTAACGTTCGGAGACGGTTGTGGCTCTCATTGACTATGTCCTGGCGCTGTGCGCACTGTTGGGCACACTGCTGATTCCCTTCTCTGCGATGTACCACGTGCTGCGCCGGAAGCGACGCGCAGTGCGGGTGACCGCCACGAGAAGTATCCGCAGCTAGCCATGCCCTATATCGATATCAACCCGCATAAGGGCCGCCCCAAATGGCAGGCCTACGCCATCCTGGCCGTGCTTCTGGTCCTCACCGGCGCCGTGGTGATTGCCGCGCTCACCCGCGGCTAACCTCGCAATTCCGCCCCAGCGCCTAGACTTACTGATTGAATCAGTCCGTAAAGTGCCGCAGAACCTTGTGCCGAAAGTCCTGGGGAGACAGACATGCCCGATCCGGCGGATCAGAACGCACGCCCCATCGCAGAAGATGCAGGGCTACCGCAACCGCCCCGGCGACGCCGTGACCTCCGTCGCGCCGACGGTGCGCTTTCGGATGCCCAGACAGGAACCATGCCAGCCGTAACGCCAGACCTTTCGAGCACCCCCGACGCCGGCACCCCAGTTCCGCGCCGCAGTTCCTGGGCGGAGGCGGCGGCCGCCGCCGACCAAGCCAGTCCCGCACCCTCTGCCCCCATCACCTCTGCCCCCATCACCTCTGCCCCCATCAGCTCTGTCCCGGCGCCCACCCGCCGGCCCGCCAGGCCGCCGGTGACCCCGCTGCCGCAGTCGACGCCGCAGGACGGGCAGCCGGCCGAGCCGGACTATGGCACCCCCGCATTGGCGTACGACGGCGACGAAGCCGCGCCGCCGTCGTCGTACCTTCCTGAGGAAGCACCGGAGCCGGCACCGGCGTTCCGGCGCATCCGCCCCACCACCGCGGACATCATCGCCGACAGCCCCATGCCCGACTTCATCAGCTCCCCGGGCCTGTTCGTCAAGGAGCAGAAGCCCCGGCCGGTGGGCGGCGTCCGCGGCGCCCTCTACTCGCTCACGGGCGGGGCCTGGAACATGGGCCCCAGCGCCAAGCAGCGCGAGGAGGACGAACTGGGCCGCCGCATCTCCCGCCAGCTGCAGGGCAGCTACAACACGGCGGTGCTGAGCCTCAAGGGCGGCATCGGCAAAACCTCCACCACGGTGGGCGTGGGCCTCACGCTGGCCGAATTCCGCGGCGACCCGCCCTGCGCCATCGACGCCAACCCGGACTCCGGCGACCTCGTGGAGCGCGCCCTCGGCGAGGGCATCTACCAGCAGGCCAGCCCGCGCACCATCACGGACCTGCTGGCGAACATCGAGGGCGTTGACTCGCTCACCGCCCTGGCCCGGTACATGCACCACGCCGGCCGGCTGCACCTGATCGCGGGGGAGCAGGACCCGGAGGTCTCCGACTCGCTGACGGCCGCCGAATACCTGCGGATCCGCAAGCTCATCTCCAACTACTACTCCGTGGCCCTGACCGACTGCGGCACCGGCGTGACGCACAACGCCATGAGCGGGATCCTGCAGTCGGCGGACAACATCATCATCGCCGCGGGGTATGCGGTGAGCGGGGCCAAGCGTGCCCGCAGCACCCTGCACTGGCTGGCGAGCCACGGGTACGAGGACCTGGCCCGGAACGCCGTCGTTGTCATCACGGACAAGGATGAGGTCTCCTCCCGCGTGGACAAGGACGCCATCGAGGAACACCTCGCCGGGATCTGCCGCCAGCTGATCGCCGTCCCGCATGACCGCGGTGTGGCCGACGGCGACCTGGTCACCCTGGACGTGCTGAAGCCCGAGACACGGCGGGCGTACAAGGAAATCGCGGCGTCGATCGTGGACGGGTACCGGTAGCTTTCCCCTTCCCCCGCCTCCTTCCCAACTAGGTAGCGCTAAGTGTCGTTTTGAGCCCTCAAAACGACACTTAGCGCTACCTACTTTTGGGTGAGCAGATCCGGGCTGAGTTCGGTGTGCCCAGGCACCGGGGCTGAGCCCCGGTGGCATATGAGGTCATTTTCTCGCCCACCGCACGCCGGGACCTGCAGTCCGTGCCTCCCCGGATACTGCCGGCCATCATCGCATTCGCCTACGGCGACCTCTCCAGAAACCCTCAGCGGGTAGGCAGGGCCTTGGAGCGGGACCTGGCCGGCTTCCACTCGGCCAGGCGTGGCCCCTACCGCGTCCTGCACTCCATTGATGAGGAACACAACAGCATCAGCATCCTGCGGGTCGACCACCGAGCCGACGTGTACCGGCCCAGGTAGTCCCGAGTGCGCGCTTGGGGTGCGCGACATATCTGAGCTCAAATGTTGCGCAGATCACATTCGTTGCCTACGCTGAATGAGGCTGCAGAGGCGCGGCCATTGGCCGCAGCGTAGCGGCCTCCCCGGCTGCAGCGTCGCAGCCACGCAAGGAAGGCATGATTATCTTGTCCGAAAAGCTCAGCATTCTTGTCCGTGTAGATCTCGACCACGCGAAGGCCCAGGTTCTCGCCAAGGGCCACGTCACCATCCACAGCATCCAGGCCCTCTACGTTGTGGTGAAACGCGCCAACGCCTTGAAGCACAACCTGGACCTGGAATTGGACGTGCGGAACGCCCGCGTCGATCCCGAAGCCCTGCGGCAGCTGCAGGCCTGCTCCGAGACCCATCACCTGCCCGCCAGGATCGACCCGCAGCAAACTCACTGCACGCTGAGCATCCTCGCGCCCCGCCGTGTCACCGCCAAGGCCACCGAGTTCAGCCACGCCGCAGCCTGACCCACGCCCTTAGCGCGAACTCCCTTTAGCACGCCCTCTTCTTAGCGCGAACGGGCGCCACAACGCGCTTGAAGGAGGGCCGCCGTCGGGGGTTATCCGACGGCGGGAATCCCGCCGGCCAATTCCGCCGCCGCGGCGAGGGCCCAGCGGTCGTTCTCCGGATCGAAGAAGACCACCATGGATGAATCGGCTTCGCGGGCCTCGTCGAGGGCGAACAGCAGGGCATCCTCCAGATGCTGCGCGTGTTCCAGCCGTTCGGGAAGCGTGCCCGGAAGACCGCCGTCGTCAATGACGACGTGGGCCTTGCCGTCCACGATGACCTTCAGCGCAAAACCCTGGTCCTCATGAAGGGACCCCCGGGTGGATGCGATTTCCGTGACTTTGTCGGCCCGGACCAAACCGTTGTTGATGGTGCGGATCCACACTTCACCCATGAGACCTCCTTGGCTGAGAGGGGCAGGCGGAAGCGCCCCACAAGGCAAACGTTAGTCCTCGCGGGGCCGCTTGTGACCCCCTAAAAGCTGGCGAATTTCCCGCGGCATAAGATAAATCTGATGACTTCGCCAGGAACCCCACAGCCGTTCAACTTCCGAAGCATCGCCATACCCGCGTTCGGGCCGGCGCTGCTGTTCTGCATCGGCGAAGGCGCGGTCCTCCCGGTGGTGGTCCTCTCCGCCCGTGACCTCGGCGCCTCGGTGGCGGTCTCCGCGCTGATCGTCACCCTGATCGGGCTCGGCTCGTGGTTTTTCAACCTGCCGGCCTCCCTCATCACGCTCAAGTTCGGCGAACGCTGGTCCATCGTCGGCGCCGCGGCTGTGGGTGCCTTGGCGCTCGCGGCCGCCGCCATGTCATCCATGATTCCCAATGGACTGTGGCTGCTCGCGGTGGCGATGGCCGTCGTCGGGATGGCCGCCAGTGTCTTCAGCCTGGCGCGGCAGAAGTACCTCACCGAGGCGGTGCCCGTCCAGTTCCGGGCGCGGGCGCTGTCGACGCTGGGCGGGGTCAGCCGGATCGGCGTCTTCATCGGGCCGTTCATTGGTGCCGGGGTGATGCAGTTCGCCGGGATCGCCGGAGCGTACTGGGTGGGGGTGGTGGGCATGGCGGCCGCCGCCGTTCTGGCGGTAACCATCCCGGACCTGGTGGTCCCGCCAGCGCCCGACGGCGGCCACAAGGGTCCGGAGCCGACGCTGCGGAATGTGGCGGTTTCGCATGCCCGCGTGTTCCTGACGCTGGGTGTGGGGGTCCTGCTGCTCAGCGCGCTGCGCGCGTCCCGCCAGGTGGTCATCCCGCTGTGGGCGGACCATCTGGGCATGGATCCGGCCCAGGCTTCCGTGATTTACGGAGTGTCCGGGGCGATCGACATGCTGGTGTTTTACCCGGCCGGCAAGGTGATGGACCGCCGCGGCAGGCTGTTCGTGGCCATCCCGTCCACCATCATCATGGGCATCGCGATGCTGCTCATCCCTTTGTCTGCGTCCTTTGGCGGGCTGCTGCTGGCGTCGCTGCTTATCGGCTTCGGGAACGGCATCAGCTCCGGCCTGATCATGACCCTCGGTGCCGACTTCTCGCCCGACCGCGGCCGCGGCCAGTTCCTGGGGCTGTGGCGGTTCATCGCCGACGCAGGATCAACCGGCGGGCCCGTTTTGCTCTCCGGGGTGACGGCGCTGACCACCCTCGGTGCGGGAGTCTCGGCCACCGGTCTGCTGGGGTTTGCTGCAGCTGGTGTGTTTGCCGTTGTGCTTCCGCGGTTGCGGCACCGGCGGAACTACTGAACCGACATCCCGTCCACGGGGTGACCTTGCTGCAGCGCATCAGGGGCGAATCCGGGACGGTCCGGATGATCGCAGAGCAACTCGGCTGCTAATTGCAGATCAATGTCCGGGCGAGTGGCTGGCCGCTCCAGACATTGGTGGTTGAGGGGACTTTATACTTGGCGCGGATCTCGTAGATCCAGTTGCCCTTGCCGGCGCCGACGCTGACCTGGGTGGTGTAGGTTCGCTCCAGCGAGTTGCTCAGGTTGCCCGTGAACTGGACGGCACCGGCCGGGTTGCGGACCACCATCTCGTAGTAGTTCGCGTACTGCACGTTGCCCGTGCCCGTAATCGAGATGCTGACATGGTACATGCCACTGACCTTTGAGCAGCTGGCGGATGCCGGAAAGGACGCGGCGCTTGGCATCGGTATGGATGCCGTTGAGTAGCTCGTGGCCGCACCACCATTGCCGGTGAAGGCCGCGTCGGCGGCGGGGGCCAGGGTCAGGCCCAGAAGCAGGCACAGCGTCAGACCGGTGGCCGCCGCCGAACCTGCGCCAGGCCTACTCACTGGCGGCGGGTTCCGGATCCCTGCGCCAGATGGAGGCCAGCAGCCCGATCACCAGGACGGCCGGCGCCCCGTACATCATGGTGTTCAGGACAACCGGCTGGCGCAGGGTGCGGATGGCTTGGCCCACAGAGGGGACGGTCAGGACGTGCCGGTCAACAGTGGCGGCGTTGAAGGTGGCGGTCCAGGGATCCACGCCGGTGTTGGCGTCCCCCTTGGTGCGGACCGCAATCGTACCGGCCGCGTTGGCGAAGAGCTCCGTGACCCGGTGGGTCTCCACCCGGTGGTCTTCCACAGGGATGCTGTAGGTAATGACGTCGCCCACCCTGATCCCGTTGACCGGTGTGGGGACGGTGACGACCACATCGCCCGGGTTGATCAGCGGGGCCATGGACCCCGTGAGCATGGTGGACGTCTGGTAGCCAAAGACCCGCGGACCGACGGCCAGGAGCAGGAACGCTGCCACTGTCGCGACGAAAATCGCGGAGGTGAGGACGCTGACCGTCCTTCGCAGTGCTGCCTTAAGGCGCGGTCGCTTGCCCGTCCGGACCCCAGCCCGGGGGCGCGCGGCGATGGTGGTCCCGGCGCCGCGCGGCGCCGCCGTCGGAATTTCAGTTACTGCGCTCATCACTACCAGCCCTAAGGGGAGTCCGGACGGGGGTCAGGAGGTACTGCTTGGCGGCGCTGGCTTTCATGACACCGCCAAGTCTTGGGTTACCTGACCGCGGCGGTGCGCTGCGTGGCGTCGAAAGTGAAGCCGATGGTGCTGGTCAGGCCCTGAAAGGTGTTATCCGCGCTGGTGGGCAGCGAGGTGGTGATCTTCAGTCGGTCGGACGAGCCCGCAGTCACTGATGCGAGGTTGGCCAGTGCCTTGCCGGTGCCGATGATGGAGCCGTTGGCGAGGACGGCGGTCTGCGTGCCGGAGCAGGTGTCCGGAGCGGCCGCAACCACGGTCCAGGCAACGTTGCACGCGTCGATGGTCACCTGCAGGCCGTTGGTTGCATCCGTTGTCAGCAGCGAGGAGACAGCGGCGTTGGTGGTCAGGGTTACCGTGTTCAGGGTCGAGTTGCCCGTGTTTTTCAGCGTGGCAAACTTTTCCACGGAATCGCCCGGCAGCAGGCCGGCTACGGCAACGTTAAGAGTGCCCGGATCCGTCAGGTCGATGTCGACGGTTCCTGCGGTCACCTGCTGGTCTACGGTGGTGGTGGTCCCCGTGAAGGCACCGTAGGTGCCCATGCCTGCAACGGCCGCGGCGGTGCCGACCAGAGCGACGGAAGCCAGAATCTTGCCTGAAGTGGTTTTCATGCTGATGCCCATGAGAATAAGTCCCTTTGTGACGGTTGCCCACCCCCAGGCGGGCCAGCCGCCCCCCAGCGGGCCGGCTGCCAATGCCAGGCTCACGTGGGCTGGCAAGAACTACTTTCCCCGATCCGACGCAACTTATGCCCGGGTATTTCCTCAAGAAATTGTCAAGGTTTCTTAACGTTTTCGCAGGTCAAGGGCAGAAAGTAATCCATTTGATGGACTAAAGCGTGGTCCGCCCGGCGTCAACGCACACCATGCTGCTCGCACTAAGGGTTGGCGGAACATCGAGCTCCACGGCCAGGGCAAGGAGCGTGCGGCTGAGGAAGTTTCGCGCGGTGGCCCCCAGGGTGATGTCCATGATCTCGCGGTCCGCGAAGCCGTGGTTGCGCACTTCCAGTGTGTCGGCGTCGGTCATTGCAGGATTGATCGCCATGGCCTTCGTATGGGAGGTGACGTAACCGAGTGAGCGAGTGTCGTCGTCGTAAATTTCCACAGTCAGCCCCTTTGCCTCGGATTCCGACGTGGTTTTCAGGATCATGGCTACCCCTGTCAGGCTCGCAAGGCGGTTATCTGCCCATTCTGGCCCCGTGCCAAAACCCCCGAAACAGGTATGCCGATGACCCGGGCCCGGCCCGTTGCCAAAGGAACGCGAAAGGATCACAGTGAAGTCACATCGATGTATTGAGTGTGGAGGTCAGGCGATGAGCACCACTTCAGATGATCTGTTTCCGGCAACTCCGGAGGCGGAGCCACACGAGCTGAAGCGGGTCCTGGGCCCCAAGCTCCTCCTGCTGTTCATCGTCGGCGACATCCTCGGCGCCGGCGTGTACGCGGTCACCGGAACCATGGCCGGGACAGTGGGTGGCATCGTGTGGCTGCCGTTCCTGCTCGCGTTCGTCGTCGCGACGCTGACCGCGTTTTCCTACCTTGAGCTCGTTACGCAGTACCCGCAGGCGGCAGGGGCGGCTCTCTATACGCACAAGGCGTTCGGCATCCACTTCGTCACGTTCCTGGTGGCATTCGCCGTGGTCTGCTCCGGCATCACCAGCGCCTCCACGTCCGCGAACGTCCTCGCCCAGAATTTCTTCGGCGGCCTGAGGATCAACGGCTGGATGGAGATGCCGGCGCAGGGCGTGATCACCGCCGTGGCCATGGGCTTCATGGTCTTGCTGGCCGCGATCAACCTGCGGGGGGTGGGGGAGAGCGTGAAGTTTAACGTGGTCCTCACACTGGTGGAGGTAATCGCGCTGTCCATCGTGATCGGCGTCGGCTTCTACGTGATGACGCAGGGCACCGGGAACGTGGGCGAAATCTTCGTCTTCAACGATTACCAGGACAAGGGCCTGTTCCTGGCAGTCACAGCAGCGACCTCCATCGCCTTCTTTGCCATGGTGGGCTTTGAAGACTCGGTGAACATGGTGGAGGAGACCAAGCACCCCGAGAAGATTTTCCCGCGGTCCATGCTGACCGGCCTGGGCATCGCAGTGCTCCTCTACATGCTGGTGGCCGTCTCCGTGGTCAGCGTGCTGTCGCCCACCGAGCTGGAGAACATCCGCGAGGCTGAAGGCGCCGCGCTGCTCGAAGTGGTGCACAAGGGCTCGCCGGACTTCCCCATCGACAGGGTCTTCCCGTTCCTCGCGGTGTTCGCCGTTGCCAACACGGCGCTGATCAACATGCTGATGGCGAGCCGGCTGATCTACGGCATGGCACGCCAGAACGTCCTGCCGCCTGCCCTGGGGAAGGTCCTGCCTGGCCGCCGCACCCCGTGGGCCGGCATCCTGTTCTCCACCGTCCTCGCGCTCGGGCTGATCTGGTACGTCACCAGCGACCCCAAGAGCAACATCGTGGCAAACCTTTCCGGCACCACGGCGTTCCTGCTGCTGTGCGTCTTCACCGTAGTGAACGTGGCCTGCCTGGTGCTCCGCCACAAGCGCGACCTCACCCGCAAGGTGTTCTTCACCTCGCCCGGGCAACTGCCGCTGCTCGCGGCTCTGCTGTGTGCCTTCCTCGCCGGGCCGTGGGTGGGCCGCAACGTCATCCAGTACCAGATCGCCGGGGGACTGATGGCGATCGGGGTGGTGCTCTGGTTTATCACCTGGCTGATCAATAGGCGGACGAACAGGGCGGAAAGCGAGCCGGTAGGGACCCAGAACATCGGCAAGGATGACGCTTAGGCGCCTATAACGGTGCCCGACGGCGGCTGGGCGCGGTCAGCGCCTTGGCGAGTCCCGCCGTCGTACTTTCCAGAGCGTCCGACGACGGCGGTGCTAGCCGATGATGGGGCGTTCCTCCGGCAGGCTGTAAAGGCGGGGCCGGGAGGACAAAGCCAGAGCGGACGCGACCGTCACTGTGCCGATTCTGCCGAGGAACATGAGGGCCATAAGCACCCATTCTGCCGACAGCGGGAGGTTATAGGTGATGCCGGTGCTCATCCCGACGGTGGCGAACGCGGAGATGGATTCGAACAGTACCTTCTCCAGGCTGTAGTCGGTCACCATCAGCAGCGCCAGCGTGCCGGCCACCACCGCGGCCACCCCGAGCAGCGCCACGGACAGGGCCTGGCGCTGGGACGAGGCGCTGATGGAACGGTGGGCAATGGTCACCTCGTCCCGGCCGCGGACCTCGTTCCAGATGGAGAAGCCGAGGACCAGGAACGTGGTGATCTTGATGCCGCCAGCGGTGCCGGCGCTGCCGCCGCCGATGAACATCAGGATGTTGGTGACCATGAGCGTTTCCGGTGACGCTAGGCCGTAGTCGATGCTGTTGAATCCGGCAGTGCGGGGGAAGACTCCGCCGGCCAGGGAACCCAGCAGCTTCCCGGTCAGGGACAGGCCGCCGAGTGTTTCGTCCCTGTTCCATTCGAACGCGGCGAAAAGCGTGACGCCAAGCACCAGGAGCAGCAGCGTGCCGTAGATGGTCAGTCGGAGGTGGACGCTCCAGTTCCGGGCCTTGACGTTTCCCCGGAGCAGCTGGATGATCACCGGGAAACCGAGGCCGCCTGCGATGATCGACAGGCAGATGGGGACGATGATCCAGGGATCCTCCGCGAAGCCGATGAGGTTGTCGCTGTAGAGCGCGAACCCGGCGTTGTTGAACGACGAGACGGCGTGGAACACACCGTGCCACAGCGCCGTGCCGGGGTTCTGGTCGTAGGCCAGCCAGAAGCGTCCGGTCAGCACCACGGCGGTGGCTGCTTCGATGCCCACCATGAGCCGGGCCACGCGGAGCAGCACGGCGCTGACGTCGCCCAGGTTGAGCGTGTGCGTTTCGGACTGCGCCACGAGCTGGCCGCGGAGGCCGATGCTTTTCCGGACCAGCAGGGCCAGGAGCGTCGCCAGTGTCATGATGCCGAACCCGCCCACCTGGATCAGTCCCAGAATCACGGTCTGCCCGAAAGGGGTCCAGTACGTGGCCGTGTCCACGGTGATCAGCCCGGTAACGCAGACAGCCGACACGGACGTGAACAGGGCGGCCATCAGGGGGTCGGCTCCGGGGTCGCTGCCGGTCCGGGCAACGGGCAGCATCAGCAGGGCTGCTCCCAGGATGATGACGGCCAGGAATGCCAGGGGCACCGACCGGACCGGGTGTGAGAGGGCCCGCCGGATGGCGCTCTCCTTGCGGGCCCTGGCCGATTTGGCTGTTTTGGCTGCCTTGCCTTTCCACCGCCCCGGGACGGGTCCCTTCACCCCGGCGGTGTCGCCACGTGCGGTCATCGGACTGCCCGTCAGCCTACGTGGATGCCGGGGCGGCGGGCGGGATCTGGCTCGTTTTCCCTGATGATCTCGCGGACCACGGGGGCGGTGTCTCCGCGTCCCAGCAACAGGTAGCGCATGAGGTGCGCCAGGGGATTGCCTTCTGCCCACTCGAAGTACGCGTGCGGCCGGACACCGGTGGCGTCGCGGAGGGCCAGCAGGATGGCGGCGATGGCGTTGGGTGCGGCCGGGCTTTCGGCGCGGAGAACGCGGTGTCCGTCCACTTCGATTCCGCGTACCTCAAGGACGTCGCTGAATCCCGAGGGGTCGGTGACGTCGATTTCCAGGAAGATCACGTCGGCGGTGCCGGGCACGGGGTTGTTCTCCCGCTGCTCGGCTTCCTTCTCACGGTATTCTGCGGCGTCGCGGGCCTGCGGGCGGTTCGCGATCAAGTTTATCCGCCCGTCAAAGTCCAGGGTGTCGGTGATGAAGCGGCGGGCTTCGTCGTCGAATTCGATGTTGTGGACCCGGAGTTCGGTGGTGCGGCTGACCCGGGAAACGAGTGAGACCACAATGATGCCCAGGATGAAGAAGCCGGATATTGCGAGGCCGTCCGGCTTGGCGATGACGTTGGCCCCCAGCGCATAGAGCAGGATCAGGGTCAGGATGGTGAAGCCGACGGCGGCGCGCCGCCTCTTGCTGCGGGCGGCGGAGATGCTGACCGCAACGGCGCCGGAAACCATCATGGCCAGGATGCCGGTGGCGTACGCGCCGGCCTGGGCGTTGACGTCGGCATTGAAACCGATGGTGATCAGGATGCTGATGGCGGTGTACACCAGCACCACCGGGCGCACGGCCCGGGACCAGTCCGGGGCCATGCCGTAGGACGGCAGGTAGCGGGGAACGATGTTGATCAGTCCGGCCATGGCCGAAGCGCCGGCGAACCACAGGATCAGGATGCTGCTGACGTCGTAGACGGAGCCGAAGCCGTTGCCCAGCAGTTCGTGGGCCAGGTAGGCCAGGGCGCGGCCGTTGGCCTCGCCGCCTGCCTGGAACGCTTCGGCGGGGATCAGCACGGTCGTCACGAAACTGCTGCCCAGGAGGTACACGCTCATGATCAGGGCGGCCGAGGTGAGGAGCTTGCGGGTGTTCCGGACGCGGGCGGCCAGGCGTTCCTCGGCGGTGGCGCCCTTCGCCGCGACCAGTGGCATCATGCTGACGCCGGTCTCGAAGCCGGACAACCCCAGGACCAGCAGGGGGAAGGCGAGCAGGGCGGGTCCTGCGATGTCGCCAAAACCGGTTCCTGAGGAGGTGAGCGCAGCGGTCCAGTCAGCCATGGCACCCGGCTGGGTGACGGCGTCGTAAATTCCGGCTCCGATGATCACCGTGTTGAGCACCAGGAAGATGGCCACCAGGGGGATGGCGACGGCCACCGCTTCGGAGAAGCCGAGCAGGAACACCCCGCCCAGAATGAGCAGGAGCACCACGGTGATGACAACCGCCTGGCCTTCGAGGAAGTGCGGCAGGTAGGGGTTCTCCAGCATGTGGACGGTGGCGTCGGCGGCGGAGAGGGTGATGGTGATGATCCAGGACGTGGCGACGAAGCCGAGCAGGATCAGCACAAAGATCTTGCCGCGCCAGAACGGCAGGAGCTTTTCCAGCATGGCCACCGATCCCTGTCCGTGCGGGCTTTCGTGCGCCACCCGTCGGTACATCGGCAGCATACCCAGCAGGGTCAGGCCGACGATCAGCAGGGTGGCCAGCGGGGAGAGCGCCCCGGCGGCGAGGGCGGCGATGCCGGGCAGGTAGGAGAGGGTGGAAAAGTAGTCCACCCCGGTGAGGCACATGACCTTCCACCAGCTCTGGGTGGGGGCTTGGTTCTCAGCAGTTTCCGGGCCCACCGGCTGGTGGACCGTGTGTTCGAGCAGCCACCGGGTGAGCCGGTTTCCGGGTCCGCCGTCGCGTTCGGGGTTGGGAACGCTGGCGGGAATGGAGAAGCGGGTGGGTGCAGTCAACGGGTTACTTTCTGTATCCCGCGCAGGCGGGATTGGGGTGAATAACCAACGGAGCGTAGCACCGCGCCGAGGGCCCTCAGCGGGGAAACCCGGGATCTTAACGCATCCTTAACGCCGCCGGCGCTGGTGTATGAGGGGCTTGCGCTTCCGCTACTTAGCGGCACTATGTACTGGTAGCTAGTAACACTGAGTAGTGGAGGAGGTGTCCGATGGGCAAGCAGATGACGGAGATGCTCAAAGGGACACTGGAGGGCATCGTTCTTGCCGTCCTGACCGGGAACCCGGCGTACGGGTACGAAATCACCACTCTGCTCCGGGCGCAGGGGTTCCCCGACATCGCTGAGGGCACCGTGTACGCGCTGCTCGTCAGGATCGAGCAGAAAGGCCTGGTGGACGTCGAGAAGCGGCCGTCCGAGAAGGGCCCGCCCCGCAAGGTGTACACGCTCAACGCTCAGGGCAAGAAGGAACTGGACGAATTCTGGAACACATGGAGCTTCCTGTCCGAACGGCTTGAAGAGCTCCGCAAGGGAGGAAAGTGATATGGCAGCGAAATGGATCGAGCTGGTAACCGGCTCGCTCGAGCAGAAGAAGCAGTACAAGCAGGCCAAGGCGCGGCTGGATGCCCTGCCTGAGCCCTACCTCACTGTGGCGAAGGCCTTCAACCGGTACTTCATGTACTACGGCGGGGTCACCGAGGGGGACACCATGGTGCAGATGTTCTCGGACCTCGCGGACCTGTGGGAACGCGCCGCCATCGACGGCACGCCTGTGGGCGAGATCGTCGGCGAAGATCCCATCGAGTTCGCCGAGAGCTTCGCTCAGGCATACGGCGGAAAGCGGTGGATCGACAAGGAACGGGCCCGGCTCAACGAGGCGGTCGACAAAGCGAAGGGGGCGGAGTCATGACCAGGACCGGCGAACCGGCGATCCGTGTGCAGAACATGGAGAAGTCCTACAAGGACCTGCACGTCCTGCGCGGCGTCGACTTCGAGGTGGCGGCTGGCAGCATCTTCGCGCTCCTCGGCTCCAACGGGGCGGGCAAGACCACCATGGTCAAAATCCTGTCGACGCTCCTCAAAGCAGATGCCGGCACGGCTACCGTGTATGGATTCGACGTCGCGACGGACGCCCTTCAGGTTCGGGAGTCCATCAGTCTGACCGGGCAGTTCGCCGCCGTCGACGAAATCCTCTCAGGCCGGGAGAACCTGGTGCTGGTTGCCAGGTTGCGGCATCTGAAAGCCCCCGGCCAGGTGGCCGATGAGCTTTTGGCGCGCTTCAACCTCACCGATGCAGGCTCGCGGAAGGTGGCCACCTATTCCGGCGGCATGCGCCGTCGCCTGGACATCGCCATGAGCCTGATCGGGGAGCCGAAGGTGATCTTCCTCGATGAACCGACCACGGGGCTCGACCCCGAAGGGCGCAACGACGTGTGGCAGGTCGTCAAGGATCTCGCCAACCGGGGCACCACTGTCCTGCTCACCACGCAGTATCTCGAGGAGGCTGAGCAACTCGCAGATCGGATCGCCATTCTCCATGAAGGGCGCATCATCGCGAACGGCACGCTCGCCGAGCTGAAGCAACTCCTTCCACCGGCGAAGGTGGAATACGTCGAAAAGCAACCGAGCCTGGAGGATGTCTTCCTCGCACTTGTGGGGAACGACGGCAGGGTCGAGGCAAGTAAGGACAAGTCATGAGCACAAATTTCCTTGCAGACACCTCCGTGCTGCTGGGCCGCTCCATGCGTCACATCTTCCGCAGCGTTGACACCATCATCACCACCGCGATCACGCCGATCGCCCTCATGCTGCTGTTCGTGTACGTCTTCGGCGGTGCTATCAGCACGGGCACGGACAGCTACGTCAATTACCTGCTGCCGGGAATCATGCTGATCGCGATTGCGTCTGGCATTGCCTACACCGCCGTTCGGTTGTTCACCGATATGCAGAGCGGCATCTTCGAGCGATTCCAGTCCATGCCGATCGCACGATCATCCGTGCTGTGGGCCCATGTCCTGACGTCGCTGGTCGCCAACGGGCTCTCGCTCGTGATCATTGTGCTGGTGGCCCTCCTGATGGGGTTCCGCACCTCGGCAAGCCTCCTGGCCTGGCTCGCTGTGGCCGGAATCCTGGCGCTGTTCACCCTGGCACTCACCTGGCTGGCAATCATCGCCGGCCTGACAGCGAAGTCCGTGGACGGCGCCGGCGGATTCTCCTACCCGCTGATCTTCCTGCCGTTCATCAGCTCGGCCTTCGTCCCGACGGAAACCATGCCGGGTCCGGTCCGATGGTTCGCCGAGAACCAGCCCGTCACCTCGATCGTCAACACCATCCAGGACCTGTTTGCCCAGCAACCGGTGGGCAACGACATCTGGATCGCACTGGCCTGGTGCGTCGGTATCCTCGTACTCGCCTACGTGTTCGCCATGGCCGCCTACCGGCGCAGGATCATCTAAGGCGCCACCCCGCCGTCGTCCGCCGACCGCGGCTGGTGCGCTCAGCGCCTTGGCGCGTCCCGCCGTCGTGCGGCATATGCGAACAGCGACGTGGTGGCCACGGTGGCCAGGTACCCGGCGATCACGATGAGCGAGATTCCGGCCCAGAAGTAGTTGGTGGTGCTGTCATCCTGGAGCGGCCCCGGGGCGATCTTGGCCAGCGAATACACCGCCACCCCCGCGGAAGCCAGCCCGATCACCACCGGCAGCGTGAGCCAGATTTTCGCCGAGCCCACGTGCCTGCCGAAGCCGTCCCACGCGTTCCACCCGGCGCCAGTCCGCATGATCAGCCAGCCGGCGGGGATCATAAACGCGCCCACCAGGAGGAAGGCGGCGACGACGTCGGCCGGGCGGTGCCACTGGTTGATCAGGGTGGAGACTCCCGAGGCGATGGCGAACGTGCCGCCCACAAACCCGGCCATCGGACGCCACCGCGGCGAGGCCATCAGGAACACCGCCGCCGCAGCTGACGCGGCCAGCGTGGTGTGACCGGACGGCAGCGAGTTCAGCTCCAGCGTCACCACACCCTTGTCCGGGCGGGCGGGCAGCACTTCTTTCAGGACCTGCGTGGCGATATTCGCGCCGATGCACGCGGTGACTGCAATCCCGGCAGCTGACCACCGCCGTCGGATCACCGTGACAAACAGAACCACGACGGCGGCCACCACCAGCGAGATGGTGGGCAGCCAGTCCAGGAACTCGGTGGCTGCCTTGCCCGCCGGCCCGTGGATGTCCACGGCTTCAACCAGCGCGGATTCATCGATGACCTGGCCCGTGGTGGTCTGGACGAAGTAGTAATACGTGGAGATCAAACCGATGACGCAGGCGAGCCAGGCGAACGCGAACATAAAGCCGGAGCCCGGGGAGGGTCGGGCCGGGGTCCGCGGTGGTGCCTGGCGTGGAATGGTCATCGGCTAAGGGTGTCACAGAAAACTGGGAGGACCCGCAGGGCTGCCTCGCGGCCGGCACCCAAGTAGGTAGCGCCATCTGTCGTTTTGCGGGGTCTAAACGACAGATAGCGCTACCTAGTTGGGCGGGGTCGCGGCAACCCGAATGTGACACTTGACACGTGTTAGGTCGGCGCCATAAGCTACCTCACACGTGTTAGGAAGGAAATTGATATGACCGGTGCCACAACTGGCCGCCTGCGTGAACTCTCACGCCGGACCGCCCTGGGTGCCTTGGGAGCAGGAATTGTGGGAGCAACGGTGGCATCGTGGCCCCGGCTCTCCGGATCCGATATTCCCGGGCGGGGCGACAACAGCCTCAGCATTGCCATTATGGGAACCGCCGCCGATGCCGCAGCGCGCCAGCGCGCCATCGACGCGTTCACCCGACTCCACCCGGACATCCGGGTCAAGGTCCAGGCCATCCAGGCCGTGGACTGGAAAGACTTCTTCACCAAGATCCTCACCATGGTGGCCGCCGGCACCCCGCCCGACGTCGTCTACGTCGCCACTGAAGGCGCGCAGCTCTTCGCGGACAAGCTGGCCCATCCGCTGGACGAATACCTGCGCCGCGATGCCGCGGACATGGCCGAGTTCTTCGCCGACGTCCACCCCAGCCTGGTGGAGGCCTTTATGTACAAGGGCAGCCTGTTCCAACTCCCCATGGACTGGAACGCCGCCAACATGTACTACAACACCACCGCCTTCGCGCAGGCGGGGCTGGACCGTCCTGCGGACGACTGGACCCACGTGGACTTCCGCAACAGCCTCGCCGCGATGCGCAAGGCCCGGCCGTCGGACTTCACCCCGTACTACTGGACCAACCGGCTCTTCGGCGGCGTGGTGCCCTGGCTCTACGCCAACGACACCAGCTTCCTGAAGGAGACCCGGTCCACCGGCGGGGACTGGCTCTGGGACTCCTTCTACGCCAACGATCCCTCCCGCAACCTGCGCTCCGGCGGCTACCAGTGGCTGGAACCCAACGCCGATGACCCGCGCGTCTTCGAGACCTTCGACTACCTCCGCGGCCTGGTCAAGGACGGCCTCGGCGTCCGGCCCGAGGAAGGCGGCGGCAGTTCCCTGGTGGGGCTCTTCGCCTCCAACCGGATCGGCACCACGCCGGCCGGCGGCTACTGGGTCCAGGGCCTCCACGAGGCCGGCATGAAGGAGAACGACTACGACGTCCAGTTCTTCCCCAAGTGGCGGAGCCAGCGGCACCAGTTCGGCACGGCCGGCTACGCCATCATGAAAACCGCCAAGGACAAGGACGCCGCCTGGGAGTGGATCAAGTTCAGTGCCAGCCGCGAGGCCATGGAGCTGATTTTCCCCAACCCGATAACCACCCCGGCCCGCCGCTCCATGGTCAACGAGGCGCTGTACGCGGGTAAGGGCCCGGCGCATTGGAAGGTCTTCTACGACACGCTGGACAAGTACCCCACGACAGGCCCCATCCCGGCGCCGCCCCAGCAGGCCGCCGTCGAAACGGCCCTGATGAAAAACGTTTCGCTGGCCGTCAGCGGCGACGAGCGCCAGCTCAAGCAGGCCCTCGAGTCCATGCAGCGCGATCTTGAACTGGCCCTGAGGAGGCAGTCATGAGCACCACCACCCCTCGCCGGGAGCGGCCAAAGCAGGCCGCCAAGCCGGCTCCGCCCGGGGGCGCGCCCGCCGCTTCCCAGACCGCGTCCGGACGGCACAGCCAGCGCTGGCTGGCCTGGATCTTCCTGGCCCCCACCATCCTGGGCATGGGCCTGTTCACGCTGGTGCCCATCGCGGCGTCGGTGGTCCTGGCGTTCTTCCGCTGGGACATCATCTCCGCCCCGACGTTCGTGGGCTTCGACAACTTCGCCGAAGTGGTCCAGGATCCCACGGTCCGGGTGTCCTTCCTGAACACCATTGTGTTTGTGATTGTGGCGGTGGCATTCCAGCTCGGCCTGGCCTTGGCGCTGGCCGTGATGGTGCAGGAGAAGATGCCGTCCTGGCTGCGGACCTTCTTCCGCTCGGCGTTCTTCTTCCCGCTGATCCTCTCCGCCGCCTCCGTGTCCATCTTTATGCGGTACCTCTTCAACGAGCAGTTCGGCGTGGTCAACTGGTTCCTGTCCCTCGCCGGCATCCCCGCGGTGCCGTGGCTGACCACCCCCGGCGGGTCCGCCGCCGTCGTCATCCTGGTCTACGTGTGGCAGAACTTCGGGTTCTCCTTCCTGCTGTTCATCGGCGGGCTGGCGTCGATCCCCGTGGAAACCTATGAGGCGGCCGCGCTGGACGGCGCCACCGGCTGGCGCAAGCACGTCTACGTCACCCTGCCGCTGCTCAGCCCCACCACCCTGCTGGCGTCCGTGATGGCCATCATCAGCGCCCTCCAGGTGTTCGACCAGCCGTACGTCCTGACCCGCGGCGGGCCCGGGGACTCCACCCGCACCGCCGTGATGGTGATCTTCGAATCCGCGTTCCAGCGCCTGGAATTCGGCGAGGCCTCGGCCATCGGCGTGATCCTGACCCTCATCATCATGGCCATCACCGCCGCGCAGTTCCGGCTCAGCAAACGATTCGTCTTCTACCAGTAAGGCCAGCCATGACTACCACTACAGAGCGTGTATCCACCCGCACCCCTGCCGTGCCTGCCCGGTCCCGGCGGAAGCCGAACTGGAACCTGGTCCTCCGCATTGTCCTGCTGATGATCGCGGCCGTCCTGACCCTGGGCCCGGTGATGTGGACCCTGTCCACCTCGCTGCGGTCGCCGTCGGAATCGTTCAAGCTGCCGCCGTCGTTCTTCCCCTGGAATCCGGACTTCACGTCCTACGCGCAGGTCTTCCAGCAGCTGGACATCGTCCTCCTGGTGCTGAACAGCGCCCTGGTCACCGGACTCATCGCCGTGGGGCAGATGGTCACCGCCGCGATGGCCGGCTACGCCTTCGCCAACCTGAAGTTCCGCGGCCGCGGGGCCCTGTTCTCCATCGTGCTGGCCACAATGATGGTGCCGGTGCAGGTGACCATCGTGCCGGTGTTTATGCTGATCCGAGGCATGGGGCTCTCGGACACCCTCCTGGCGCTGATCCTGCCGGCCATCCCGACGGCGTTCGGCACCTTCCTGATGCGGCAGTACTTCATGGGGCTGCCCACCGACCTCGCGGAAGCGGCGTCGATCGACGGCGCATCGCCATGGCGGACCTTCCGCTCGGTCTACGCCCCGCTGGCCATTCCGGGGATGGCGATCGTGGGCATCCTGGCCTTCAATTTCCACTGGAACGAGTTCTTCCGGCCGCTCATCATGACCATCTCAGAACAGAACTTCACCCTGCCGCTGGGCCTCGTGTCCCTGCAGGGCAACCTGGGCACCGGGAGCATCTCCGTAGTGCTGGCCGGCGTGGTCCTGTCCATGATCCCCGCCCTGGTGGTCTTCATCTTCGGCCAGCGCGCGCTGCAGGACGGCCTCACCGCCGGCAGCGGCAAATAATCCCAACTTCTGAGAGGCTTACTTCCATGTCATCCCCGGACCTCGCCGCCGCCGACTTCGCCCGCCTGGCCGCCGCCCACCCCGACCCAGCGTTCCCGCACTTCCACCCCCGCCCCGCCCAGGGCTGGATCAACGACCCCAACGGCATCAGCCACCTCAACGGCCGGTACCACGTCTTCTTCCAGTACAACCCCGCGTCCGCCCGGCACCACAAGATCGCGTGGGGCCACATCAGCTCCGCGGACCTGGTCCGCTGGGAGGAACACCCCGTGGCGCTGCGCCCGCAGGACGGCGGGCCGGACGAGTACGGCTGCTGGACCGGTGTGGTGACGGACGACGGCGGTGTCCCCACCGCCGCGTACTCCGGTGTCCGCGGCGACGGCGGCCACTCGCAGGTGGTCATCTCCCGCGGTTCGGCGGACCTTGTTTCCTGGACCCAGGATGGGCACGTCGCGGCGTCCATGCCGGCCGACCCCATGGTCACGGCCGTCCGCGACCCCTTCATCTTCCGATTCAACGGCAAGCGCTACGCCATGCAGGGCGCGGGTCTGGCCTCCGGCCACGCGGCGCTCCTGCTCTACACGGTGGAGGACCTGGCTGACTGGAAGTACCAGGGCATCTGGCTCACGTCGGAAAACCCGGTCGCAGCTGCCCGGACGCCGGCCGAGATCTGGGAGTGCCCGCAGCTGGTGCGCGTGCCGTCCGTGTCCTCCGCTGAATCCCTTGAATCCGGGTCCGGCAGCGACGCTTCTTCCGACGACGCGTGGGTCATGATGTTCTCCCTGTGGCTGTCCGGCGATGACCACGAGCACGCCAACGGCGTTGGCCACCTCATCGGCTCCCTGGCCGAGGACCCCGCCACCGGGCTGCCGGTATTTTCCCCGGAGACCGGCGGAAAGTCCGACCTGGGCCGCGACTTCTACGCGCCGCAGATCGTGCAGCTGCAGGACGGTGCCGGCGCCGGCGCTCCCGGTGATCCTGTTTCTTCCTCTGCCCTTGCTGCCCTCGCGGAGCCCAAGGGCCTGCTGTGGGGCTGGGCCAATGAAGGACCGGGACGGGACGGCCGCCGGGGCCGCAGCCAGGCCGAGATCGACGCCGCGGGCTGGGCCGGTGTGCTCACGCACCCGCGCCTGCTGTCCGTGGTGGACGGTTCCCTGGCCGTGGCACCGGCGCCGGAGGTGGATGCCTACCGCGGAGCGCAGCTGGCTGCGCAGGCTGCCGGGAGCGTTGAGCTGCCGGCGTATGCCGAGGCTGTGGTGACCGCCCGCTCCGGTGGGCCGGGCGCGCTGGCCGCGGACGACGTCGTCGAACTTTCCCTGGTGGCCGATGGTTCAACCGAGGCGGGGCAAGTGGTCTTCAGCGGGCCTCTGGCTGCGGGGGAGGAGCTGCGGGTGTTTGTGGACGCGTCGCTGGTGGAGGTGTACCGGAGCGGTTCGGTGGCCACCACGCTGCGCGCCTATCCGGCGCCCGGCGAGCGGTGGGTGCTGCGGCTTCCCGAGGCCGCGGCTGCGGACGTCTGGCAGCTGGCACAGCCTAAGTAGCCTGAATAGCGCCGGGTTCCTAAAGGACTCCGGCACTGTTCGCCGGGCCGGGGTCGGTGCCGGGGGTCAGACCTGGCCGGCGGGGACCGTGCCGGTTGACTCGCGCACCACGAGCCGGCACGGGACCAGCGTCTGGGCTGGCACGTCGTGTCCGGCCGGGGCGCCGCCGTCATTGTCGTTGTCCTCCGGTTCCTCCGACAGTTCCCGGAGGAGCCCGGTCATGGCAGCGGCCCCCATCTCCCGCAGCGGGAGGGCCATGGTGGTGAGCGCCGGGACCATGGTGGAGGCGATGCGGAATTCGTCGTCGTACCCCATGATCGAGAGGTCCTGCGGGATGGCCAGGCCCAGCCGGTTGGCCGCGAGCACCACGCCGATGGCCAGGCGGTCGTTCGCGCACACGATCGCGGTGGGCCGGTCCGGCGCAGCCACGCCGTCCAGGAGCTTCATGGCGCCATGGAACCCGGCATCGATGTCCCAGCCAGCTTCGAGGATCCGGGCCGGCCGCACCGGCAACCCGGCGGCCTCAAAGGCATCCCGATGGCCCTGGATCCGGCGCGGCGCGGCGGGTGTGAGGCCGTCACCGGCGAGGAACGCGATGTCCCGGTGGCCAAGCTCCAGCAGATGCGTTGCCGCCTCCCGGCCGCCGCGGACCTCATCCGGAATGACGGCCGGAACGCCTGCCTCGGGACGGTCATCGAAGCAGTTGGCCAGCACCGACGGCACGCGCAGCATGTTGAGCGGGACGTGCAGGGGGCGCAGGCCCACGGTGACGTACATCAGCCCGTCCACCTGGCGGTCCAGCAGCGTTGCCACCGCACTTTCGTCACGGGTCTCGTCCAGCTCCGTATCCATCACCACGGTGACAAAACCCTGGGACCTGGCCACGGCGTCCGCGCCGGCGATGATATTGCCGTCGAACGGGCTGGTGACCACCTGGTCCGAGACGATCCCGATGATCCGCGACCGGCGGTTCCGAAGGCTCACGGCAATGGCGTTGGGCGTGTAGTTCAGCGTGGCCGCCGCTTCCCGGATCCGGACCTGGCTCTCCTTGGCCACATTCCCGTCGCCGCGCCCGTTCAGGACCAGCGACACCGCGCTGCGGGAAACTCCGGCGAGCTTGGCGACGTCGAGCGCTGTGGCTTTGCGGTTCATACTGGGTTTCCTCCCGCGTACGGTATTTCCTGCAGTCTACCTAACGCGTGTGAGGTGTGCCCGGACGCGGGGGGCGCTTTCCCCCAACTGAGTAGCGCTATCTGTCGTTTTGAGGGGTCAAAACGACAGATAGCGCTACCTACTTGGGCCGGGGCGGGTTCGGGAGGTGCGCTTCAGGCAGGCGCGGCAGGCTGGCCGCCGCGACCAGCAATGCCAGGGCCCCGAGGCCAAATGGCAGGGCGGTGAGGGTGGCGATGCCGCCCACCAGCAGCGGCCCGCCAGCGTCACCGAGTTCCCGGCCAAGTTCTGCCGAACCCATGGTCCGGCCCATCCGCTCCGGCGGCGTGGTGTCGGCCAGATGCGCGAAGCCGAGCGGCGTGGCCAGGCCGACGCCCGCGCCAATGGCTGCCGCGGCAATGAACAGCGTGACCGGACCCGGGGTGAGGGCGATGAGTGCGACGCCCGCGGCGGTAAGGAGGAGTCCCGCCGTCGTCCCTTTGTTATCGCTGATGCGGTGCGCGTCCCGCAGCCTGCCGATCCAGGGCTGGGTGAGCACCGACGTGATGGCCAGGACACTGACCGCGGCCGTGCCGGCAACCGGGCCAAGGCCGTGTCGCGTGGCGAGAGCGGGAATGAATCCGATCGCCGCGCCGAGCGCCCCGGTCGAGGCCGCCAGCACCAGCGTGGGCACCAGGAAGCGCCGCTCGGTGACCTGGCGGGCGAGATCGAGCACGGTGTAACGCTGCCGGGGGAGCGGCGCCAGGTGCGGAACAGACACCAGCACCCACACGGCGGTGGCCGCCGCCAGCACCGAGAGCGCGCCGAACAGCAGGGCAAACCCGCCCGCCAGGATCAGTCCCGCCCCCAGCAGCGGACCGATGACGTACCCCAGGCTTTTCCACGAACCATACCGGCCGAAGTAGGTCCCGGCCTTCGTCCCCGCCGCCAGCCGCGCAACCATCGCGGACGACGCCGGCGAGAACGCCGAAGCCGCCGCGCCCTGCCCCAGCCGCGCGAGTCCAAGCATCAGCGGATCCGCCGCCCAGAGGCCGATCAGCGACAGCACCTCGAAGGCCAGGAGGCCGCCGACGATGACAGGCTTGGTTCCGATCCGGTCGCTCAGGGCGCCGAAGACCGGCTTGAGGAAGACCTCGGAAACGTCATAGAGGGCCAGCAGGATGCCCAGGTTGAGCAGCGTCAGGCCGATGTTCTCGCTCTGCGCGCCCATGCCAGCGGCGATGCTGTGGGCGCCGAACGCGGTGACGAAGCCGGCCGCGTACAGGGGAACGGTGGACGCCCGGGCGTTGACCACCTGTGCCGCGGCGCTAACGCGCGCACTTCGAGACAGGGCGCCTGCTTTAGGGAAATCACACCGCAAAGCGTAACAACAGCCGAACTGAGTAGCGCCAAGTGTCGTAATGGACTCTGAAAACGACAGTTGGAGCTACTCAGTTGGGCCGGAGGAAGCTCAGGTGAGGGACGCCGCCAGCTCCTCGATGATCTCGAACTGCTCGCGCACGCCGCTTTCCATGCCGGACTGCGCAATCATGTCCCGGACTTCCTCGCTCCCCGCATCGGTGCGGATCCGCACGGTGGTGGCGCCGCCGTCGGCCCCGTCAAGGGTGACCGTATTAAGCACGGCGCCTTCCTCGCTGTCCGGCGCGGTGCCCGGCATCTCCATGACCTCCGTGTGGACGATCCGCTCGTTGGGCACAATCTCGCGGTATATGCCGTGGAAGGCCACCTCGAATTCGCCGTGCGCCACCATGACGTATCGCCACGCGCCGCCGACCCGGAAGTCCATGGCCGCCACAGTCATCTCGCCACGCCGTCCGGGCCACCATTTCTTGACGAGTTCCGGCGTGGTCCAGGCCCGGTAGACGAGGTGCGGGGGTACGTTGAGGGTCCGCGTGATCAGGATTTCCGTGTCGCTGGGGAACGTCACATCCATGGTGCTGCCGCTTGCCTGTGCCATTGTCCTGCTCCTTTCAGTGCTCTTCCTTGAGATCCTCCAGCACGTCCTCGAGAAGATCGAAGCGCTCCTCCCAGAGGTGCTGGTAGCTGGCCACCCAGTCGTAGATGGGCTTGAGGGCTTGCGGATTGAGCCGGTAGAGCCGCTGCCGGCCTTCGTCACGCACGACGACGGCGCCCACCTCGCGCAGCACCCGCAAGTGCCGTGACACGTGCGGCTGCGCCAGGCCCAAAAGGGTCACCAGCTCGTTGACCGGGCGCTCGCCTTGAGTGAGGGCGTCCAGGATTTCCCGACGGCGGGGCTCAGCCACCGCGTTGAACGTATCTGCCGTTGTTGCTGCCCGTGCCATACGGCGATTGTATACCCATATGGATATGCATTGGAAGGGTCGTCCGCCCGAGTGTCGTTAAATCGAAAAAACGAGTACACACTACGCATGCTTTCTTTCTCGCTGCCGCATAGCGTCAGGTGAGGGTCCTGGGGGACGGTTTAGCACTTCGACTCTGGGGGGCAGGGGGCAGGCCATGAGCCGAGAGCTACGCGCACACCAGCAGCTTCGGGCCGGTGAGGGAAGTCTGTTGGATTTCCGCGCAGACAGGGAGGAAGATTCCCTCCGCCTACTCGCACTGGCTGCAGTTTCAGCTCTCGCCGAGGGTACCGGACATGCTCTGGACGGCGCCGTGACTCTGGCCCGGCGCGGCCAGACACCGCTCACATTCGGTAACAGTGAGCGTGCCATCGGCCTGGCCAGGTGGGATCAGGGCAATGGTGACGGTCCGGTGTCGCAGGCGTTGTCTGGGCGGGTGGCCATCATCGTCAACGACTTTTGCCGGGATCCTCGATGGCCCGGGTTCTGGCGTCCGCTCCGGGATGCCAGCTACCGGTCGCTGGTGTCTGTGCCACTTCCGCTGGAACCAGGATGCTCCGCGGCGTTGACGCTTCTGACAGACAAAACCAACGCCTTCACTCCTGCTGTAGTTGCCGACGTCGTGGCCTTCAGCAAAGTTGCAGCCAGCAGCTACCTCATGGCATCACAAATCAGGGAAGCCCTGGCCGCCGCCTGTCATCTGCGCACGGCAATGCAGGGCCGGACGTCAATCGATGTCGCGTGCGGGGTGATCATGGGGCAGAACCGGTGCTCTTATGAGGAAGCCTTCAAAATTCTCGCCAACGCCTCAAGCCACCGGAATGTCAAGGTTCGGGTGCTCGCGGAATCCCTCCTTGAGGATCTGCCCGGGGGAACCCCAGCCACGCATTTCAAGGAATGAAGCGGTGACCACGTCTAACGGAAGGACACTCATGGTGCAGGACGACGCCGACGCCGTGCCCCTCCTGGATCCGGCTGTCCTGGACAGGCTGCGGACAGAGCTCGAGGACGATGACGGCGTGTGGAAAGTCTTCGTGCAGAACTTCATCGAACACCTGCCCCACAGGACTGAAAAGCTGCGTCTGACCCTGACCACCGGCGACCTGGCCGGTGCGATGGACGCGGTCCTCAGCCTCAAGACCTCCAGCCAGATGGTGGGCGCGGAGCGCCTGGCCGGACTTGCTATGGAGCTGGAACGGGCCCTGCGCCACGAGGGCATCGACAATGAGCCCGCCCGGGTCCTGCCCCGGCTGGCAGCGGACCGCCTGCGCCAGATCATTCGCTGCGCCCGGCAGACCACGAACATCCTGCAGAAATACCTGCACTCCGGGTGAGGCTGTAAAACATGGCCCGGGGTTCGGGAGCGAGAGGTCAGGGTTTCGGCAGGGCCCGTACTGTGTTGTTCCGTTTCTCGTGCGTGAGTTCGGCCAGGCCCAGGGCTTCCAGGAGCGGCGGGAGATACATGCCAAACCGGCCGCGATAACCCTTCCGCAATCCGTACCAGCCGCCCACGGGGTTGGCGGGGTCGCGGCCCCAGGCCTCGACGCTGTCCTCCGGCGCGGGCTTGCTTTCATCGGCAGCCCCCAGCGGAACCCAGTCAGCTTGCTCCAGCAGCCACGAGTGGAGATCGTCTATGGCCTGAAGATGGTACTTCAACGTGGTCGAGCCGACCTGGCAGACCAACGCCGGAGGGTCCGCGTCCGGGTCCCGGTACATGGTGTACTCAGATGATCCCGGAGCCGTCACCAGCTCCCAAGGATCAGCCTTCGTTCCTTCAGCCACGACCATTCCCACCTTCCTGGATGCCACCCGGAGCTCCAGCCTATGGGCGGCCACACCAGGCGTAAACAGCGGGCCAACGCTGCCAGGGGCCAACGCGGGCCTTAGCCCTGCTTGTACAGTGAACCCATGCCCGCCGCCTTGCCTTCCCTGGACGAACTGCTCGCCACCGCGCATGTGGTGAGCCTGCCCATGCGGGTGAAGTTCCGCGGCATCATGGAACGCGAAATGCTGCTGCTGCGCGGGCCGCACGGCTGGGGCGAGTTTTGCCCGTTCCCCGAATACGCCGACGCCGAGGCCTCCCGCTGGCTCGCCGCCACCATCGAAGCCGGCTGGCACGGTTTCCCTTCGCCCGTCCGTTCGGTGATCCCCGTCAACGCCACCGTTCCCGCCGTTTCCGCGGACCGTGTGCCGGAGGTCCTGGCCCGGTTCGGCCGGGTGGACGCCGTCAAGGTCAAGGTGGCCGAGCACGGGCAGACGCTCGACGACGACGCCGCCCGTGTCGCCGCCGTCCGCGCAGCCCTGCCCGACGCCGCCATCCGCGTCGACGCCAACGGCGGCTGGGACGTGCCCTTTGCAGTGTCGGCACTCACCCGGCTCGCCGCCGTCGGACTTGAATATGCCGAGCAGCCGGTGCCCACAATTGAGGGGCTCGCCGAGGTACGGCGGCAGCTGCGCGCCGCCGGGACGCCGGTGCTGATCGCCGCCGACGAAAGCGTGCGCAAGGAATCCGATCCCCTTAAGGTGGCGCGGGCCGGCGCGGCGGATCTGCTGGTTGTCAAGGTCGCGCCGCTCGGGGGAGTGCGGCGCGCGCTGGACATCGTGGCGCAGGCCGGGCTCCCCGCCGTCGTCAGTTCCGCGCTGGACACGTCCGTGGGCATCCGCGCCGGGCTGGCTCTGGCCGCTGCCCTGCCCGAGCTGCCGTATGCGTGCGGGCTGGGGACGGTGTCGCTGTTCACCTCGGACATCACGCGGGATCCGTTAGTGGCCGACGACGGCGCCATCCGCCTCCGCGATGTCGCCGCCGACGCCGGGCTGCTGGAGCAGTTTGCGGCTTCCGCGGAACGCCGCGACTGGTGGCTGGCCCGGCTCGCCAGGGTCCACGCCCTCCTCGCCCTCGGACGCTCTCTCACTTAACGCGGGATTCTTACGGACGCTCTCTCACTTAACGCGGGTTTTTGGGCAACGCTCTCTCACATCCCTGCAGGTCACCGCCGGTTAACCTGAACTTCACCTTGCCGACGGCTTGGCGTCGACCTGCGCTGAAAGGGTGGCCGGGACCCGATCGTCATATTGGAGGCACCCCTTGTCTGAATCGACAGCCCGTAAGTTCACCCTGCTGCCCATGCTCGGCCACACCAAAGGCAAGCGCAGTGCAGTCACCTGCGCCCTGAAATGCGACAACGCCTGCTCCGGCGACGTCTGCAACACCAGCTCCAACAGCTACTTCCGCGATATCGCGTCCGCCACCATGTCCCGCCGCGCCGCCCTGGGCTTCGGCGCCGCCGGTGCGCTCGCCGTCGTACTTGGCAGCGCCGTCACCTCCGCGGAACCGGCTGTTGCCGGCGGCCCCGGCCTGGCACCCGCCGCGAAGGAAGGCTTCACCAAGTCGAAGCTGAAGTTCACGCCCATCCCTTCAATTGACGCAGCGGTGGACGCTGTCACGGTTCCGGAAGGCTTCACCTGGCAGCCCGTGATCCGCTGGGGCGACCCCATTTTCAACGGCACCCCGGACTTCGACCTGAACAACCAGACGGCAGCCGCACAGGAAAAGCAGTTTGGCTACAACAACGACTACACCGACATCCTGGAGATTCCGGGCTCAAAGGGCCGCCGCGCGGTGCTGTTCGCCAACCACGAATACACCAACGAGAACATCATGTTCCCGGCCACCATGCCGGCAGAGCAGATGCGCGCTGTGGGACAGGCTGCACACGGCCTGTCCGTCGTCGAGCTCGAGCGCAAGAACAAGAACAAGCCGTGGACCTATGTCAAGGGCGCGCCGCTGAACCGCCGTTACCTGAACAACACCGTGTACGAGCTCACCGGCCCGGCAGCGGGCTCGGCACTGGTCACGACCGCTGAGGACTCCAAAGGCCGCTTCATCAAGGGCACGCTGGGCAACTGCGCCGGCGGCACCACCCCGTGGGGCACCATCCTCTCCGGCGAGGAGAACTTCCAGGGCTACTTCGTGGGGAACGGCACGTCCGCCGGGGACAAGCGCTACGGCATCACTTCCAAGCCGACGGCCCGCAAGTGGGAGCTCGACGACCCGCGCTTCGACACCCGCACAGCCGGCTACGAAAACGAGGCCAACCGCTTCGGTTACATCGTGGAAGTTGACCCGTTCGATCCCACCTCCATGCCGAAGAAGCACTCCTCACTGGGCCGCTTCAAGCACGAGGGCGCCAACGTGATCATCGCCGAATCCGGCCACGTGGTGGCTTACTCCGGCGACGACGAGCGCTTCGACTACCTGTACAAGTTCGTCTCCAAGGACAAGTACATCGAGGGCGACCGCAAGCACAACATGACGCTGCTCTCCGCCGGCAACCTCTACGTTGCCAAGTTCACCGGCAACTCGCCTGTCGCTGAAATCGACGGCAAGGGCACAGTCCCGGCCGACGGCTCGTTCGACGGTACCGGCGAATGGCTTCCGTTGGTGGTGGACGGCGCTTCGGCTGTGAAGGGCATGTCCGTCGAGGAGGTCCTGGTGTACACCCGCCTGGCCGCCGACAAGGTTGGCCCCACCAAGATGGACCGGGCCGAGGACGTTGAGCCCAGCCTGCACACCGGCAAGGTCTACGTTGCCTGCACCAACAACTCGGACCGTGGCAAAGCCGGCAAGGAAGGCGCCACGGAGGTCAACCCGCGCAACCTGAACCGCGACGGCCACATCGTGGAAATCACTGAAACCGGCGACCAGACCTCCACGAAGTTCCAGTGGAACCTGCTGATGGTCTGCGGCGATCCGGCCCAGGGTGACGTTACCTACTTCTCCGGCTTCCCGGTGGACAAGGTTTCGCCCATCTCCTGCCCCGACAACCTCGCGTTCGACTCCGTAGGCAACCTGTGGATCTCCACCGACGGCGCCCCCTCCGGCATCGGCAAGGCCGACGGCCTGTTCAAGGTCACCCTCGAAGGCGCCGAGCGCGGCAAGGTGGAGCAGTTCCTGGCCGTGCCGCGGGACGGCGAGACCTGCGGACCCATCATCCACGACGAGGAGCGCACCGTGTTCGTCTCCGTGCAGCACCCGGGTGAGGACGGCTCGTTCGATGACCAGCACTCCTTCTTCCCGGACTACGTCGCGGAAGGCACGACGCCGGCCCGCGGCCAGGCGCGCGCGCCCCGTCCGTCAGTGGTCCAGGTGTTCCGAGGCTAGGTCCGTTCCCTCCCACCAGGACGCTCTCTCACCTTTGGCGGGTTTTCGGCCAACGCTCTCTCACTTTCTTCAGGAAAGTGAGAGAGCGTTCGGTCGTATGGCGCATCAAGTGAGAGAGCGTTTGGCTTTTGGAGGCCAAAGGTGAGAGAGCGTCCTAGTCGATCAGGCCGGCGCCGGTTATTGGAGGTGGCCGTTGCCGGCTCTGGCAGGCTCAGGCCGTGCCCGAACGGGAAAAGGGGATCGGCGGTATCGCCGGGGACGTCGGATCGGGATGCACGCACGGCATCCATCGACCGCGGGATCTCGAACGGCAGGCGCCCTTCGGGCCCGGTCCGTCCGAACAGGGCGTCCAGGAGCGCCGTGTCCGACACGCCGAACGTGCCGACCAGGGCTGAGGTGAAGCCGGTTAGGGGTGTGAGGATCGCCGGGCGGTCCAGCCGCACGTCAATGACCAGAGGTACTTTTTCGGCCAGGGTGCGGAGCCGGGAGATCAGCCCAGGAGGGAAATCCAGGCTCCCAGCATGGAAATGTTCCTCCAGGAACAGGTCGTTGCGGTGGTCCCACGGCGAGTGAAGCCGGATAACGGCAACATCCGCCTGCTCCGGGTCCTGCACCACAGTGCCGAAACCGTCGAGGCTCAGCGGGTCCACGCCCTCCACATAGACGGCAGGTGAGCCGGAAAGCGGAAGGGAGGTCCCGACGTCGGACGTTCCGTTGGTGAGCACCGTGACGGACCGGGACTGCGCACGGTGTCCTTCGCGCCGGAATTCGGCGTTCCCCACGATGGTGGCCGCGGCGTCCTCGTCCACGAACGGGTTGTCGAACAGGCCCAGCTGGAACTTCACCAGTAGCAGCCGGCGGGCGGATTCGTCCAAACGCGACTCGCTGACCAGCCCGTCCCGGACAAGGCCGATGAGCAGGTCGGTGCATTCCTCGCCGCCGAACTGGTCCACGCCGGCGTTGAGGATCTTCAGCATGCGTTCGGGCGCGGTGAGCTGTTCAACGCCCCAGGCCCGGGCCGGCAGGACTTGGTCGCCCACGATGTTGTCGTTGACCAGTTCCCAGTCGCTGAGGACCACGCCGTCGTAGCCGAGCTTGTCGCGGAGCAGGTTGGTGATGATCTGCCGGTTGTAGCCGAAGCCGACTTCCTCAACCGGTTCGCCGTCGAGTTCCACGCCCACCGGCATGCCGTAATAGGGCATGATGGCGCTGGTCTTTTCGGAGATCGCGGCCCGGAAAGGGGCCAGATGTTCGGCGAAGCGGCCGCCGGGGTAGACCTGTTCGCGGCCGTACGGGAAGTGCGCATCCTCGCCGTCGCGCTGCGGACCGCCGCCGGGGAAGTGCTTGGTGGTGCAGGCAACGCTGTCCGACCCCAGCTCATCGCCCTGGAACCCCTGGAGGTACTCGACGACGTACTTCGAGCTGAGCTCCGAGTCCTGCCCGAAGGTTCCCGCTTGCCGGCACCACCGCGGTTCGGTGGCCAGGTCAACGGTGGGGTGCAGCGCCGCGCGGATCCCGACGGCGGTGTATTCCTGCCGCGCGATCCCGGCGAAGCGGCGGATCAGTTCGGCACTGCCCACCGCGGCCAGGCCGATCGGCTCCGGCCACTGCGAAAAGTGGGCGGCCGTGAACGAGACGCCGGAGTTTTCGATGAACGCATGCCGCGGGTCCGTGGAGATGGTCACCGGAATCCCGTGCGGGGTCTGCGCGGCAAGCTCCTGCAGGGCGTTGCTCCAGCGGGCGGCTTCCCGGGCGGTGCCGAGCGCATGGACGTTGAAGTGGTTCATGAACTTGGTGAGGATTACCGTGCTGGTGGGCGATTTGCTGATGTTGCCTGGCTGCTCAAGGAGGGTGCCGTCCGGGCCGGTTTCGATGACCGTGTGGAACATCAGCCCGGCCTTTTCCTCGAGGCTGAGGCGGGTCACCAGATCGGCGGCGCGTTCACGCGGGCTGAGGCCGGGGTTTTCGAAGGGATCCATGATCCCGTTTCCGTTGAGGTCCCGGAACTCTTTTCCGTCGGCGTTTCCGTCGGCGACGGACGTCCCGGGGCGTGCGTGATTCTGGGCTTGTGCAGTCATGGGGCTCTCTCGGGGAGGTTGGGCGGGGGAGCGGCTACTTGATGCCGGTGGCCGCGACGCCCTGGATGAAGTACTTCTGGAGGGCAACGAAGAGCAGGATGATGGGCGTGATCACTAGCACCGAGCCGGCCAGGAGCAGGCCGTAGTCCGTGGCGTTCTGGCCCGTGGAGTAGAGGGAAAGGGCCACCGGGAGGGTGTACATTTCCTCGCTCTGCGCAACAACCAGCGGCCACAGGAAGTTGTTCCAGGAACCAAGGAAGGTCAGGATGCCGAGCGTGGCCAGCGGCGGTCCGCACAGGGGCATCACAATCCGCAGGAACGTGCGCAGCTCGCCGGCGCCGTCGATCCGGGCGGCCTCGATGAGCGAATCCGGGATCCCGGCGATGAACTGCCGCATCAGGAAAACACCCATGGGCGCGGCGAGGAACGGCAGGATCAGGGCCGGGTACGTGCTGACCATTCCCAGTTTGCTGACCAGGACGAACAGCGGCACAAACGTCACCACGCCCGGGACCATCAGCATGACCATCACCAGCAGGAACAGGAAACGCTTGCCGGGGAAGTCCATCTTCGCCAGGGCATAGCCCACCATCGAGCAGAACAGCAGGTTGCCGAGCACCGTGAACACGGCCACCACAACGCTGTTCAGGAAGAACGTGCCGATCTGCAGCTCGGTGAACCAGACCACGAAGTTCTCCAGCGTGGGCTGCTCCGGCCACCACGTGATGGGCCGGCGGAGGAGCTCGCCCTGGGTTTTGAACGCGCCGAGCAGCATCCAGGCAAACGGCAGCAGCGTGGCGGTGACAGCGACCAGGAGGGCCGCGTAGATCAGCGCCCGGCGCGCGGACAGCCGGGGGCCAGTACGACGGCGGCGGGCCGGGACGGGCGGCGACGCCGGCACCTGGGTGCCTCCCGCCGTCGTCCGTTCCGCTTGGGCGCGGGGGATGGTTGGTGCAGTTTCCGGGATGGTCATGTCCTCAGTCCTTGGATCGCAGGGCGCGGAATTGGATGAGGCTCAACAGCGCGATGGCCACGAAGAGCACATAGCTGGCGGCCGAGGCGAGCCCGTATTTGCCGAACCCGAACTGGTTGAACGTGAAGTAGCTGACCGAAAGGGTGGAGTCCAGCGGGCCGCCCTTGGTCATCACGAACGGCTCCTCGAAGAACTGGAGGAAGCCCACCGACAGCAGGACGGTGCCCAGGAGCAGGGTGGGGCGGAGCATGGGCAGCGTGATCTTCATGAACCGCTGCCAGGCGCTGGCACCGTCCACTTCGGCGGCCTCCAGGATGTCCGCGGGGACCGTCTGGAGTCCGGCCAGGAAGATGATCATCAGCGTGCCAAGGTTGCGCCAGACGGCGAGCAGGATCAGTGCCGGCATGGACCAGGTGGTGCTGTTGAGCCAGTCCGGGCCCGCGATGCCCACCCAGCTGAGGATGAGGTTCAGCAGGCCGTCCGGCTGAAGGATGAAGCGCCACACCACGGCTACGGCCACAATGCTGGTGACCACGGGAGTGTAGAAGCCCACGCGGAAGGCCGTGCGGAAGCGGGTGATGCCGTTGTTCAGGGCGACCGCGAGGGCCAGGGCCAGGACGGTGGTGAGGGGGATACCGGCCAGCACGAAGTAGGCCGTGTTCAGGATCGAGTGCAGGAACTGTGGATTCCGGAACAGTGCCGCGTACTGGTCAAGCCCTACGAATCCAACAGCCAGCGGGTTGTCGATGTCGCGGCTGGTGAAATCCGTGAAGGACATCAGGAACGACGACACCAGCGGACCCAGCATAAAGATGCCGAAGATCAGGACGAACGGCGCAGCGAACAGCCACGCGGTGATGGCGTTGCGGCGCCGGCGCGAGCCGCCTGCCCTGGCCTTTGCGCGGGCCGGAGGCCTGCCGGCACCCCTTGAGGTGCCGGCAGGCATCGTGTTGGTGGTGGCAGCCACTGTTACTTCCCGGTGCCGATCGAATCTGCGGCCTGCTGCAGCGACTTCAGGGCTTCGGCGGGGTCCTTGCCGGCCTTGACGATCTGTTCGATTTCGCTGTCCGCGGCTGCCGCGACCTGGGTCCAGGTGGGGACGGACGGCGGGTTGTTGGCGGACTTGAGCTGGTCTCCGAAGACGGAGAGCTTGCTGTCCGACGCAAGGGACGGGTCCTTCCAGGCGCTCTGCTGCGAGGGCAGGTCACCGGTGGCCTTGTACCACTTGAGCTGAACCTCGGGCTTGGACAGCCACTGGAGGAGCTTCCAGGACGCATCGCGGTTCTCGGACTTCTTGAAGACCACCATGTTGGAACCGCCCACGAAGGACGTTGAGGTCTTTTCCTTGGGCATCGGGGCAACCTTGTACTTGTCCTCAAAGCCTGGGCCGCCGGCCTTGTTGAGCAGGCCGACGTGCCATGGGCCGCTCATCATCATGGGGGCGGAACCGTCCACGAAGGATGCTTCGGCGGTGGTTCCGGTGGACACGGCCTTGGATGCGAGCCCGTCAGCGAAGAAGCTGGCGTAGTACTTCAGCGCCTCAGCCGCTTCCGGGGTGTCGAGGGTCCACTTGGTGCCGTCGTCGTTCATCAGCTTGGCGCCGTTGGACCACTGGAAAGGGAGGGTGTCCAGGTAGGAGCCGGCGACGCCGGCGGGCAGCTGGACTCCGTATTTTGCCCCGGACTTCTCCTTGAGTGCCGTGGCGAGGGTTTTGAAGTCATCCCAGGTTTCGGGCGCCTTGGTGATGCCCGCCTTTTCCGCGAGGTCGCTGCGGTAGTAGACCACGCGGGTGTCAACGTACCAGGGCACGCCGTAGGTGGTCCCTTCGACTTCGGTTGACTTCACCGAGCCGGGGAAGAAGTCGCTGGTGTCGATCTCCTGGGGTGTGGCGTCGAAGGAGTCGGCGAAGTCACCCATCCAGGTGGTGCCCATCTGGGCGACGTCCGGGGTGGTGCCGCCTGCGATGGCGGTCTGGTACTTGCTGAGGGCGGCGTCCCAGGGGATGGCCGTGACGTTGACCTTGACGCCGGGGTTCTCGGCCTCGAATTCCTTCAGCAGGGCGGGCAGTGCCTCGCCTTCGCTGCCCTGCGCCCACAAGGTGATGGTGCCCGACGGCGGCCCGGAGGCAATGGCTTCGGCCGGAGACGATGCGGCGGGGCCGGCAGAGTCCCTGCCGCAGGCGGTTAGGAGCAGGGCGGCGGCGATGCCGACGGCTGCTGCCTTCTTAGCATTCGGATGGATCATCATTGTTCCTTTCGTGGTTCCGCGGGCCGGCAGGTGGCACGGCGCGGAGGGAGCAGGAGAGGTGGAGCCATCCCGCCAGAAACTATCTAAGCGCTTTGATTCGATTCGTAAGGTCAATCTAAGCGCATTGAATGTGATGTTGGCAACAGCTGGCGTTAAGTTTTTTGAACGACACGGCGCGAAGGGACACTTGAGGCCCGGCGTCGTGCGGTGGCCGTAAGCCTGACCCGTGTGCCTAGACCGGCTGGCAGCCGCAGCTTTCGCGCAGCACCACGCGCACGGGCAGTTTCAGATCCGCCGGGGGCTTCTCCGGGTGGTCCAGCCTGTCCAGGAGCAGCTCCACCATGGTCCGGCCCATCCGTTCCATGGGCTGCCGCACTGTGGTGAGCGAAGGCCGGATGACCCGCCCTGCGGCGATGCCGTCGAAGCCGGTCACGGCCACGTGTTTCGGCACGTTAACGCCGCACGCGGCCAGCATATCCATAACAACCAGCGCATCCTGGTCGGTGGCGCAGACAAAGGCCTGCGGCAGGGAGCCCTGCTGGCAGATGGTCCGGACAGTTTCCGCGACGGCGAACTCGCCGCCGGCGGGATACCGGGGCTCGTGCCGCATCTTCACGCCCGCATCGGCGAGGGCGCTCCGGAATGCCTCGAGCCGTTCGTCGTTGTCGGAGGACGGCATGGCGCCGATGAACATCAGCTCGGTCAGTCCATGCACATTGATCAAGTGCTCGGTGATTGCACGCGCTCCGGAAGCGTTGTCCACGGTCACATGGTCCATACCCCGGTTACGCAGGCTCTCCGAGACCTCCACCACGGGGATGCGGCGGGCTATGCGGGCCAGGGCCTCGACAGGAACCGAGCGCGGGAACACGGCCAGCCCGTCAACCCTGCCGGCGATGTCAGACAGCACCGCTTCGTTGTTCGCGGGATTGCCGCCGCCAACCAGCAGCGCCTGCCCCCGGCGCCAGCACTCCAGTTCGACACCGCGCTGCACCTCATCCACGTATAGGGGGAATAGGCGGAGGTTCCCCTCCTCACTGTCTCCGTCCAAAGGGTCGCCGTCCTCAGGGTCCGCGCCCGCGGCCGGCTCCTGCGGGATCCCGCCTGACAGCCCACCCTGCGCGCCGGCCAGTCCGCCCGGCCCGCCCGGCAGCCCACCCTGCATACCGGGCCCACCCTGCACGCCGGGGCCTCCCGACGGATCCAACAGGTAGTCGTAGGCGAACAGGCCCAGGGCGCCGGTCCTGCCGCGTGCGAGTCCGCGGGCGCTGGCACTGGGCACGTAGCCCAGTTCGTCGGCGGCAGCGAGCACCAGTTCGCGGGTAGACGCCTTGACCTTCTCCGGCTGCCGGAAGGTAAACGAGACGGTTGCAATGGAGACGCCCGCGCGTTCGGCGACGTGGTAAACAGTGGGGCCCTTTGCCATGTGATTCTCCTTCTGGTCCGAGTCTATGCGCTTAGTACCTGCGCGCGGGAGTCCCGGGACAGGCAGGCGTCCTCAGGATGGCAAACTGGTTCGGTGACTTCCCTGAACTCCCTCGCCGCCGCGCGGATCGCCGTCGACGCCCTGATCGACGGTGGTGTCCAGTACGTGGTGGTCTCGCCGGGATCGCGTTCCGCCCCCATGGCCTACGCCCTGGCCGAGGCCGAAGCGGCCGGCCGCGTGGACCTGCTGGTCCGCATCGACGAACGTTCCGCCGGCTTCACGGCCCTTGGCCTGGCCCTGTCCACCGGCTCCCCGGCGGCCGTCCTCACCACCTCAGGCACCGCCGTCGGGAATCTCATGCCCGCCGTGATGGAGGCCAACCACGCCGCCGTTCCGCTGGTGGTGGTGTCAGCGGACCGGCCCGAAGAGCTGCAAGGGACCGGTGCCAACCAGACCACCATCCAGCTGGACCTGTTCGGCGAGCACGTGCGCTTCGCCGCCGACGTCCCGGCCGGCAGCAACCCGCTGCGCGCGGTGGAAACGGCGCTGGCCGCGGCCACCGGAGCGTTTTCCGACCTCGCACCCGGGCCCGTCCAGCTGAACCTGGCGTTCCGCGACCCGCTGGTTCCCGCACCGGGGGAGGGGCTTCCGACGGCGGCCGGGCATCCCCGGTTCCGGATCGGCACCGACCCGCTCACCATGAATCTGCCGCCCGCCGCTGCCTCCCTGGAGGAAAGGCGCACCGTGGTGCTGGCAGGGCACGACGCCGGGCCGGTCGCCGAAGCGTTCGCCCGCGCACACGGCCTGCCGCTGCTGGCCGAGCCCTCCTCCAACGCCAGGTTCGGACCCAACGCCGTGGGCCCGTACCGGCTGCTGCTGGAGCACTTCGGACCGTCCGCGGCGCTGCCCATCGAACGGGTGGTGATGTTCGGCCGGCCAACGTTGTCCCGCCCGGTTGCTGCGTTGCTGGAGCGGGCCGACGTGCCATCCGCGCTGTACCAGCCGGTTCCCGTGGCCTGGTACCAGCCGGGCCGGCGCACGGAACTTCCGCTGGAGAACCTGGCCGACCTCTCCGATTTCGCCGGCCGCGGCCCGTCCGACTGGCTGGATACCTGGCTGCTAGCCGGGGCCGCCGCGCAGCACTCGCTCGACGGCGTCCTGGCCGCCGAGCCCGCCGCTTCCGGACCCTCCGTGGGCGCCCAGGTCTGGCAGCACGCCCGAGGCCAGTTGGTGCTGGGATCCTCCAACGGCATCCGCGACGTTGACCTGGCCGGCCTGCCCGCCGCCGAGCCCTTGGCCACGGTGTACGCCAACCGCGGCCTCGCCGGGATCGACGGCACCATCTCCACCGCCACCGGGATTGCCATCGGCGGCCGCCAGGACACCACGCTGCTGCTGGGTGACGTCACCTTCCTGCACGATGCCGGCGGCCTGCTCCTGGGGTCCGGCGAACCTGGGCCGGACCTGCGGATCGTGGTGCTGAACGACGCCGGCGGGGCCATCTTTGATCTGCTGGAGCACGGGGCGGTCCGTGAATCCGGACACTACACGGACGCCGTCGAGCGTCTCTTCGGCACCCCCCACAGCGTGGACATCGCGGCACTCGCGGCGGCGTACGGCGTCGGGCATTGCTCGGTAAGTACGACGGCGGGACTCGCCGAGGCGCTCGCCGCACCGCTGACGGGGCGCAGCATCATCGAAGTCCGCACGGACCGTGTTGGCCTCCGCGCCCTCCACGCCCGCATCAAGGCCGCCGTTTCCGCCGTCGTTTCCGCCGCCGGAGCGTAGGATCCCGCTCGCGGCTGGCTGACGCGCGGAAGACCCTATGACGCGCAAATGCCCTGCCGCTACCGGTATTTCGGTGGCGACAGGGCATATGCGCGTCGACAGGCAGGCAGCGCGTCGAAAGCGGCTAGTCTTCGATCTCGATGTGCGTCGGGTCCAGGACTCGGCGCAGGAACTCCTTGGTGCGGGCCTGGGTGGGTGCGGAAATGACCTGCTCGGCCACGCCTTCCTCCACCACCACGCCGCCATCCATAAACACCACGCGGTCGGCAACTTCGCGGGCGAAGCCCATCTCGTGGGTCACCACCAGCATGGTCATGCCCTCCTTGGCGAGGTTCCGCATCACCGAGAGGACATCGCCCACGGTCTCGGGGTCCAGCGCGGAAGTGGGCTCGTCAAAGAGCATCAGCTCGGGGTTCATGCTGAGCGCCCGGGCAATCGCAACGCGCTGCTGCTGGCCGCCGGAAAGCTGGTCCGGGAAACGGTCGGACAGGTGCCCCAGGCCCACACGGTCCAGGTTGTGCTGGGCCACCTGATCGGCCTCTTCCTGGGACCGCTTCAGGACCTTCGTCTGCGCGATGGTGCAGTTCCGCTTGGCATCCAGGTGCGGGAACAGGTTGAACTGCTGGAACACCATGCCCACCTTGCGGCGCATCTTATCGATGTCCACGTCGGGGTCGGTAGCTTCGAAGCCGCCCACGTGGATGGCGCCCTCGTTGGGCTGCTCCAGGAGGTTGACGCAGCGCAGGAGGGTGGATTTGCCGGAGCCGGACGGGCCGATCAGGCACACGACTTCGCCGGGGGCAACGTCCAGGCTGATGCCCTTGAGGACCTCGTTGCTGCCGTAGGACTTGCGGAGGTCCTTGATGGACACGCCGGCCGCGTTGATGGTGCCGGTGTTGCCGGCGGAGGAATTTACGACGTCGTTCATGGCTTCCCTGCCTATCGCTTGGTCCGCGCGGAGCGGCTTTCGAACTTCCGGGCCAGGAGGCTCAGCGGGATGGTGATGACCAGGTAGAAGGCGCCGGCTACGAGGAGCGGCGTCAGGCCTGCGCCCAGGCTGGAGATGCCGTCGCGGCCGAACTTGGTGAGCTCGTACTGCGAGGCGGTCAGGCCGAGCACGTAGATCAGCGAGGAATCCTTGGTCAGCAGGATGACCTCGTTGGTCAGCGGCGGCAGGACGATCTTGAATGCCTGCGGGATCACGATGGACACCATGGCCCGCCACTGCGGCATGCCCAGCGAGCGGGCTGCTTCCAACTGGCCCTTGGGCACAGCCTGCAGGCCGGCGCGGAGGGTTTCGGCGATATATGCCGAGGCCACCATACCCAGCGAGATCATGACCACGAGGGTGACGTTCCACTGGACGCCAAACGCGAGAGGGACACCGTAGCCGAACGCGATAAACACCAGCAGCGCCGGGATGCCGCGGAAGAACTCGATGTAGCCGGTGGCGATCCAGCGGTACAGCGGGAAGCTGGACAGCTTCATCAGGGCCAGCAGCAGGCCGCCGGAGAGGCCCACGACGAAGCCGAGGAACGTGTAGACCAGGGTGTTCTTAAGGCCCACCAGGATGATGTTCGGGAACATCGGGCCGATCTTGCCGAAGTTGAAGACACTGGTGCCGACGGTCTTCCAGTCGGTGGCCAGGACCAGCGCGGCCACGGCCACAACGAAGATGCCGATCTGGACATACAGGCTCACTTTGGCCCGTTGACGTGCGGTCATTGCCATGGGGTGCTCACATTCATTTGCGTGGCTGAGGCCCCGGACGGGCTGCAGCGCAGTCCGTGCGGGGCCCCAGCGGCGTGGTTCTCAGGGCTGTGAAGGTCAGTCCGGGGTGCCGGCTACTTGGCGGTCTCGCCGAACCAGGTGGTTTCGAACTTCTTCAGGCTGCCGTCGTCGGTCAGGCGCTTAAGGGTTCCGGTGACCTTCTCGGCCATGGCGGTGTTGCCCTTCTTGATGGAGATGCCCAGCTTCTCGCCCGTAGCGTAGTCATCCACACGTTCGAACTTGGGGTCATCCTTGATGGCGTAGGCCAGGATTGACTGGTTGCCCAGGGCCGCGTCGATGGTGCCGGCCTGGAGAGCCTGGACCAGGAGGCCGCTGTCCTCGAACTGCTGGGCGTCGATGCCGTTCTCCGCCGCGTACTTTGCGCCGGTGGTGGCCTGCTGGACACCCACCTTCTTGCCCTTGGCGCTGTTGATGTCCGTGATCCCGGACGCCGTGGTGGCCACGAGGGTGAGGTCATCGTCCATGTACGGGTTGGAGAAGTCCATGACCGACTTGCGGACATCCGTGATGGAAATCGAGGAGATGGAGACGTCGCAGCCGGTGAGGGCTGTTCCGGTCTCGATGGCCTCGAAGGAGCTGTCCACGATGCTGAGGTCCGCGTTGAGGTCCTTGGCTACTTCATTGGCGATGTCGATGTCGAAGCCAACGATCTTGCCGTCCTTCTGGAATTCGAAGGGCTCGTAGGGGACGTCTGAGCAGACCGTGAGCTTGCCGGCGTTGATGAGCTGGATGCCGCCCTCGGACGCTGCCGGGGTGGTGCTGCCGCCGCAGGCAGTGAGGGTGAGTGCGCCGGCGGCCAGGATTGCTGCTGCCTTGGCAGCGAACTTGGCCTGGGCCAGGGACTTGAGCTGCATGTTCTTTACCTTTTGTTGCAGGGGTAGGCGGTACTAAATCGGTTCATAGTGTAGCGCCGAATGAGAGATGTGCATCACATGAAACTTAGTTTTACTATTGGATAACTAAATCACAGCCTAAATCAAGACCCGGGAGGCCGCCCGTGACTGGAATTCCGGACACGCCGCCCATGTAAGTAGCGCTAACTGTCGTTTTGGACGCTCAAAACGACAGTTAGCGCTACCTAGTTGGAAATCCCCAGTGACTCCAGCATCGGCCGGAACTTCGCCCACGTCTCCGCCAGCTCGGCCTCCGGTTGGGAGCCATCCACTATGCCGCAACCGGCATATAACCGTACGGTATGCGGATCCTCAATCACGGCGCCCCGCAGGGCGATGCCCCATTCGCCATTGCCGGCAGCGTCGAGCCAGCCCACCGGCCCCGCGTACGGGCCACGGTCCAGGTGCTCAAGCTTGCGGATCAGGGCGCCGGCCACCAGCGTGGGCGTGCCACAGACCGCGGCCGTGGGATGCAGCGCATTGATCAGCGCGAGGCACGTGGGCACGTGGCCCTCCACTTCGGCGAGCTCCGCTTTTACGTCCGACGCCAGGTGCCATACGTTCGGCAGCTCCAGGATGAACGGCTCGTCGTGCGCGTTCATGGCCTCGGAAAACGGTGCCAGCTGCGACGTCAGCGACTGGATCGCGATCTCGTGCTCATGCCGCTGCTTCTCCGACCCGGCAAGCACCCGCTCGGCGTAATCCATGGGAATCCCGGACTCGCCGTGCGCATCGCGGCGGTCCAGCGTCCCGGCCAGCACGCGCGCCTGGGCAGTGCGGCCCTCCACCTGGATCAGCATCTCCGGGGTGGCGCCCACGAGCCCGTCCACGCCATACGTCCAGCATTCGCGGTACCGCACGGCGAGCTCGCGCAACACCTGCGCGGCGTTCACGCCCGACGGCACCGTGGCCACAATGTCCCGCGCCAGCACCAGTTTCTCCAGCGCACCGGTCCGGATCTCCGCCACGCCGGCGGCGACGGCGGCCATCCAGTCTTCCTCGCTGAGCGAACCGGTGTGCAGTGTGGCCCCGTCGGCGGAAGGCAAAGGACGCACGACGGCGCCGGCCGGCTCGGCGGGGACATCACCGGCGGTGCTGCCACCGCTCAGCCAGCCGGCCAGGGCGGCGAGGGCGCCCGCCTCGGTGAGTTCGCCGTCGTCGACCGTCAACTGGGTGAGCCAGTACCGGCCGTCGCGGACGCCCACCACGATCTCCGGCACAATCAGCCGCGATACATGGGTGGACTTCTTGGAAAACGCGAACGATCCGAAAGCCACCGGGCCGGTGCCGGGCAGCTCCACCGAGTCGGTGATGTCCGCTTCGAGGACCAGGTGGCGCCACCAGATATCCGCTTCGAGAAAACGCTCCGGGCCGGTGGCGGTGAAGCGGGCGATCTCGCCGAAGCCCACCAGGCCGGCTTCGCGGCGGGTCCAGCAGAGGACGTCGTCCCGGACCAGAAACTGCGGCAGTCCGCCGGCGGACGCGGTGCCATCCAGGGGGACTGTGAGGGTGCGGAACGTGCTCGTCATGATGAGACCACACTACTCCCGCGCGTGTCAGACCCGGGCCGGACGCCCCGTGCGTCGCTCGGGCACGGCAGGGGCGGAGAACAGGTCCGGCCGTGCGGCGCGCATGCTCGCGACGTCGTCCAGGACCTGGGCGGTGTCCTCGCGGCCGTGCGCCGCGGCGGCACCGTGGTCCAGGTGGGCAACCTGCCGGCCGGGCCCGTGACGGCCGAGCTCGCCGCACTCGTTTTCCGGGAGATCGATTACCGCGGGACGTTCCGCTTCGCGGACGAACTGGATGACGCCCTCGCGTACCTGGCGGATGGGCTGGACGTTGAGCCGCTGCTGACGCACACATTCGACGCCGGTGACGTGGCCGAGGCGTTTGCCGTGGCTTCGGACCGCGGGACGGGCTCGTCGAAAGTCCTTCTCAAGTTTGTCTGAGACAATTGCATGGTGAACCGAGCATCCTTGGAAAAGCGTCCGGACGAAGTAGCCACGATGTTTGACGACGTCGCACCTAAGTACGACGTCGTCAACGATGTCCTCTCCATGGGGCAAACCCGCCGCTGGCGCAGGATCGTGGTGGACGCCATGGACATGAAACGGGGCCAGCGGGTGCTGGACCTGGCCGCGGGAACCGGCACCTCCAGCGAGCCATATGCCGATGCAGGCATAGATGTCATCGCCTGCGATTTCTCCCTCGGCATGCTCAAGGTTGGCAAGCGCCGCCGCCCGGACATCAACTTTGTTGCCGGCGACGCCACCAATCTGCCGTTCGCGGACAACAGCTTCGACGCCAGCACCATTTCGTTCGGGCTGCGCAATGTCAACGAGCCCAAGAAGGCGCTGGCCGAGATGCTCCGCGTCACCAAGCCCGGCGGCAAGCTGGTCATCGCCGAGTTCTCCCAGCCCGTGGTGCCGCTGTGGCGCACCATGTATACGGAATACCTCATGCGCGCCCTGCCGGCCATCGCCGTAAAGGTGGCCTCCAACCCGGACGCCTATGTCTACCTCGCCGAGTCCATCCGCGCCTGGCCGGATCAGGACCACCTGGCCGCCTGGCTGCAGGAATCCGGCTGGGAAAAGGTCACGTACCGCAACCTGACCGGCGGGATCGTGGCCGTGCACCGTGCCACCAAGCCGCTGGAATCAACGCCGGAGGGCGCAGCGGAGGCCATCGCCGCACACAAGGGCCCCGTGGCCAAACTCCGACGAAACATCCAGCGCTGACCTGTGAATGTTCTGATTGTCGGCGCGGGGCCAGCCGGTTCCACCGCCGCGTACTACCTTGCCAAGGCCGGTATCAGCGTGACCGTCCTGGAAAAGACCAGCTTCCCGCGCGAGAAGGTCTGCGGCGACGGCCTCACCCCGCGGGCAGTCCGCGAAATCCAGAAGCTCGGCCTGCCGCACCCTGAAGCGGGCGGCTGGCGCCGGAACAAGGGCCTCCGCCTCATCGCCGGCGGCCGCACCATCGAACTGCCCTGGCCCGAGGTCTCCGACTTCCCGCAGTACGGCCTCATCCGCACCCGGCTGGGCTTCGACGAGGAACTGGCCCGCCACGCCCAGGCCGCCGGCGCACAAATCCTCGAGCGGCACAGCGTCACCGAAGCCCTGCGGTCTGAAGACGGCCGCGTGACCGGCGTCCGCGCAGCGCTCCTGGACGAGTCCGGACGCAAGACGGGGGAGTCACGCGACTTCAGCGCCGACGTCGTACTCGCCGCAGACGGCAACTCCACCCGAACCGCCGTGTCGCTGGGCATCCAGAAGCGGGACGACCGCCCCCTCGGCGTCGCCGTCCGCACGTACTTCACGTCGCCCCGCCACGATGACGACTGGATGGAAGGCTGGCTGGAGCTCCCCGGCCGCGACGGAAAACTGCTCCCCGGCTACGGCTGGGTGTTCGGCGTCGGCGACGGCACCTCCAATGTGGGCCTCGGCATCCTGAACTCGTCGAGGGACTTCGGCAAGCTCGACTACAAGCAGGTCCTGCGCGAATGGACCAGCGCCATGCCCGCCGAGTGGGGCTTCACCCCGGACAACCAAGTGGGCGAAATCCGCGGCGCCGCGCTGCCCATGGGCTTCAACCGCACCCCGCACTACTCGCCCGGCCTCCTGCTCCTGGGCGACGCCGGCGGCATGGTCTCCCCGTTCAACGGCGAGGGCATCTCCTACGCGATGGAATCGGCACGGTTCGCGGCGGAGTTCATCGTCGACGCGTCCGCCCGTTCCTCTGCTGCGGGGGCAATGTACGACGCCGACGCGCACCTCGCGGGGTACGCGGACTATGTGCGGGGCCAGTGGGGATCGCACTTCACGCTTGGCCGGGCATTTGCCGCCCTGATAGGAAAACCCGCCATTATGAAGCTCGCGCTGCGGACCGGGATGCCCATACCCGTGCTGATGCGCTTTATAGTGCGGCTGCTCGCAAACCTGACCGACCCGGCCGCGAAAAGCTTCGAGGACCGGGCCATCCGCGTCCTGGAGTCGCTGGTTCCGGCCACCTCCAACACCCCACCGGCATCGAACCAGCGGTATCCGCAACAAAAAGTTAGGGTTAACCAGTGACTAACTCCGCAGACCACAGCTGGACGCACGCCGGGCACGGCCTGCCGGACTCCGAACCCAGCCTCAATACCACCGCCATTGCAACGGGACTGCAGCTGCCCGCGGGCTTCGCGGCCATCGCGGAGGACGCCGAGCTGGGCCCCGCCATCACCAATAACCTTGCCCGCGTGGAGAAGAAACTCCGCGAGGCCATTGCCAACTCCGATCCGCTGGCTGATGCAACGTCGCGTCACCTCGTGGAAGCCGGCGGCAAGCGTATCCGGCCTCTGCTGACGCTGCTGTGCGCCCACCTTGGCGACGCCTCACTGCCTGCCGTCGTGCAGGCGGCCGTGGTGGTGGAACTGACCCACCTGGCAACTCTGTACCACGACGACGTTATGGACTCGGCCCCGTTCCGCCGCGGCGCCCCCACGGCCCACGAGGTCTGGGGAAACTCCGTGGCGGTCCTCACCGGCGACCTCATCTTTGCCCGCGCGTCCATCCTGGTGTCCGAGCTTGGTTCCCGAGCCCTGGGCATCCAGGCCCGGACGTTCGAGCGCCTGTGCCTGGGCCAGCTGCACGAGACTGTGGGCCCGCGTCCGGACGAGGATCCGGTGGAGCACTACCTGTCCGTCATCGCGGACAAGACCGGTTCCCTGGTGGCCGCCTCGGGCCAGCTCGGTGCCATCTTTGCCGGTGCCGACGAGGCCTACGAGGACCTGCTGGTGGAGTACGGCGAGAAGGTGGGCGTGGCCTTCCAGCTCGCCGACGACGTCATTGATGTCACCGGCGTCAAGGTGAAGTCCGGCAAGTCCCCGGGCACGGATCTCCGCGAGGGTGTGCCCACGCTGCCCGTTCTGTTCCTGCGGCGCGATGCTGCTGCCGGTGACCAGTCCGCCGTCGAACTCTTGAAGCTCATTGACGGGGACCTGACCTCGGACGAGGCCTTGGCTGCCGCCGTGGCCGGACTGCGCGAGCACCCCGTCACTGCCGAGTCCTGGGTGATTGCCCGCCGCTGGGCCGACGAAGCCATTGCCGCACTGGCGCCGCTTCCCGAGGGTGTTGTGAAGTCCTCTCTGTCCAACTTCGCCCTGGCTGTGGTGGACCGCGCCAGCTGATTCTCTTCTTTGCAGCGGGGCCTCGGCGGGGTGAACCTGGCCGGGGCCCTCGCTCGTTAAATGCAATAGCCCCGGTTCTCAGCAACGATACGAATCACACGTTGCGTCGAACCGGGGCTATATCTCCGTTCGCATCAGACCCGCCGGAGGCGTTTAGCGGATCCGTGAACAGTATATGACAGATTTGTCACAGGATGCAAGCCTGCTGTTACTCCGCGTGTCACAGGCTACTTCGTCCTTCGTGGGGCACATTGCGGCGTCCGATGGGCCTTCCGGGCTGGAGAGACGGCGTTTCCGTGTCGAAGTGCCCCGCGACGGCCGCGTTGTCCACATGCGGCACCTTGGGTCTGCCCTTTGCTGTGGTCCAGGTGCACCGTGGAGTAATGGATATTGAGACTTTTCTCGGCGCGCGGGCAGGCGTAGCCCGGGCCTCGACGCTCCGAGAGGCCGGATTTTCCCGAACTTCCCTCGACAAAGCACTGGCGGCCGGGCGAATTGTGCGGATTCGACGAGGCATCTACAGCATGCCGCGTGAGGCAGGCGTGGTAGCCCTGGCGCTTCAGCACAACGCTCTGCTGACATGTCTGTCGGCCGCCCCCACGTACCAGCTGTGGACGATACATGACGCTGGTTCCGTGCACCTCAGTCCAGGGCATAAGAGGACACCGCCGGGGATGTTGACCCACGGCCAATGCCTCCACCCGTCCCACTCATGGCTGCCGGTGGCCGGTCTGGCCGATGTCCTGATTCATTCGTTGCGTTGCTTGCCGGCAGTGGAATCGTTGGTCATGCTTCAGTGCGCAGCCCAGCGGGGCGACATCAGCCTGGATTTCCTGCGGCGCAAGCTCTCGGGAAACCGCAACGCCCGCGCCAGGTCCGTCCTCGACAGCGTGGTCCCCAGGGCGGATTCCATCCTGGAGGTGCTGGCCAACTACCATTTCCGGCGAGCGGGCCTCCATGTACGAAGGCATGTAGAGCTTCCGGGAGTGGGAGAAGTGGACTTCCTTATTGAGGAGTGGCTCGTGGTGGAAACCGACGGCAGTACGCATCTGGAACCACGGCAAGTAAAAAAGGACCGAAAGCGCAACAATGCCACAGTCATCGGCGGACGTCTTGGCCTCAGATTCGGCTATGACGACGTTGTCTATCACCCTGAGCGGATGGTGGGCCAGGTGTTGGCAGTACTGGAACTGTCGCGGCAGGGGGCTTTCGGTGCGAGGTGAGTCTCGCCGTCGTGGGGCACTTTGGGCGACGTGTCCGAAGAAACTGGCTTAGGAAGCGGCGCGTCCGTGTCGAAGTGCCCCGTTTAGGCCGCGCAGGCCGGGCAGGGGAGGACCCTAGTTTTCTTCCTCTTCGTTGAAGGCCCACTCGAACATGTCGAAGACGAACTCGGAGAAGGTGCCTTCTTCGCTCTTCCACTGACCGCGGGCGTTGTTGCGGCGGTACACGATGGGGTCCGGGATGCCGAGGTCGCCTACGCGGAAGCCCCAGGTGAACTGTTCTTCCTCGTCCTCAAGGAACATCAGGAAGCCTTCGTCATCCACTTCCAGCTCTTCAGGATCCCAGAAGTAGTGGTAGGCCTCCATGATGTCCTCGCAGCCGCCCACCGCCAGGTAAAACTCCTTCAGCACCAACGGGACCTGGAACTGGTGTTCGGCGAGGGCCGCGTCCAGTTCGTCGGCGGGCAGGCCATCTTCTTCCTGCCATTCGTCCTCGAGATACGTTGGAACAAGCGCGCGGAACTTCTCGAGGAACATGTCAGTCATGCTCATATCCTAGCTAACTGCGGCGTGCTCCCGAGCCGCTGCCAGCCCCATCAGCCCCATCAGCCCCACCGCCCCCAAAGCCGCCCGGGCCCCCAAAGCCGCCTGCCCCGTCCCCGCCGCCGGAGTCCCCACCGGAGCCCCGCCGGTGCCAGCCATGCACGGCCAGCGGAACATACCAGGACCGGCGCCACGCTACCACTCGGAAAGCGAACACCACGGCCGCCACCGCGCACGCCGTCAACGCGTTGAAGGCCCCTGTCACCCAGAGCAGCGCGGTCAAAGCCGCCCCGCTGAAGGCCGGCAGCGCGTAGAGGTCCCGGGGGTTGAACAGCTGAGGCACCTCGTTCGCGGTGATGTCCCGCAGCAGGCCGCCGCCCACCGCCGTCGTCACGCCGAGCAGCATGGCGGCCACCGGGTTCATCCCCAGGGCCAGGGCCTTCAGCGTTCCGGTGATGCAGAAGAGGGCCAGCCCGCCTGCGTCGAACAGCACCAGCAGCGAGGTGTACCGCTGCACGCTGGAGTACAGGAAATACACCAGGACGGTCGCCAGCACCGGGGGAACCAGATACGCGGGGTTGGAGAAGGCCGCAGGCGTGGTGTTGAGGATGATGTCGCGGATGACGCCCCCGCCGAGGGAAACCAGGGACGCCAGCAGTAGCGACCCCACCAGATCGAACTGCTTCCGTGCCGCCAACAACGACCCGGAGACGGCGAAGAAGAAGACTCCGGCCAGGTCCAGCCATACAAGGTCGATGCCGAACGGCAATGTGTCGAACGGCAATGTCATGAGGCGTCCCGGCAGTTTCATGGTGGGCGGACAGGGCGGCTCCAACGTTACGCTAGCCCCTATGAACAACCCGATCATGATCGCCTGCGCCCACGGGACGTCCAGTACTCAGGGCGCCGCGGAGGTCAACGCCCTGCGCGCAAACATCGCTGCCCTGCGCCCGGGCCTTGACGTTCGCGAGGCCTACGTGGACGTCCAGCAGCCGGACCTCGTGGACGTGGTGGCGTCGCTGCCCGAAGCGGACAAAGCCGTCGTCGTGCCTCTGCTGCTGAGCGTGGGCTACCACGTCAAGGTGGACATCGCCCGGGCCGTGAAAAGCCGTACGGGCAGCCTGGCTGCCGCGCCGCTCGGCCCGGACCCGCGGCTCGCCGCCCTCCTGGACCAGCGCCTCCGCGAAGCCGGCGTCACGGACCGCGACGCGATCGTCCTCGCCGCCGCCGGCTCCTCCAACCCCAACGCCGCCGGCAGCGTCGAAGAGCTCGCTGACCAGCTGCGGGAGCTGCGGCGCAACCGGATTCTGCCCGCCTACGGTGCCTCTGCCCAGCCGTCGGTGCCCGACGCCGTCGCCATGCTCCGCCAGGAGCTGGCCGGAGGTGCCGGGGCGGGGGAGTCCGCGGGGGCCGTGGACGACGGCGGCCGCGTGGTGATTGCCTCCTACCTGCTCGCGCCGGGGTTCTTCCACGACCAGCTGGCCAAAGCCGGCGCCGACCTCGTGACGGAACCACTGCTGCCGTCCCCGGTACTCGCCGAGATCGCGCTGGAACGGTTCGATGCCGCCGTCGCAGCCGGGTGACCCGGGCAGGCCGAAGGCCCCGGAATGCGCCTCCGAGGGAAGCACATTCTGGAGCCTTGCAATTGGGGCAGCTTGAACCGCGGGGATCAGGCTGTCCCCGGACTCGGGCTCTTTAGCAGGTAAGCGGCACCGTTCCGGTCAGTCCGTCCGGGTTGCTCGCTGTGCAGGTGAAAATGACAGTTCCAAGGGGCTGTTCGATCACTAGGGTGATTGACGTCACCGTCAGCACCGGGTTGACGCCTGTCCAGTTCGGGTTCGGGCACCCAGCGTCGGCTCCACTCACTGTCTCGGGAGCCGTGAGTACGACTGGAAGTGTGGTGAGTCTGAGGGTCCCGTTCTTGACAGCATCGCGAGGAACTGGAGTGGCTACCGTTGCCGGTCCCACCAGTACCTTGTTTTGTCCTGGTGCGACGTTTCCGCCCTGGTTTTGGCACTGATAAACGGCAGTACCCTCAACGGAGACAGTGGCCACGAGATCTTCATTTCCAAGGCCCGCGAGTGTGGCCTTGCAGACGGTTGTTGCAGTGCTCCTGCCGTCCGAAAGGACCACGGTACAGACAGGCGTACCGCCACGCTTAAAGTGCGGGCTGGCGGCTTGGGCTGCTGATAGTCCTGTCATGAACACGAGCAGAATGGTTGCGAACAGCATCAAGAGGGGGCGGAGGTGGGATTTCATGGTTACTTCCTGGGGGCAGCAATGGTTTCAAACCAAAGATTTCGAGTTTAATCGACTCAGTTGTGCCGGCCTCGATGCCGCCACGACCGATAACGGCCCCAGGTTCCCAGTAGTTACGGGGGCCAAACTCTGCGCAACTTCCCAGCTAGCAGCGCGAAAGGCGCGACCAACAGCAGATATTGACTTATTCAGAAATTCTGCTAAGGCAAGCCCAGGGCTACCCCTGGCCGCGACCCTCGTCCATGGGTCGAGGGTGCCATCGGCGTCTAAGAACAATCACGTGTCGAAGCACAGCAGCCGGGCATCTTCAAGGGCCTCCGGCGGTTCGTGACGAATTGTTTCCCTAGGTGACCTCCCGTTTCCGGACCTTTGTGACGCGCTTCGGCAGGCACCTACAGTCGATGCATGACTGATACAGCTCTAGCCGGAGCGTCCGTGGACCCCGCCGCCGCCAAGCGCCCCGCGCGTGCCTCCCGCCCCGCTGCAAAGCCGCACGGGCAGTGGAAAGTGGACGGCAAAACCCCGCTGAACGCCAACGAAACCTGGAAACAGGAAGACGACGGCCTCAACGTGCGCGAGCGTATCGAGACCATCTACTCCAAGGACGGCTTCGACGCCATCCCCAGCCAGGACCTGCACGGCCGCTTCCGCTGGTGGGGCCTGTACACCCAGCGCAAGCCCGGGATCGACGGCGGCAAGACCGCCACGCTCGAGCCGCACGAGCTGGAAGACAAGTACTTCATGCTCCGGGTCAGGATCGACGGCGGTGCGCTGACCACCGAGCAGCTGCGTGTCATCGGCCAGATTTCCGTTGATTTCGGCCGGGATTCCGCCGACCTCACGGACCGCCAGAACATCCAGCTGCACTGGATCCGCGTGGAGGACATCCCCGAGATCTGGAACCGGCTTGAGGGTGTTGGCCTGTCCACCACCGAGGCCTGCGGCGACGTGCCCCGTGTCATCCTGGGCTCGCCCGTGGCCGGCATCGCCAAGGACGAGATCATCGACCCCACGCCGCTTATCGCGGAGCTGGGGGAGCGCTTCATCGGCAACCCGCTGCTGTCCAACCTGCCGCGCAAGTACAAAACCGCCATCACCGGCCACCCCAGCCAGGACGTGGTGCACGAGATCAACGACTTCGCCCTGGTGGGAGTCCGCCACCCCGAACTCGGCGTCGGCTACGACCTCTGGGCGGGCGGCGCGCTGTCCACCAACCCGATGCTCGGCAAGCGCCTCGGTGCCTTCGTGAAGCCCGAGGAAGCCGCCGAAGTGTGGCTCGGCGTAACCAGCATCTTCCGCGACTACGGCTACCGCCGCATGCGCACCAAGGCCCGCCTGAAGTTCCTGATGGCCGACTGGGGACCGGCGAAATTCCGCCAGATCCTCGAGGATGAATACCTGGGCTACAAGCTGGCCGACGGGCCCGCCGCGCCCAAGCCCACCACTCCGGGCGACCACATCGGTGTGCACGAGCAGAAGGACGGCAAGTTCTTCATCGGCGCCACCCCGCTGGCAGGCCGCCTGTCCGGCGCTCAGTTGATCAAGCTCGCGGACACCCTCGAGGCCCGCGGCTCATACCGCCTGCGCACCACCCCGCACCAGAAACTCGTAGTGCTGGACGTTGCCAAGGATCACGTGGAACCGCTGGTTGCCGAGCTGGATGCCCTAGGCCTCTCCGCACGCCCGTCCGTGTTCCGCCGCGGCACCATCGCCTGCACCGGCATCGAATACTGCAAGCTGGCCATCGTGGAAACCAAGGTCACGGCCGCCACCGCCGTCGCTGAACTGGAACGCCGCCTGGCGGACCTCGCGGAGTCCGGCGAACTGCCGCACGCGCTGTCCCTGCACATCAACGGCTGCCCCAACTCCTGCGCCCGCATCCAGACCGCGGACATCGGCCTGAAGGGCATGATGCTGCCAACGCCCGACGGCGACCCCTCCCCGGGTTTCCAGGTCCACCTGGGCGGCGGGCTGGCTTCCAACAGCCGCGAAGAGGCTGGTTTGGGACGCACCGTCCGCGGCCTGAAGGTGTACGTCGAGGACCTGCCGGACTACGTGGAACGCGTCGTCCGCACGTTCGTGGCCCAGCGCGCCGAAGGCCAGACCTTCGCCGAATGGGCCCACGCAGCAGACGAGGAGGCCCTCCAGTGAGCAACACTCAACCTGCCAACGTCCTCCGCACCCACGACGAGCTGAAGGTCATCGCCGAATCCGGCGCTGCCGAGCTCGGCTGGGACGCCCCGGCCCGCGACGTGATCGCCTGGGTGGAGCGCAACTTCGACCTCTCAGCGGTCGCCGTCGCGTGCTCCATGGCCGACGCCGTCCTGCCGGCCCTGGTCGCTGACCAGATGCCCGGCGTCGACGTCCTGTTCCTGGAGACCGGCTACCACTTCCCGGAAACCTACGCCACGCGTGACGAGGTGGCCGCGAACCTCCGCGTCAACGTGGTGGACGTCCTTCCCGAGAACACCGTGGAACAGCAGGACCGGCTCCTGGGCAAGGACCTCTTTGCCCGCGACGCCGCCCAGTGCTGCGCCCTCCGCAAGGTGGCCCCGCTGCGCCGTACGTTGGCCGGCTACGAACTCTGGTTCACCGGCGTCCGCCGCGACGAGGCTCCCACCCGGACGAACACCCCGCTGGTGACCTGGGACGAAGTCAACGGCTTGGTCAAGGTCAACCCGGTGGCCGCGTGGACGTTCGACCAGCTGGTCCAGTACTCCGATGACAACCTCCTGCCCGTCAACCCGCTGCTTTCCCAGGGTTACCCCTCCATTGGCTGCCAGCCCTGCACCCGCAAGGTGGCGCCCGGAGACGACCCCCGCGCCGGCCGCTGGGCAGGCACCGACAAGACAGAATGCGGACTACACGTATGAGCACTTTCCTAACTGAGGAGACCACCCAGGTGACTGAAGCCGCCGTATCCACGCGCCTCTCCAGCCTGGACGCCCTCGAGTCTGAAGCGATCCACATCATCCGCGAAGTCGTCGCCGAGTTCGAGAAGCCGGCGCTGCTGTTCTCCGGCGGCAAGGACTCCGTGGTGATGCTGCACCTGGCCACCAAGGCCTTCTGGCCGGGCAAGGTCCCGTTTCCCGTCCTGCACGTGGACACCGGTCACAACTTCCCCGAGGTCATCGACTTCCGCGACCGCACGGTGGAGCGCCTTGGCCTGAAGCTCGTCGTCGGCTCCGTCCAGGAGTTCATCGACCGCGGCGAGCTGGCCGAGCGTGCCGACGGCACCCGCAACCCGCTGCAGACCGTCCCGCTGCTGGACGCCATCCAGCAGAACAAGTTCGACGCCGTCTTCGGCGGCGGCCGCCGTGACGAAGACAAGGCCCGCGCCAAGGAGCGCATCCTGAGCCTCCGCGACGAATTCGGCCAGTGGGACCCGCGCAACCAGCGCCCCGAACTGTGGAACCTCTACAATGGCCGCCACACTGTGGGCCAGCACGTCCGCGCGTTCCCCATCAGCAACTGGACCGAGCTGGACATCTGGCGCTACATCGAACGCGAGAACATCGAGCTGCCGGGCCTGTACTACGCCCACGACCGCGAAGTGTTTGCCCGCGACGGCATGTGGCGTGCGGTCGGCGAAGTTTCCCAGCCGCTGCCGCACGAGCAAGTCATCGTCAAAACCGTCCGCTACCGCACCGTGGGCGACATGTCCTGCACCGGTGCCGTTGAATCGGACGCAGCCACCGTGAGCGACGTTGTGATCGAAGTTGCCGCCTCCACCATCACCGAACGTGGCGCCACCCGTGCAGATGACCGCATCTCCGAGGCAGCCATGGAAGACCGCAAGAAGGATGGTTACTTCTAAATGAGCACTCTTAATACGCCGGTGGTTGAGCCTGTCGAAACCCTGATTTCGACAGGCTCAATCAACGAGGCCCTGCCCACCACGCTGTTCCGCTTCGCCACCGCGGGATCGGTCGACGACGGGAAGTCCACTTTGGTGGGCCGTCTCCTGCACGATTCCAAGGCGATTCTTGCTGACACGCTCGACGCCGTTGCCCGCACCTCCGCGGACCGAGGCTTCGGCGGCGCGGCAGGCGGCATCGACCTGGCCCTCCTGACCGACGGCCTGCGCGCAGAGCGCGAGCAGGGCATCACCATCGACGTCGCATACCGCTACTTCGCCACGGACCGCCGCAGCTTCATCCTGGCGGACTGCCCCGGGCACGTTCAGTACACCAAAAACACGGTGACCGGCGCGTCCACGGCGGATGCCGTCGTCGTACTCATTGATGCCCGCAAGGGTGTCCTGGAGCAGACGCGCCGGCACCTGTCCGTGCTGCAGCTGCTGCGGGTGGCGCACGTGATTGTGGCCGTGAACAAGATCGACCTGGTGGACTTCAGCGAGTCCGTGTTCCGTGAGATCCAGGCCGATGTGCAGCAGGTGGCCCGCGAACTGGGCATCGGCTCCGCCGAGCTGGGCAGCGCGGACCACATCGATGACCTGCTGGTGATCCCGGTGTCCGCCCTCGACGGCGACAACGTGGTGGACCGTTCCGAGCGCACCCCCTGGTACGACGGTCCCGCCCTGCTGGAGGTCCTCGAGACCCTGCCCGCCGCAGACGAGATCGACACGCAGCTGGAGAGTTTCCGTTTCCCGGTGCAGCTGGTCATCCGGCCGCAGGGTGCGCTGGCTCCCGACGCCGTTGCCGGCGGCCTGGACGTTGAGGCCTACCGTGACTACCGCGCGTACGCCGGCCAGATCACCGAGGGTTCGGTGAAAGTCGGGGATTCGGTGTCCGTGCTGACACCGGGCCAGGCTCCGCGCACGACGACGGTGATTGGCATCGATTTCGCCGGTGATTCGCTGGAGGAAGCGTTCGCCCCGCAGTCCGTGGCGATCCGCCTGGCGGATGAGTTCGACGTGGCCCGCGGTGACACGATCGCCGCCTCCGGCACCGTCCGCGAGTCCACCGCCGACCTGTACGCCGCGCTGTGCTGGCTGTCGCCGAAGCCGCTGCGGGAAGGTGCCAAGGTGCTGGTCAAGCACGGCACACGCACCGTCCAGGCGCTGGTCCGCAGCGTCAGCGGCAAGCTGGACCTGGCCACGTTCAAGCTCGAAGGCGCGTCCAGCCTGGAGCTGAACGACATCGGCCACGCGCAGCTCCGGCTCGCCGCGCCGCTGCCGCTGGAGAACTACCTGCACCATCGCCGCACCGGCGCGTTCCTCGTCATCGACCCGCTGGACGGCAACACGCTGGCCGCGGGCCTCGTCAAGGACCACCCGGGCGACCACGAGGACGAGCGCTACTCTATCTAAGTTTCTGCCGAAAACCGCGGCTTGTTCGCAGATTCTGGCCTTCACGGGCCGGTTTTGCGAACAAGCCGCGGTTTCGTCGTTTCCGTATCCTTAACAGTGGGAGGCGCGGCGTGGAGACCATCAACAGCAAGCTCATCAGCTGGGCCTCGATCCTGGACGCCAAGACCCGCGAGCAGGCGCTGGCCACGTCCACGCTGCCGTTCATCTACCCGCACCTTGCCCTGATGCCGGACGCGCACCTGGGCAAGGGCGCCACCGTCGGCTCGGTGATCCCCACCCTGCGCGCCATCATCCCGGCCGCCGTGGGCGTGGACATCGGCTGCGGCATGATCGCCGTGCGGACCCGGTACTCGGTCAAGGACCTGCCCAAGGACCGCAAACGGCTGCGCGAGGACATCGAACGGGCCATTCCGTTGTCCGCCGGGCATAACAACAGGAGCGTCCAGCACACTGCCGAACCGCGCCTCGCCGAGCTCCGGAAGCTCGCGGCGCAGGCCGGCTTCAACCCGGCCCAGTATCTGGCCAAGTGGGAGCTTCAGCTGGGCTCGCTGGGATCAGGCAACCACTTCATCGAGGTCTCCGCCGACGAAACCGACGCCGTCTGGCTGTTCCTGCACTCGGGCTCGCGGGGCGTGGGCAACAAGATCGCGCAGCACCACATCGGCGTCGCCCAGCAGGTGACCCGGAAGCGCGGGACCAGGCTGCCTGACCCGGACCTCGCCTACCTGGAGGAGGGTACCAGCGAGTTCGCCCGCTACATCAAGGAACTACGCTGGGCCCAACATTTCGCCCTCCTCAACCGCGAGGAAATGATGGACCGCGTCATTACGCAGTTCGGGCACTGGGTGGGCGGCCATGTCAAGGAGCGCGAGCGGATCAACTGCCACCACAACTTCACCCAGCAGGAGACCCATTACGGCAAATCCGTGTGGGTATCGCGGAAGGGGGCGATCAGAGCCGAGCACGGCGATCCGGGACTTATCCCCGGGTCCATGGGGACGGCGTCGTACGTAGTGGAGGGGCTGGGGAACCCCGTCTCGCTGAACTCCTCCCCGCACGGGGCCGGCCGCGAGTACTCCCGGACGGCTGCCCGAAAAACGTTCTCGCTGGCCGAGCTGAAGACGGCCATGCAGGGCATCGAATTCCGGGCAACCGAGGCGTTCATCGACGAAATTCCGGCGGCGTACAAACCCATCGATGTGGTGATGAGGGACGCGGCGGACCTGGTCACGGTGCGCCACAAACTGCGGCAGCTGGTCAACGTCAAAGGGGACTGAGCCGGGCCCGGAATGTGACGCTGCATGAACCCGCGTGACCCCCCGTTTCTGCTTCATTGAATGGGTTTAGGTCACTCCCTATGGTGAAACAATGACTAGTTCCAAGCCCGGGATGACCCGCATCGTGGCAGGCGAAAGCGCCGTACCCAAGCGCAAGCGTGCCATCGAGGCGGCCCTGGCCATCGGGCTCGTCTTCCTGATCGCCGCCGGTGCCGTTGTGGCGTCGTCCATCTCCCGTAATACTGCGGCAGAGGCAGCCCTCCCGTCGCCCACTCCGGCCGCAGAACTGAAGCTTGGCTACTTCGGGAACTTGACGCATGCCCCGGCCCTGGTGGGCGTGAAACAGGGGATCCTCGCCCGGAATCTGGGCAACACCAAGCTCAGCACCGAAACTTTCAACGCCGGGCCTGCCGCGATTGAGGCCCTGAACGCCGGCGCCATCGACGCGGCATACATCGGCCCGAATCCCGCGATCAACTCGTTTGTCAAGAGCGAGGGGGAGTCCGTCAGCGTCATCGCGGGCGCCGCAGCGGGTGGGGCGCAGCTGGTTGTGCGTCCGGAAATCAACTCGGCGGCCGAGCTCAAGGGCAAGACCCTGGCCTCGCCTCAGCTGGGCGGCACGCAGGACGTGGCGCTTCGCGCCTGGCTCGGCTCGCAGGGCTACAAGACCAACGTGGACGGCAGCGGCGACGTTTCAATCAACCCCACGGAGAACGCCCAGACGCTGAAACTGTTCCAGGATGGAAAGCTCGACGGCGCGTGGTTGCCTGAGCCGTGGGCGTCCCGTTTGGTGCTCCAGGCCGGAGCCAAGGTCCTGGTGGACGAAAAGGACCTCTGGGACGGCTCGCATTCCGGCAAGGCCGGCGAGTTCCCCACCACCATCCTGATTGTGAATAAGAAGTTCGCCGCCGCGCACCCGGACACCGTGAAAGCCCTGCTGCGCGGCCACGTGGAGTCCGTGGCCTGGCTGAATGACGCGCCTGCCGCAGAGAAAACAAGTGTCATCAACGGCGCCCTGCAGGAATCGGCAGGCGCGGCGCTTCCCGCCGATGTCCTTGACCGAGCCCTGCAGAACGTGGTTTTCACGGTGGATCCGCTCGCGGGAACCTACCCCATGCTCCTCGAAGACGGCGTGAAAGCCGGCACCACGAAGCAGGCGGACATCACCGGACTGTTCGACCTCCGTGCCCTGAACGAAGTCACCGGGACCGCCGAACGGGCCTCCGCGGCCGGCCTCGGCCAGGACTGACCGCCACCTACCGCACCAACTACTTAAGGACGGGACCATGCCAGTCGTACTGGAAAACCTGGGCAAGCGCTTCGGCGACGGCGCCCCGGTGCTGGACGACGTCAACGCCAATATCGGCGCGGGCGAATTCGTAGCCCTCCTCGGTGCATCCGGCTGCGGCAAATCCACCCTGCTGAACATCATGGCGGGACTGGAGGTCCCGACGTCGGGCGCCCTTGAAGTACCCAGCGACGGAGCAGCCTTTATGTTCCAGGACGCTGCCCTCTTCCCCTGGCTGACGGCGCGGGAGAACATCGAGCTGGCCCTGAAGCTGCGCGGTGTGGGGAAGGCTGAACGCCGGATCAAGGCCAACGAGCTGCTCGAGCTGGTGCATCTCGGCGAGGCGGGGGACAAGCGTCCGCACGAGCTTTCCGGCGGCATGCGCCAGCGCGTGGCACTGGCCCGTGCCCTGTCGCAGGACCGGCAGCTGCTGCTGATGGATGAGCCGTTTGCCGCCCTGGACGCCATCACCCGCGACCTGCTGCACGACGAGCTGGAACGAATCTGGAAGGAAACCGGGCGGACAATCGTTTTTGTGACCCACAACGTCCGCGAGGCCGTGCGGCTGGGCCAGCGTGTGCTGCTGCTGTCGTCCCGGCCCGGCCGCGTGGTCCAGGAATGGGCCGTCACCGAGGAACACCGAACCGACGCCGGCCTGGCCGGACAGCTGACCGGGGTCATCACCGCCCGGCTGCGGGAGGAGATTCGCCGCCATGCCAAATAACCCCACGCCCCTCGCCGAGACCGAACCGGTGGTCGAGAGCAAGCCGGAAACCCGCAAAGTCCACGCCGCCCTGACCCGAACTTCCACCGGGCATGAGGACCTGCGCGAGCTCGAGGCCGGGCTGGATTCGCTCCAGTCCGACGCCGCGCGCAAGCACCGTATCGACTGGAGCCGTGTGCTTCTGCCCGTCGCGGCCCTCGTGGTCCTTGTCCTGATCTGGCAGTTCTACGTATCCCTGGGCCTCAAGCGCCGCGACCTTGTGCCCGGTCCGCTCGACGTCCTGGGCCAGATCGGCATCCTCTGGGGTGAGGCCAAACTGCAGGAAGCGGTGTGGACCTCGCTGCAGCGCGGGCTGGTCGGGTTCCTGATCAGCGTTGCCATTGCCACGCCGGTGGGGTTGCTGCTGGCCCAGGTTGCGCCGCTGCGCCGTGCCTTCGGGCCGCTGATTTCCGGCCTTCAGGTGCTGCCGTCCGTAGCCTGGGTGCCCGCGGCCATCATCTGGTTTGGGCTTACTGACGCCACGGTCTACTTCGTGGTGTTTATGGGTGCGATCCCGTCCATCATCAACGGGCTGATCTCCGGCGTGGACCAGATCCCGCCGCAGTACCGACGGGTGGGCACCGTCCTGGGTGCGAACCGTTTCCAGATGGCCGTACAGATCATCTTGCCTGCCGCGCTGCCCGGCTACCTCAGCGGGCTCAAACAGGGCTGGGCGTTCTCCTGGCGGTCGCTTATGGCCGCGGAAATCATCGCCGTGGGCGGCACCATCGGCTTCGGCCTCGGCTCCATGCTGAACCAGGGCCGCGACTTGGCCGACATGACTATCGTGATGTCCGCAATCCTGCTGATCCTGGCCGTCGGTATCCTCATTGAGCTGCTGGTGTTCGCGCCGATCGAGAAGCGCCTCCTCCGCAGCCGAGGCCTCCTCTCGGGAAGCACCCGCTAGGCCGCACCGGCAACGCCCCGCAAAACCCAACCCCCGCGAAACCTAACAGCAGAGCCCGACGGCGAGTCCCGCCGTCGGGCTCTGCTGCTGCTTCCGCGACCAATGTGGGTCTGGCAGACTGGCGCCATGACCGTAAGCTTCGTGTGCCGCACCGAGTCCGCACTGCCCCCGGAGCGTCTGTTCGACCTCGCGCGCAGCGTTGACGCCCACGTGGACTCGCAGCGGGGTGCGGGGGAGCGGGCCATTGCGGGAGTCATGTCCGGGCTGATCGATGAAGGCCAGGAAGTGACCTGGCGGGCCCGGCACTTCGGCGTTCCGCTAACCATGACCAGCCGCATCACAGCGCTGGAGTTTCCCGCCAGCTTCACGGATGATCAGGTCAGGGGGCCGTTCAAGTCATTCCGCCATGTCCATGAGTTCCAGGCCACTGAGACTGGCAGCATCATGACGGACCGCGTCGAATTCACCGCGCCATTCGGCATTCGGGGGCGCCTCGCTGAGCGGCTGATTCTCCGCGGTTACCTGCAACGCCTAATCGCGCACCGTGGCCGGTTCCTGGCGGGCCCTTGGACAGCATGAAGCGTCCTTAACGGGAAGACGTCGCGGAGCGGCTGGATGCCGTGGTGGTGGAGTTCACCAGAATGATCGTCGAAACCGAGGCGCAGCAGCGGACCATGTTGAGGCTTTCCCTGGAGCAGCCGGGGGACGGGCCCGGAGCCTGCCCTTGCGGCAGGGGCGTGCGATCGCCTGGATCTCGGAGGCGCTTGCCCCGCTCCAGGGCCAATGGGCCGGCCAGGACATTCAACGGCTGGTCCTGGCGATCCGCAGCGCCACGGGCATTGAATCCCTGGTCTGGCTGACGGACGTCGGCGGCCTGAGCAGGGAATATGACGCGGCTCTCGGTCCTGAGGGGTATATCTTGGGACTTATCCGGAGTCATCAGGGCGGGCGTTGCGCGATGTGAGGAAGACCATGGAACGTGCGGTGGGGGCAGGCGGGGGCGTACTGGCGGGGATAGGTTCTACGCCACTGATCGAGCTGGGCAAAGTGGTACCGGCGGGATCGGCCAGGGTGCTCGCGAAGCTGGAGTTTGCGAACCCTACCGGGAGCATGAAGGACCGGATGGCCGTGGCCGCGATCAGGGGTGCAGAAGCCCGCGGCGACCTCAGCCCGGGTGACACCGTCGTCGAGTACACTGCCGGGACAACAGGCATCTCGCTCGCGTTGGTCTGCGCAGCCGAAGGTTACCGGCTCCACGTCGTTTTTTCGGACGCGTTCAGCGATGAGAAGCGCCGCACCATGGAGGCGCTCGGAGCAACGGTCGAGGACGTGCCAAGCGACCACGGAAAAATCACGGAGCAGCTGATCAAAGCGATGATCGCCCGGGCGGGTGAACTGAGCGCGCAGCCGGGCCATTGGGCCTGCGACCAGCTCAACAACCGGGATGCGATCACGGGTTACCTCGCCTTGGGCCAGGAAATCTGGCAGCAGTCCTATGGCCGCGTCGACGCTTTCGTCCAGTTCGTCGGCACCGCCCACTCGATCCACGGCACGGCGCGTGCCCTTCGCGCCCACCTTCCCGGGCTGCGGGTCGTCGCCGTCGAGCCGGCCGAGTCTGCCGTACTCTCCGGGGGCCCGACGGGCTCGCACCGGATCGAGGGGACCGGCATCGGCTTTATTCCCCCGCTTTGGGAGCCAGCGGAGGTGGATGCGATTGAACGGGTCTCATCCGACGAAGCGATGGCGATGAGCCGGCGGCTTGCCCGCGAGGAAGGCATCTTTGCCGGGACCTCCTCCGGAGGAAATGTCGTGGCCGCGCTGCGTGTGGCCGAACAGCTCGGTCCAGACGCAACCGTTGTCACCGTCATGGTCGACTCCGGCTTCCGCTATCTCAGTACTGGACTGTACGGCCAATAGCCGGGACTCACAGGGCGACGCCCTCACCGGACTCCTTCATTCCGTCGGACCCTTGTTCTGGTCCGGGCATCTTCCTAGACTCTGGAATAGGCCGGCAGGCGGCCGATTCCGCTGATGTTCTTGAGGAGACTGCAATGGCGCTTAACTTTGGAGTACTGGCACTGGTCGAGGCCAAGCCGGGCAAGGAGCAGGACGTCTGGGACTTCCTCAGCGGAGGCCGTGACATCGTGGCCACCGAGCCGGGCACTAAAACCTGGTACGCCTTCCGCGTCGACGAAAACACCTTCGGCATCTTCGACACCTTCGAGACTGAGGAAGCGCGGCAGGAGCATCTCAACGGTGCCATCCCGGCGGCGCTCGGCGAACACGGCCCAAGCCTCCTGGCCAGGGATCCCAACATCCGGCTGATCGAGCTCATCGCCGTGAAGTAGCCCCGAACCGGGCAGCACCGAATGTGACGCCCCGTTACCCTACGTGAACTGGTGTTTCCGCTGCCGTTGTTGGTGAAACGACGCGGCCCTACCGTTGATTCATGGCAATTCAGGATATTTACCCCACAGCACTGCGGCTGCTCGGCCGCCCCGTGCTGGTGGTGGGCGGCGGCCCCGTGGCAGCCCGCCGCGCCAAGGGTCTGCTCGACGCCGGTGCGCGGGTCACCGTCGTGGCTCCCGTTGCCTCCGCCGCGCTCCGCGAACTGGCCGACGCCGGCCTCCTCACTTGGGAGCCGCGCACATACCTTGCGTCCGACGTCGACGGCGTCTGGTTCGTCCAGACGGCCACCGGCGATCCCGCCGTGGACACCCAGGTGTCGGTCGACGCCGAGGCGCAGCGCATCTGGTGCGTCAACGCCTCCAACCACGAAGCCTCAGCCGCGTGGACGCCCGCCGTCGCCGTGGTGGATGACGTGCAGATCGCCGTGAACGCCGGGGGAGACCCGCGCCGTGCCATGGCCCTGCGTGACGCCGTCGCCACCGCACTGGAAACCGGCGACCTCCCGCTGCGCCGCCGTCGTGCGTCTGCGGGCTCCGTGGCCCTTGTGGGTGGCGGTCCCGGCGACACCGGCCTCATCACCGTCCGCGGCCGCAGGCTGCTCGGCCAGGCCGACGTTGTGGTGGCAGACCGCCTCGGCCCGCGCGAACTGCTCAACGAACTTGCCCCCGACGTCCGCGTGATCGAAGTGGGCAAGACCCCCGGCCACCATCCCGTGCCGCAGGCCGAGATCAACCGGATCCTGGTGGACGAAGCCCTGATGGGGCACCGCGTGGTCCGGCTCAAGGGTGGCGATCCGTACGTCCTGGGCCGCGGCGGCGAGGAAGCCGAATACTGCCGGCAGCACGGCGTCGAGGTTGAAGTTGTCTCCGGCGTGACGTCCGCGATCTCCGTTCCGGCCGCCGCCGGCATCCCCGTGACTCACCGCGGCCTGGCCAAGGGCTTCAGTGTGGTCACCGGCCACGAGGAGCTGTCCGAGGTCTCCGCCCGGGCAGATCACACCATCATCCTGCTGATGGGCGTGGCCGCACTTCGGGATTCGGCCGCTGCCCTGGCCGGCGCCGGTTTGCCTCAGGACACTCCAGTTGGCATCGTTGAGAACGGCTATCTGCCGAATCAGCGCGTGACGATCGGCACGCTCGGTTCCATCGCCGACCAGGCGGAAGCCACCGGCGTCGCAAATCCTGCCGTGATTGTGATCGGCGACGTTGTCCGCGTCAGCCCGTTCGCGCCGTCGCACTTCAAGACAGCGGACTACAGCACCACCACCCCGAACAGCCCCCGCACCACCGCAAGAGCCCTCACCACCTAGCCACCCACCCAACTAGGTAGCGCTAACTGTCGTTATGAGCCCTCAAAACGACAGTTAGTGCTACCTAGTTGGGCCGGTACGAACAAAAGGAACACAGCCGTGTCATCAAGCACCTCCGTAGGATCTGCCGAGCGTCCGCTGCGCGTTGCCGTTGTGGGCTCCGGCCCGGCCGGCGTCTACGCCGCGGACATCCTCACCAAGAGCGAAGCCGTCAAGAGCGGCGAGCTCACCGTGAGCATCGACCTCTTTGACCGCTACCCGGCACCCTACGGTCTGATCCGCTACGGAGTGGCCCCGGACCACCCGCGCATCAAGGGCATCGTCAACGCCCTGCACAAGGTCCTGGACCGCGGCGACATCCGCTTCTTCGGCAACGTGGATTACGGCACGGACATCTCCATCGAGGACCTCCGCACGCACTACGACGCCGTCATCTTCGCCACCGGCGCCATCAAGGACGCGGACCTGAACATCCCGGGCATCGAGCTGGACGGCTCCTACGGCGGAGCGGACTTCGTCTCCTGGTACGACGGCCACCCCGACGTCGCCCGCGAATGGCCGCTGGACGCCAAGGAAATCGCCGTGATCGGCAACGGCAACGTGGCCCTGGACGTGGCCCGTGTCCTGTCCAAGCACGCCGACGACCTGCTGGTCTCCGAAATCCCGGACAACGTTTACGCAGGCCTGAAGAACTCGCCCGTCACGGACGTGCACGTCTTCGGCCGCCGTGGCCCGGCCCAGGTCAAGTTCACGCCGCTGGAGCTCCGCGAACTGAGCCACTCCAAGGACGTGGACATCATCCTTTACGCCGAGGACTTCGAGTTCGACGAGGAATCGGACCGCCAGATCCAGAGCAACAACCAGACCAAAACCATGGTGGGCACCCTCACCAACTGGATCGCCGAGCAGCCCGAGGACCTTTCCGAGCTGACCGCCTCCCGCCGCCTGCACCTGCACTTCCTGCACAGCCCGGTGGAAATTTACGACGACGCCGTGGCGCCGGGCAAGGTTGCCGGCATGAAGTTCGAGCGCACCGAGCTGGACGGCACGGGCAACGCCCGCGGCACCGGCGAGTTCGTGGACTACCCGGTCCAGGCCGTCTACCGCTCGATCGGCTACTTCGGTTCGGCGCTCCCGGAGATCGAATTCGACCACAAGAAGGGCGTGGTACCGAACGACGGCGGCCGCGTCCTGGATGCCGCCGGCACCCACGTGCCGGGCATCTACGCCACCGGCTGGATCAAGCGCGGACCGGTAGGCCTGATCGGCCACACCAAGGGCGACGCACTCGAGACCGTGACGTACCTGATGGAAGACCGCGAAAACCTGCCGGTCGCCGCTGTTCCCGAGGCGGACGCCGTCGTCGAACTCCTCGACGCCCGCGGGGTGAAGTTCACCAGCTGGGAAGGCTGGCTCGCGCTGGACGCGCACGAGCTCGCCCTTGGTGCCGCGGCCACGGAGGCCGGCGGTTCGCACGGTGTTGAGGTCAAGCGTGAGCGCATCAAGGTGGTGCCGCGCGAGGACATGGTTGCCATCTCCCGCGACGGCGTGGCCGCGAACGTCTAGTCCGAGCCAGCACCCGCACAACAGCGCGAACAGGCAGCTAATGACCGCAAACCGCAAATTTGAGGTCATTAGCTGCCGGTTCGCGCTTTTTCGTCCGGGGCCCTACATCCTGCCAAAACGGGCCCGGACCAGCGCGAACAGGCCGTAGCAGATAAAGCCCGCCCCGATGGCGACGAGCAGGTGCGGGCCGAACGGATGGTCGCGGAGTGCCTTCAGGCTGCCGTCCAGACCGGTTGATTCCTCGGGACTCTGCTTCCCGGCGGCGATCACAAACAACAGCCCGGCCAGGTTCAGCGCGATTCCCTTAGCCACGTGGCCCGTTACGCCCAAGGTATCAATCAGCCTGCCGCGGCGGGTGCCCTCGAACCGGAAGAGCTCGTCCTTGAACCCGCGCCGGACACCCTTGACCACAAAGTAGACGCCGACGCCCATCGTGGTCAGGCCCACCGCCACCAGCACAGGCAGCCCGAACGGCGCATCCAGGAGGGCGGTGCTGAAATCCCGGGTGGTGTCTCCCGAGTCTCCGCGAATTCCCACGGCGAACCCCGCAAAGCTGAGCCCCACGCTGCCATAGGCAATGGTCAGGCATCCTGACGAGATCAGTTTTCCCCAGCGCTTCGCACTGGGCAGGTGCCGGGCACGCAGGGTGGCTTCACTCAGTTGCCACAACGCCAGGCCGGTGCACGCCACCACACACGACCACAGCACGGCCGGTCCCCACGGGTTGGCGCCCAGCTGCTCGATGGCACCGGTGGCTTCCGCCTGCCCCGGCTGACCGAAGGCCAGGGCGATGGCAATGACGCCAACAATGATGTGGAGCAGGGCCATCACGGCAAAACCCGAGCGCGCCACAACGTCCAGCGCCTTGGTGTCGGACGCCTCCTCGACGGCGTCTGCCGCCTCGCTGATGCTGGATTCCCCGTCTGCCATTGTTGCCGTTCGTCGGTCTTTAGGCGTGCAGTGTGCCGGCTCCGGGCCAGGTCATGTGCGTCTGTCTACTGCGAAGATATTACGCGCAACCATGGTGGAAGTCGGGGTTTCGTAACAGTGGTAAGTGTGCTTATCATAGCTTGTCAATGACCTTACGGGGCACAGCCAGTACAGACCGCACCAGCGGCATTTCGGAACCAGTTCGACGTTAGGAAACCACATCATGGCAGGAAATCTTGTTGCCCGGTCCGTTCACGATCTGAGCGCTGCGGCATGGTTCGGCGGCGCGCTGATGGGAGCCATTGGTCTGAACGGGGCGACGGCGGAGGCCAAGGATCCGACGGAACGTACCCGTCTTTCCAGCGCGGGCTGGATGAAGTGGGCTCCGATCCAGACTGCGGCTTTCGCCGCGCACCTGGTGGCTGACCTCGCCATCGCGTGGGAAAACAAGGGACGCATCGCGAAGCAGGACGGTGTGGCCCGCGATACCGCGATCAAGACGGCGGTCACGGTTGCCGGTGCCGCCGTGACACTCTACGCCGGCATCCTTGGCAAGAAGGTAGAAAGGCTCGCGGACGAGGGAGCGCGGGGCGCCACCGAGCCGAATCCCGGTGCGTCCGAGGAACTGCAGTCGGCTCAGCAGCAGCTCAAGGTGCTGCAGTGGGCCGTCCCGGCCTTCGCTGCCGCGGTGATTGTCCTGGGTGCCAAGCACGGCGAGATGCAGCGGCCCAAGAACGTGTTCCAGGGCCTCCGCCCCTAAGCGGTAGCGGCAGTACTAAGACGCGGTGACGCCCGACGGCGGTTCGGCACCCAGGTGCCGGACCGTCGTCGGGCGCTGTGCTTGCGACGCGCAAAGCGGCTGGCGATGCGCAGAAGAGCTGGCGCGCCCGATATTTCCAGCGCGCCAGGGAATAGGCGCCTCGATTTTGAAGAGCCGGCTCAGACCGGCTGGCTGTTGGGCGGCGGGAGGTCCGGATTCATGTCCTCAAGGTTCGGATCCTCAGCGGTCCACACCTGAATGACAGCCCAGATGACGGCCGCCATGGGGACAGACAGGACCGCGCCGATGATGCCCGCCAGGATGGTGCCGGCAGTCAGGGCCATCAGGATCACCAGTGCGTGAAGCTGGAGCGACTTGCCCATCACGATCGGCTGCAGCAGGTCACCCTCCAACTGGTTCACGGCGATCACCACGGCCACCACGATCAGCGCCACCACCGGACCGTTGGCCACGAGGGCCACCAGGGCCGCGAGGATGCCGGCAACCGTGGCTCCCACCAGCGGGATGAAAGCGGTCATGAAGATGATGATGGCCAGCGGGAACGCCAGTGGAACCTGCAGGATCACGAGTGCCGCGCCGATGGCCACGGCATCCACCAGGGCCACGATGGCGGTGCCGCGGACGTAGCCGCCCAGGACTTCGAGCGTGCGGCTGCCCACCCGGCGGAGTTTTGCTTCCCGCTGCCCGCTGAAGGGTCGCAGGAAGAAGTTCCAGATTTTGGCGCCGTCCTTGAGGAAGAAGAACAGGATGACCACCATCAGTGCGCTTCCGGCCAGGAACTCTGTCACCACGGACAGTCCGGTGATGGCACCCGAGCGGACCTGGCTGCTGGTGGCAAACTGGATGATCCCCTCCCGTGCCTGGTTCAGCTGCTCCCGGTCGATCGGAATTGGACCGGTGAGCAGGAACTGCTCCAGCTCGTCCAGTCCCGAGGAGGCCTGCTGCGCCAGCTCGGCCCACTGGCTCCGGACGGAGAAGTAGATGACCGTCCCAACGCCGGCCAGCAGGAGCAGGAGCGCCACAAACGCCAGTCCCGTGGCCGCGGCGCCCGGCAGACCGCGGCGGCGGAGCACGTTGACGAACGGGCCGATGGCCGCGGCAAGGATCAGGGCGATCAGGACCGGAATGACCAGAAGCTTGATCTGCATCAGGGCGTACACAGAGACCACGGCCACTGCCAGGATCAGCAGGACCTGGGCCGAACGGATACCCACTCTTCCCAGCCCGTCGGCCCACAGCGCGCCGGGCGGCTTCCGCTCCCGAGGCTTCGCCGGTGTCACTTCGCTCGGGGTTTCTTCGTTCGGGGCCTGGTGGGTTGCTCGTGACATGGAAACTCCTGGTCATCGGCGGGCACCCGGGATGCGGGAGGCACCCGGGGCGTAACTTCCTGCGTCAGGTAGTAAGCCTACTGATGGGGCTGGCCCGCGGAGAAACCACACCTTCGCGCGCCCCTGAAAGTAGGTAGCAGTAAGTGTCGTTATGAGCGCTCATAACGACACTTAGTGCTACCTAGTTGGGCCACCACGCAGGACGGGATTACGCCCGCAGCCACTCCGCGCAGGTGTTCAGGTTCTGGTTGACGCTGGCCACTGCGGCGTCGGCATCGTGGGCCTCGATCGCGTCCACCAGGGCGCCATGGCCCTCGTGCGTAAGACCGTCAAGCCGGCCCTTGCGTTGCTGCTTGAGCAGGTCCTGGTGGAACACGTCACCGAAACTGACGTAGAGCTCGTGCAGCAGCGGGTTCCCAGAGGCCCGGGCAACGCGCGCATGGAAGTCCCAGTCCGCCCGGGCCCAACCCTCGAAGTCTGCGGCGTTCCAGGCGACTTCCCGGGTGGCGAGCACGGCACGCAGTGCGGCGACGTCGTCGGCCGTTGCATTCCGGGCGGCAAGACGCGCCGCCTGGGTATCCAGGCCCAGCCTGACCTCGAGGATGTGTTCGTCCGTGTGGTCCTGGTACATGCGCCGGGCGGCGCCGGACATCTCGCTGGTGGCGCGGACGTAGGTGCCGTCGCCGCGGCGGACCTCCAGCATCCCGCTGTGGGCCAGGGCCTTGATGGCTTCGCGCAACGTGCCGCGCGAGACGCCCAGGCGCTGCATCAGTTCCGGTTCAGAGGGGATGCGCTGGTCCAAGGGCCACTCGCCGGAGTGGATCATCTGCCGGAGTTTGGCGGTGACCTCGTCGGCGAGAGGCTGGCGGTGTGAGGTGCTCAGGGTCATGGCGTCCTACTACTTCAGGCCGGACAAGGGGGCACGCGAGATCAGGTGGGCCACCACCACTTGGACCACGGCGAGGCCCAGCAGCAGTGCCAGTGGCAGGGTCCAGCCTCCGGTAGCGCTGAACAGCAGACCCGCACCGAAGGGGCCGGCAGTCGCCAGCAAGTAGCCGGTGGACTGCGCCAGCGTGGACAAGGCCGTGGTCTCGGCAGTGCTTGTCCCGCTCCGGCTGATCATCACCATCACCAGGGGGAAAATTCCCAGGCCGAAGCCCAGCAGGACCGCGGGAATGACGGCCAGGCCCACCGGCAGGAACAGCAGCGAGGCCATGCCGGCCACCATCATGAGGCTGACCAGATACAGCGCGGGGCGGAGCATCCGGGGCCGGGAGCCGATGGCGATCACCAACATGCCGGCCGGCACAGAGACCAGCTGCATGAGCCCGTACATCAGGCCGCTGTCCGCCGCGTTGAGCCCCATGCTGATCAGGATGGAAGGGAACCAGCTGATGAGCGCGTACGCGAGCAGCGACTGGAGAGCGAAGATGGCCGTGAGCAGCTGGCCCTTCGGGGTGCGGAGCAGTGGCCACGGGGAGATGCGGACAGCCGTGCTCCGGACGCTGTTGCGGTGCGCATGCAGAACGACGGGCAGGAAGCCCAGGAAGGCAGCCACCGCCAGGAACCCGATTACGCCCACCGCGGCGGACGGCGAGCCGAGCGCCAGGGCCAGCGGGACCACGGCGACCGCGGTGACAGTGGCGCCGGTGGTCATAGTGACGGTGTACAGCGCGGTCATCGCCGAGGTCCGGTGGGCAAAATGCTCGCGAATGAACGACGGCATGGCCACATTGCACACCGCCAGGCCGGACATCCCCACCACGGTGCCCGCCACCAGCATGCCCGTTGCCGGGATCCCGCGGAGCAGCAGCCCGCCGGCCAGGAAACCAAGCGCCAGCAGGATTGCCTTCTCGACGCCGAGCCGTCCGGTCAGCCATGACGTCGCCGCCCCGGCCACCGCAAAACAGAGCGTGGGGATGGACGGGATGATCGCCGCCACCAGCGGCCCGTAGCCCAGGACCTGCTGAAAATCATGGAGGAGGGCAGAAGCACCCGCGATCCCCGCCCGCAGGTTCAGCCCAATCAGCACCAGCGCGATGACTCCGAAGACGACGGCGGAGCGCGGCTTGGGCGGCGCTTCGGACAGCGTCGGGGCATCGGAGGGGGCAACAGTCATGTCTTAACGTTAGACGTTAGACGTTTGATGTCTAGAATTCTGTGGTGAACCTCTCCCCGTCGTTAACGTTGGGGCAATAGACTCGGGCCACGAGAGTTCAGTCCCGGGCTCGTAAGAACTCGTCCAGCTGGATCTGGCGCCCATCAACGTGGAAGGACGGCCGGGCATGGCTTTGCAGGCAGTTGAGGTCGAAAAGAAGTACGACGTCGGTCATGACGCTGAGGTGCCTTCGCTCGCGGAGATCCCCGGGGTAGTCAGGGTGGGGGAGCCTCACGTGGACACCTTGGAAGCGGTGTACTTCGACACAGCAAGTCACACGCTCGCCTCCCGCGATATCACCCTTCGCCGCCGCACGGGAGGAGTCGACGCCGGCTGGCACCTGAAGCTGACCGTGGAGGGCCCCCGGTCCGGTGACGGGTCCGGCGGCTCCGGCTCGGAACCCCAGCGGCGCCGCGAGCTGCACGCCCCGCTGGGCCAGCCCGGCGTCGTTCCTGACAGCCTTTTGGCGCACGTGCTGGCCTACCTCCGCGGCGAGGACGCCGCCCCGGTGGTCCGGCTGAAAACCCAGCGGACCACCTATGCGTTATATGGCGCGGACGGTGTCCACCTGGCGGACCTGGCGGATGACCGCGTGAGCGCAGAGCTGCTCGGCGCTGCGGGCGGCGCGGGCGCCGCGGTGGGGGACGGCGCGGGCGCCGCGGTTGGGGACGCGGCAGCGCCCGAGGGGGAGGCCCGGACGCGGCAGTGGCGTGAATGGGAGCTCGAGCTGGTGCACGGGAGTCCGGAACTGTTCCCGGCCGCTGAGGAAATCCTGGCGGCCGCCGGGGCGCTCCCGGCCAAGCACGGCTCTAAGCTGGCAAAAGTCCTGGCACTGCCTGCCAGGGAGTCCGGTGCCGCTGCCGGCCCAAAAAGTCCTGGTATAAAGGGGCCCGTGTCGGACCTCCTGACCGCCTACCTGGCTGAGCAGATCAGCGAGATCCTGGCGCACGATCCCGGCATCCGCCTGGAGGAACCCGAGGCTGTGCACGACCTTCGGTCGGCCACCCGCCGGGCCCGTTCGGCGCTGCAAGCCTACCGGCGGTTCTACAATGCCCTGGCTGTGCGGCACCTCGGTGCCGAGCTCAAATGGCTTGGCCGCGTGCTGGGCGTGCCGCGGGACGCTGAAGTCATGCTGGACCGCCTGCGCGCGCATACGGCGGAGCTGCCCCCGGTACTGGCCTCGGCGGTGAAGGACCGGCTGGAGGATGACCTCGGAGCGAGCCGGGACGCAGCCCACCGGAAACTCCAGATGGCGATGGTTTCCGCGCGCTATTTCCAACTGCTGGACGGCCTCGAGGCCTTCCTTGACAACCCGCCGGTCCGCCCGGGCGCCGCAGCCCCGGCCCGCAAGGCGGCGGTCAAGCTGGTGGCCAAGGCAGCCAAAAGGCTGGAGCGCGCAGCCAGGACAGCCAGGCGAACACACAGGGGAGCCGAGCACGAGACGGCGCTGCACCAGGTGCGCAAGGACGCCAAGCGGCTGCGGCACGTGGCGGAATCCGTGGAGCCGGTCCACGGCAAGCACGCCACGAAAATCGCCAAGGCCGCGCGCCGCCAGCAGCAGATTCTCGGCGATTTCCACGACAGCGTGGTGGCCCGGGACCTGCTGGCCAAGCTGGCGGCGGCGCCGGACCTGCCCGAGGCCGTCGCGTCAGCCTACGTCACGCTCCATACCCGGCAGGTGCAGCTCGCGGCCGAGGCCGAAGCTGAGTACCGGAAGGAACAAAAGAAGTCCCGGAAGTTCCTCCGGGGGACGGTCATTTAGGGCAGCTGGCCTACCTGGCCTGCCGCGCTCCGAGCCGCGACACGGCGAGCGCCAACCACAGCTGCACACGGTCCGCCGTGACCGAAGGATCGTAGCCGGTCAGCTCGGTGATCTGCGCCAGCCGGTACCGTACGGTGTTCCGGTGCAGGGTCAGGGCTTCGGCGACGGCGGCCACGGAACCGTTCTTGCTCAGGTAACTTTCCAGGGTGGTCACGAGTTCCGCGCCGTGGGCGGCGTCGAAGGCTCGCAGCGGGTTCAGTGACTCGTGGGCCATGTCGGCCAGGGGAACGTCTTCGCTGGCCAGCAGCAGGGAGGTCAGGCTCAGCCGTTCCGGCTCGTTCACCGGCAGGCCGTGGCTGGCCGCGTCGCGGGCCTCGAAGTAGCTCCAGCGCAGGCCGTTCGGCTTGGTGTACGCGCCGCCGATGCCGATCGTCGCGTGGATCCCAGCCTCAGCCAGGTGGTCGCTGAGTCTCCGGGCCAGCGCAGGTGCCGCGCCGCCGTCGTCGTTAATCACCACCACCAGATCCTTCCCGACGACGGCGGCCACCGCGTTCTCCAGCGGCTGCGGTACGGAGGTGCTCACCAGTGCCTTGTGATGGGCGGCGGACACCGCCAGCAGCACCACGTTCTTGCGCGTGCTGTTCAGGCCCACACCGGCCAGGCGCCGCTGGGCCTCGCTGGTCTCCAGGGAGCCGTGGATGACGTCCTCCAGCACCTGGCCACACAGTGCGCGCTGGGCCTGGCGCTGCTTGACCATGTTGTTCAGCTCCACGCTGATCAGGTTCTGGGCGTAGCCGATAATGCCGGAATCCTCGAACGGCTGGCGAACCCACAGCGTGCAGGCATCGCGGCGGCCGGTGGGGATGGGGTAGGAGGCCCACGTGTCAGCGAAGGGGAGCTCGGTGCTGCTGTTGTACAGGTGGGCGGTGAACTGGGTGAGGGCAATCTCTGTCCTCAGCATGCCGCCCAGGTGCTTGAGGAGCTGGGTGAGGCCGCCGCCGGTGAGGAGGGCGCGTGCCAGGATCTGGTGGCCCGCGATCAGGCGCTCCAGCTTGGCGACATGATCAGCGGCCTGCGCTTCCGCCACCAGCTTGCCGATGGCAATGAACGGAGTCTCGTAAGGCACCTGGACGATCGGCAGCCCCCAGCGGTTGGCCTCGGCAGTCAGGGCCGGCGGGACGGCGTCGTGCGTCAGCCCTGTCCCGAACCCGATGCCCACGGCTCCGGCGCGCTGGACCTGCCGGACGAAGCGCCGCTGCTCGGGCGCGGACCGCAGGCGCATGCCGGTGGTGAGCACCAGTTCGCCGCCGCTGAGGAAACGCTGCGGGTCCTCCAGCTCCGTGACGGCAACCCAGTTGATGTCCTCGTGCCAGGTGGTCTCGGCAAGGCCTGCATTGGACAGGTGGAGGGAGTGCACGCCGAGCAGGGTGGCGAGGGAAATGGCCATGGCTCAAGGATAGACGGACGCTGGTCAACCGCACTAAACATTGCGGCCAAGGGTGTGCAGGTGGCTATTCCCCGGGGGAAGGTGCTGGCATAGGCTCAAGGCAGTCGCAACCATCCGCTTCGCAGCTGATGTTCCCTATGAAAGAGGTTGTACACCGTGGTTCAAACCTTGCAGAACTTCATCAACGGTGAGTTCGTCACGCCCGCGGGCACTGACCTGCTGGACATCGTCAATCCCACCAACGGCGAGGTAGTGGCGCAGTCGCCCGTGTCCATCCAGGCTGACGTCGATGCCGCCATGACCGCGGCCAAGGACGCCTTCAAGTCCTGGAAGCACGTCACCCCCGGACAGCGCCAGCTTATGCTGCTCAAACTCGCCGACGCCGTTGAAGCCAACAGCGACGAACTTGTCGAAGCCCAGCACCGCAACACCGGGCAGGTCCGCTCCCTGATTGCCTCCGAGGAAATTGCAGCCGGCGCCGACCAGCTCCGCTTCTTCGCCGGTGCCGCGCGCATCCTGGAAGGCAAGTCCGCGGGCGAATACTTCGAAGGCCACACCTCCTACGTGCGCCGCGAACCCATCGGTGTGGTGGCCCAGGTTGCGCCGTGGAACTACCCGTTCCTGATGGCCATCTGGAAGATCGGCCCTGCGCTCGCGGCCGGCAACACCGTAGTCCTCAAGCCCTCCGACACCACCCCCGAATCCACCCTGGTGCTGGCCCGCCTGGCCGGCGACATCCTGCCTGCCGGCGTGCTGAACGTGGTGCTGGGAACCGGCGAAACCGGCGCCATGATGGTGGAACACCGGGTCCCCGGCCTGGTCTCCATCACGGGCTCGGTCCGCGCCGGCATCGCCGTGGCCTCCGGAGCCGCGAAGGGCCTTAAGCGCGCCCACCTGGAGCTCGGCGGCAAGGCCCCGGCCATCGTGTTCAAGGACGCCGACATCAAGAAGAGCGCCGCGGCCATCGCCGAGTTCGCGTTCTTCAACGCCGGCCAGGACTGCACCGCCATCACCCGCGTGCTGGTGGAGGATTCGGTCCACGACGACGTAGTGGCGGCCATGGTGGAGCACACCAAGACCCTGCACACCGGCTCGCAGAACGACGAAGAGAACTACTTCGGCCCGCTGAACAACGTGAACCACTTCAACGCCGTCACCTCCGTGGTGGAGCACCTCCCGGAAAACTGCAAGGTTGTCACGGGCGGGCACCGCGCCGGGGATAAGGGCTTCTTCTTCGAACCCACCATCGTCACCGGCGCCAAGCAGACGGACGACATCGTCCAGCAGGAAACCTTCGGCCCGGTCATCACGGTGCAGAAGTTCTCCTCCGAGGCGGAGGCACTCGAGCTGGCGAACGACGTCGAATACGCCCTCGCGTCCAGCGTCTGGACATCCGACCACGGCACGGCGATGCGGATGAGCCGCGACCTGGACTTCGGCGCGGTCTGGATCAACACGCACATCCTCCTGACGGCCGAAATGCCGCACGGCGGCTTCAAGCAGTCCGGTTACGGCAAGGACCTCTCCATGTACGGCGTGGAGGACTACACGCGCATCAAGCACGTCATGAGCGCACTCGACGCCTAGCAACTCTCCCGGTGGTCGAGCTTGCCGAGACCCCGCCCCGCAGAAAGAAGAAGACCCCCATGAGCACCACAGCAAGTGAAATCACCTTCCGCCTGGAGCAGAAGCGCCGTGTCCAGGCCGACTTCCCGGGCCCCAAGTCCATCGCCCTGACCGAGCGCCGCAAGGCAGTGGTCGCCGCGGGCGTCGCGTCCGCCGTTCCCGTTTACGTGGCAGACGCCGACGGCGGCATCATCCACGACGTCGACGGCAACTCCTTCATCGACCTCGGCTCGGGCATCGCGGTGACCAGCGTCGGCGCGTCCGATCCCGCCGTCGTCGGGGCCGTGAAGGAAGCCGTGGAGCACTTCACGCACACCTGCTTTATGGTCACCCCGTACGAAAGCTACGTGGCACTCGCGGAACAGCTCAACCGCCTGACCCCGGGCGACCACGAGAAGCGGACCGTGCTGTTCAACTCCGGCGCCGAGGCAGTGGAAAACGCCGTCAAGGTGGCCCGCCTCGCCACCGGGCGTGACGCCGTCGTCGCCTTTGACCACGCCTACCACGGCCGCACCAACCTGACCATGGCGCTGACCGCGAAGGCCATGCCGTACAAGACCAACTTCGGCCCGTTCGCGCCCGAGGTCTACCGCATGCCCATGAGCTACCCGTACCGCGAGGAGAACCCCTCGATCACCGGTGCCGAGGCCGCCAAGCGCGCCATCACCATGATCGAGAAGCAGATCGGCGGCGACCAGGTGGCCGCGATCATCATCGAACCCATCCAGGGCGAGGGCGGCTTCATTGTCCCGGCCGAAGGCTTCCTGCCGGCACTGGCCGCGTGGGCCAAGGCCAACGGCGTGGTGTTCATCGCCGACGAGGTCCAGTCAGGTTTCTGCCGCACCGGCGAGTGGTTCGCGGTGGACCACGAGGGCGTTGTCCCGGACATCATCACCATGGCCAAGGGCATCGCGGGCGGCATGCCGCTGTCCGCGATCACCGGCCGCGCGGACCTGCTCGATGCCGTCCACCCGGGCGGCCTGGGCGGCACCTACGGCGGCAACCCTGTTGCGTGCGCCGCCGCGCTGGCCGCGATCGGGTCCATGGAGGAATACAACCTCGCCGGACGTGCGCGTCACATCGAGCAGCTCGCCACGGAACGCCTGCAGGAACTGCAGGCCGAACTGGCCGGCGCCGGGAAGTCCGTGATCGGCGACATCCGCGGCCGCGGCGCGATGCTGGCCGTGGAACTGGTCCAGGCCGGCTCCACGGAACCCAACCCCGAGCTGACCAAGGCCGTGGCCGCTGCCTGCCTCAAGGAGGGTGTCATCATCCTCACCTGCGGCACGTACGGCAACGTCATCCGCCTGCTGCCCCCGCTGGTCATCACCGACGACCTGTTGAACGACGGCTTGGACGTCCTGGCTGCGGCCATCAAGGCCAACGCCTAGGACCCCGCCCCACAGAGTTAGCGCCCCCTCGCAACGGCGCGAACTATGAGGCGCGGGCCCGCTTCCTTGCCCTTGAGTTCTTGCCTGCCATCCGCAGCATATCGACGGTCAGCACCAGCAGGGCCAGCCACACAACACCGAAGCCGATCCAGCGGCTGGCCGTCATGGCCTCCTGGAACACCACCAGCGCCACGATGAACTGCAGGAGCGGGGCGACGTACTGCAGCAGCCCGATGGTGGTCATGGGCAGCCGGCGGGCCGAGGCGCCGAAGAACAGCAGCGGCACCGCGGTGATCACGCCGGAGGCCACCAGGAGCCAGAAGTGCCCGGGGCCCTGGCTGGCCAGGGTGGCCGAGCCGCTGACGCCAAGGAACACCATGGTGGCCGCCGCGATGGGGGCCAGCACAATGGTTTCCACGCTGAGGCTGGTCACCGCGTCCACCTTCGGGCCAACGCGCTTCTTCACAAACCCGTACAGGCCAAAGCTGACGGCCAGCGTCAGGGCGATCCAGGGCAGTTTGCCGTAGCTCACCGTGAGCACGCCCACCGCTACAAAACCGATTCCGACGGCGGCCCACTGGAGGGGGCGCAGCTTCTCCTTCAGGACGAACACACCCAGGAGGACCGAGACCAGGGGATTGATGAAGTAGCCCAGGGCGGCTTCGACGGCCTGGCCGGTGGTCACGCCGTAGGTATAGGTCAGCCAGTTCACGGCAATGAGTGCGGCCCCGATGGCGAGGGTGCCGAACACGGAACGGTCGCGGAAGGCTGCTGACAGCGCACGCCAGGACCGGGTGACCGTGATCAGGAGGATGCAGAAGAGCAGCGACCACACCACGCGGTTGGCCACGATCTCCACCGCACCGGCGGGCATCAGCGCAAAGAAGTACAGGGGGAGCAGCCCCCACAACCCGTACGCGCCGAAGCCGAACAGGACTCCCGCCGTCGTCTCCTTGTCTACAGCCTTGGGACCAGCTGGCGCGGTCACAGCGGTTTTGGGTAAAGAGGTGGTTTCAGGGGGAGTAGGCACCTAACCAATAACACCAGTTGATGGACGCGTATTCCAGTCAAAAGTCAGTACGCTTTCCTTCATGGAATCGATGACCCCGCTGGTTGCCGTCCTGTGAGGCTCCGCCGCAGCAACGCCAACGGCCGCGGCTACCGTCGCGTGCCCGCCGGGACGGGGTTCAGCTACCGGGACCTGGACGGCTCGACGCTGCCGCCGGGGCCGGTCCGGGACAGGCTGGAGGGCATCGGCATCCCGCCGGCCTGGACGGACGTGTGGATTGCGCCGTTCGACAACGGGCACATCCAGGCGACAGGCCTCGATGCGGTGGGCCGGCGGCAGTACATCTACCACCCCGCCTGGCGGGAGCGAAAAGACCGCGTGAAGTTCGACCGCGCCCTGCAACTGGCCGAGTCACTGCCCACTGCCCGCCGGCTGGTTACCCTGGACCTGCGCCGCGACGGCCCCAGCCGCGAACGCGTCCTGGCGGCGGCCTTCCGGATGCTGGACAGCGGGTCCCTGCGGGTGGGGTCGGAGCGCTACACCAACGAAAACGGCAGCCGCGGCCTGGCCACGCTCCTGTGTGGTCACGTCCACGTCCGCAAGGAGTGCCTGGAGCTGAAGTTCCCGGCCAAGAGTGGGAAGGACTGGGAGTCGGAAATCCACGACGCCGACCTGGCCGCCCTGGTGCGGACGCTCAAGCGCCGCGGTGGAAATGCCAGGCTGCTGGCGTTCAAGGAGGGCCGGACCTGGCGGCCGGTCACCAGCGCGGACATCAATGCCTACGTCAAGGAGCGGACGGGCCTGGACTTCACCGCCAAGGACTTCCGGACCCTGCGCGGGACGGTGGCCGCCGCCGTCAGCCTGGCACGCAGCGGCCCGCAACCGACCGTTACGGCGCGGAAGGGCGCCATCAGCGTGGCCATGCTGGAGGCTGCCGCGGTGCTGGGGAACACGCCGTCGATCGCCCGGAAAAGCTATGTTGATCCCCGGCTGCTGGACCACTTTGCCGCGGGGGAGACCATCGACCCCAAACGCCTGGACTCCGCCGAAGCCGAGCTGCGGGCGCTGCTGTACCGGGAAGGCGACGTGGTGCCGCTGCGCCAGGGCGGCTGAGGCCCGTCGTTGCTGCCGGTTGTTGTGGCCGCTGCTCAGCCCGTTTGCTCGGCATACACAACGTAGTTCTCGGTGGCGCCGGCGTCGTTCAGCTGGAAGCACGTCACCAGCACCAGCCGCCCGGGCACGGCAGCCCAGAGGTCGTCCCGCTGCCCGAGACTGGTCTTTGCATAGCCGGCCGCCCCCGTGACCGTGTATCTCGTGACGCCCTCCGGCGTGGTGACCAGCACCGCGTCGCCCGGCTGTGCCCGGCCCGTGCCGGCCTGGATGTCCATCAGACCGTTGAATGCCGAGTAGCCGAGGTTCCAGGAGTGGGCGGCCAGGTAAGTGGTGTTGGTGGCCCCGGCGCCGGCCGGTCCGTAGTCGCTGATCCAGTACGCGAATCCATTGGAGGGCGGGTTGACCCGGCGGTCGGCCGGGAGGGCCATCGGCAACACGGGAATGTCCATGCCGAGCCGCGGCACTTGCACCCGCACTGGCTGGCCCGGCCCCGCGGGAGTCCGGGCCAGTTCCCGGCCGGCCACCGCCTCAGCCTCTGCCGGCGTCTCCACCACCAGTGGGGCGACGCCGCCTGCCGCAGCGGCGGAGTCGGGCAGCTGCGGCGCAGATTCCGTGGCCTGCCCGGGGACTGCCAGCAGCGGCTGGGCCCCCGTCAGGAGCGGGATTCCGTACACCAGCACCACGGAAAGGCCCAGCCCGGTCAGGCCGACGGCGGCAAGGTTACGGAAGCGGCGGCGCCTGCGGGCCGCGGATGTGGGGGCCCGTCGCATTTACCCGAAGCGTCCGTTGACGTAATCGCTGGTGCGCTGGTCCTGCGGGTACTGGAACATGGCGTCAGTAGGGCCGTGCTCAACGATCGCCCCGGGCGCGTTGTGTGCCGCCAGGAAGAAGGCACACGTGTCCGAGATACGCGCGGCCTGCTGCATGTTGTGGGTGACGATGACAATCGTGACAAGTCCGCGCAGCGACGCGATGGTCTCCTCGACGCGGCGGGTGGACGTGGGGTCCAGCGCAGAGCATGGCTCGTCCATCAGTAGCACCCGCGGGGAAACCGCCAGGGAACGGGCGATGCACAGCCGCTGCTGCTGGCCGCCTGACAGTCCGCCGCCGGGCTGGTGCAGCCGGTCCTTGACCTCGTCCCACAGGGATGCCTTGCGGAGTGAATCCTCCACCAGGAAGTCCTTCTCCAGCCGGCTGGCCTTGATGCCCGCGAGCTTCAGGCCGGCGACGGTATTTTCGTAGATGGACATGGCGGGGAAGGGGTTGGCTTTCTGGAAGACCATGCCGATGTTGCGGCGCGCCAGGGTCACCCGTCGGCCCGGATCGTAGATGTCGGCCCCGTCAAGCAGGACCTGCCCCGCCAGCGACGCGGTTGGCACCATTTCGTGCATCCGGTTGAGGATCCGCAGAAACGTGGACTTGCCGCAGCCCGAAGGGCCAATCAGTGCCGTGACCTGTCCCGCTTCCATGGTCAGCGAGACGCGGTCCAGGACTTTGCGCTCGCCGAACCAGGCACTGACCGCCTTGGCGTCGAGCTCGGCCGCCTCGCTCCCGGCGAACGGATCCGGGAAGCCCTCGCCCTCGGGCGGATCGAACACGGCCAGTGCGTGGCCGGAGGATGATTGCGTGGTCATCAGGGTTCCTTCTGTGGAGATTTTCACTAAAGCAGGTTGGGCAGCAGGAGGCTGACCTGCGTACCGGTCAGGACTGACAGCGCGCCGAGCATCGGCAGGAAGACCAGCCAGGTCTCCCGTTGACCCCAGCGGTACCACGACCAGACGGCGGCCATGGCGGCCAGGATCAGGAGTTCCAGGCACACCAGGAGTCCCACCAGGTCCGAGGTGTCAGATCCCAGGGGCCGTTCGGCGGCTTCCAGTGATGCGGGATAGAGGACGGGTGCGGACTTCGGGAAAGCCTTGGACAGCAGCTTGGCGTCGACCCGCAGGACCCCGTCGGGAAGGAAGGCGGCGCCGGCTGCGGTGGTCAGGGTCAGGCGCCCTTCGTCACCGGTGGGTATAGACGGGCCGGGGTCGCCGGCGCGGCGATGGCCGGTCACCTCGAACTCGGCCACGCCCAGCCCGGTGGTCACGGTGAACCGCTCGCCGGGTGCGAGGCGGGTCAGCTGGCCAAATGCGCCACCGTAGGCGGCGGCCCTGCCCATCAGGACGCTGGTGCCGCTTTGCCCCGGCAGGGGAGTGTCCCGCCGGTGGCCGACGCCGTCCATCAGCTCCCGGGACGTGGTTCCCTCCACCACCGTTTCCTGGATGTCCAGGGCGGGAATCGAAAGCAGGGCCAGCGGTGTCCCCGGGGCCACCAATGCGCCCGTGTGGTCTGTCTGGCCGAGCGGTGCGGAGCCTTCCGCCAGGCCCGTCCGGAGCTCTTCAAACAGCCGGGTCTGCGTGGTGGCGTGCTGCACCTGCGAGATGATCACAATGTTGATGATCTGGCCGAAGAGGATCACCGAGACCATCGCCAGACCCAGCGAAATCGCCTTGTTCGTGTGCGACGGCGGGAGCCTGACGGGGGTGGCCCGGCGCCTGTTCCGTGCCGTACGGCGGAGCCACGCGAGCATGCCGCGGTGCAGGAACCGGGGGCCGGTCTGGCGCCGGCCGGTGAGTGTGGCGGTCATGCTTTGGTGCCGCGCTTACTCCCCGCACGCCTGGCCAGGGCGCTGGCGGTCAGTGGCGGGACGAGTACCAGCAGGCCCACGAGGCCGCCGATGATCAGCAGGAGGTTCTGCGGTTGTCCCCAGCCGCGGCTAGAGGCCAGCGTGGTGGTGACAGGCGTTAGTTGCCCGGCGACGCCGCTGGCGGCCCCGGCGGCAACGGCTGTACACGTGCCGCTGTCGGGGTCACAGGCCGCCGCTTCGCTGGCCGGATCGACGGCGGCCGCTCCGGCGTCGGCCAGGTCTGTAACGTCGGCGGCGCCGGCCGGAACTTCGGCTCCCGCTGCCGCCGGGGCCCCTGCCGGGCCCTGGTTGACGGCTGCGTCGGCACCGCGCCAGGGTACCTGGCAGGCAGCGTCGCAGGCCTTGTCGAACGGTGCACTCCGCACGAGTTGGTTGGCCGAAGGTGAGTCGCCCGGCTTGAACGTGGGGTTGTTGCAGGCGGGCGCCGAACCGCCGGACACGCTGTCGCGGGTCTGGTCCATCTTGCGGATGGTGTCCTGGTCCACGCCCGGTATCTTGCGGATCTGTTCCATCCCGGCCAGGACCAGGTTCATGGGCAGCGGCGAGTATCCGAGTTGGCCCATGGGGCGCTGGCCCTCGCACAGGGCGTAGTTCGCGAAGAAGCCCAGGGTGGCTCCCTGCGCCGGGTTCAGGGCATTGGTGGTCTGGGTCGGGACGATCATGTACGAGTATGCCGACATGGGATACGTGCGGGGGTCCTTGTAGCCGTACACCTTGGAGAGGTCCTGGGAAAGGTAGTTCGCTGACCCCTTGTCCTGGTTGATGCTCGCCTGCGTCAGCGCCACCGCCACTGCGTGCTCCGTCGGCAGCGTGTAGAAGCCGGCCGCGTTCTTGACCTGTGCCACCGGGAAGCCGATGCCCTGGGCGTAGGAGTACTCGTCGTAGTTGATGGTGAACTGGTTGTTCGCCGAGTACGTGGTGACACCCTGCGAGCCGTTCTGGGCCACGAAGTTCTTGAGACCCTGCGTGGGGTAGAAGGACGTGGCGTGCTGCGGGTCGCAGCCGGTGACGGCGCACAGCTTGGCGTAGTCGGCAGGGTACTGGCGCAGCAGCCAGAGCGTGAACTGGGCGGTGGCGCCGGAGCCGTCAGAGCGGACCACCACGTTGATGGTGGCGTCCGGCAGGGCAACGCCGGGGTTATCGGCGGTGATGATGGGATCGTTCCAGCGGGTGACCTGGCCGGTGAAGATCTTGGCGATGGCCGGTTGTGAGAGTTTGAGGCTGGTCATCCGTGAGCTGCCGGCTTTGAGGTTGTACATAAAGGCGGTACCGCCAGCCACGACGGGCAGCATGCCGTAGGCGAAGCCGGGCATGCTGTTGTCGCGCGGGTCGGCGGTGTCCCCGGTGTAGGGGATTTCCGAGACGGCGAACTGCTTCATCTGGTCGGCGAATTCCTTGCGCCCCGTGGAGGACCCCTTGTTCTCGTAGTCCACGGTCACGCCCTGGGCGCCGACCCGTGCGATCCAGTCCTGCAGCGCGTTGCCCGCCCAAGAGGATCCGGAGCCGCCGATGCGCAGGTAGTTGGCCGCCTGGGCCGGCGCCAGGCCGGCCAGCACCATACCAAGTGACAGCAGGATTCCCAGGACCGCCGGAACGGTCCGTCGCTTGGAAAGGGGGCGGATCATGGTTTCTCCTGCATGTTGTCGGAAGGTGCTGCGCCCAGGCTCGCCAGCAGTTGGGCGTGGTTGCGTTCAATGCGGGGCAGGTCGCGCCGGGACTTGGCGGCCGCGCGCCGTGCCTGGCCCTGTGTCTGCTTGCCGGCGTCCTGGCCGCCGATGATGCGGGCGATGATGAACAACACCAGGACCACGAACAGCAGGAAGGCCGCGGTGGCGAAGCCGCGCGCCACCACCTCCGGCACCGGGGAGCGGACGTAATCCAGGGCAGCCAGGGGAAGTGGTGTCTGTGGGCCGGAGAACGGATTGGCATTCATCACGCCGGTAAACCCGGAAGTCAGCAGGACAGGGGCGGTTTCTCCGATGCCGTGGGCGGTGGCCAGGATGACGCCGGTGGTCAGGCCGGAGCGGACTGTGGGCAGCACAATGTGCCACACCACCCGCCATTGGCCCGCGCCCAGGGCCAGGCCTGCCTCGCGCAGGTTCCCGGGCACAAGCCGGAGGACGACGTCGGCCGAGCGGATCATGATCGGCAGCATCAGGACGGTGATGGCCAGCGAAGCGGCAAAACCATTGGTCTGATGCGTGATCGCCATAACTACGGCCGCATAGATGAACAGGCCCGCCACAACGGACGGCAACGCCGTCATTGCTTCCACGACTGTGCGCACGATGCGGGCCAGGCGCCCGCCCACCTCGTTGAGGAATACCGCCGTCGTCATTCCCAGCGGAATGGTGATGGCCAGTGCGATGCCGATCTGTTCCAGCGTTCCCACCAGGGCATGCAGCACGCCGCCCTGGTCCAGGCCGGACAGGGGCCCGGCGCCGGTCATGTCTGTGGTGAAGAAGTTGAGGTGGAACAGCGCTTCCTGGCCGCGGGCGAACGTGAACATGACCACCAGGCCAAGGGTGCCGGCGACGGCGGCGCCCGCCGAGCTGAGCAGGACCGTCAGCAGTCCGTTGCGGACTGCCGGAGCCGGCTGCCGCAGGTGTATCAGTGCGGTGTACAGCAGCAGGAACCAAAGGTAGGAAACGATGAACAGCCAGCCCAGGGGGATCAGCCCGAGGGCCACGGTCAGCAGGAGGCCCATGGCCAACCCGCCGGCGGCCGCCCCGGCCAGCGACAGGATGTGGTTACGGCCAACGCCAAGCCGTACCCGGACTTCGTCCGGGGCACCTGGAGTGTTGGACAGTTGCGGAAGTTCAGTGGCCGGGCGGCGTGGCCCGGGATCGGTAGGCAGGTCGGTCACCTCGAAAGTGGTGGGTCCGTCGTCAGTGGTAGTCATGGTCAGCCCTCGCTTTCGGCGCCGGACCGGGACCTCGCCATAATGGCTGAGGCAGTGATGTTGACCAGCATGGTGATCACGAACAGCGTCAGTCCTGCGGCCATCAGCGCGCTCATCGCAGATTCGTTGGATTCGGAGTACTTCAGGGCAATCATGGCGGCGATCGAATTGGCGCCCTTTTCCAGTACATGGAAATTGATCGCATAGACCGGGCTGATGATCAGGTAGATGGCGATGGTTTCGCCGAGCGCCCGTCCCAGCCCGAGCATGGTGCCGCCGATGATGCCGCCGCGGCCGAAGGGCAGCACCACGGTGCGGATCATGCCCAGCCGCGTGGCGCCCAGGGCGTAGGCGCCCTCACGCTCACCCGTTGGTGCGCGCCGAAAGGACTCCGTCATGATGGAGGTCTGGATCGGGACGATCATCATGGCCACCACCAGTCCGGCGATGAAGGCGGAGGCCGTGAACGGCACGGTGTCCCGCAGCGGACTGCCCGGATCAACGCCGTCCACCTGCAGGAACGGTATCCAGCCGAACCACGTGGACAGCCACTTGCTGAAGTCCACTACGTTGGGCTGCAGCATGTAGGCGCCCCACAGGCCGAAGACCACCGACGGCACGGCGGCCAGGAGGTCAATCAGGCTGGTCAGCGCCTTCTGCATCCAGCCGGTGGCGACTTCGGTGATGAACAATGCTGTCCCCAGGGCCAGCGGCATGGCGACGGCCAAAGCAACCGTTGCGATCTGCACCGTGCCCCACAGAACAGCGGCGATGCCGAAGTCGTTGGTTTCCGGCGCCCAGTTCTGGGTGGTCAGGAATTTGCCCAGCCCCACGTCGCTGATGGCGCCGACGCCGTTGCCGGCCAGGAAGAGGCCCACCAGGACCATAATGGCCAGGACGATCCCGCCGCCGATCCGGGTGACGGTCCGGAACAGGTAGTCCTGTTGTTCCAGCTGCTGGTGCAGCGTGCGGGGAGTATCCTGCGCTTCATCGGCGCGGGAACGCGGCATTACCGTGCTCATCGACGCCGTCCCCGTGCCAGCAGCGGCGCGGCGGCAGCGCTTGCCAGTGCTGCCACGAGACCGATCGCCAGCGTGTACTGGGGCCAGGCGCTGCTGGTGGCCGCGGTCCGGCTGGGCACCGCAGCGGCGGCCGCAGGGGCAGCCGCAGGTGCTGCCGCCGGGACGACTTCTGCTGCGGCGGCGGCCGGTGCGGCCAGTGCCAGGACTGCCGGCACCACGTTTTCACCGGACACGGACTCCATCGGCATCAGGTCGGTGGTGGCGGCCGCGGCTTGTTGTGGCCCTTGGATTCCCTGCAGGGTCTGGATGCCGGCGGCGGCCAACTGCAGGAGCGCCGGTGTGAGTGGCGCGTAGCCAGGTGGCAGCATCCCGCTCCTGAAGCCGGTCTTCTGGCCTTCGGTGCTGATGTACGAGAAAAGCTGCGCGAACGTTGCGGCCTGGGTCTGGCTGACCGAGGCAAGGTTCACCACGCCGTAGATCGGCAGGGTCAGCGGATACGCGGTGGTGTAGTCCGGGACGCTGGCAGGCCGCATGGCGCCGGGGGTACCGGTGGGTTCGAACTGGCCGGCTGCTGCCTGCAGGCTGCTGGCGGTGGCGCCAATGCACTGCGAACCGCTGACGTTGCACAGCTGCGCGGTGGGCAGCTGGAACTTCGCTGCCGAGGCCGCGTCCGTAATGGACAGGACGCTGCGGCTGCCGTAGCCCTGACGCGCCACGGATTTGTACGCGGGCGGGCTGCAGTCGGCGCACCAGGACGTGGTGGATGCCGGCTGGGCGCGCACGGTGTTCTGGGCCGCCGCGGCCATGTCCTGGACGCGGGAATACTGGTCGCCTACGGTCAGGGCTGGCTCGGCGATGGAACCGTCGCCGGCCATAACGGCCTGCTTCTGCGCCCAGTAGACTTGCGGGTACGCGGCCCCTTCGGAGGGGTAGGACTGGCGGGCGTACGTGAACCCGTCAGGTGTCTTGGTCTCGGCGACCTTCCGGGCGGCCTGCTGGTCCAGTTCGGTGGCCTTTTCCTGGCACTCGCTGTAGGTCCGCGTCGAATAGAACGGGTTGATGGTCATGCCGGACGGATCCGGGCAACCGTTCAGGAAGGCCCGGGAATCCTTGTCGTTGAGCAGCCAGTCCCAGACAGCGGACGCGGCATCGGAGCGCAGGCCTTCCACCACGGGTGGGCTGAGGTTGCCGGAGGAACCCAGGCCCTTCGGGTTCAGGGCCCTGAACTCCGGATCATTCTGGATGGAATACGTCATCGGCTGGCCATAGGCCGTGGTGCCGGGCTTCGTGAAGGGGGCCTCAATGGCGGAAGCCGGGGCAGTGTGTTGCACGTAGCTCTGCGTGAGCAGCTTGGCCAGCAGCCTGGCATTGAGTTTCAGGTCACGCACCAGACCCGAGCTGCGTGCCTTGTCGGCCTCCCACTCTGCCTTGTCCTGATAACCGCAGTCGGCCAGCGTGAATTGCGTGAACGCTGCCGTGCAGGCATTGTCAATGGTCATGGCGACCACCACCCCGGCCAGCGCTGTCGGCACATAAAGGGCGTTGAGGTCACCGGCGGCGGGGCGGGTGATGAAAGCGAGGGTGTCGGGCTGCTGCAGCTGGGTGCGGGCCTGCAGGTCAGCCAGCGGTGAGAAGCCGAGCGTGAACTTCTTCGTGTCGCACACGGCGGGAATCCAGGACTTCATCGCCGTACTGAGGGCTTCGGAACCCACGCTGAGGGTAGCCGCCTGATCGGTGGGGCAAACTGCCGCGACGTCCTGGAAGTGGAGCGGGACCTGCAGGCGCATCGCCCACAGGCTGGGGGAGAGGGGTCCGGCCGGCAGAATGGCGTCCATCGCGGCTGTCCGCGGTACGGCTACCAGCCAGCATTTGGCCACGCTGGGTGCATCCGGGCGGTAGCCGCAGCCCATTCCGGAGGCTTCTGCGCCGCTCTGAACCTCGAAGGTGCGCGAGCCTGCGCCCTGTTCGGAGGACATAAAGCGGGAGAACTCGTTCGTGCTGGTCCGGCTGAAGAAGGGGTTGCGGTATTCGCTGAGGTTGAACCCGTCCGTGATCCGCGTTTCTTCACCGGTGACAGCCAGGAAGGGGGCAGGAAGGTGCATGGTGGGGGAGGCCGGATCCTGGGCTTCCCAGTCCCCGCCGCGGACCAGGGGATCGTTCAGCAGTGAACGCTGGTGGGCCGTGCTGGAAATATCGCCGTCAAGTCCGGTCGCGCCGAACTGGCAGGTGGAGGGGTCGGGCTCGGTGGCCGCGGGGTCAGGCTTGTTGTCCGTGCCCGGTTTGCCCCAGCACTGGAACACCTGCAGATAGGACGTGCTGGCACCATTGCTGCCGGTGGCGGGATCCGCGCCGGTGAAGCTGACGGCCACTGACTGGTTCTGCAGGTTCCTGGTCTGGGAGACGCTCACGGACAGGCCGCCCAGCCCGTTGCCCGGGCCGAAGGCACGGGTCGATGAATCGCGCAGCCGCTGATCGACGTCGTCGTACGTCTTCCCGGCAGTGTGCGGCAGCTGCTGCTGGTTTCCGCGGTGAACCGTGCTCTCGGGGGCATTGTCAGTGTTGTCCCACGTGACGGTCGCCGAGGTGTCGCTGACCATGGAGCCGCGCGGCCCCCAGTCGGTGCCCGGAAGGACCGGATCTGCCGAACTCGGCGGAAGCGAGACCAGCAGGAGGGCGCCCACAGCGGCCGCAGCGGCCAAAGGGGAAGCCCACCGCGCGCCGGGTTGCTGACGGGGCCTGGCGCCGGCCTGTCGGGTATTCCATGGAAGCGGCATGAATTCTTTCTTTTCATTATTCCGGGTCAGTCATCAAACCTGCGGGCCGATTGTTCAGACCTGTCAGTGGAAGGTCCAGCCGGTTGGCAGCGGAAGCTGCTGGACTATTATTTCGGTAAATCGTCCCGGGTCCGCTGTGCTTTGATAAAGAACGGATTTCCGGGAGGTGAACAAAAGTAATTGGCGTTGAAAGCGGAATTGCCCGGACCCCAGCGGGATCCGGGCAATTCCTGGTGAATCAGGCCCGGGTGGCCTTGCGGCGCCGGGAAATGTAGATCCCGCCGCCCACACCCATGAGCGTCAGTCCGCCAATGACCATGGCAGCCAGTCCCGCAGTGCTTGCCGGGTTGGCGGCGGCAGCGCCGAACCAGTTGGTGTCCGCGAGGAAGGGAGCGTTGGACCCGGCGGTCACGGTCAGGCCGGTGACCTCGAACGTTGCGCCGGCTGCACCCTTGAGGACCAGGGTGTGCGTTCCGGCAGGCAGGTCGGCCGGAATGGTGAAGGTGTAGCTGACCGAACCGTCAGCGTTGGCCACCGCAGTTTCGGCCAGGACAACCGGCTCGGAGTGGATCTCGCCAATGACCGTTTCGCCAGCGACGAAGGTGCCGGCGGGAGCGTTGACCACGAACTTCTGGCCGCTGACCAGTTCGGCGCCGGCGGTCAGTTCCTTGACGGATCCCGTGGTGGCCAGCGGGACTGACGTGCTGCTGGGCGTCGCGGTTCCGGTCGGTGTGGCCGACGGGGTCTCCGTGGCGGTCGGCGTCGGGGTGGCCGTTTCCGTTTCGGTGGGCGTGGCGCTCGGTGACGGAGTGGCCGTTTCGGTGGCCGTCGGCGTGGCGGTCGCCGTCGGGGTGGTCACCACCGGCTGGCTGATGGTCCAGTTCTTGGACGCGTCGGTGGTGAGCGTGGCCCAGGAGGCTACGGACTTGCCCGCGACCGGGTTGATCTTGGCGGTGGTGACGCTCTCGTTCGAGACGGTGCAGACGTAACCAATGCTGTAGGTGTGGTTGGCCTGTACAACGGCGGACATGTCAGCAATGGGGGTCTTGCTGCTGTTCACAAAACCGGATTCCAGCGTGTTGTCGTCAGCAATCGTGCCGTTGGCATTCAGGGACATCGCGTACTGGGGATCCTGCGTCAGGGGGTAGACCGTCTGCGCTTCCACGGTGCTGCTCAGCGCCGGCTGGATTTCCTGCCCGGGCTCGGACATAAAGATCAGCGCGCCCTCGAGGATGTTGCCGGTGGTGGGGCAGACCATGTCGCTGTGCAGCTTCAGCACGGACAGGCTCAGGGCGCTCCAGTTGCCGCTCGTCGGGTTGGCCGTGACGGTTCCTGCCGAGCCGGCCGGGAGGTCCGCGTTGGCAACAGCGATTCCACCGCCCAGCAGGAGGGCGGTGCCGGCAACAGCGGCCGTGGCGTTCAGGCCCCAGCGGGATTTCATTGTCGTGGCGTTAGCCATAATCATTTCTTCTTTCTCAGATAAACGTGTCTACTGCTGCGGTGTTGCCCGGCGCCGGGAAATTAAATCCACCGGCCAACCAGCGAAAATCGCTGCGAAGAATTACCGATCAGTCTGGGTCATCAGTCGAATTCTGCGGGCGTGGCAAAGTAAAGCAAGACGGTACTGAAAGTAAATTCTTTATGAACGGAATTCAGGACCCGGCCGGAGGAATTGTTAGTTGGTGTAACCCGACTTTTTGCCCATCGTCCAGTCGCCCACGTAGGAGAGCGTCTTGAAACCAAACTTGTTGATGATGACCTTGCTGCCAATCGTCTTCAGGTTGGTGGTCACGGCATTGCTCAGGACCAGGCTGTAAATGAGCTTGCTGGTCTGGGTGGAGCTGGCCACCACGTTGTAGGTGTCCCGGGCGAAGGTGCCCTTGCCGCTCGCGGGTGCCACGGCTGCGTTACCGTAGAGGTCTCCGGGGGCCAGTGCCGGAGCCGTGGTGGCCGGGTCGATCGCCTTCAGGCCGTCGATGTTCGCCAGCACCTGACCGGCAGCCGTGGTGTTGGCCATGGCGCCGTTCTTCTGCGCGATCCACTGGGCGGCGGAGAAAGCGATGATGTCGCCGTCGTTGATGAGGGCCGCACCGTTATTTTCGGGATAGTTCTGCTCGATGTCGGGGATGCAGGTGCTGTTCGGGGTGACGCCGATGGCCTTCACGAAGAAGGCGCGGGTGCCCGAAGCGGCCTGGGGCAGCTTGGGAGTAAAGGTCATGGTTCCGATGACGGGCTTGCCTGTGGTGCCGTCAATGGTGACGCCGTCGCCAGCCGTGCAGCTGAAGATGTTGGCGATCTGCTGGGTGGTCAGGTTCACCGGCGTGTTGGTGGAGTCCTTGACTGCCACGGTCATCGCGTCGCGTGCGAACGGCAGGAACGTCAGGTCAGTGCCTGCCACGCTGGGTGAGGAAGAGGACCGGGCGATGTCGACGTCGTTCCTTTTCAGCGTGAAGGCGTTGTTGGCCGAGTCCTTGTAAACATGGTTCAGCGGGTTCAGGCTGGCGCTCAGGGCCTTGACGCCGGCACCGGAACCGTTGGGACGCGTAAACGCGGTGACACCCGTTTTGGTCACGATCGCCGAGGGCAGGCCAAAGGCGTCGTAGGAAGCCACTGTCCTGATGGGGCCTGTGTTGGTCAGGGCGTTCCAGACGTCCTGGATGGTGTCGGAACCAACGGCCGCCAGCGGGCGGTCCGGCGTCGTGGGCTCCGCAGACGCGCTTGCTGAGCTGATCAGGCCGAGTGCCAAGGCGGTGACGCAGATAGCGCCGACAGCCTGGAAGGACTTCAATTTCATGTCAAGATTCCCCATCTTAGGTACCGAGTGGATTAGCTGGTGCAGGTGGGCCACGGCGCAGTGCGGGCACTGCCGCTGCGGTCTGCGGCTGCCGGAGTAGTCAGGACAGTGCCGGCCGCTATGAGTCTGCGGTGGCGCTGCCCGGCATTTCGAATTGCTTGGCTAAGAAGAACCTGCGATCAGGTGAACGTTTGGTGAAAGCACCGGCAAGGGGGCTTCGGGCAGCCGTTCCACGCCGGGAGCTCCTGCACGCAGGAGCTCGGGCGGGAACTCAACCGGAAGATGCCGGTGTCCGTGGCGGATCACTGTTTCCAGCAGGCGTGCGCCGCCAAGCAGGTCCAGTGCCGCCAGGGCGCTGCGGTCCCGGTCCCGGATGGTGGGGTACCAGGCGCTGGCCATCAACACGGGGCGTCCACGCAGGCTGACGTACCATCCGTAGTCCCGGGCCTGCTGGTTCTGGACGAAGGTAATGGTCAGGTCCTGGGCGGCCTTCTGAGCGGCCGTCGCATTCGCGGCCGCCACCGCATAGCTCGGGAAGAGGCCAACCCCCCGGCCGAGTTCCCTGTGGTTGCCCGAGATCAGGCGCCAGACGACCAGTGGCTGGTTGAAGTGATCCATCCGGCGCACCAGTTGGTGGATGGCCGGCAGGCGGACTGGCTGTGCCAGGACTTCGGTTGGCTGTTCAACGGGATTGGTCAACCGTTGCCGCACGTTAAGTGATGGCAGCGCGGAAGCATGGCCGTGCTGAACGCCAGCGCTGAAGACGGCGAGTTCGCGCTCCTTCCAGCGGGTCGCCGCAGGAAGGGCCTGACTAACAAGAGAGGTGAAGGAAATGCGTTCATTGGAAATGATGGCTCCCCAGGGATCCTGTGACTGGACGCCGCCCATGCGGTCGTGATAAGGCTCAAGCCGGATGGTTGCCGGCGGGGGTGGCGCGGGTAAAGGAAGAGCGACAGGCAGCTGAACGTCTGGCATCACACGATGCCGCGTCCCGCGGTGGGCACATTTAGAATGGGACATTGTGCGCAACTGCACTGTGCGCCTCCGTCGCAATCTCCTCGTTCCAGAAGGGCTCCCGGTGTCCAACCAAGCCGAAACCACCTCCAACCGTCCACTCCGCGTTGCCATTGTGGGTGCGGGACCGGCAGGTGTTTACGCGGCGGATATCCTGACCAAGTCCAACGGCGTCAAGGACGGCGATTTTGAGGTCAGTATCGACCTTTTTGAGGCCTACCCCGCCCCGTACGGCCTGATCCGCTACGGCGTGGCCCCTGACCACCCGCGCATCAAGGGGATCGTGAACGCGCTGCACAAGGTCCTGGACCGGGGCGACATCCGCTTCCTGGGCAACGTCACGTACGGCCGCGATCTCACCCTCCATGACTTCCGGGCCTTCTACGACGCCGTGATCTTCTCCACCGGCGCCATCAAGGACGCGGACCTGGCCATTCCTGGCATTGACCTGGCCGGATCGTTCGGCGGCGCGGACTTTGTGTCGTGGTACGACGGCCACCCGGATGTGCCCCGCGACTGGCCGCTGGATGCCAAGGAAATCGCCGTGATAGGCAACGGCAACGTGGCGCTGGACGTGGCCCGGATGCTGGTCAAGCACCCCGATGAACTCCTCACCACCGAGATCCCGGACAACGTCTACCAGGGCCTGAAGAACTCCCCGGTCACCGACGTCCACGTCTTTGGCCGCCGCGGCCCGGCCCAGGTCAAGTTCACGCCGCTGGAGCTGCGCGAGCTGAGCCACATGAAGGACGTGGACATTGTCCTGTACCCGGAGGACTTCGAGTTCGACGAAGCCTCCGATGACGCCATCCGCAGCAACAACCAGATCAAGACCATGGTGAACACGCTGACCAACTGGCTTGTGGAGGAGCACGCCGAAGCGGAAGAGCCGTCCTCCCGCCGCCTGCACCTGCACTTCCTGCACAGCCCGGTGGAGATCTACCAGGACCCCGACGACGGCGGGTCCGGCCGGGTGGCCGGCATCAAGTTTGAGCGGATGGAGCTGGATGGCACCGGCAACGTCAAAGGCACGGGCGAGTTTGTGGACTACCCCGTCCAGGCCGTGTACCGCGCCATCGGCTACCACGGTTCGCCACTGGACGAGCTGGAATACAACGCCAAACGCGGAGTGATCCCGAACGAGGGCGGCCGCGTGCTCGACTCCGATGGCAACCCCGTCCCCGGAATCTACGCCACCGGCTGGATCAAGCGCGGGCCGGTCGGCCTCATCGGCCACACCAAGGGCGATGCCCTGGAGACCATCGGCTTCCTGCTGGAGGACCGGCTCACCCTGCCACCCGCCCAGAACCCGGACCCGCAGGCCATCATCGACCTCCTGCAGGAGCGCGGCATCGAGTTCACCACCTGGGAGGGCTGGATCAAGCTGGACGCGCACGAAGCAGCCCTCGGCGCCGCGTGGACAGAAGGCGAGGTCGGCGCCGACGGGACCGCCGCCGTCGTGCGTGAACGCATCAAAGTAGTCCCGCGCGAGGAAATGATCAACATCTCCCGCGCCTGACCCAGCGTCACCCACCAAAACAGCGCGAACGGGCACTTGAGGCCCCAGCCAGAGGGGCCTCAAGTGTCCGTTCGCGCAAGAGGGGCTGGCACTGGAGGGTTCGCGCCTGCGGCCAGTAGACTTGCAGGACCGAGGGGAGTTCGATGAGGAACCTGATCCTGCCGCCGGCGTCCGGCGGCGAAGCGACTGCGCTGGCACAGCGGCATGCCCTGGCCGCCCATGGGCAACTCGACGCCCAGGCGTTTCCGGACGCACCGGAAATCCCCGGGCTGCGCAGGCTGATCCGGGAATCCTGGCAGCGGTCCGCCCGATTGAAAGCCAATCCGGACAACCCCGAAGCACCCCTTGCCCTGGACACTGACGAGCTTGAGGAATACCGGCGGCAGCACCCCCTGGCCAGCATTATGCCCGTGATCCACAAGCTCCTGGTCCAGCCCAGCCACGACAGCGGCCTGCTCGTTGCCGTGGGTGATGAGGTGGGCCGGCTGCTCTGGGTGGAAGGCGATCCGGCCCTGCAGCGCCGTGCCGAAGGCATGATGTTCGTGCCGGGCGCCGACTGGTCAGAGGCCACCGTGGGCACCAGCGCTCCCGGCACTGCCCTTGCCCTGGGCCGCGGCATCCAGATTTCCGGGGCGGAGCATTACCAGCGGTCCGTGCACGCGTGGAGCTGCACCGCCGTCCCGTTCCACGACCCGGATTCCGGTGCGCTGCTGGGCGTTGTGGACATCACGGGCAAAGCCAGCGCGGTGGCGCCCCACACGCTGTCGCTCGTCGAGGCGACCGTCGCTGCCGCACAGGCGCAGCTCCGTGTTGAGCGGCTGCAGCTTGCGGCCACCCTTGCCAGCCGGCCGGCCCGACGGCGGAACGCCAGTTCGGCGGCCAGGTCGGATTCGGCCCGGGCCGGGGGAGCCGGCGGCGCGAAGGAAGGCAGCCTGTACCGCAACAGCCTGCAGCTTCTGGGCCGCGACCAGGCGTTGCTCAGCATCGAAGGCAGAACGGTGGCGCTGTCCGCCCGGCACAGTGAAATCCTCGCCCTGCTCAGCACCCACCCCGACGGGCTGAGCGCCGAGGAGCTCAGTGTCCTGCTCTACCCGGGCGACGGACCCACCATGACGCTCCGCGCGGAAATGGTCCGGCTGCGCAAGATCCTCCAGCAGCTCAACCCGGCCGCCGTGCCCGAATCCAGGCCGTACAAACTCACCATGGACCTGGTCCCGGACAGCGGCCAGGTGCTGAACTGCCTACAGCGCGGCGCTCATCGCATTGCGCTGGAAATCTACCGCGGCGCAGTGCTGCCGCGCTCCGAAGCGCCGGGCATCATCGACCTCCGTGACAGGGTCTCCTCGCTCATGCGCGAAGCGGTCCTGACGGACGGCAGTGCCGAGACGCTGCTCAAGTACGCGGCCCTTCCGGAGGCGAGGGACGACGTCGACGTCCGGACCGTCGCCCTGAAGCTGCTGCCGGCGCGCTCGCCCAAGCGGGCCGCCGTCGTCGCGGACCTTGAGCGGCTGGAAGCGGAACTCAGCGCCTGACCTGGTTTCGCTCCCCACCTGCCCCCTCACCTCGCAAGCTCGGCCAGGGAACCCGGCAGGCGTGGGCCCAAACTGATTGTTCTGTGAGCTGGCTCACTTGCGCGCAACCTGACTGCAACCTTCACGCTCCTACGCTGAGACCAACGGCGGACGCCACCATCAGGCGCCACCTTTCATGCACAGCAAAGGAGCTAGCAATGACTGTTTACGCACAGCCCGGTACCGAGGGTTCGAAGGTCACGTTCAAGGACCGCTACGAGAACTGGATCGGCGGCGAGTGGGTTGCCCCCGTCAAGGGCCAGTACTTCGAGAACATCACACCCGTCACCGGCAAGGTCTTCTGCGAAGTGGCCCGCGGCACCGCGGAAGACATCGAACTGGCCCTGGACGCCGCCCACAAGATCGCACCGTCCTGGGGCAAGACCTCCGTCGCCGAGCGCGCCGCGGTCCTGAACAAGATCGCCGACCGCATCGACGAGAACCTCGAGATGCTCGCCGTCGCCGAATCCTGGGACAACGGCAAGCCCATCCGGGAGACCCTGAACGCGGACATCCCGCTCGCCGCGGACCACTTCCGCTACTTCGCCGCCGCTGTCCGCGCCCAGGAAGGCCGGCTCTCACAGCTCGACGACGACACCACGGCCTACCACTACCACGAGCCCCTCGGCGTCGTGGGCCAGATCATCCCGTGGAACTTCCCCATCCTGATGGCCGTCTGGAAGCTCGCCCCGGCCCTGGCAGCCGGCAACGCCGTTGTCCTCAAGCCCGCCGAGCAGACGCCGACGTCCATTCTGGTCCTGATGGAACTCATCGGTGACCTGCTGCCCGCCGGTGTCCTCAACGTGGTCAACGGCTTCGGCGTCGAGGCCGGCAAACCGCTCGCGTCCAGCCCGCGGATCCGCAAGATCGCCTTCACCGGCGAGACGTCCACCGGGCGCCTCATCAGCCAGTACGCCAGCCAGAACCTGATCCCCGTCACCCTGGAGCTCGGCGGCAAGAGCCCGAACATCTTCTTCAACGATGTTGCCGAGTCCGACGACGCGTTCTATGACAAGGCACAGGAGGGCTTCGCGCTCTTCGCCTTCAACCAGGGTGAGGTCTGCACCTGCCCGTCCCGTGCCCTCGTCCAGGAAGACATCTACGATTCCTTCATGGCTGACGCGGTGGCCCGGGTGGAGAAAATCATCCAGGGCAACCCGCTGGACACCGAAACCCAGCTCGGTGCCCAGGCCTCCAACGACCAGCTTGAGAAGATCCTTTCCTACATCGACATCGGCAAGCAGGAAGGCGCCAAGGTGCTTACCGGCGGCGCCCGCGCCCAGCTGGAAGGCGACCTGGCCGGCGGCTACTACGTCCAGCCCACCGTCTTCGAAGGCCACAACAAGATGCGGATCTTCCAGGAGGAGATCTTCGGACCTGTTGTGTCTGTCGCCCGGTTCAGCGACTACAACGACGCGATGGAAATCGCCAACGACACCCTCTACGGGCTTGGCGCCGGCGTCTGGTCGCGGAACGGCAACGTCGCTTACCGTGCGGGCCGCGAGATCCAGGCCGGCCGCGTCTGGGTCAACAATTACCACGCCTACCCGGCCGGCGCCGCGTTCGGCGGGTACAAGTCCTCCGGCATCGGACGTGAAAACCACTCCATGATGCTGGATCACTACCAGCAGACCAAGAACCTCCTGGTCAGCTACAACGAGAACAAGCTCGGCTTCTTCTAAGCCGCCCTTAGCCCGGGCGGGGACGGATCAGCACTGGTCCGTCCCCGCCTGCACCGTCCTGGCCACCCCTCAGGAAGGCAGCATCACCTCCACCTCACCATCGCTTTATCTACGCAAGGATTTCGCCAATGACGACGACAATGCAAGCAGCAGTAGTAACCGAATTCGGCAAGGATCTTCAGATCCAGACCCTCCCCATTCCCACCCCGGGCCGGGGCGAGGCGCTGGTCAAGGTCATCACCACCGGCGTCTGCCACACAGACCTCCACGCGGCAGCGGGCGACTGGCCGGTCAAGCCGACACCGCCGTTCATCCCCGGCCACGAAGGCGTGGGCGAAGTGGTTGCCCTGGGCGAAGGTGTCACCGACCTCGCCGTCGGCGACCTCGTCGGCAACGCCTGGCTCTGGTCCGCCTGCGGCGACTGCCAGTACTGCCGCACCGGCTGGGAGACACTCTGCGAGGTACAGAAGAACGCCGGCTACAGTGTGGACGGCTCCTTCGGGGAGTACATGCTCGTGGACACGCGCTTTGCCGCCCGCATCCCGGCGGGCTCGGACCCCGTTGAAGTCGCACCGGTGCTTTGCGCCGGCGTCACGGTCTACAAGGGCCTGAAGATGACCGAAGCCAGGCCCGGACAGTGGGTCACCATTTCCGGCATCGGCGGACTCGGGCACATTGCTGTCCAGTACGCAGTGGCGATGGGCCTGCGGGTAGCCGCCGTGGATATCGCGGACGACAAACTCGCCCTCGCCAAGAAGCACGGTGCGGAGCTGACCGTCAACGCGCTGCACGAAGATCCCGTCGAAGTTATCCAACGTGAAACCGGAGGTTGTCATGGAGTGCTTGTCACCGCAGTACACCCGTCTGCTTTCGGCCAGGCGATCGGCATGGCCCGCCGGGGCGGGACGATTGTGTTCAACGGCCTGCCGCCGGGCGACTTCCCGGCACCGATCTTCGAGATTGTGCTCAAGGGCCTGACCGTCCGCGGCTCGATCGTGGGAACCCGGCAGGACCTGGAGGAAGCCCTCGAGTTCTACGCGGAGGGCAAAATCCACCCCACGGTCTCCACCCGGGAGCTTTCCGAGGTCAACGCCGTTCTTGACGAGATGAAGCACGCCAAGATCGACGGCCGCGTCGTTATCAAGTACTGATGATGGAGGCGAGGCTTGACGCGGCGGTGACGCTGCCCGGGGAGGATATCTCCCGCGTGGCTCTCACCGCCGAGGCCCTGGGACTGCTCAGGAAGTTGTGGGGGCAGCACGGGCCCCTGATGTTCCACCAGTCCGGCGGCTGCTGCGACGGGTCCTCGCCTATGTGTTATCCGGCCGGGGAGTTCATCACCGCGGAAGCGGACGTCCTCCTGGGGCTGTTCGACATCGCCGGCGGCCTGGAGCCGCAGCCCCTCGAGTTCTGGATGTCCAGGGAGCAGTTCAACTACTGGAGCCACACCCATCTGACCGTGGACGTGGTCGAGGGCCGGGGGAGCGGGTTCTCGGTTGAGTCGCCGGAAGGCAAGCGGTTCCTGATCCGGTCAAAGCTGATGGACTGGCCGGTCTAGCAGTACGGTCCAACACGCAGCCAGCACCAAAGCACCAGCACCAAACACCAGTGCGAACGGACACTTGAGGCCCTCCCGGCGAGGGCCTCAAGTGTCTGTTCGCGCTTAACCGGGGCGGGCAGGGAGTCTCACCATGCGGGACAGATGTGAACGTCCAGTGGGTGGACGAGTATCGTTGATGGGTCTGTTTCCAACACAAATCAGGATTGTGGATCTCCTTATGAACCTTCTCCGGACCAAATCCATCGAGCAGTCCATCGCCGACGCCGATGAACCCGGACACAAGCTCAAGCGGTCGCTCAGCAGCTGGGACCTGATGATCATGGGTGTCGCCGTCGCTGTCGGCGCCGGCATTTTCTCGGTCGGCGCCAAGGCTGCGGCCAACTTCTCCGGCCCCGCCGTGACGTTGTCCTTCGCCATTGCCGCCGTGACGTGTGCCCTGGCCATCATGTGCTACGCCGAGTTCGCCACCGCCATTCCGGTCGCCGGGTCGGCCTACGTCTTTACGTACGCCACCATGGGCGAGCTGCTGGCGTGGATCATCGGCTGGAACCTGATCCTGGAACTTTTCACCGCCGCGGCAGTGATCGCCAAGTACTGGGGCATCTACCTCAGCAAGGTGTTCGCGCTGATGGGGGCCGACGTGCCGCCAGCACTGTCTCTCGGCGGCGTGGACCTCTACTGGGGTGCGTTCCTGATAGTTGCCGTCTTCACAGTGCTCCTGGTGCTCGGCACCAAGCTCTCCGCCCGCGTGGGCAACGTCTTCACCCTGATCAAGATCGCCGTTGTGCTGTTTGTGATCGTAGTGGGCTTCACCTACGTGAAGTTCGAGAACTACACGCCGTTCGTGCCCGCCGCGGAACCTACCGCCGGCGGCTCCGCGGATGTTCTGAAGCAATCATTCTTCGGCTTCCTCACCGGTGCCGCGCCCGCCCAGTACGGCACGCTGGGCATCTTCGCCGGCGCGGCGCTGGTGTTCTTCGCCTTCATCGGCTTTGATGTCGTGGCCACGTCCGCGGAGGAAGTCAAGAACCCGCAGAAGACCCTGCCTCGCGGCATCTTCGGCGGCCTGGCCGTGGTGACGCTGCTCTACATCCTGGTGTCCCTCGCGCTCACCGGCATGGTGTCCTACACGGACCTCGCGGCAGCCGAGACTCCCACCCTCACCACCGCGTTCGAGGCCGTCGGCAACACCACCGCGGCCAAGGTCATCGCCTTCGGCTCCCTGATCGGCCTCACCACTGTCATCATGGTGCTGCTGATGGGGCTGTCCCGCGTGGTGCTGGCCATGAGCCGCGACGGACTGCTGCCCCGCGCGCTGTCCAAGACCAGCGAAAAGCGTTCGACGCCGGTCCGCCTCCAGATCATCTGCGGCGCCGCCGTAGCACTTGTGGCCGGCCTGACCAACGTGGACCTGCTGGAAGAAATGATCAACATCGGCACACTGTCGGCGTTTGTGGTTGTGAGCCTGGGCATCCTGGTGCTGCGCAAAAAGCGTCCGGACCTGAAGCCGTCCTTCCGCGTCCCGTTCGGCAAGGTCCTCCCGGTGGTTTCCGCCGTCCTGTGCCTGTACCTGATGACAAACCTCGCCGTGGAGACGTGGATCTTCTTCGCCGGCTGGCTGGTCATCGGCGTCGTGATCTACTTCGCCTACGGCCAGCGTCACTCCCGCCTGAACGAAAAGTTCGCCGAGGCCAAGTCCGCCGTGGACGCCACGGAATCCGGCGCGGACTCCGGCGCGGACGCCCGCCTTTCCGGCAGTGATGCCCCGGCCGACGACGAGGCACTCACCCGCACCTAGGCTGGGCGGCTGCAAAACTGCGCACAAGACGGAGGCACCCGGGCACCCTTTGGTGGCCGGGTGCCTCTTTCGTGCGTCCGCGATTTTGCTCTGTTGTGATTTTGCCGATAATCCCTATTTAGACGTGCTTGAACCTGGTCCGCTGGCCCAGGTGTCCTCGCTCGCTCGGCCTTGGCATGGGCGGCTCGGAGAGCAACTTTGCCATCGCCCTGCGGCGTTTGGGCACCTCCCTAACGTGGGTTGGCCGTGTAGGCAACGACAGCCTCGGTGAACTCGTCCTGCGTGAGCTCGCCGCCGAGGGCATCGGGTTCCCCCTGCGGGACGAGTCGGCACCCACCGGCCTCATGATCAAAGAGCGCCGCACCATGGACCAGCTCAAGGTCTGGTCTACCGGTCCGGAAGCGCGGGGCTCCCGGCGGGCCCGGGAGGACACCCCGGCCGATCGGATTGCCAACGCCCGGCTGCTGCACCTCACGGGCATCACTCCCGCGCCGCGCTGTGGTCCGCCGACGAAGCCTGTGACGTTTTCCGGAACGTCATCGCCCAGGCAGACATCGTGTTCGCCGGGGACGACGAAGCCGCCATCGCGGTTGGGAAAGTCTGACGACTCCCTGGAGCTTGCCGGCCGGATCGCTGCCCTGGGGCGGGCCAGGCGGTCATCAAGCGCGGTGCCGCAGGCTGTGCCGCGGTGATGGACGGAGTGGAATACGCGCAGGATCAGTCCGCGTCAACGCCATCAACACAGTGGGGGCCGGCGACGCTTTTGTGGCAGGCTACATCTCGGACTTGCTGGCCGTGCCCCCGTCGTATGGGGAGCTATCCCATCTACAGGAAGTACGGCGTCACGGGGCCGCATGCCGGCCCACCCAGTCCACCAAGGGCCGCAGCTTGTCCCACAGCGCCTCGATTTCCTGCACCGCCGCCGGCGAATCCAGCCACTCCGGCTGGCCCAGTTCGATGCCGGCGGACAGCGACTTGTGCTTCAGCAGCTCCGCCCGGGGATGGTCCTTGTCGAAACCGCGCGGCACGGTCTTGAGTTTTTCGCCCTCCACGGCAAAGCCCGCGGCAGCCACGGTCTCCACGATGTGCCGCAGCGATTCGCCGGTGCCGGACGCATCCACGGAGTTTCGTAAGCGGGCCAGCTGGGCCGGCGTACTGGTGTGGCAGCCGCCGCCCACCAGGAGCCCGTCGGCGCTCACCTGGACGTAATAGCCCACGCCTTCCTGGGACGACGCGAACGCTCCCTGGGCAGTCTTGTAGGGCGATTTGTCCTGGGAGAACCTGATGTCCCGGTTGGGCCGGAAGATCTTGCCCGGCCCAAACCGCGGCTCCAGTTCGGCCAGCAGGGCCGTGACCGGATCCCGCACCAGGGTGTTGTAGCTGTCCTTGTGCTCCAGCCACCACTCCCGGTTGTTGTTGTGCTCAAGTTCGGCATAGAACGCGAATGCCCCTGCAGGGATGCCCTGGAATGTACTCATGCAGTGATCCTAGGGACCACCGGGCAGCCCGGCCATTGCGGCAGGCTCCTATGTGGAAACAAGAGCTGTGTGGAAACAAGAGCTGTGTGGAAACAAGAGCTGTGTGGAAACGAGACCGCCCCGCCACGCAAAACCGTGACGGGGCGGACGTTGCACCACAGGGGGCAGAGAAACTAGCCGATCTTGTTGGCAGCCTCGGCGTCGGAATCAGTGGAGCCCGCACCCAGGTTGGCGCGCAGCTTGGCGCCGAGTTCGGCGTCCACGTTGGTCCAGTACTGGATGGCGCGTTCCTTGATCTCGGCGTTCTTCACGCCGCCCACCGCACCGCTGATGGTGTCCAGCAGACGGGCCTTGGCGCCGTCGTCGAACACCTCGCGGTACAGGGTGCCGGCCTGGCCGAAGTCGCCGTCCTCGGCGTGCAGGGAGTGTGCGGAGAGCGTGAGCTCACCGTCGTTCTCCCAGCCGCCGGCCGGGGAAGCCGGCTCAACGGCAGCCGGGCCGTTGAAGGAGTTCGGCGCGTAAACCGGTACGGACGGGGCGTTGAAATGGTAACGCCCGGCGCCGTCCTGGCTGTAGTTGTTGACCTGGTTCTTCGGCTGGTTCACCGGGATCTGCGCGTGGTTGGTGCCCACGCGGTAGCGGTGTGCGTCGGCGTAGGAGAAGATACGGGCCTGCAGCATCTTGTCCGGGGAGGCGGCGATGCCCGGCACGAAGTTCGACGGCGCGAAGGTGGCCTGCTCGATCTGCGCGAAGTAGTTCTCCGGGTTCTTGTTCAGCTCCATGGTGCCCACGTGGATCAGCGGGTAGTCCGAGTGCGGCCACACCTTGGTGAGGTCGAACGGGTTGAAGCGGTAGCCCTTGGCGTCTTCGTACGGCATGACCTGGACGTGCAGTTCCCAGGACGGGAAGTTGCCCTCGGCGATGTTGTCCTGCAGGTCGCGGATGTAGAAGTCCGCGTCCGAGCCAGCCAGCTCTTCGGCCTGGTCGCCGGAGATGGTCTTGACGCCCTGGTTGGACTTGAAGTGGTACTTGACCCAGAAGCGCTCGCCCTCGGCATTGATCCACTGGTAGGTGTGCGAGCCGTAGCCCTGCATTTCACGCCAGGAGGCCGGCAGGCCGCGGTCGCCCATAAGCCAGGTCACCTGGTGTGCGGATTCCGGGGACAGGGTCCAGAAGTCCCACTGCATGTCCGCATCGCGCAGGTGCGTGCCCGGGAGGCGCTTCTGGGAGTGGATGAAGTCCGGGAACTTGATGCCGTCGCGGATGAAGAAGACGGGGGTGTTGTTGCCCACGAGGTCGTAGTTGCCCTCGGAGGTGTAGAACTTGACGGCGAAACCGCGGGGATCGCGCCAGGTGTCCGGGGAGCCGGCCTCGCCGGCAACCGAGGAGAAACGGATCAGCATCTCGGTCTCAACGCCCGGCTGCAGGAACGCGGCCTTGGTGTACTTGGAGATGTCCGAAGTGGCCTTGAACGTACCGAACGCGCCGCCGCCCTTGGCGTGCACTACGCGCTCCGGCACCCGCTCGCGGTTGAACTGGGCGAGCTTTTCGATCAGGTAGTGGTCCGTGAGGATAATGGCGCCGTCGGCACCGACGGACTGTGCGTGCGCGTCGGAAGTGACGGGCGCACCGGACTGGGTTGTAGAGATGTTCGCAGTCATTTTTCTCCTATTTCTCGATTACTTGGGACGTTCAGAAGGAAGTTTTTGGGACTCTTGGCAGTCCTGGCAGATGCCCTGGTACATCACGTCGGCAATCTGGATGGTCATCGGCTTGGAGTTCTCATCCCAGTGCGGGGTGAGGCAGGGTGCGTGCCCGACGGCGCATTCGACGTCCTCCACGCGGCCGCAGCTGATGCAGATGGCGTGGTGGTGGTTGTCACCGACGCGGGTCTCATACAGGGCCGGGGAATGCGGCGGCTCGAAGCGGCGCAGCATGTGCAGGTCGGTCAGGTCGCCGAGGACCACGTATACCGATTGCGCGGTCAGCTCCGGAAGTTCGGTGCGCGCGGCGGCCAGGATGCTCTCCGCGGGGGAGTGCGGATGATGTTCGACGGCGGTCAGCACGGCGAGCCGCTGTTTGGTCACCCGGCGGCCGTGGGCACGCAGGGCGGCAGCCCATGCATCGTGGCCGCCAAAGTGTTCCGTCATGTTTCTATTGAAGCACTTATTATGAGTCGATCACAATAAGGCTTGGCTTACCTTCGGCAGGTCCAGGAATTCCTGCATGGGGTTGCGGGATTCTCCTCCCGAGCGGCCCATGGCATGGACTTCCAGGCCGCCGGGTCCGGGTTCCGGCACCACGCAGCTCAGCCCGGTCACGCCGGGGCGGGTTGCCAGGCCCTCGACGACGGCGGCCAGCGCCAGCAGGTGGCCGGGTGTCAGGCCGGGACCGCCCGGCGCCGGCGGCAACGCCGGTGCGAGCACCGTGTGGTGCGCGCCGGCCTTGAATTTCGGGGTCCTGGCGGTGAGTTCCGGGAGCGTGCCGTCCGCCGGCGGGACGGGCTCCGCCGGGCGCGCATCAGCCAGCCGGCGCAGGGCGGCGCGGAGGCCGCCGTCGTACTCGCCAAGTTCTTCCGCTGCGGCCGGCACGCGGCGCTGAACGGGCAGGCGCAGCTGTTCGCCGGGCGTGACCGGCTCGGCGTCCCAGCGCCCGAAGACGTGGAACGTGGGCGTGGAGGATTCCGCTTCCGGTTCGCCGATGGCCGCTCCGATGGGGTGCCACTGGTGCGCAAACATAACGGTGCAGCGGCCGGCCCCCAGCACTTCGGCGAGGGCCTGCCGGGCAGTGTTGTGGCAGTGCAGCCAGTCGGTGGCGGAGCGGAGATCGAACGCCATGGCCGGATTCGTGAGCCTGATCAGGAGATGGCCGGCGTTCAGGGCGGTGCGGGGCCGGGCAACCTCCCAGCAAGGCGAGGCAAAAAGCAGCCGCCTGGAAACATGCATATGCCGACTCCTTTCCCCCGCCTGAGGATACCAAGCGTGTGACAGAACAGGACACTGATGCGCTATTAGGGTTGCAGGGTGGGGAAACTGCTGGCCGATATCACACCGCTCCGGGAGAGCCCGGCCTTCCGCCGGCTCTGGCTGGGTTCCGCCGTCTCGGCCGTGGGGAGCCAGCTCACGCTGGTGGCCGTGAGCCTGGAGGTGTACCGGCTCACGCAGGACAGTTTCTATGTGGGACTGCTGGGTGTGTTTGCGCTGGTGCCGCTGGTGTTCGGCGGCCTGCTGGGCGGCTCCATCGCCGACTCCCACAACCGCCGCACGGTGGCGCTCCTGGCAACGTCCGTCCTGTGGCTGACTACCGGCCTGATCGCGCTGCAGTCCTGGCTGCAGCTGGGAAACGTCTGGATTCTCTACCTCCTGGTGGCGCTGCAAAGCGGTGCCCAGGCCATCAACCAGCCGGCCCGCAGTGCCATCATCCCCACGCTCATTCGCAAGGAACTGCTTCCCGCGGCCAACGCGCTCAGCATGATGTCGTTCGGGCTGGCGTTGACGGTGGGACCCCTGCTGGCGGGGGTGCTGGTGGCGTGGGTGGGCTTTGGCTGGACGTACACCATCGACTTCATCAGCTTCGCTTTTGTGCTCTGGGCGGTCTTCAGGCTCCCGTCCATGCCGCCCTCGGGAAGCGCCGGGCGGGCCGGGATCCGGTCTGTCATCGAGGGGTTCCGGTTCCTGGGCACCCGGCCCAACCTGCGGATGACCTTCATCATCGACCTCGTGGCCATGATCCTGGCCCAGCCGCGCGCGCTGATGCCCGCCATCGGTGCGCTCATGATCGGCGGCGGCGAAACCACGGTGGGCATCCTGCTGGCCTCCAGCGCGGTGGGCGCGTTCCTGGCCGGCCTGTTTTCGGGGCCGCTCGGCCAGATCCGGTGGCAGGGGAGTGCCGTGGTGTGGTCAGTGATGGGCTGGGGTGCCTCGATTGCCGGCTTCGGTGTGGTGGTGCTCCTGGCAGGACGGACGGACGACGGCGGGGCCACAGTTTGGCTGGTCCCGGCGGCTTTGTGCTGCGCACTGGCCGGAATCGCAGACTCCATCAGTGCAGTCTTCCGCAACACCATCCTGCAGGCCGCTGCGCCGGACCACCTGCGCGGACGGCTCCAGGGGGTCTTCATTGTGGTGGTGGTCGGTGGGCCGCGCGTGGGTGACCTGCTGGCAGGCGGCGGGACTAAGATTCTCAGTGAGGGCTGGGTCCTGCTTCTGGGCGGGGTTTTGTGCATCGCGGTGGCCTGGCTGGCGGCACAGCTGCAGCCGGGCTTCCGGCAGTACGATGCCCGCGACCCGATGCCATAGGGCCATGCCTTGTTGGGGCAACTTGGCGGGGCAACCTGTTGGGTCAACTTTGTCAGGGCGACGTGGAGGAGTGGACGTGCACAAGCATTACAACGGCCTGAAAACTGCGGCGCTCTTTGGCGTCCTGTGGGCGGTGCTCCTGGGCCTGGGCGGACTGATCGGGATCAATACCCGCAGTTCAGCGCCCATCTGGATCATGGCCCTGATCGGCGTGGCCACCACCGCCTACGGCTACTGGAACAGCGACAAAATTGCCATCCGCTCCATGCAGGCCTACCCCGTCACGGAGGCCCAGGCGCCACAGCTCTACCAGATTGTCCGGGAGCTCTCCGTCCGGGCCAACCAGCCGATGCCCCGCATCTACCTCTCACCCACCATGAACCCGAACGCGTTCGCCACCGGCCGGAATCCCAAAAACGCCGCCGTGTGCTGCACCGAAGGGATCCTGCAGCTGCTGGATACCCGCGAGCTGCGCGGGGTCCTGGGGCACGAGCTGATGCACGTGTACAACCGGGACATCCTCACGTCCTCGGTGGCAGCCGCGGTGGCCGGGGTCATCACATCCGTGGGCCAGATGCTGCTGTTCTTCGGCGGCGACCGGCGCAACTCCAACCCGCTGGCCATGCTGGCGATGGCCCTTTTGGCACCGTTTGCCGCCTCGCTCATCCAGCTGGCCATCTCCCGGACCCGCGAGTACGACGCCGACGAGGACGGTTCGCAGCTCACTGGCGATCCGCTGGCGCTCGCCTCAGCCCTGCGCAAGATTGAGCAGGGGGTGCGGATCGCGCCGCTGCCGCAGGAGCAGAAGCTGGTCAACACCTCGCACCTGATGATCGCCAACCCGTTCCGCGGCGGGGCGATGACTAAGCTGTTCGCCACCCACCCGCCGATGAAGGAGCGGATCGCCCGGCTGGAACGGATTGCCGGCCGGCCGCTGAACTGAGGCTGACTGATCGACCCGGGCGCCGCCGTCGTACTTTCACCCGGGACACGCAAAAACGCCGGCGCTGCCCGTATTCCGGTAGCGCCGGCGTCTTTTGTCAGCGGCAGAATTTTTGCGCCTCGAAAACGAGGGCTTGGTCCGCTAGCTGCGGAAGTTGACGAACTGCAGGTCCGCCTCGTCAAAGTCCTTCAGCAGCGCCATGACGGACTGCAGGTCATCGCGGGACTTGGACGAGACGCGGAGTTCGTCGCCCTGGATCTGGGATTTAACGCCCTTGGGGCCCTCATCGCGGATCAGCTTGTTGATCTTCTTGGCCAGGTCCTGCTCGATGCCTTCCTTGATGGAGGCTTCGAGGCGGAATTCCTTGCCGGAGGGGTAAGGCTCGCCGGTGTCCAGGGACTTCAGGGAGATGCCGCGGCGGATCAGCTTGGACTGGAGGACGTCCAGCACGGCCAGGACGCGTTCCTCCGAGTTCGCCTTCATCAGGATCTTCTCGCCGCTGAATTCGACCTCGGCGCCGACGCCCTTGAAGTCGTAGCGCTGGACCAGTTCCTTCTGGGCCTGGTTCAGCGCGTTGGCCACTTCCTGCTTGTCCACTTTGCTTACGACGTCGAACGTTGACTCGCCTGCCATGATTCTCCTTGTGCCGGTGGTTGCCCTGACATTGGCTCTGCAGGGCGTGGATCTCTGCATTCCAGCCTAATACGGATGCCCCGGCCGTGGCTTGTTCCGCATTCACAGTTCCCTCACAGCGGACGCACTGCGGGAACGAAGCCGGACAGCGCAGAGTTGAACGAGTTGGAAGTAGGTCGAAGGGAAAGCCATGCAACACAACGCCGTCCGTTATGTCACGCGATCCACCGCCGCAGCCGCCGGCGCCGTCGCCACCGCCGCGACCTCAGTTGCCGCAGCAGCGATCGCTGCCTCCATCGTGTTCAGCCCGGTGCCGGACGCCTCGTCCCGCATGGACGGTGTGCACGCGGACTTGCTGCGGGCCGTCCAGCTGAACCAGATCACCGAGGAACAGGCCGTGAAGTTCGAGGCCAAGCTGGCCGGACGGATTCTCGGCGACGCCTAAGTCCCCGGGTTTTCCGCGGAATTGCGGGGCTTCTGGCGGCGTTTTCAGGGGTCTACCGCCTCGATTCGATTCTTCGGCAGAAGTTCTGTAAAGTTGTCTTGCCCGCGGTTACTGGAAGCGGAACGGCCCGGAAACGGACGTTCTGAACACTGCAGCCGGGGGTGATCTTCTTTTTGAAGTTCGGCAGATTACCCGAGCGGCCAAAGGGGGCTGACTGTAAATCAGCTGGCAACGCCTACGGGGGTTCGAATCCCTCATCTGCCACCGCCCCGGATTCTAGGGGAATTTAGACCCGTTCGTATCTCTTCGGAGGTGCGGGCGGGTCTTTTTTACTTCCCGGTGATCACACTTGTGAGCACACCTTGGCTTTTCTTTGACATCGGCAGCAGTGAGGACGCACCTTCCGCGGCGTTGTGGGCGGCGTCTCCCACCATGTGCGCGTACAGGTCGCGGGTGATCTGGCTGTTGCTGTGTCCCATGGTCTTGGACACAATGGCCATGTCCTGCCCCGAGGCCAGCATTAGAGACGCGTGGAGGTGGCGGAGGTCATGGAAGCGCATGTGCGGGAGGCCCAGCTTCTCCACCATCAGCTCGAAGAGTTTGGACGGGTAGCCCGGGCGGAGCTGGCTGCCGTCCTCGTACGTGAACACGCGGCCCGAGTCCTGATAGGCGTCTCCTCATGCCTCGCGTTCCTGCCCCTGCTGGAACTGCCACGTCAGAAGAGCGGCGACGGCCCGGTCTGACAGTGCGACCAGGCGGTCCTGTCCGGCATCCGTTTTGATTGTGCCCTCCACTACTTCCTTGCCTACCTGTACAAGCTGCACACAGACAACCAGGCGGCGGGCGGCAAGGTCTACGTCCTGCCAGCGGAGGCCGCACAGTTCACCGCGGCGCATACCGGAGAGGATGGCCACCTCAAACAGTTCGCCCAGCCGGTGCTCAGTGGCGGCGTCCAGGACGACCGCTCCACCTACTACTGGAAGCACGTCTACGAGCGGAACACCGAAGGACTCTACCTACCCAACGGCGCCTTCGCCTTAGCGGCAACCCTCGCCGGACTGCCGATGGACTGGTCCGCCTACAACCCCACCATCCACGCCCGGGAATCCCGCCACAACCCAATCGGGGCCCTCATGACTAATCCCCGCCGATTCAAGGACACCGCGGCCAGCGTGCCCGAGTTCAGCGCCCTTATGAACGCCCAGGTCCGAGCCACGCTGCCATGCAACGGAGGGGCCGAATGGATGGCCGAAGTCCATCGTCTCCAGCAACGGGCAGCCGAGCTGTGCCGCCCGTGCGCCCTCCTGGTATTGTGCTGCACCTAAGGCCATCACCGCTGGGGAAAGAACCGGTATCTGGGGCCAACATCTGGTCTCTGTTCATCTGGCCCTGGCTTCCTGCCGACGGGTCGAGGGCATGCTGACGCCGCCCTGTTAATAACAAAGCCGAGTCACCGGCGGCGCGCACTACGCTGCTGACGCCGCGTCAGGGAAGCAAGGCGGCCGCCTCAGCAAGAGACCGACGCAACCACAGGGCGTAGTTGGTGGAGATGTGCTGAGCATCCTTATGGGTTGCATATCCCGCGACAGCCGCGGGACAGACATCCTCCGCGCACAACCACGGAACAACGTCCACGTATTCCGCGCCACCGGCCTCGGCGACGCGCTTCTCCATCTCATTGTGTTCGGTGTCCACCGCGTAACTCCGCGGAGTGTGGCAGCGACGGACGTCGTCGGCATTCGATGTGACGCAGTCCTGGGGATCCTTTTCCGAGTACGCGATGTCCCCGATCACGACCACACGATCACTTATCGCGCTCAATGACTTTATGGTCGAGGCGAGACCCTCCTCCCAGGCGGCCTCCGTGTTTTCTTTGTCAGGGCGCCCATCCTTCTCAAGCCAAGTACCCTGGCGCTGACCCGAGATGAGGACGACGCTCGGGTGAAGTGCCTCGATCTTCGCCAGCGAGTCAGCACGGAATGCCTTGCACTCGGGATAATCACCCTTGCGCTTCGCGTTGTAGACCGAAAAGTCGGCTGGCGGACACGAGAACATCGAAAAGACTTCGAAGCGCCGCCCAAGTTCAGTGGCTGTCACGCCGAGCGGACTTTCCCACATCTGAGCGTGCGAGTCGCCATAAACCACCACTGTCTCGCCGCCGCTGGCGTCACCATAACTGCATGTGACTTTACCTGTTGGGGCATCAAGGCCCCTTATACAGGCATGTTGGTTGAAGAGGAATCTCCCAACAGGCGGCTCCGGCGGCCACCCTGCGACGTTTACGCTGTCAGCCACGGCCTTTGCCACTTCGTCAGCCGTCGGTAGGTCACTGCCAGGGGCAACTGCAAAATCGCCTACTTTGTCTGTGGGGGAAGGCTTGGGCAGGATCGACACCAGATTGCTCGTGAGGCCAAGTGATAGCGCCACCAGTGCGGCGCCGAAAGCCACGCTGACTGACGGCCGGCAAGCCTTGAGCCAGTTGGAGTTCCGTACGGGCAATTCCACATACTTGAAGGTAACGACAGACAAGGCCAGCGCCACACCGACAAAGGCAAACTTGGTGGTCATCGCCAGTTCGGTCCCGAGCGATGCCGCGGGGAGGATCAGCACGGGCCAGTGCCACAGGTACAGGGAATAAGAGAGCTTGCCAAGCCATTGCAGAGGTCGACACTGCAGGAGCACTTCGGCTCCTCGCTTCGGTGTGATTGTCCCGCCGATTATCACAAGAACCGTTCCGCCAACCGGAAGAATAGCAGCGGACCCTGGGTACCTGGTGTACTCGTCCAGCGTGAGCGCTGCTGCCGCAATCGCGATGAGTCCAGACACACTCGTAACGGCAGCAAGAAAAACCGGCAGCCGCATGATCGTCGGTGTGAGCACGGCAAGAATTGCGCCAGCCGCAAGTTCCCAAGTCCTCGTCAAGGGAGAGAAGTAGGCCGCACTCGCGTTCTCCGTCGTCGCGTACACCGACCACGTAAGGGAGACTGCAATCGTGACAGCGAGGAGAACCGTCAGTCGCGTGCGTAGCGGAACTCTCCATCCGATCGCAGCGACCGCCATCATTAAGGCTGGCCATAACAGGTAGAACTGCTCTTCGATGGCCAGTGACCAATAGTGCTGTAAGGGGGATGGAGAAAGGTCGCTGGCCCAGTAGTCCGTCCCTTGTGAGGTTTCGCGAAAATTGCTGGCGAAAAGCGCGGCCCATTGCCCGTCTTCGGCGGTTCGAGCAGCACTCGTACCGCCGATCAAAGCGAAGGATGAGACTACTGTGACGGCGAGGACAAGAGTCGCGGCAGGCAGGATTCGCCGAGCCCGTCGTGCATAGAACCACAAGAGGGAGATCCGCCTACCCCGTTCAGCTTCTTTGAGCAGGAGGCCGGTGATGAGGAAGCCGGAGACCACGAAGAAGACGTCGACACCGACGTAGCCTCCTTGCAGCGCCGGCACGCCTACATGGTCCAGCACGACCAGTAGAACTGCGATCGCGCGAAGACCCTCTATGTCCGGACGGAACGTGCGTGGAACGGATGAAGAGCGATCGGCTCCCTTCGTGGCACGCTTACTCGTTAGCAGACGGCGTCGGGGTTTACGCGCGTCAAGGTGGTTTCCATTGAGCAATCCACTGGCCAGATGCATCATGTCGCCCCTTTGGCCCGACGTCTCTTACCGGCTCGTGCGGCCGACAGTAGCGCTCTTTGCGGCCAGAATCAATGCATTTCCCCGAAGATAGGCGTGCGGTCGTGAAGTGGGCAAAAATTCTTGACCTCGCCCGGCAATTTTCTCAGAAATCGGGCGCCTCCAGCTTGATGCTGACCCGACTTGCTCCCTCGATCGGCGTCGAAAGTCCGCTTCAATCCGCGCTGCTGCGGGCGTAAATACCAGTACGCTCACCCGCCCCGTGGACCGGACCCACTGAGTCCCGGTCCCTTATCGTCTGACCTATGGAAATCGTGAGCAAGTCATAAACAGTGTTCGTCGCTTGGCATCGGGAGCAACTCTTATCTCAGCCCTCGCAGCCGTCGGAGTAACCGGGTCGTCGGCGCCACCCGGAGACGCGGTTGCCAAGGGTCAGGAAGCGCAAACGCAGATCTGCGGCGGCAGCATTCAGGGGAACAGCGTTCTTACCGCGGCTCTCGCGGGCGCTGTGCAAGGGAGCAACCTCAGCCCATTGGCTCCTAATTGCAGCTGCGGCAACAAATGTCCCTTAGGGAATCCGCCAGCAAGCTGCGGACCTGGAGAGAAACGCTGCAAGGAAACCGCGTCCTGCAACTTCAATATCTCGTGCGACGGAATCGTCGTTGCGTGCTCAGCGAAGGTGCGAGTCGAGTACCTGAGCGAACGGCGGAAACCGCTGAGTCTGATACCTCGACCGGCCCGTCGTGGCTCCGCTACGACATTGGCATAGAGCCGACCCTGTCGCCAGAGTCAATTGCCATCATCGATGGGGTTATCTCCTACCTGTGCAGCGTCGTGGAGCAAGGAGCACCCAGAGCGGAATGGCGGGTCGGCTACAACCGGATCAAGTCCTACATCTGGCAGAACCACCCAGTGCTCGTGCACGACAACCAGGAGGTTCCACTGGCTGACCTGGTTCCAGGCCTTGCCCGAGGACAAGCCAGCGGGCGGCTCCCCTCAGATGATGACAGGCTGGCTCGCATGGCCGCCGCCGCCATCAAGCAGCTGAACGGTAATGACGAGGAAACAGTCGTTGAGGACGAACCGCTTATCGAGGTCGAGGACCTAGGCGAAGACGCACTCTGCGGGCGGGAGCTTGAGGTGTCTTTGCGGGAGGACATCGCCAACGAGTACTCCCGGGAGGTGGACCGGCTGGTCAGAACCCTCGCGAAGGAGGACGGGATCACCGGCGTCGTCCGCGAAGACCGCGAAGTACTCCTCGTTGCCACACCCAGCTGGGACACTGCGCAGCTTCAAGAATGGCTCACCCGATATATCGAAACCAATATCCGTAACTAGCGGCACTCTTTGGCGCGGGTGCAGGGGAGTTGACCACTCGAGGGGGAGCCTTGGCGGGCAGGCGGGAAACAGGGGAGAAACCGTCGTCGACATCAGCCTTGGCCCCGGCGTAGGCTGGCAACATCGGCGCACGTGCCCCCGATGCCCTGTGTCGATACATCAATCGATGAAGGAGAACCAATGAGCGTTGTACGTGAATTTATGACCACGGATGCACAGTGTATTAAGGAGCATCAGTCCCTCGCAGATGCCGCCCGGATGATGATGGATCTGGACTGCGGATCGCTGCCGATCTGCGGCGATGACGGCAAGTTGAAGGGCATGATCACCGACCGCGACATCGTGCTCAAGTGCGTTGCTGCCGGCCGCGATCCACGCGAGATGCTGGCCCGCGACCTCGCCACAGGCAGCCCTCACTGGGTTGACGCCGATGCCAATGTTGATGCCGCCATCGACATCATGGAAAGGCACCAAATCCGGCGGCTCCCGGTCATCGCCGACCATAAGTTGGTCGGCATCATCAGCCAGGGCGACATCGCGCGCAACTACAGCGAGGAGCGCGTGGGCGAACTGGTGGAGCACATTTCGGAACGCCACCCGATGTCTGCGTAGTCAGACAAATTCCCGCATGGCCTTGTTCGCGGCTCCTTGCCTTAAGGTTCGGAACCGCGAACAAGCTACGGAAATGCTGGACCGCGAACTGGGCTGGGACCGGAGCCTAGTTGAGCGCGATCAGGAGCATCTGGTTGGTCCCGGGGATGCAGGTCTGCAGGATGGCCCGGGGGAACCCGCCGAATACCGCGATGACATCGTTGGTGGTTCCCGGGTTGGGGACCTGGCCCCTGGCTGTCGCCGTGTACGTCCCGTAGCCCGGAATGCTGACGGTCTCGCCCACGCCGATGCCGGAGAAGCGCGCCCACCCGCCGCAGAAGTCGTGCTCCGTGATGAACAGCGAGTAGCCGTCGTTGGGAGTGTAGTGGATCGGCCCGATGCACGTGTCCACCATGGCCTGTCCGCCAGCGCCCGCGACATAGATGGTGCGGACAGCGGGCGCGGCCTGGACCGGCGCCGGGGCGGGGACGTAGGCCGGTGAAGCAGCAACAGCCGCTGCCGGGGTAGGAGCGGAAACCTCGACGGCGGGACCCGTCAGCTTCAGCGTCTGGCCCGGGACGATGATGCTGTAAAGGCCCAGCCCGTTGGCGGCCAGCATCGCGTTCATGTCAACGCCGTACCGGCCGGCGATCCCACCCACGGTATCGCCGGGGACAACCGTGTAGAGGTGGGGGTCCCCGGCGGGTGCCGGAGCAGGTTCGGGCGCTGCTGGTGGGGGAGCCGCAGCAGGCTCCGCAGGCACCGCAGCTTCCGCGACCTCCGGCTGCGCAGTGCCAGCTCCCGCACTGCCAAACTCAACGGACCCAACATAGGGCGCATCCAACGGCACCGCGGCCAAAGGCCGGGCAACGCGCACAACTGGCGCCGCCGCCGTCGTTATGGCCTCCGGTGGCGCGGATATCTCTGCCGTGGGGACGGGGCCGGCCAGGGCGCCGACTCCGAAGGCGGAAATCACGGCGGCTGTGGCCATGCCTGCCCACAGCTTGTTGCTGATCGGCCGGCGCCCCGGTGTCAGGAGATCGGCCCGCGGGACGTCGGTTTCGAAATTTCGGCGGGGTGGTTCGGGAATAGGTGCGGTCAACTGGAACATGGGTGGCCCATCGCAGGTCGGCCCGGCAACAGGGCGGCAGTGGTGCCGCGAGTTCCACATGCAGGACGGATCGGGGAGTGATGCGCTGCGCGGTGCCGGTCTATGACGGAACCGCGCACGGAAAGCGCGCATGATGGGAGCGCCCGCATACCCAGAAGATACGGATGCCCCGCTATGAAGCGGCATCATCCACCCCAGCTCGGAGGATGCGCCGGCAACTTTGTTTGGCCCTAGGAATTTCGAGTCTAGGAAGCTGCGCCAGGCACTGCACGAGTAGGCGTTACCTGAATTTTTCCGCCGAATACTTGGCCCCGCGGCGGCGACTACTCGGTGTCCAGCCGCCCGCCCCGCTGGACATTTCTACCGGGACATTCCTACAACGTGGGGCGGTCCTTGAGCTCGGCCACTTCGCGCCGCAGCGCAGCGATCTCCGTGGCCAGGCCGGCGAGCTCCGCCCGCAAGGGTTCCTCCACGGACTCCGCGGCAGCTTCCGTGGACTCCTCTACACGCTGGACAAGCCAGGAGGCGATGGACGCGGTGACCACACCCAGCACGGCAATGCCGCTCATCATCAGCGCCGAGGCCACCAGCCGGCCGATCGGCGTCACGGGGTACATGTCGCCGTAACCCACCGTGGAGATGGTGGTGATGGCCCACCAGAGGGCGTCGCCGAACGTCAGGATCTTGGCGTCCGGGGCCGACTGTTCAACGTCGAGTACCGCCAGCGCGCCCACAAATACCAGGAGCGCCGCCGATCCCGCCACGTACGTGACCACCCGGCCCCTGAGGGTCTCGCCGATGGTCCTGTGCAGCACTGAAAGCAGCGTGACCAGCCGGAGCAGGCGCAGCGGCCGGAAGAACGGAAGGGCCGCGATCAGGAGTTCGTGCAGGTTCCAGAGGAACCAGCGGCGGCGGTCCGTGGCCAGCCACAGGTTGGCGGCGTAATCGACTGCGAAAATACCCCACGTCAGCCACATCACCGTCTCAAGCCATTCCGCGCCGCTGCCGTCGACGCGGCCAATCACCTGCCATGCATACGCTGCCAGGAAAACCAGTGCCGTCCCCATCAGCGGCCACTCGGCGAGGTCCCGGTAGCGTTGTTGCGTCATGCGCCACATCCTACGTGGCGGGCCGGACCTAGGGACTTGCCAGCAAGTTACTGATGGGTAACATTGGAGGATGCACCTGCTTCTGCGAACCCTCCTGATGCTGTTCACGTCCGCCCGCCGCTCCGCACTGACAATCTGGGAGCCGTCGTCCCTGCCGCTGCGCGTCCTGCCCACCGACATCGACATCGCCATGCACGTCAACAACGGCATGTACTTTTCCCTCATGGACCTGGGCCGCTTCGACCTGATGGTCCGCAGCGGCGTATGGAAGACAATGCGCCGGCGCGGCTGGAGCCCTGTGGCGGCGGGGGAGACCATCGCCTTCCGGAAGTCGCTGCAGCTGTGGCAGCAGTACACCATCGAAACAAAGATCATCGGCCTGGACGCCAAGGCCATCTACTTTGAGCAGCGCATGGTGTCCGACGGACAGATTTACGCGCGTGCCTACATCGCCACCCGCCTGGTCAACAAGGGCAGGCCTGTCAGCCAGGAGGAGATCCTGCGCGAGTTCGGCCAGCCCCCGGCGGACCTGGTGCTGCCCGAGTGGATCCATGAATGGCGGGAGACCAACGCCCTGCCCGGCAGCCGGACGCAAGCTCCCCACGTTTGGGACCGCCTCACCCCGGAAACCAGGGCCTGAGCGCCGGCGCGGCCGGACAGCTACGTGCCGACGTCGCGCCTGCACAGCGAACGCGGCCAAGGCCACCAGGGCTGCCGAAATTCCCCAGAGCCACCCGGCCGCGGCCCAGTCCGCACCGTTGGCCACTGGGGAATTCCCATAAGCCCAGTGGTAGGGACTCAGATTGAGCAGCCACTCCACGTCCTCGCTCTGCCGGCCGACTGCGTTGAAGACGTAGCCAAGAACGCCGACGGCGGCGCCCGCGGCCAGTACGTACGTCCGCCTGCCGGACATGGCCCCGGCGCAGAGCGCGGCAGTTCCGCTCAGCTGTGCCAGCGTGGCAAACAGCACTGACGCGCCGAAGAGGTTCTCGGGCCGGATGGCCAGCTGGGCCGAATCATTGAGCAGCCGGACCAGAACAAAGACCAGGGCCGCGAGCAGCACCACGCGCAGGAACAGGGAAAGCGCGCGCTCCAGCACCACCTGGACGCGGGTCACCCCGTGGGCGAGGGTCAGCTCCAGCTGGCCGGATTCCTCATCCCCGCCCACCGCGGCCGCACCCCACCCTACGGAGGCGATGGTCATCAGCAGGAACCCGAGGAGTCCGTACAGCGTGGCCTGGGTGTAGCCAGGGCCGGTGGCGATCTGGTCGTAGTTCAGCTCCTTGGTCATCTCGGCCGGGAGGGCATCGATCATGTCCTGCATCTGCGCGCTCCCGCCGATGGACGGGTACAGCGGTAGGTAGAGGAACGTGGCGGCGGCCAGCCCGGCGGCCCACCCGAGGGTGGAGCGCCAGGAGTCAAAGAAAGCTCTCCGGAACAGCGGCAGCGTGGTGCTCATCGCGCGGCCTCCGCAGCTCCGGATACGGCAGGGACCGTGTCTTCGGGACTTGAATACATCTTCAGCACAGCCTCCTCAAGATCCGGTTCCTCCAGCACCAGATCCGTCAGTTCCAGGGTGCCCAGGGCCCTGACCAGCGGCTGGATGGCACCCTCCACGGTGGCCGAAAGGGTGATGCTGCCGCCGGACTCCAGCACCTCAACGTGCCCGACGCCGGGCACCGCACCCAGCAGCGCGCCGGCGTCGTGCGCTGTAATTCCGTTCGCGGTGAACCGGACCCGGCGCACCGCACCTTCCCGAAGCCCGCTCACGGACTCGACGGCGATGATCCGTCCGTCCCGGAGGATCGCCACGGTGTCAGCGGTCTGCTGGACCTCGCTGAGGACGTGGGAGCTGAGGAAGATGGTCTGGCCGCGGTGCTGCGCCTCGCGGACCATCGCATGGAATTCCTGCTGGACCAGCGGATCCAGCCCGCTGGTTGGCTCGTCAAGGACCCGGAGCTCGGGATCGTGCATAAACGCCTGGACCAGGCCGAGCTTCTGCTTGTTGCCCTTGGACAGTTTGCGCGTGTGGCGGTCCAGGTCCAGCCCCAACCGTTCGGCAAGGCCATCGATCCTGCCCGGAGCCACCGGACCGCTGACGGCCTGGTAGTGGGCCAGAAGTGTCCGGCCCGTGACCCGGCCCTCGAGGAACAGCTCGCCGAGAAGGTAACCGATCCGCCGGCGGAGCTCCGGGCCGCCCGCACGGGGGTCCTTGCCCAGGACGCGGACCTCCCCGGACGTGGGGCGGATGATGTCCAGCAGGCAGCGCATGGTGGTGGTCTTGCCCGCGCCGTTCGGGCCGATCACGCCGAACACGGAGCCCGCTTCGACGCTGAAATCCACCCCGTGGAGCACCTCGCGCCGGACGAACTTTTTGGTGAGGGACCGGGTGGAGATAGCCTGGGCCATGAACCCTCCTGTGTGCGGCAGTCAGCGGCTGATGACCCCAAGGGTAGGCCTCGCAATTCCCGGTGTACACGGCCCCGCGCCGGGTATTCCCGATGACGCGGGGAGCGAACAGGGCGCACCCGGCCGGGACATCGGCCTGCGCCTCGCGTACCGTTGAAGGCATGGCTACCGTAGATATCACAGGTGAACAGTTCGCATCGACCATCGAAGGCAACGACATTGTCCTGGTGGACTTCTGGGCTGAATGGTGCGGTCCCTGCAAGCAGTTCGGGCCAACGTACAGCGCCATGTCGGAGAAGCATTCCGACGTCCTGTTCACGAAGGTGGACACCGAAGCCCAGCAGCAGCTCGCCGCGGAGGCCGGCATCACGTCCATCCCCACCCTGATGGCGTTCCGCGAAAAAGTACTCGTCTTCTCCCAGCCGGGTGCCCTGAACGCCCAGCAGCTGGAGCAGGTTGTTGACGCGGTCAAGGCCCTGGACATGGAGGAAGTCCACGCCCATGTGGCGCGCTCGCAGGCAGAAGCCTCAGCCGCCGCGGGCAGCAGCCCGGCCACCGCCGGAAAGACGTCGGGCCCGCAGGACGGCTCGCAGATCCCCGAGGCGTAAGCGCCCCTGGTTCCTCTTAACACCATCGACTGCTCCGTAAGGGCCCTTTTGAACGTTCAAAGCGGCACTTACGGAGCAGTCGATGGTTAAAGCGAGGGTTACAGGCGTTCCAGCTGCACGGGCTCGGCCAGCAGCGCGCTCAGGGATTCGTTCAGGTCCTGGACGGCGGTGCCCTTGGAGTGCTTCGCCAGCAGTTCCTCGGATTCCCACTGTTCCGTGAGGACCAGCTTCTCTTCGGTGGCTTCGGTCAGCTCGTAGCGGATGCAGCCGGGTTCGTTCACCACCTCGTCGATGGCGATTTCCAGGGCGAGCTTCACACGGAAGAACTCGCCGTCGTTGGGGATGAACGTTGCCTGCAGGTCGATGGGTGCACTCATGGATTTCACAATACCGGGACTCGGGATACACGCCCGCCCTGTTTACGCGCGGACACCCTCCTGTTGCGCTTCTCTTGCCCGGCTCCTGTTGGTAGCGTGCCACCATGCGCGCTTACACAGCCGGGGACACTGACGTCCCGCTCCTCGTGGAAACCATCGGCCAGAACTTTGAACGGGTGGTGGCCCGGTTCCCCTTCCACGACGCGCTGATCGAGGCCGCGCCGGTCCCGGGCGCTGATGCCCGCCGCTGGAGCTACACGAAAATGAACGACGACGTCGATCGCCTCACGCGTGCACTGCTCGCCTCGGGGGTGGCCAAGGGGGACCGGGTGGGCATCTGGAGCCCGAACTGCGCCGAGTGGACGCTGCTGCAGTACGCCACGGCCAAAGCCGGAGCCATCCTGGTCAACGTGAACCCGGCCTACCGGAGCCACGAGCTGGAGTTTGTGGTGAAGCAGAACGGCATGCGGATGCTGGTGGCGGCGCCGTCGGACCGGAACAGCGACTATGTGGGAATGGCGCGCCAGGCGCTCGCCGGCTGCCCGGACCTGCAGGAACTGGTGTTCCTGCCGGATTACGACATGGACGGGCTCGACGCCGGGGATCCCCAAAGTGACGGGGAGCTGACGTACGCCGAGCTGCTCAAGCGGGCTGACGCCGTCGGCCATTCCTCCCTGTTGGCCCGGATGGCGGAGCTGGACCCGCACGATCCCATCAACCTGCAGTACACGTCCGGGACCACGGGCTTCCCCAAGGGCGCCACGCTGACGCACCACAACATCCTGAACAACGGCTACTCCATCGGTGAGCTGCTGGGCTACACCGAGCATGACCGGGTGGTGATTCCGGTGCCGTTCTACCACTGCTTCGGGATGGTGATCGGCAACCTGGCAGCCCTCAGCCACGGTGCGGCCACCATCATCCCCGGGCGCGGCTTCACGCCGGCGGCCGCGCTGGAGGCGGTCCAGGACTTCGGCGGGACATCGCTGTACGGCGTGCCCACCATGTTCATCGCGGAGCTGGCGCTGCCGGACTTTTCCTCCTACGACCTGGCAACGCTCCGCACCGGCGTCATGGCGGGATCGGTGTGCCCCATCGATGTGATGAACCGGGTGATCTCGGAGATGCACATGGTGGATGTGGCCATCTGCTACGGCATGACGGAGACCTCCCCGGTGTCCACCATGACCCGGAACGGTGACACGCTTCAGCAGCGCACCGAGACCGTGGGCCGCACCATGCCGCGGCTGGAAAACCAGATCGTAGACCCTGGCACCGGCGAGGTGCTGGAGCGCGGCGAGATAGGCGAGCTGTGCACCCGGGGCTACGCCGTCATGGCCGGGTACTGGGACCAGCCGGAAAAGACCGCGGAGGCCATCGACGCCGACCGCTGGATGCACACCGGCGACCTCGCCCGCATGGACGACGACGGCTACGTGGTGATCGAAGGCCGGATCAAGGACCTGGTGATCCGCGGCGGCGAAAACATCTACCCGCGTGAGATCGAGGAATTCCTGTACAGCCATCCGGCCATCCAGGATGTGCAGGTGATCGGGGTGCCTGATGCCAAGTACGGCGAGGAGCTCATGGCGTGCGTCATCCTCAAGCCCGGCGCGGAACCGCTGGACGCTGCTTCGCTTGCGGACTTCTGCCGCGGGAAGCTGGCCCACTACAAGATCCCGCGCTACGTGGACGTCCGCGAAAGCTTCCCGATGACCGTCTCCGGGAAGATCCGCAAGGTGGAGATGCGCGAGGAAGCCGTGGCCCGCCTGGGGCTCTGACGGGCCAGCAGTCTCTTCGAGGCGAGGTTATGGGCTCAGGTTGTCGGGGTCACCCCAAGCTGCGCCATGATGCCGGCTACATCGTAGTAGCGGCGTTCCTCCGTGACTTCCCCTTCAGCATTGAACTTCGAGAAGACAGCCGCGTTATTGATGAAGGATTTTCCGGTGGCGGCAATCTCGCCGCCGGGCGATGCCAACGGTCCCTGATGCGTCCCGCGCAGGGTGTACTCGGCTGCGAACGTCTCGGCGTCCTGGAACAGGGGCCCCACGGTGAGACTGACGTCCGGGAAGGCCCGCAGGAGTTCCACCATGTCCTGCTCAACGGCGTCCCGCCCCTTCAACGGCTGCGGGTAGAGCGGGTCGTGGACAACCGCGTCCGCGGCATAGGTTGCGGCGAAGGCCTTCGCATCATGAGAGTTCATGGCGTCTACTGACTTGGCAATTGCGTCTGCACTCATCGTTTGCTCCTTTATTGGTCCTGTTGTCCGTTATTCGGGACAACTTCAGACTGCCCGGCTCCAAGGCCGGGCGGATGGGTCAACTGACCCATTTTGTGGCCAATGCCGGCGGAGCCCACCAGGCGGATCCGGGGCGGCCCGCGCCCGTAGTTCCGTCCCTAGAGAACGGCAGTGTCAAGTGCTCTAATTGAAGCGTGACGCTGGAGGAAGTGACAGCGAGCGGCTACGCGGCACTGGAAGCGGGGCGGTGGGCGGATGCGCGCGCCGCGTTTGAGGAAGTCCTCGCGGGCACCGGATCGCCGGGCGCGCTCGCAGGCCTGGGCGACGCCCTCTTTTTTCTCGGCGACCTCGGTGAAAGTGTCCGCTGCCGTGAGCGCGCCTACGCTGCCAGCCGCCGTGCCGGCAATGTTCCGGAGGCGATCGATTCCGCTGTGTGGCTGTGCCTTGTCTACGGGATGTCCCTTGGCAACGAGGCCGCGGCGCGCGGCTGGCTGGCACGTGCGGAGAGCTTGGCCGGGCCTGACGACCGACTGTCCCGGGCCTGGCTTGATTACTGTGCGGCGCTGCTGGCCGCGGACGCCCATCACTGTCGCGACCTGATCGAGCGCGCGCTGGCCACGTCGCATGAATTGGGCGACCCGGACCTCGGCGTCTGTGCCCTTGCCGAGCGTGGCGTTGTCCTGGTCAAGGAGGGAGAAGTCCAAGCCGGGCTTCGGTGTGTTGACGAGGCCATGGCCAGCGCCCTGGGTGGCGATGGAACGACGTTCTACACAGTGGTCATGGCGAGTTGCTCGATGCTGACGGTCTGCGACCTGCTCAGCGACCTCGGGCGAGCTACCCAGTGGTCGCTGGCGGCAGATGACTACATGAGGGCCTACGGCTGTCCATACCTTTACGCTCAGTGCCGCATGGTCCACGGGCGAGTGCTCCTGCTGACGGGTCATTGGGCCGAAGCCGAGGACGAGCTGCGGCATGCGGCAGCGAGTACAAAGGACGTCTTCCCCGGCATGTACCACAGGGCTGTCGCGAGCCTCGCCGAGCTCCGTGTGCGCCAAGGACACTTCGACGAGGCCAAGGCCTTGATTGAGAGGATCGGCGCTCCGGTCGAGACCAGCCTGGTGGCGGCAGGACTGGCCCTCGGAAGCAACGAACCGGCTGCGGCCGTGGCCCTGGCAGAGCGCTGGCTTCGTTCGAAAATTGAGGATACCGGCGACGTCGTTCCTCCACTGCACGCCGGCGGGCACCGGACCTCCCTGGAGACAGCGAGCGCACGCAGCCTGCTGGTGGAGGCACAGTTGGCAGCAGGCAATCCTGCCGCTGCTGCAGTGGTCGCCGAGCACCTTGGCGACCTTGACGCCAGCGCCGGAGGAATACGCTTGGTGTCCGCGCATGCCGCCCTGGCCAGAGGCCGGGTTGCAGCCGCCGAGGGCCGGCTGGAGCCTGCCACGGGTTACTTTGAAGACGCCCTCAAATGGTTTGGGCACTTGGAACTCCCGCTGGAAACCGCGCGCACCCGGCTGGAACTTGCGCGTGTTTTAGCCCAAGGCCAGCCTACGCTCGCTATTTCCGAAGCCCGCGCTGCGCTGTCCGCGATGGACAAGCTGGGGGCGTCCCATGATGCCGATACGGCAGCGGCACTGCTGCGATCGTGGGGCGCCGGGGGCCGGTCCGTTCCCCGCGAGGCAGGTATTCTCACCCGGCGTGAGCATGAAATTCTGGGGCTGCTGGTTGAGGGCTATTCAAATCCTGAAATTGCGGGCCAGCTGTTCATCAGCCACAAGACAGTGGCCCACCACGTAAGCAGTGTGCTGGACAAGCTGGGCCTTCGCAACCGTTCTGAAGCTGCAGTTTACGCCGCCCGCCTGGGCTCTAATTGATGTTGCGGTTGATGGCCCGGACGCCCGCAACGAGCCCGACGGCGGCCGTCACCGATGCGGCGAGGAGGCCCAGGAGCGTGTCGGTCCCGACGCTGCCGGCGAACAGCTCCCGCTCGGCGTTGACCAGGTAGGACAGGGGGTTGAAGAGGCTGGCGGTCTTCATCCAGTCCGGCCCGGCCTCGATGGGCAGCATGATGCCGGACAGGATCATCAGCGGGAAGAGCAGCGTCTGCTGCACACCCCAGAAGATCCACTCCTTGTTCTGCGATACCAGGGCCAGTGCGTAGGAGAGGGCGCCGAGTCCGATGCCGAAGATCCCCAGGATGACCAGGCCGAACAGCACGTGCAGCGGATAGAAGACAAAGCCGAACGGGATGCAGACCAGGGCGATCAGCAGGCCCTGCACCACCAGCGGTGCCCATTCCTTCAGCGCCCGCCCGATCATCAGCGACGAGCGGGACAGCGGTGTGGCCAGGATCCGCTCGTACGAACCGGTCATCAGCTCGTACTGCAAGTTGGAGCCGATCATGGAGGTGCCGAACAGGGCAATCATGACCACGACGCCGGGCAGGAACCATTGGAGCGTCGACTGGCCGCCGAATGCCGGTGCGCCCACGGCCGCACCGAGTAGCGGCCCGAAGAGGCCCAGGAACACGAGCGGCTGGAGCAGCGAGAAGACCAGCGAGAACGGGTCACGCAGCGGCAGCAGCATCTCGCCAGAAGACGAATCTGGTGTCATGCAGGATCTGGACCAGGCCCGGCTTTTCCAGGACCTCGGTGCTTTGCACCGCCATCAGCGGTCTGCTCCTTCCCGCAGGTTGCGGCCGGTCAGCTCCAGGAACACGTCGTCCAGGGTTGGCGGTTGCAGCTCCAGGGACTGGGCGGGAGCGCCGGCGTCGTTCATTTGTTGCAGCAGCACCGGTGCCCGACGGGCGCCTTCGGTGAGCCGGAGGCGGAAGCGAACCACACCGTCGTTCGAGTTTTCGTTGACCTCACCGCCCGCGGCGGCACGCCCCAGCAGCCCGCGCACGCCCGCGGCGGCCCGGCCCAGCAGCCCGCGCACGCCCGCGGCGGACTCCGCCGCCACCTCGACGGCGAGCAGGTCGCCGGCCAGGTTGGCCTTCAGCCGGGCGGCTGTGTCATCGGCGATGATCTGGCCGTGGTCAATCACGATCACGCGCTCGGACATCAAATCGGCCTCGTCCATGTAGTGCGTGGTCAGGACGATGGTGGTGCCGTGCTCGGCGCGCAACCGCATGATGTGGTCCCACAGGTTGGCCCGGTTCTGCGGGTCCATGCCGGTGGACGGTTCATCCAGGAACAGCAGCCGCGGGGAGTGCATCAGCCCCAGCGCCACGTCCATCCGCCGCCGCTGCCCGCCCGACAGTTTGATGACGGTGCGTTTGGCGAGGTCGGCCAGGTCCAGGGACGTCAGGAGCTCGTGTGCCCGGGCAGCGGCATCCGTGGAGTTCATGCCGTAGAAGCGGCCCTGCATGATCAGTTCGTCGATGACCCGGAAGCTGTGGCCGCCGCCGTTGCCCTGGCCAATGTAGCCGATCCGGGCGCGTACGCCGGCCGCGTTCGCTGTGACGTCCACACCCGCGACGGTGGCCGTGCCGGACGTGGGCCGGAGCAGGGTGGTGAGCATTCGCAGGGTGGTGGATTTGCCCGCACCGTTCGGGCCAAGGAACGCCACAAGCTCGCCCGGGGCAACATCGATGTCGACTCCCTTGACGGCTTCTACCGTCTCCTTTTTGACGACGAAGGTTTTGGTCAGTTTGTCAGTGTGGATCATGGGTGACTCCAGAGAATGCGGAATTCCGGGGCTCTGGTGCGGGCTCCATGGCGCCACGCTATACCCATCCGCGGCCCGAGTCCACGGCGGAACCGTCAGTGCCGGCGGTGGTCCTGGATGGTCATCCGCGGCCCGAACGTCGGTTTGCGGAAGCCGCTCAGGCCGATCATCCGGACCACCCGCTGCCGGTGCCCGGTCCACGGCTCAAGCAAGGCCAGCATGCCGGCATCGTCCGTCCGGCGGCCGGTGAGGGCGGCGCCCACATAGGCGGCGAGGTGGTAGTCGCCCACCGCGATGGAGTCCGGGCAGCCGTGGGTCCGCTGCACCACTTCGGCCGCGGTCCACACCCCGATACCGGGAATCACCTGCAGTTTTGCTGCCGCCTCCGCGGACGGAAGGGCGACCAGCCGTTCAAGCGCGACGGCGGATCGCAGCGCCCGCATAACGGACGCCGAACGCTGGGGTCCTACGCCGGCCTGGTGCCATTCCCACGAGGGGATGCGCAGCCACTGCTCAGGCGTGGGCTGGAGGCGGAGCCCCTCCGGCGCCGCGCTTCCGGCCGCCGGAGCCGACGAGCCGAACCGGTACATCAGGTACCGGTAGCCGCGGCGGGCCTCAATGACGGTGACCTTCTGCTCGAGGATGGTGGGCACGAGGCAATCAACCACCCGCCCGGTGGAGGGCAGCCGGACAGCCAGGTTCCGTCGTCGGGCGTCACGGACCATCCGGGGGAGCGTGGCATGGAAGTCCGGTTCGTCAAACGCCGACCAGTCGTCCTCAGCGCCCAGGAGCCGGGGCACGCCAGCGAGTCCGGCGGCGGAACCGGGACCCCAGGCCTGCGCGTCAACAGCGGCGTCAACAGCCCTATCCGCGGCAGCGGTGAGGCGCAGCGTGACCGGGCCGTCCGGCGTCGTAAACGCCGTCCATAACCCGTCCGGCCCGAACGAAAACGACGGATCTCCGGTACCCCGCAGGAGAATGCCCAGCGTCTGGTGCAGGCTGTACGGGCCGTCCGGATGCCAGCGCAGGGACGCATCCGCGGCGGCGGCAAGCCGGGCGGGGGCGTCAAGGATGGTCATGTATTCATGGTCCCACGGTGGGCTGACAAGGTAGCTTCCGGAGCCCCTTACAGACCGAAGATGCCAGGACTAGACTCCAGCGTGTGGCGCGGGGAGTCCGCGCCTTCCCCTCGCATTCAAAGGAGCATGCTGTGGCTGGAGTTGTGCATTTCGAGATCCCCTCCGACGACAAGGAACGCGCCAACACTTTTTACCAAAGTGCGTTTGGCTGGACCCTGACTCCCATGCAGGAGATGGACTACACCATCGCCATCACCACGCCGTCGGACGAGCAGACAGGCATGCCAAGCGCGCCAGGGGCCATCAACGGGGCCCTGTTCCCCCGCACGGACAACCTCAAGACCCCCATCATCACCATCGACGTGGAGGACGTGGACGCCGCGCTGGCGCAGGTCGAATCCGCTGGAGGTACTGTCGCCCAGGCAAAGGACGCCGTTCCCGGCATGGGCTATTACGCCTACTTCAAGGACACCGAGGGCAACACCCTGGGCCTCTGGCACACAGATTCCTCGGCAGGGAGCTGAGCCCCGGGCAGGACCTGCGGCGGCAGGCGGTAACTTTGTACCTATGAAGTACGCGCAGTCCGTCCTGGACCTCATCGGAAACACGCCGCTCATCAAGCTCAACCACGTGACGGAAGGCCTCAAAGCCACAGTCCTGGTCAAGCTGGAATACATCAATCCCGGCGGTTCCATCAAGGACCGCATCGCGGTGAAAATGATCGAAGAGGCCGAACGGACCGGCAAGCTCCTGCCCGGCGGGACCATCGTTGAGCCGACGTCGGGCAACACCGGCGTGGGTCTGGCGCTCGTGGCCCAGCAAAAGGGCTACAAGTGCATCTTCGTGGTGCCGGACAAGGTGGGCGAGGACAAGCGCGCCGTGCTTCAGGCTTATGGCGCCGAGGTGGTGGTCACGCCCACCTCCGTTGCCCCGGACAGCCCGCAGAGCTACTACAGCGTCTCGGACCGCCTGGTCACGGAAATTCCGGGCGCCTACAAGCCTGACCAGTTCTCCAACCCGGCCGCCCCCGGCAGCCACTACGAGACCACCGGACCGGAGATCTGGCAGGACACGGACGGCACGGTGACGCACTGCGTGATCGGCGCTGGCACCGGCGGCACCATCACCGGCACCGGCCGCTTCCTCAAGGAGATCTCGGCGGACCGTGCGGAGGCCGACGGCGGCCGGGTCAGGATCATCGGGGCGGACCCCGAAGGTTCGGTCTACTCCGGCGGTACCGGGCGCCCGTATTTCGTCGAGGGCGTGGGCGAGGACATGTGGCCGGCCAACTACGACAAATCCGTCCCGGACGATGTCATTGCCGTCTCCGACGCCGATTCCTTCGCCATGACCCGGCGGCTGGCCCGCGAGGAAGGGCTGCTGGTGGGCGGCTCGTCCGGCATGGCGGTGGTGGCTGCGCTGCAGACCGCCCGCGACCTCCCGGAAAGCGCAGTAGTGGTGGTCATCCTCCCGGACTCCGGCCGCGGCTACCTCGCCAAGATCTTCAACGACCAGTGGATGCGTTCCTACGGCTTCCTCTCCGGCGGCGAAGAGACGTCAGTGGGCGAGGTCATCAAGTCCAAGACCGGCGAGCTGCCGGACCTGGTCCACATCCACCCCAACGAGACCGTCCGCGACGTCATCAACATCATGAACGAGTTCGGCGTCAGCCACATCCCGGTCCTCTCGCAGGAACCGCCGGTGGTGATGGGCGAGGTCCTCGGCGCCGTGGATGAGCGCAGCCTGACCTCCAAGCTGTTCCGCGGCGAGGCCAAGCTGACGGACAAGATCTCCGAGCACATGGGGCCCCGCCTGCCGGTCATCGGCTCGCTGGAAACCATCTCCGCAGCCCGCGAGCTGCTCTCCGACGTGGACACCGTGATGGTGACGTTCGTCGGCGCCCCCGTGGGAATCCTCACCCGCCACGACCTCCTCGCCTACCTCAGCAACTAATCCTCCGGTGGTTGAGCCTGTCGAAACCAGGATCTCGGCAGGCTTGATCACCGCATGAAAGGACTTTCAATGTCTGCAGAAAACCAGGGTTTCAACACGCGCGCCGTCCATGCCGGCCAGGCCTTCGAGCCCCGGACCGGCGCCGTGGTTCCGCCGGTGCACTTCAGCTCCACATACGCCCAGGACGGCATCGGCGGGCTCCGCGACGGTTACGAATACGGCCGTGGCACCAACCCCACGCGCGACGCCCTGCAGGAGCAGCTCGCGGCGCTCGAAGGCGGAAGCCACGCGTACTCCTTCAGCTCCGGCCTTGCGGCGGAGGACTCCCTGATCCGGGCGCTGACCCGGCCGGGCGACCATATTGTGCTCGGCAACGACGCCTACGGCGGCACCTACCGGCTCATCAACAGCGTGCTTGGCGACTGGGGGATCGGCAACACCCCCGTGGACATGGCGGACCTGGACGCGGTGCGCAAAGCCGTGGCCGCGAACAAGACCCGCTTCGTATGGGTGGAAACCCCCTCCAACCCGCTGATGAAGATCACCGACATCGAGGCGCTCGCCGCAATAGCGCACGACGCCGGGGCCCTCCTCGTGGTGGACAACACCTTCGCGTCGCCCTACCTGCAGACCCCGCTCGCCCTGGGTGCCGACGTCGTGGTTCACTCCACGACGAAGTACATCGGCGGGCACTCCGACGTGGTGGGCGGCGCCATCGTGGTCAACGACGCGGAGCTCGCGGAGAAGATCGGCTTTGTGCAGTTCGCGGTGGGTGCAGTGTCCGGCCCGATGGACGCGTTCCTCACCACCCGCGGCCTGAAGACCCTCGGCGTGCGCATGGACCGGCACAGCGACAACGGCCAGGCTGTGGCCGAATGGTTGCTCGAGCGCCCCGAGGTGGAGGCCGTCCTGTACCCGGGCCTGCCCTCCCACCCCGGCCACGAGCTGGCGAAGAAGCAGATGAAGAAGTTCGGCGGCATGGTGTCCGTCCAGTTCAAGGGCGGCGAGGCGGCGGCCCGCACGGTCGCGGAAAACACGTCGGTGTTCACGCTGGCGGAATCCCTGGGCGGCATCGAATCGCTGATGAACTACCCGTCCGAGATGACCCACGCATCGGTCAAGGGCACGGAACTGGCAGTTCCCGTCAACCTGATCCGGCTGTCCTGCGGCATCGAGGACGTGGAAGACCTCATCGCCGACCTCGAGCGCGCCTTCACCTTCCTCAAGTAGCAGCGCGCCTCAAGTAGCACCGCGCTCGCCAGCCAAAGACACCCTGGCTTTCTTCAAGAAAGTTAGCTAGGGTGCCTTTATGGTTCTCCGCTCCGACTGGTCCCAGCGCGACTGCAGCATGGCACGAGGTCTCGACATTTTGGGTGACCCCTGGAGCATGCTGGTGCTCCGCGAGGTCTTTTTCGGCAACGGGCGCTTCGACGCCATGAAGACCCGGCTCGCCGTCGCGGATTCGGTGCTCACCAGGCGCCTGGCGGGTCTCGTGGAGTCGGGGCTGCTTGAGAAGAAGGCGTACGACGACGGCGGCCGCCCCCGCCAGGAGTACGTCCTGACTCCTAAGGGTGAGGACGCCCTCCCGGTCCTGAACGCCGTGGTCATGTGGGCGGAAAAGCACCTCCCGGCGCCGTCTGACCAGGCCCATATGTACGTCATCCATTCCGGCTGCGGCCAGCGGACCAGCTCCGCGGACACCTGCACCGGCTGCGGGGAACGGCTCACGGCCGCCAACACCAGCTGGCACAGCCTCACCCGGACGGACGCGCCCGTGCAGCTGGCCACGGCCGCATGAGTGCCACCGAAACCACGCGCCGCCGACTGCACCCCGCATGGATCGTCGCGGCCGTCGCCTTCCTGGCCCTCGTGGGAGCGGCCGGATTCCGGGCCGCCCCGGGTGTCCTCATGGTGCCGCTGCAGCAGGAGTTCGGCTGGTCCATCACCGTGCTGTCCGCAGCCGTCAGCATCAACCTGGTGCTGTTTGGGCTGACCGCCCCCTTCGCCGCGGCCCTGATGGAACGGTTCGGGATCCGGGCCGTCACCGCCACCGCCCTGGTGATGATCGGCGCCGGCAGCGCGCTCACGGTCCTGGTCACCCAGTCCTGGCAGATCCTCCTGACCTGGGGACTGCTGATCGGGCTCGGCACCGGCTCCATGGCGCTCGTCTTCGCCGCCACCATCGCCAACACCTGGTTCTCCAAGAGCCGGGGCCTGGTGATCGGCATCCTGACCGCCGGCAGCGCCGCGGGCCAGCTGGTCTTCCTGCCGTTCATCGCCATGCTGGCCCAGGATCCGGGTTGGCGGCAGGCCTCGCTGCTGATCGCCGCCGGCGCGCTGGCGGTGGTGCCGCTGGTGCTGAAGTTCCTCAAAAACTCACCGGCCGACGTCGGCGCCTTGCCTTACGGTGAAACGGCACCTGAGGAGGGAACGGCTGAGTCCCCGGCTGCGGCAGCGGACCCCGTGGAAAGCGGGCGCAGCAGCAACGCCGCGGTGCGCGCCCTCCAGGTTCTCAAGCGCGCCAGCAAAGTGCGGACATTCTGGGCGCTGGTGGCCGGGTTTGCGATCTGCGGGGCCACCACCAACGGGCTGATCGGCACCCACTTCATCCCCTCCGCCCACGACCACGGCATGCCCGAAACCACAGCGGCCGGGCTTCTCGCCGTCGTCGGGATCTTCGACATCCTGGGCACCATCGCCTCCGGCTGGCTGACCGACCGCTACAACCCCAAAATCCTGCTGGCCGTCTATTACCAGTTCCGGGGGATCGGCCTGCTAGTGCTGCCGCTGGTCCTGAGCGCCACCGTCCAGCCGAGCATGATCGTTTTTGTGGTGATCTACGGCCTGGACTGGGTGGCGACGGTACCGCCCACGGCGGCAATCTGCCGGAAAACGTTCGGCACGGACGGCAGCGTGGTGTTCGGCTGGGTGTTCGCGGCCCACCAGCTGGGCGCGGCCGCTGCTGCCCTCGGCGCCGGTGCCATCCGGGACGCCACCGGCCAGTACACCTACGCCTGGTTCGGCGCGGCCGCCATGTGCACCATCGCCGCCGTGATCAGCGCGACCATCCGCAAGGACGCAGGCGCCAAGGAACCCGTCCCGGTCGGAGCTGCGTAACCGGGGCCGGACGCGTCGAGATGGCACTTCACGGCAGTCGCGGCGCCTGACATTGCCGCGAAATGCCATCTCGGCGGCTACCCGGCCGTCCCGATGCGCAGCATCACCGTGCGGGCCTCCGGACGAAGGGCGAAGTCCGGCCAGACGTCCGGGCCGCAGGCCCGTGAACCCAACCCATGCTGGGCGGCGTCCAGATAGAGGTAGCTGTGCTCGCTCGGAGGCAACTCGTGGGGATGGGCCGCTGCGCTGACCTCCTGTGCGGTGTGACGGGCCAGGGTGAAACCGGGCCGGCGCCCGCGGCCATCGGCCACCGTCTCGATCCTCAGCCAGGGCGCCCCCTCATTGTTCAGGTCGAGTGAACGCACGGCACTGCGGTGCCCGCTCTCCTGGGGCTTGGCGTACGTCACCGTGAGGTCGTCGATTGCTGCCGAATACCGCCCGATCAGGGCCGCGTGCATGCTGTCCGGATACGATTCGCGGGGCCCGGCACCGAACCAGGACGCGCCATCCACGGAGCCGGGCAAATCGAACCTGACCCCGATGCGTGGCCAGATCATGTTCCAGCCAGCGCTGGGGACGATGTCCAGGCGAAGCCACAGCTCCCCATCCGCGAGCTGCCACTGCTCTTCGACCGTCACGGAGTCGGCGCTGTCGGCCGCCGCATACCGTGTCCGGACCGCCACGCCTGAATCGTTCGCCGAGATCTTTTCCACCCGGGCCGTCAAGCGGTCCAGGCCCGCTTTGCGCCAGACCGCGGCCGACGTCGGGGCCGGCACGCCGTTTCCGTTGTTCAGCCAGGGGTCGGCGAGATCGTAACTGCCGCGGCCCGCTCCGCCGTCGTTATCCGTCGGTGCGCGCCAGAGCTCCAGGCGGGGACCGGCCACCGGCAGTCCGCCCAGCGACACAAGCCGGCCCTCCTCGAAGACCGCGGGTCCGAGGGTTACTGTTCCGGTTCCCGAGGATTCGGCATCCGAACTCGCCGCCAAGGAGCCGGTCCGGCCGACTGAAGCCAGCGGGCGCGGAGCCTGAACTCGTGCCGCAGGCTCCGAGAGATCCAGCTGGGCGGCTGAAATCACATGCCCGGCCGGAGCCCAGTCAGTGTCCTTGCGGAGCACGGCTTCAACGGTGAGCCAGTTCTCACCTCTACCTGAGACAGCAAACGCCGGCAGCTCCAGCTGCGCCGAGTCGCCAGCCGCAAGAGCCTTGCCCGACGCGCCGGCGATTGCCAGTTCGCCCGAGTCACTGCGGATGCCGTCCACTTCGGTCCGCCACTGGAGCACGACGTCGGAGGCGTCCGCCGAGTGCCGCAGATTGGCGACTGTGATGAACCGCCGCGCACCGCCGTCGGACGGTGTTCCATGGGGCACCTCGGTGCCGAAGCCCAAACGGATCGGCGCCACGATCTGCTTGTATTCGAACAGTCCCGGGCTCGGCGTCGAATCGGAGAGGACCATTCCGTCCATCACGAAGTTGCCGTCGTGGATGACCTCGTTGAAATCGCCGCCATAGGCGAAGAATTCGGTTCCGTCTTCCGTGCGTGTGCGGATGCCGTGGTCCCGCCACTCCCAGACGAAACCACCGTGCAGCCGTGGGTAGCGGTCAACGAGGTCCTCATACTGGTCGATGGCGCCGGGGCCGTTGCCCATCGCATGAACGTACTCGCACAGGATGAAGGGCTTGGTCCGTTGCCGTGCCGACTCGGCGGCGGAACAGCCGAGCAGCAGGGAGCCGGAGTCGTCGCGTCCGATCGCCTCGGTCTCGGGGACGGAGGAGTACATCCGCGAATAGACGTCCGTGTAGGCGCCGCTGTAATCGCCCTCATAGTGGACGGGACGTCCGGTGTCGCGGGCATGGGCCCACGCGGCCATTGCGGCGAGGTTGGCGCCCGTGCCAGCCTCGTTACCGAGCGACCACATAACGATGGAGGGGTGGTTCTTGTCGCGCTCGATGGTGCGCTCGATGCGGTCCACGAAGGCTTCGCGCCAGGCGGGATCGTCGCTGGGATTGCCGGCCCATCGCTGGGCATGGAATCCGTGCGTTTCGAGGTCGCACTCAAGCACCACCCAGAACCCCATTTCATCGGCCAGATCCAGCAGCCGCGGATGCGGGGGATAGTGGCTGGTCCGGATCGCATTGACGTTGAACTGCTTCATAAGGGCCAGATCGGCGCGGGCAGATTCTTCGTCGAAGACGCGGCCCCGGTCGGGATGGGTCTCGTGACGGTTCATGCCGTGGAACACCACCCGCCGGCCGTTCACCAGAAAGCGGTCCCCCACGATTTCCACCGTGCGGAAGCCCAGGCTGAGGGAGAGCGTTTCGGCAGCGCTGCTCACCGTTGCGTCATACAGCCGCGGAATCTCGGCAGACCACGGTTCGACGGCGTCGATCAGGACCGGGGCAACGTCCGCCGCAGAGTTCCACGTGACGTCCACGCCCAGCTCCGGCACGGAGAGCGTCACCGGAAAAGCGTCACCGGTTGCCGTGATTTCAGGGTCAATGGTGCCGGCGCCGGAATTACCGGAGCCGCTGAACGAGGTGCGCAGCCAGGCGTCGTCGATGCCGCCCGCCGGCCGCGCCTGGAGCGTTACGTCGCGGAAGATGCCCGGCAGCCACCACTGGTCCTGGTCTTCGACGTAGCTCGACGCCGACCACTGGTGCACGCGCACGGCCAGCACGTTCGATCCAGGACGCACAGCATCCGTGACGTCGAACTCCTGGGCCAGCCGGCTCCCGACGCCGACGCCGATCGGCACCCCGTTGACCCACACCTTGTACCGCGACTCGACGCCGTCGAACCGCAGCAGGATCCGTACGGCTTCGGTCCATGCCTCCGGCAGTTCGAAGGTGCGCCGGTAGTCGCCGGTGGGATTCTCATCGGGGACGTTGGGTGCATCGGTGGGGAAGGGAAAACGCACATTCGTGTAGATTGGCCGCCCATAGCGCCCGTCGCCTTCCAGTACCCAGTGGGCCGGGACGGCGATCTCCTCCCATGACGAGTCATCGAAGGTCTCCTCGGCCACGCCCTCGAGGGCCTCGCCTGCGGGCAGGACGCCGCGGCCCCCGGGGGTTCCCGGTGCGCCGGGCAGGAGCCGGAAGCGCCAGTTGCCGTTGAGTGACTGGGCGGGAGCTGTGGTGTGCAGCCAGGATCGGGCGGCTGTCCGCCTGCCCGAACCCGGTCCGCGGTCGATGATGTAGGAAACATCGGCGGTGCGCCCGGATGCTGTGGACTGGGACATTACTTGACTGCTCCTTCTGTAAGCCCGCCGCGCCAGAAGCGCTGCAGGATAACCATGGCAATGCTGAGCGGGATGATCGACAGCAATACGCCGCCGCGTCTCCGGGTGAATCGGGCCATGTTGCCTGCACCTCATTGTGTCGGTTCATGTGCCAGCGAGTGTGAGCTGCGGCACGTACGGAAGCGGGTAGGAGACAGGCTAACACAAAATTCGAGTAGTTACTCGAGTTTTGATTCTGCCTGCTACATCCGCCTGTACACTGGCTTGCCATGACCACAAACGAGGCGAGCCGGCCGTCCCGGCGGGGACCATATGCGAAGTCGACGGAACGCCGGCACGCGATCCTTGTTGCCGCGCACGCTGTGTTTGCGGCCCACGGGTACCGGGCAGGCTCCCTGCAGGACGTTGCCGACCACGTCGGAATGAGCCAGACGAGCCTCCTGCACTACTTCCCGTCGAAAAGCGACTTGCTGCTTGCCGTGCTCAACTGGCGCGACTCGAATACCGGAGACGGCGCCACACCTCCGGATCCGGAGGAAACGCTTGTTGACGCCGTGATCCGCCAGGCGCGCTTCAACGAAGAGATCCCGGGTGTCATCGAGTTGTACACCGTGCTGTGTGCGGAATCCGTCACGGACGGCCATCCGGGTCGCGAATTCTTCACGGAACGTTTCGAACGGCTGCGGCGGAGCTACGCCCGTCGGTTTACGCAACTCGCCGAGGAAGGGCGGCTGCGCCCCGGTGTAGAACCCGAAGCCGCGGCGGCATCATTGATTGCGCTGTGGGACGGGATCCAAACGCAGTGGCTGTTGGCGCCCGCGAATGTCGACATGGCGGGGTGCCTGCGAGGCTACCTGGAGCTGGTCATCCTGCCTGAATAACCACACGTAGTCCCAACTAGGTAGCAGTAACTGTCGTTATGAGCCCTCAAAACGACAGTTACTGCTACCTAGTTGGGGAGGGGCGGGTGGGTTTACCGGAACGCGCCGAGGCCGGTGATGTGCTGACCAAGAACGAGCATGTGGACCTCGTCGGTGCCCTCGTAGGTGCGGACGGACTCCAGGTTGGCAGCGTGCCGGAGCGGCGAATAGTCCAGCGTGATGCCGTTGCCGCCGAGGATGGAACGGGCGTCCCGGGCGATCCTGATGGCCTCGCGCACGTTGTTCAGCTTGCCCAGTGAGATCTGCTCGGGCCGCAGCTTCCTTTCGTCCTTGAGGCGCCCCAGATAGAAGGCCAGCATGGTGCCCTTCTGGATCTCCAGCAGCATGTTCACCAGCTTCTCCTGCGTCAGCTGGTACCCGGCCAGCGGCTTGCCGAACTGCAACCGGTCCTGGGAATAGGCCAGGGCGGCTTCGTAGGAATCACGCGCGGCGCCCATGGCACCCCAGATGATCCCGTAGCGGGCCTCGTTCAGGCACGCAAACGGCCCGCGCAGGCCCATCGCAGCCGGCAGCATGGCCTCCGGTCCCAGCCGGACGCCGTCGAACACCACATCGCACTGGATGGAAGCGCGCATGGAGAGCTTCTGGGTGATGGGCGTTGCGGTCACGCCCGCCATACCGGCCGGCACCAGGAAGCCGCGGACGCCGTCGTCGGTTTGGGCCCACACCACCATCACCCCGGCCACGGAGGCCAGTCCGATCCAGCGTTTGGCACCGTCCAGGACCCAGCCGGCGTTGTCCCCGGTGCCGTCCCGGCGGGCGAAAGTGGTCATGGAGGACGGGTCGGAGCCTGCCGTGGGCTCAGTCAGGGCGAAGCAGCCGATCACTTCGCCGGCAGCCATCCGGGGGAGCCACTCCTGCTTCTGGTCCTCCGAACCCCATTTGTGGATGGCCGTCATGGCCAGGGACCCCTGCACAGAGACAAAGGTCCGGATCCCGGAATCGCCGGCCTCGAGTTCCATCGCGGCCAGGCCGTATTCGACGGCGGAGCGGCCGGGGCAGCCATAGCCTTCCAGGTGCATCCCCAGGACGCCCAGCTCGCCGAGTTCGGGAGCCAGCTCCAGCGGAAAAACGGCGTCGTCATACCAGCCGGCAATGTTTGGCTTGATCCGCTGGTCCGTGAAGTCGCGGATCCGCTGCTGGAGTGCCCGCTCGTCAGCGCTCAGCAGCGCATTAAGGGCCAGGACGTCGGACGGGTCCGGTGTAAGGGGCAGTTCGGCGGTGACTCCAGCGTCGCTCATCTGTGTATCTTAGGCCGACGTCGGTGTGGCAGCCGCCGCCGTCGGCTTCCCGATGAAGTATTCCCGCGTTGACGGCAGGAACCGGCAGACAACGGCCAGGACGACGCCCAGGGCCAGGAGCACCACGCCGCTGACAAACGCCCCGCCGACGCCGAAGATCTGGGTGTCACCGTAGGCCGGATCCCACATCTGGACGGCGGAAATGAAGAACGCCGCCGTGAGGATCAGTGCCCCGAGCAGCGGAAGGATGCCGCGGAACCAGAGGTTGCGGGCCGATTCCCGGAAGGTCCCCCGGAAATACCAGAAGCACGCGAAGCCCGTCAGCGCATAGTAGAACGCGATAAACAGGCTGATGGCGCTGATGGAATCGGAGAGCAGGTTTTCGCTGAGGAAGCTCATGGCCACGTAGTACACCACGGCCGCTGCGCCCATGACCTGGGTGGAGAATCCGGGGGTCTGGTTGCGGGTATGGACTTCGCCGAACTTCTGCGGCAGCGCACCGTGCACGCCCATCGACAGTGTGCCGCGGGCCGTGGGCAGGATGGTGGTCTGCGTGGACGACAGGACCGAGGCCAGCACGGCCACCACAATCAGCCAGCCCCACGGACCCAGGACCACGTCCTTCATCGCCAGGAAGACGTCGGACTGGTTCGCTTCGTTGCCCAGGCCAATGCCCTCGGTGCCAACCGTGGCGTACATCATCACCAGCAAGGCCACCGAGACATAGACGGCCACCAGGACAAAGGCCGAAATGACGGCGCCGCGCCCAGGCGTGGTGGACGGGTTTTCCGTTTCCTCGTTCACCGCCAGGCAGGTATCCCAGCCCCAATAGATGAACAGGGCAAGCAGCGAACCGTGCACCACGGCGAAGGGGTCGGCGAAGGCACCGGCCGGGTTGAACCACTCGAAATCGAACGCCTGGCCCTCCGGGGCCCCGCCCGCGATCCGCACAATGATGGCCAGCGCGAAGATGCCCAGCGACACATACTGAACGTACGTCAGGACCCGCTGGACATGCTCGCCCAGCCGGATGCCCCGGTAGTTCACCAGGGTCATAAACACGATGAACAGCACACCGGTGGCCGTGACCACCACCTTGTTTTCGGCCAGTGAACCGTCGCCGATCAGCAGCCACAGGTACTGGCCTGCCACCTGCGCGAGATTGGCCAGGACCACGATGCCGGCCAGGGCAACACCCCAGCCGCCCAGCCAACCCGCCCAGGGACCGAACGCCCGGCGGGACCAGGTGAACGTGGTGCCGCAGTCCGGCATGGCGCTGTTCAGCTCCCGGAAGGCGTACGCGATGAACAGGACGGGGATGAACCCGAGGATCAGGATCAGGGGAGTGTAGTTTCCGTTGACGGCCACGATCAGGCCCAGCGTGGCGGCCAGCGAATACACGGGCGCCGTGGATGCGAGGCCCAGCATGACCGAGTCGCCGAGGTCCAGGATCCCCGCCCGGAGCCCCTTGTCGGGGACGGCACCGCTGGACGGTCCGCCGGGAGCGCCGCCCGCCGTCGTCGTCTCCGCACTCATACGGTCACCGGGCTCTGGAATATCAGGGTGCTCATAGTGCGATACCTGCTTTGCTGGAGTGGGCCTGCGCTGAAAGCGGCGCCGGGGCGTCGATGGTGTTGGGCACAAAACGGCAGAAGTAGTCGGTGATGGGGCCGTCCGATTCGCGGATCCCGCAGCCCACGGACTCGCCGTCCACCACCCAGAGGCCAAGGACGGGGTGGTTGCCGTCGAAGTCGGGCAGCGCATGGAACTGCTGGTAGCACCAGCCCTCACGGCCGTACCCGCCCGGCTGCTCCAGGCTGATGCCCGGCGCATGGATCTTGATGTTGTCGCCTTCGCGCCCATGCAGCGGCTTGGCCACCCATTCCTTCAGGGGCCCGGGCTCGTTGAGGTAGGCCGGCAGCAGGTTGGGGTGGTCCGGGTACAGGTGCCACAGAGCAGCCAGCAAGGCCTTGTTAGAGAGCAGCATTTTCCACGCAGGCTCCACCCAGCGGGGATTATGTGCGCGCTGCAGCAGCCGGTGCCCGAACGGCTCCTTCATCATCAGCTCCCAGGGATACAGCTTGAACATGGTGCTGATCATGAAGTTGTCCAGGTCCACAAAGCGGTTCAGGTTGGGATCCCAGCCGATATCGGACATGTTGATGCCGATAGTGGTCCAGCCCGCCTGGCTGGCCACGTCCCGCATGTACGCGGCCGTCATCCAGTCCTCGCCGGACTCCTCAGCCTCGGAATGGGCGATGTGGAGCGTGCTCATGCCGGTGCGGTACTGCATTTTCTTCCACTGCCGGATCAGGGCCTCGTGGATGCCGTTCCACTGGTCCTTTTCCGGGAACACGTCCTGCAGCCAGAACCATTGCGCGACGGCGGCCTCGATCAGGCCGGTGGGGGTGTCGGCGTTGTACTCCAGCATCTTGGCCGGTCCGCCCTGGCCGTCATAGATAAAGTCGAAGCGCCCGTAGACATCCATGTCCGCGGCCTGCAACGACTCAGCCGCGAGCTCCAGTGCCTGCGGGCCGATGCCGATGTTCCCCATGGCGCCCGTGGCGAGGAACTTGGCGGCCTCCAGGCACATCTTGTGCATGTCCTCGGCCGTGACCTCCAGCGTCTCCACCTCGTCCATGGTGAATTCGTAGTAGGCGGCTTCGCTCCAGTATTCAATCTTCCGGCCGTCGGGCATGGTGGTGGTGGAGAAGACCAGGCCCTGCTCTTCGATCTTCTGCTTCCAGCCGGGCCTGGGCTCCAATAACAACCGCTTCACGCCTAGCCCCCCGTGCTTCCGCCCTTGGAGCTGCTGCCAAAGCCGCCCCTGCTGACCGTACCGCCCTTGATGCTGTACCCGGTGGATGCCTTGGCGCCGCTGGGGATGGTGCTGGTGTAGCTCGGATACGAGGACCGGTTCTGGCCCACCCCGGGAACGCTGGCGCCGCGGGAGTAGAAGTACCACGCGAAGAGCGCACCGCTGCGTCCGGCGGAGCTGTTGCACTGCGTGTCCTCCACGCGCTCGCCGGTTTCGTCGTTGAAACAGACCTGGGCGTAGTCGGCCTCATTCTGGTTGCTGGCCACGACGGCGGTGATGGTGCCGGCGAGGAGGGCCGTGACTCCCAACCCCACCACAACGGTCCGCCGCTGGGAACGTTTCTTGCGCGCGGCCGCATCATGGGTCTGGCGCTCGCGGTCCCGGGCGAAGGGATCAACCGTGGGAAGGGGTTGGTTCAGGAGTTCGGGGCGCAGTTCCGGCTTGGGCACCTGCCACGGCGGCTTCGGCGCCCCCTGGTCCTTGCCTTGACCGGTGCCCTGGTCTTTGGCCGGGTCTTTGTCCGGACCGTTGCCTTGGTCCTTTTCCGGGTCCACGACGTCCCCCTTGGTAGTCCATGCTGAATGTGGGCGCAACTGTGCGCCGGAAGCTCAATCCTGAAATCAGCGTAGTCTCTGCCCGGTCCGGCTGCGAGCACGAAACGGGAGAGAACTGCCAATCCCCGGTTCCAACGGTGGCTGTAACGCCGGGAACCCTACACTGGAGCCATGGAAACCGCATCAGTGCTAGCCGTCTGCCGTGTCCACCAGCTCCTTCCCGATGAAGGCAGCGTGGGAGTCACCGCCATCGACAAGCGGCCCGTGGAAGGACCCGTCAAAGTCCACAAGCTCGGCCTCCACGGTGACGTCCAGGCAAGCCGGATCCACCATGGCGGCGAAGACCAGGCCATCTATGCCTACTCCCAGGATGATGCCGACTACTGGGCGAAGGAGCTTCAGCGCGACCTCACGCCCGGGATCTTCGGGGAAAACCTTCGCGTGTCCGGCATCGAGACCACCGGGGCAGTGATCGGCGAACGCTGGAAGATCGGGCTCGACGTCGAAGTTGAAGTCACTTCGCCGCGCGTCCCGTGCGCCGCCTTCCAGCGTCGGATGGGGGAGCCGCAATGGGTCAAGCGCTTCACGGAAGCGGGCCGGATTGGTACCTACCTGCGCGTGATCCGCACCGGCACCGTCCAGGCAGGCGACCACATCCACCGGCTTTTCGTGCCGACCCACGGCATCACCATCGGAAAGTGGTTCAGCGAACCTGACCTTGAGTCCATGGAAGCCTTGCGGGATGCCGACGCCGACGGTGAGATCCGCCTCCAGTCCGAGTACCACGACGCCTTTGAGGCGCTGCTGCGGCGGCTGGGACGGTAGCGTCACGGCCTTAGCCGTATGGAACTCGACGGCCATGTGCGCAAGCTCACCGCCGTCGTCGTACGTTCAATTAGCCGCAAAGCGGATCTGTACCTTACACTTGAAACATCCCCCACTCCGGAAATCCCTTATTCCTGCCCAATTTTTGAGGCAGGACTGGCAAGTGTTGGGGCCCGCTATTGTGATGCGGGCATTTTCATAGGGAGAGCCGGCTAAAGAAAACGCTGTACAGACTGCTGGGATAGCAGCCAAGAGATGCAGCGGGAAGTCCTGCCACGGGATTGCGAAAGCGCCGGACTTCTAAGTGACCGGCCGGTCAATGTATGCCCGGCACCCACGGCACATGTACTGCGGCTCCGCTCACCTCGGGTTGTGCCGCCTGGCCCCCTATGGATGAGGAAATTTCCCTATGCCTGAAAATCAGACCAACGACGAGACAGCTATCACCGCCGAAGCAGTAACTGCCGAAACCGTCGCTGTCGAGTTCACCGAGGCCGTTGCCCCCGCAGCAGAGCCCGCCGCCACCGAAGCTGAAGCGCCCGTTGCTCGCGCTGAAGAAGCCCCTGCCAAGGTTGAAGAAGCGCCTGCCGCTCAGACCGAGGCGCCTGCTGCTCAGACCGAGGCGCCTGCTGCCAAGTTTGAAGAAGCTCCCGTAGCTAAGGCTGAGGAAGCTAAGACCGAAGAAGCACCCGCCAAGGCTGAGGAAACCGAAGACGAGGGCGTCAAGTTCGCCGATCTCGGCATCGACGGCCGCGTCCTCGCCGCCCTGATGGACGTCGGCTACGAAAAGCCTTCCCCCATCCAGGCAGCAACCATCCCGCTGCTGCTTGAAGGCCGCGACGTCGTGGGCCTCGCCCAGACCGGCACCGGTAAGACTGCAGCATTCGCAGTACCGGCATTGTCCCGCCTGGCCGAGCTCCACGACCTCAACGGCCCGTCCCGCAAGACCCAGGCCCTGGTTCTGGCCCCGACCCGCGAGCTGGCGCTCCAGGTTGCCGAGGCCTTCACCTCGTACGCCAAGCACATCGATGACTTCACCGTCCTCCCCGTCTACGGCGGCTCCGCCTACGGCCCCCAGCTCGCTGGCCTGCGCCGCGGTGCCCAGGTTGTTGTTGGTACTCCCGGCCGTGTGATCGACCACATCTCCAAGGGTTCCCTGGACCTGTCCGAGCTCCAGTACCTGGTGCTGGACGAGGCCGACGAAATGCTGCGCATGGGCTTCGCCGAAGACGTGGAGCAGATCTTCCAGCAGACCCCGTCGGACCGCCAGGTGGCACTGTTCTCGGCCACCATGCCGAGCCAGATCCGCCGCATGTCCAAGCAATACCTGAACAACCCGGCCGAGATTTCGGTCAAGTCCAAGACCACCACCGGCGCCAACACCCGCCAGCGGTACCTGCAGGTTATGGGCCCGCACAAGCTTGACGCCCTGACCCGCATCCTCGAGGTTGAAGAGTTCGACGGCGTCATCGCCTTCGTGCGCACCAAGATGGCCACAGAGGACCTGGCTGACAAGCTGAAGGCCCGCGGCTTCCAGGCTGCAGCCATCAACGGCGACATCCCGCAGCAGCAGCGCGAACGCACTGTCGAGGCGCTGAAGGAAGGCCGCATCGATATCCTGGTGGCCACAGACGTTGCGGCCCGTGGCCTTGACGTTGAGCGCATCAGCCACGTGGTCAACTACGACATCCCGCACGACACCGAGTCCTACGTCCACCGCATCGGCCGCACCGGCCGTGCAGGCCGTTCCGGCGACGCCATCCTGTTCATGACGCCGCGCGAGAAGTACCTGCTGCGTTCCATCGAGAAGGCAACCCGTCAGCCGGTGGAGCAGATGCACCTGCCCACGGCCGAGACCGTCAACACGCTGCGCCTGGGCAAGTTCGCCGAGCGCATCACGGAGACCCTCGAGTCCGAGGACGTTGCCGCGTTCCGCGACCTCATCTCCTCCTACGAGGAAGAGCACAACGTGCCGGCCTCGGAGATCGCTGCTGCGCTGGCCGTGATGGCCCAGGGCGGTCAGCCTCTGCTCGTCAAGGAACTGGCCGCAGCTCCCGATTTCCAGAAGCGCGAGCGCTCCAAGGACGGCTTCGGCTCACGTGGCCCCACCCGTACCCTCACTGAGGGCAATGCCACCTACCGGATCGCCGTCGGACGCCGCCAGCGCGTCATGCCGGGTTCCATCGTTGGCGCCATTGCCAACGAAGGCGGCATCTCCTCGGCCAACATCGGCGGCATCGACATCCGTGCGGACCACTCCCTCGTGGAGCTCCCGGCGGACCTTAGCGCCGACCAGCTGAAGGCACTGTCCCGCACCCGGATCGGCGGCGAGCTGATCCACCTCGAGCTGGACAACGGCCGCAAGCCCTCCGGTGACGGCGAGCGTGGCGGCTACCAGGGTAGCCGTGGCGGCGAGCGTGGCGGCTACCAGGGCAACCGTGGCGGCGGCGACCGCGGCGGTTACTCCGGCGGTGGCGCCGGTGGCGGGGACCGTGGCGGTTACTCCGGCGGTGGCGCCGGTGGCGGGGACCGTGGCGGCAACTTCAAGGGCAACGGCGGGTTCAAGAAGGAATTCCGCAAGACCGACGGCGAGCGTAGCTCCGCTGACCGCGGCGGCCGCTCCTTCAGCGACCGCAACGAGCGCAGCGTGGGCACCGACGCGGCACGCAAGCCGCGCACCGAAGGCGGCTTCAAGCCCCGCAACAAGTGGTAACCACTGCTTCCTAAAGTGAACTGGGAACGGGCCGGCTTCTTGCCGGCCCGTTCTGCTTTAAGGTTGCTGCTTAAGTTGGCTTGGTCACATCCCCGCCGGGATCCCTCCCCGGGCCGATTTATGGGCCGTCCGGAGGGCGCCGAAAGCCCGGATTTCCGGCACTTTTGGCGCCGCGGGCGTCGTTCTGGAGCCGATTTGTTGGTGGCCAAATCTTCCGGTAGAGTATTTACTCGTTGCCCCCCTAGCTCAGTGGTAGAGCGCGTTCTTGGTAAGAACGAGGTCACCGGATCGATTCCGGTGGGGGGCTCTGGATGAGGGCCTGTGTCAAGGCGGTTTTTGACCGGCTTGGTGCAGGTTTTTCTCATTCGTGGCGGTGTAGCTCAGTTGGTTAGAGCGCACGACTCATAATCGTGAGGTCGGGAGATCGAGCCTCCCCACCGCTACAGGCTAAGCCCCGGAATCCCCGAGATTCCGGGGGTTTTTCTGTTTCCCCGCACGACGGTGTGTTTGCGGCGGTGCGAAGCCGTGACAAGCGCTCCTTTTCGCCGTAGCTTTGCTGCACGTGGCGATGGGGATATCAGTGGACTTCTTCGGAGCAATCATGGGTCCGTTCAATTGGATTGTGTCCGCCATCATGGTCGGAATCCATGACGTCCTGAGCACCATGCGCATGCCTGCGGCAAGCGGCTGGACGTGGACTGTGTCCATCATCGGCCTCGTGCTGATCATCCGTGCCGCCCTGATTCCGGTGTTCCTGCGGCAGGTCAGCGCCCAGCGCCGGATGCGGCTCCTGCAGCCGGACCTGAAGAGGCTGCAGGAAAAGTACAAGGGCAAGAGCGATCAGCTGTCTCGGCAGGCCATGGCGCAGGAACAGATGGCCCTCTACAAGGAACACGGGACCAACCCTCTGTCCGCCTGCCTGCCGATGCTCATCCAGGTGCCGTTCTTCTTCGCGCTCTTCCAGGTACTCTCCGGCATTCCAGCCGCAGCCAGGGAAGCCCACGGCATCGGAGCGATGACCCACGAACAGGCTGTGCAGTTCGACGAATCAAGTATTTTCGGCGCCCCGCTGTCAGCGTCCGTGCTGCACGGCAGTGGTGGCGACCCCGCGGCGGTCGCAGTACTGACCAGCCTGATGATCCTGGCCATGACGGCCGCGCAGTTCATCACGCAACGACGCATCGTGGCCCGGACCGTGCCTGACGAAGCCGCAGATAATCCCCTCGCGCGCCAGCAGAAGGTGATCATGTACATTCTGCCGCTCGTCTTCGGTGTGGGCGGCGTCCTCTTCCCGATCGGCGTCCTGATCTACTGGACCACCACCAACCTCTGGACCATGGCGCAACAGTTCACCATCAAATGAGGGGTGAGGTTTCGACGCTAACGGCCGCCCGAAGCGCTGAAACCTCACCCCTCACCGCAGGGCAGGCACCCCGCGGCCGCTACAGCCTACCCATCCGCTGCCGACGGCGGCACAATGGGCGGATGGGCCGGCTCATCTACTCAGGCATCGTGTCCCTGGACGGCTACGTCGCGGACCGCAACGGCAACTTCAGCTGGAGCGAGCCGGACGAGGAAGTCCATACGTTCGTCAATGATCTCGAACGCGATGTGGGCACCTACCTTTTCGGCCGCCGCATGTACCAGGTCATGTCTGCGTGGGAAACCTTCGATACCCCCGATCAGCCGGACTACATCCGGGACTTCGCGCGGATCTGGCAAGGGGCAGACAAGGTTGTCTACTCCGCCACTCTCACCGCCGCATCCACGGCTAAGACCAGGATCGAGCGGACCTTTGTTCCCGACGCCGTCCGGGGCCTCAAGAACGCCACGGACGCGCACATCAGCATCAGCGGCCCCACCTTGGCCGCTGCGGCGCTCAACGCCGGGCTGGTGGACGAATGCCGCGTGTTCCTCAATCCGGTAGCCGTGGGAGGAGGCCTGCGCTTCCTGCCGGACGGGCTGGGCCTGCGGCTGGAACTCCTCGAAGAGCACACCTTTGGAAACGGCGTGGTCTACCTCCGCTACCGCACACGGGCATAAGGGGCAGAATGGGGGCATGACCAGCATCGTTATCATCGGCGGCCACGGCAAAGTGGCCCTCCACCTGTCCACGCTTCTTACAACCGAAGGTCACAGCGTCACATCCATCATCCGCAACCCGGACCATGCGGCGGATGTCGCGGCTACCGGCGCTACGCCGTCGGTCCTGGACGTTGAGAATTCGACGACGGCGGCAATCGCCGACGCCCTCAGGGGCCATGACGCCGTGGTCTGGTCTGCCGGGGCCGGGGGAGGAAGCCCGGAACGCACGTATGCGGTGGACCGGGACGCGGCCATCCGGTCGATGGACGCGGCGGCGGAGGCCGGCGTCGGGCGTTATGTGATGGTGTCCTACCTGGGCGCGGGGCCGGACCACGGCGTCCCGGCGGAGAACAGCTTCTTTGCCTACGCGGACGCCAAGGCGGCGGCGGATGAGTACCTGCGCGGCACCGCACTGGCCTGGACCATCCTGGGTCCGGGGACGCTGACGGACCAGCCGGGGACAGGGCTCATCGAAGTGGACCCCGGAACGGACGACAGCCGGGCAACCTCCCGCAGCAACACGGCCAGTGTGGCCGCCGCGGTGCTTGACCTGCCCGAAACGGCGGGGAGGACCATCGAATTCCGTGACGGCACACTCCCGATTGCCGCCGCCCTGGAGCCGCAGCCGTAGCCGAGAGGGACCGGCCGCGACGCTGGAATAACACAGCGCGAAGGGACAGTTGAGGCCCTGGAACCGATGCGGGTCCGGGGCCTCAAGTGTCCCTTCGCGCCGTTGGAGCACGCAGCTTAGTCCGGAACCGCGAGCTCCAGGTCCAGGGTGTTCTTTTCCACGTAGTCGAGGGCGCATCGTACGGCGCCGACGGTCACGATTGAATCTCCCAAGGGCGAGACCGCCACCCGCGGGGGAGTGACGGTGTACTTGGTCAGGTGCCTGGCGATCGGCCCAAGCAGCACGCCGGCAGACTTGGCCACGGCGCCGCCGATGACCACCAGTTCCGGGTTGATGATGGTGGACACAGCCCCGATGATCCTGGCCATCCTGTCGGCGAGCCGTTCGAGGATCGCCCGCGCCACGGCATCTCCGTCGGCGGCAGCCGCGAAGACCTGCTCCGCCTCGACTCCTTCGGCGGCAAACTCCCGGAGGGATGTTTTGACCTTGCCGGCAAGGGCGTCAGCCGCCCACGTCCTTGCCAATGCGGCGATGCCGTAGGTATCTCCCACACCCTCCACCATGTCGAGGAAGGCGAGCTCGCCGGCGCCTCCGCCCCGGCCGTGCAGCAGCCGTCCGCCGTCGATCATTCCCGAGCCGAAGCGCTCACTCGCGAGGATGACCACGACGTCGTCCACGCCGGCAGCGGCGCCGCGCCAGCGGTCGCCCAGGGCGGCCAGGTTCGCATCGTTTTCCAGCAGTACGGTCCAGCCCCGCCGGTCCCGCAGCGCAGCCTTCAGGCCGACGTCGAACAGTCCCCAGAAGTGCTGCGTCACCAGCACCTCGCCGTTACGGTCCACTGGCGCCGCAATGCCGGCGCAGACGGCCAGGACGGAATCCGGCGAAGCGCCCACGCTGTGCAGTGCCATCATGGCGGTGCGGTCAATGACGGCGATGCGTTCCTCGGCCGGGATGTCTGCTTCCGCGAAGGGTTGGCTGGACCTGCCGAGGGCCTTTCCGCGAAGGTCGGACACCACCACGGTGGCCTTGGAGACACCCACGTCCATGCCCAGGACGTAGCCGGCGCGTTCGTTGAGCTCGAACCGCCGCGCCGGCCTGCCCTTCTGGTAGCCACCGAATGCCCGCTGGTTCTCCAGCTCGCGTATCCAGCCCCGCTGCATGAGGTCCTCGCATACCGCAATGGCCGTGGCCCGCGTGAGTCCGGTGGCCTCCAAGACCTCGGTGACAGTCACCGCTTCTGAGGCGCGCATGAAGTCAAGGACGGCTCCGGCACTCACTCGACGTAGTAATTGGGGCGTTGCCACGGATATTTCAGTCATGGGCGTTGACCTCTCTGTGCTCTGCACCACATAATACTTGAGGAACTAAATTTAGATTCCAAATAAATACTCTCCAGGCTATGTGGGCCGGACGGCCGCCGACCACTGGCATCCCAGCCCTTCACCCAGCCTTTGCAAAGGAGCAACCATGAACCGCATCCCGAAGCATTGCCCACCCCCGCCCAAGCCGCGGCCCCGTCACTCCCGTACGTCAGGCTCCGCCCTGTGAAAGCCGCTGTTCCGGCAACGCTGCCCAGCAGGCGCTCCCTCTTCCGGGTAGCCGGTCTGGCCGGGGCGGCAGCCCTCATTCCGCTCTCCGGCTGTGCCGGCCACGCAGGCCAGCAGAACGGTGTCACCACACTCCGCTTCATGCAGAACAAGCCGGAGGTGGTGAACTACTTCGACCAGGTCATCAAGGACTTCGAGGCGCTCAATCCTGATATCCGGGTGATCCAGGACTTCAACGAGGGCAACTTCGTCCCCGGCCTGGTCCGGAACGATCCGCCGGACGTAGTGACCCGAGGCTTCGCGAAGGCAACTGCCGACTTCGTGAAGAAGGGCATCTTCGCCGACCTCAGCGACCTCCCCGCAGCGTCGACCATTGATCCTGAGATGCAGGAGCTCATCAGCTCTTGGGGCCAGTACAACGGCAACGAGGTCAGCGCCCTGCCGTTCTCCTTGGCTGCGGCCGGCGTCATCTACAACCGGGACATCTTCGACGCCAATGGCGTAGCCGTCCCCACCACCTGGGACGAATTCGTGGCAGCCTGTGAAACCTTCAAGGCGGCCGGTATCACGCCGATTTACGGAACGTTCAAAGACTCCTGGACCCTGGCACAGGGCATGTTCGACTACGTCTCCGGCGGTTCGCTGGACACGGCGGAATTTTTCACCAGGATCAATGGCAAGGGTGCCGATATTAGCGCGGGAGCCGCCGAATCCTTCACCACCAACTTCGGGCCCGCGCTGCGCCAGATGCTCCAGCTCGTTTCCTATTCCCAGAATGGCGCCAGCAGCAAGAATTACGCGGACGGAAATGCTGCCTTCGCCAAAGGACAGGCCGCCATGTACCTCCAAGGACCCTGGGCCCTGTCGCAGCTGGTTTCCGCCAACAAGGACATCAGGGTGGGTACATTCCCCCTGCCCGTAACGAACAACCCGGAGGAAACCAAGGCACGGGTGAACGTGGACATGGCACTGTCCATCACCAGGAACACCCCCAACATGGCTGCGGCCCGGCGTTTCGTCGCTTACTTGCTGGAACCGTCAGTGGTGAACACGTACAACGAAAAGAACGCCGCCTTCTCGCCGCTCAAGGACGCCCCGCCGGTGACCAACCCGCAGATCAGCGGACTGGACGAATCGGTCAGAAAAGCCCGCTACTACCAGGGCGCCGGCACCTACTTCCCGCCGTCGGTGCCGCTGCACAACTACATCCAGTCTTTTGTCTACAGCAAAAACGGCGACCAGTTCCTCGCCGCGCTCGACGACGAATGGCGCCGAGTCGCCGAACGGACGGCGGTCTGATGCCCACCACGATTCCAGGAGTCCCCATGACAACGACGTCCACCGTGGCGAAGGCCGGCCCCAGCCCGGAGGGCCCGGCCGAGACCAACGTGCGACGGTCCCCACGACGGATCGACCCCACGTACTACTGGATGGTGGTGCCGGTCCTCGCACTCTTCGCCTTCTTCATCACCCTGCCAGCGCTGGTTGGTGTGTTCTTCAGCCTTACCAACTACGCAGGCTACGGTGACTGGAAGTTCATCGGCCTGTCCAACTACGTCAACATCTTCAGGGACCCGGCAATCCTGCAGTCCTACATCTTCACGTTCGTCTTTGCCCTGACCACCACCGTGGTGGTCAATATCGTGGCCCTGGCGATCGCCCTTGGACTGAATGCGAAAATCAAGTGGCGAACCGGCATCCGGACCGTGTTCTTCATCCCCATGGTGCTCTCAGCCCTGGTGGTGTCGTTTGTCTTCAACTACCTGTTCTCCAACACCCTGCCGGTGCTCGCTGAACGGTTCGGCTTAACGCCGCTTGCCACCAGCATCCTGGCCAACGAAAACCTCGCCTGGCTGGCCATTGTGCTGGTCACCGTGTGGCAGGCCGCGCCCGGAGCCACCATCATCTACCTCGCCGGGCTCCAGAGCGTGCCAGCGGAGGTCTACGAAGCCGCGGACGTGGACGGTGCCGGCAGTTTCCGGCAGTTCCTTAGCCTTACGCTGCCACTCATCCTCGGTTATCTCGTCATCAACGTGATCCTCGGGTTCAAGGGATTCCTGGGGACCTACGAGATCATCGTGGGCCTCACCGGCGGCGGACCTGGCATGGCGACGCAGTCAGTGGCCATGCGCATCTTCTCCGGCTTCACGGGTGGCGACTATTCCTACCAGATGGCCAATGCGGTCATCTACTTCCTGATCACTTTGCTGATCTCCGTCATCCAGCTGCGCCTCATCCAGCGCCGGGGGGTATCTCTCTAATGACCGCATCACAACTTCCACAGCGCAGCGCCCGCGTCCTCACAAAACGAGTCTCCGGCCGCGAAGGCTTCAAGATCAACTGGTGGCTCACCGCCCTGATGCTGGTGGCCTCGCTGACTGTCCTGCTGCCGCTGTACTTCACCGTGGCCATGGCGCTGAAAACACCGGACCAGATCGGCACCGGGACCGGGCTTGCCTGGCCGAACCCGCTGAACTGGGAGAACTTCGCAGCCGCCTACGTGGCCACGAACTTCCCCCGGGCCTTTATGTCCACGGCATTCGTCACCGTCTTCAGCGTCCTGGGCTCACTGGCCTGCAGCTCGCTGGTTGCCTACGCCATCGCGCGGAACTGGAACCACCGATTCTTCCGCGGCGCCTTTGTGTACCTTCTGTCCGCGATGTTCATTCCGTTCCCGGTGATCATCCTTCCGCTGATCAAGCAGACGGCATTGCTCGGCCTGGACAACCCGGCCGGCGTCGTCTTCCTGCACGTGCTGGGCGGAATCTCGTTCAACGCGCTGCTGTACATCGCGTTCGTCCGCTCCATCCCGGTGGAGCTGGAGGAATCGGCCCGGATGGACGGCGCCACCACCTGGCAGGTGTTCCGCAAGATCATCTTCCCGCTGCTGGCTCCCATGAACGCCACAGTAGGCATCTTCGCCTTCCTGGGTTCGTGGAACGACTTCCTGCTGCCGCAGATGATGATCGCCGACCCGGCCCTGCAGACCCTCCCCGTGGTCCAAATGCTGTTCCAGGGCGAGTTCAACACCAACTACAGCCTCGCGTTCGCGTCCTACCTGATGGCCATGGCACCCACACTGGTGGTTTACATCCTGGCCCAACGTTGGGTACTGTCCGGAGTCATGCGCGGGGCCGTTAAATAGCCAGACTTATCCACCCAGCAAGAACAACCCAAACAAGAGAAAAGGATCATCCTTTGTCCACCACTGCCACGCTGGCAACCCTGTCCGATTCCGACCGTCTGGCCGATCCCAACTGGTGGCGCCAGGCCGCGGTCTACCAGATCTATCCGCGCAGCTTCGCCGATTCAAACGGTGACGGCATGGGTGACATCAAGGGCATCACGGCCAAGGTCCCGTACCTGAAGGTACTGGGGATCGACGCCGTTTGGCTCAGCCCGTTCTACCCGTCGGCCCTGGCCGACGGCGGCTACGATGTGGACGACTACCGCGACGTGGACCCCAAGCTGGGCACGCTGGCGGACTTCGACGAGATGGCCAAGGCGCTGCACGCCGCCGGCATCAAGCTGATCGCCGACATCGTCCCCAACCACTCCTCGAACCGGCACGAATGGTTCAAGGAGGCGCTCGCCGCGCCGAAGGGTTCCGCCGCGCGTGAGCGATACATCTTCCGTGACGGCAAAGGACCCAACGGCGAATTCCCGCCGTCGGACTGGGACTCCGTCTTCGGCGGACCGGCTTGGGAACGCATCACCGAGCCGGACGGCACCCCCGGCCAGTGGTACATGCACATCTTTGCCAAGGAGCAGCCGGATCTGAACTGGTCCAGCCGGGAGGTCCGCGATGACTTCCTCAAGACCCTGCGCTTCTGGTCCGACCGCGGCGTCGACGGCTTCCGCGTGGACGTGGCCCATGCCCTCACCAAGGATCTCACCGAGCCGCTGCTCTCCAAGCTGGAGCTGACCGAGGCCAACTCGGGGACGGACGGGTTCGACGACGGTTCGCACCCCTTCTGGGACCGGGACGACGTCCACGACATCTACCTCGAATGGCGCGAAGTCTTCAACGAATACAACCCGCCCCGCACCGCCGTCGCCGAAGCGTGGGTGCACGCTACCCGCCGTGCCCGCTACGCCAGCCCGGAGGGCCTGGGCCAGGCCTTCAACTTCGACCTGCTGCAGGCCGACTTCGATGCCGAGGATTTCCGCGAAATCATCACCCGCAACCTCGCCGAAGCCGCCGCGACCGGCGCGTCCTCCACCTGGGTTTTCTCCAACCACGACGTCGTCCGGCATGCCACGCGCTATGGCCTGCCCAAGGCGTCCAAGGGCAAGAAGCACGCCAAGGGCCAGGACGGGAAGGGCTGGCTGCTGGCCGGCGGCCCCAAGGAGGAACTCGACGTGGACCTTGGCGAGCGACGTGCCCGCGCCGCCACCCTGCTGATGCTCGCTGTGCCCGGCTCGGCCTACCTGTACCAGGGCGAGGAACTGGGCCTGCAGGAAGTGGCGGAGATTCCGGACTCCGAGCGCCAGGATCCCGCGTTCTTCCGGAACAGGGGCGTTGAGGTGGGCCGTGACGGCTGCCGGGTGCCACTGCCCTGGAAGGTTGAAGGGACCTCCTTCGGCTTTGGCGACGGCGGTGCGCACCTGCCGCAGCCGGACTGGTTCAGCAAGTATGCGGTGGAGGCGCAGGACGGCACCGAAAACTCCACCCTGGAGCTGTACCGCACGGCCCTGAAGCTGCGCCGCGAACTGCAGGCCGGCGAGGAGCTGGAGTGGGTGGAGACCGGCAACCCGGAGGTCCTGCACTTCCGCCGCCCCGGTAGCTGGCAGTCCGTTACCAACTTCGGGGACACCGCCGTCGACCTGCCGGCAGGGACCGTCCTGGTCAGCAGCGCACCGCTGGTGGACGGCAAACTGGGCGCCAACAGCACCGTCTGGCTGCGCTGACATAACCCAAGATCGACAGGTGGCGGGACCCGGCCGGGTCCCGCCACCTGTGCGTCTGCCACGGCTCATGAAAGAGTGAAGCAATGACCCAACACACCGTTCCATCCCCCGCGCAGGAACTCATATACGGCTGCATGGGCCTGGGCGGCAGCTGGACCGACGAACCGCATCAGGTGCAGCATGTGGACGAGGCCGCCGCCGCCGTCGAGGCCGCGCTGGACGCCGGCATTACGCTGTTCGATCACGCGGACATCTACCGCGGCGGCAAGTCCGAGTCGGTGTTCGGCGAGGTCCTCGCGGCAACGCCCGGCCTGCGTGACCGGATCCGGCTGCAGACCAAGTGCGGCATCCGGCTCCGCGAACGCGGGCTGGCCACACACTATGACCTCAGCCGGGAATCCATCCTGGAACGCGTGGACGGCAGCCTGAAGAGGCTGCAGACGGACTACGTGGACGTCCTCCTGCTGCACCGCCCGGATCCCCTGACGGACCTGGCGGAGGTGGCGGCCGCCGTCGGGCAACTCCTGGCCGACGGCAAGGTTCGGGCGCTTGGGGTGTCCAACATGTCCGGCGCGCAGATCAAGGCGTTGCAGGAGCGGCTGGAGGTGCCCGTGGTGGCCAACCAGCTGGAGATGAGCCTGCTGAAGCGGGCCTGGCTGGAAAGCCAGGTCCTGGTGAACCATCCGGAGTCGCTGGACTACAGCTTCCCGCACGGGACCCTGGAGTACTGCAGCGAAAACGGCGTTACCGTGCAGGCTTACGGTGCGCTGGCGCAGGGGTTGTACACGGGGGCAGCTCCGGAAAACCCGACGGCGGCGGAGACTGCCGCGGCCGCGATGGTTGCGGAGCTTGTGAGTCAGTACGGCACCACGGGGGAGGCCGTCCTCCTGGGGTGGCTGATGAAGCATCCGGCCGGCATTGCACCCGTGATCGGGACCGTGAATCCGGCGAGAATCGCCGCCTGCGCGGACGCCGCCCGCGTGGCGGAGGCCATGACCCGGGCCGACTGGTACGGACTGTGGATTGCGGCGCGGGGCGGCACCCTCCCCTGAGATGAAGTCCTAGGAGCGGGCCTTTCCAGGGAGCGCCGGACAGCGACGCCGTCGGCGCCTCTCGCTTCGACGTGGGACGATGTCAAGTATGTGGCTTGGCCTTAGGGCGAGGGCGCAAGGCGACCCGGAGCCCGCATCTCCGGCAAATGTAGGCGGGTTCGGCACCGAGGGCATGGAGCTTCTCGCGCTTCATTGTCCGGCCACAGCAGGAACACTGATGGTAAGTGTCAGAGGCCATGGTTCGTCAGAGCTTCCGTCATCTGATCGACGGTTGGAACGCCGGCAAGACCATCTGGCGTGGGGTAGATCCGGCATGCGAGGTCGCTGGCCGGTGCCCTGTCGGGGAAGATGTCGGCCCCGTCTGCCGTGATCGTCGGCGAACCGGCAAAAGCCGTCCCGAGCGTATCTGCCGGAGTCTTGATGTGCCGCAAACGGACGCGGATGTCTTGGCGCCCCAAAGCGACCAAGGCGGCTTCCACCTGCTTGAGTGCAGGGGCCATGTTCGGGCAGTCATCGATGTGGAGGAGTTCTATTCTCACGTTGTCGTTCTCCGGTTCGCCTATCGCGGTAGTGCTGATCAGGGTTTGTGTCGTCTGTGGCCGATCCTATTCCGGTCGCTGCAGGCGGGCAGGCTCTAGGCATGGCCCTGCCCAGCGGGTTCGGAGCGGCTGGTAGGCGGTTCAGAACTGGTTCCGCAGCCCTCACGGCAGCCGGAAGTATCACTTTGCACAACAACCGCGTTCAGAGGTGCCGGTTCGCCCAAATCGGCCGGACCGGTGACTTTCTTGCTGCGGGTGCCCGGCTCGGGGACGGCGCAGCAGACGTCCCCTTTCCAGGCGTTGAGGCCTTCGCGAGTGGCGATCCCGGCGATGACCAGCGCCGCGCCGGCGTCTGCCCACCACCATCCCAGTGTGCTGTTGAGAACCAGGCCCACCAAAAGAACTGCGGATAGATATGTGCACAGCAGGGTCTGTTTCGAATCTGCGACCGCCGTGCGGGAGCCAAGTTCACGGCCCGCGCGGCGTTGAAGCCAGGACAGGACAGGCATGATGGCCAGACTCAGGGCAGCGATCACGATGCCCGGAGTGGAATGCTGTGCCTGGCCGCCTCCGGATAGGGCCCTGACCGAGTCCACGGAGACGAACAATGCAAGGGCAAAGAAGGACATCGCGATGATCCGCAGGGTGATGTGCTCGCGCCGTTCGGGGTCCGTCGCGGAAAACTGCCAGGACAGCGCGACCGCGGAAGCGACCTCGATCACCGAATCAAGTCCGAAGCCCACGAGGGCCGAGGAGTCGGCCAGGTTGCCCGCCCATAGCGCGACGACGGCCTCAACGACGTTGTAGGTGATCGTCGCGGCCGCGAACAGGCGGATGCGGCGGCTCAGGACAACGCGGCGGCTGGCCGTAGGCGCACTTTGAATTGTGGTGGTCACACCAAGCACGTCCCGTCTGGGGCACAGCAGGCAGGATCCACGGCCAGCACGACACCCAGCAGATCTCTTATCGCGTGGCCCAACCGGGCGTCGGCGAGCTCGTACCGGGTCCGCCGGCCGTCCGGGACAGCCACCACCAGGCCGCAGCCCCGCAGGCATGTCAGGTGATTGGACATGCTCTGCCGTGAGACACCCAACGAATCGGCCAGGTCCGACGGGTATCCGGGCGCATCCTCCAATGCCAGCAGAATCCGGGCCCGGGTAGGGTCGGAGACCGCGTAGCCGAACCGGGCCAGCACTGGGGCGTGTACGAGGGATTCCATATAGCCAAAGTACATCCAAGTGTGTATTCACGCAATCGTGTACTCAAAGCGGAGATTCAGGCCATCATGGCATTGCCTGCGCATGGCGGCCTTTGGCTGGCTTTCGTCCTCCGATCAGATGGCGGGGGAGTGGCGCTCGATCAGGAGGGTGTCCCGCCACTGGCCGGCGCGAGGGCCGTGTGGCATTCGGGCGATGCGGTTTCTGCGCCCGACGATGGTGAAGATGGAGTGTTCCACTACTCCTGCATAGGCCGGCCGGGAGGAGGCGGGCGAAACCGCGGCCCAGCCGAGGACCTCACCTCGCTGGATACTGCGACATGGCGGTGGCCGGGCAGCTTGGACTGGTCGAAGGAGTCCCAGTCAGGGGCTTGGTTTCGAAGGTGGCCTGCCCGGTGTCGATACCTTGCTGGTAAATCCGTCGGATGGCCGGCCAGTCGGACTGCTCCATGTTCTGCAAGGCCACCGGGTAGGTCATAAATTGGCCAGGATGCCGGCGGCGTCGTCGAGGGCTCCGGGGACGAGAGAGTAGTAGGCCCACGTGCCACGCTTTTCGCGGTGCAGCAGCCCTGCCTCCACCAAAATTTTCAGGTGGTGGGAAACCGTTGGCTGGCCCAGGTCCAGGGGGTCGGTCAGGTCGCACACGCAGGACTCGCCCGAGGATTCGGCCTTGACGATGGAAAGCAGCCGCAGCCGGTTCGGATCGGCCAGCGCCTTGAAGACCAGGGCTTTCTGCTTCGCCTCCTCGGCCCCCAATGCGGGCGGACCTGCCGGGATGCAGCAGGCGTCATCCGTGGCCTGATCGATTACGGGCAGCAAGTTCATGTACCCATTATGCCCGAATATTGACCATCATCAATGTATTAATCCCGCGGCTCGACCCGGAAGTGGCTACGCTCCGGAGGCTTGCCCGCCGTCGGACCGGTCGACGAAGTCTTAGGAGCTGGTCTTTTCCGTGGCGTGCGGAAGAACGACGTCGTCCGCGTTGCGCGCCACGGAGGGGAAAAGGGCGAGTAGGAGCCCCAAGCCTACGGCCGCCCCGAGCAGTTGCGCCACCACAAAGCCGGGAACTGAAGCGGGTGCGATGCCGGCGAAGGTGTCACTGAAGATGCGGCCGACCGTCACGGCGGGGTTGGCGAACGACGTTGAGGACGTAAACCAGTAGGCGGCTCCAATGTAGGCGCCCACGGCCGGAGCTGCGAGGGTGCCCCGGTTTGTGGCCGCCAGGGTGAAGATCAGCAGGACGAGCCCTGCGGTGGCGACAACTTCGCCCAGCAGCTGCCCGGTGGTGGCGCGGTCCTTCACCGAGATGGAAGTGCCCACCTCGAACATGGCGTTGGCCACCACGCTGCCGCTGATTGCACCGACGGTTTGGGCAACTACATATGTGCCCAGGTCCGGAAGTGTCAATCCGGTTCCGCTGCGCCGGCCGAGGACCCAGTCCACGAGCGAGACCACGGGGTTGAAATGCGCGCCGCTGATCGGGCCGAAGACGAGGATCAGCACCGTCAGACCCAGAACCGTGGCGGTGCTGTTCTGCAGCAGCTGCAGGCCGATGTCGCTGGGGGAGAGCTGCTGTGCCATGATCCCCGAGCCAACGACGATCATGACGAGCAAACTGGAACCGAGTAGTTCGGCGAAGGCGCGGCGCCACAACGGCGGTTGTTGAGAAGTCATACCAACAGCTTGACTCAAGATATTTACTCAGTCAAAATTGAATCAATGAACATTGACCCAGTTGAAGTTTTCCGCGCGCGGGTCGCCAAGCATGCGGCCCTGGCGGATCCCGCGCGGCTGCGTATCGTGGACCTGCTGACCCTGGGGGATTTTTCCCCTACGGAGCTGCAGGCCGAGCTCGGGATGCCGTCGAACCTGCTGTCGCACCACCTGCGCACACTGGAAGCCGCGGGCCTGGCGACACGCCACCGTTCGGAGGCGGACAAGCGCCGCAGCTACATCCGGCTGGCCGCAGGGGCGTTGGAGGGATTGGCCCCCGGCCGCGAACACGGCGCCCGCCGTGTCCTCTTCGTCTGCACGCGCAACAGCGCCAGGTCCCAGCTGGCCGTCGCACTCTGGAATCAGGTCAGCGACATCCCCTCGACTTCGGCGGGCACCCATCCGGCGGACCGCATCGCCCTGGGTGCCATTGATGTCGCGAGTCGCCACGGCGTTGCTCTCGCGGACCTTCCCCCGCGCCGGCTCGATGAAGTGGCGCACGATGATGACTTCGTCGTGACCGTATGCGACAACGCCCACGAGGAAATCCTCAACCTGGGAGGGATCCACTGGTCTGTTCCGGATCCACTGCGCCTAAACACGGAGGATGCTTTCGAGGGCGCCTTCACTGACATCTTCCACCGCGTTTCCGGCCTCGCGCCCCGACTGCATGCTGCCTGATAGTCTACGCCCGTAAATATTGACAACCATCAATATATTGTTCGATACTGCATACATCGACGCATATCAATGTCTAGCCGGTGTGGGTGGTGCGGACACGACGACCTCATCAAAACTGATCCACACGCAACTGATTCCAGGAGAAACACGTGAGCACCGAAACCGCCAAGAAGCCTTCCGTCCTTTTTGTCTGCGTCCACAATGCCGGCCGTTCCCAGATGGCCGCTGCCTTCCTGACCACCCTCTCCAGGGGCGGGATTGAGGTGCGTTCCGCCGGTTCCCAGCCTGCGGACAAGGTCAACCCGGCCGCCGTCGAGGCCATGGCCGAACTGGGCATCGACATGTCTGCAGAGATCCCCAAGGTCCTCACCACCGAGGCCGTGAAGGAGTCCGACGTCGTGATCACCATGGGCTGCGGCGACGAATGCCCCTACTTCCCCGGCAAGCGCTACGAGGACTGGGTCCTGGAAGACCCGGCCGGACAGGGCGTGGAGTCTGTCCGCCCCATCCGTGACGAGATCAAGACGCGCATCGAAGGACTCATCGAGTCCCTGATCCCGGCCGCCAAGTAACCCACCCCGCGCATTTTCAAGCACCAGGAGAGACCAACGTGAGCACCGATCAGTTGATCATTATCGGCTCCGGCCCTGCCGGCTATACGGCGGCCATTTACGCCGCCCGCGCGGGACTCAACCCGCTGGTCCTGGCCGGCTCGGTCACGGCTGGCGGCGCCCTGATGAACACCACCGAGGTGGAGAACTTCCCGGGCTTCCCGGGCGGTATCCAGGGCCCCGAGCTGATGGACGGGCTGCAGGAGCAGGCCGAAAAGTTTGGCGCCCGCATCGTGTTCGACGACGTCATGGAAGTCACGCTGACGGGGCACCTCAAGCGGGTGGTCACCGGATCCGGCGAGACCCACGAGGCACCCGCCGTCATCCTGGCCACCGGCTCCGCTTACAAGGAGTTGGGCCTGCCGGAGGAGAAGAAGCTCAGCGGCCACGGCGTGTCCTGGTGCGCCACCTGCGACGGCTTCTTCTTCCGCGAACAGGACATCATCGTGGTGGGCGGCGGCGACTCCGCCATGGAGGAAGCCACCTTCCTGACCCGCTTCGCAAAGTCCGTGACCGTCGTTGTGCGCAAGGGCGAAGTCCGGGCCTCCCGGATCATGGCCCAGCGCGCCAAGGACAACCCCAAGATCAGCTTCGCGTGGAACTCCGCCATCACGGCCATCCACGGTGATGCCAAAGTCACCGGCGTCACCCTCACCGATACACGCACCGGGGAGACCCGCGAGCAGGCCGCCGCCGGGATCTTCGTTGCCATCGGCCACCTGCCGCGGACCGAACTCGTCGCCGGACAGGTTGACCTGGATGCCGAAGGCTACATCAAGGTCGACTCGCCCACCACCGTCACGAACCTCACCGGCGTGTTCGCCTGCGGCGACGCCGTGGACCACCGCTATCGCCAGGCCATCACAGCAGCCGGCACCGGCTGCGCGGCAGCCCTCGACGCCGAACGCTACCTCGCCGCGCTGGAAGATGCGGACAGCATCGCCACCGCACTGGTCGAAGAGCCGATCCACGCCTGACCACCGGGAAAGGGGAGGGGGTGAACTGGATGGACACCGATTGCTGCACCGATACGGGCTGCTGCGACGAGGACGATCTGGACTGCTGCTGAACAGCGCCGCCCCGGCCTGCCGGTCCCACAAGGCTCCGGCAGGCACCCCGATCGAACCGCACACCAACGGATGAAACAGAGGACAGCATGGATCCAGTAAAGAACCTTCCCGTCGCAGTCATCGGCGCCGGCCCCGTCGGTCTTGCTACCGCAGCCCACCTGCTCGAACGCGGCCTCGAGCCGCTGATCTTCGAGGCAGGCCCGACGGCGGCATCCGCCATCGAACAGTGGCGCCACATCCGGCTGTTCTCACCCTGGCGGTTCAACCTCGACGCCGCGGCCGTGCGTTTGCTGGAGGACGCCGGTTGGGAAACCCCTCGCCTGACGGCACTGCCTTACGGCGGGGAACTGATCGACAATTACCTCGCCCCGCTGGCTGCAACCCCGGAGATCTCCTCCCGGCTCCAGACCAGCGCACGCGTCATTGCCGTTACACGCCAGGGCATGGACAAAACCCACGTCCGGGACCGTGACGCCACCCCTTTCACCGTCCGGGTCGAACACGACGGCGGTGAAATCCGCGACCACACCGTGGCGGCCGTCATTGACGCGTCCGGCACGTGGTCCACCCGCAACCCGCTCGGAACTTCCGGGCTGCCCGCCATCGGTGAAGACACGGCCGCCGCCCGGATCTCCTCGCCCCTGCCGGACGTCACAGGACGGGACCACACCTCCTTCGCGGGCCGCCGCGTCCTGGTCGTGGGCGCCGGGCACTCGGCCGCGAACACACTGATCAATCTGGCAGACCTCGCCAAGGAGGAACCCGGAACCACCATCCTGTGGGCCGTGCGCGGAGCATCCGCTGACAAGGCCTACGGAGGCGGCGAGGCCGACGGCCTGCCCGCCCGCGGCCAACTCGGAGCCCGGCTCCGCCGACTCGTGGAGGCCGGAACAATCGAACTGCACACCGGCTTCGGGATCGCTGCCTTCAAGAGCCTGGACTCCAGCGTGAGCGTCGAAGCCGTCGACGGACGCACTCTGGAAGCGGACATCATCGTCCCCTGCACGGGCTTCCGGCCGGACCTGGTCAGCCTGCACGAACTCCGGCTCAACCTTGACCCCGCTGTCGAAGCACCCGTCGAGCTGGGCCCTTTGATCGACCCCGAATTCCATTCCTGCGGCACGGTCAAGCCGCATGGCGCCAAGCTTCTCGCCCACCCGGAAAAGGACTTCTACATCGTCGGCATGAAGTCCTATGGCCGTGCGCCGACCTTCCTGCTAGCTACCGGCTACGAACAGGTCAGGTCCGTCGCTGCGGCACTCTCCGGCGACCAGGCCGCGGCGGACACTGTCCACCTTGAACTGCCCGAAACCGGGGTTTGCTCCACCGACGCCGGCACCAGCTGCGACGTCCCCGCGGCCTCAACAGCAGACACTGACGGATCGGCGGAGAGCGGCTGTTGCGCCGCCCCGGAACCGGTCCTCGTTGGATTCCCCACCGGGCTGGCTCACGGCCGCTCCGGGTAACACTGACCACAACCAACCACGACGCACCGTTCCAGACGCACGCCAAGGGAGTATTGCCATGACCGAACACCAGAAAACGACGCTGGGATTGCAGGACAATACTGAAATCCTGCACCGGATCAGCGAACGCCTCGCCGAGCGTTTCACCGGGGTGTTCGCCGTCGAGACGGTCGAACGCTACGTCTTCGAGTCCTACACGGCCTTGGCCCGGACAGCGAAGATCAGCGCCTACCTGCCTGCCACCACGGAACACTTCGCCAACGACCGGCTGGCCGCCCTGGCCAAATCCAAAGGGTCGGTGGTCTCCGAGGTCCCGGAGGTCCTGTTCGTTTGCGTGCAGAACGCCGGGAGGTCACAGATGGCTGCCGCGCTGCTCAACGTTGAAGCCAAGGGCAGGATCCGCGTCCGGTCGGCAGGCTCCATGCCGGCAGCTGAGCTGGATCCAACCGTTGTGACTGCAATGTCCGAAATGGGCTTGGACATGGGCAAGGACTATCCGAAGCCACTCACGGACGACGTCGTGCGGGCATCTGACGTCGTCATCACCATGGGCTGCGGTGACTCATGCCCCATCTACCCCGGGAAACGCTATGAAGACTGGGACCTCACCGACCCCGCCGGTCAGTCCCTGGAGACGGTCCGGGTCATTCGCGACGAAATCCAGGCGCGCATCAAAACCCTCGTCGGCTCACTCCTGGCCGCAGAACAGAAAGAAAACATCAACTCATGACCGAAAGCACCAAGACTCCCCGTATCCTGTTCGTCTGCAGCAAAAACGGCGGGAAGTCCCAACTTGCGGCCGGTCTCATGCGGGACCTTGCCGGGGATGAGGTCACCGTTTACTCGGCAGGCACTAAACCGGGCAGCCGCCTGAACAACGAGGCCGTGGAATCCCTGAACGAACTCGGCATCGACATCACCGGGGAACACCCTAAGCCCGTCACCGACGAGGTGCTTGACGCCGTCGACGTCGTGATCGTCCTGGGCACCGAAGCCAAGCTCGAAGCCCGCGGAGGCACCCGCTTCGAAACCTGGGAAACCGACGAACCTTCCACCCGGGGCATCGAAGGCACGGAGCGCATGCGCCTCGTCCGCGACGACATCAACGCCCGCGTCCGAAAGCTCCATGCGGAACTCACAGGGAACTAAGCCTGTCCAAACCAGTGATTGAGCTTGTCGAAACCTGGGTCTCGACAGGCTCGACCACCGGCGCTGGCCGGTCGTATCTGTATTGTTCGGCACGTCCGGCGCCATGGCTTAGCGCTGGCAGTGCCCGGGCAGATACGGTAGTAGCATGACGTCACCCACCGCCACCGAGACATTACGCCCCAAGCGCAACATCCCAGCAGAAATCGCCCGTTCGTGGCTTCTGGTCAACGCGATGAAAACCGACCTGTTTGACCAGTCGGCTGTTTCGCGCGCTGACTCGATCATCCTGGACATCGAGGATGCCGTGGACCCGTCGCAAAAGGACGAAGCGCGAGGTCACGTGATTGACTGGCTCAGCGGTGGCGGCCAGGCCTGGGTCCGCATCAACGATGCCACCAGCCCGTTCTGGGCCGATGACCTTGCAGGGCTACGCGGTACGCCCGGCCTGCTCGGCGTGATGCTCGCCAAGACCGAATCAGCTGACCAGGTGACCGAAAGTTTCCACCGGATGGACGGCAAGACGCCGGTCATCCCGCTCGTCGAATCGGCGCTCGGCATCGAGGAAGCCAACAACATCGCCAAGGCCCAGGGTGCTTTCCGCCTGGCGTTCGGCTCCGGCGACTTTCGCCGCGACACCGGCATGGCGGCCACCCCGGAGGCCATGGCCTACCCGCGCGCCAAGCTGGTGGTCGCTAGCCGCGTGGGCAACCTCCCGGGCCCCATCGACGGCCCCACCGTCGGCACCAACCACCCCATCCTGCGCGAGCAGACCGGCATCACCGTGATGATGGGCATGACCGGCAAGCTGTGCCTGGCCATCGACCAGACGAACGTCATCAACGAGGTCATCAGCCCCACCCCGTCGGACGTCGCCTGGGCCACGGACTTTATGGCCGACTTCGAGGCCAACGGCCGCGTCATCCGTGACGGCTCGGACCTGCCCCGCCTGGGTCGCGCCGAAAAGATCATGAAGCTCGCCATAGCGTTCGGCGTGCAGCCGGCGCTGTAGCGCCACCCGTACACCCAAGCACTGGAGACCCCGTGACCCATACCCGCTATCTGGTTCACGGGGTCTTTTGGGACGGCGCCCCGGCGCAGTCTGTAGGGCACGACGGCGGCGGCCCGGCTCTGCGCCTCCAGTCACCGTCCGGGGATCTCCGCGAGGTCAGCCTCGAGGCGGGCGCCAGGCTCGGTTTCGCGGTGGCCGATCACGGCAGGTTCTGCCTGGGGCACCACAAGGTCCACTCAGCCAGCAGCCGCGACCACATCCTGTGCCCGGCCAGCGCTCCCGCTGTGAAGGGCAAGCAGTGCGAACGCTGCTTTGTGCTGGACGATTCCCGCCTCATCCACGATTTCCACCGGGGTGGCCGCGTTCCGGACGGGCTGCTCACTTATCTTCTGCAGGATCACTGGCTCTACGTGGCCACGTTCGCCGGCGGCGCCAGCAAGGTGGGCACGGCGTCCCACCTGAGGAAATGGAACCGGCTCGCGGAACAGGGAGCGGTGGTGGCACGGTACGTTGCCAGGGCGGAGGACGGCCGGGTGGTGCGGATCCTTGAGGACATGGTGACGCGCGAGGCCGGGCTGGCGCAGCAGGTCCGCTCCGCCGCCAAAGCCGAGGCGCTGGCGGGGCCATTGCCAGCGGCCGCCCTGGACGGCATCAATGAGCGGCACGCGGCCGCGGTCCGCACGCTGCTGGGCCAGGCCGCCGTCGACGGTTTCAGCCCAGAAGGTTGCAGCGCAGAAGGTTTCAGCATTGTGGACGAACTCTGGGTGCGGCCGGCGCAGGCGGCAGGGCTCTGTGCCCCAACGCCGCGCCACGCCTACCCGCATCCGTTGGAGCAGGGAAAGCACGGCTTCGGAATCACCGCGCTGAGCGGGACCAACGCCCTCGCCAGCCTGGCCGGAACGGACGCGGCGTTTGTGGTGAACCTTGGCCGGCTGGCTGCCCGGACAGTCGTCCTGGGGGGCTTCGCCTCGGAGGTCCCGGCCGTGCAGGAATCGCTGTTCTGAACGTGCTCGGTAGACTGTCACGGTGCTCAAAGAATTCTGGGAGTCAGCGCCCACCTCGTACAAAGTCCTGGTCTTCGGCGCCATGGGCCTCATCGGCGTCGGGATCATCCTGAACCTGATCGGCAACACGTCCGGAAACCAGGGCCTGGCCACGGCTTCCCTGCCGCTGATCGGTCTCGGCCTCCTCCTGCACATCGCCGGGATCGTGGTGCGCGGCCAGACCATCCGGAAGAACCTCCGCAAGTAGCCGGAATTCCGGGTGTCCGGGGGCAGACCGATAGGCTTGAGGCCATGACTATCAATCCGGACCTGCAGGGCCGCAGCTACCCTGCCGCAGAGGTTTACGACGTCGGCCGCGAGAAGATCCGCGAGTTCGCCCGCGCCGTCAAGGCCACGCACCCAGCCCACTTCGACGTCGAGGCCGCCAAGGCCCTGGGGCACAAAGACCTGGTGGCACCACCCACGTTCGCCATCATCATCGCCCAGCGCGCCGATGCCCAGCTGATCGAGGATCCGGATGCCGGCATCGACTTCTCCCGCGTGGTCCACGCCGACCAGCGCTTCATCCACCACCGCCCCATCTTTGCCGGCGACCGCCTGGTTGCCGAACTGCACGTTGACGGTGTCCGTGCCATGGGCGGCGGGGCCATGATCACCACCCGCCAGGAAATTTTTGCCCTGACCGACGGCGGCAACGGGTCGCGCGAGGCAGTCGCCACCACCACGTCATCCATCCTCGTCCGCGGAGAGGGACAGTAACCATGAGCCCCAGCTTCCACGAACTCAGCGCCGGGCAGGATATCGGCAGCCGCACCATCGAGGTCACCCGCACCGACCTGGTCAAGTACGCCGGCGCCTCCGGCGACTTCAACCCCATCCATTGGAACGAAGCCTTTGCCACCGGCGTGGAACTGCCCGGCGTCATCGCCCACGGCATGTTCACCATGGGTGCCGCAGTGCAGCTGGTGACCGACTGGGCAGGCGACCCCGCCGCCGTCGTCGACTTCCAGACCCGTTTCACCAAGCCGGTCCTGGTCACGGACACCACCGGAACCACGGACGCCGGAGCCACCATCGAGGTCAGCGGCGCCATTGGAAAGCTCGACGCCGATGCCGGCACCGCCCGCGTTGACCTCACCGTGGTTGCTGCCGGCCAGAAAGTGCTGATGAAGGCCCAGGCTGTCGTCAGGCTTTCATGATCCTTTGACCGTCAACACAACTGCCTCGGCCGAGGTCACTGCCTGGCGCAATGCCGTGGTGGTTGCCTACGCCGGCAGCGGACTGGCCTTCGCGTCCTGGGTGTCCCGGCTTCCGGCGATCCGCGACGGGCTGGACCTGACCCCCGGCACTGTCGGTTTGCTGCTGCTGTGTATGACGCTGGGATCGTTCATCTCGGTGTCCGCGTCGGGGCTGATCGTGCTCCGCCTGGGTTCCAAACGGACCATCCGCGCCGGCGCCATCATGGTGGGCTGCGGCATGGCCATCACCGGATTTGGCACGTCGGTGCTGGCCACCCCGGGCGCGGTGGCCGTAGGTCTCGCCGTCATCGGATTGGGTTCCGCCAGCTGGAGTACCGCCTCCAACGTCGAGGGCGCCTCGGTGGAACGCGCGGTTGGCCGGCACATCATGCCCAGGCTCCATGGCGCGTTCAGCCTCGGCACCGTCGCAGGTGCAGGCCTTGGCGCGTGGGCCGCAGCCGCCTCCGTCCCGGTGTTTTGGCACCTGGCCGCGGCCGGCGTCGTGGTTGCCGTCTCGGTGACGACGGCGGCAGCCTGGTTCCGTGCGGATGTCACCCCCGTCGCGGGGGAACGGACCTATGTACCGGACAACTTCGAGGACCCGTTCACCGGCCCGATCCCCATTGTCACCGCCGGGGCGCCCGCTGACAGTGCCGGTGTCCCGCTGGACAACAAGCGCAAGATCGCGGAGGCATGGCGCGACCGGCGCACCCTGCTTCTCGGAGTCATGGTCCTGGGGCTTGCCTTGGCCGAAGGTGCAGCAGGGGACTGGGTGGCACTGGCCCTCGCCGACGGGCACGGCCAGACCGACGCCGCCGGAGCCGCCGGTTACGGGCTCTTCGTGACCTTCATGACCATCGGACGGTTCGCCGGCACTGTGGTCCTGGACCGTTTCGGCCGCGTTCCGGTGATGCGCTGGTGCGCCGCGCTGGCAGTGTCCGGACTCGGACTGTTTGTGTTTGCCCCCGTTCCCTGGCTCGCCTTTGTGGCCCTGGCCATCTGGGGACTCGGCGCCTCGCTGGGCTTCCCGGTGGGCATGTCCGCCGCCGCCGACGATCCCGCCAAGGCTGCGGCCCGCGTCTCCGTGGTCTCCACCATCGGCTACGGCGCGTTCCTGTGCGGGCCGCCGCTGTTGGGACTGCTGGCTGAACACGTAGGCATCCTGCACTCGCTGCTGGGCGTGATGGTGATGCTGGTAGCCACGTTCCTGCTCTCACCGGTGGCCCGGAAGATTCCCTAGCTCAGTTTGATGGCGTTTGATTCGGTTTGGTCTTGTTACGCTGGTTTGGTGACCCAGACAATGCTTTCTGCCCTGACCACGGCCGCCGTCGGGGGCCCCGCCGGCAAATATGTTGAGGCCAGCACCGAGGCGGAGATCATCGACGCCGTCCGCACGGCGGACGCCGCGGGGGAGCAGGTCCTCATTATCGGCGGTGGCTCCAACCTCTTGATTTCCGACGACGGGTTCCCCGGCACCGTGATCAGGATCGCCTCGGAAGGGTTCACCGTCAACGCCGAGGACTCCTGCGGCGGCGTGGCCGTAGTGGTCCAGGCCGGCCACAATTGGGATGCCCTGGTGGAGCACGCCGTGCTGCATGCGTGGTCCGGCATTGAAGCACTTTCCGGCATCCCGGGGGCCACGGGCGCCACGCCCGTGCAGAACGTCGGGGCCTACGGCTCTGACGTCTCCCAGACCATCGCCGCGGTCCGCACCTGGGACCGGACCCGGAACGCGGTCCAGACGTTCACCAACTCCGAGCTGAAGTTCGGCTACCGCGATTCCATCCTGAAACAGACCACCGTCGAGGGCTCACCCCGCTACATCGTGCTGACCGTGGAATTCCAGCTGCCGCTGGGCCGGATGAGCGCGCCTATCCGCTACGCCGAACTGACCCGCTCCCTGGGCGTTGAAGCAGGCAAACGGGCGTACTCCAACGATGTCCGCCGGGAGGTCCTGCGGTTGCGGGGTTCCAAGGGCATGGTGCTGGACCCGGCCGACCGGGACACGTATTCCACCGGCTCCTTCTTCACCAACCCGGTTGTGCCCGTGGACGTGGCGGCAACGCTGCCGGAGTCCGCACCGCAGTACCCCGCGGGGGCGGACGGGCTGGTGAAGCTGTCCGCAGCTTGGCTGATCGACCAGGCCGGATTCGGCAAGGGCTATGGCCTGGAGGAGGGCAGCGCCTCCGGCGGGCGGGCGTCACTGTCCACAAAACACACGCTGGCCATCACCAACCGCGGCTCCGCCAGCGCGAAGGACATGCTGGCCATCGCGCGCGAGGTGCGTGCCGGCGTCGTCGAACGCTTTGGCATTGAACTCCACCCGGAACCGTTGCTCATCGGCCTGACGCTCTAGCGTTCAGCCCGTTGAAGGCATCAGCCTGCTTGCGTGACCGGCGCCAGGCGCCCGTCAACGGTGCCGATCAGCCGGACGTTCGTGGCCATGCCCAGCAGGGCGGCGGCCCAACCGGTCAGCGCCAAATATGGCCCCATAAACAGCCAGACCATAAGGCCCGGAACCGCCGGGTGGGTCGCGGCTGCAAGAATGCAGACCACCAAACCGATCACGGCGGTGGCATGGGCGAGGATCCAGAGCAGCCGGCCGCTGACGGGATAGAGCTTCCAGTCACGGACAATGCGGACCTTGCCGCGGCCCACCCGGATACCGGGAAAAAGCACGACGTACCCTCCGCCCAGCGACAGGAACAGGGAAGGCAAGAGGAGTTCCAGGGGTGCCTCGCCGCCGCCTCCCGGGAATCCCAGGGGCTGGAAACCAATGGCCGGGGCCAGCCCGATGGCCACGCCGGCCAGGACCGATACGGTCCCTGCCACCAGCCATGCCTGTGTTCCGCGCGCGAACAATTGCCACAAACTCCCCAAAGTCATGCTTACACCCTATCGGGCCAGGTCCTACGATGAGGACATGGCAGTGAACCGCGTAAGCCCCAAGGTGCTGGGCAGGTTACGCCTGGCCTCTCAAGGACTGCTTGGCCCCGGACTCGGCTCCGTAGAGGGCGCGGTCCGCTGGATGACGGCCACGCAGGCTCAGGACCTGCAGGCCGCGCTCTGGGCCATCGGCCTCCGCGTTCCGGGCGCAGGTTTGACTGACGTGCGCGCCGCGCTGGACAGCGGAAGGGTGGTCCGGTCCTGGCCGATGCGCGGCACCCTGCACCTGGTCGCTCCCGGGGATCTGCGCTGGATGCTGGACCTCACCACCGAGCGTCTTAGCCGCATCATTGCCGGCCGGCACCGGGAACTGGACATCACCTGGGCGGACATCGAGAAGTGCCGCGACGTTGCCTTGGAGCGGATTGCGGCCGGCGGTCCCGTGAGCCGGACCGAACTCTTCGAGGTGTTTGAGGCGGCCGGGCAGCCCACCACCGGCCAGCGGGGGATCCATATCCTGGGGACGCTGTGCCGGCACGCCTGGCTGGTTCAAGGGCCATTGGCCGGGAACCAGCAGCTGCTGGTGGCGTTCGATGACTGGATCCAGGTTTCGCGGGGCCTTGAGCGTCAGGAAGCGATCGCCGAGTTCATGCTGCGCTACTTCCGCAGCCACGGCCCTGCCACGGTCCGCGACTTCGCCTGGTGGACGCAGATTCCCCTGACCGACGTGCGGGCGGCGTTTGAGCTGGTCAGCGGCCAACTGGTGGAGCTGGAGTTCGCGGGCGTCCACTACTGGATGTCACCGGAGACTGCATCAATGCTCGACGACGGTGTGCCCGGGCAGCGGTCCGTCCTCCTCTTGCCGGGCTTCGACGAGTTTGTGCTGGGCTACATGGACCGGAGCCTTGTGCTGGCCCCTGAGCACGCCAACAAGATCGTCCCGGGCGGCAACGGAGTGTTCAAGAAGACCGTCGTGGCAGGGGGAGAGGTGATCGGCACGTGGGCGCGGGCCGGCACCGGCCGCAGTTCCGCCGTCGTGCCTGAACTCTTTGACGAATCCAAACCGCTTGGACCCGCTGCGCAGGCGGCGTTCAGCAAGGCCGCCGTACAGTGCCTCGCATTCCTGGACAGCTAAGCCAGGCCCCAATCGCCGCCCTGCCGAACACGGGCGGCCCTGCCCCGCAAAAGCGGTGCGGGGCAGCACCGTTCCTGCGGGGCAGGGCCGTTCAAGCGGCGGGTGGCAAGCGGGGAGGCAGCGCAGGATGCCGGAAGAAGCGGATGCGGGTATTGCTGCCGGGGTTGTCCACATAACGTGGCTGCGATCTACCCGGGCCAGCACTCGTCCGAGAACCTTGGACCATGAATGGCGACAAAATCCGTGTGCTCCTGGATGTGCGCTGGCCGGCCTTCCCCGTTGCCTCCACGCAACAGTTGGACGCGGCAGGGCTGGACGAGCGGGTCCTGACGGCGGCAGTCCGCCCCGGAACCATCCTGCGCCTTCGACGCGGAGCTTACGTCCGGAACGCTGACTGGAAGAGAGCGGAGCCGTGGACCAGGGACGCCCTGCGGATCCAGGCGCACTTCCTGTCCACCGGCGGGGCCTGCCGCTACAGCCATATCAGTGCCGCCAGGCTGCACGAGTGTCACGTCTGGGATGCCGGGCCCATGATCCACGTCACCACGGACTACGCCAACTCGACGAATAGTGCCGGCACGGACGTCCGCACCCACCGGATGGACCTGCAACCCGTAGATGTGACAACGCTGTGGAGCATGGGTGGCAAAGAGATTCTGACCACCGGCATTGAACGGACCGTCCTGGACTGCGCCCGTATCCTGCCACTGGAGCAGGCAGCCGTGATCGGCGACCACGCGCTGCGCAAGGGAGCCGGGATCGACAGCATGCGGCAACTTCTGGACGTGGGACCGGTCAAACGCGGGAACCGGCGGGCGCTGGATCTGCTGGCGGCCCTGGATGGGCGGTCGGAATCGGTGGGGGAGACCCGGACCAGGCTGCTGCGATCATTCGATCTGCACATGTTCATTCCGCAGTTCGAGATTCAGACGCCAAGTGGTCAATTCCGGGCAGACTTCGCGGATCCGCTAACCCGCATAGTGATTGAGTTTGATGGCAGCGGCAAATACACCGACTACGGGCCCACGGAGGACGTGCTGCTCGCAGAGCGTCGCCGGGAGAACGCACTGATCGAAGAAGGCTGGCTGGTCCTTCGACTTGAGTGGAAGCACTTGGCGTATCCCGCAGAAGTGCGGCGCCGGAGCCGCGGGAGGTTACAGGTTCCCGGTGGCGATGTTGAGCATGCGGCGCAGCGGCTCGGCGGCGCCCCAGAGCAGCTGGTCGCCCACGGTGAAGGCGCTGATGTACTCCGGGCCCATTTCCATCTTGCGGATGCGGCCCACGGGGATGTCCAGGGTGCCGGACGCAGCCACGGGGGTCAGGCCCGCCATGGAGTCTTCCTTGGTGTTCGGGATGACCTTGGCCCACTCGTTGTCCTCGGCGAGTAGCTTCTCGATCTCGGACACGGAGAGGTCCTCGCGGAGCTTGAGGGTCAGCGCCTGCGAGTGCGAACGCATGGCCCCGATCCGGATGCACAGGCCGTCCATCATGATCCGGTTTTCGTCCGAGGTGCCCAGGATCTTGTTGGTTTCAACCCCGGCCTTCCACTCTTCCTTGGACTGGCCGTTCCCAAGGTCCGCGTCGATCCACGGGATCAGGGAACCGGCCAGCGGCACGCCGAACTGGGTGGCGTCGATGTCGGTGCGCTGGTGGGCGAGGACCTTGCGGTCAATTTCCAGGATGGCCGACGCCGGGTCGTCCAGTTCCGAGCTGACCTCGGCATTGAGTGTGCCGAACTGGCTGAGCAGTTCGCGCATGTGCCGGGCGCCGCCGCCGGAAGCAGCCTGGTATGTCATGGACGTGCCCCATTCAACGAGGCCGTTCTTGAACAGCCCGCCGAGGCCCATGAGCATGCAGGAAACGGTGCAGTTCCCGCCGATGAAGTCCTTGGTCCCGTTGACCAGGCCCTTGTCGATGACGTCGCGGTTGATCGGGTCCAGCACGATGATCGAGTCGTCGTTCATGCGCAGCGTGGAGGCGGCGTCGATCCAGAGGCCGTCCCAGCCGCGGCCACGCAGCTCGGTGTGCACGCGCTTGGTGTAGTCCCCGCCCTGGGCGGTGACAATAATGGGCAGCTTAGCCAGCGTGTCGACGTCGAACGCGTCCTCAAGCTTGCCGGCGGCGCCAGCGGCAGCACCGGCAATCGACGGGGCGGCACCTCCCGCGTTTGACGTGGAGAAGAACACCGGGTTGATGTTGGCGAAGTCGCCCTCGTCCTGCATGCGCTGCATCAGGACGGAGCCGACCATGCCGCGCCATCCGACCAGGCCGACGGAGGGGGTAGCTGCTGTAGTCATTCGTCCAGTTTAGACGCCGGATCGCGCAGGGCGCAGTCGGTTACGTCACCCGCGCGGGGATGCGTACGAGCGGCGTGCGGGGGAAACAGGCGTCAGCTGCGGTTGGTTTCCTCCAGCACCGCGGCTTTGCGGAGTCGCAACGCGTAGAAGGCGCCGAAGGCAAACACCTGCGTCACCACCACCAGCACGATGGCGCCGGGGATCTTGTTGCCGCCCAGGATCATGGTCAGGCCAACGATCGCAGACAGCAGCGCGAGCAGCGGCAGCAGCATGTAGCCCAGCACAAACAGTGTTTCCGGTTTTTTCAACATCTCAGCCCTGCGTCCTAATCCATTTGGTAAACCTGTAGCGCGTTCCGTTGGCCGCCGTCAGCCACCCGTCTGGCGGGACGGACGCCGCCGCCTCCCAGGTCTCATCGAGCTCGGGGGCGAACGTGTCGCCGTCCGCCTCCACGTCGATGGTGGTGACCACCGCGACGTTGGCGAGTTCGGTGGACTGGCGGAAGACTTCCCCGCCGCCCAGGATCCAGACGGTCCCGCCGCCGTCGACGAACTGCGACTCAAGGAGGGCATCATCCAGGGAGGGGACCACGACGGCGCCCTCCGCCTCGGGCGATTCGCCCCAGTTTTTCTGCCGGGTGATCACAATGTTCGTCCGGCCGGGCAGGGGACGGTACTTGTCCGCGAAGGACAGCCACGTCTTGCGCCCCATGATCACGGGGTGCCCCATGGTGAGCCGGTTGAAGTGCTTCAGATCCTCAGGGAGGTGCCAGGGCATGTCGCCGTCCTTGCCGATCACGCCGCCGGACGTCTGCGCCCACACAAGGCCGACGCCGGTCACGGAACCGGCGAGTTCCTGCGTGAAGTCCTGGGGGTCTGCTGCGTTCTCGGTGCTCATACGGCGATCGGGGCTTTGATCGTGGGGTGGTGCTGGTAGCCCACCACTTCGAAGTCCTCGAGCGTGTAGTCGAAGATCGAGGCCGGCTTCCGGGTGATCCTCAGCTGCGGGTATTCATAGGGTTCCCGGTCCAGCTGCTTCAGGACCTGGTCCATGTGGTTCTCGTAGATGTGGACGTCGCCGCCTGTCCATACAAACTCGCCAGGCTCCAGCCCCACCTGCTGGGCAATCATGCACGTGAGCAGGGCGTAGGAGGCGATGTTGAAGGGCACGCCCAGGAACATGTCCGCCGAGCGCTGGTACAGCTGGCAGGACAGTTTGCCGTCGGCCACGTAGAACTGGAAGAACGCGTGGCACGGGGGCAGTGCCATGTCCTTGAGCTCGGAGACGTTCCAGGCAGACACGATGTGCCGGCGCGAGTCCGGGTTGGTCCTGAGGTTCCCCACCAGCTCGGCGATCTGGTCAACATGGCCGCCGTCAGGGGTGGGCCAGCTGCGCCACTGGACGCCGTAGACGGGACCCAGTTCGCCTTCCGCGTCGGCCCACTCGTTCCAGATGCTCACGCCCTGGTCCTGCATCCATTTGACGTTCGATTCACCGCGCAGGAACCACAGCAGCTCCACTGCCACGGACTTGAAATGCACGCGTTTGGTGGTGATCAGCGGGAAGCTCCGGCCAAGGTCAAAGCGCAGTTGACGGCCGAAAACGCTGGTGGTTCCGGTGCCCGTGCGGTCGGATTTGTGCGTGCCATGGGCCAGGACATCGCGCAGGAGGTCTTCATAAGGCGTCGGGATGCTCACGGCTAAAGTCTACCGGGCGAAGCCCCGCCGACCCCGCAAGGGTCCCGCGGCCGGCCCCAGCGTTGGCCGCCGGCCGCGCATCGGATCAGCCCTTCCTCAGTTTGCCGCGGACCAGATCGAGCAGCAGTTCATCGGTGAGCCGGGCGGCGCGGCCGGGCGTGCCGAAAACTCAGTCGTCGAAGGGCTTGAACTGCTCCACTGCCACGATGCGGCGCCTGTTGTCGATGGCCACGTGGCACACCACCAGCTCACCGGGGGACAGGTAAGGGTCGGCGTCCGGCAGGAGCGCGCGCACGCGGCCAGGCATGTGCTTGGCCAGCTGGCCCAGGATGGTGGGCAGTGCGGGACGGTGCGTGCAGACGGCGACGGGCCGTGCCTTCTCCAGGAGCGACTCAATGGCGGCAGCGGTTTTTTTGGGGGTCCGGGCGTGCCGGTGTTCCGTCAGCGATTCCACCAGTTTGACCTTGGCCCCTGTTGCCCTCAGGTATGGCGCCACGGTTGACACGCAGCGCCGCCAGGGACTCGTCACCACGCGCGGCGGCTTCCAGGCCTGCAGCAGCCGGCTGACGGCCTGCGCCTGCCTGATTCCCGTCGCGGCCAGGGGCCGTTCGCCCTCGGCTTTGGACCAGGACGAGCGGGGCTTGGCCTTTGCATGCCGCACCACAATCAGCGGCCATGTGTTGAGGTCACCCCGGCCATGGGCTGCCCGCAGGTACTCCAAGGGAACGACGTCGGTCGGATTGGACAGCAGCCCCGCGGCCGTTTCAGGGGCGCACCACACCACGCGGTCCACCTCCTTGCCGTCGGGAACGAGGCGGGCCCCGTTGACGTGGACCGCCCAATAGTGGACCACCTTCAGTCCAGTCGCCACCCGGTAGTGGATCGGCGGCAGCGGAATGCCCAGGGGCGCATCAAGTCCGATCTCCTCGTGCACCTCACGGGCCGCGCATTCGGGAAGGGTCTCACCGGCGTCGATCTTGCCCTTGGGCCAGGACCAGTCGTCATACCGCGGACGATGGATCAGCAGGACTTCGAGACCTTCGGAGTTGATACGCCAAGGCAGTGCCCCGGCTGCGACGACGGCGATTGCCTCGCCGGGATGTTCTGTTTGGTCTGCTACGAGGATGTCGCCCGCCAACGCCGTAGCCCTACCGACGGCTCAGGCTGCGCTGGCGGGTGCGCGAGGCCAGCAGCCAGGACTGGATGTCGTCGAGGTGGCTGCCGTCGTCGGCAATGTGGTGCCGGTTCCACAGGCCCTGGTTATCCAGATGCCAGCTGGCTGTCTCCGGATCCATGTAGCGGCGCAGCAGGTTAAGGACGTAGCTGATGTCGTCGGGATTGGACAGCTGGACCAGGGCCTCGACCCTGCGGTCCAGGTTCCGGTGCATCATGTCCGCCGAGCCGATGTAAACCACAGGATCGCCGCCGTTGGCAAAGGCGAACACCCGGGAGTGTTCCAGGAATCGGCCCAGCACGGAGCGCACCGTGATGTTGTCGCTGAGGCCCGGAACGCCGGGACGCAGCGAGCAGATGCCGCGCACAACGACGTCAACCATCACGCCGGCCTGGGACGCGCGGTAAAGGGAGTCGATGATGGCTTCATCCACCATGGAGTTGACCTTGATCTGCACCCTTGCGGCCAGCCCGGCCCTGGCGTTGCGGATCTCGGTCTCGATGCGGTCGATCAGCCCGGAGCGGACGGAGCGCGGAGCCACCAGGAGCCGCTTGAACGTTGACTTCGGAGCATAGCCGGAGAGCTGGTTGAACAGTTTGGAAAGGTCCTCGCCTACCTGGTCATTGGCGGTCAGCAGGCCAAGGTCCTCGTAGTAGCGGGCCGTGCGGGGATGGTAGTTGCCGGTGCCGATGTGGCAGTAGCGGCGCAGCCCGTCCACTTCCTGGCGGACCACCAGCGACAGCTTGCAGTGGGTTTTCAGGCCCACGATGCCGTAGACCACATGCACGCCCGCCTGTTCCAGCTTGCGGGCCCAGGAGATGTTGGCCTGCTCGTCGAACCGGGCCTTGATCTCCACGAGGGCCAGCACCTGCTTGCCGGCCTCTGCGGCATCGATCAGGGCGTCAACGATGGGGGAGTCGCCCGAGGTCCGGTACAGGGTCTGCTTGATGGCCTGGACCTTGGGGTCCGCGGCCGCCTGTTCCAGGAACGCCTGCACGGAGGTGGAGAAGGAGTCGTACGGGTGGTGGAGCAGGATGTCGCGGCGGCGCATGGCCGAGAAAACGTTGGCGGCCTTGGACGTCTCGGACTCGTTGAGGAATCGGGACGTGTGCGGCATGTGCTTGGGGTAATGAAGGTCGGCACGGTCAATTCCGGCAATGACGGACAGGCCGCGGAGGTCCAACGGAGCCGGGAGCGAGTACACCTCGGACTCTTCCACTCCGAGCTCACGGATGAGCAGGGCCCGGATGTTCGGGTTGATGTCGTGGGTGACTTCGAGGCGGACGGGAGGGCCGAACCGGCGGCGCAGCAGTTCCTTCTCCAGCGCCTGCAGGAGGTTCTCGGCGTCGTCCTCTTCCACTTCGAGGTCCTCGTTGCGCGTGACGCGGAAGATGTGGTGTTCCAGGACTTCCATGCCGGCGAAGAGCTTGTCCAGGTGGACGGCGATGACTTCCTCAAGCGCGATGAAACGCGCCACGCGTCCCGCCACGGCCCCGGCCCGCGGACCGTCGATGGAGATCAGGCGGGGAAGCTGGTCCGGAACCTTGAGGCGGGCGAACAGTTCCTTGTCGCTCACGGGGTTGCGGACCACGACGGCCAGGTTGAGGGAGAGCCCCGAAATGTAGGGGAACGGGTGTGCCGGGTCCACGGCCAGCGGCGTCAGGATCGGGAAGACCTTTTCGGCGAACATGGCACTGAGCTGCTGCTTGGCGGCGTCATCCAGTTCGTCCCAGTGCATCAGGTGGATGTGCTCATAGGCCAGGGCGGGGCGGATCTGTTCGGCGTAGACCTGGGCATGGCGCTGTTGGAGGCGGTGGGCTTCGTCGCCGATCTTCTCCAGCACCTCCACAGGGCTGAGGCCGGCAGGGGAGGGCACGGCGAGGTTGGTGGCGATGCGCCGCTTCAGGCCGGCCACCCGGACCATAAAGAACTCGTCCAGGTTGGACGCGAAGATGGACAGGAAAGCCACGCGTTCCAGGAGGTGGAGCGAGGGATCTTCGGCGAGTTCCAGGACGCGGGAGTTGAAAGCCAGCCAGCTGAGCTCGCGGTCCAGGAAACGGTCAGGCCGGATGTCCCCTTCGGGCACAAGGTTGGGCGCAAACTCGGGGATGTCGATCCGGTCCTGCGTTGCACGCGAGGCAGGGACTTCGGATGAGCCGAAGCGCGCGCGCACCGGCACTGAAGCGCCCTCGGACGTGACTGTTCCGGCGGGTTCCGGTTTCATGGTCTCTCCTCTTACCTGGCGCTTGATGCTGGCCCTCGGCCGGCGCGGTTCTTTACCAACCTTACAATCAATCAGCGTCCACAAGCCCTAGATTTCGGGCCATCCGAAGTCGTTAGTCACACGAGAGGGATAACTCACCCGGGCGGCACTAAACAGAGGCCAGCGGTCCGTACATCACGTCCATATCCCAGCGTGTGAAGCCCAGGCCCCGGTAAAGGGAAACGGCAGCGGTGTTGTCGGCATCCGTGTAGAGCATGACGGCGTGAAGCCCCAGGCCCTGCAGATGCCTGATGCCAGCCACAGTGAGTGCTTTTCCCAGGCCCATACCCTGCGCGGCCGGTGTGACGCCCACCGCGTAGACCTCGCCGATCGCAGGGTGGGCGCCGTGGCGCGGATGCACCTTGGTCCAGTGGAATCCCAGCAACCGGTCCTCGGCGTCCACGGCCAACAGGAAGCCGGCGGGATCAAACCAGTCCTCGGCCATGCGGGCATCCAGGTCCGCGCGGGACATCGAGCCCTGCTCGGGGTGGTGGGCAAATGCGGCGCGGTTCGCAGCCAGCCAGCGGTCCTCGTCCCTGCCCGGCGCAAAGGCGCGGAGCGTGACGCCATCCGGCAGGCCGACGTCGGGCAGTTCTGCCGTGGCGGTGGTCAGCCTCATCTTCCAGAGTTCGCGCACCGGACCGTAGCCGTAGCGGGCGGCGAGGTCCGCGGCTGCCTCGTGGTTGCCGTGGGACCAAGCCTTCAGCCCATCCAGGCCTCGCCCGGACTGAAGTGCGCCGACAAGCCTGTCCGCCACGCCCTGGTTGCGGTAGCTGGGGTGGACGGCAATTTCCAGCACTCCGCTGCCGTCCGGCTCCTCCACAACAACGGCAAACCCGGCCAGGTCCTGGCCGGAGGAGGGATCGGAGTCCTCGTCCGGCGCGTAGAGCGCCAGGGTCAGGAGGGAATGCTCTGCAGAGTCCCCGGCGCGGAGCGTCACCACCGTTTGCTCGGAAAGCGAGGGGTTGCCGTCAGACTCCTCGGCAGCTGCGAGGAGCGCCACGCAGTCCTTCAGCAGCTGTTCTTCCAGACCGCCGTGGATAATAAGGACGGGCCATTTTTCCGGGTGCGCAGGACTCATGAGGCTAGGCTATACGCCCCGGCCGGACGGCGCTCCGATTTGATGGCCCCGGGGCAGGCACGTATAGTCGATATCTCACCCGCCGGTAACGGTGGGAAACGAGGGGGATCCACCAGTGGGGTGGCCTCGATACGTTCGACCCGTATGTCCTCCACAAATACAGCATCACTACGACAGCAACAGCCCCGGACCAGCGGTCCGGGGCTGTTGCTGTCTGAACGGTGTCAGGCTTCCGTCAGTTCGTCTTCCTGCTGCCGCACCAGGGTCAGGCGATAGCCGACGTTCCGGACCGTGCTGATCAGGTTTTCGTGGTCTGCACCGAGTTTGGCACGCAGCCGCCGGACGTGGACATCCACGGTGCGCGTGCCGCCGTAGTAGTCATAGCCCCACACCTCGGTGAGCAGTTGCTGGCGGGTGAAGACGCGGCCGGGGTGCTGGGCCAGGTATTTGAGGAGCTCGAATTCCTTGAACGTCAGGTTCAGCGGGGCGCCGTTGACACGGGCAGTGTAGCTCGCTTCATCGATGACCACGCCTGCCGCCCGGATCTCCGTGGGGGCGTCATCCTTGTCCGGAACTGCCCGCGCCACGGAGAGCCTGATGCGGGCTTCCACTTCGGCGGGACCGGCTGAATCGAGCACGATGTCATCCACGGCCCAGGCCGAAGAAACAGCGGCCATGCCGCCCTCGGTCAGGATCAGGACCAGGGGTGCGCTCAGACCTGTGGCCTTGAGCAGCTGGGTGAGGGAGCGGGCGCCCACCAGGTCCTTGCGGGCGTCGAGGAGCACAATGTCGCAGGGATCGGTCTCCAGCAGGGCTGTGGGTTCCGCGGCGAGGATGTGGACGCGGTGGTTCAGCAATTCCAGGGCAGGCAGAATGTCTACCGAAGAACCGGTGCTGTTCGTCAATAGCAGGATGTGCGACATTGTTCCTCCAAGGGGCGTCCGCGCATCTTCGGGCGACTGAACCGGGTTTTCACCGGCCGGTACTATCTCACTGCAGCGGACTTGGCCGACTAAGTATCTATCCGGCCGGCATCCGTAGCAGGAAGCGTAGCTGAACTCTGAGTATACCCACCGGCCTGCACGACAGCACGGATTCCGCCCCCTCAAACCTTCGTTTTGCGACATATCCGGGTCACATAAGGCAGGATTGAACCGTCGGGCAGAACGCCCTGACACCGAAGGCCGAGCCGCCGGGTCCACAGCCAGAATGGGATGCCACGAATTGAGTGCAGAGTCGAAGCCGAAGCGAACTGGCCGGCCGGGTTTCCGATGACCGCCGACGTGCAGGCCCCGGCAAAGTCACTGGACTCGTGGGTCATCGGTGTTGTCGGAGTGGCGGGACTCGTAGCGATCATCGCCGGCGTCTACATCTCACGTGAGGTACTCATCGGCGTCGCTGTGGCGATCGCTGTGGCAGTAGGCATCGGCTGGCCCCATTTCCTGCGCATCCCCGCGAAAAAGACCCTTGCAGCCGTCATTGCGCTGCCGGGCGTCGGATCGGCGCTCGCTGCCGGTTTTGTCCCCGCCCCGGGTTTCCTGGACTGGACGCCGGCGTTCATGGCGTTGGGAATGATGGCTGTGTTTGTGGTGCAGCTCATCCGAGGCACGGGCCAGGCCCAACGGCTTGAGTCCACGCTGGGCTGCTGCGCCGGGGTACTCCTCTCGTGCCTGGGGGCAGGCTGGATTGCCGGCGCGCGCTTCAACGGCGTGCGGGAGATGCTCCTGGTGGCAGCCATCAGCGCTGCCGTGGCTCTGCTGGCCGGCCTGATCCGCTGGCCGGACAGCATCGTGGCCCCCCTCGGCATTGTGATGGCAGGACTTGCCGGGCCGCTCGCCGGACTGGTCTTTTCAGATATTGCTGTTCTGCCGGCGGCGATCTTCGGTGTTGTGGTGGGCGCCGTGCTGGTCAGCTTCCGCCGACTCGTAACACTCCGCGGCGGTCCGCTGAATCCTTTGGCTGCGGTTAGCATGGGCCTTGCGCCGGTTTCGGCCGTGGGCTCCCTGGCTTACTTCATAGACAAACTACTCATCTACTAACCGGTTAGGATGGCATCATGTCCGTACTTGCATTTGAAATCTTCTTCCTCGTCCTGCTCGGCATCGCCAGCCTGTCCATGGCCTGGTTCGCCGGCTTTGTGGTTTACCGCCTCTTCAAAGGCCAGAAGTAAACCCGTTCAACGAGCTAGCATTTTCCTGAGGTAATTGCCGTGCCGATAGAAATTCCTACAGACCTGACACCGGAACTTGTTCCGCTTTCCTGGCTCATTGGTGAGTGGGAAGGCAGCGGCCGGCTCGGCAGCGGGGACGAGGACTCGGAGCACTTCCTCCAGCATGTCTCCTTCACGCACAACGGCCTGCCGTATCTTCAGTACCGCGCGGAGAGCTGGTTAACCGACGACGACGGCACGCGCCTGCGGCCGCTGACGGTTGAGACCGGTTTTTGGGCGCTGGAGCGCAAACAGCTTGATGCCGACGGCGGACCGGGCCTGATTCCGGCCGATATTGTTCCCGCTCTCAAGAGCGCCGATGAAGTCGAAGCGCTCCGCAATAAAGACGGCGGGTTCGATATCTCGGTGTCCATCTCACATCCCGGCGGGATCTCCGAGCTCTACTACGGGCAGATCAAGGGCCCTCAGATCCAGCTGACCACCGACATGGTGATGCGCGGAAGCCATTCCAAGGACTACAGCGCGGCCACCCGGATCTTCGGACTGGTGGACGGCAACCTGCTCTGGCGCTGGGACGTGGCCACCGGCGGAACATCGCAGCCCGGCAAGGGCCTCGAAGCGCACGCCTCTGCCTTCCTGAAAAAGGTTTCCTGACGCCCTGCCGTGTCACCGGTCATCGGTAGACTTGGCATCCTGGGCTTCACCCACGAGTGAATCAAGGGAGCATCATGGCTACACAGAAGGACTCCACGGATTACAGCGACCTGAAGGCTGTGTTCTTCAACGGCACTCTGAAACGGTCGCCCGAGACCAGCAACACCGAGGGCCTGATCAATGTCAGCCGCCTCATCATGGAGAAACAGGGCGTGAGCACCCGCGTGATCAGGACTGTCGATCACGACATCGCGAGCGGTGTTTACCCGGACATGACCGAGCACGGCTGGCCGTCCGATGAGTGGCCGGAACTGTACCCTGCTGTTGAGGAGGCCGACATTGTGGTGGTGGCCGGTCCCATCTGGCTGGGCGACAACTCCTCCCAGACCAAGAAGCTGATCGAACGGCTTTACGCGCATTCGGGGGAACTCAACCACAAGGGCCAATGGGTGTTTTACCCCAAAGTTGGCGGGTGCCTGATCACCGGCAACGAGGACGGCATCAAGCACTGTTCCATGAACGTGCTGTACAGCCTGCAGCACATCGGCTTCACCATCCCACCCCAGGCCGACGCCGGCTGGATCGGCCCGGTTGGCCCCGGCCCGAGCTATCTTGACGAAGGCTCCGGCGGCCCCGAATCCGACTTCACCAACCGCAACACCACGTTTATGACATGGAACCTGCTGCATTTCGCCCGGATGCTTAAGGACGCCGGCGGGATTCCCGCCTACGGCAATCTTCCTGAAGAATGGAAAGCCGGAACACGCTTCGACTTCGAAAACCCGGAATACCGCTAACGCCGCGGCGCGGTGGTTGACCCACCGGTGGTCGAGCCTGTCAGGACCCGCTGCCCGAGACCGGAATACCCACCGACCTAAGGACGTTCCCCCAGTATGACTACTCCCAGCCCCCTACTGTCGCGCCCCGGCGCCGTCGAGGCCACCGGCGCGGACACCGGCGTCGCATCCCACTACGGTGAGCCGCTGCGTGAGCAGCGCGCCCTCGCGGCCGGTACCGCCGTCGTCGACCTCTCCCACCGCGGCGTGGTGACGGTCAGCGGTCCGGACCGGCTGACCTGGCTGAACACCCTGTCTTCCCAGCAGGTCACAGGCCTGCAGCCGGGGGAGTCAAGTGAGTTGCTGCTGTTGAGTATCCAAGGCCGGATCGAGTTTGACGCCCGTGTAGTGGACGACGGCGGGACCACCTGGCTGATTGTTGAAGCCGCCGAGGCTGCACCGCTGGCTGAGTGGCTGAACAAAATGAAGTTCATGCTGCGCGTCGAGGTCACCGACGTCTCCGCCGACTGGGCAGTTCTCGGGTCCACCAAGACTGTGGAGGAATGGTCCGCACTGCTGGCCTGGCGGGATCCGTGGCCGCACGTCGGCGCCGGCGGCTACTCCTACGCTGTGGTTCCGGAGGAAGGGCACCCAGGGCTGGAGCGGCCCTGGATCGAGTACCTCGTCCCGGCCGCAGCACTTGAGGACACTTTGGCAGACCGCCCGCTCGCCGGCGTAATGGCGGCCGAAGCCCTCCGCATCGCTGCGTGGCGCCCCAGGCTGGGCGCCGAAACCGACGACAAAACCATTCCGCACGAACTGGACCTCCTCCGCACCGCCGTGCACCTGTCCAAGGGCTGCTACAAAGGCCAGGAGACCATCGCCCGCGTGCACAACCTGGGCCATCCGCCGCGGCGCCTGGTGTTCCTCCAGTTGGACGGATCGCAGCACACCATGCCCGCGCCCGGCAGCCAGGTCATGCTCGGCGAACGGAAGGTCGGAACAGTGACCTCCGTTGCGCAGCACTACGAAATGGGCCCGGTGGCGTTGGCCGTCATCAAACGGTCCGTCGCACCGGACGAAATGCTGACCGTGCTGGACGGCGACGAGCCTTACATCGCTGCCCAGGAAGTAATTGTTGCTCCCGACGCCGGCCAGGTAGTGGGACGCCAGACTGGATTCCTGAGGGGGACCCGCTCATGACCGAGAACACCGCACCCGACGCCGCTACGCCCGGCGCCGCCAAACCCGAGGCCACGACCGACGACGAAGCGGTGGCGTTGGCGCACCGGCTCTTCCAGGCTGCCCGGGAGGGGGACACCGGTCTGCTGCGGAGTTATCTCGAGGCCGGAGCGCCCGCCACCATGACCAACACCGCGGGCGATTCGCTTCTGATGCTGGCCGCATACCACGGCCACGCTGAGACGGTACAGCTGATCCTGGAGCACGGCGGAGAGGCCAACACGGCCAACGACCGCGGCCAGACCCCCTTGGCCGGTGCAGCATTCAAGGGGTACACGGACGTGTCCCGCGTGTTGCTCGACGCCGGAGCAGATCCCGACGCCGGCAGCCCCTCCGCCCGGGCTGCCGCGCAGATGTTCGCCCGTACCGACATCCTCGATCTGTTGGGCAACTGAGGCTTGGAAAATGTAGCGCGGCCTTGGCACTGGCCGGCTCGGCGACCGCTTCGGACCCAAGAAGCTCTACCTCTCCGGCCTCGTGGTCTTCACGCTCGCCTCCCTCTGGTGCGGGCTGGCCGGTGACGTCCAGACGCTGATCACGGCCCGGATCTTCCAGGGCCTGGGCGCCGCCATCATGACGCCGCAGACCATGGCGGTGATCACCAGGATCTTCCCGCCGGACCGAAGGGGCGCCGCCATGGGCCTGTGGGGCGCCACCGCGGGCCTGGCAACGCTGGGGGGACCAATCCTGGGCGGCCTGATCGTGGACAGCCTCGGCTGGGAATGGATCTTCTTCATCAACGTGCCGGTCGGCATCGTTGGATTTATCCTCGCCTGGCGGTTCGTCCCCACCCTCAGCACGGACCCCCATAAGTTCGACATCCCGGGCGTGCTGCTCAGCGCCGCCGGGCTGTTCCTCCTGGTGTTCGGCATCCAGGAAGGCGAGACGTACAACTGGGGGACCATCGTTGGCCCCGTCAGCGTCTGGGGTCTCATCATCTCCGGCCTGCTGGTGCTTGGGGCGTTCATACTCTGGCAGCGCTTCAACAAGGGCGAGCCGCTCCTGCCGCTGGGCCTGTTCCGGGACCGCAATTTCTCCTTGGCAAACATCGGCATCACCACCGTTGGCTTCACCTGATGCACCCGGATACCCCCATCCTGCTCTTTCTCCTGCCCAGTGCTGTCCTGGGGTTCGCGAATGCCGGCATCTGGGCGCCCCTGAGCTCCACGGCCACGCGCAATCTGCCCCCGCGTCAGGCCGGGGCAGGTTCCGGGGTCTACAACACCACCCGTCAGATCGGCGCGGTACTGGCAGCGCGGCCCTCGCCGTGCTCATCCAGGCGCGCCTGGCCGCGGAGCTTCCCGCGCAAGGTTCCGGGTCCGGCGGAATGGAATTCTCCGGACTGTTGCCTGAGGCGCTCCATGAGGGATTCTCGACGGCGATGGGACAGTCCATCCTGCTTCCTGCCGGTGTGATCCTGGTGGGCGCAGCCGTGGCACTGTTCTTCGCCAAGCCCAAGGTAGCAGCGGGCTGGGGCGGTCAGCCGGCGGCTCCGGCCGTAGAGGGTGCCACCCGGGCGTCCTAGGCGGCGTCCCAAAAGTAGGCAGCCGTCCCAGGCGGCGTCAGCCCAGGTGCACGCTGGTCTGGATGCCGCCGGTGGACAGGCCCAGCTGCCGCGCCAGGGCCACGGCGCCGGTGTTGCTGACCTCGGCGCGCCACTGGACGGTGAGGCCCGCCGCGAGGGCCGCGTGGGCGGCGATCGATGCGGCCACCGATCCGAGCCCGCGTCGCCGCCACTCGGGGTCCACCAGGACTCCCATCTGCGCGAGAAGTCCTTCCCATTCCCCGTAGGCGCCGCAGGCCACCGGGAAGCGCCGCCCGTCCACCTCGTGGAGAATCGTGTAGCGGTGCCCAAGTTCTGACAGGTGCACTTCGTTGACGTCGTCCGGCGGGCACAGGCCTTCCAGCTCGATCGCCTCCGGGTTTCCGTGGGACACGGTCAGCTCTTCGGAGGGCTGGCGAAGGGGCAGGTCGTCGGCGAAGAACAATGCCGCGGCGCCGAGGCCGTGGCCTCCGTGGGACCGGGTCAGGGTCAGGAGGGTCACATGCTGGGCCATCTCCTCATCCGGAATTCCGGCGGCGGCGTCAATGACCCATTGGGGTCCCACCAGTGCCGAGCTGCCGAACAGCCTGACGAACTCCACAGTCCCTGCAGCGTCGTCGGCCCTGACCAAACGCTCGCCGGAAGTCAGCGACGCAGCGAAAGCGCCGTCGTCGAGCCCCAAATGCCGGGCCCAAGCGAGCTGGATGATGGCGGCGGAACCGGGGTCAAGAGTCATATCCCCAGCCTACCCAGCACAGGGAAGCGCGAACGGACACTTGAGGCCCCACAGCGGAGGGCCTCAAGTGTCCGTTCGCGCTGATCAGGCTTAGCCGAACAGGACCGCAGCCTCGTCGTAGCGGTTCTGCGGTACGGTCTTCAGCTGGCCCAGGGCCTTGTCGAAGCTCACGTGTACAATGTCGGTGCCCTTGAGGGCCACCATGGTGCCCCAGTAGCCCTCCACCACGGAGTCGATTGCGGCCATGCCCAGGCGGGTGGCGAGCACACGGTCGAACGCGGACGGGACGCCGCCGCGCTGGATGTGCCCCAGGATCGTGGCACGGGTCTCGATGCCGGTGCGGGCTTCGATCTCGGGGGCGAGCTGGTCCGCGATGCCGCCCAGACGGGGCCGGCCGAACGTGTCCAGGCCGCGCTCGGAGTGCGGGGATTCCATGTGGTCCGGAACAAAGCCCTCGGCAACAACAATCAACGGGGCGCGGCCACGGTCATGGGCTTCCTGGACCCATTCGGTGATCTGCTCGATGCTGACCTTCTGCTCGGGGATCAGGATGGCGTGGGCGCCGGCGGCCATGCCGGCGTGCAGGGCAATCCAACCAACGTGGCGGCCCATGACCTCGGCGATCATGCAGCGGTGGTGGGACTCGCCCGTGGTCCGGAGCCGGTCGATGGCCTCGGTGGCGATCTGGACGGCCGTATCAAAACCGAACGTGTAGTCGGTGGCGTCAAGATCGTTGTCCACGGTCTTGGGGACACCCACGATCTTGAGACCGACGTCGGTAAGGCGTTTCGCGGCCGCGAGGGTCCCTTCGCCGCCTATAGCGATGATGGCGTCGATGCCGAGGCGGTCCATGTGGGCCTTGATGACCTCCGGCCCGCCGCCGTTTTCAAAGGGGTTGGTGCGGGAGGTGCCCAGGATGGTGCCACCCTGCTTGGCGATGCCGCGGACCATGCTGCGGGGGATGTCGATGATGTCGCCTTCGACGACACCCCGCCAGCCGTCCAGGAACCCCACGAATTCGTGGCCGTGGATGGCGATGCCCTTGAGGACGGCTCCGCGGATGACAGCGTTCAGTCCGGGGCAGTCGCCGCCGCTGGTAAGAATTCCAATTTTCATGTCTCGGCTCAAATCCTGGTGTGAAGGTTTACAGGCAGAGCGCCACGCTGAGCTCACCTAGATTGTAGTCGGCGGTGTGCGTTACGACACAAACCGGTTACAAAACGCCCCGCTCCATGGGAGGGACCACGGCACGGGTCCTGTCGTCCACGTCCAGCTTGTTGAAGATCCGCAGCAGGTGGGTCTTGACCGTCGCCTCGGCGATATGGAGCGCGGTGGCCACCTCGGGATTGCTCAGATGGCATCAGGCGATTGCCGCTGCCCGGGGATGAGGGAAGTGTTCATGCTTCCAGCGTTGCAGTCCCGGGGTGCCGGTCAACAGGCCCGGCCGGTTGAATCTGTTGTCCACCGGCCGGTGGACAAGGACAGCAGAAAGGCCCCCGCTCCTGGAAGGAATTCTCCGGGGAGCGGGGGCCTTGCGGTTCTGACCTGAGGTCAGCTGATGGAGCGGCGGTCCAGGAATTTCTGCAGCGGGATGGAGTTCTGCTGGTCAGGAAGGACCAGCCACGCTGCGATGTAGAGGACGACGGCGGGGCCGGGGAGGAGGCAGAAGACCAGGAAAGCGATCCGGACGAATGCCACATCCACGTTGAGCTTTGCTGCAATGCCGCCGCACACACCTCCCAGCCAGCGTTGGGGTCCACGTTTCAGGCCGAAGCCCCTGACGATGCTGAAGAACTTGTCCATGGTTCAAGACTTCCCTGTTGTGGGTTCATTGTCACGCTTTCGGGCCGAAAGCAGCCCGCCGATCACCAGCGCGGCGCCGGCGCCGATCATAAGGCCGATCAGTACGTAGGTGCCGTTCAGGGTTACCACGCCCAACTGGGCGATGATGATCAGGGCGGCCAGCGCCATCACGATCAGGCCCCAGACTATCGTGCCCACCCGTGTGGGTGAGGGTCCGGCCGCGTCGGTGTGCACCGTCGTCGGGGTTTGCGGGGTAGACGAATCCGGTGCCGGATCGAAGCTGCTCATGTCAGTTTCCTTCCTGGATGGTGACGTTGCTGAGGGTGCCGTCGATCCGGATGATCAGGTGGCCGCCTGGCTTGTCGGTGTTGTAGCTGGTTTCCTGGGAGGTAATGCCGCCCCGGTGGTTGGTGCCTTCGTTGAGGTTCCCCAGCGTCATGTCTGCCCTCACGTCCACGGGAATGTTGCTGGGGAGGATCACGGTGACGTTGCTCGCCGTGATGTCCAGGGGAACCACGACTTCTGAGTCCAGCGGGGCTTGCGCGCCCAATTGGGTGAGGTCAACGGTTCCCCTGCCGCCGGTGACGCTGAAGCCATCGGCCGCCTGCTGCTGGCTCGTCGGTGCCCAGTCGACCTGGGTGAAGCGGACCCTGTCGCCGTTGCCCACAACGTTGAAGATGCTGCCAATCACCAGGGCAACAACGGCGAAGAATCCGAGGATTCCGGACGTCCTGCCGCGCAGGCCCGCGACCAGGATGCCCAGGCCCAGGACGGCTGCACCGCTGGCCCAGACGATCGCGTTGGCGGCGTCGCCGAGGTTGATCACGTTGCCGGCGTCCAGGGCTTTGAGCCCGCCACCCACCAGGAGCGCTGTTCCGGCTGTAATGGCTACTGCCGGGGCGCCGGGGCCGGACGGGCGGACCTTGGGTGCGCGTGCCGGGCCCTGTGGAGGCTGGTAGCCGCCGTAGGCACCGCCGTCGCTGCCGCCCCCGCCGTAGCTGCCGCCGCCGTAGCTGCCCCCACCGTAAGGCGGGTTGACGCTCGACGGCGGGACCGGAAGGTAAGGCGCGCTGCCGGTCGCGCCGGACGTGCTCGACGTGCGGGCAGAGGCGGAATCCGTGGCCGCAAACGGCGAGGCATAGGGGGCGGTGGGGTCGGCCGAGTAACCGGAGTTTGCGCCGGCCGGCTGCGGTGCGGCGTTCATGGGAGCTCCATTCCGGGCCTTGTTGCGTTGGGTCAGGTAGTAGATGAAGTAGATGGCGCCGCCCACCCAGAAGACGGTCCAGAGGAATCCGCCGAAGCCGTTGCGGCTCCAGCCCCAGAATCCGCCGCCCAGCCCGGTGAGCCCCACCACAGTGGTGATCAGGGCGCCTGTCATGCCGCTGGACCAGCGGCCGGCGCCGGCTTCCTGGACGTGGATGCGCCCGTCGGGTTCGGGAAGGACTGCCCAGGCCAGGCCGTAGAGCAGGACGCCGATTCCGGCGAAGAGGGTGAGGACAATGAAGATGCCGCGGACAATCAGCGGATCGATGCCCATCCGGTGCGCGATGCCGCTGGAGACACCGCCGATCCACCGGTCGCGTCCGCGCTGGATACCGTGGCTCCGGACCCAGGTGAAGAAGTCACCGGACTGCCCCGGCGCTTTGGCGCTGGAGTACGGGCCGGAATACGGGCCGGCATGCGGGCTTGCGTACGGGCCGGCATAGGGACCGGCGGTCGGGGGTGTGTCCTGCGAAGCAGCCGGGGGTGGCAGCAGGGGTTCGGTCGGCTGGTCCGGGTCGCTTGGGGGGAGCGGTTCGGTGGGCTGGCCGTCATCGGGGGTGGGGGTCTGGGAGTTCATACTTCGATCCTGCCGTCCGGGGCGGCGCAGCTCTACTGGGGAACACCCTGACTCGCCCCTGAGTTACCCCCGGTTCAGGCCGGAATCGGGTCCGGGGAACCCTGATCCGTGCTTGGATTGACACATGACCACCGCCCTCACCCGCCCACCGCTTGTCCGCAGCAGCGACCGCGTCATCGCGGGCGTCTGTGCCGGCCTCGCGGCGCATCTGGGCTGGCCGGTGAAAAGCGTGCGGATCGGCATGGCACTCGCGACGCTCGCCGGTGGCGCCGGGTTGGCCTTCTATGCGTGGCTGTGGATCATGGTCCCCACCGCCGACGAAAGTGCCCGGCGCAATGCCAGGCGTCCGGCGTCGCCCATTGCCCCGGCCGTCAGCCTTGACCCGGCATTCAGCGCCGGGCCGCACTCGGCGGCGCCGTCGCAGGGCTCGCCCGCGGCCGCTCCCTGGTGGGGAAATCCCGACGCCGGTGCTTTCGCCCCGGGGGGTGTTTCCGGCGGGCCCGCTGCCGGCTACGGTTCGAGCTACGGGGCCCCCGTGCGGCCGCCGTGGTTCCGGGTCCGCAGCATGCGTTATGGCAAGGAGATTATGCTGGGCGCCGGACTCCTCCTCGTGGCGGGCATCATGATTGCCCGGCTCCTGGGCGTGGACGTGCCCCTGGAGACCCTTATCCCCGCGGCTGCCGTGCTGGGCGGCGCAGCCATCGCCTGGATGCAGCTCGACGAAACCCGCCGCGCGGGGCTCGTGGACAAAACCAAGGCCGATCAGGCAGGCGGCTGGGCGCGCCTGGCCGCCGGTCTGGCGCTGGTGGTTGCCGGCGTGCTGGTGATGGTGTCCGGTTCCGGATCCTGGGAACAGACCTGGCTGGCGCTGCTGGCGTCGGTGTCGGTGCTGGGCGGCGTGGTGCTGGTACTTCTTCCGTGGGCCCTCAAATTCTGGCGGGACCTGGAAACTGAGCGGGCGGGCCGTATCCGTGAAACGGAGCGGGCCGAGATCGCTGCCCACCTGCACGATTCCGTCCTCCAGACCCTCGCCCTGATCCAGCGGCGGGCGGGAAACGAGCACGACGTAGTCCGGCTCGCCCGGGCGCAGGAACGTGAGCTCAGGAGCTGGCTGTTCCAGGACCCGGGTAAGGAGGCGGGCCAGCTTTCGGACCGCATCAAGGCCGTGGGTGCCGAAGTGGAAGACTCGCTCGGCAACGCTGTGGAGGTGGTGAGCGTCGGGGACACAGCCATGACCGAATCCCATGAAGCCCTGGTCCAGGCCAGCCGTGAGGCGATGCTCAATGCCTCCCGGCACGGCGGCGGGACCGTCTCTGTCTACCTCGAAGTTTCCGATGGTCGGACGGAAATCTTCATCAAGGACAGGGGGCCGGGCTTCGACCTGCAGGAGGTGCCCGAAGACCGTCTCGGTGTCCGCGAATCGATCATCGGACGCATGAAACGCCACGGCGGGTCCGCCTCCATCACCAGCACGCCCAACGGCACTGAGGTGCGGCTGGGAATGCCGGCACTCCAACCGGAAAACGCGGAAGGGAAATCATGAACAACGTACAGGGGACCGGCATACAGGGGACCGGGCCCATCCGCCCCGCAACGCCGGTCAGGGTGGTCATCGTGGACGATCACGCCATCTTCCGCTCGGGACTCAAGGCCGACCTCTCTGAGAGCATCCAAGTAGTGGGGGAAGCGGCAACGGTTGAGCAGGCCATCGCGGTGATCGCGCAGGAGCGTCCGGAGGTGGTGCTCCTGGACGTGCACCTGCCCGGTGGTCTGGGTGGCGGCGGCCGGGAAGTCATCGCGGGTTCCGCGTCGCTCCTGGCCACCACCAAGTTCCTGGCCCTGAGCGTCTCCGACGCCGCCGAGGACGTGGTGTCAGTCATCCGCGCCGGTGCCCGGGGGTATGTCACCAAGACGATTTCCGGGGCCGAGATCACCGACGCCGTGTTCCGAGTCGCCGGTGGCGACGCTGTGTTCTCGCCCCGGCTGGCCGGCTTCGTGCTGGACGCCTTCGGCACCGCTCCGGCCGATATTGCCGACGACGAGCTGGACAGGCTGTCTGCCCGCGAGCTTGAAGTGATGCGTCTGATCGCCCGGGGCTACAGCTACAAGGAGGTGGCCAAGGAGCTGTTCATCAGCATCAAAACCGTGGAAACCCACGTCTCAGCGGTGCTGCGCAAACTCCAGCTCTCCAGCCGGCACGAGCTGACCAAGTGGGCCGCCGAACGCCGCCTCCTCTAGCCCACCCCGGACGCTCTCTCACATAAAGTGCCTTTTTCCCCAACGCTCTCTCACTTGATGCGGCTTAAGCGCAAACGCTCTATCACTCCTAAAGGAAGTGATAGAGCGTTTGAGTATTTCCTGCAGGAAGTGAGAGAGCGTCCCTACTTGGCCTGGCCCAGGAAGTCCTGGAGCCGGGCGACGCCGGTGGCGAGGTCATCGTCGCCCAGGGCGTAGGAGAGCCGCAGGTAGCCTGAAGGGCCGAACGCCTCACCCGGTACCACGGCAACTTCAACCTCATCCAGGATCAAAGCAGCCAGTTCGGCGGAGGTCGACGGCGTTGCGGTGCCTGCCGCCGTCGGGAATTCCTTCCCCAGCAGCGCACGGACGTCCGCGTAGACGTAGAACGCACCCTTCGGTGTCGGGCATTCAACACCGTCGATCGCGTTCAGGCCGGCAACGATCGCCTTGCGGCGGCGGTCAAATGCCACCTTCATCTCGTCGACGGCGGTCAGCGGTCCGGAGACCGCGGCGAGGGCTGCGATCTGCATGATGTTAGAAACGTTGGAGGTGGCGTGCGACTGCAGGTTGGTGGCTGCCTTGATGACGTCGGCCGGGCCGATCATCCAGCCGACGCGCCAGCCGGTCATCGCATAGGTCTTGGCGACGCCGTTGAGGATGACCACTTTGTCGCCCAGTTCCGGGGCTGCGGTGGCGATGGAGGTGAACGGGACGCCGTCGTACGTCAGGTGCTCGTAGATCTCGTCGGTGACCACCCAGAGCCCCTTGGCGGCGGCCCACTTGCCGATTTCGGCGACCTGCTCGGGGCTGTAGACGGAGCCGGTGGGGTTGGACGGCGAGACAAACAGCAGGATCTTGCTCTTGTCCGTCACCGCGGCCTCAAGCTGCTCAACGGTGACCAGGTAGTCCTGCTCAGGTCCGGCGAACACCTCAACGGGGACACCGCCGGCGAGCCTGATGGCCTCCGGGTAGGTGGTCCAGAACGGCGTGGGGACAATCACTTCGTCGCCCGGATCCAACAGCGTGGCGAAGGTGTTGTACACGGCCTGCTTGCCGCCGTTCGTCACCAGCACCCGGGACGGATCCACGGCGTAGCCGGAGTCGCGGAGAGTCTTCTCGGCGATGGCTTTTTTGAGCTCCGGCAGGCCGGCGGCGGGGGAGTAGCGGTGGTACTTGGGCTGGCCGGCGGCCTCAATCGACGCCTTGACGATGTAGTCCGGGGTGGGGAAGTCCGGTTCCCCTGCCCCGAAGCCAATAACGGGCCGGCCAGCTGCCTTCAGCGCCTTGGCCTTGGCATCAACGGCCAGGGTTGCGGATTCGGCAATAGCGGAAATGCGCTTGGAAACGCGGGCGGCAGACATGGCAGGGTCCGTTCTTCGCTTGCAGCCCGGAGGCTGAATGGTGGAATTCGACGTGGTCTACTCTATGCTGTTCAGCGGATCGTTCGGGCTGCCGGCGTGGATGTGACTGCAGGTCAAGTCACCCACCAGGGCGGATTGGACGGTCCGGAATGAGGCTGGTTCGACGTAGACGAAGTTGTTGCGTAGACTGGTTCTCCGGTGTTGAAAACACGGATGATGACGTGCGCCCCAGTGCAAACTGCGGAAGTTTGTCAGGATGCTGTTTTCGATCCATAGGGTAGTGGCGCAATTGGTAGCGCAGCGGTCTCCAAAACCGCAGGTTGCAGGTTCGAGTCCTGTCTGCCCTGCGCAAGCTGTTCCGGCGGAATGCCGGAGCAAGCGCAGCAACCATGGTTCTGATCAGAACCGGGTAATCCAACATTGCAAAGATGAGCGAGGACCAGGTGACCGAAACAGCTGCCAGCAGCTCCAAGGGCCGCCCAGCTAAGAAGGACGCCAAGGCAAACTTCTTCGCTCGTATTGCACTCTTCATTCGCCAGGTCATCGGCGAACTGAAGAAGGTTGTTGCACCAACCCGCAAGGAACTGATCAACTACACGCTCGTGGTGCTGGTGTTCGTGGCCATCATGATGGTGATCGTCAGCCTGCTGGACATCGGTTTTGGAACCGCGGTCAGCTGGGTCTTCGGCGGGATAGCTCCCGGGGACCGCTAAGGCATATCGTCCGCAGGCCGCGTGGCCTTGTCCGGGTAAACCGGAAGAATCCACGCGGTGTGCGGAATTGAGCCATTTAAATAGGCATGTTAGGCAATGAGGAAGCAGGAGACCAAGTGTCTGAGCAGGAGCTCGAGGTAACCGAGACTGAGCTGGAAGAGTCCACGGACAACACGGCGGCCCCCACGGCTGAAGCCGGTGAAGAGTCCGAGGTTGAGTCCGCTGCGCCCGAATCCGCCGACGCCGATTCCGCCGACGATTCAGACGATTCAGAGGGTGCCGATTCAGAGGGTGACGCCGTAGAAGGCGAACCTGCTGAGGGCGACTCGGAGGGCGACGACGCTGATGCAGACGCCCTGGCAGCCGCGGCCGCCAAGGCCGAGGTTGACCCCGCCGACGAATTCAAAGCCAAGCTGCGCCGCCAGGAGGGTGACTGGTACGTCATCCACTCCTACGCCGGCTACGAAAACCGCGTCAAGGCCAACCTTGAGACCCGCATCCAGACCCTGGACATGGAAGATTACATCTTCGAAATCCAGGTGCCCATGGAAGAGGTCGTTGAGATCAAGAACGCTCAGCGCAAGGTCATCAACCGCGTCCGGATCCCCGGCTACGTCCTGGTCCGCATGGACCTGACGGATGCCTCCTGGGGCGCCGTCCGCCACACTCCCGGTGTTACCGGCTTCGTGGGCAACGCCCACAACCCGGTGCCGCTGCGCCTCGACGAAGTCTTCTCCATGCTCGCGCCGGTCTTCGAAGAAGAGCAGGCCGAAAAGGGCAAGCCCGTCAAGCACGCTGCCGCCCAGATCGACGTCGACTTCGAGGTCGGCGAATCGGTCATCGTCAAGGAAGGTCCGTTCGAGACCCTCCCCGCCACGATCTCCGAGATCAAGGTGGAATCCCAGACCCTCGTGGTGCTCGTGTCGATCTTCGAACGCGAAACCCCGGTCACGCTGGCATTCAACCAGGTCAGCAAGATCTAGTTACCCGCACAGAATTCGTTCCGGACTGCCCGCTTAGCAGCCCCGGAACGGCCGGTCGCCTCGCCATGGCGGCCAACAACCTGAGGCACGCTCCTGTGTCCCAGGAAGATATTGAGAGAAGGACCTTACATTGGCTCCCAAGAAGAAGGTCACCGGCCTCATCAAGCTGCAGATCCAGGCAGGCGCCGCTAACCCGGCCCCGCCGATCGGTCCTGCGCTTGGCCAGCACGGTGTCAACATCATGGAATTCTGCAAGGCGTACAACGCTGCCACAGAAGCCCAGCGCGGAAACGTTATCCCCGTGGAAATCACGGTCTACGAAGACCGTTCCTTCACGTTCATCACCAAGACCCCGCCGGCTGCAGAGCTCATCAAGAAGGCTGCAGGCGTTGCCAAGGGTTCACCCACCCCGCACACCGTCAAGGTTGCCAAGCTGACCCAGGCCCAGGTCAACGAGATCGCCACCACCAAGATGGAAGATCTCAACGCCACCAGCCTCGAAGGCGCAGCGAAGATCATCGCCGGTACCGCCCGCTCCATGGGTATCACCGTAGAGGGCTAATAGCCTTCACCGTCGGGAAACCGGCACCACTGCCGGACAACCGGCACAAACCGTAATGCCGCAGGGTCCTCCCAGGATCCTCGGCTGTGGCAGGGCCCAGCGCGGTCCGCAGACCACAACTGCACAAGGAGAAATAAGCAGCATGGCAAAGCGCAGCAAAGCATATGAGGCAGCAGCCGCCAAGATCGACGCGGAGAACTTCTACGCGCCGTTCGAGGCAGTAACGCTCGCCAAGGACACCAACCCGTCCAAGTTCGACGCCACCGTTGAGGTTGCCTTCCGCCTGGGCGTTGACCCTCGCAAAGCTGACCAGATGGTCCGCGGCACCGTTATCCTGCCCCACGGCACCGGTAAGGTCTCCCGCGTCCTGGTCTTCGCAACGGGCGACAAGGCTGAGGCAGCAATCGCTGCCGGCGCCGACTTTGTTGGTTCCGATGACCTGATCGAAAAGATCGCAGCCGGCTGGACCGACTTCGATGCAGCCGTAGCCACCCCTGACCTCATGGGCAAGGTTGGCCGTCTTGGTAAGGTCCTGGGTCCCCGTAACCTGATGCCGAACCCGAAGACCGGCACCGTGACCGCAGACGTGGCCAAGGCTGTCAACGACATCAAGGGTGGCAAGATCGACTTCCGCGTCGACAAGCACTCGAACCTGCACTTCATCATCGGCAAGGTTTCCTTCGACGCCATCAAGCTGGCCGAGAACTACGCAGCAGCACTGGAAGAGGTGCTTCGTTTGAAGCCGTCCGCTTCCAAGGGCCGCTACATCCAGAAGGCCACCGTGGCCACCACGTTCGGTCCCGGCATCTCCGTCGACCCCAACGTCACGAAGGTCCTGACCGAGGTCTAGTCCTCAACAGCACTTCGGCCGGCTTATCCCGGCACACCTAAGGACCGTCCGGCACTGCGCCGGACGGTCCTTTTGCTTACCCAAGGACCCTGGACCAAACGGCCTCCGCCTGCCCTCGACCAAACCCAACGGATGGTTAGGATGGGGCATGACCGGTCAGCAGCTGATGATCACCGCAGGGGCCATTCCTTCAGCGCTCGACGCCGGGACAGACCACAGTGCCGGCGGCACCGGCGGCGTGATGGACTTCTTCGAGTGCCACGCCCTGCGCGAGAAGCATGAACTGGAGAAATGGGGCGACCTGGACCGCTGCCCCACGGCCATGGAGAGCCTGGAATACTGGCGCGGCAATGAGTATGAGGAACGCCGCCTTTTCGTAGCACGGCTGGGCCAGGAAACCGTGGGTACCTGCTCCGTAACCCTGCCCCTGCGTGAGAACACATCCACGGCAGGGATCATGGTGGACGTGGCGGCAGCCTTCCGGCGGCGGGGTTGGGGCCGCCGGCTGCTGGAGCACGCCGAGGCGGTGGCCGCGGACAGTGTCCGCACTTCCTTGGATGCGTACTGTGAGCTGCCCGCCGGGCCGGTGGAGAACGCGGCCCGGTTGATCCCCGCCAAATCCGGCGCGGTCGGGCTCCCCGCAGATGATCCTGCCGTGGCCTTTGCAGCCGGTGCGGGCTACGAACTTGAGCAGGTGGAGAGGTCTAGCCGGCTAACGCTGCCGGTCCCGGCGAACCAGCTGGACACGCTGGAGATGGAGGCGTGTTCACGGGCAACCGGCTACGTCCTGGTGGGCTGGTCTGATACGTGTCCTGACGAACTCCTGGTTGAATGCGCAGTTCTCAAGAACCGGATGAGCAAGGATGTCCCCATTGCCGGACTGGACTGGGAAGCCGGGGACTGGGACCCTGCCAGGCACCGCGGCAAGAGGCTGGGACTGCTGATCAAGGCCGCGAACCTCCGCACCGCGCAGCTTCGATGGCCGACGGCGCGGTCGGTGCTGACATGGAACGCCGCGGAAAACCGGCATATGCTGGCGATAAATAATTTGTTTGGATTCAAACCTGCTGGTTATGAGGGCGAATGGCAGAAACGGCTGGGATGACGCACCTTATGGCAGAAGACGTACGGATAGAGCAGCTGTGGATCCCGGACACCCTGGACGCACCTGACGCGGTGGATTTCCTGGCTGCCGTAGAGGTGGGCCGCAAAGTCCGGATGCAGACCTGGGGCAGCGACGACCTCGCGTACACACCGCTGGAGAAGCTCCTGGAGCTGGCCGATCCCTATGAGCGCCAGGTCATCCTGGTAGCCAAGGCCGGGGAGCAGATCATCGGTACAGTTGACATTGCCTTGCCGCTGACCGACAACCTGGATATGGCGGAGTTCACCCTGGACATCCTGCCGGAATTCCAGCGCCAGGGAGTGGGCCGCAAGCTGCTCCTCGCGGCTGAACACCTTGCCCGCAGCGAGGGCCGCACGCTGATCCTCGTTGACACCAACCATCCCGGCGCGTCCCTGCACGAGTTCGAGACCGGCCAGCTGGTGCCGGGTTCAGGCCAGGGCTTTGTGCCGCTGGACAGCCGGGAAGTCGAATTCGCGCGCCGGACCGGCTACACACTTCAGCACATCGAACAGTTCAGCTCCTGTGCACTGCCGCTGGACACCAAACTCGTGGCCGACCTCCAGGCCGAGGCGGATGAAGCCAATAGCGGGCGGTACCGGCTCCATCACTGGACGGACCGCTGCCCGGATGAGTGGCTGGAAGCCGTGGCCGTGCTCGAGAACCAGGCGGGCGCCGACGTCGACCCTTCCCTCGAGACTCCCGTTGAGCAGGACATGGTGTTCGACGGCGGCATCCTCCGCGAGGCCGAAGAGGTCACCATCGCGCAGGGGCGGCGGACGGTGGTCACCGCCGTCGAGCATCTGGCCACCGGGGCCCTGGTGGGCCTGACCACCATCAGCGTCCTGGCCCACCGGCCCGATGTGGTGTTCCAGGACGACACCCTGGTCCTGCAGGAGCACCGGGGGAACAAGCTGGGGCTGCTGATCAAGGTGGCCAACATGGAGCGGCTCACCGAGCAGTTCCCCGATGCCCGTGTCATCTACACCTGGAACGCCCCCGAGAACAGGTACCTGCTGACTGTCAACCAGCAGCTCGGCTTCACCACCGCCGGCGTGACCGGCATCTGGCAGAAGGAACTCCCGTACCTGGGGACCAGCAAGAGCTAAGGCCGATTTGGTGGTCAGGCGGCCGGTCCCGTAAGCTTGCAGTACCAAAGACCGTCGGTTGTTGGAAATCCATTCTCCTGAACACAGCTCAACTCTGCAGTTGCGTGCGGGAGGCCAAATGTATTTCTGGACGAAGGACCCTGAACATAGGGCGGCCGGCGCAGGTGAACGAAGCAACGCTCCACAGTGAAAGCCGTGTTGAGCCAAGCCCCGTGCATCTGCGCGGGGCGTTTTTTAGTTTTAGCTCATCTGAGCGGGGACCGTCGCATACCGGCACTATCCCCGGAAGGAGGGTTATGGCAACGCCTACAAAGGTTTCAGCAGTAGCTGAGATCACTAACGATTTCAAGGAATCGAACGCCGCTGTCCTGACCGAATACCGCGGGCTCACCGTTGCACAGCTCAAGCAGCTGCGTGTTTCTCTCGGCCAGGACACCAAGTTCTCGGTCGTCAAGAACACCCTGACCGCCATTGCAGCCAAGGAAGCTGGTGTCGAAGCATTCAACGACCAGCTCTCCGGCCCCACTGCAATCGCGTTCATCAAGGGTGACGCAGTTGCCGCTGCCAAGAGCCTGACGGATTTTGCCAAGGCCAACAAGCAGCTGGTTATCAAGACCGGTTACTTCGAGGGCAAGGCACTGAACGCGAGCGAAGTCGCTGCCCTGGCAGCACTCGAGTCCCGCGAGCTGCAGCTCGCCAAGGTTGCAGGCATCCTCAAGGCTCCTGCTGCCGCCGCTGCACGCACCATTGACGCACTGCGCCTCAAGCTCGAAGAAGCGAACGGTTCACCGGCAGTTGCCGAGGCTCCCGCCGCGGAAGAAGCTCCGGCCGCAGACGAAGCCCCCGAAGCAGCTGCAGAGGCTCCCGCCGAAGCACCCGCTGCCGAAGAGAACTAGTTTCTCTTCACCCACCAGACTCCGGTGTGAAGGCAATGGCCCAGGCCGCCAAGCACCACCTATAGGAAGGACGCCACACCATGGCGAAGCTCACCAACGAAGAGCTCATTGAAGCTTTCAAGGAACTGACCATCATCGAGCTCTCCGAGTTCGTCAAGCTCTTCGAAGAGACCTTCGAAGTTACTGCAGCTGCAGTTGCTGTTGCTGGCCCCGCCGGTGGCGGCGCAGCTGAAGAAGCTGAAGAGCAGACTGAATTCGACGTTATCCTCGAATCAGCTGGCGAAAAGAAGATCGCAGTGATCAAGGAAGTTCGCGCAATCACTTCCCTGGGTCTGAAGGAAGCTAAGGACGTTGTTGACAGCGCCCCCAAGGCTGTCCTCGAAGGCGTCACCAAGGAAGCTGCCGAAAAGGCAGTGGAGCAGCTCCAGGCTGCCGGCGCAACCGTTACCCTCAAGTAACTCACGCCGCTTCACGGAAAACCCCGTCCACTTCGGTGGGCGGGGTTTTCCTGCATTTAACCCAAGTAGGTCGCACTAACTGTCGTTATGAGCGCTCAAAACGACAGTTAGTGCGACCTACTTGCGTGTGGTGCCTAGTTCGGTTCGGAGATATCGGCGACGACGGCGCCCAGTGCTGCGGTGAGCGCATCGGCGTCCACAAACGCGCTGTAGCCGTGTTCGCCGGCGCCCATGGAGATCCGGCGGCCGGCGATGGTGGCGTCCGCGTACACCGGCCAGGCGGTGGTGCTGCCGAGCGGGGTGATGGTCCCGCGTTCATAGCCGGTCGCACCAAGCGCCACGTCCGCGGGCGGCAACGAGAGCTTGTTGACGCCCACCAGGGTCCGCAGTTTTGGCCAGGAGATCTGCCGGTCACCCGGAATCAGCGCGAACAGGAACGTCCCGTCCTTGTGCTTGACCACCAGGGACTTCACGATGTCCGCGGGCGTGATGCCCAGAATCCCGGCAGCCTCCTCGAGGCTCCGCGCGGCCAGCCGCTCCACCAGCTGCACGTCCAAGCCGCGCGCGGCGGCGTCGGCAAGGAAGCGCTGACGTCCGACGGCGGCGCCCGCGTTGTGGACCTGCCCCACCATCAGTTCCTGCCCACCATTATTCCGTGCCCGCCATCAGTCCCGGTACAGCAGGAGCGCTTCGCCCTGACCGCCGCCGCCGCACAGGGAGACCGCGGCCCTGCCGCTGCCCCGCCGTTTGAGTTCATGGGCCGCGTGCAGCGCCAACCGCGCACCGGACGCCCCGATCGGGTGGCCCAGGGCAATGGCGCCCCCGTGGATGTTGCACTTCTCCAGCGGGTAGTCCAGGTCTTTCAGCGACTGCACCGCGACCGAACCGAACGCTTCGTTAATTTCGATGAAGTCAAGGTCGGCGGTGCTCCATTCCGCCCGCTGCAGTGCGTTCATGATGGCGTGGGACGGCTGCGAATGCAGGGAATTGTCCGGACCGGCAACCTGTCCGGGCTTTCCCACCACAGCCAGGTATTCCAGGCCGTTCTCCTCCGCGAATCGGCGCGATGCCAGCACCAGTGCGGAGGCGCCGTCGGACAGGGGAGAGGAGTTGCCGGCGGTGATGGTTCCGTCGCTGACAAAGGCGGCCCGGAGCCCGGCCAAGGACTCGATGGACGTGTTGGGCCGTACCCCTTCATCCGTGGAGACGACGATGGGATCTCCCTTGCGCTGCTTGACGCTGATGGGTGCGATCTCGTCGTCGAAGACGCCGTTCTTCGCCGCCAGCGCCGCACGCTGGTGCGAGTGGGCGGCCACGTTGTCCTGCGAGGTCCGGTCAATGCCCAGGGTCAGGTTCTTGGTTTCGGTGGACAGGCCCATGGACTGGCCGTCGAACGCATCCGTGAGGCCGTCGTGCGCCGCAACATCCAGCGCCTGGATGGCGCCATAGGTCCAGCCCTGGCGGGAACCCGGCAGCAGGTGAGGCGCACGGGTCATGGATTCCTGGCCGCCGGCCACGACGACGGTGGCGTCGCCGCTGCGGATCATCCTGGCGGCGTCGATCACCGCGGTCAGCCCGGACAGGCACACCTTGTTGATGGTGACGGTCGGAACGTTCCAGCCGATTCCCGCTCCGATGGCGCTCTGGCGTGCGGGGTTCTGCCCGGCGCCGGCCTGCAGTACCTGGCCCATGATGACGGCGTCCACCTGGCCGGCGTCCACGCCGCTCGCTGCAATCGCGGACCTGATCGCGTGCGCTCCCAGTTCGACGGCGGTGAAGCTCGCCAACTGCCCGTTGAGCCGGCCCTGCGGGGTGCGCGCACCGGCCAGGATGACCACGTCAGTGTTGTCGTTGGAGTTGCCCATTGTGATCTCTTCCGCTCTGAATCGATGTACTTCCAAGGCTACCGTGAGGCATGTCACCTATTTATCCAAACGCCGCAGGGGTGCCGATGATTCCAATCCTGCCGGCCGTGGCCACCAGGGGAGAACTACCCATCCGCCGGTTGTGCGCGAGGTCGCGGTGGTGCGTAGGGTGGACGGCGAAGACGAAAGCAACAGAGCGACGCAAGAACATCAGAGCAACGCAAAACAGGGAGCAGCAGCATCTTGAAGAAAATCCTCGCCGCGGCAGCCATGGCCAGCCTCGCCGGACTCACCGCCTGCAGCGTTGCCACTCCTGCGCCGGACAGCACTTCATCCACAGCAGCCCCCACTGCGTCCACGTCGGCACCTTCCACCGCATCGCCGTCGCGCTCTTCCATTCCGTCAGCAGCGCCCCAGGCCGGCGGTGTTAAGGGAGCCTGCGAGACGTTCAACTCGCTCTACGCCGACTACAAGGCCATCCAGGACGATTCCAACGCCTACGAGGACATCTACTTTGCCGCCCAGGACGCCAAGGACACGGTGTCGGGGAACCTGGTGGGACTGTTTACCTCGCTCAGCGTCCTCGCGCTTGACCACTCCACGGCCGCGAAAAGCGGCGGCGATCCCGAGCAGACTTCCAAGGATGGTGTGCGTGATGCTGTCTTCGCAAACGCCCAGGCCTGCACGGCTGAGGACGTTACGCTGCGGCTCTGATGCCGCTTCCGGTATCAAGAAATCAGTGCTTGCAATAAGTCCGGTTGTGGGGTAGACACGTAATTGGTTTTGCCGTATCGTAGATATTTGCGTCTTCCCTGTTTACCTTCAGCCTTCATATAGCGGTGGGCTTTGCCTGGCAGCTGACCATCAACGTGCCGTCAACAACGTCATTGTATGGAAAGCCCCGGCCCGGGTCATATAGCGGAACCGGATGGTAGCACTGCGGAGTCATTCCGCAGGGTGCACAGCGGGGGAGATCTGAAAACGCCTGAAGGTCTGTGGAAGGATCCCTCTTGGTCGCCTCGAGCACCTCTAATAACGAAACCGCTAACACCGCCGACAGCACTGATGGTGCCACTCGCCGGCTCTCATTCGCAAAGATTCACGAACCGCTGGACGTTCCGAATCTCCTTGCCCTGCAGACGGACAGCTTCGACTGGCTGGTCGGAAACGAACGCTGGCAGGCGCGCGTAGCGAAGGCCGTCGAAGAAAACGATCTCAGCGTCGCCACCTCGTCCGGACTGTCGGACATCTTTGAAGAGATCTCCCCGATCGAGGACTTCCAGGGCACCATGTCCCTGAGCTTCTCCGATCCGGAGTTCGCTGACCCGAAGTACACCATGGCCGAGTGCAAGGACCGGGACGCAACGTACTCGGCACCGCTGTACGTCAAGGCCGAGTTCATGAACAACAACACGGGCGAAATCAAGCAGCAGACCGTGTTCATGGGCGACTTCCCCCTCATGACGGAGAAGGGCACCTTCGTCGTCAACGGCACCGAGCGTGTGGTCGTCTCCCAGCTGGTCCGTTCACCGGGCGCCTACTTTGAGCGCACCGCCGACAAGACCAGTGACAAGGACATCTTCACTGCCAAGATCATCCCGTCCCGCGGTGCATGGTTTGAACTCGAAATCGACAAGCGCGACCAGGTCGGCGTTCGCCTCGACCGCAAGCGCAAGCAGTCCGTCACCGTTCTGCTGAAGGCCCTCGGCTGGACCGAAGGCCAGATCCTCGAAGAGTTCGGCCAGTACGACTCCATGCGTGCAACGCTGGAGAAGGACGCCACCGAGACCCGCGAAGACGCGTTGCTGGACATCTACCGGAAGCTGCGACCGGGCGAGCCGCCCACAGTCGAGGCTGCCCAGTCACTCCTGGACAACCTGTACTTCAACTCCAAGCGCTACGATCTGGCCAAGGTTGGCCGTTACAAGATCAACCGCAAGCTTGGCATCGACCGCTCCCTTGGCGACAAGGAAGCTTCTGTCCTGCACGTTGAAGACATCGTGGCCATGATCAAGTTCCTGGTTGCCCTGCACGCCGGCGAGAAGACCCTCACCGGCAAGCGCGACGGCCAGGACCACGAGCTGCGCGTTGAGATCGATGACATCGACCACTTCGGCAACCGTCGTATCCGCGCCGTCGGCGAGCTCATCGAGAACCAGGTCCGCACCGGCCTGTCCCGTATGGAGCGCGTTGTCCGCGAGCGGATGACCACCCAGGACGTCGAGGCCATCACGCCGCAGACACTGATCAACATCCGCCCTGTTGTTGCAGCCATCAAGGAGTTCTTCGGAACTTCCCAGCTGTCACAGTTCATGGACCAGAACAACCCGCTGTCGGGTCTGACCCACAAGCGCCGTCTGTCCGCGCTTGGCCCGGGTGGTCTGTCCCGTGACCGCGCAGGCATGGAAGTTCGAGACGTTCACCCGTCCCACTACGGACGTATGTGCCCCATCGAAACCCCTGAAGGCCCGAACATTGGTCTGATCGGTTCGCTGGCATCCTACGGCCGCATCAACCCGTTCGGCTTCATCGAGACTCCTTACCGTCTCGTCGCTGAAGGCGTTGTCTCCGATGAGGTCCAGTACCTCACGGCCGACGACGAGGCAGAGGTCCTGATCGCACAGGCCAACGCTCCGCTGGATGAGAACAAGAAGTTCGCCGAAGAGACCGTCCTGGTCCGCGCCCGTGGTGGTGGAGGCGAGCCTGTGCTCGTTCCCGCCGGCGAGGTCGAGTTCATGGACGTTTCCCCGCGCCAGATGGTGTCCGTGGCTACGGCCCTGATCCCGTTCCTCGAGCATGACGATGCCAACCGCGCACTCATGGGTGCCAACATGCAGCGCCAGGCCGTGCCGCTGGTCCGTTCCGAGGCCCCGTTCGTGGGTACCGGCATGGAGCGCGCCGCCGCCGTCGACGCCGGTGATGTCACCATTGCGAAGAAGGCCGGTGTGGTTACCGAGGTCTCCGCTGAGCTCGTCATCATGCTCAACGACGACGGTACGGAAACCAACTACCGCATCAACAAGTTCGCACGCTCCAACCAGGGCAACTGCTACAACAACCGTGTCCTGGTGAACGAAGGCCAGCGCCTCGAGGTCGGCGGCATCATCGCCGACGGTCCGGCAACGGACCAGGGCGAACTCGCCCTCGGTAAGAACCTGCTCGTGGCATTCATGTCATGGGAAGGCCACAACTTCGAGGACGCCATCATCCTCTCGCAGCGCATTGTTGCCGAGGACGTTCTTTCCTCCATCCACATCGAGGAGCACGAGATCGATGCCCGCGACACCAAGCTTGGTGCCGAGGAAATCACCCGTGACATCCCCAACGTGTCCGAGGAAGTCCTGGCAGGCCTGGACGAGCGCGGTATCATCCACATCGGTGCCGAAGTTGAAGCCGGCGACATCCTGGTCGGAAAGGTCACCCCGAAGGGTGAAACCGAACTGACCCCGGAAGAACGCCTGCTGCGTGCCATCTTCGGTGAAAAGTCCCGCGAAGTGCGCGACACCTCCCTGAAGGTTCCGCACGGCGAGTCCGGCACCGTCATCGGCGTCCGCGTCTTCGACCGCGACAACGACGACGAACTGCCCCCGGGTGTGAACCAGCTGGTGCGCGTCTACGTGGCCGCCAAGCGCAAGATCACCGACGGCGACAAGCTCGCCGGCCGTCACGGCAACAAGGGCGTTATCTCCAAGATCCTCCCGATCGAGGACATGCCCTTCCTCGCCGACGGTACCCCCGTTGATATTGTCCTGAACCCGCTGGGTGTTCCGGGCCGTATGAACGTCGGCCAGGTGCTGGAAACGCACCTCGGCTGGGTTGCCAAGACCGGTTGGAAGATCGAAGGCGAGCCCGAGTGGATGAAGCAGCTGCCGAACCTGCCGCGCGAGAGTGGCCAGACCACTGTTGCAACGCCGGTGTTCGATGGCGCCCGTGAAGAGGAAATCACGGGTCTGCTGGACTCCACCAACGTCACCCGCGACGGCGACCGCCTGATCAACTCCTCAGGCAAGACCCGCCTCTTCGACGGCCGCTCCGGCGAGCCGTTCCCGGATCCGATCTCGGTCGGCTACATGTACATCCTGAAGCTCCACCACCTGGTGGACGACAAGATCCACGCCCGTTCCACTGGCCCGTACTCCATGATCACGCAGCAGCCGCTGGGTGGTAAGGCACAGTTCGGTGGCCAGCGCTTCGGTGAGATGGAAGTGTGGGCGCTGGAAGCTTATGGCGCCGCGTACACGCTCCAGGAACTCCTCACCATCAAGTCGGATGATATCCACGGTCGTGTCAAGGTCTACGAAGCAATCGTCAAGGGCGAGAACATCCCCGAGCCGGGCGTTCCTGAGTCCTTCAAGGTCTTGATCAAGGAAATGCAGTCGCTGTGCCTGAACGTGGAAGTACTCTCCACGGACGGAACCACAATTGAAATGCGTGACTCTGATGACGCAGTCTTCACGGCTGCGGAAGAACTGGGCATCGATCTGTCTCGTGCAGAGCCCAGTTCCGTAGAAGAGGTTTAGCAGGTTGATGTCTTGGGAAAAGCAGTCGGCCCGCCGGCTGTCTATTCCCAGGGCATGACCTCCCTCTTCCCGTAACCAAGACTTCAGAATTTAGAGAACAAGAGAGAACAGGGACCATATGTCCAGCGAATCCTCCTTCGGCCTCATGCAGATCGGCCTCGCCACCGCGGATGACATCCGTGGCTGGTCTTACGGCGAGGTTAAGAAGCCGGAAACCATCAACTACCGCACGCTCAAGCCCGAGAAGGACGGCCTCTTCTGCGAGAAGATCTTCGGCCCTTCCCGCGACTGGGAATGCTACTGCGGTAAGTACAAGCGTGTGCGCTTCAAGGGCATCATCTGCGAGCGGTGTGGCGTTGAAGTCACCCGTGCGAAGGTCCGCCGTGAGCGCATGGGCCACATCGAGCTGGCCGCCCCGGTCACGCACATCTGGTACTTCAAGGGTGTTCCGTCCCGCCTGGGCTACCTCCTTGACCTGGCACCGAAGGACCTCGAAAAGGTCATCTACTTCGCTGCCTACATGATCACCAGCGTCGACGCCGACAGCCGCCACGAGGAACTGCCCAACCTGCAGGTTGAGCACGACATCGAGAAGAAGCAGCTGATCGACAACCGCGACTCCGACATCGCCACGATCGCCCGTGACCTCGAAAACGAGATCGCGCGCCTCGAAGGTGAAGGTGCCAAGGCTGCCGACAAGAAGAAGGCCCGCGACTCCGCGGACCGTCAGATGGCCAACGTGCGTAAGCGTGCCGACGCCGAGATCGAGCGGCTCGAGCAGGTCTGGGACCGTTTCAAGAACCTGAAGGTCGCAGACCTCGAAGGCGACGAAGGCCTCTACCGCGAGCTGCGCGACCGCTACGGCATGTACTTCGAAGGCTCCATGGGTGCCGAAGCGATCAAGAAGCGTCTTGAGAACTTCGACATGCAGGCCGAGTCTGACCTGCTGCGCGACATCATCGCCAACGGCAAGGGCCAGCGCAAGACCCGCGCCCTGAAGCGCCTGAAGGTGGTCAACGCGTTCCTGACCACCAACAACAGCCCGCTCGGCATGGTGTTGGACGCCGTCCCGGTGATCCCGCCGGAACTGCGCCCGATGGTCCAGCTGGACGGTGGCCGCTTCGCGACCTCCGACCTCAACGACCTCTACCGTCGTGTGATCAACCGCAACAACCGCCTCAAGCGCCTGCTTGACCTCGGTGCCCCGGAGATCATCGTCAACAACGAGAAGCGCATGCTTCAGGAAGCTGTTGACAGCCTCTTCGACAACGGCCGTCGCGGCCGTCCGGTCACCGGTCCTGGCAACCGTCCGCTGAAGTCCCTGAGCGACATGCTCAAGGGCAAGCAGGGCCGTTTCCGCCAGAACCTCCTCGGCAAGCGCGTTGACTACTCCGGCCGTTCGGTCATCGTCGTCGGCCCGCAGCTGAAGCTGCACCAGTGTGGTCTGCCCAAGCAGATGGCACTGGAGCTCTTCAAGCCGTTCGTGATGAAGCGCCTGGTTGACCTCAACCACGCACAGAACATCAAGTCGGCCAAGCGCATGGTTGAGCGTTACCGTCCGCAGGTCTGGGACGTGCTGGAAGAGATCATCACCGAACACCCGGTGCTGCTCAACCGTGCACCCACCCTGCACCGCCTTGGCATCCAGGCTTTCGAACCGCAGCTTGTTGAAGGTAAGGCAATCCAGCTCCACCCGCTGGTTTGTGGCGCCTTCAACGCTGACTTCGACGGCGACCAGATGGCAGTCCACCTGCCGCTGAGCCCCGAGGCCCAGGCCGAGGCACGCATCCTGATGCTGTCCTCGAACAACATCCTGAAGCCGTCCGACGGCCGTCCGGTCACCCTGCCTTCGCAGGATATGATCATCGGTCTTTACCACCTGACCACCAAGCGTGTCGGTTCAGCTGGCGAAGGACGCGTCTTCTCCTCGGTTGCCGAAGCCATCATGGCCTACGACCTCCGCGAGCTGCACCTGAACTCGCAGGTCAGGATCCGTCTCGAAGGCTTCGTTCCGTACGCGGGCTGGGAAGCTCCGGAAGGCTGGGAAGCCGGCCAGCCGGTGATCGTCCAGACCTCCCTGGGACAGGTCATCTTCAACCAGACGCTGCCGGCGGATTACCCGTGGGTTGAGAACGTTGCGGACAAGGGCGAACTGTCCACGATCGTCAACGATCTCGCCGAGCGCTACCCGAAGGTGGTCACGGCGGCAACGCTGGACAACCTGAAGGATGCCGGTTTCTACTGGGCCACCCGCTCAGGCGTTACAGTCGCCATCTCGGACATCGAGGTACCCAAGGACAAGCCGCGGATCCTCGCCGGCTACGAAACCATGGCTGCCAAGATCCAGGGCCAGTACGACAAGGGCCTGATCGACGACGACGAGCGTCGCCAGGAACTGATCGAGATCTGGAACAAGGCAACCAACGAGATCGCCCAGGTGATGCGTGACAACCTGTCGCCGATGAACACCATCAACCGCATGGTGTCCTCCGGTGCACGTGGTAACTGGATGCAGGTCCGTCAGATCGCGGGTATCCGTGGCCTGGTGGCCAACCCTAAGGGTGAAATCATCCCGCGTCCCATCAAGTCCTCCTACCGCGAGGGCCTGTCGGTGCTGGAATACTTCATCGCCACGCACGGTGCCCGTAAGGGTCTGGCTGACACCGCGCTGCGTACCGCCAACTCGGGTTACCTGACCCGTCGTCTGGTGGACGTGTCGCAGGACGTCATCGTTCGCGAAGAGGACTGCGGCACCGAGCGCGGCCTGGTCACGGCAATCGCCGTGCCGGACGCCAACGGCGAGCTGGTCCTGGACGAGAACGTCGAGAACAGCGCCTACGCCCGTACGCTCGCTGTTGATGTTGTGGACTCCAAGGGCAATGTCCTTGCGGCCGGCGGCACCGACTGCGGCGACGTCGTTATCGCTGAGCTGTTCGCAGCCGGCATCACCGAGGTCAAGGTCCGCTCAGTACTCACCTGTGAGTCCAGCGTCGGCACCTGCGCCCTGTGCTACGGCCGTTCACTGGCCACCGGCAAGACCGTGGACATCGGCGAAGCCGTCGGCATCATCGCCGCACAGTCGATCGGTGAGCCCGGTACCCAGCTGACCATGCGTACGTTCCACACCGGTGGTGCTGTTTCCGCCAGCGGTGGCGACGACATCACCCAGGGTCTGCCCCGTATCCAGGAGCTCTTCGAAGCCCGTACTCCGAAGGGTGTCGCACCGATTGCTGAAGCAGCCGGCCGCATCGCCATCGAAGAGTCCGAGCGTCAGATGCGCCTGGTCATCACTCCGGATGACGGCTCTGAAGAGATCGCCTACCCGGTACTGCGCCGTTCACGCCTCCTCATTGAGGACGGCGAGCACGTCACAGTGGGCCAGAAGCTCATCAACGGTCCGGTGGATCCCAAGCAGGTTCTGCGCATCATGGGTCCCCGTGCTGCGCAGAAGTTCCTGGTGGACGAGGTCCAGGGCGTGTACCGCAGCCAGGGCATCGGTATTCACGACAAGCACGTCGAGGTTATCGTTCGCCAGATGCTGCGCCGCGTCACGGTCATCGAGTCCGGCGAATCGGATCTGCTCCCCGGCGAGCTCGCCGAGCGCAGCCGCTTCGAGGAGGCCAACCGCCGCGTTGTGTCCGAGGGCAAGACTCCGGCTTCCGGACGTCCTGAGCTCATGGGCATCACGAAGGCGTCCCTGGCCACCGAGTCCTGGCTGTCGGCAGCTTCCTTCCAGGAGACCACCCGCGTCCTGACGCAGGCGGCCATGGAAGGCAAGAGCGACCCGCTGCTCGGCCTCAAGGAGAACGTCATCATCGGTAAGCTGATCCCGGCCGGCACGGGTCTCCCGCGCTACACCGAGGTCACCGTGGAGCCCACTGAGGAAGCGAAGGCCAACCTGTTCACCGGCCCCAGCGCCTTCAGTGACTTCTCGTACGACTCCCTGGGCGGCGACGGAGCTCCTGAGTTCCACGCCATCCCGCTGGATGACTACGATCTCGGCAACGATTTCCGCTAGTCGATTGCATTGAAAGGCCCCGCTTCCACTCTGTGGAGGCGGGGCCTTTCGTCTACACCCGATTAAGGGCCCGGGTCCAGCCGTGCTAAACTTTGTGTAATTGTTCTGTGTGGCAGTGGATGAAGGCCGCCGCAGCATCATTTTGGTTTTGTTCTCATGATGCTGGGTGGAGCTTGTTTCCGGGTTGCGGGTAAGGTGCGCAACGAATGCCACGCTTTTGCACGCCTACGCAAGTTTCCAGAGGCCGCAGCTGCAAGGAGCAACGCCAAACCATTGTGTTCAGGCTGGCGCCTGAGCGTGAAGGTAGAGATCAAACCAACGGAGAACACGAGAGTGCCTACGATTAACCAGCTGGTCCGCAAGGGCCGCACGCCTAAGGTCAAAAAGACCAAGGCTCCCGCGCTTAACGGCAGCCCGATGCGCCGCGGTGTTTGCACCCGCGTTTACACCACCACCCCCAAGAAGCCGAACTCGGCTCTTCGTAAGGTTGCACGTGTGCGCCTCAACGGTGGCGTTGAAGTTACCGCTTACATCCCCGGTGTAGGCCACAACCTGCAGGAGCACTCCATTGTGCTCGTTCGCGGCGGTCGCGTGAAGGACCTCCCGGGTGTCCGCTACAAGATCGTCCGTGGCGCCCTCGATACCCAGGGTGTGAAGAACCGTAAGCAGGCACGCAGCCGCTACGGCGCAAAGATGGAGAAGAAGTAATATGCCTCGCAAGGGTCCGGCCCCCAAGCGGCCGCTCGTACTAGATCCCGTTTACGGCTCCCCGCTGGTTACCCAGCTGATCAACAAGGTGCTGGTTGACGGTAAGAAGTCCACCGCAGAGCGCATCGTCTACGGTGCCCTCGAAGGCGCCCGCGCCAAGTCCGGCGGCGACCCCGTAGCAGCCCTCAAGAAGGCCATGGAGAACGTCAAGCCTTCCCTTGAGGTCCGCTCACGCCGCGTTGGTGGCGCCACCTACCAGGTTCCGGTTGAGGTCAAGCCGGGCCGCTCCACCGCCCTCGCCCTGCGTTGGCTGGTTGGCTACTCCAAGGCCCGCCGTGAAAAGACCATGACCGAGCGCCTCCAGAACGAAATCCTGGATGCCTCCAACGGTCTCGGTGCCGCTGTGAAGCGTCGCGAAGACACCCACAAGATGGCCGAGTCCAACAAGGCCTTCGCACACTACCGCTGGTAATACTTCCCGGACGCCGCCGGCTCAGCTGAGCCGGCGGCGAACGTGTAGTCCATCCGAAAGGGAGACACCGTGGCACAGGACGTGCTTACAGACCTTAGTAAGGTCCGCAACATCGGCATCATGGCCCACATCGATGCTGGCAAGACCACCACCACCGAGCGCATTCTGTTCTACACAGGCGTGAACCACAAGATCGGCGAAACGCACGACGGCGCTTCGACCACTGACTGGATGGAACAGGAGAAGGAACGCGGCATCACCATCACGTCTGCCGCCGTGACCTGCTTCTGGGACAACAACCAGATCAACATCATTGACACTCCCGGCCACGTTGACTTCACCGTAGAGGTTGAGCGCTCCCTGCGCGTCCTCGACGGCGCCGTTGCCGTGTTCGATGGTAAAGAAGGTGTTGAGCCGCAGTCTGAGACCGTTTGGCGCCAGGCTGACAAGTACAACGTTCCGCGCATCTGCTTCGTCAACAAGATGGACAAGCTCGGCGCTGACTTCTACTTCACGGTAGACACCATCATCGGCCGCCTTGGTGCCAAGCCGCTGGTTATGCAGCTGCCGATCGGTGCCGAGAACGACTTCATTGGCGTTGTGGACGTCCTGGAAATGCGTGCGCTGGTCTGGCCCGGTGACTCCAAGGGTGACGTCACCATGGGCGCCAAGTACGAGATCCAGGAGATCCCCGCGGATCTGCTGGAGAAGGCCAAGGAATACCGCGCCGCTCTCGTTGAGACGGTGGCTGACGCTACCGAAGAGCTCATGGAGAAGTACCTCGAAGGTGAAGAACTCACCATCGAGGAACTCAAAGCCGGCATCCGCAAGATGACGATCAATTCCGAGCTCTACCCGGTCTTCTGTGGCTCCGCGTTCAAGAACCGCGGCGTTCAGCCGATGCTTGACGCCGTCGTTGACTACCTGCCGAACCCGCTCGACGTCCCGCCGATGATCGGTCACGATCCTCGCGACGAAGAGAAGGAACTGACCCGCGCGCCTTCCTCCGAGGAGCCGTTCTCGGCTCTGGCGTTCAAGATTGCGACCCACCCCTTCTTCGGCCAGCTCACCTTCATCCGCGTGTACTCCGGTCACGTCGAAGCCGGTGCTCAGGTGGTCAACTCCACTAAGGGCAAGAAGGAGCGCATCGGCAAGCTGTTCCAGATGCACGCCAACAAGGAAATGCCTGTCGAAGGCGCTACCGCCGGCCACATCTACGCAGCGATCGGGCTGAAGGACACCACCACGGGTGACACCCTGTGTGACTCCAGCAACCAGATCGTACTCGAGTCCATGAGCTTCCCGGAGCCCGTGATCTCGGTTGCCATCGAACCGAACACGAAGGGTGACCAGGAGAAGCTCTCTCTGGCCATCCAGAAGCTCTCCGCTGAGGACCCGACCTTCCAGGTCTCCCTCAACGTGGACACCGGTCAGACCATCATCGCCGGCATGGGCGAGCTTCACCTTGATATCCTGGTGGACCGCATGCGCCGCGAATTCAAGGTAGAGGCCAACGTCGGCAAGCCGCAGGTCGCTTACCGCGAAACTATCAAGAATGTTGTTGCGCGTCACGACTACACGCACAAGAAGCAGACCGGTGGTTCGGGCCAGTTCGCAAAGATCCAGATTGCCATCGCGCCGTTGGACACGTCCGACGGCGAGCTGTATGAGTTCGAGAACAAGGTCACCGGTGGCCGTATTCCGCGCGAGTACATCCCGTCGGTTGACGCCGGTATCCAGGATGCACTGAACGACGGCGTCCTGGCCGGCTACCCGGTTGTTGGCATCAAGGCGACGCTGATTGACGGTGCCTACCACGATGTTGACTCTTCGGAAATGGCGTTCAAGATTGCCGGCCGTATGGCTTTCAAGGAAGCCGCACGTAAGGCAAACCCCATCCTGCTCGAACCGCTGATGGATGTAGAGGTCCGCACCCCTGAGGAATACATGGGTGAAGTTATCGGTGACCTCAACTCCCGCCGTGGCCAGATGCAGTCCATGGAAGATGCACAGGGTGTCAAGGTCATCCGTGCGCACGTCCCGCTGTCCGGCATGTTCGGCTACATCGGTGACCTGCGTTCCAAGACCCAGGGCCGCGCTGTGTATTCCATGACGTTCCACAGCTACGCCGAGGTCCCGAAGGCATTTGCCGACGAGATCATCCAGAAGAACCGCGGCGAGTAGTCTTTCGGACTTTCGCAGCAAAAAACTCGGGTGCGTTTCCGGTTGACGGAAGCACACCTGGTGCAGGTGGCCGGGTCCCGGTTAGATGCAGTCCGGTCAAGCCGGGCGCCGGCCACCTGCACGAACAGGCTCGAGGGACTAGTATTAGTTCCTGAATCTGCAATTTCACCAATCCAAAGCCCCCCAAGTAGACTTGCCTGAGTTTCTGCCGCGATAAGCGCGGTTGAAGGGTAAGTCATTTGAAAACGTTCTAGGAGGAACCTGTGGCAAAGGCAAAGTTCGAGCGGACTAAGCCGCACGTTAACATCGGCACCATTGGTCACGTTGACCACGGTAAGACGACGTTGACGGCCGCCATTTCCAAGGTGCTGTATGACAAGTACCCGACTCTCAACGAGCAGCGCGACTTCGCGTCTATTGACTCTGCTCCCGAAGAGCGTCAGCGCGGCATTACCATCAACATCTCTCACGTTGAGTACCAGACCGAGAAGCGCCACTACGCACACGTAGACGCTCCGGGTCACGCTGACTACATCAAGAACATGATCACCGGTGCTGCCCAGATGGACGGTGCAATCCTCGTGGTTGCCGCCACTGACGGCCCGATGGCTCAGACCCGCGAGCACGTTCTGCTTGCCCGCCAGGTTGGCGTTCCCTACCTGCTGGTTGCGCTGAACAAGTCGGACATGGTTGACGACGAAGAACTGCTGGACCTCGTTGAAATGGAAGTTCGTGAGCTGCTTTCTGCTCAGGGCTTCGATGGCGACGACGCTCCCGTTGTTCGCGTCTCCGGCCTGAAGGCTCTCGAAGGCGACCCGGTTTGGGTCAAGTCCATCGAGGACCTCATGGAAGCGGTTGACGAGAATGTCCCGGACCCGATCCGCGACAAGGACAAGCCCTTCCTGATGCCGATCGAAGACGTCTTCACCATCACCGGTCGTGGCACCGTTGTGACGGGTCGCGCCGAGCGCGGTACCCTCGGCATCAACTCTGAGGTTGAGATCGTCGGCATCCGTCCGGTTCAGAAGACCACCGTCACCGGTATCGAGATGTTCCACAAGCAGCTCGACGAAGCATGGGCCGGCGAGAACTGTGGCCTCCTGCTCCGCGGTCTGAAGCGTGATGACGTAGAGCGTGGCCAGGTTGTTGTCAAGCCGGGTTCCATCACCCCGCACACCGACTTCGAGGCCAACGTCTACATCCTCTCCAAGGACGAAGGCGGACGTCACAACCCGTTCTACTCGAACTACCGCCCGCAGTTCTACTTCCGCACCACGGACGTAACCGGCGTTATCACCCTGCCGGAAGGCACGGAAATGGTTATGCCTGGCGACAACACTGAGATGACCGTTGCGCTCATCCAGCCCATCGCCATGGAAGAGGGCCTCGGCTTCGCTATCCGCGAAGGCGGCCGCACCGTTGGTTCAGGACGCGTTACCAAGATCATCAAGTAATTACTTCTTGAGCACGGAGCTGATGGCCGTCTGACAGCCTGACGCGAAGTTTGGAACAGCCCCGCTGCTAGTGCAGCGGGGCTGTTCTTTGCTACAGTTAATCCAATCACTGGATTAACTGTGCAGGCAGGCCTGCCCTTTGGAGAGGGATCGCCGTGAGGGACGAATCTTATGAAGCGGGCTACCGCGCCGGTCACCTTCAAGGGTGGCTTGACGCTTTGGCCAAACTTCAGGCATCAGGTCAGCCCAGTCCGGCGGTCACTGAATCGCTCAGTTCCGGCGCTGCGGACCCGCCGCTGGGCGAGGGCGTGACGGCGGCAGCCAAACAGGGTGCCTACGCCGGCGCCGTCCGGGCCCGCCGACGTCAGCATCTCGGTGGTACCGGCGTCGCCTTTGGCGCCCTTATCGTCGCCGTCGCCCACCGCGTCGGTGCCACCGAGGATTCCGCCGCAGTCTCCGGCCGCCTCGTTCCAGACATTTCCGGAGACACCGGCTGAGCGCCAGGCCCGCCGTGAAAAGCGTGACCGGCAGAACATCAACATCACGCTGTACGTGGCCAGCCTGCTGCTGGTGGCTGCCGCAGCACTCTTCATCGGCACCAGCCTTCCGCCCATGTTGCGCTTTGCCGGCGTCTGCGCCGTTACGGCGCTGTTCTATGGCGCGGGATTTGTACTGCACGCCCGGGTCCCGCGGCTGAAGCCCGCCGCGGTGGCGTTCACCGGCACCGGGCTCGCCCTGGTTCCTGTGACCGGCCTGGCCCTGTTCAACTTTGCGCTGCATGACGGCCCGGCTGCCTGGCTGATCACCTCGCTGATTGGTACTGCGGCTTATGTTGCGGCGGCGGTCCGGCTGGAGAGCAGGGTTCTGGTGTACCTTTCCCTCACGTTTGTGGCCTCCACGGCGTTCTCCGGCGTTTCAATCCTGGGTGGGGCGCTCGTCTGGTAATTCGCTGTGCTCATAGCCGTGGCCGCGCTGCTGACGGGCCTTGCCCTCGCCCGGCCGCGCTGGCTGCCGCCGGTGTATGTCAGGCCGCTGATGGTCTTGCACCCGTTGGTGGTTCCCGCCGTTGCCGTCGCCGCGACCGGCGTACCGTTGCTCTTGGACAAAGCAGAGTACGCGCTGGTCATCGGGATGTGCGGTATCTATTTCGCCCTGATGGCCGCTGTGCCGGGGCTGTTCCGGCTGATCAACTTCTACACGGCGCGGGCCGCCCTGACAGTAGCTGCCGCCGTCGAGATTTGGCACCTGACCGGCCGGGGGACCGACGCCCTGCTCGCCGCCGGCGTGCTGTTCGCCGCCCAGGCAATGGGGCTGGTGTTGCTGTCGGCAAGGCTGACCCGCTGGTTCCCTCAGCAGCAGGCAGAGTCGTCCGCCGCCGGCAACAGCCCAAGCGCCGCTGGGGAACGCTGGCGGATTGATGGCTCGGTGACCTTTGGCCTGCAACTCGCGGCCGCCGCGGCGTTCAGCGTTCAGGAGACCGCTGCCGGCTTCTTCCGCGCTATTTACGGCTACGGTTCAGTCGAAGCGGGCATAACGGTGCCGCTGTGGGTGCCGGTGGCCTTATTGCTGGCCGCGGGCATGGTGCTGGCCGCTGGGTGGGCCGGCCGGGCCGAATGGGCGCCAGTGGCCGCACTGGCCTTGGCCGGCATCGTTTCTCCTTCGCTGGGCGCGTGGCCGCTGGCCGGCATGCTGCTCCTGGCCGCCGGCTTCTGGGCGATCCGCGGGGCCTTCACGGCAGGTGATTTCCGTGGCCGGCTGGTTCTGGGAGCCCGTTTGGCCATCACGTTTGCGGTCCCCGTAACTGTCGCGGCCGTGCTGGATGACGGTCCTGGGCGGGCCGAGGCGTCAGTGTTCGCACTGTTGGTGGCACTGGTGTTCCAGCAGCTCCTTACGGCGTTCGTGCAGCGCTTCGGGGTGCGGACCTTGGCGCCGCAGCCCACCTTGGTGGTCTTCGGTGCCGGGGGTGCACTGGTTCTGGTCGGGATGCCGTTCATTGAGACCTCGCCGGACTACGGCCTGACAGCCGTCTGCGTGATCATCCAGCTTGCTGCCGCTTTTGTCATCGGAGCCGTGGTGGTTCCACGGCCGGCTACGGAACCGGACTGGGTTGCAACGGTGTGGGAGGCCTTGCCGCTGGGTATGTCCGTGGTCGCCGCGACGGTCGCGTTCCAAGCCGTTTCACAAGGCGCCGGGAACCTGGCGTTGTTGTTGGTGGTTGCATATCTGCTCATCACTGCGGTTCGTCTGCCCCTGCGCCAACACCGCTGGGCCTACTGGTGGTTCGCCAGGGCGGCAGCCACCGTACTTGCCCTGACAGCTTTTCACCAGCTGCGGCGGGACGGCGGCCCGGTGGTCATCGCGGACGAAGTGGTCCACCCGGCAACGGTCCTGGTGACCGTGCTGGCACTCCAGCTGTGCTTTCCGCTGGTGGCTGCCGTCCGCCGTCGTGCTCCCCGCGGGATTCTTGCTGACGCAGGCGCAGTGCTCCTTCTCCAGTTAGCCGGCATTGCCAGCCTCTTGCAGTCAGGTTCCGCAGACTGGCAGGAAACGTACGCTGCAGGACTCGTGGCCCTAGGCGCGGCGGCCTCGGGGTACTTCCTTCGCAGAGTGGCGGGTGCAGTCTGGTTGGCTCCGTTTGCATTTGTTGTGCTGCTGGTCTTCAGCGATGGCGATCTACTTCGGGTGGAACTGATCCTGGGTATCTTCGCGGTCTACTCCACGCTGATGGTGGTGGCAGAGCAACGGCGGGCCAGGAAGGGCTGGTACTTTGTGGCGGCCCGCGTGCTGACGGCAGGCCTCGCGGTGGTCCTCAGCTACGACGTCACCGCCTCGCCCACAGTGGTTTCGGTGACCTTTGCCCTGGTGCTCGCGGCCCAGCATGCCGTCCGCTGGGTGATGCGCTCACGGCTGGCTGACATCCCTTTCCAGCAGGCTGCAGTCTGGATCACCCTGGCCGGGCAGGCATTGCTGCCGCTGGTCTACGTGACGAGGCCGGGCGGCGTCGGGCTGCTGGCGCAGGACGACGACGGCGGCCGCTGGGTGGTGTTGCTGGAACTGCTGTTGCTGCTGGTCTCTGCTGTGGTGGCCAGGAGACTCTTCAGTGCCTACGGAGCCCGTTACTTCGCTGTGTATACGGCACTGTTCGGCGTGCTCGCCCTGGGCCCGCTGTTCACGTTCGACGGGACGTTCCTTGTGACCGCGGTGCTGAGCCACACCGGCACTGCCGTGACGCTGCTGGGTGGTGCGCTGCTTGCAACCGCTGCCGGCATCCTGCGGCACCGGCAGAACGCCGGCCGGCAGAACGGGCTTACTCAGAACGGGCTCACTCAGAGCGGGCATGAGCAGAATGGTCACCAACAGACCGCTGGCGACGCGGACGTCGAGCACTGGCTCTGGCTGGTTACCGCCGGCTCGTTTGCCGGTGTTGGGCTGCTGATCTCGCCGTTGGCGGCCGACTGGGTGACGGGAGCGGCTGTCCTGGTCCTGTCAGCCGTGTGCTTTACCGCGTCGCATATCGAGGATCTGCCGGTGCTGTATCCGCCGGCAGCCGTGGCCGCGCTCGGCGGGTCCGTCGCCTTGGCGGCGGAGGCGTATCAGGATGTCCCCGGCGTCTGGGACGGATTCCTGCCATGGCTGACCGGCGCGGGCGTGGCTTCGGCCGCCCTTTATGCCGTGCGGCTCATGCGCAGCGGCCCGTTGCAGGCCGAGCCGGTGCGTCGTTGGTCGCTTGCCGGTGCGGCGTTCCTCGGCCTCGTGCTGGTGGTCTTCGTCGGAATCCGGCACGATGCAACGTCCTGGACGGCGGCCGCCGTGCTGGCCGCCGCCATCGGGGTGTCCTACAGGGAGGCACCCGCAAGGGCGCGACGGATCGCCCTCGAAGTGGGTGCGTTGCTCCTCACCGTAGCCATCCAGCGCGCTGCCATCTTCGAACTGGACGCGCCTGAGGATCGCACGGGCCGGCTATTGACCGATCTTCCCAGTCCCTTCTGGGTTGTCCAGTGGTACGTGGTCCTGGCCGCTGTCCTCGGTGGCTTGCGCTACTTCGCCGGCAACCAAGCTGCCGGCCGGTTCCTGGTGGGCGCGGCCTCTGCGTTGCTCTCGCTGAGCGGCCTGGGCATAGTGTTCGGCGGGAACGCTGGGCAGCAGCTGTGGGTCCTGGTGCTCCTCGCCCTGCTGCTCATGGCAGGCCTTGGACTGGGGGAACGGCTCTTCGTCTGGTGGGGCGCGGCAGGGGTGGCCGCCTGCATTCTGTGGGCCATGCGGCAGTACACGTTCCTGCTGTTGGCGTTCATCGCTGTGGGGCTGATCGTCTTTGCCGTCTGGCGGCTGCACCGTGGAACGGCCGGTCAGGCGCCGGAGGCGGGACCAGAGGTGACCCCGGGTCCTGAGTCCAGCCCGCCGTCCCACGACCGCAGGGAACCTTCCCGCCGGCACTGATACTGTTGCTGACAGCGAGAGGAGTACATCATGGAATGGCTGATTTTTCTGATCATCGTGGTCGCCGTGGTCGCCGGAGTTTTCTGGGCCAAGAAGCATTTCCGCACCGAGATTGACCGCGCCAAGCGCATCAACCGGGCAAACAAGGACAAGTAGCAAGGCCACTGGGCCTCAGCCGGCAGGAGTGTTCGCCGGTGTTCAGCCGGGCTGGCCTTCGCCGGCCAGTGATTTCCGCGCCTGACTGAGCGCCCGGTACCAGTAGAACGATTCCTTGGGTGTGCGCTCCAGGGTGTCGAAATCCACGTGCACCAGGCCGAAGCGCTGTGAATACCCCGCGGCCCATTCAAAGTTGTCCATCAGGGTCCAGACGTAGTACCCGCGGAGGTCCACGTCGTGGGCAATTCCGCCCGGAGCCGTCGCCTCCAGGGCGTGCCGCAAGTGGCCCGCGATGTAATCGATCCGCTGCTGGTCTTGGACGGGGCCGGTGACATGCTCGGGTTCAGGGAAGCTGGCACCGCTTTCGGTGATGTAGATCGGCGGCAAGGCATCCCCGTAGCGGTCCTTCAGCTCGCGCAGCAGGAATCCCAGGTGCTCCGGAGCCACCGGCCAGCCGAAGCCTGTGGTGCCGTACTCGTCGAACGGCATCTGGTGGGCAGGTATCCGGACCATGGCTTCCGCTGGCACCGTAAGGTCTTCGCCGGTGCCCTGCCCGGCTGCTACCTTCACGGGCTGGTAGTAGTTCACGCCGTAGAAGTCCACGGGCTGATGGATGGTGCGCAGATCGGCGTCGGAAATCTTGCCGAACGACGGCAGCCACGGCTTGGCAAACCGCAAGGAGCGGGGGTACCGGCCCAGGAGGACCGGATCGGCATAGATCCGGTTCAGCATAATGTCGAAGACTTTCGCAGCGGCCCTGTCGGCAATTTTCCGCGTTGCCGGCTGGACGGGGGAATGCAGGTTGGTCACGCCAATTCCGCCGCGGACCCCTTCCGCCCGCAGTGCCTGGGTGGCCATGCCATGCGCCAGCAGTTGATGGTGGACAGCAGGAAAGGCATCAAAGAGGAGATCCCGTCCGGGGGCATGGACGCCCAGCGCATAGCCGTTGAGGACTACCGAGGCTGGTTCGTTGAGGGTTACCCACTTGTCTACGCGATCACCAAAACGCCGGCCGGCCTCGCCTGCGTACTCAGCGAAGCGTTCGGCGGTGGCCCTGTTCATCCAGCCGCCACGGTGCTCCAAGGGCAGTGGCGTATCCCAGTGGTAGAGGGTGGCCATGGGGGAGATGCCGGCTTCGAGCAGCTGGTCGATCAGGCGGTCGTAGAAGTCCAGGCCCTGTTTGTTGAATGCACCGCGGCCGTCCGGCTGGATCCGCGGCCAGGAGATGGAAAAGCGGTAGGAATCCACGCCGAGGTCCCGCATCAGAGCCACATCTTCGGGCGAGCGGTTGTAGTGGTCGCAGGCCACTGCTGGGGAGTGTCCATCGATGATGGCGCCGGGTTTCTCCGCGAAGGCGTCCCAACCGGAGGGACCCCGTCCGTCAGCGGAGAGGGAGCCTTCGATCTGGAAGGCGGCCGCGGCAACACCGAGGGTAAACGAGCTGGGCAGTCGGTCGGCCAGATCCTGGACGGAAACGTCATTTTCGACGGTCATTCCCCCATCATCCATTCGGATGTTGCCGAAGGCAATGACCACAGGCCGTGCAGGGCCCGAATGCGCACTGGGCCGGAGGGGGGAGGTGTCAGCCTGCAGATTCGCTTCTGGGCATAATATCCGGCATACTAGATGAGTTGTTCAAGCGCTTCTTCGTGTCCCGATCCGGATAATGCCGGGTGTCAGGGTCCAAGTGGAAGCCCAAACATAACCCACTCCCCATGGAACTGCGGATTTGTATGCGTGCTAAGCGCGACACGCCCGACCGCGGGGGTCGGTTACGTCGGCAGGCTGAGGAACCCGGATTCATCCGGATTCAGCTTGTGCGGCGGGTGGTAGTTCAGACTTCAAATGCTTCGGCAGCCACATGCAACAAGAAAGTGAACAGAGCAGCCCTCACCGGGAGCAGCACTAACTGAAAGAGAGTCAGGCGACATGGCGGGACAAAAAATCCGCATCCGGCTGAAGTCATATGACCACGAGGTCATTGACTCTTCAGCACGGAAGATCGTTGAGACGGTCACGCGCGCAGGCGCAACGGTAGTTGGCCCCGTGCCGCTGCCGACGGAGAAGAACATTTACTGTGTTATCCGCTCTCCGCACAAGTACAAGGACAGCCGCGAGCACTTTGAAATGCGCACGCACAAGCGTCTTATCGACATCATCGATCCCACGCCGAAGGCTGTTGATTCGCTTATGCGTCTCGACCTGCCGGCCGACGTGAACATCGAAATCAAGCTGTAGGGAGGTGCTGAGAGACTATGACCGCAACCCGTAACGTAAAGGGCCTGCTGGGCACGAAGCTCGGCATGACCCAGGTCTGGGACGAGAACAACAAGCTCATCCCCGTCACTGTGGTCCAGGCAGATTCGAACGTCATCACGCAGCTGCGCAACGCAGACACTGATGGCTACGTAGCTGTTCAGATCGGCTACGGCCAGATCGATCCCCGCAAGGTCACCAAGCCGCTGGCTGGTCACTTTGAAAAGGCAGGCGTCACGCCTCGCCGCCACGTCGTCGAACTGCGCACTGCAGATGCTGACACTTATGAGCTGGGCCAGGAGCTTTCTGTTGAGCTCTTCGAAGCCGGCCAGAAGATCGACGTTATCGGCACCACCAAGGGTAAGGGCTTCGCCGGTGTTATGAAGCGTCACGGCTTCCACGGTGCTCCCGCCTCACACGGTGCTCACAAGAACCACCGTAAGCCCGGTTCAATCGGTGGCGCATCCACCCCGAGCCGCGTCTTCAAGGGCATGAAAATGGCCGGCCGCATGGGCGCCGTTCGTCACACCACGCTGAACCTCACGGTTCACGCAGTTGACGTCGAGAAGTCGCTGCTCCTGATCAAGGGTGCCGTCCCCGGCGCCCGCGGCCAGGTCGTACTCGTACGCACCGCCGTGAAGGGAGCCTAGTTCAATGACTAGCACTGTCAAGGTTGACCTGCCTGCAGAGATCTTCGACGTTCAGACCAACGTGCCGCTGCTGCACCAGGTCGTCGTAGCCCAGCTCGCTGCTGCTCGCCAGGGTACCCACAAAACCAAGACCCGCGCCGAAGTTTCCGGTGCAGGTCGCAAGCCGTTCAAGCAGAAGGGCACCGGCCGCGCCCGTCAGGGTTCAATCCGTGCTCCTCACATGACCGGTGGTGGCGTAGTCCACGGTCCCACACCGCGTGACTACAGCCAGCGCACCCCCAAGAAGATGATTGCTGCTGCACTGCGCGGCGCACTCTCTGACCGGGCACGCAACGGACGCATCCACGTTGTTGCCGAACTGGTGGAGGGCACCAAGCCGTCCGTCAAGAACGCACTGGCAACGCTGCGCGGAGTTTCCGAGCGCAAGAACCTGCTGGTTGTCATCGAGCGCGCCAACGATGTTGCAGCACTTTCCGTGCGCAACCTCGCCGGTGTTCACGTTCTGTACGCAGACCAGCTGAACACCTACGACGTACTCGTCTCTGACGACGTTGTCTTCACCAAGGCTGCCTACGAAGCATTCGTTGCTGACCGGGCAGTAGCAAAGAACGAGGAGGATGCCAAGTGAGTGCAGCCACCATCAAAGACCCGCGCGACGTCGTGCTTGCACCCGTCGTATCGGAAAAAAGCTACGGCCTGATCGATGAGGGCAAGTACACCTTCCTGGTGGACCCCCGCTCGAACAAGACCGAGATCAAGCTGGCCGTGGAGAAGATTTTCTCCGTCAAGGTCGAATCGATCAACACCATCAACCGTGCCGGTAAGCGCAAGCGCACCAAATTCGGATGGGGTACCCGCAAGAACACCAAGCGTGCAATTGTGAGCCTCAAAGAAGGCACCATCGACATCTTCGGCGGTCCGCTCTCGTAGCGGAGACCACTTTAACGAGGAAATAAATTATGGGAATCCGTAAATACAAGCCGACTACCCCGGGCCGTCGTGGCTCGAGCGTAGCGGACTTCACCGAAATCACGCGGTCGACGCCGGAAAAGTCGTTGGTACGTCCGCTGCCCAAAAAGGGCGGCCGTAACAACTCCGGTAAGATCACGACCCGTCACAAGGGTGGTGGCCACAAGCGCCAGTACCGTCTGATCGACTTCCGTCGCCACGACAAAGACGGCGTCAACGCCCGCGTTGCCGAAATCGAGTACGATCCGAACCGTACGGCTCGCATCGCCCTCCTGCACTACGTTGATGGCACCAAGCGTTACATCATCGCGCCGAACAAGCTCTCCCAGGGTGACGTCGTTGAGGCAGGTTCCGGTGCTGATATCAAGCCCGGTAACAACCTGCCGCTGCTCAACATCCCGGTTGGTACCGTAATCCACGCAGTTGAACTGCGTCCGGGTGGCGGCGCCAAGATGGGCCGCTCCGCCGGCGCATCGATCCAGCTTGTAGCAAAGGAAGGCCGCTTCGCCCAGCTGCGTCTGCCTTCCGGCGAAATCCGCAACGTTGACGTGCGCTGCCGCGCAACCGTCGGCGAGGTCGGCAACGCCGAGCAGTCGAACATCAACTGGGGTAAGGCCGGCCGCATGCGCTGGAAGGGCGTTCGCCCGACCGTCCGTGGTGTCGCGATGAACCCGGTTGACCACCCGCACGGTGGTGGCGAGGGTAAGACGTCCGGTGGACGTCACCCCGTCAACCCGAACGGTAAGCGGGAAGGCCGCACCCGGCGTCCCAACAAAGAGAGCGACAAGCTTATTGTTCGTCGCCGTCGTACTGGCAAGAACAAGCGATAGGAGCCTGGACACATGCCACGCAGCCTGAAAAAAGGTCCTTTCGTTGACCAGCACCTCTTTGTAAAGGTGGACAGGGAAAACGAAAAGGGCACCAAGAACGTCATCAAGACCTGGTCCCGCCGTTCGATGATCATCCCCAACATGCTTGGGCACACGATCGCCGTACACGACGGACGCAAGCACATTCCGGTGTTTGTCACTGAGTCGATGGTCGGGCACAAGCTCGGCGAATTCGCTCCCACGCGGACATTCCGCGGCCATGTCAAGGACGACCGTAAGGGCAAGCGCCGCTAGGCGCCTGCACTTACGTCAAAGACGAGAGAAGGAAAGCAATGGAAGCCAAGGCAATTGCGCGTCACATCCGCGTAACGCCTATGAAGGCCCGGCGCGTCGTCAACCTTGTTCGTGGTAAGCAAGCGAATGAGGCTCTGGCAATTCTGAAGTTTGCCCCCCAGGCAGCTTCGGAGCCGGTATTCAAGGTAGTACAGTCGGCAATCGCAAACGCCCGGTCCCTCGCGGACCGCGACGGTGTTTCGTTTGACGAAAGCGACCTCATCATCAGCGAAATGTTCGTTGATGAAGGCCCGACCATGAAGCGGTTCCAGCCGCGTGCTCAGGGTCGTGCATTTCAGATCAAGAAGCGCACCAGCCACATCACTGTGGTAGTCGCTACACCTGAGAAAGAGGAGGCTCGCTAAGTGGGACAGAAAGTTAACCCGCACGGGTTCCGACTCGGCATCACCACCGATCACGTATCGCACTGGTTCGCTGACAGCACCAAGCCCGGACAGCGGTACAAGGACTTCGTTCGCGAAGACATCCGTATCCGCCAGCTCATGTCAGTTGGCATGGAGCGCGCCGGTATCGCCAAGGTTGAGATCGAGCGCACCCGTGACCGTGTCCGCGTGGATATCCACACGGCACGTCCCGGCATCGTTATCGGCCGCCGCGGCGCTGAAGCAGACCGCATCCGCGGCGAGCTTGAGAAGCTGACGGGCAAGCAGGTCCAGCTGAACATCCTCGAGGTCAAGAACCCCGAGATGGAAGCACAGCTTGTTGCCCAGGGCGTTGCTGAGCAGCTGACTTCCCGCGTGGCTTTCCGCCGTGCGATGAAGAAGGCCATGCAGTCCGCTCAGCGTGCAGGTGCCAAGGGCATCCGTATCGCCTGCTCCGGTCGACTGGGTGGCGCGGAAATGTCCCGCTCGGAGTTCTACCGCGAAGGCCGTGTGCCCCTGCACACCCTCCGTGCGAACATCGACTACGGCTTCTACGAGGCCAAGACCACCTTCGGCCGCATCGGCGTGAAGGTCTGGATCTACAAGGGTGACGTCACCGCCAAGGAACTGGCTCAGCAGGCAGCTGCTGCTCCGTCCCGTGGCCGCGGTCCCAGCGACCGTCCGGGCCGCCCGGGTGGCGCCGGCGGCGCTGACCGTGGTGACCGCCGCCGTCGTACCGACCGTCCGGCAGCAGAGGCAGCTCCGGCTGCCGAGGCTCAGGCAGTTGAGGCTGCACCTGCTGCAGTAGAAGGAGGACAGGCTTAAATGCTTATCCCACGTCGAGTCAAGCACCGTAAGCAGCACCACCCGGGTCGTTCCGGCGCTGCTACGGGCGGCACCAAGGTCTCCTTCGGTGAGTGGGGTATCCAGGCTCTGAGCCCGGCATACGTCACTAACCGTCAGATCGAGTCTGCCCGTATCGCGATGACCCGCCACATCAAGCGTGGCGGTAAGGTCTGGATCAACATTTACCCGGACCGTCCGATCACCAAGAAGCCGGCCGAAACCCGCATGGGTTCCGGTAAGGGTTCGCCGGAATGGTGGGTCTCAAACGTCAAGCCGGGCCGGGTTCTCTTTGAGATCTCCGGCGTCGAGGAATCGGTAGCTCGCGAGGCCCTGCGCCTGGCAATCCACAAGCTCCCGTTGAAGGCACGCATTTTGCGTCGCGAAGGTGGTGAATAGAAATGTCAGTAGGATCCAAGGAACTTGCATCCGCACAGCTGGACACGTTCGACAACGAGCGACTCGTTGAAGAACTCCGTAAGGCTAAGGAAGAGCTGTTCAACCTGCGTTTCCAGTCCGCCACCGGTCAGCTGGAGAACCACGGTCGTCTGCGCGCGGTAAAGAAGGACATCGCACGTATCTACACCGTTCTCCGTGAGCGCGAGCTGGGCATTCGTGCCGAGGTTGCCGCACCGGTTGTGGAAGCCAAGGAAGAGAAGAAGTCCAAAAAGGCTGCAACCAAGAAAGCCGAAACGGCTGAAATGGTTGAGGCCGAGGAGGATGCCAAGTGAGTGAAAAGGACGAGAACGTGACGGAAACTGTTTCCGCAGCAGCTACGGCTGGCGAACGCGGTGACCGTAAGACGAAGCGTGGCTACGTAGTCTCGGACAAGATGGAAAAGACCATCGTTGTCCAGGTAGAAGACCGCGTAAAGCACGCTTTGTACGGCAAAGTCATCCGCCGCAACACGAAGATCAAGGCTCACGACGAAGAGAACAGCGCCGGCATCGGCGACCTCGTTCTCCTCGCCGAGACCCGCCCGCTGTCCGCTACCAAGCGGTGGCGTCTGGTCGAGATCCTCGAAAAGGCCAAGTAACACCCCGCAGCCTGCTTGCAGGTACTGCACCGGAAACCCCCGTTCCCTTTTGGGAGCGGGGGTTTCCGTATTTGGCGGCGGTTGAGCTGGCTGGGTGTGCCACGCGGAGCAGGTTTTTGGGGACGGCCGACGGCGGGACGCCAGGTTTCCGGGGGAACGGCACCGCCGGCGGGCCGAAAGCGTGCCTTGCGTGACGCCGTCGTCCGCGTTTGCATCAGGACGCTCTCTCACTTAATGCGGGAAATCCCCGGACGCTCTCTCACTTTTCTTATGAAAGTGAGAGAGCGTCCGCCGAAAAGGCGCATTAAGCCTGTATGCCCCTTGCGGGGCGCCCGTTCCGGGCTGAAAATGTGCCTGTGGTCGCCTGTTGTCGACGCCGTAGTCACTATGGTTCTTTCAGTCCGTCATTAAGCCGGGCGCCGGGGATCACGCCGTGGGCCCTTCACTGTTTCCTTTTACCGAGAACGAGGACTAGATTCCGATTTTCCCGGTGATTGAATACTGGCTTCCAAGGGAGCCACCTGCCGTGCGCTTCAGAGCCACCTGCCCAGATCACGGATCGTGTCGTTCAGAGCCACGATTGGCGTGGTTGAGAGCCACCTGAAAAGCTCCTCCCACCATGTGATGGCCACGTGGTGGGAGGAGTACCGGTAATGGTACGGAAGATCAAGGCGAAACTTGTCTTGCAGTTACGAAATCAGGGTTTATCAGGCAGGTCGATCGCCTCGGCGCAGGGCATCGCGCGCAATAGCGTCCAGGCGGTGCTCGATGCAGCGGACCGGCTCGGCGTCGTCTGGGATGACGTCGCGGAGCTGTCGGAAGCCGAGGTGTATGCGGCCGTGTTCCCCGGCCGCGGCGTTCATGAGAGCGTCTTCGCGCAGCCGGACTGGCCCCGGGTTCACACTGAGTTGGCCCGGGTCGGGGTGACGTTGAAGCTGTTGCACCAGGAGTATGTCGACGCAGCGTCCATGGCGCAGGCAACGATGAGCTATGACCGGTTCTGCCGCCTCTATGGCGAACACGCCGCCGTCTCGGGGGCGACGTCAAGGGTCGGGCACAAGGCCGGCCGCAGTATCGAGGTCGACTGGTCCGGACCCACGATGCAGCTGTTGGATCCGACGACGGGTGAGCTGTCGAGGGTGTATTTGTTCGTCGCGTGCCTGCCGTTCAGCCGGTATGCGTTCGTGGAAGCGAGCCTGGACATGAAGCAGGAGTCGTGGCTGCGCGCCCACACGGCGATGTTCGCGTTCTTCGGGGGCAGCGTCCCGCGCCTGGTGCCCGATTATGTTCCGCGGAACATAATCCGGGTTCTGTGCCCGGCTGGATTATGTGGCCCGAGCGGCCAAATTCGCTGATGTGGTGTCTTTTTCTCAGTTTGGATGGCCGTCCATGGCACATAACGGCGGGCGGG
>NZ_JAMXBH010000031.1 GCF_023913735.1 Pseudarthrobacter raffinosi
AGCCCTACAAAACCATCACGGTCGCTGAGGCCAAGGAACTCCTGGCCTCCGGTGCCGCCCTGATCGACGTTCGTACCGTCCAGGAATGGCGCTCCGGACGGGCACCGCAGGCCAAGCACGTTCCTTTAGACCGCCTCCAGGCCAGCACGGCCGGCATCCAGAAGACCCGGCCCGTGATCGCCATGTGCCAGTCCGGGATCCGATCCGCTTCCGCCGCCCGCCTGCTTGCGGAAAAGGGCTACGAGGCATATTCCCTGCGCGGCGGCATGGGCGCCTGGCGTCAGGCCGGGGAACCCGTCCGCTGAGGACAACAGTCCAACTATCCGAAGGAGAAACCGATGACTGAAATCACCGTCAACGAAGCCGACCAGCGCCGATCCACTGACCGGATCCTCGATGTCCGCGAGGACTTTGAAGTCGCCGACGGCATGATCGCGGGAGCGCTGCACATCCCCATGGGGCAGCTGCAGGAACGACTGTCCGAGCTGGACCCCACAGTCCCCGTCATCGCCGTCTGCCGCAGCGGCAACCGGTCCGCCGCCGTCGCGGACGCACTCAACGGTGCCGGCTTCACCGCCGACACCATGGCCGGCGGCATGATCGCCTGGACCCGCGCAGGACTCCCCACCACCTGACCCACCTGCTGAAGATCAGCATCCAACCCTCCACGACACCATCCGGAAGGACACGAACCTCCTCATGGCAACCATCGATATCACCGAACAGAACTTCGCCGAAACCCTGGCGAACAACGAGATCGTCTTCGTTGATTTCTGGGCAGCCTGGTGCGGCCCCTGCCGCATGTTCGCCCCCACCTACGGTGCCGCCGCCGAACGGCACCCGGACATCACCTTCGCCAAGGTAGACACCGAAGCCGAACAGGCCCTCGCCGCCGCGGCCAGCATCACCTCCATCCCCACCCTGATGGCTTTCAAAGACAAAACCCTGGTCTTCTCCCAGCCCGGAGCGCTCAATGCCACCGGCCTGGAAGAAGTCATCCAGACCGTCAAGAACCTGGACATGGACAAGCTCCGGGCCGGCTCAGCGCAGCAGCACCCCTAACATCCCAACGAAAGACAGCCGGCACACCCAGCATTGCAACATACCCCCAGGGGTATTAGAATTGATGCAGGAACAGACACCAAACTTCCCCTCATGAAGGAGAGCACCAATGCTTATCGAGCGCATATACGATGAAGACCTCGCCCAGGCCAGCTACCTGATCGGCTGCCAGGCGAACGGGACCGCAGTGGTCGTTGACGGCCGCCGGGACATCGCGGTTTACCAGGATCTGGCCGAGAAGAACGGCATGAAGATCGTGGCGGTCACCGAAACCCACATCCACGCCGATTACCTCTCCGGCACCCGCGAACTCGCGGCCGCCACGGGCGCGAAAATCTATGTCTCCGGTGAGGGCGGCCCTGACTGGCAGTACGGATTCGACGGCGAACGCCTCTATGACGGCGACACCGTCACCATTGGCAACATCAGCATCCAGGCCGTACACACCCCGGGCCACACCCCCGAGCACCTGTCGTTCCTGGTGACCGACGGCGCGTTCAGCGACCAGCCCGGCTACCTGCTCTCCGGCGACTTCGTCTTCTCCGGTGACCTGGGCCGTCCGGATCTGCTCGACGAGGCAGCCGGCGGCGTCGACACCCGCTTCGAGGGCGCCAAGCAGCTGTTCGCCAGCCTGCGGGACAAATTCCTGACCCTGCCGGACTACGTCCAGGTCCACCCTGCCCACGGCGCCGGCAGCGCCTGCGGCAAGGCCCTCGGCGCCATCCCCTCCTCCACCGTCGGCTACGAGCGCCTCTACGCCTGGTGGGGCCCGTACCTCGCCGCGAACGACGAGCAGGGCTTCATCGACGAACTCCTCGACGGCCAGCCCGACGCGCACGCCTACTTCGGACGGATGAAGCGCGAAAACCGTGAAGGCCCGGCGGTCATGGGCGAACGCACCCCGCTTCAGGAACTGGACCCGGCCGACGTCGCGAAGGACCTCGCCCAGGACACCGTCACCTTCATCGACACCCGCCCCAACACCGAAGTCCACGAAGGCACCGTCACCCGCTCCTTGAACGTTCCCGCCGGCAAGTCCGTGGCCAGCTACGGCGCCTGGGTAGTGAACCCGGAAACCGACAAGAACCCGCTCGTGCTGCTCGCCGCCGGGCAGGAACAGGCCCAGGATATGTGGGACCACCTGGTCCGGGTCGGCATCGACAACGTCGCCGGCTACGTCACCACCATCGAGGGACTCCCCGTCAGCACCCCGCCCCTGATCCGGCCCGAAGAACTGGGCAGCTTCGATGCGGCCATGGTGCTGGACGTCCGCAACCGCACCGAGCACACCGCCGGGCACATCCCCGGATCCCACCAGCTCAGCGGCGGCCGCGCCATGTGGCACCTGGACCAGCTTCCGGCCGAAGGAACCATCGTGAGTTACTGCCAGTCCGGGGTCCGGAACTCCGTCGCGGCCAGCGCCCTGCGCCGCGCCGGGTACGACGTCGTCGAACTCGACGGCAGCTACGCGGCCTGGACCGCCTGGCAGCAGGAACGCGAATCCGTGTCCAGCAACTAAACAAAAGCACCACGAACCCTGGTTGAGAGCCTTGGCGGCGGCACAGTAGGCCCGGCCGCCGCCATAGCTTTGCCCTCGACCACCTCGCCCTGACACTTGGAGCACATCCGTGAGATCCGGCCACACCTCTTCACCGCCCAGGCAAAGGGATCCAATCAGACTGGGCCTGCGCCAGAACCTGGCGCAGTTCATGCTCCTCGTAGCCGTCAACGCCCTCGTGGGCGGCACCCTCGGCCAGGAGCGCACGGTACTGCCGCTGCTGGCCGAAAAAGTCTTTCACCTCGACCAGTACACCTCCGCCCTGACCTACATCCTGGCGTTCGGCCTGGCCAAAGCCGCCACCAACTACTTCGCCGGTACCCTCTCGGACCGGTACGGCCGCAAGCCGGTCCTGGTCGCCGGCTGGCTCATCGCCCTCCCCGTCCCCCTCCTGCTGATCTTCGGGCCCTCCTGGGGCTGGATCGTCACAGCCAACGTGGTTCTGGGCATCAGCCAGGGCCTGACCTGGTCCACCACCGTCATGATGAAAATGGACCTGGTGGGCCCCGAACGCCGCGGCCTCGCCATGGGACTGAACGAAGCAGCCGGCTACCTCGGCGTCGCAGGCACCGCACTGGCCACCGGTTACATCGCTTCCTCCTACGGACTGCGCCCCGGGCCCTTCCTGCTCGGCGCTGCCTTCATCGCCGTCGGCCTTGGCCTGTCCGTGCTGACCATCCGCGAAACACACCACCACGCCAAAGCCGAAGCCGCAGTGCACGTCCCGGTCCACGCCGGCAGCCATGCCGGGCTGAGCAACCGTGAGGTGTTCACTCTGACCAGTTTCCGGGACAAGTCCCTGTCCTCCGTCAGCCAGGCCGGGATGGTGAACAACCTCAACGACGGCCTCGCCTGGGGCCTGTTCCCTGTCCTGTTCGCCACCGCAGGGCTCAGCATAGAACGCATCGGCATCCTCGCCGCCGTCTACCCGGCAGTCTGGGGCGCCGGTCAACTCGTCACCGGTCCCCTCTCGGACCGGATCGGGCGCAAACCACTGATCGCCGGAGGCATGCTCGTCCAAGCCCTGGCACTCGGCATGGTCGCCCTCGGAAATGACTTCGGAACCTGGCTTGCCGCCGTCGTCCTGCTCGGTGCCGGCACCGCCATGGTCTACCCCACACTGCTTGCAGCGATCGGCGATGTCGCCCACCCCGAATGGCGGGCCAGATCAGTGGGCATCTACCGGCTGTGGCGCGACGGCGGGTTCGCCGTCGGCGCCCTGCTCTCCGGCATCATCGCCGACGCCTACGGCATCCCCGCCGCCGTCGCCGCCGTCGCCGCCCTGACTGCGCTCTCCGGCATCATCGTCGCTGTTCGAATGCGAAGCAGGGACCACCGCGGCCAGAGATGAACGAGGGAACCACTTCAAGGACGGATGACCGGAATGCCCAGGTCGGTCGGCCCCAGCCGGGCCAGCCGTTGTGCATCTGCGCGCTTGTCGTGGAGGAATCGGAGGGTCAGGTCGATGCCCTCGAGCTCGCCGAGCCATCCTTTTGTTTCGGCGAGCTCGCGTCGGGTGATGAGGTCTTCATTGATTTCGTCGAGGCGCTGGATCATGACAGGGTCGACTTGGAGCATCGGGCAGCGGATGCAGGCGTGTTCGTGCTCGCAGGGGGTGGCGTAGGGCCGCCAGCAGTTGCCGAGTTCGACCTTGCGTTTGTCGAAGTGCTCTTCGAATTCGGCCCATTCAGTGGTGGTCGGGGTCCTGTATTCCCGGGCGGCCCGGGCCGCCCGGCGGCCGGCGAGGTGGATCTGGTAGTGGCGGATGACGTCTTCCTGGAAGACGGTCACGTAGCCGTGGGTGGTCTGCACGTCCAGGTGTCCAAGGAGGGCGGCGCCAATGTGGATCGGCAGGCCGTGGTTGACGAGGTCTGTGGCGAACAGACGGCGGAAGTCGTGCGGGGTAAACCGGCAACCGGCCAGCTCAGGGTGCTCAACTGCCAGGGCGTCGCTGAGCTTGGCCAGTTCCGCGCGCAACGTTCCGGGATTGATGACTTCGGTGCGTTGCCCGATCGTGCGCTGGAACAGGAACGGTTGCGGTGCACTCGTGATTCGTTCGTACTTATCAAATCGCGTGGCCAGCGGCACGCCCCGCCGGTTCCGGGTGAGGCGGCGGATGATTGTCGCAATCACATGGAACAGCTCGGCGGTCATCGGGATCACGCGCTCACGGTCGGTCTTGGACGGGGCGACCACCAACAGGGCCACAACTTCCCCGTTGGGCCGGGCGTACTGGCGGATGCTCAATTGGGATAGCTCCAGAAGTTCCTCGCATCGCAGCCCGGTGTGCCGCAAGGCCTCAACGGCTGCCCACTGCCAGAACGAGGCGTCCTCAGTGAAGGTGACGTTGAGCTTCCGTCCGGTCGACTCATCGAGCACCCGGATGTTGGCCCGGCCGTGACGCTCGGCGTGCCGGGCGTCACCGACGGTGAACAGCCTCCGATAGTTCTTCGCTCCGACCGTCAGCGCCTGGTCGGGTTCGGCATCTGTCGCTGCCTTCAGAAGGTCATCCAGGTGGTCCCGGCGGGCGGTCACGGCGGCGACGAAGGCAGGAAGGAGCGGTTGAAGCAAGCGTATGCGGCCATCCATGCGTTCCTTGGCTCGGCGTTTCGTTTTCGCCTGTGACCTGGTTTCCCTGCTGCCGATGGGGCAGGGCGCAACCCATCGGGCCCAGCGTTCGGGCTCCTGGGCTGCCCAGCCCTGGATATCGAGGTAGAAGGCCCGAATCGTCGTCAGGACCGCGTCCGCGCTCAGACGCGTAAAAGGATGCGAGGACAGCCAGTGCGTGATTGATTGTCGCCGGCGCATACCCCTCAGCCAGCGGTCTTTTCCCGGTCCGTGGATTCATCACCCGTGCCCCGCTCCCCCGCCGCTGAGGATTCACGGCCGAGCGCATCCAGCCGACCATGACCTCGACCTCCAGACGGCCCGCCTGGTCCCACGGGACGCCGATCAGTTCCAGCACCCGCCACCAGCGCAGCAGGTCATTGCCATACGAACGCACCGTCAACGGGCTCATGTCCGTCAACACGAGATCGCGAAGAAACACCGAGAACACCTCGATCTCACGCCCTGCCTCGTCGACCACGGCGTAGGGCAGAAGACCTGCCACGTTTTGCCGGACAGCACCAATGCCAGGCAACCCGATCTGACCCTCGAGCAGCTTCAGCCGCATTTCGTCCACGATGACCACCTCTCCGGAAAGCCTGGGTTCAGTCTTCCCGAAGTTCAGTCAACAGGACGTCCTTCCCCTACGTTCCCGTTGTGGATAAAGCCGAGGAGAACCTGAAGGTCCCCGCCTGGCTGAACGATCCCACGCTGTACCACAACCGCGGCGACACCACCTTCCAAGGCGAGGACTCCTACTACGGCGACTTCTTCGGCCTGGATGACCTCTTCACCGAGAACCCCAAAGTGGCGGACGGCATGGAGGAGATCTACAAGACCTGCATCGGCGATTTCGGGGTGGACGGCTTCCGGATAGACACCATGAAGCACGTCAACAACGAGTTCTGGCAGGAATTTGGCCCGGAGATGCTCAGCTACGCCAAGGCACAGGGCAAGGACGAGTTCTTTATGTTCGGCGAAGTCTTCGACACGACCAAGTCCTTCACCTCGCAGTTCACCACCCGCAACCAGATGCAGGCCGTGCTGGACTTCCCGTTCCAGGAGGCCGCCCGGAACTTCGCGTCCAAGAGCCAGGACACCCGCTCGCTGGAGACGTTCTTCGCCGGCGACGACTGGTACACCGACGCCGATTCCAACGTCTACCAACTGCCAACCTTCCTGGGCAACCATGACATGGGCCGCATCGGCAGCATCATCGCCGCCGACAACCCGGGCTCAGCCGACACGGACCAGGTGGGCCGCGACCAGCTGGCCCACGAGCTGATGTATTTTTCCCGTGGCAACCCGGTGATCTACTACGGCGACGAGCAAGGCTTTACCGGCCCCGGCGGCGACCAGGACGCCCGGCAGACGCTCTTCGCCAGCCAGGTGCCGGAGTACCTCGACGACGACCTGCTGGGCACCGACGCCACGCACGCCAGCGACAACTTCAACGCCGGCCACCCGCTGTATGCCAAGATCAGCCAGCTCGCGGCCCTGACCAAGGGCCACCCTGCCCTGCGCGACGGCGCCCACCAGCACCGCTACGCCTCCGAAGGGCAAGGGATCTATGCCTTCTCCCGCACCGATGCGGAGGACCAGCGTGAGTATGTTGTAGCCCTGAACAACAGCGAACAGCAGCAGACGGCGGACGTGCCCACCTACATCGGCAAGCGCAGCTACACGCAGATTTACGGTGCGGGCGCGGACACGGTGAAGACCTCAGCGGACGGAAAGCTGACAGTCACCGTCCCGCCGCTGTCGGCCGTGGTCTACCAGTCGTCGGGCCGTATTCCGCACTCCAAGGCGGCTCCCGCCGTCGCACTTCAGGAACCTGCCGCGGCACCGGCGGATAACGGCCGGATCAACGTGACGGCCGACGTCGGCGGTGCTTCGTTCTACGAGGTCACCTTTGAGGCCAGGACGGCGGGCGGTGGCTGGGCACCGATCGGCACCGACGACACCGCGCCGTACCAGGTGTTCCACGATGTCGCTGCCTTGGATGCAGGCACCGTCCTCGAATACCGCGCCACGGTGCTGGACAATGGGGGCCACCGTGCCACCAGCCAGTCCCGGGCAGCCGCCGTTCCGGCGCCGATCCTAACCATGCAGAAACCCGTCGAAGGCAGCAGCGTGGAGGGTTCCGTGGAGCTCAGCGCCACCGCAGATCCGGAAAAGTCCAGCCATATGGTGTCCTTCGAGCGCAGCATCGCAGGCGGCGGTTGGACTGCTGTGGGCTCTGACGACTCATCACCGGTGTACTCGGCGACCGATGACCTGGCAGGCCTGGAACTCGCCGACGGCACCGTGGTCCGATACCGCGCCGCCATGACCGGTCCCGGCTTCAGCGTGGTCAGCGAACCGCGGACGGTGACGTTGGGTGAGGCACCGCAGCCGGACTCAGTGACTGTTGAGGGGTCGTTTAACGCCGGGATGGGCTGTCCAAAGGATTGGGACGAGGCCTGCCCAGCGGCCTTCATGACCTTGGACCCGGCGGATAACATCTGGCGGCTGACCGTGGACCTGCCAGCCGGGCAGTACGAATACAAGGCCGCGCTCAACGGCACGTGGGGTGTCAGCTACGGCGCGGACGGGCTCCTTAACGGGAGCAACATCGTCCTTGACCACCCCGGCGGAGCGGTCACTTTCCGCTACGACAACCGCACGCACGTCACCACTGCCGTCTACGCATCCCAGCAGCCGCAGGCGGTTTCAGCGGTGGGAAGCATGGGGTTGGAGCTCGGCTGCGAGGATGACTGGCTGCCGGCCTGCGACCAGGCCCAGCTGACGCTGGACCCGGCAACGCAGGTGTGGAAGCTGGCCGTCGCGGACCTCCCGGCCGGCGACTACGAGTTCAAGGCCGCACTGAACCGGGGCTGGGACGAGAACTACGGTGCCAACGGCGTACGCAACGGCGGCAACATCTCCTACACGCACGACGGCGGCGCGGTCACCTTCCGGTACGACCACGCCACCCACCTGCTCACGGCGGGTTAGGGCCCAGCGCTGTTTTTCGCCGCGCCGCCTAGCACCGCGATGCGGGGCACCGTCGGTCCGTTCCGGAGTTTCGGAGCACCGACCGGTGACCCCGCATTGCTGTGTGCCGGCTACTCCGGCACCAGCCCTGACGGGTACTCAGCCTCTGGGCCAGCGGTTCCCCCCATAGCGGCGACCAGCCGTTCACGCGCCCGCCCAAGGTGTTCGTCCAGCAGTTCGGCCGCGGCCTCGCCCTGGCCGCCCTCGATCAGCTCAAGGATCTTCTGGTGTTCGGCCAGTATCAGCTCCGTGTCCAGGAGGTGCAGTGACTGGACCCGGACCATGCACAGCCGCACCTCACCCACAAGCGAGCGGTACATCCGGCTGATGCGCTCATTTGCCACTGCGTCGATCAGGCTTGTATGGAAGCGCATGTCAGGTTCCACAACGTCCAGCGGCGTACCCGACTTCGATGCCGCGATATCGCGGTTGGCCTGGACGGCCTCCTGCGGTATCTCCCTGGTGCGCGCCAGCCGGCGTAGTACTTCGCTTTCCAGATAGGCGCGTGCCAGGTAGATGTCCCGCACGGATTCCGGTCCCAGGTCCACGACCCGTGCGGTCTTGTGCGTGCCCCGGTCCAGCAGCCCCTCCGCCACGAGCTTCTCAATCGAGGCTTTGGCGGTTGGGCGTGCCACTTCATAGGACGTGGCGATGTCTGTCTCAGTGAGCGCCTCGCCGGAACCCAGGTCACCAGAGAAAACGCGGCTCCGCAGATCCGCAGCGATCGCGTCGACGATTGAGACTGCAGCAATGCGGCCGGCCATGTGCGCTTCTCCTGTAAAGTCTTTTCCCATTTCCCCCAATCTTGCCAGACAAGTCAACACATGCACTTGACCAACATGTGTACTTGTTAGACAATCGTTGGGCGCCACAGTGTTGTGACGCCTAACACAATCTGGAGACACATGTTTCAGCAGATCCTCGACCCCATTTCCGGGTCCCTAGTGATTTCAGCCCTTTGCGCTGCGCTTCCCCTCGTCCTGCTTTTCGTTCTGCTGGGCGTTTTCAAAGTCAAGGCACCCAAAGCTGCCCTGGCCAGCCTCGCCCTGTCCCTCGTACTGGCCATCGTTGGCTGGCAGATGCCGGTCAACCAGGCCCTGAGCGCCACCGCGGCAGGCATCTTCTACGGCCTGTTCCCTATCCTGTGGATCCTTGTTAACGCGCTGTGGATCTACCGGCTCACCGTGGCCACTCCTTGGTTCGAAGTGCTGGGGCGCACCATCCGTTCGATCTCGAACGACCTCAGGATCCTGTCCATCCTGATCGCCTTCTGCTTCGGCGCCCTGCTGGAATCCCTGGCCGGATTCGGCGCGCCCGTGGCCATCTCTGCAGCCATGCTTATGGCTGCAGGAATGAAGCCCTTGAAGTCGGCCATTGTCTCGCTGCTTGCCAACACTGCCCCGGTTGCCTTCGGCGCGATGGCCGCGCCGATCATCGCCCTGAACGGTGTCACGGGCCTGCCGCTGAATGAGCTTTCCTCAATGGCCGGACGCCAGACGCCGTTCATCGCCCTGATCGTTCCGCTGCTGCTGGTGTTCATCGTGGACGGCCGTCGTGGCGTGAAACAGACCTGGCCCGTGGCCCTCGTCGCAGGCGTCGCGTTCGGTGCGGCGCAGTTTGTAACCTCCAACTACTTCGCCGTGGAACTCACTGATGTTGTGGCCGCCGTCGTAACAGTGGCCGCCGTGCTGCTGATGCTGAAGGTGTGGCAGCCGAAGGAAACCGTCGGGATGGGAGGCGCCGTCCAGGCTGCACTGGAACCAGCCGAGGCAGCCGCCGTCGCTGCACGCGCAGGTGCCGGTTCGGTGAGCGGAGCCAGCTCAAGACACTTTGCCGAACGGCCCGCCTCGGGCAGCGCGGTGCCAACTGACAGTGCGGTACCCACCGATAACTCGCGGCCCGAGCCGCGGAAGATCTGGATGGCGATCGCCCCTTACCTGATCATCATCGCGGTGTTCTCGGTGGCGCAGATTCCGTTCGTCAAGGCCTGGCTGAGCCAGGTTGGCAGCGTCACGTTCGCCTGGCCCGGCCTGGACATCACCGACTCGGCCGGCAAGCCTGTCGCGGCCACGAAGTTCAAGCTGGACCACCTCAAGGCGACCGGCACCCTGCTGCTGTTCTCCGGCCTGCTCACCATGCTGCTGTACAAGATCATCGCATCACAGGGCCTTCGCATCTACCGGGACACCCTGGTACAGCTGCGCTGGACCATCGTTACCGTCACGGCCGTGCTGGGCCTCTCCTTCGTGATGAACCTTTCCGGCCAGACCACTACGCTCGGCTTCGCGCTGGCCTCCGCGGGCGGTTTCTTCGCCGTCCTCTCACCATTGATTGGCTGGATTGGTGTGGCACTCACCGGCTCCGATACTTCCTCCAACTCGCTGTTCGGCCAGATGCAGGCCACCGCAGCGGAGCAGACCGGCCTTTCTCCGGTGCTGATGGCCGCCTCCAACTCCTCCGCAGGGGTGATGGGCAAGATGCTGTCGCTGCAGAACCTGGCGGTGGCCTCGGCCGCGGTGGGCCTTGACGGTGCAGAGGGCACCCTCTTCCGGAAGCTCCTCGGCTGGAGCCTCGGCCTGCTGGCGCTCATCACCGTGCTGATCTTCCTGCAGTCCACCCCCGTACTGGGCTGGATGGTCCCCTGATGGCACCCCTGGACATAGCTGGCCTACGCGCGGCGGTGAAGGATCCCACCCAGGTGAAGACCCGGGCCATCGACCTGCACGCGAACGCCCACGATGCCTCGCACTTCCTCCTGATCCCGCAGGCTGTGGTCACGGCGGGGAGCGCCGCCGAGGTGGGCGGGCTGCTGCGTGCGAGCGCTGCCCAGGGTGTGCCGCTGACGTTCCGCTCCGGCGGAACGAGCCTGAGCGGCCAAGCGGTTACCGACGGCGTGCTGGTGGACGTGCGCCGCAACTTCCGGGACATCGAAGTGCTTGACGACGGCGCGCGGGTCCGGGTACAGCCCGGCGTCACCGTACGGGCGCTCAACGCGAGGCTCGCCCGCTACGGCCGCAAGTTCGGCCCGGATCCGGCCAGCGAGGCGGCGTGCACCATCGGCGGCGTGGTGGCCAACAACTCCTCCGGCATGAATTGCGGGACCGTGGACAACACCTACCGGACGCTGGAGTCGTTGACCGTAGTGCTGCCTTCCGGCACCGTGATCGACACCGGGGCGGTCGACGCCGACCAAAAGCTCCGCGCCCTCGAACCGGAACTCTACGAAGGTTTAGCCCGGTTGGCGGAGCGCGTCCGGAACAACCCCGACTCCGTCGACCGGATCCGGCAGCAGTTTTCCATGAAGAACACTATGGGCTACGGCCTGAACTCCCTGCTGGACTTCAAGAGCCCGGTGGACATCATGGCCCACCTGATTGTCGGCAGCGAAGGCACCCTAGGTTTCGTGGCAGAGACGATTTTCCGCACCATCCCGCGGCTCCAGCACGCCGCCGCGGGCCTGCTGGTATTTCCGGACCTCGAGGCGGCCAACGCGGCCCTGCCTGCCCTCGTAGAAACAGGGGCCGCAACCATTGAGCTGATGGACGCGCTGTCACTGAAGGTGGGCCAGACGCTCAAGGGAACGCCCGCCGTCGTGCAGGACCTGGCGGTCCGGGACCATGCCGCCCTGCTCGTGGAATACTCCGCCGGCAGCGCCGGACATTTGGCGGAGCTCCAAGTCAACGGCGAGGGCATCCTCATGGGCCTGGGGCTCTCCACCCCCGCCCGGTTCACCGGTGACGCCCGGGAACGGGGCCAGCTCTGGCAGTTGCGCAAGGGCCTCTACGCCTCCGTCGCCGGTGCGCGCCCCCAGGGCACCACCGCGCTGCTGGAAGACATTGTGGTCCCCGTCCCGGTGCTGGGCCGCACCTGCCGGGAACTGATCCGGCTTTTCGACAAGTACAGCTACGGCAACAGCGTGATCTTCGGCCACGCCAAGGACGGCAACGTCCACTTCATGCTCACCGACGGTTTCGCCACCGCCGCAGAACTGGACCGTTACAGCGCCTTCACCGAAGACATGGTGGACCTGGTCCTGGCCGAGGGCGGATCGCTGAAGGCCGAGCACGGCACCGGGCGCGTGATGGCCCCGTACGTCCGCCGGCAATACGGCGATGAGCTCTACGACGTGATGCGCAGCATCAAGCGGCTTTTCGACCCTGCCGCGATGCTCAACCCGGGCGTCCTCATGGACGAGGACCCGCTGGCGCACCTGCGGCACATCAAGACGGCGCCTCCGGTCGCCGAGGAGGTGGACCGCTGTGTCTCCTGCGGCTACTGCGAGCCGGTGTGCCCCAGCAAGGACATCACCCTCACGCCGCGGCAGCGGATCGTCACGCTGCGCGCCATCGAATCCGCGCGGCTGGCCGGAGACACTGCGCTGGTCACGGAACTGGAAAAGGACTACGAATACGAATCTGTGGACACCTGCGCCGTGGACGGAATGTGCCAGACCGCCTGCCCGGTGGACATCAACACCGGATCGCTGGTAAAGAAGCTGCGGAAGGCCGACGCCGGCCCGCTCGCCAACGGGGCGTGGAATGCCGCCGCCAAGCACTGGGAAGGCGTCACCCGGGGTGCTTCGCTGGCCCTGACTGTGGTGAACAAGCTCCCGGCCGCCGCCATCGCCCCGCCCAATAAGGCCGCGCGGGCAGTGCTTGGGGAAGACACAGTCCCGCTGTATTCGGCCGAACTGCCGGGCGGCGGTTCGGTGCGGAAGCGTCCGACGCCGGCGGGCGAAGTGGACGCTGTCTACTTCCCTGCGTGCGTGGGGACCATGTTCGGGCCCGCGGGTACGGCTCAGGACGGCCAAGGGCACGGCGTCCAGTACAGCTTTGAACAGCTTTGTGCCAGGGCAGGGATTACGCTCCTTGTCCCGGAAGGGATCGATGGCCTCTGCTGCGGCACGCCCTGGTCCTCCAAGGGTATGGCCGCAGGCCAAAAAACGATGCGGGAGAAGACCCTGGCAGCCCTCCGGGAGGCAACCAAGGACGGCGAACTGCCCATCGTCTGCGACGCGTCCTCCTGCACCGAGGGCCTGCGCCAGGCCGTCGAATCGGACACGCCGGCAGCAGGGCAGCGTCCACTGCGCATGGTGGACGCCGTGGACTTCGCCGCGGACCGGATCCTTCCTGGGCTGCCCGATCACGGGAAGCTGGAGTCCCTGGCCCTGCACCCCACCTGCTCCTCCACCCGGATGGGCCTCAACGATGCCCTCGGTGCCGTGGCCGGCGCCGTCGCCGACCGCGTGGAGGTGCCGGAAAACTGGGGCTGCTGCGCATTCGCCGGGGACCGTGGGATGCTGCACCCGGAGCTGACGGCATCAGCTACCGCGAAGCAGGCCGCGGAGGTAGCGGACATGGGCGCTGCGGCGCACGCGTCCTGCAACCGGACCTGCGAACTGGGTATGACGCGGGCAACCGGCGCGCAGTACCGCCACGTGCTGGAACTCCTGGAGGAGGTTACCCGCTGACCCACGGCTAAGCGGGTTACCGATCGAGGTCAGCTGCGGCATGGGTCAGCCGCGCAGCGCCTCCGAAACCGCGGCCAGCAGGGAGTTGAACCGGGCGTTGTTGGGGAGGTCGTCAATGAGCATCGCGCGGCCGTCCAGATCACCGAGCGGGACCTGCCAGTTCGGATACAGCGCCTCGGTGGTGCCGGGCTGGTTCTGCACGCGCCGTTCCCCCACCGCATCCACCAGGGCCACGCCGAGAAGGACCGACGGCGTCTGGGCCAGCAGGCGGTGCAGCGCCTCGATGGTGCGTTCCTCGCTGCCGGTGCTGCCGTAGCCACCCTCAGGCAGCAGGCCGCGTTCCCGCAGCAGCCCCATCATCTTTTCGAGCGTGGCCGTGTGCTCCGCCCGCTCTTCCGCCTCGGGGCGTGCCAGGAGGCCCAGCCTGCTGCGAAGAGCCACGTGGTCGCCCGCCAGGTAGCCGGCGGTGGGCGGCAGGTCGTGGGTGTTGACGCTGGCGAGGGCCTGCGTGCGGTACAGCTCCGGCGGCAGGGGTGAATCGCCGTCGTTCTCGAACCAGAGGATGGAGGTGCCCAGGATGCCGCGGGCAGCGAGGTAGTCGCGCACCCACGGCTCGAAGGTTCCCAGGTCCTCGCCGATCACCACGGCGCCGGCACGCTGGGCCTCCAGTGCCAGGATACCGATCAGTGCTTCGTGGTCGTACGTGACATAGGCGCCGTCGCGCGGGGAGTTGCCGGCCGGCACCCACCAAAGGCGGAACAGGCCCAGCACGTGGTCCACCCGAATGCCGCCGGCATGCCGGAGTACGGTGGAGAGCATGTTGCGGAACGGCGCGTAGCCGGCCTCCGCCAGGCGGGCTGGATGCCACGGCGGCTGGTTCCAGTCCTGGCCGAGCTGGTTGTACATGTCCGGCGGCGCCCCCACGCTGATCCCGGGCGCCAGGACACCGCGGAGGGTCCAGGCGTCGGCGCTGCTGAGGTCCACGCCCACGGCAAGATCGTGCACCACGCCCAGCCGCATCCCCGCCCGGCGCGCCGCCTGCTGCGCGTTCTCAAGCTGCTCATCACAGATCCACTGGAGCCAGCGGTGGAACCCGATCCGGTCCGCAAGCTTCCGGCGCAGTGACTCCGCTTCAGGGGATCCCAGCGCGCAGTCCGGGTCGGCCCACAGCGGATGGTCCGGTGCCAGGTCTTCCCGGATGGCGGACCACAGCGCAAAGTCATCCAGCCCGGAGCCGGAGATCCGGCAGAATTCGTCGAACGCTGCCTGCCGCGCCGGCGAGCGCCGGGCGTGATACAGGAGTTCCAGGGCCTGGAGCTTGGCGGCGTACACGGCGTTCCGGTCCAGCCGTTCCCCGTCCTTGTTCAGGACCTGGACCTGCTCCTGCAGGCTGTCCACCGCTGCGCGCTTACGCAGCTTCAGGTAGGCGATTTCCGGGATGGCCTCCACCCGGATGTACAGCGGGTTGAAGAAGCGCCGCGTGGACGGCGAGTAGGGCGAGGGCTGGACCGGCGGCACGGGTTCCGCGGCGTGCAGTGGGTTGACCAGCACGTAGTCCGCGCCACGGGCGCCGCTGAGTGTGGCCAGGTCCGCGAGGTCGGCGAAGTCGCCGATCCCCCAGGACCGCTTGGACCGCACGGAATAGAGCTGGGTTGCCAGGCCCCACCCCCGCCGCTCCACCAAGGAATCGGCGGTGGTAAGCCGCGCCGGAACCACCACCAGCGCGCCCTCGGCTGTGACGCCGTCGGACTCTGCCTGCAGTGTGTGCCAGCCCAACGGCAACCCCTCCGGCACGGCAAACGTGGCCCGGCCGGTGGCCACACCATCCACCTCCTGGGGCGGCACCCAGACGTCCTGCTGGACAGCTTCCACGGGCTCGCCCGTACCGGCCTCGAGCACAACTGTCAGACGCGCTGTCGAACCGTCCCGGACGTGGACGGGAACCAGTGCGGTTTGGCCCTGCTGGACCACGACGGCGGGCGGCAGCATCCGCCGCCACGGCGCCACTTCCGCCTCGGCCAAGGCAGTTTCGATCAGTTGGTTCGTGTGGGCGGGGACGCCCAGCGCCGCCAGAACCTTGGTCAGGGTCTCCGGGGCGACGCTGTGCGGCAGCCCGTCCCAGCCGTGGAACGAGGTGCCCACGCCGTGAACGTCGGCGAGGCGTTGGAGCAGGTGCCGGTCCACGGGCTCATGACCGGCGGCATCACCATAGCCCGGTGGAACCGGTGTGCCGAAAATTTGAGCGTGCTGCTGGTCTGGAGCCTTCATGGATGTCCGCCTCGTCTGGTGTGATGGGCCCGAACTTACATTGCTTGCTGACGCACGGGAGCAACACGCCCCCGCGCACGACTGTTGCAGCCAACGATAGTCCGGCGGCAGCCCTCAGGGCGCCGAATCCCGGACTATCAGGTCAAAGCCCGCCTCCGCGTGGACCCCGTCTGCCCTCGCTTCCAGCCCGTCAATCCGGTCGATCAGCAACCCGACGGACCGTTCCGCAATCTCATCCATGCCGGGCGACACGGTGGTGAGCGACGGCGAGGCGAACCGTGCCTCGTCGATGTCGTCAAAGCCCGCCACGGCAACGTCCTGGGGCACCTTCACGCCACGGACGAGCAGTTCGTGCATGGCGCCCAGGGCGAGGGCGTCGTTGAGCCCGAAGACGGCGTCGAACGGAATGCCGTGTTCCAGGAGGCCGGCGACGGCGGCTGCTCCCCCGTCGCGGCGCCATTCCCCGGGTGCCACCAGGGCCGGGTCAAACGGGACACCGGAGTCCTCCAGTGCGCTCCGATAACCGTTGAGTCGCAGGCCGGCCGAGCCCGCTGATTCGCCAGGATGGGCGCCGAGCACGGCAATACGACGGCGGCCTCCGGCCAGCAGGTGGGCGGTGAGGGCCTGGGCGGCGTCCTGGTTTCTCATGGTGACCAGATCCAGCCGGGGAAACCTGAATGTGCTCGCCGAGCAGCACCACCGGCTTGCTGCCGCGGTGGGAGGCGACGGCATCGGCCCTCATGACGAGTGGCGTGAACAGGAGTCCGTCGGTCAGCTGCCGCAGCGGACCCTGCAGGGCACCGAGTTCGTTGGCTTCCAGGGCGCCGGACTTCCACCAGCACGCGGTAGCCGCGCCGCTCCGCCGCCGCCATCACCCTTGAGGCCAGCTCTGCGTAGTACGGCGCCGCGAGGTCGGACAGCACCAGGCCCAGCATGTGGGTCTTCCCGGAGCGCAGGCTGCGAGCTGTCAGGTTCGCCTCGTAGCCCAGTGCGGCAATGGCATCCTGGACCCGTTGCCTGGTGGCCGGCCGGATGAACTCGTAGTCGTTGAGCACGTTCGACACGGTCTTCAACGACACCCCGGCGACGCGCGCCACATCGTTCATGGTCACTGCCATGAGCGGTCAGCCTTTGGCAGCCTTGGCCGCCGCCTTTGCTGCCTGCTTGCTGGCCCGCACCTTGGCGAGCGATTCGGGACTCACGATGTCGGCAACCGAAAGGAAGGCATCCTCCTCGCCGTAGTGGCCGGCGGCCTCGCGCCAGCCGGGTGCGTTCAGCCCGCGCTGCTTCCCCAGGAGCGCAAGGAATATCTTTGCCTTCTGCTCCCCGAATCCTGGCAGTGCCTGCAGGCGGCGCAGCACCTCCGGGCCGTCCGGGTCGCCCTTGGTCCAGATCAGCGTCGCGTCGCCGTCCCAGTCATGCTGCACCGTCTCGGCGAGCGCCTGGACACGTCCCGCCATCGAGCCGGGGAACCGGTGCACCGCCGGCCGTTCCTTGAACACGTCGACGAAAGCCTGAGGTTCGTACGCGGCCACCGCGGCCGGGGCGATGGACCCGATCCGGGCCCGGATCTTCTCCGGCCCGGCAAAGGCGGATTCCATGGTTACCTGCTGGTCCAGCAGCATGCCTGTCAGCAGCGCAAACGCGTCATCGGTCAGCAGTTGGTCGGCGGCCGGGTCACCGGTGATATGCAGTTCCATGGCCCTCATCTTTCCACCTCCCGCGGCCTGCGTCATGACCTGGAGTTTTTGTCCATGTAATGGGACTTCGCCAGTCGTTTTGCGCATTACGTGGACAAAAACTCGGTATCCGGACACGAAGTTGCCGCCCGGTACCGGACCGTGAAAACACCGAGTTCGCGGGTCAGTTCCAGGTGTTCGACGAAGGCGCCGAAACTCCGTCGCCGGAGGGGTCCGACGCTGAACGCCGGCTCATGGTGATCGTGCCGGCGGAGGAGAACTCATCAGCGCGGAGTTGAATAGTTCTTCCGAAAAACCAAGTACTACCTAATTTGAAAAACAAGTACCGATTACGCGGTTGCCGGGGGCCCTGCCAGAACTAAGTTCGACTAATGAGTTAAGACTCGCAAACCGCACTGGTTTGGATGTCTCACTAGGGGGTTGTGGGAAGGATGAATACACGACTCGGCAGCCGCGTTTTCCCGCTCCAAGGGGTCCGGGAAATAAGCGGGGCCGGCGACGAGGAGGTCTTAGAGACCAAGGCCTCTCCCCCAGCCGTCGCCGGCCCTTTGTCCTCCACGCTTCACATTCATCAAACGCTTCCAATCAGTTCCTGGTGTGCCGGCGGGAGGCGAAGGTGAAGTATTCCCGATCCGAGGCTTCCCAGGCACACGCGTCGGCGGGCAGGAGGCCAGCGCCCGCTCATCCGGCCCAACACACCACCCAGCATGCAGCCCCGCATCCGGGGCCGGCGGCAATCCCGGACCGCAGGCCCATCCCGGCACCGGGCGATCGTCCTGGCGGCGAACCGGCAGCCAAGGCGTTCACCATGGGGATGGTCGGCGCCGACGGGCTTATCCCTGACTTGGTCACCGGCTCGAAGGACCTGTCTGACTCCCTGGAGATCCTGGCCCACCTGGGAGCCGCCACGCTGAGCCGGCTCGCCGGCGTTCCCATCGAATGCGCCCTGGTCATGAGCCGGGCCAAACGCTCCAGAACCACCGCTGGAACGGGCACGCGGACCGCGACGTTGGCCCGGTTGGAAAAGGAAGTCGGCGAAGGCCCCCTGACCGAAGCCCTCACCGGCTCAGGGACCGCGGCCATGAACCACGTGGCCTCCGACTTCCGCTGGGGACGCTACCGGCCGCACTTGCAGGACGCCGGGTTCGACAGCGTCCTGGGCCTGCGGCTTTCCCTGGATGAGGGCACCGAGGCCGCCCTCGCCTTCTTCGCAGCCGGCCCCCAGGCGTTCCCGCTGCACGTCATCGCCGAGGCCCGCAGTTTCACTGACCTCGCGTCCCGCGGCCTCAGGCTGGCCCTTGAGTTGGAGTCGGCCAGCACCAGGGCGTCGGACCTGCAGTCAGCTTTGGAAAGCCGGACGTCCATCGACATTGCCTGCGGTGTCATCATGGCGCAGAACAGGTGCTCCTACAACGACGCAATTGCCATCATCGCCAAGGCATCCAGCCACCGGAACATCAAGCTCCGCAAGGTGGCTGAGGGCATCCTGGCGAACCTGCCAGGCGGAGCACCGGACACGCATTTCGAGCATTAGGCTTCCTCAGGTCATCCACGTTGGCCAATGCCCATGCCCATGCTGGGGTGTACACGAAAGAAGACCAGAGACGAAGTGTCTCTGGTCTTCTGCGTGGGTGGGCCCTGTGGGGATCGAACCCACGACCCACGGATTAAAAGTCCGATGCTCTACCAACTGAGCTAAAGGCCCCAGCCGACGGTCAAACGACCGATCAGCCCAGTCCATTTCTGGACGTAAAATACTTTACCCCACACACGGGGCGGCTTTGGCACGCAGGTTGTCCGCCGCCGTCGTATGTTCCGAATTCCGCACAGCGTCACCGGCGCTGGCAAGGTCCATCCTGGCTGCAAACAGTACTCGATTTCCCGCGCGGCACAGGAGTAGCGTGGGAGCATGAGCGAACAAGCAGGACCCAGTCACTACGGCGGAGCCAACCGGCATCACAAGCCCAAGCCGTTCGCCCCCATCGACTTTGAGCCGTTCGCAGGCGGCCCCGATCCTGCGCGCGTCTCCGAGGCCGCCCACCTCGCCGCCCAGGCACTGGTGCGCCACGGACGCGACAGCGACGATCCCGTCATCACCGAACGCCTGGTCAAGCTGACCGACGAGCAGGGCCTGGAGGCCATCGCGGAGATGTGGGCGGAAAGCCCGGCGCGTTCGCTGCCCGGCGCCCTCTGGCGGCTGTACGCCCTGCGCGCCGCCACCGTCCAGGACCCCGAACGGATCTCCGTGTACTTCCGGGCAGGCAAGGACACCGCGCAGGTTTCCAACGTGGTGGCCGGCGCCGCTGAACCGCCGGGAGCCGAGGAAATGCGGACCATGGCTGACGCCATTCTCTCCGGAGCGTTCGACGGCGAGTTCGACGTCGCGCTGGAACGTTCCGCCGCGTTCTGCCGCGTGGTGGCGCTGGGCCAGGCGACGATCGCCGACGGTGCCGAGCTCGGCAACGAGGCCCACGCAAGCAAGCTCACGCGGAACTCGCACCAGCTCGTGAAGACGGCCGAGGACCTTGAACATGCGGCAAACGCCTGGCGGCTGGGCGAGCTCGACTGAACCACCGGCGCAGGTCTGTCAATGTTGACTTGGGCCAAGCAACGTAGAACACTGAAACTGGTGTCGAGCCGCGAAACCCCCGGGCTTCAACAATTAGCCGCCTAGAGCGGCCTACCGCCGAGAGGCGTATCCGGTTCGGCACCATTTTTCTGCCTGTTTACAGGCCGCGGGCACTGGGCCGGTAGAATCAACATCAGCTGCTGGCCTGCGTCAAGTCACAAGTGGGCGGCCCCCGACCCCTGTACATCCCCGGAGACCGGTATCCCAACGTGAAGCTGCGCCTTTTTCCCCAGGAGCCCGCAGGGCTGACCCTGCTGTCCCAGATGGCCCAGCAAATTGTGCACGCCAGCGCCACCATGGCAGAGATCCTTGGCGTCCCCGCGTCCGAGCACGCAAAACTCGTGGACGACATGCACAACCACGAGGCCACGTCCGCCGAGCTTCACTTCGCCCTGCTCACCCACATGCGCACCAGCTTCGTAAACCCGCTACCCCGCGAAGACATGTACGCACTGTCCCGCTACCTCAACGAGGCCATCGAGAAACTGGATGCCGCCGCCGAGCTGGTGGCCCTGTACAAGCTGGAGCGGTTGCCAAAACGGGCGGCGGACCAGGTGGATGTCATCAGCCGGCAGGCCGAACTCACGGTGGACGCCATGCGCCGGCTGAACAACCTCGATGACCTGGAGGACTACTGGATCGAGATCCTGCGGCTGGCCAAGCGCGCCGAACGGTCGCACCGGGTCTGGGTGGCGGACATGATCCACGAAATGAAGTGGGCGCAGTATTCCCGCCACCGCGACATCGCCAACCAGCTGGTGGAAGTCACCAAGGACATGCGGCGCATTGCCACCCAGGTGGGCAGCATCATCGTCAAGGAATCCTGAGGTGACCGCAGTCATCTTTGCTGCGGTGGTTGTGCTGGCCGCGGGATTTGCCTTCCTGAACGGCTTCAGGGACGCCTCCACGTCCGTTGCGCTGGCTGTCCGCACCCGGGCGCTCACGCCAAGCGTGGCCGTGCTGCTTGCGGCCTTCTTCAACTTCCTGGGCGCCCTGCTCAGCGCCAGCCTGGCGGTAACCATCAGCCAGACCTGGATCAGCCTTCCAGACGGCACCAACGGCCTTAGCATGCTGGTTGCAGGGCTCGCGAGCGCCTGCGTCTGGGGTGTCCTGCTGTGGTGGCGCGGCATCCCGGCGTCCTCCACCCATGCCCTGGTGGGAGGGCTGGGCGGCGCCGGTCTGGCCAGCCTGGCCGTGGGCGGCGCAGGTGTGGGCGCGGTGAACGAGTCGCTGCTGTTCCAGGTGGTCCTGCCGCTGCTCCTGTCGCCACTGGTTGCTTACAGCGGCGCGTTCCTGCTGGTTTTCCCAGTCACGTGGGCGGCACGCTACACCCAGCCCAACGTTGTCAACCAACGCTTCCGCCGCAGCCAGTCCATCGCCGCCGGCGCCGTGGCATTCGGGCACGGCCTGCAGGACGGCCAGCGGATCAGTGCCGTGCTGCTGCTGGCCCTGCTGGCGGCTGGATATTCCGACGGCGGCACTATCCCCATGTGGGTGGCGCTGCTCTCCGCGGTGATGATAACGGTGGGAACGCTTTTCGGCGGCTGGCGGATCTCTCAAACCATCGGCTACAAAATCACCCGGATTGACCCGTTGCGGGGCTCTGTGGCCCAGATCTTCAGCGCGGTGATCCTGTTCGTGGGCGCCATCGGACTGCACTGGCCCGTGTCCACCACCCACATCGTGACGTCCGCCGTGCTGGGCGCAGGCGAGAACCAGAACTTCTCCGTGACCAACCGGAAGCTGGTGATCCGCATTCTGGGGCTGTGGGTCCTGACCCCCGCGGCAACCGCTGCCGGGGCGTTCGTGCTGGCCTTGGCGATGTCACCTTTGGCGGGCTGAGCGCAAGCTTTAAACGCCGCATCGACTGTCCCCACCGGCTCCCTGGCCGAGCTTGCGAGGTTAGGGAGCCGGTGGGGCTTATCCGAAGCGGCCGGAGACGTAGTCCTCGGTGGCTTTCACGTTGGGGTTGTTGAAGATGGTCTGAGTGTTCCCGTATTCGATCAGCTTGCCCGGTTTGCCGGTACCGGCGATGTTGAAGAACGCCGTCTTTTCCGAAACGCGGGCGGCCTGCTGCATGTTGTGGGTCACGATCACCACGGTGTACTGGTCCTTGAGATCGTTGATAAGGTCCTCGATGGCCAGCGTGGAGATCGGGTCCAGCGCGGAGCACGGCTCGTCCATGAGGATCACCTGCGGTTCCACCGCAATGGCACGGGCGATGCAGAGGCGCTGCTGCTGGCCGCCTGACAGGCCGGATCCTGGCTTCTCCAGGCGGTCCTTGACCTCGTTCCAGAGGTTGGCGCTCTGGAGGGACCTCTCTACGAGGACGTCGGCCTCGCCCTTGGAGATCTTCTTGTTGTTCAGCTTTACGCCGGCCAGCACGTTGTCGCGGATGGACATCGTGGGGAACGGGTTGGGCCGCTGGAAGACCATGCCGATCTGCGAACGCACCGTCACGGGGTCCACGCCGGGGCCGTAGAGGTTGTCGCCGTCCATCAGGACTTCGCCTTCGACGCGGGCGCCGGGCAGAACCTCGTGCATGCGGTTCAGGGTGCGCAGGAACGTGGACTTGCCACAGCCTGAGGGACCGATGAAGGCCGTTACGGACTTGGCCTCGATGTTGATGCTGACATCCTCCACGGCCAGAAAATCGCCGTAGTACACGTTCAGGTCTTTGACGTCGATGCGCTTAGACATGGTGTTCCTTCACTTGCTGGGGTACGGATTGAAGTCTAGGGTTTGGCCGCGAGGACCGGAATGGCCTGCTGTAAAAATTTCACCGGCCGGTCTTGGGAGCAAAGGTCCTGGCGACCAGCCGGGCGCCAAGGTTCAGCACCATTACCAGGATGATCAGCACCAGGGCGGCGCCCCAGGCCCGCTGCGAGGACGGGTCCGGGTTCGCCGGCGAGGTGGGGTTCAGGATCTGGGTGTAGATGAACGTGGGTAGCGAGGCCATCCAGCCGCCGAACACGTTGTTGTTGATGCTGGTGGCAAACCCGGCGGTGACCAGGATGGGCGCAGTCTCACCGATAACGCGGGCGATCGCCAAGGTGACGCCGGACGCGATGCCGGAGATCGCCGTCGGGATAACCACCTTGAGGATGGTGCGCCACTTACGCACACCCAACGCGTAGGCCGCTTCGCGCAGTTCGTTGGGGACGATCTTGAGCATTTCCTCGCTGGAACGCACCACTACGGGAATCATCAGGACCGAAAGCGCGACGGCGGCGACGGCACCCGTTTTGGTGCCGGGCCCCACCACGGCGAAGAAGAACGCTGCGGCGAACAGGCCGGCCACGATGGACGGGATGCCCGTCATAACGTCCACAAAGAACGTGATGGCACGGGCCAAACGGCCGTCGTGGCCGTACTCCACCAGGTAAATGGCGCTCAACAGTCCGACGGGCACGGAGATCAAGGTGGCTACCAGCGTGATCTGGATGGTGCCCAACAGGGCGTGGTAGATGCCACCAATAACGGGGGCACCCTCTTCAACGGCCTTATTGTCGTAGACGCCCGTGACGCCGTTCATGGAGCTGGTGAGGAAGCCCGGGGCGATGAGGCCGGGGACTCCGTTGACCAGCACCGTCCAGATCACGGAGATCAGTGGGAGCAGCGCGATCAGGAACGAGCCCACCACTAGGCAGGTGGCCAGCTTGTCCTTGGCTTTGCGTGAGCCTTCCACCGCCGCACTCCAGCCCACCAGGCCGGCAGCGAAGAGGATGGCCGAGACGATGCCCCAGCCAAAGGCATTGAACCCGATCAGTGCCAGGATTGCCGCGCCCACGATGAGCGCGAGTCCCAGGACAACGTACGGCGCGTACTTGGGTAGCTGGCCTTTGGTGAGGGCTGAACGCTTACTGCGCACGGGGGTAAGAGTGGAGGACATTTAGTTGGCTCCCGAGAATTCTTTGTGCCGGGTGATGATCCAGCGGGCAATCATGTTCACGCCTAGGGTGATCACAAACAGGACCAGGCCTGCGGCGATGAGCGTGCTGACCTTCAGGCCGCTCGCTTCGGGAAAGTTCAGGGCGATCTCCGCGGCGATGGTCTGGTTGCCGGACGTGATCAGGCTGGCTGTCAGGGCACCGGAAGAGAGGACCAGGGCAACTGCCATGGTCTCGCCCAGCGCACGGCCCAGGCCCAGCATGACGGCGCTGATGATGCCCGGACGGGCGAACGGCAGGACCGACATTTTGATCATTTCCCAGCGCGTGGCGCCGAGGGCCAGGGCGGCTTCCTCATGTAGCTTGGGCGTCTGCAGGAAGATTTCGCGGCTCAGGGACGTGATGATCGGCAGGACCATCACCGAGAGCACAATGCCCGCGGTCAGGATGGTTTTGCCCGTGGCAGAGGCGGGACCCTGGAAGATGGGCAACCAGCCCATGTTCTCGGCCAGCCAGTTGTAGGCGGGGGAGATTTCCTTGGCAAGGAACGCCGCGCCCCAGGCACCGTAAATCACCGACGGGATGGCGGCCAGGAGGTCCACCACATAGCCAAGGCCGGACGCCAGTCCGCGCGGGGCGAAGTGAGAGATGAACAGGGCCACGCCGATGGCGATGGGTGTCGCGATCACCAGGGCAATGGTGGCCGCAATGAGGGTGCCAATAACGATCGGCCAGATGTAGGCGAAGAAGCCTTCGCCGCCCTGGATCTCGGCGGCCGGGGCGGTGAGCGCCGGAATGGCCTGGACAACAAGGAAGAGTGCCACGCCGAACAAGACGGCGAGGATGAGGCACCCGGCGGTCAGGGCGGCGCCGGAAAAGATCTTATCCCCGGCGCGGCCTGCGCCCTGGGAACTAGTCAGGGGGGTGGCGGTCATTCCAGACCCTTCGGTTGTGGGCGGTGCCTAAATCGAGCTTACAAGCCAAAGTTCCCCGCCCCGCCTTTCGGCGTGGCGGGGAACATGGTTCAGGGACAGGTACTAGGACTTGACCTTGATGGATTCGATGGCCTTGACGGCCTTCTCGGCCAGGGCCGAGGACAGCGGCGCGGACTTGGCAGAATCGGCGGCGGCCTGCTGGCCTTCCTTGGAAACTACATAGTTCTCGAAGGCCTTGACCAGGTCAACGGTCTCCTGCTTGTCATAGGTGGCGCAGACAACGTGGAAGGAGACCAGGACGATCGGGTATGCGCCTTCAATTGTGGTCTTGCGGTCCAGCTTGATGGACAGGTCGTTGGCGGTGCGGCCTTCAACGGGCTTGCCTGCATCAACAGCCTTTGCGGCTGCGTCAGCGGAGATCTTGGTGAAGGACTCGCCAACCTTGATCTGAGCAACGCCGAGCTTGCCGCTGACTGCGGAATCATCTGCGTAAGTCACTGCGCCGGGGGTATCGGTGACGGTCTTGACAACACCGGAGGTTCCCTTGGCGTTCTCGCCCTGCAGGCTTGCAGGCCAAACGCCGGAAGCCTTGTCGGTCCAAACATCCGCAGCAGCAGCCGCAAGGTACTCGGTGAAGTTGGTGGTGGTACCGGAATCGTCAGAGCGGTTCACGGGAGTGACCTTCAGGTCCGGGAGGGAGACTCCCGGGTTCAGGGCGGCGATCGCCGGATCGTTCCAGTTGGCGACCTGGCCACGGAAGATCTTGGCAACGGTAGCTGCGTCAAGCTTCAGCTCGGTGATGCCCGGGAGGTTGAAGGCAACCGCGATCGGGGAAATGTAGACCGGGATGTTGATGGCGCCGTCAGGGCCACAGACGGTCTTGGAGGATGCGAACTCTTCGTCCTTCAGGTAGGCATCCGAGCCGCCGAACTGGGCTGACCCGTCCACGAGCGCCTTGCGGCCAGCGCCGGAGCCATCCGGGGAGTACTGCACGGTGGCGCCGGGGTTGGCGGCGGCGAAGCTGGTCTTCCAGGCGTCCATCGCTGCGCCCTGCGCGGAAGAGCCGATGCCCGTCAGCGTGCCGGTGACCTTGGGGCCGGCGGAAGTCTGGTTGCCTGCAGGCGTGTTGCCCGTGGCGTTATCTGAACCGCAGGCGGTGAGCGCGAGTGCGCCGACTGCGATTACAGCGATAGCCGCGTGGCGGCCGAAACGGAGTGCCTTCACTAGATGTACCCCTTCCAGGGATATTCAGCGGCGGCAGGACCGGAGACGCCCTGCAGCGCGATGCGTACGTTTTGTACCTTCAACGAAGGTATGGGCCGCAGGTAACGGGATGGGCGGCCGCAGATGAACAGGAGATTAACGACGGCAGCATATTGGCTTACAACTGCAGCGTCACCATTGCGCAGGTCACACTTTCGGGCGTAGGTGCCGGGCCGGCAAATAGACTGGAGGGCATGGCCGCAGCAGCAGGATTCTCAGCAAGCAGGCGTTTCCTGCGCGGACGCATCCGGACCGGCCTGGTCCGGAGCCGGAATTCCCTGGTTCCCGCCGTCCAGATGACCGCGTGCGCGGTGGGGGCGTATGCCTTCGCCGAGTACGTCCTGGGGCACTCCGGACCCCTCTTTGCGGCCACATCGTCACTGATCGCGTTGGGCTTCTCGCGTGACCCGCGGCTGCGCCGGGTGATGGAGGTGGGCCTCGGCTGCACCATCGGGATCGCCGTCGGTGATCTGCTGCAGCACTGGCTGGGCAGCGGAATCTGGCAGGCCGCCGTCGTACTTCTGTTCTCCATCCTGCTGGCCCGTTTCCTGGACAGCGGCAACATCTTCACCACGCAGCTGGGCCTGCAATCCTTGCTTGTGGTGCTGTTGCCGGCGCCGGACGGCGGGCCTTTCACGCGCAGCCTGGACGCCGTGGTGGGTGGCCTTTTCGCCCTCCTGGTGACCATCCTGATTCCGAAGGATCCGCGCCGGGAGCCCCGCAAGGATGTCCGGAAGCTGCTCCACGAACTGGCCGAAGTGCTTCGGGAATGCGCCACCGCCCTGACCGAAAGCGACTCCACGCAGGCCTGGCACGCGCTGATCCGCGGCCGGAACTGCCAGCCGCTCGTGGACGCGATGCGCCATTCCCTGCGCGCTTCCGGTGAAGTGGCCACCCTCGCACCGGCCCACCGCCGGCACCGCGACGAGCTGGACCGGCTTGAGAATTCCCTTGACTTCATCGACCTTGCGCTCAGGAACAGCCGCGTCTTCGCACGCCGGCTGACCAGCGCCATCAACCACGCCGCGCTTTCAGACAACGCCACCGCGAACATCGCCGACGTGCTCCAGGAAACCGCGGCCGCGATTGATGAACTGTCGCTCGGCCTGGCGGAAACGCAGGACGGCGTGCGCCGCGCCCATCTTCGGACGGCCCGGCAGGACTTCAGCGAGATCGCGATGAGGCTGCACCCCAAATTGCTGGAGGTCGAGCGGCTTGAGGGTGAGACTGTGGTGATGCTGTTCCGGCCACTCATGGTGGACCTCCTGGAGGCCACCGGCATGGATGCGCGCGAGGCCCGGGACGTGCTGCCGGGGTTGTAGCGCTGTCGCCCAGATGGCACTTCGCGCCAGTCCCGAGGCCTGCCATCGGCATGTGCTGTCATCTCGCGGGTCTTGAGCGTTCCTGTGCGTTCCCCGGCATCACCAGTGGTGCCTGCCCTCCAAATAGGTCAACCCCCCGCGCTGCATGCTGCCCTCTCTCGGGCCAATACTGTCGGTGCCCGCCAGTAGGGTGGAACCCATGGCAACAAAGACTTCCCGGGCGTCCAAAGCGCCGGCTTATAAGTGCGCCGAATGCGGCTGGACCACGGTCAAGTGGGTGGGGCGCTGCGGCGAGTGCCAGGCGTGGGGCACGGTTGAGGAAACCGGCGCCGCCGTAGCGCGTACGACGGCGGCAACCACAGTTCTGGAGCCGGCTCGCCGGATTGCCGAGGTGGATGCCACTACGGCGGCTTTCCTGCCCACCGGCGTGGACGAGCTGGACCGCGTGCTGGGCGGCGGCCTGGTCCCGGGTGCGGTCATCCTGCTGGCCGGTGAACCTGGTGTGGGCAAGTCAACCCTCCTGCTGGATGTCGCGGCCAAGTTCGCCCGCACGGCGCAGGATGTCCTGTATGTCACGGGCGAGGAATCCGCGGCGCAGGTGAAGCTGCGAGCCGAACGGATCGACGCCGTCGCGGATTCCCTGTATCTGTCCGCCGAAACGGACCTGGGGCAGGCACTGGGGCAGGTGGAGAAGATCGAGCCGCGGCTGTTGATTGTGGACTCGGTCCAGACGCTCAGCAGCGCAGACGTCGACGGCAGCGCCGGCGGCGTCTCGCAGATACGTGAGGTTGCGGCGTCCATCATCGCGGCGGCCAAGCGCCGGAACATGACCACGTTGCTGGTGGGGCACGTGACGAAGGACGGGTCAATCGCGGGGCCGCGGCTGCTCGAACACCTGGTGGATGTGGTCTGCCAGTTCGAAGGCGAACGTCATTCCCGGCTCCGGATGCTGCGCGCGGTGAAGAACCGGTACGGGCCCACGGACGACGTCGGCTGTTTTGACCTGAATGAGAACGGCATCGAAGGGCTGACGGACCCTAGTGGGCTGTTCGTCAGCCGCACCAAGGACCCTGTTTCAGGCACCTGCATCACGGTGACCATGGAAGGGCGGCGGCCGCTGCTGGCCGAGGTGCAGTCGCTGCTTGCGGAGAGCGCCAACTCGCAGCCCCGGCGGGCCACCAGCGGCCTGGACAGTTCACGGGTGTCCATGCTCCTGGCGGTGCTGCAGCAGCGTGCCGGCTGCCTGCTGCACAAGGACGATTCCTACGTGGCCACCGTGGGGGGTGTGAAGCTCAGTGAACCTGCCACTGACCTCGCCGTTGCCCTTGCCGTCGCGTCCGCGAAGGCCCGCAAGCCCCTGCCCATCCGGCTGATCGCTTTCGGCGAAGTAGGCCTGGCCGGCGAGGTCCGGCCCGTGCCCGGCATAAACCAGCGCATCCAGGAAGCACACCGTCTGGGCTTCACCCACGCAGTGGTCCCGGCCAGCCACAACGGACCCGGACCCGTGCCACCAGGCTTCTCCGTCCGGGAAGTGGAGCACCTTACGGAGGCGTTGAGCCTGCTGATCGGGTAGGGCAGCCAGGCTTTCACAACGACCTTCAGGCAGCCGGAGGTCATCACGGCTGTGTCTGGGGGACAGACTGATGCATCAAACGCAAGGAAATGGCTCGACGCCGGGCCAGGAACCGCCAAACGACGGTCTTCTCGCAGGGAGGATCGACGCGCTATTCGGGAGCCTTGACGCCCGCGGGCGCGTGGTGTTGAGCCACCTGCCGCTGACGGTGACGGTGGTCCTCATCGTGGCGGCCGCTGCGTTGTTCAGCCCTGAAACCCTCGTGGATGAGCGTTTCAGGCTGGCGCTGCTGGGCCATTCGGTCATCTTCGTTGCGTGTGCGGCTATCCCATGGGGCAGGCTGCCGGCCAGCGTGTTGAGTGTGATTCCGGTCCTGGATTGCCTTGCCATTGGCTTTACGAGGGAAGCCGGCGGGCCAAGCTTCAATGTCTTGAGCCTGATGCTCGTCTTCCCCGTGATCTGGCTGTCCGTGGGCCGCCAGCGCAGCAGGGTGCTCCTCGCTGTCCTGGGGGTCGTGCTCAGTACCGTCATCCCGGCCGCGGCCCTCGGCTCCCCGCCCACCCAGGGGTCGATGATCCGGACCGTCTTCCTGCCGTTGGTGATGGCCGCAATCGCCGTCTCCGCGCATATCGTCTCAGGAACACTCCACCGGCAGCGCAAAGCGCTGCTGCGGAAAGACCAGGCCCTGGCGGAAACGCTTGCTGAGAGTGTGGACCGCCAGCGGCTCCTGGACGCCGTGCTGGTGGCGGTGGGAGTGGGCGTCTGGGTGGTGGACAAGGACGGAAACAATGTCCTGATCAACCGGGCCATGCGCGATGATCCGACGTTGGCCCGACTGACCGAAGCGGAGAGCACTACCACCCTGCTGCTCAGCGACCGGGCGACGCCGGTGCCTTCCGGCGGGCTCCCCGCTGCCCGAGTTGCCCGGGGCGATATGTTCACGGACGAGCTGATCTGGGCAGGCGATGAAAAGGACCAGCGCGCCTTTCCGTCAGCGCGCACGCCATTTGCTCCAGGGACGGAGCGCGCAGCGGCGGTGTCATAACGTTGGTGGACGTGACAGCCCTGATCACAGCGCTCGCCGCGAAGGACGACTTCGTTGGCACCGTCTCCCACGAGCTGCGAACGCCCCTGACGTCCATTCTCGGCTACCTCGAACTCGTTCTGGAGGAACCCGGGCATGAAGGGATCGAAGCCGAACTGCAGGTGGTACACCGGAACGCGACGCAGCTGTTGGGCCTGGTGAACGATCTGATTGCGGTGGCCTCTGAACATGTGGACCTTTCGCTGCAGGAGGCCGACCTCGCCCGGCTCCTCGCCGACGTCGTCGATTTCACGCTCCCCCAGGCCGCCAACAGGGGCCTTGAACTGGTCCTGGAGGTGGAGCCGTCGCTCACCGCCCGGATGGACATCCCGCGGATCCGCCAGGTGGTCAGCAACCTGCTCTCCAACGCGATCAAATACTCTCCCGACGGCGGCCGCATCACCGCCCGGGCGCACCGCACCGGCACGGACCTCGTCTGCTCGATCACCGATCCCGGCGTCGGCATGAGCCCGGAAGACCAGGAGCAGGCGTTCACCAAATTCTTCCGCTCCGCGCGGTCCCGCGAAACGGCCATCCCCGGGGCGGGCCTGGGGCTCCCCATCAGCAAGACCATCGTCGAGGGCCACGGCGGTTCCATGAGCCTGACCAGCGCTCCGGGCGCAGGCACCACGGCGACATTCGTCCTGCCGGCGTCCTGAACGACAGTTCTCAGGGCTGGAGCACTGCGCCTGCCGGTTGGAAGTTGAGGAGTACTTTTCCTGATGTGGCGGAGTTCCTGGCTGTTTCGAAGGCTTCCAGGCCTTGGCTGAGGGGGTATTCGTGGGTGATGACGGG
>NZ_JAMXBH010000003.1 GCF_023913735.1 Pseudarthrobacter raffinosi
GTGCACCACACAACCCGGCACACGAAGTGACAGAGCGTCCGGCTGAACGTCGCACGAACTGAGAGAGCATCCGGCGGAACACTCCAGGAACTGCGAGAGCGTCCGCTGAGGGCGCAATTCCCCCGCAATTCCCTGGAAAACCGGTGATTTTAGTCAAAAAATGGCGGAAACACGCGGAATTTGCGGACCTCGGGGGCCCAAGCTGGTAAGTTTTCGAACAGTGGCTTGCACGCATGCCGCGTTCAGGCTCCAGAAATCGTGACCGTCCAGGAGGACATCAATGGCTAAGAACCGTAGTGAACTTGTTTCAGAGGTAGCAGGCAAGGCCGGCACCAGCCAGGCAGCCGTCAACTCCGTCCTCGATGCACTGTTCGAGGTATTCGAGACTTCCGTCGCCGCCGGCGAGAAGATCACCATCCCGGGCTGGCTCGCAGTTGAGCGCACCGACCGTGCAGCACGCACCGGCCGCAACCCGCAGACCGGCGAGACCATCCAGATCGCGGCAGGCCACAGCGTCAAGCTGACCGCCGGCTCCAAGCTGAAGGCTGCAGTCGCCAAGAAGAAGTAGTCTTCTTCAGCAACAGCAGCAAAGGAGCGGCAACCTCAGGGTTGCCGCTCCTTTGCTTTAAGCCGATTCTGCTTTAATCCGATTCGCCGCGCGGGCACCCGTAGCGGACAATGGATAGGTGCCTTCTGCAGCAAAATCCCGTCCCACAGCACCCCAGCCAGGCCCCGACAGGGGCGCCCCGGCCAGGGCTGGCGGCGTCGTGGGGATTTCCCGGCCGTGGCAGCTCGCGGGCCTTGCAGCCCTCTTCCTGGGACTGACGGCGGCACTCCTTTTCTCCGGCGCCGCCGCGGCCCGTGAGGTCTCTGACCCGGGGGCACTGGTCCGCTGGGGGCTTCCCGTCAGCAAGGCCATCCACAACGTGGCACTGGCGACGGTGATCGGCGGACTGATCTTCGCCGTCGGCATCCTCCCCAGAACTGCGGGTCCCCGGTCCCGGACCCACAAAGGCGATGCTCCGGAACATCCGGCGTTCGCCCGGGCCCTGGCCATTGCTGCCGCTGCGGGTGCTGCCTGGACGCTGTCGGCGGTGGCCGTACTGGTCCTTACTTACTCAGACGTTGCGGGCCAGGCCGTCGGCGGGGACGCCGAGTTCACCCGCGCGCTGGTGTACTTCATGACGGACATCGAGACCGGCCGGGCATGGCTGAGCGTGACCATCATCGCGGCCGTGGTGACCACCGCGCTGTTCGGCGTCAGATCCCTGGACGGCCTTGCCCTCACGCTGATCCTGGCGGTGGCCGGGCTGGTTCCCGCCGCCCTGATCGGCCACTCCTCAAGCTCGTCGGACCACGAAGGCGCCATCAACTCCCTGGGCCTGCACCTTGTGGGCGTCAGCGCGTGGGTTGGCGGCATCATCGTCCTGGCGCTGCTGTCCGGAATCCTGACCGGCTCGAAGCCCGGTGCCGCCGCCGACATCACCGAGCCAACGCTGCGGCGGTTCTCTTCACTGGCCGGCTTTGCGTTTGTGCTCGTCTTTGCCTCCGGCGTCATCAATGCAAGCATCCGCATCACCAACTGGGGTGACCTATTTGGTTCCCCCTACGGCCAACTGATCCTCGCGAAGACGGCGGCAACCCTTGTCCTTGGCGGCATCGGTTTGATGCACAGGCAATGGGTCATCCCCCAGCTGGGCCGCAAAGGCTCGGCCATGTCCTCACGCCGCGTCTTGTGGCAGCTCGTGCTCGCGGAACTCATGGTTATGGGAGCCACCTCCGGCGTCGCCGTGGCCCTAAGTCGGTCGGCCCCGCCGCAGCCCACCACGTTTGCGCCGGACGCGTCGCCGGCGTTCATCCTCACCGGCTACGAGCTGCCGCCTGAACTGACGCCGGAACGCTGGCTGACGGAATGGCGCTTTGACTGGCTCTGGGTGGCCGTGGTGCTCTTCGGGCTGGTGGCGTACTTCCTGGGCGTCGCCAAGGTGGTCCGACGCGGCGACAAGTGGCAGTGGTTCCGCGCCGTGAACTGGGTGATCGGCCTCCTGGTGCTGACCTTCATCACGTCAGGGCCGCCGTCGGTCTATGGCAGGATCCTCTTCTCCGCGCACATGGTGGACCACATGGCGCTGACCATGGTGGCCCCCATCTTCCTGGTGCTCGGCGCCCCGGTGACGCTGGCCCTGCGGGCGTTGCCTGCCCGCGGCGACGGCACCCGTGGGGCCCGCGAGTGGCTGCTCGTGTTTATCCACTCCAGGTTCTCCCAACTGGTCACGCACCCCATCTTCGCGGCGGCCAACTTCGCGGGCTCCATCGTGCTGTTCTACTACTCGGACGCGTTCGGCTTCGCCATGCGGGACCACGTGGGCCACGAGCTCATGATCCTGCACTTCTCGCTTACGGGTTACATCTTCATCCTGAGCATGATCGGCACGGATCCGTTGCCCCGCCGCGCTCCGTATCCCATGCGCCTGCTCCTGCTGCTGGCGACCATGGGCTTCCACGCGTTCTTCGGCGTCGCCATCATGGGCGGCACCAGCCTGCTGGCGGCCGACTACTTCGGCAACCTTGGCCGCGCCTGGGGGCCGTCCGCTCTCCTGGACCAGCAAATGGGCGGGGCCGTGGCCTGGGGCATCGGCGAAGTGCCCACGCTCCTGGTGGCCATCGGCGTCGCCATCATGTGGTCCCGCTCCGATGCCCGGGAGTCCAAGCGCACCGATCGGGCGGCCGACAGGAATAACGACGCCGATCTCACTGCTTACAACGATATGTTTGCCAAATTGGCCGAACGCGATGCCAGACTGGCTGAACGCAACTCAAAGCTGGAAGGACGCTGATGAGCGAAACCGTACGCACCCAACTCCGGGTCCGCGCCTCCGAACTGGTGGGCCGCAACTGGCTCAACACCGGCGGCAAATCGCTGGACCTCGAAGCCCTGCGCGGCAAGATCGTGCTGCTCGACTTCTGGACTTTCTGCTGCATCAACTGCCTGCACGTCCTGGATGAGCTGCGCCCGCTCGAGGAACAGTACTCCGACGTCCTGGTCACCGTGGGCGTCCACTCGCCCAAGTTTGAGCACGAAGCAGATCCCGTGGCCCTGGCCGCCGCCGTGGAACGCTACGAGATCCACCACCCCGTCCTGGACGATCCCGAGCTGGAGACCTGGAAGGCGTACACGGCGCGCGCCTGGCCCACTCTGGTGGTCATCGACCCCGAGGGCTACATCGTGGCGCACCTGTCCGGTGAGGGCCACGCTGACGGCCTGGCCGTGCTCATCCCCGAGCTGATCGCCGAGCACGAGGCCAAAGGCACGCTGCACCGCGGTTCCGGCCCGTACGTGGCGCCGGAAGCGACCTCTGGCACGCTGCGCTTCCCCGGGAAGGCTCTGTTCCTGCCCGCCGGGCGCGGTTCCGCCGGACCCGGTTCAGGCGCGCAGGGTTCAGGCGTCCAGGGAATGTCCGACGGCGGGACTCCCGCCGCCGCTGATACCGCCACCGACGGTTCCTGGCTGGTAACCGACACCGGGCACCACCGCCTCGTGGAGCTTGGCACCGACTTCGAGACCGTCCTGGCGACGTTCGGCTCCGGTACCAGGGGCCACGCTGACGGCCCGGCCGCCGCCGTCGACTCCGTCGAGCCGACCGCACGGTTCAACGAGCCGCAGGGCCTCGTGCTGCTTCCGGAAGAGGTGGCAGCGAAGGCGGGCTACGACGTCGTGATTGCCGACTCGGTCAACCACCGCCTCCGGGGACTCTCGCTCACGGACGGCAAGGCCACAACGATTGTTGGCAACGGCGTGCAGCGCCTGCTGGAAACCGGCCCCGCCCGGGTGGACGAGGACGCTGCCGGTTTCACGGGCCAGCTCAGCGAGCACCCGCTGGAGGTGTCCCTCAGCTCGCCGTGGGACGTCGTCTGGTCCACCAAGCTCAACGCCGTGGTGATCGCCATGGCCGGCACGCACCAGATCTTCAGCTTCGAGCCCCTCACCGGCGCCGTGGCAATTATCGCCGGCAACGGACTGGAGGGCCTGCTGGACGGGCCCGCCCACGAAGCCTGGTTCGCGCAGCCCTCCGGCCTGGCCGAGGACGCCGACGGCAACATCTGGGTGGCGGACTCCGAAACCTCCGCCCTCCGCAAGCTGGTCATTGACGACGGCGGCACGGTCACCGTGGAGACCGCCGTGGGCAAGGGCCTGTTCGACTTTGGCTTCCGCGACGGCCCCGCGTCCGAGGCACGCCTCCAGCACCCCCTCGGCGTCACCGTCCTGCCTGACGGATCCGTTGCCATCGCGGACACCTACAACGGTGCCGTGCGGCGCTACGACCCCGCCGCCGGGACCGTGTCCACGCTGGCCCGCGGACTCTCGGAACCCTCCGACGTGATTGTGGACCACACGCACGCCGCAGGCTCCGAACCGCTGCTGGTAGTGGTGGAGGCCAACCAGCACCAGCTGGTCTACGTGCCCATCCCCAAGGAAGCCCAGCAGGTGGACGAGGGCGCCTCGCAGACCCACCGGCCCAAGAGCCCGGTAGCCCCCGGGCTGCTCGAGCTCACCGTGCGTTTCACCGCGCCCACCGGGCAGAAACTCGACGACCGCTGGGGAGACCCCACGCAGCTGAAGATCTCCTCCACGCCGCCGGAGCTGCTTGTGGCCGGCGGCGGAACCTCGGTGGGGCTGCTCCGCACGCTGGAACTGGCTTCCGACATTCCGGAGGGCGTCCTGCACATCACCGCCCGCGCCGCGGCCTGCGACGGCCCGGAGGACGCGGACGGCGAAATCCCGGACCACGCCGCCTGCCACCTGTACCAGCAGGACTGGGGCATCCCGGTTCTCCTGACGGACGACGGCGACACCGAGTTGGTCCTGGACCTGCGCGGAATGGACTGATCACCGCCGCCGTGGTTTAGATCAAGAGGCTACGGCTTTGCGGCGCCGGCTTGCTGAGCCGGTGTGCAGAGGCTGCCTTCTGTGACCCTCGTGTCACGGGGGGGCAGCCTTTTGCGCGCCGAGGCAGCTCCCGGCCGCGGATTTCCGGGGTTAAAGCCGCCGGTCGCGAGGGGAACCCCGGAAACTCAGGGGCTGGCGCGCCCACCGGTGGCAAAAGCGTGCTGTGCGTGACACGAGGCCCGCCGATAGCCCAGGCGCTAGTAGCTCAGGAGCGGGGTGACCCTGATGGTGTCGCCGGCGACGTCCAGGCGGGTGGTGAAGCTGAAGTCCACCTCTTCGTTGAGCGGGGACCAGACGCCCGTGAAGGAACTCTGCTGGACCGCCTCCACCTTGGCCTTCCCGTCGAGGGGAGCAACCACCCAGCGGCCGCCAAAGGGCTCGATGGATATCTCCGGGTACTCCGTGATGGTCCACTTGATGGTGCCGTCGTCCACGTTGTTGGTGCTGGCGAAGTAGAAGGGGCAGTCCGGCTGCAGCTTTTGCTGCTTCACGGCTTCGGCGGCGCAGGTGTCCAGAAATTCCTTGACCTTCGCGCCCACATCCTTCCGCAGCTGGTCGGTGGCCTCGGTCAGCAGGTTCAACGGAGCCGCCGGGACATCGCGGGATGTCACCGTGGCTCGTGTGGCGGGCGCGGCAAAGTATTCACCGTTCAGGGAGGCTTCGTATTCACCCGGATAGAACACGGCGAACGAATTCCTGCCTTGGGGCATGTTAACCGGGACGCCGTTGAGGTTGGCTTCGCTGGCATTCACCACTGTCAGGCCCACCGTGGGCAGCCGCGACGGCACAAACGCCCACGTGTTGAAGAGCAGCCATTCCGTGCCGGTCTTCTCCAGCAGGAATTCGGTGCGAAGCCTGCTGCCATCGATCGTGTACTGCACGGGCACCATGACCTGGTTGCCGGCGCGTTCTTCGGCATCGCCGATGCTGACGTTCGCCAGCCGGGAAGAGGCCGTCTGCAGCGCTGTGCCGTCGAGCATGGCGGCGCTGCTGGGCGGCACAGTGGCCCGCAACAGACCCAGCGCCTTGCCGCCGTCGCCCTCGTGGAGGGCGTCCAGATACTCCCGGACAGGCTGCTGTGGACTCGCCACCGTATTGTTCACCACGTTGACCCCAACGACGGACGCGGCCACGGCTAGCATGAGGCCAAGCAGCCACCCTGCTGCCATCCTCACCAACGCCTGACTCATCTGCACTTCACTTACGTTACCTGCAAGGCCGCTGAACACAGGTGTCGCCGCCGCCCCGTGTAGCGGGGTGCGGCGGCTTTCCTGATGCCCGACGGCGGGAAGTCCAGGGCGGGACATCGTCCGGTTTTGCCTACCGGCGGCGCCGGGACGAGGTGCCGAAGACGCCGCGGAGCAGCTCCCGGCCAAGCTGCGTGCCCAGGGAACGGACCATACTCTTCAGCCCGCCGCCCAGTGCCCCGCCGAGCGCACCGGCGATGTCGCCCACCATCCCGCCGCCGGCCGGGGCCGCAGGCGCCGGTGCACGCCGCGCGGGCGCATCAGTGCCGGCGCCACGGTCCGGCGTGGGACGGCTGCTGGGCCGGCCCAGGATTTCCTCTTCGATCCTGCGGGCCTCGGCGTCGACGTCGGCCTGCCCTGAACGTGGTTGCCCGGAACCGGCCTGCCCCGGACCTGGCTGCCCGGAAGTCCCCGGAACCGGGGGCTCGCCGGGCGCGGCTCCGCCGGTGGGCGCAGCGGCCTTGCCGGTGAGTTTCTCGTAGGCGGAGACGTTGTCCACGGCGGTCCCGTACTTGGCGAGCAATGCCGACCCGCCCACCGTGCTCTTGATGAGCTCCTCAGTGCTGGGGCCCATGACGGATTCCGGGGCGCGAAGGCGAGTGTGCGCGACCGGCGTCGGGGCGCCCTTCTCATTCATGACGGTAATGACGGCCTCGCCGATCCCCGCGGACGTGAGGGTCTCCTCGAGGTCATAATCGCTCATCGGGAACGTGGACACGGTGGCTTTCAGGGCCTTGGCGTCCTCCGGGGTGAAGGCGCGGAGGGCGTGCTGGATGCGGTTGGCCAGCTGGCCCAGGACGTCGGCGGGGACGTCCTTGGGTGTCTGGGTGACGAAGAAGATCCCCACACCCTTGGAACGGATCAGCCGGACTGTGGTGGTGATGGCGTTCAGGAAGGCCTTGGATGCGCCGTTGAACAGCAGGTGGGCCTCATCGAGGAAGAACACCAGCTTGGGCTTGTCCAGGTCGCCGGCCTCGGGGAGGTCCTCGAACAGGTCCGCCAGCAGCCACATCAGGAAGGTCGAGAACAGCATCGGCTTGGTCTGCAGCGTGGGCAGCTCCAGGCAGGTGATAACGCCGCGCCCGTCCGGGGCGGTCCGGAGCAGCTCGGCGGTGTCGAACTCAGGCTCGCCGAAGAACCGTTCCAGGCCCTGCGCTTCGAGGTTCACCAGTTCGCGGAGGATGACGCCGGCGGTGGCCTTGGACAGGCCGCCCAGTTCCTCCAGCTCGTCCTTGCCCTCGTCCGAGGTGAGGAACTGGATGACCGCGCGGAGGTCCTTGAGGTCGATCAGCTCAAGGTTGTACTTGTCCGCAAAGTGGAAGACCAGCTGCAGGCTGGATTCCTGGGTGTCATTGAGCTCCATCACACGCGAGAGCAGGATGGGGCCAAACGAGGTGATGGTGGCACGGACGGGAATGCCGTTGCCGTCGCCGCCCAGGGCCAGGAACTCCACGGGGAACGTCTTGCCGGCCCAGGCCTGGCCGATGCTGTCGGTGCGGGCCTTCAGCTTCTCGCTGCCGGCGGCCGCCGTGGCCAGGCCGGACAGGTCGCCCTTGATGTCCGCGAGGAACACGGGAACTCCGGCCGCGGACAGCTGCTCGGCCATCATGTGCAGCGTGACGGTCTTGCCGGTGCCGGTGGCGCCGGCTACCAGGCCGTGCCTGTTCATCATGGTCAGCGGCAGGCGGACCTGGGCTTCCTTGTGGAGTTCGCCGTCCACAATTGCGGCTCCCAACTCGATGGTGGCACCTTCCACGGTGTAGCCCTTCTGGATGGTGGCGAGCTTTTCTGCAGTGGTTTTGTTGGCCATGCCGCTAGCTTAGCGGGGCGGCCGGGAGATTCTTCGTGAACGCGAGCGACGTGATGATCTCCGGATCCTGGTCCAGGTCGAACTGCGGCTCATAACCCGAGGCGAGGTACAGGTGCTTTGCTTCAGGCTGGCGCGGACCGGTGGTCAGGAAGACTCGCCGGTAGCCCCGCCGGGCCGCCAGCGCCTCCAGCTCCGCCAGGACGAAGCGGGCGAGGCCGCGGCGGCGGTGCGCCGAGTGGGTCCAGATCCGCTTGAACTCCGCCGTGTCGTTGTTGTACCGGCGGAAAGCTCCGCCGGCTATGGACTCGCCGTTTCCTGGACCACCAGCAGCGCACCGCCCGGTCCCTTGAATTCCGACGCCGGGTAGCGGTTGAGTTCGTCGGCAGCGTCTCCGCGGCCAAAAAGGTCGCCGTAGCGGGAGTCGTATTCCACGGCCAGCTCATCCAGGAGCGGCCGGACCCGCGGATCGTGCATGGGAAGGTTGAGGACGGTCAGCGCGGACCGGTTCAGCGCGGACCTGTTCAGGGCTGCCGGGTTCAGTGCAGCCGGGCTGCCTATGCTGGTTTTCACGCCGCGACGCCCAGAACAGTCCTGGCCAGGGCATCGTTCTCGCGGAACGGGGCGGCATTGGTGCCAGGCTTGGCAAAGGCGCCGGCGCCCCAGCCGGACGTTCCCGGCCCCACACCGAAGAGCCGGCCGCCCGCCCGGCCGTGCCCGTCCAGCAGCTCGTGCCGGTCCGAGACGAGCAGCTTTCCGGTGGAGTGGATGCCGTCCGCCGTGAGCAGCTGCTGTTCGCTGCCCAGACCGGACAGGTGCAGCGACGCCAGCAGCGGGTTGAGCGACCGGGCCACCGACTCTCGTCCCTCGACCTGATTTCCCGTGGCCGTGCCGCGTGGAACATCGTGACCACGGACAACGCCTGGACCGGTGCCAACTTCCGGCGCGGGGGATACCTGGACCACGCCGACCGTTACAGGCACGCTGAAGCATTCGTGGAGACGGCTAAGCGCATCTGGGATTCCTGGGAAACTGCGGAGGGACCGCAGATTCCTGGGAAACTGCGGAGGGACCGCGGGCCGTGTGCTCCATGAAGGGCAGCACTACACCGTGGACGTGACGCCCCGGCTGCCTCGAAGTGCGCAGTACCGGCCCGCGCTCTTCCAGGCAGGCGACTCCCCGGAAGGCCGCGACTTTGCTGCCCGCCAGGCGGATGTCATCTTTTCGGCCCACCCGAAGTTTGATGCTGCCGTCGAGTTCCGCAAGGACCTCGTGGCACGCTCGCTGAACGCGGGCCGCGGAGCCAACGCGGTACAGATCATGCCGGCCAGCGAATTCATCCTGGCACCCACAGCTGACGAGGCTGCGGCGAAGAAGGAATGGGTGCGCAGCCTGCAAATCGGTCCGCAGCAGGCCGTGGCTTACCTGGAGCAGTTCTGGGGCCGCGAGCTGTCGGCATACGATCCGGACGGGCCGTTCCCGGAGATTGATCCAGTGGTGGAGGAAACCTCCGAAACCCGCGGCAGCGGCTTCCACGGCGCCAAAGCCCGGCAGCTGGCGGACCAGTGGCGGGCAGAGGCCAAGGACAAGGGCCTCTCCATCCGCCAGTTCGTCACCTCCCGCACAGCCCGCGTGGACGCCACACCTTCACGGGTTCGTACTCCGCGGTGGCGGACCAGCTGGCTGAATATGCACGGGTCGGCGCAGTGGACGGCTTCAACATCTCGCCGTGGCTGATCCCGTCCGGCCTGGATGACATCGTGAACCACCTGGTGCCGGAATTGCAGGAACGCGGCGTCTACCCGACGGAGTATCGGGGCAGCACCCTGCGTGAAAACCTGGGCCTGGCAACTCCCGCGCGCACTGCTGACGAAGCTGCTGAAGCGGCCCGCGCTTTATGAGCGCGGACCGCCCCGGCGGCTTGTGGCAGCGCCTGTGGGGGACGGTGCGCTGCAGCTACATTGGGGTGTTCGACGGCGGCTGCGCTGGGGACGGTGCCGCCGTGCCCGACGGTGGCGCGGTCAGACTGCAGCTGACGGTGTGGGAGCAGCGCCTCTAAGGTACTTTGGCGTCCGCCACACCGGTTTCAGCCGATGATAACTGCAGGGCGGAGCCCGACGACGGATGGGCTGCTACGGCCGCGGCGTGCTCGGCCAGCACGCCCGTTTGGTGGCGGATCTTCAGCCGGTACAGCAGGGCCCCGCCGCCGGCGACCGCTGCCACGAAGATCACCCCGCCCCACTGCAGGTACCACTCGAACGGCGGCACCGAGTTGTAAATCTCCTGGCGCGGCCACACCAGGTTCAGTGTCATGGCACCGCCCCACAGGACCGCGAGGATGTTCACAGGCAGTCCCCACTTGCCCAGGCTGAATCCGGGTTCGGAGCCGTCGTCGGCAAGCGGCCACTTCTTCAGGAGCCGGTTGCGCAGCATCGGAAAGGTGACCAGCAGGTAGGACAGGTAAATCAGGACGATGCTGATGCTGGAGAGGATGGTGAAGATGGCCGGCTGCATTACGTTGACCAGTAGCGGGATGACGGCCATGATCCCGACCACGATGGCAGCGACAGTGGGGGTCCTGCGGACCGGATCCACTTTGCTGAGCTGCCGGCTGAACGGCAGGTTGTTGTCTCTGGCCATGGCGAACATCATGCGGATGGCGGCAGCATGGACGGCCAGGGTGCAGACCACCACGGCCACTACGATGCAGGCGAGGAAGGCCTTGCCGAAGGGGCCTCCAAGCACGGAGAGCACCAGATACTGCAGGCCGCCGTCGGCCGCCCCGAGCTTGGGGTCAGCCAGGTCCGGGGCTGCCAGGATGCTAAAGAGCAGAATCAGGCCGCCCAGCACGAAGGATGCCGTGATGGCGCGCAGGATGGCCTTGGGTGCCGTGCGTTTGGGGTCCTTCGTTTCTTCACCCAGGGAGCTGGCGGTGTCGAAGCCGTACATAACGTAGCCGGAGGCCATGGCGCCGATCAGGAACACACCGAAGAAGCCGAGGTCGTGGCCTTCCCCGAAGCCGGCGGTGTCGAAGAAGACCTCAGGCCCCCGCACTACGTGCCACCCCAGCGCCAGGATCAGCAGCACGGCCGCGGTCAGCTCAACAAAGACGCCGATGCTGTTGATCCTGGTCATCAGCTTCACGCCGAAGGCGTTAATGAGCGTGGAGATGGAAATCATGATGCTCGCCAGCAGCACGCCGTTGAGGGCGAAGTCGTAGGTGCCCGTTCCGTCACCGATGATCTGGAAGCCGGACCAGAGCTGCGGAAGGGTGAGCTGCAGGGCCAGGGCCACGGCGCCGAGCGCCACGATGGACGAGATGAGCAGCAGCCAGCCCGCCAGCCAGGACCAGGTCCCGGAGGTGAGCCGCTTGGCCCAGTTGTACACCGATCCGGCCACCGGGTACCGGCCCGCCAGCTCGGCGAAACACAGGGCCACCGTCAGCTGGCCTGCGAAGACGAGGGGCCAGGACCACGCGTACGCCGGGCCAGCCATGGAAAAGCCAAAGTAGAACAGTTGAAAAACACCAGTGAGGATGGAGATGTAGCTGACACCTGCCGCGAAGCTGGCAAACTTGCCGATGCTCCGGTCCAGGGTCTGCGTATAACCAAACTCGTCCATGCCGCTTGAATCAATACTCTTGCTGGGTTCCGCCATGTGGACTCCTAAATCAGAAAAGCACGATAGTGATGACCGGCCGGCCGTGGCGCATGGAAGGTCGATGCCCTGCCGCCGGGACCTTGCCGCTTAGGCGAGGGACGCGGTGAGCTCCATTTCTCCTGAGGTCATGGTTTCGCCGGACCGGCTGTCGCGGATGAGGTCCGCACAGCGTTCGCCGATCATCATGACGGTGATGTTGGGGTTGACGGTGACGTGTTCCGGCATGACGGAGGCATCCGCGACGCGCAGGCCGGTGACGCCTTTGACCCGTAATTCCGGATCGAGGGGCGACATGTCGTCGTCGGCCGGGCCCATCCGGACGGTGCCGACGGGGTGGTACACGGTGTTGTGCGTCTTGCGGATGTAGTCCCGCAGTTCCTCGTCCGTCTGCGCCTCGATGCCGGGTGAAAGCTCGCGTCCGGTCCACTCCGCCATGGCGGGCTGCGCGGCGATTTCGCGGGCCTTGCGGATGCCGGCCACCATGACGCGCATGTCGTGGCCGTCCGGGTCCGTGAAGTAGCGCGGGTCCACCTTGGGCTTGTCGCGGAAGTCGCGGCTGCGCAGCCGGACGGTGCCTCGGGAGCGGGCGTGCGTGACGTTCGGGGTGAGGCTGAAGCCGTTTTCCGTGGTGGGATAGCCGTGCCGCAGGGTGTTCATGTCGAACGGGACGGAGCCGTAGTGCATCATCAGGTCCGGGCGGTCCAGGCCGTCCTCGGTGGGGGTAAAGATGCCGATTTCCCACCATTGCGTCGAAGCCTGCACCATCGGCTGCCTGGCCTCGAACTGCACCACGCCTTCGGGGTGGTCCTGCAGGTGCTCGCCCACGCCGGGGGAGTCAACCAGGACCTCGATGCCGTGTTCGACGAGGTGTGCTGCGGGGCCGATGCCGGAGAGCAGCAGCAGCTTGGGCGAGTCGATGGCGCCGGTGGACAGGATGACTTCCCGGCGCGCGGAGAGGCGATGGGTCCGGCCGAACGCGGAGTCCACCACGTCCACTCCGGTGCAGCGCTTGTGCTCGTCGAACACCAACTGGCGGGCGCGCAGGCCCGTCAGCAGGGTGAAGTTTTCGCGCTCCATGATGGGGTGGATATAGGAGACGGAGCTGGAGGAGCGGGTGCCGTCCGCCCTGCGGTTGATCTGGAAAAAGTTGGCGCCGTTGATGACAGTGGTCCCGGTGTTGAACTTCGCACGCGGAATGCCGGTCTGCTCGCAGGCATCCAAAAGCGCGACGCCGGCGGGATCCACCGGGGGCACGTTCATCAGGTGCACGGGGCCTGAGTCCCCGTGGTGCGGCGCGTCCGGGCCGGCGTCCTCGTTGGTCTCCAGCCGCTGGTAGAGCGGCCAGGCGGTTTCAGCGGTCCAGCCGGTGGCGCCGTATTTGGATTCCCACTCGTCCAGATCTTCGCGCGGGGCCCAGAAGGCGATGCAGGAGTTGTGGCTGGAGCAGCCGCCCATGACCTTTGCCCGGGCGTGGCGCATAAAGGAGTTGCCGTTCTCCTGCGGTTCCACCGGGTAGTCCCAGTCATAGCCGGATTCCAGCAGTTCCATCCAGCGGTCCAGCTGCAGGATCTCGGGAAGGTTCCGGTCATCCGGGCCGGCCTCCACCAAGGCAACGGACACGTCCGGATCCTCGCTCAGCCGCGCGGCGACTGCGGCCCCCGCGGATCCGCCGCCGACGACGATGTAGTCGAACCCGCGCTCGCTGAGGTTCTCGACGTTGTCTGTATGCATCTAGTTCTCCTTCCCGTGGTCAGCGAACCAGCCGGTCACCTGGGGGCTGGTGTTCTGGTAGATGTGCTTTGCTTCCTGGTACTCGGCCAGGCCTGTCGGCCCGAGTTCGCGGCCGACGCCGGACTGGCCGAAGCCTCCCCACTCGGCCTGGGGCAGGTAGGGGTGGTAGTCGTTGATCCAGACCGTCCCGTGCCGCAGCCTGGAAGCCACGCGCTGCGCCTTGCCGGCGTCCTGGGTCCAGACCGCGCCTGCCAGCCCGTAGATGGTGTCGTTGGCCGTGGCGACGGCCTCCTCCTCGGTGCGGAAGGTCTCGACGGTCACCACCGGACCGAACGCTTCATCCACGACGACGGACATCCCGCGCTGCACGTTGTCCAGGACCGTGGGCTGGTAGTAGAAACCGGCGTCGTACTGCTGCCCTTCAGGGGCCGCGCCGCCACACCGCAGCCGCGCGCCCTCCTGTATGCCGCGCTGGACGTAGGCATCAACCTTGTCCCGGTGAGCCCCGGAGATCAGCGGCCCGGTTTCGGCGTCGTCATCAAACGGCCCTCCGATACGGATTTCCCGCGCACGGCGGACCAGCTCATCGACGAAGCGCTCGGCGATTGATTCCTCCACCACCAGCCGCGCCCCGGCGGAGCAGACCTGCCCGGAGTGGACGAAGGCCCCGTTCAGGGCGTTGTCGACGGCGGCGTCGAAGTCCGCGTCGGCAAACACCACGTTGGGGTTCTTACCGCCGAGCTCCAGCGCCACCTTTTTCACGGTGCCGGCGGCGGCCGCGGCGATGCGCTTGCCGGTTTCCAGTCCGCCGGTGAAGGAGACCAGGTCGACGGCGGGGTGTTCGGAGAGCGGGGCCCCCGCCTCCGCGCCGGGTCCGGTCACGAGGTTGGCGACGCCGTCCGGCAGGCCGAGGTCCTGCAGCAGCTGCATGGCCAGGATGGCGGTGGACGGCGTCAGCTCGGACGGCTTAAGAACGAAGGTGCAGCCGGCGGCCAGAGCGGGTGCGATCTTCCAGGCTGCCTGGAGCAGGGGGTAGTTCCATGGCGTGATCAGGCCGCAGACGCCCACGGGTTCGTAGACGATCTTGCTGACGACGGCGGGGTTCCCGGCGTCGACCATGCGGCCCGACTGCTGCCCGGCCAGCCGTCCGAAATATTCGAAGCAGGCGGCGATGTCGTCCATGTCGATGCGGCTTTCGACCATGCGCTTGCCGGTGTCCAGCGACTCCGCGCGGGCGAACTTTTCCCGGCGTTCGCGCAGTCCGGCGGCGACCTTGAGCAGGAAGGTGCCGCGTTCGGGTGCCGGGACATTTGACCAGATTCCGGAGTCGAAGGCTGCACGGGCTGCGACGATGGCACGCTCGGCGTCTTCCCGGCCGGCTTCGGACACTGTGGCCGCCACCTCGCCGTCGGCGGGGTTGCGGATTTCGCGGACAGCGCCGGAGACGGCCGGCTCCCATGCACCGTTGATGAACAGGGTGGATGCTGTTTCAGTTTTTTTGGTTTGGGGGACGTCCCGAAGGGGTGTGGCGTAAGTCATACGAAGGACAGTAATGCAGATTGAACGACTGTTCAATACTTTTATTGAACAGTCGTTCAATGCTACGTAGCGGGGCTTACTCCTGCAGGGGCGCGAAGGCTATTTGCTCAGTGCGGGCAATGCTTCGCTGGATGGAGGCCTCATCAACGCCGAGAAGGGCCGTCAGCCACATGCCGTTTTGGATGACGACAATGTCAGCCGCCCGCTCCCTGCATGTCTCCCATGACAGACCCGTTTGGGCATTGGAAACCAGTGCAGCGAGGCCGTCGAGATACCGGTCGAAGGCCTCGGCGTTGATCTGTGCATAGCCCTCGTCCGCTTGGGCGAGGGCCCAAAGATGCAGGCGCAGGGACAGGTAGCGGGTGGTCAGCAGGTCAGCGGCTGCCACCCGCCGCAGGGCCTGGCGCAGCTGTTCCTCCGGGCCGGACGACGGGTCGGGCGCCATCAGCAGCAGGTCGTGCTCGTCGACCCGGCGCAGGGCTGCCCGGATCAGGCTCGTCTTGTCGTCGTAGTAGTAGTTCACCAGGCCGAGCGCGACGCCAGCTTCGCGGGCCACGGCCCGCATGCTCACACCCGAAATCCCATGGCGGGACAGCAGATCCAGCGCCGCCTCGAGAATGCGCGACTGCCTGTCGATCTGTTCGCCGGAGTTCACGGTATTTGTCCCCATCTGGCCAGACTATTGCCAAACCCGCCGTTAGTGCATTTTCCGGATCAGGCGGACCACATCGTCAACCACCTCGTCCCGGAACTCCAGGAACGCGGCATCTGTTAAGAGGCCGGTGCCACCATAAATACGTCCACAGCGTCCTCCGATTCCACCGCAAAGCCGTGTCGCTCATACAGCCGCCGGGCGGCACTTCCCTGGAGGACGTTCAGGCGGAAGGGACGGTGGTCCTGGGGCGCGTCCATGGCCTGCCGGAGCACGGCGCCGCCGAGGTCCTTTCCCTGATGCTCCGGGGCCAGGTAAAAGTGTTCGATCCACTGCGCGTCGGGCTCCGGGCGGACAGCGATCACGCCCGCATTCTGCCCAGCCACCTCGACGACGAAGGTGTGCTCCGGCTGGAACCCGTTCAGGAAGCGCTCGCGGACGCGGACCGGGTCAAAGCGGCCCAGCCGCTCAAGGTCCGGACGCATCACGACGGCGCGGAGCTCGGCGATCCACGGGCCGTCAGTATCGAGGCCGGGGCGGAGCTTGTAGGAGTGGGGCATTCCACTATTCAACGGGGCGCGTCGGAGCGCCGCAAATTCTGGTAGCGCCAGACGCAGCGAACGCGCCAGGCATTGTGGGGCGGGACACGAAGAATCCCCGCCTCGCTGAAGCAAGACGGGGATTCTCCGTGGTTGGCGGCCCTACTTCTTCGGCAGGCCGGGCGGGTTCAGTTCGGAGGTCTTGATGGCCTCCGAGGACAGGCCCCGCCGGTCCAGAATCTCGGCGTAGCTGCCTTCCTTGATGAGAGTGTTCAGGGCAGCCTGGGCTGCAACGGCCAGGCCGTTTCCCTTCTGTGTGGTGAAGGCGATTTCGGAGGTCAGCGGCCAGCCGCCGTTGAGCGTGCCCATTTCCTTGGTCTTGCCGTCCTTCGCGGCCTTGTAGGCCGCCCCGGCGTTCGGGCCGAACGTCAGGTCCGCACGGCCGGACTGGAGTGCCAGCGTGGAGGCGGAGTCGTCGTCGTAATACTCGAACTCAACCGGCGCGAGGCCCTTGGCCTTGTTCTCTTCGTCCCATCGCACCAGGATCGCTTCCTGGTTGGTGCCCGAGCCGACGATGATGCGCTTGCCGGCGACGTCCTTGGCTTCCTTGATGTCGCCGATGGTGGAATCGGTCTTGGCGTAGAAGCCCAGGAGGTCGTTGCGGTAGCTCGCAAAGTCGAACTTCTCCTTGCGGGCCTCGGTGACGGTGACGTTGGAGAGCACGGCCTCGTACTTACCGGATTCAACGCCCAGCGGCCAGTCGGCCCAGGCCACGGGCAGGACCTCCACGGTCAGCCCCAGCGTCTCGCCGACAGCGTAGGCGATGTCCACTTCGCTGCCGATGAGCGTCTTGTTGTCCGTGGCGAACAGGCTCAGCGGGGCTGTGCCGCCGGTGGTGACTACGGTCAGTTTGCCGTCCGCCTTGTTGGCGTCGGGGACCAGTGCGGCGGCTTTCTCATCTACCGTCACCTTGACGCGGTTCTGCTCCGGGGCCAGGTTGAACGTCTTGCCTGCTGCGCTCGCCGTAGAGCCCGACGACGGTGCTGTCGCCGCCGTCGCGCCCGGGTCCGAGCAGGCGGCCAGCGCCAGCAGCGTGACTGCTGCGAGTGCTGCACCGGCAGCCTGTCTTGTCTTGATTTTCGCCATGGTTTCCCCTTGCAAGTTGCTGATTTTCGGAACGGAACGGTGTTCTTGGCAGCAACTATCCGGGACCGCTGGTGCGGGATCAAAGGCCGCCGAAACGGTGCGATACCGGGAGTAACGGCAGTTCACCGGGCGACCGCCGCGGTCACAAATGAGACTGTGGGCCACCCCACCGCAGGCCGCAGAAATAACCCGGACGCCGCCGTCGTTGTCCACAGTGTGCCCGCCGCGACCCGGCCGGCCACCCTACGCAACGCATTGAAAGGCCGGCACCGACGTGACGCTTCCCCTCTCCATCCTTGATCTGGCAACCATTGGCAAAGGCCAGACGGCGGCGGAGAGTTTCGCCGGCAGCGTGGCCATGGCTCAGCGGGCGGAGGAGCTGGGCTACCGGCGGATCTGGTACGCCGAGCACCACAACATGTCCGCCATCGCGTCATCGGCCACAAGCGTGCTGATCGCCCACGTGGCCGCCCACACCAAGACCATCAGGCTCGGCGCCGGCGGCGTTATGCTGCCCAACCACTCGCCGCTGACCATCGCCGAGCAGTTCGGCACCCTGGAAACGCTGCACCCGGGCCGGATCGACCTTGGCCTGGGCCGCGCCCCCGGCAGCGACCAGAACACCATGCGCGCGCTGCGCCGGGACCCCATGTCCGCGGACACTTTCCCCCAAGACGTCCTGGAGCTGCAGGGCTACCTCACCGGTCCCACGCGGATCCAGGGCGTGGAGGCCACCCCGGGCAAGGGCACCAACGTCCCGCTGTACATCCTCGGATCGTCGCTGTTCGGCGCCCGCCTCGCTGCCCAGCTGGGCCTGCCGTACGCCTTCGCCTCGCACTTCGCCCCCAACTCCCTGCAGGATGCCGTGGCGCTCTACCGCAGCGAATTCAAGCCGTCGGCGCAGCTCGAAGCCCCGCACGTGATCGCCGGCGTCAACGTGATCGCCGCCGATTCCGCTGCCGCAGCGCAGGCGGCTTTCCGGGCCACCCTGCGCGCCCGCGTCGGTCTGTTCTTTGGCGGCGGGCGCGAGTTCACCGACGACGAAGCGGACATGATCCTGGACTCCCCGCAGGGCCAGCACGTCTCGCAGATGATGACGTACTCGGCCGTCGGCACCCCGGACGTTGTGAACGACTACCTCGAGGAGTTCGCCAAGCACTCCGACGCCGACGAACTCATCGTGGCGCACCAGAACACCGGCACCGAGGCCAGGATCCGCTCCGTGGAGCTGCTGGCGGGGGTTGCCGGGCTGGCCCGGATCTAGGTCCGGCGCCACCGGCACACGGGGGCGCGCCCGCGTCACGCCAAGCACCCTTTTAGGAAGCCCGACGGCGGGGTTCCCCGGAATCACGCGGCGGGCGCCGCCGTCGTGGTCCAAAAGCGTGCCCTGCGTGACGGCGGAAGCCGGCCAGGACGGAACCAACGCGGCCGCCGGAAAGCACCAATGTGGCGGCGGGCCCTTGACATCCCTCAACTGAACCGGTTCAGTGGCGTGAGTCACGGGACCCGAAACCTGAAGGGTCCCACATCATGGCAGTAACCATCAGCGACGTCGCCCATGCGGCCGGGGTCAGCAAAGGTGCTGTCTCGTATGCGCTGAACAACCAGCCCGGCGTCAGCGACGCCACCCGGGGCCGGATCTTGCAGGTCGCCAAAGAGCTTGGCTGGAAGCCGAGCCTCCGCGCCAAGGGCCTGTCCTCCGCGAAGGCCTACGCGCTGGGCCTTGTGGTGGCCCGCGACCCAAAGCTCCTTGGCACGGACCCGTTCTTCCCGGCGTTCATTGCGGGCATCGAGACCACCCTCGCCGAGCACGATTACACGCTGGTCCTGAGCGTTGCCACCGCCCCCGGCGCCGAAGAGCGGGCCTACCGCAAACTGGCCGACGGCGGCCGCGTGGACGGCGTGATCCTGACCGATGTGCGGCACCATGATTCCCGGATCGGTCTGCTGCGCGAGCTCAAGCTGCCGGCCGTGACGCTCAACAGGCCGGATTCGGACTCACCCTTCCCCGCGGTGTCCATGGATGACACGGACGGCATCACGGCCGCCGTCGAACATCTTCTGGCCCTGGGCCACGTCCGGATCGGCCACGTGGGCGGCGCCCAGGAATACATCCACGGCCGCAGCCGCCGCCGGGCCTGGGAAGCGGCCATGGCCGCTGCCGGCCTGGCAGCGGATCTGTTCGCGGAGGCTGACTTCACGGCGCCCGGGGGAGTGGCCGCCACCGCGGAACTGCTCCGCCGGCCGGACCGCCCCACCGCGATTGTCTATGCGAACGACCTCATGGCGACGTCCGGCCAGTCCTTCGCCCAGTCCCAGGGCCTGAGCGTTCCGGGAGATCTGTCCATCACCGGTTACGACAACGCCGAGTTCACCCAGTACCTCAACCCGCCCCTCACCACTATCGCCACTGACCCCATGCGCTGGGGCAGAGTTGCCGCGCAGGCCCTCCTGGACCAGCTCAACGGCACCCACTCCGGTGAGGATACGGACCTGCAGGCACCTTCCCTGCTGGTCCGCGCCTCCACCGGCCCCGCCCCATCCACAACCACCAAGCCAGTCCCCCAGCAATCCCCAAAGCAAGCAAAAAAGCAAGCAAAAAAGCACACCAACCCGTAGCAGATCCCCACCGGGACCAGTATCAAGGAGTCGCAATGAAGCGCTTTACCAAAGCCACGCGAATACTGTCAGTGGCCGCCCTGACCGTAATGGGGGCAGGCCTGGCTGCCTGCGGCGGCAGCGGAGGGGGCGGCGATGGCGGTTCCGCCACGTCCGCCAAGGGCCCCATCAAGATCTGGTACTCCAACAACGAGTTCGAGGTGAAGTGGGGCAAGGCGATGGTGGAATCCTGGAACTCCGCCCACCCGGACGAGAAGATCGATGCGCAGGAGATCCCTGCCGGCAAGAGCTCCGAGGAAGTCATCGGTGCAGCCATCACGGCCGGCAACGCTCCCTGCCTGGTCTTCAACACCGCGCCTGTCGCAGTTCCCCAGTTCCAGAAGCAGGGTGGTTTGGTGGCCCTGGATGAGTTCCCGGACGGGCTCCAGTACATCAAGGACCGCACCGGTGACCTGGCGGACCAGTACAAGTCCGCGGACGGCAAGATGTACCAGCTGCCGTGGAAGTCCAATCCCGTTGTCCTCTTCTACAACAAGGACATGTTTGCCAAGGCCGGGCTGGATCCGGAGAACCCGAAGCTGGGGACGCACCAGGAACTGCTGGACACCGCCCGGACCCTGGTGTCCTCAGGTGCTGCCACCAACGCCATGTGGCCATCACCGGCCAGTGACTTCTTCCAGGCCTGGTTCGATTTCTACTCCTTCTACGCCGCCAACTCCGACGGCACCCCGCTGGTGAAGGACGGCAAGGCCACGTTCGACAGGGAGGAGGGCAAGCAGGTAGCCACCATGTTCGAGACCCTCTATAAGGAGAAACTGGCCTCCAAGGAGGTCTACCAGGGTGATTCGTTCGCCGAAGGCAAGGCCGCCATGTCCATGGCCGGGCCGTGGGCCATTGCCGCCTACAAGGACAAGGTGAACTGGGGCGCAGTCCCGGTCCCCGCTGCCGCGGCCAAGGCTGATACGTCAACCTTCTCCGATGCCAAGAACGTGGCCATGTACTCCGCCTGCGAGAACCAGGGCACCGCCTGGGAGGTCATGAAGTTCGCCACCAGCCAGGAGCAGGACGGCAAGCTGCTGACCGACACCGGCCAGATGCCCATGCGCAAGGACCTTCCCACGGTGTACGCGGACTACTTCGCCAAGAACCCGGCGTACACCCAGTTTGCCGAGCAGGCCGCGCGGACTGTGGAGGTCCCCAACGTCTCCAACTCGGTTGAGGTCTGGCAGACCTTCCGCACCGCCTACGCCAAGGCCGTGATTTTCGGGAACGAAAGCATCGACACCTCGTTCAAGGACGCGGCCGACAAGATCAACCAACTGGTAGCCCAGAAGTAGCGGTGACCCCCAATGTCACTCCGCTCTTCTAGTGGGAACCCCGTCACGGGGAAACCGGCTGGTGGACCGGCGGACCGGCGGCTGGTGCCCAGGAAGCGTAAGAACTTCCTGGGCCCCCAGCCGCTGGGCCTGCTGTTCAGCGCCCCGTACGTCATCTACGTGCTGGCCGTCCTGGCGTTCCCCCTCGGCTACGCCGTCTACATTTCCTTCCACGATTTCTTCTTCACGGCACCACGGGTCAAGGTGGACCGGCCGTTTGTAGGGTTCGACAACTACATCGCCGTCCTGTCAGACCCCGCCGTCCAGCGCTCGTTCCTGAACATCGGCGTTTTCCTCATCATCAACGTCCCGCTCACGGTGGGCCTGTCGCTGCTGCTGGCCAACGCCTTGAACCGCATCACCCGGTTCAAGACGTTCTTCCGCCTCAGCTACTACGTGCCGTATGTGACCGCGAGCGTCGCCGTCGTCGGGGTCTGGCTGTTCCTCTTCCAACAAAACGGGCTGCTGAACACGCTGCTGGGGCCCCTGGCCCCAACCCCGTCCTGGCTGGTGAATTCGTGGCTGGCCATGCCTACCGTGGCCCTGTACGTGACGTGGAAACAGCTGGGATTCTTCATCCTGCTCTACCTCGCGGCGCTGCAGAACATCCCCGATGAGCTGTACGAATCAGCGGCCGTGGACGGCGGCAACAAGTGGGTCCAGTTCTGGAACATCACCGTGCCAGGCGTCCGGCCCGCCAGCGTCCTGGTCACGCTGCTGGCCACCATTACCGGCGCAAACCTCTTCACCGAGCCGTACCTGCTGACCGGCGGCGGCGGTCCGGACGGGGCCTCGGCCTCCCCGGTGTTCATCATGTACCAGCGGGGCCTCCTGCAGGGGAACCCCGACGTCGCGGCCGCACTGGGTGTGGTGCTGGTGATCGGCGTCCTGCTGATCGCCCTGATCCAGAAACGCCTCGTCGGCGGGAAGGAGGACTGACATGTCCGTCACCAACGCACAAAACGCCAAGAACGACGACGACGCCAGCCGGCGTCCGGAACCAGCGGAACCTGTCCTTCGTCCCGACTTGGGCGTCGAAAAACGCCGCAACCTGGGCGTGGGCAGCTTCATCCTGCTATGCGTGGGCGCCTTCGTTTTCCTCTTCCCGTTCTATTACATGCTCATCGGTTCACTGCAGACTGCCCCGGACACGTCGATTTTCGGCGCGTTTCCCAACCCGGCCAACATCACCGGCGCGAACTATGTGCAGATCAACGAGTCCATCAACCTGTTCCGCGGCCTGCTCAACTCCGGCATCTTCACCGGCGGCGTCATCCTCTTCACGGTGATTTTCGGGCTGCTGGTGGGCTATGCCCTGGCGCAGATGAAGTTCCGTGGCCGCGGCGTGGTGTTCGGGATGATGCTGCTGGTGCAGATGATCCCGTTCCAGCTGCTGCTCATCCCGCTCTACGTCATGATCGTGCGCGATTACGGCCTCGCGGACAGCTACCTGGGCATGATCATGCCGTTCGCCATCAACTCCACGGCGGTGTTTGTGTTCCGCCAGTACTTCCTCCAGCTGCCCTCAACCCTGTTTGAGGCCGCCCGGATCGACGGCGCCTCGGAGCTGCGGATCCTGTGGCAGATCGCCATCCCGCTGGTCCGTCCTGCCATCGTCACCGCCGTGCTGCTGACCTTTATCGGCCCGTGGAACGAGTTCCTGTGGCCGTTCCTGGTCACGAAGGAGCAGTCCCTGCAGCCGTTGGCCGTGTCACTGGCCAACTTCATCTCCAACATCGCCGGCCAGGCCGGCAACCCGTTCGGTGCCATCCTTGCCGGTGCCTGCGTGCTGGCGGCCCCCGCCGTCGCACTCTTCATTTTCTTCCAGCGCCAGTTCATTTCCACCAATATCGGTTCCAGCGTAAAGGGCTAATCCATGACTTCCCCCCACACTTCAGCACTCCCCACTGTCCCCTTCACCCTCACCCGCGCCGGCGTCATCATGACCCCCGAGCCCGGCAACTACTTCGAAGCCGAAGGCGTCCTCAACCCCGCCAGCGGCCGCGGCCCGGACGGCGAGCTGTACCTGCTGCCGCGGCTTGTGGCCACGGGCAACGTGTCCCGTGTGGGGCTCGCCAAGGTGGTCATCAACGACGACGGCGTGCCCAGCGGCGTGGAACGCGAGGGCGTGGTCCTGGCCCCGGACGAGGGCTGGGAACGCGGCATGAACAATGCCGGCACCGAGGATCCGCGCACCACCTGGGTGCCCTCCCTTGGCAAGCACCTCATGACCTACGTGGCCTACGGCCCGCTGGGCCCCCGCCTCGCCTTCGCCCACTCCGAGGACCTCCGGAACTGGGACCGCCTTGGCCCGTGCTTCTTCGAGTACCAGGCCGATCTCTCCATGGACCTGAACCTGTTTCCCAACAAGGATGCAGTGTTTTTCCCGGAGCCGGTGAACGACCCCGACGGCGTGCCCTCCTACGCCATGCTGCACCGCCCCATGTGGGACCTGGGCTGGATCCGTCCCGGCGAAGGCGAGCACCTGCCCGCCGGCGTCACGGACAACCGCCCCGGCATCTGGATCTCCTACGTGGCCGTGGCCGACGTCGAACGCGACCTGCGCAACCTGGTGCACATGGGCAAGCACCGGCTGGTGGCCCTCAGCGAGTTCCCCTTTGAGGAACTGAAGATCGGCGGCGGCCCGCCCCCCATCCGCGTGGACGAAGGCTGGCTCCTGATCCACCACGGCGTGGCCGGAAAGATGGCCGCCTCCGCCTTCGAGCAGCAGCAGAACGTTAACTACACCGCCGCGGCCATGATCCTGTCCGCGGACGATCCCTCCACGGTGATCGCCCGCAGCGACAAGCCGCTGTTGGCGCCGGAAACCGAGGACGAGATCTCCGGGATCGTGCCGAACGTGGTGTTCCCCACCGCGATCGAAAAAATCGGCGACCAGCTGTTTGTGTTCTACGGGATGGCCGACTCCAAAATCGGTGTCGCCAAACTGGACCGGATCTGACGGTGCTGCCTTCACCGAAGGCCACACGGCCGGTGGTGACGGCGGTGGCCGTTTCCATGCTGGCTGTTTCGCTGCAGGCAGGTGCCGTCACGGCGGCCCCTGCCGCGCCGCCGTCGTCCGCCAGTGCGCATACTGCAACGGCGGCACCCGTCCTGGAACCCGCATTGGCCGACGGCGGGAGTCTGACCAACCTGGACCACCTCGACTTCCTGGTGGACACGGTGCCGCTGGCTCCGGTGGCCGGGCACGCCACCTACCAGCTCGAGCAGGACCCCGAGGCCGAAGCGCCGTGGACCTACGCCGATAAGAACGACGACGGCAGTTATGACCGCGTGGGCGGCGGGGACCTGGACCCGGCCACCGGCGACTGGACCCAGGGTGCCTACAACGCGGACGATATCGCCCGCACCGCCGTGGTCTACCTGCGGCACTGGAAGCAGACCGGGGACCTGGCGAGCAGGGAGCACGCCTTCCAGAACCTCCGTACGCTTACGTACCTGCAAACGGTGGATGGCCCGAACGCCGGCAACGTCATCCTCTGGCAGCAGGCGGAGGGCAGCCTGAACCCCAGCGCCATTCCCGTGGAACTGCCGGATCCGTCCGACTCCGCGGAGTCCTACTGGCTGGCCCGCACGGTGTGGGCCCTGGGCGAAGGCTTCGCAGGGTTTGCGGGGTCCGATCCGGAGTTCGCCGCGTTCCTGCAGGACCGGCTGCACCTGTCCCTGGGTGCCCTGAACCGCCAGTCTCTCGCCAAGTACGGAACGTTCGACACCGCCGACGGCGTCCAGGTCCCGGCCTGGCTCATTGCTGGCGGCGCGGATGCCTCCGCCGAGGCCGTGCTGGGCTTGGCCGCGTACGTGGAGACCGTTCCGTCCGATGCCGTGGCCACCACGGCGCTGTCCCGGCTGAGCGAGGGTGTGGCCGCTATGTCTTCCGGCTCGGCCACGCAATGGCCGTTCGGCGCGATCATGCCGTGGAACAAGTCCCAGAGCCTCTGGCACGCGTGGGGCGGCATGGCTCCGGCCGCTGTTGCCACCGCATCCACTGTCCTGGACCGGCCTGACCTGCTGACGGCAGCCGTGAAGGACACCGCGCAGTTCACGCCGCAGCTGCTCGCAGCGGGCGGTCCGGACAACGCCTGGAGCCCCGCTCCCGGCGAGGCCCAGATCGCGTACGGCGTGGACTCCCGCGTCCAAAGCCTGGTGGCGACGGCGGAAGCCGCTAAAGCGCCGGGACTCCTGGACGTGGCAGCCATCGCCGCGGGCTGGTTCTTCGGCGCCAGCCCCAACGGCGCCCCCGCCTACAACCCGGCAACCGGCACGGCCATCGACGGGATCGAAACGGACGGCCGGATCAACCCCAACTCCGGCGCCGAATCCACCATCCATGCCCTGCTCACCATGCTGGCCCTCGACGCCGACCCGGAACTCCGGGCCAAGGCCCTAGGGATCAGCGTGACCGACGGGACCAACGGGCTCAACGTGGTGGAAGCCGAAGCCGGCACCATCACAGGCAACGGCACAGTGGTGCGGCCGCCGTCGGCCTGGACCGGCGAAGCGAACATCTCCGGCGGGGCATATGTGGACCTGAACGCTGGCGGCAGTCTTTCCATCCCGTTGCCGGCAGCGGACCAGCCCAGCAACATCTTCCCCATTGTGAACCAGGCAATTGCGCCCTCGGGCACCACCACCTGGACCTCGGCCAAGGGCCTGCTCGGCACCACGGCCAACGGCAGGGCAGGGGCGCAGGGCATCACCGATGCCCCCGGCATCCTCATCCCGTTCACCTTGCGGCGCGCCCTCGCTGCCGGCCTGACCTCGGTCACCGCCAGCACCGACGGCCAGGCGGCACTGGACGCACTCCTCGTCCAGCCGCTGATCTCCACGGTGTCCGTCTCCGGTTCGGGCGGCGACTCCACGCTGTACGTCAGCGCGGCCAAGTCCGCTACCGTACGGCAGGTGGGCGTGCCGGAAGGGTTTGTGCTGGTCCAGCGCCAGTACGACTCCGCCGGCCAGCCGGTCAAGGGCTCCAACGGCAGCGCCGGCGCCACGTCCGGACGCGTCACGGTGGCCCCTGGCGGCTTCACCCTGGCGACGCTGACCGTCGTCGGGCGTTAAGGCCTGCCCTGCGTGACACGACGCGACGGGAGGCTGCGTGACACGACGTGACGCGAGGCCGGCGGCGGAGGGTGGGTCCCGCCGTCGGACTTTACACGGTGGCAATAGCCGGGACATTCAGGCGAAACCACCCGGCGGAAACATGGGATACGGCCCCTCCGGCCTTTCCGGGCCAGGCTCTGCTGAAGGAGTGCACGCATGGCTACGCCGTTGAACCAGAGCGTGGCGGATTCCGCCCTGCTGACCAGATCGCTGCCGCTGGGCCTGCTCCGGACGTTCATCCAGTCGGACCTGGCGGACGAAGGTTTCACCCCCACCCTCCTGGCCGAACTGAAGGTCCTCGCCCGTGTCCCCGGGCTGCTGGTGGCCTGCAACTACGGCGGAACACTGTGCGACGCGGAGGGAATCTCCACCGAGACCCTTCCCCTGGGGAGCGCCGCGATCGCGCTCCGCGCCCTGGCCGCCCTACCCAACACCCATACCGCCGTCATCTCGGGGCGCTCGCTGCGTGACCTCGCCGCTGTGTCACGGCTGCCCGCGGAGGTGCACCTCATCGGCTCGCATGGCGCGGAGTCGGACATGGCCTTCGCCCACGTCCAGGACCTCGCCACCGAAGCCACGCTCCACAAGGTAGGCACCGCGCTGACTGAGGCCGTGGGTTTCCAGGAGGGAATCTGGATCGAGCGGAAGCCGGTGGCCGTGTCGGTGCACACCCGGCCGGCCTCCCCGACGGTGGTGCAGGTCGTGACGGAAACGGCGCGGGAGATCGCCAGGGCCCATGGGCTGTTCTTCATCGTGGACGGTTCGGTCCTGGACCTCTCGGTGATGGAACCGGCCAAGGCGGACGCCCTGGAAAACCTCCGGTCCCGGCTGGGCGCGAGTGCTGCGCTGTACGCAGGGGACGCCCACAGCGACGAAATGGCCATCGCCACGCTCCGCGGCCCGGACCTGGGGTTACGAGTGGGGCCGGGGGAGACCCGCGCGTCCCACCGGCTGCGGGACCCGGAATCCTTCGCCCGCGTCCTGGCCCTCCTGTTCGAGCTGCGGCGGGCTTGGCTTTTCGGCGAGGACGCAGTGGGGCTCGAGCGCCACACGATGATCGGCAACGGATCATCCACCGCTTTGGTCACTCCGGATGCCAAGGTCTGCTGGATGAGCCACCCGCTCCCGGATTCAGGGTCGCTGTTCGCCCACATCCTGGGCGGGGACGCCGCCGGGCACTTCTCCGTAGAGCCGCTCAAGGCCTCGCAGGTTCTGGGCCAGCGCTACGTGGACAGCACCATGATCGTGGAGACGCGCTGGGCGGACGTAACCGTCACGGACTACCTGGAGCCGGCACCGGAAGGGATCACCAGCCTGGTCCGGGTGCTCTCCGGAACCGGCGGCGCCAAGATCGTCTTCGCGCCCCGGCCGGATTACGCCAACGCGCCGTTCAGCATGGAGGCCCGCGGCGATGAACTCCATGTGGTGGGAACCTCCGATCCCATTTTCCTTTTTGCCCCGGGCGTCAGTTTCACCATCACCTCGGACGGCCTCCATGCCACCGCCACCGCTTCGGTCAACCTCCAGGACGGGCCGGTGGTCCTCAACCTGCGCTGCGGCGACACCGAGCCTGCGTTGGCGGACCCCCGCGGGGAGACGGACCGGCGGGCGGGCGTGGCGCTCCACTCCCGCCGCTGGGTGCAGGAACTGGAACTGCCCTCGGTGAAGCCATCGCTGGTCCGCCGCTCAGCGCTGGTCCTCCGCGCCCTCGTGCACGAGCCCACGGGTGCCGTGCTGGCCGCGCCCACCACGTCGCTGCCAGAAGGAATCGGCGGCACACGGAACTGGGATTACCGCTACTGCTGGCTGCGGGACGGCTCCATGACGGTGAACGCGCTGGTGGACCTGGGCTCCACGGCGGAGGCGGCCGGGTTCCTCAGCTGGCTGGGCCGGATCCTCGAACATGCACCGGGCCCGGAATGGCTGCATCCGCTGTACTCGGTGACGGGGGCGCCGCTGTCCACGGAGGCCGTCATCGACAGCCTGCCCGGGTATGCGGGGTCCCGGCCGGTCCGGATCGGCAACGCCGCAGACCACCAGGTCCAGCTCGATGTCTTCGGGCCGGTGGCTGAACTGATCCACGGCGTCAGCTCACGGAATGGTGGCCTCGAGGACGGCCACTGGGACCTGTTGGTGCAGATGGCGGCCGCCGTCCTGGCCCGGTGGCACGAGCCTGACCACGGCATTTGGGAAGCCCGGCGGCCGCCGCGGCACCACGTCTACACCAAGGTGATGTGCTGGGTGACGCTGGACCGCGCACTGCGGACCGCCGACCGGCACGGCAGGACGCCGGATCCGTCGTGGGAACCCACGGCGCAAACCATCCGGGAGGAAGTCCTGCGCGAAGGCTGGGATGACTCGGCCGCGTCCTACACCGTGGCCTACGACAGCCCCGACCTGGATGCAGCCGTCCTCCACATCGGGCTCTCCGGCCTGCTGGATGTCACTGACCAGCGGTTCCTGGACACCGTCACCGCCGTGGAAAGGGAACTGCGGGTGGGCCCCACCGTGTTCCGGTACAGGTACGACGACGGCCTGCCGGGTTTGGAGGGCGGCTTCCACATCTGTACTACCTGGCTGATTGAGGCGTACGTTGCGGTGGGCAGGATCGAGGAGGCCTGGGACCTGTTCGACCAGCTGGTGAACCTCTTCGGCCCCACCGGCCTGCTCCCCGAAGAATACGATCCCAGTACGGAGACGCACCTGGGGAACCACCCGCAGGCGTACTCGCACCTGGGGTTCATCCGCTGCGCCCGGATCCTGGACCGGCACAAGCCAGAGGCCAAAAGGACATAACCCGGCGCGAACGTGCACTTGAGGCCCTGTCGGGAGGGCCCCAACTGCTCGTGCGCGCTGGTTTTTTCCGCCGGTTTATCACGCACAGCGCCTTTTTGGGAAGCACGACGGCGGCCTGCCGCGGAACTGCGCGGTGGGCGCCGCCGTCGGGCGCTAAAAGCGTGCCTGGCGTGACGAGGGAACCTAGCGGGAGCACAAACCGCTGGTCAGTTCAGCAGCCAATCAGTTCAGCAGCAGCGCGACGCCGATCATGGCAGGTACCGCCACCACCGTGGTGATCAGGACGGTGTCCTTGGCCACGGTGAGGCCGGTCTGGTAGCGGCTGGCGGCAACAAAAACGTTCTGCGCGGTGGGGAGGGACGCCACCACGACGGCCGCGAACAGGGCCGGGCCGTCGAGCCCTACGGCAAAGCGGGCAAAAACGTAGGCGATGGCCGGCTGGACCACCAGTTTGAAGGCACTGGCCAGGAGAGTGTCCACGCGTCTGCCGGCGGCGGCCTGCAATGGCCGGCTGCCGTTCAGGCTCATGCCGAAGGCGATCAGCATGGCCGGAATCGCAGCGCCGCCAATGAGGTGGATCGGCTCCAGGAGCAGCGGCGGAACCTTCCAACCGGTCCCCGCCACCAGCAGGCCAAGGCCCGAGCCAACAATCATCGGGTTCCGCAGGATCATCAGAATGAATCCCCAGGGCGTGGTGCGGTGTGAGCTGGTGCTGGCGTCCAGGATCATCAGGAAAATCGGTGTGAAGAACGCCAGTTGGAAGATCAGCAGCGGTGCCACGTAGCTGGCGTCGCCCAGAACATATACCGCGATGGGAATACCGAGGTTCGCGGAGTTGGCCAGGGAAGCGGCCATCGAGGACATCAGTGCTTCCGGCAACGCGCGCTTAAGGACGAACTTGACGATGCTGAAGAAGATAAGGGCGGTGCAGACGGCGGACACAGCCGTGACCAGCAGCGGTTCCGCGAAGACTTCCCGCAGCTGCGCTTTGCTGAGCGTCTCGAAGAGGAGTGCAGGGCTGGCCACAAAGAAGGTCAGGCCACTGAGGACCTGGCGGGCGTTGTCGCCCAGGATCCGTTGGCGGCCGACGAACCAGCCCACCATGATGATGAACCAGACAACAAAGAAGCCCTGCAGCACGCCTACCAAGAAAAGCCTCCGAGGCTGCGGCGGCGGTGTCTGCCCGGACTCACGCTCCGGCTACAGGGCGGCGTTGTTCAGGGCGAACGGCGGACGCATCAGGCCGGGCGTGTGGCACTCGGCGGGGTCGTTTCCGATCTGGACAATCTTGTTGTCCTCATCCACATGGATGACCTTCGGGGTGTAGGCATGGGCCTCTTCCGTGGTCATCTGGGCATAGGTGATGAGGATGACGATGTCGTTCTCGTGCATCAGGTGGGCTGCTGCCCCGTTGATGCCAATGACACCGGAGCCGCGCTCGCCGGCGATGGTGTAGGTCTCCAGGCGCGCACCGTTGGTCACGTCCACGATGGCCACGAGCTCGCCGGGAAGGATATCGGCAGCATCCAGCAGGTCCAGGTCAACGGTGACCGATCCTACGTAGTGCAGGTCGGCATGCGTGACGGTGGCCCGGTGGATTTTGGACTTGAACATTGTGCGATTCATAACCCGCCCAGTCTAGCGTCGGCACCCGGATCGCGCTGTGACGCACTGAACATGCCGGCGGAAGCTGTTTCCCCGCCTACCCGCACGTGACCGGGCGATCCGGCACCTAACTCGATGCGCCGCCGTCGTCCGTCCTTGCTACTGAGGTGGCGGTGGCGGCCAGCGTCTCGCGGGCGGCGAGGATGGCCGGCCGCTGCGCGCTGGAGCGGCGCACCGATGTGAACACGGTGCGGTGCGGGTTGCCGGGCAGGTCCAGCAGCTGGGCGGTGGTGCCGCGGCCGGTCCAGACGAGGTCCGGCATCAGCGCCACGGCATTTCCGGACTCGATCAGCCTGATCTGCGCCTGGAGATCGGCTGTTTCGAAGCGCACATCGGGCTCGAACCCGGCACTCCGGCAGGCCTGCTCCGCCCAGTGCCGGGATGCCGCGCCGCGGGGCTCCATCACCCAGGGCAGCGCGGCAGTATCTTCCAGCGACGTGATGGGCGGCCGGCCGGGAGCGGCCGGCGGAACGGCCAGCCGGATCACGTCAGTGGTCAGCTTGATGCGGTCCAGCTCCGGGTACCGCGGGGCGGCGTGGCCCGGATACTGTTCGGCGATGACCAGGTCAAAATCGCGCGCCCACGTCTCATGAAGTGCCGTTTCGGGTTCGCGCTGGATCATTTCGATCCGGACCTCCGGGTACTCCGCCGTCATCCGCGTGAGCGTGTCCGGCATCAGCGCCAAGGCCGCGGACTGGAACACCGCAATCCGGACGGTTCCCGTGACAGTCGTCAGCGACGCCGCGAGGTCTGCTTCAGCCTGCTCCATGGTTTCGAGCAGCTGGGCGGTGTGGGCCACCAGGACTTCGGCCTGGGGCGTCAGCTGCACGCGCCGCCCCGTCTTCCGGAGCAGCTCCACGCCCACTTCCTTTTCCAGCAGGGCAAGCTGCTGGGAGACCGACGACGGGCTGTACTGCAGTGCCTCCGCCACCTCCGCCAGGGTGCCCCGGATCTTCAGTTCGCGGAGAAGCCGCAGGCGCCGGACATCGAGCATGGCCACATTCCTTGATGAATCTAATGAATATAGGTTAGAAGTAGTCACTTTATCTAACGCAACTGCGCTTGCATACTGGTGTACCTGAGTTACCCCCGTCACAGCCCCTCGCCGGGGCGCCGTGTTGGGGCCGCACCCCACGCAGGAGTTCCTGATGAGCACAAGAGATATGTCCCAGTCGATTATGCGGCGCAAGCCCATCGACGATATCGAAGAAGAAAACAAGCACAGCGGGCTGTTCAAGTCCCTCGGGCTCTGGCAGCTCACCGCCATTGGTGTCGGCGGCATCATCGGCGTTGGAATTTTCTCCCTCGCCGGGTTGGTCGCGGCCGGAAGCGAAGATACTCCCGGAGTGGGGCCCGCTGTGCTGATCTCGTTCCTTGTTGCTGGTCTCGCATCCGCCGCGGCTGCCCTGTCCTACGCCGAGTTTGCAGGCATGATTCCGCGCGCAGGGTCCGCCTACACCTACGGCTACGTTGCTCTGGGTGAGGTGATTGGATGGTTCATCGGCTGGGACCTGCTGCTCGAATACATTGCCATTGTGGCCGTGGTGGCCATTGGCATTTCGGGGTACTTCGACGCCTTCCTGTCGGGTATCGGAGTTAACATGCCTGTCTGGATGACGTCCACGCCGGATGAGGGTAAGGGCGGCATCGTCAACATTCCCGCCATCGTGGTCTGCCTCCTGGTGACCTGGATCCTGTCCCGCGGCACCAAGGCATTCGGCCGTTTTGAACTCGTAGCCGTGGCCATCAAGGTCATCCTGATCCTGTTCATTATCGGCCTCGGCGTTTTCTATATCGACACCAACAACTACAACCCGTTTATGCCCAGCGGCTTTGGGCCCGTCCTGGCCGGTGCCGCGACCGTCTTCTTCGCGGTGTTCGGGTACGACGCCATGAGTACCGCGGCGGAAGAAGCCACGGACGGCAAGAAGCACATGCCGAAGGCCATCATCCTTTCGCTGATCATCGCCATGCTGCTCTACGTCGCTGCCACCCTAGTCCTGACCGGCATGCAGAACTACAAGGACATCGACCCCACGGCCGGCTTCGCTTCCGCGTTCACCGGCGTGGGTCTGCCCGTCATCGCCACCATCATTTCGGTCTTCGCCGTCCTGTCCATCCTCACGGTGATGCTGACCTTCCTCCTGGGCGTCACGCGTGTCTGGTTCTCCATGAGCCGCGATGGCCTGCTGCCAGGCTGGTTCGCCAAGACGGACCGGCACGGAACCCCGCAGCGCGTTACCTGGATTGCCGGCGTCGCCTCCGCCCTGCTGGCCGGCGTGTTCCCCATCAAGGCCGTCGCGGACCTCACGAACATTGGCATCCTGGCCGCGTTCGTCGTCGTCTGCTTCGCCGTGATCGTGTTCCGCTACAAGAAGCCGGACGCCCCGCGCACGTTCCGCCTGCCGCTGATGCCCGTTATTCCGGCCTTCGGTGTGCTGGCGTCCGCCTTCCTCATGTTCCAGCTGCACTGGGAGACCTGGGCGCGGTTCGGTGTTTGGCTGGTTATCGGCCTGGCCATTTACTTCTTCTACGGCCGCAAGCACTCCCTGATGAACCCGGACAGCCCACGCCACGAGGAGATTGTGGAGATGCACCGCCCCATCGGCTGACCCCCGGGTTCCCGGGCGTCCACCCGCCCACCCGTTCCGGCCCACCCACCCCCGGACGCTCACTCACTTCCTGCACGTTTTCACCAAACGCTCTTTCACTTTCGGGGCGCGAACGACGAACCCTCTCTCACATCCTGTGGGGAGGGTTCGTCCGTTTTTCATTGAGATGCGAGAGCGTTGCCCCAAAACCTGCAGGAAGTGAGGGAGGGTCGCCCAAAAACCCGCTTTAAGTGAGAGAGCGTTGCCCAAAAATCGGGGATTTCCTGACCGTTTGGACGGCAAATCAAAGCATTGGGTTTCCTAACCTGTATTGCTTAGAAAACATCGCTTTATCTTATGTGATTGCAAGTTCATACTGATGAATAAGACCCCTTCCAGACCAAGGAAAGAACGAGCAAACCATGACTCACACTGCAACGGAAGCCACCGGACAGACAGACGTCCCGCAGGCCCGTGCCCTCGCGGCGGACACCATCACGCTGGTGCGCCGCTGGCTGACCGAGGCTTCGAAAGTTCCTGTTGATGCCTCGGCTGAGCAGCTGGCCGGTGTACTGAAGGACCCGAACGGCCTGGACTTCACGGTGGGCTTCGTGGACGGCGTGGTCCGCCCCGAAGACCTCCACGTCGCCGCCCGAAACCTCGCCGCCCTGGCGCCCAAGGTCCCGGCGTTCCTGCCGTGGTACATGCGCAGCGCCGTCCGCCTCGGCGGAACCATGGCGCCGGTCGTTCCGCAGGTGGTCATCCCGATCGCCCGCCGTGTGCTCCGCGAAATGGTGGGCCACCTGATTGTTGACGCCACCGACGCCAAGCTGGGCCCGGCCATCGCCAAGATCCGCAAGGACGGCATCAAGCTCAACGTGAACCTCCTGGGCGAGGCCGTCCTGGGCGAGCATGAGGCTTCCCGCCGGCTCGCGGGCACCCACACGCTCCTGGCCCGCCCGGACGTGGACTACGTCTCCATCAAGGTGTCCTCCACCGTGGCCCCGCACTCCGCGTGGGCGTTCGACGAGGCCGTGGAGCACGTCGTCGAGAAGCTCACGCCGCTGTTCACCAAAGCCGCGTCCTTCGCCGGCGCGGGACAGAAGGCCAAGTTCATCAACCTGGACATGGAGGAATACAAGGACCTGGACATGACCATCGCGGTCTTCACCAGGATCCTGGACAAGCCCGAGTTCAAGAACCTCGAGGCCGGCATTGTGCTGCAGGCCTACCTCCCGGATGCACTCGCCGCCATGACCCGCCTCCAGGATTGGGCCGCAGAGCGCCGCACCAACGGCGGCGCCGCCATCAAGGTCCGCGTGGTCAAGGGCGCCAACCTGCCCATGGAACAGGTGGAGGCCTCGCTGCACGACTGGCCGCTGGCCACCTGGCACACCAAGCAGGATTCGGATACCAACTACAAGCGCGTCATCAACTACTCGCTGCACCCGGACCGGATCAACAACGTCCGGATCGGCGTGGCCGGCCACAACCTCTTCGACATCGCCTTCGCCTGGCTGCTCGCCAAGCAGCGCGGCGTGGAGTCCGGCATCGAATTCGAGATGCTGCTGGGCATGGCGCAGGGCCAGGCTGAAGCCGTCAAGAAAGACGTCGGCTCGCTCCTGCTGTACACCCCGGTGGTGCACCCGGCCGAGTTCGACGTCGCCATCGCCTACCTGATCCGCCGCCTCGAAGAGGGGGCCAGCCAGGACAACTTTATGTCCGCCGTGTTTGAACTCAGTGAAAACGAAGTGCTGTTCGAGCGCGAGAAGCAGCGCTTCCTCGCCTCCCTGGACAAGCTCGACGGCGAGGTCCCCCCGGCCAACCGGCAGCAGAACCGCAGCCTCCCGCCGCAGCCCCTGCCGCGTGACGCGTTCGCGAATACGCCGGATACTGACCCGTCCTTGCCCGCCAACCGCATCTGGGGCCGGGCCATCCTGGATCGTGTCCCGTCCTCCAGGCTGGGCAACGCCGCCGTCGAAGCCGCCACCATCACGGACGCGGACACCCTCAACACCGTCATCGCCACCGCTGTAGAGAAGGGCAAAGCCTGGGGCGCCCTGACCGGCGACCAGCGCGCCGAGATCCTCCACCGCGCCGGCGATGTCCTCGAAGCCCGCCGCGCCGACCTCCTGGAGGTCATGGCCAGCGAGACCGGTAAAACCATCGACCAGGGCGATCCCGAGGTGAGCGAAGCCGTGGACTTTGCCCACTACTACGCCGAGTCTGCCCGGAAGCTGGAAATGGTCGACGGCGCCACGTTCGTCCCGGCCAAGCTCACCGTGGTGACCCCGCCGTGGAACTTCCCGGTGGCCATCCCGGCAGGGTCCACCCTCGCGGCACTCGCCGCCGGCTCCGCCGTCGTGATCAAACCCGCCAAGCAGGCCCGCCGCAGCGGTGCCGTGATGATCGAGGCACTCTGGGAAGCCGGCGTCCCGAAGGACGTGCTGAGCATGGTCCAGCTCGGCGAGCGTGAACTCGGCCAGCAGCTGATCTCCCACCCCGCCGTGGACCGCGTGATCCTGACCGGCGGCTACGAAACCGCCGAACTCTTCCGTTCCTTCCGCAAGGACCTGCCCCTGCTGGCCGAGACCAGCGGCAAGAACGCCATCATCGTCACCCCCAGCGCCGACCTGGACCTGGCCGCCAAGGACGTGGCGTACTCAGCGTTCGGCCACGCCGGCCAGAAGTGCTCCGCCGCGTCCCTGGTGATCCTGGTGGGCTCCGTTGCTAAGTCCAGACGGTTCCACAACCAGCTGGTTGACGCCGTGACCTCGCTGAAGGTGGGCTACCCGCAGGACCCCACCAGCCAGATGGGCCCGATCATCGAGCCCGCAAACGGCAAGCTCCTCAACGCCCTCACCACCCTCGGCGACGGCGAAACCTGGGCCGTGGAACCGCGCAAGCTTGACGGAACCGGCCGCCTCTGGAGCCCGGGCGTGCGCTACGGCGTCCGCCGCGGGTCCTACTTCCACCTCACCGAATTCTTCGGACCGGTCCTGGGCGTCATGACCGCTGACACGCTGGAGGAGGCCATCGCGATCCAGAACCAGGTCGAGTACGGCCTCACCGCCGGCCTGCACGCCCTGGACCCGGACGAGCTCGGCACCTGGCTGGACTCCATCCAGGCCGGAAACCTCTACGTGAACCGCGGCATCACCGGCGCCATCGTACAGCGCCAGCCGTTCGGCGGCTGGAAGAAATCCGCCGTCGGCGCCGGCACCAAAGCCGGCGGACCCAACTACCTCGCCGGCCTCGGGTACTGGGTCAGTGCCGAAGCCTCAGCCGCGGCAAGCGTCACCAACGCAGGCGTCCGCCGCATCCTGAACGCCGCCGCAGGCGCCCTGGATCCGTCCGGGCTTGAGTCGCTGCAGCGCTCGCTGGGGTCTGACGCCCAGGCGTGGGCCGACGAGTTCGGCACCGCCAAGGACGTCTCCGGCCTGAGCGCCGAGCGGAACATCTTCCGCTACCGTGCGCTGCCGGTCACCGTGCGGCTCTCCGAAGGGGGCGTGCTGGCGCACCTGGTGCGGACTGTGGCGGCCGGCGTCCTGGCCGGTTCGGTATTGACCGTGTCCACCGCCGTCGAACTTCCCGCCCAGCTGCGCGCCGTGCTCACCGGGCTGGACGTCAACGTCACGGTTGAGTCCGACGCCGGCTGGCTGGCTTCGGCGGTACGCCTCGCCGCGGCGGGCAAACTGTCCGGTGCGCGGATCCGCCTGATCGGCGGCGACGCCACCGCACTCGCCGAAGCCACGGACGGGCGGCCGGACCTGGCGATCTACGCCCACGCGGTCACCGAGGCCGGACGGGTGGAGCTGCTGCCGTTCCTGCACGAGCAGGCCATCAGCATCACGGCCCACCGCTTCGGCACCCCGAACCACCTCTCGGATGAGCTGATCTAGGCGGGCCGAAAGCCCAACAAAAACACGAAAGGCCCGGTGGCCGCCTTCGGGGCGGTTGCCGGGCCTTCGCTGTCGAATGGTTGCGTAGTGATCAGGTGGCTGCGCGGGGGCGAGCCTGGAGACAGTTGGTAATTAGCCCAGATACCAGCCTGGGGGAGTCCACGATGCAGGAACATTGTGGGCCGAGAAATCTTCGCAATGGGTGCAGGTGTAGGCGACTTCGCCCAGTGTCCTGACCGCCCCGTCACGCCGGTAAACCGGTGGAATGTAGGACTCAAGATAAATGAATTCATCCGTGCCGCACTTGTCGCACGTGGGTTTGCCGACGTACTCGGCCGCCCGCGAAATACCGGCGTTATGGCTGGAATGATGCGTGACCAGCGGCCGTACGGTGCTATGTCGCTGGGTATATACAGTGTGTAAATGGGTGTTCTCGGCTGTCGTCATTGGCTGCCTATCCCGAGTGCGGCCGCATCATGGGCTGCATGGCGCACTCGTAGTGTTGAACCGGCCACTGCTTGACCCATGGATATTCCAGCATAGGCGAGGCGGGCTTTTACTTCAATGGTTCGTTTCCAGTCCTGATTCCTGCGGCAAATTCGGTCAAACCGACTTCTTGAGCGTCCGCCCGACGATGGTCTGGGTCAGCGCATCGATCACTTCGGCGTTGGCCAGCGGGTTCCGGATCAGGGTGAAATCCACATCGCCCACTGGAGGCAGGTCGAACCGGCGGGTGATGATCTTGAGGTCTTCGGGAACCAGCGACGTCGGCATCACAGCCACGCCGATGCCTGCCCGGAGTGCCGCCAGGACACCACTGATCTGCCGGGTAGTGCACGTGATCCGCCAGGTCCGGCCGCTTGATTCCAGTGCATCGATGGCCAGCTTCCGGCTGAGGCTGGGGGAGGGGTAGGAGATCAGCGGTACGGGATGCCCGGGCTCCAATGACGTCTGTTCCAGCCCCACCCAGGAAAAGGTGTCGTGCTGGACCACCGTGCCGTCCTTGACGCCAGCCACCCACTTCACAAACACCAGGTCCAGCTGGCCGGCATTGAGTTTCTTGTACAGCTGGTCGCTCTGGCCAACGGTGAGCTCAAGGTTGATCTGTGGATAGACCTGGCGGAACTCCCGAAGGATCCGGGGGAGGCCGGTGATGGCGAGGTCGTCCGCCGTGCCGAACCGCAGCCGGCCCCGCATGGCCGAGCCGGAGAAGTATCGGGTGGCGGCATCGTGGGCCGAAAGGATGGTGCGGGCGAAGCCGGCCATCGCGTCACCGTTGTCCGTGAGCCGGACATCGCGGGTGTCCCTGCTGATGAGGATGCGCTTCGCCGCCGTCTCCAGCTTGCGGACATGCTGGCTGACGGTGGGCTGTGCCAGGCCCAGGCGCTCCGCGGCCTTGGTGAAGCTGAGCGTCTCGGCTACGGCCAGGAAGGAACGGAGCTGGGTGGGTTCGTACACAGTGGACTCCTTTGGCTGCGGCTGACTGTCCACCCACGTCAGAGTGGGCATTATTACGCTTTGTAATGCTAGTTATAGGCGAGATAGGGCTACATAATCACCTTGAATCAGCCTAGCGTGGGAAGCATCCCAGTCCGCCCGCTTCCCTGAGGACATCCCTGTGGCACCCCCACCGCCAACGTCGGCAACCGTCAGCCAGCCCGTCATCGACTCCGCCTCCGCCTCCGCGTCCGCTACCGCCGCCTCCGCCCAGACCCAACCCATCGCCGTCGTTAGTGAACACCTCCCCTGGCGGCACACGTTTATCTCCCTGAAAGTCCCCAATTTCCGCATCTTCGCGATCGGGCACTTTGTCGCCGTCGTCGCCCTCTGGATGCAGCGGATCGCCCAGGACTGGCTGGTGCTGGAACTGTCCGGCTCCGTCACCGCCGTGGGCATCACGGTGGCCCTGCAGTTCCTGCCGTCGCTGCTGTTGGGGCCGTGGGGCGGCATGATGGCGGACCGGTTCGCCAAACGCCGGATCCTCATCCTGTGCCAGAGCCTGGCCGCGGTCCTCGCCGCAGCGCTCGCGGCACTTGCCCTGACCGGCGCCATCGAAGTGTGGCACGTGTACGTCATCGCGCTGCTGCTGGGCCTGGTCACCGTGCTGGACCAGCCCGCGCGCCAGGTGTTCGTCAACGAACTGGTGGGCCCCAAATACCTCCGGAACGCCATCAGCGTCAACTCCACGACGTTCCAGCTGGGCGGCCTGATCGGTCCGGCACTGGCGGGACTGCTGCTCACCGCGGTCGGCGCAGGCTGGGCCTTCGCCGTGAATGCGCTGGCGTGCTGCTCCACCGTGGCTATGCTGCTGCTCCTGCGCAAGAACCAGCTGTTCGTTAGTGCCCCTGCGCCCAAGAAGAAGGGCATGCTGCGGGAAGGACTGCAGTATGCGCTCAGCAAGCCCACCATCTACTGGCCGTGGCTGATGGCCGGTTTCATCTCCGTCTTCGCCATGAGCCTGCCCGTGCTGCTCGCCGCGTTCGCGGACCACGTGTTCGACGTCGGCGCCGGCGGCTATGGCCTTCTGAACGCCCTGGTGGCACTGGGGGCGTTGGCCGGTGCCGTCGCGTCCACACGGCGCCGCCAGTTGCGGCTCCGCTCCGTGGTGTTCTGTGCCGGAATGTATGGCCTGATGCTGTGCCTGGCCGCCCTGGCGCCGTCCATGCTCTGGTTTAGCGTGGTGATGGTCCTGTCCGGATTCTGGTGCCTGATGTTCCTCACCGGCTCCAACCAGCTCGTCCAGATCAGCTCCAACATGGGCATCCGGGGCCGGGTCATGAGCCTGTACATCATGGTGCTGATCGGCGGCCAGGCCATCGGCGGGCCCATGCTCGGGTGGATCGCCGAGTACGTGGACCCGCATGTGGCACTCATGGTGTCCGGCGGGGTGCCGGCGCTCGCCGCGGTGACTGTCGCCGTCGTCCTGGCCCGAAAAGGCGCGCTGGCGCTCAGGGTGGACCTCAAGGACCGCCGCCACCCGCTGCGGATCGTCCGCCGGGTGGCCACGGCGTAGGGGGCCACGGCGTAAAGGGCTGCAGACCTTGGGCCGCGGCACCTACGCCGCGGCCCAAGGCGGCAGAGCCTACGCCGGCAGGTGCGGGTACTCGGCCTCGCGCCGCTGGAACTCCAGCACGTCCTTGTTGAGGACCACGCCTTCGCGGATTTCGATGGCGCGGGAAATGGTTTCGTTACGGTCCCACTCCGCGGGGCCGCCGATGACTGTCTCAAGGAACGGCAGCAGGGCCTGGCTGATCTCCCAGCTGGAGGAATTCCAGAGGTAGGACGGGCTGTGGTCCACCGCGTAATAGTTGATGTGGTCGCCCATGGTAAACATCGGTTCTGCGAACGTGGTGGAGCGCGCCCAGCTGAAGCCCATTCCCTCGTCGCACGAAACGTCCACGATCAGGCTGCCCGGGCTGAACGCCGCGAGGTCCTCAGTCCGCAAATAAGTCAGCGGATTGTTCGGATCCTGCAGCGTGCAGTTGACCACGATGTCGCTCTCGGCCAGGAACGGCGCCAGCGGTACCCGGCCCCGCTCGGTGATGACCTGGCTCAGGAAGGGGGCCTTGTCGTCGTGATCAAACTGGACGATGTTGACCGAGTGGATCGGGGCACCAACCGCCGCAACTCCGCGGTTGGTCAGCACCTGAACGTCGTGGATGCCATGCGCGTTCAGCGCGGTCACGGCGCCGCGGGCGGTCGCGCCGAAGCCGATCACCACGGCACTGAGCCGGCGGCCGTAATCACCCGTAGAGCCGGTGAGCGAGAGCGCATGAAGCACCGAGCAGTAGCCGGCCAGCTCGTTGTTTTTGTGGAACACGTGTAGCCCGAATCCGCCGTCGCTCGCCCAGTGGTTCATCGCTTCGAAGGCGATGAGCGTGAGCTTCTTGTCGATGGCCAGCTGGGTGATGGCGCGGTCCTGGACACAGTGCGGCCAGCCCCAGAGGATCTGGCCGTCGCGCAGTTCCGCGAGGTCCTCAGGCTGTGGCTTGGGCAGGAGTACGACGTCGGCCTCCGCAAGCAGCGCTTCCTTGGTGGCCATTTTGCCCACGAGGGTTGAGAGCTGGTCATCCGAGACGCCGAAGCGCTCACCGTAGCCCTGCTCCAGGATGATGCGCTGGCGCAGTTCCGGAGCGATCCGCTCGAAATGCAGGGGGTGGATGGGGAGGCGGCGTTCGTCCGGTTTCCGGGTGGATGCCAGGACGCCGAGGGTCAGGTGGCTCTGTTGGCCACTCACTTCTTTTTTGCGGCCTTGGACGTGATGTCCAGGGAGGTGGCCGGCGCTCCGGCGGCCCGCTTGTCGGCGCGCTTTTCCTTGATGGACTTGCCGGCTTTTTTGGATGCTGCTTGACGCGGGGACTTGTCAGCCATGATTGCTCCTGTAGCGGAACCGAAGAGGTTCCTGACTTCTGACGATACACGGCTGGGCCTAACGGCCCCCGGGTGATGGCCGTTTGGAGTGGGATTCGCCGCGCCGGCGCGCCCGCTGCTGTGGTGCGAAAACGGTAGTGAGAAACATTGGAGCGGCTGACGGGAATCGGACCCGCGTATCAAGCTTGGGAAGCTAGCGCTCTACCATTGAGCTACAGCCGCATCGCCCCGTTTTGAGCGGGGCAGAACTTAGCTTAGCGCAGATGCGATCACGCGCCAGCAACCGTGACCACGCACTGGACCCGTGTCCGCCGGGATGGCCGCTACCGGCCGCGTCATCCAGTAACTCTTCAATAACGGCGCCGTCGGTGGCTAGGTCCGGGGCGGGCCGAGTGGCTACTCTGAACCCGTTAGCTGCGGTGTCATGGGGGTGGGGCGGGCTACCACCTGACCAGCCGCTAACTAAGGACTCCCATGGTATTTGCAGAGCACGAGGTGCTTATCCGGTGCGACGCAATGACCGTGTACGCGTTCCTGGTGGACGGAATGAACCTTCCCCTATGGCGCAAGGGCATCCGCAGCATCGGCTTGATGTCCGGTGCTGCCGGAACCAAGGGCGCCGTTTACCGGCAGACGACCACGGGCCGGTCAGGACGGACAATCCCCGCCGACTTCGAAATAACGCAGGCCAGGCCGGGCGCCGAGATCCAGTTCCGTGTGATCTCGGGACCGTCGCAGCCCACCGGCGGGTACTACCTCAGCACCGAACCGGCCGGCACCCGCGTCAGGTTCGCCCTCGAGTACCAGCCCAAAGGCCTCCTGGGCCTGATGAATACCGGCATCCAGCGCACCATCAGGGCCGAAGTGTCCCAGCTCGCACGGCTCAAAGATGTCCTGGAAGTGCGGACGGCCGCCTGAGGGCTACTGCGCCAGCCGCTGGCCCGCCCAGCTGCCGGTAATGTTCGACGGCGACGCAAGGCTTCCGCTGCTCAGGTCCCAGTACTGCACCACATCGTTGGCCCGGCGGAGCGCGACCCCCGTGGAATTCAGGGCTGTCACGTCGCGCAGCGGACGGATCCCGGTGACGTCTTGCCAGCCGGTGGTGACGGTGAGCCGGGCTTCGACGCGTGGCGCCGGAGTGCCAGCTCCGCGGTAAAGCTGCACACCGCCGTCGGACCTAATGGCCAGGAGATCCTGGAAACCGTCGGCGTCATAGTCCACCATGCTCAGCTTCCTGGCCGATACTCCCGTGGCCATGGTTGTGCGTGATGACATGTCCGCCAGGCCCACGTTCGGGTAGAGGTACAGGTTGCCGGCGGTATCCAGGGCGACCAATTGGGGGAGCCGGTTGTTGGCGCACCAGCCGCCGACGGCCAGTGTCAACGTCGCCCAGCCGCCCGAGCCCAGCGTGAACGAGGTTTGGAACCCTCCGGTAGCGATACCCCGGTGGAGCGTCAGCCGTCCGTCGTTCCACTGCGTCAGGAGGTCATAGGCGCCGTCGCGGTCCCAGTCCGTGGTGAATACTTCCTTGGCCGTTCCGAAACCGGAGCCGATGACCTTGGCAGCACCAAAGGTCCTGTTCCCTGTGGAGGGGCGGTTGATGAGCTGGCCTGAGGCGTTGATGGTCACCAGATCAGCGGCACTGGTGATGGCCGCGCTGCCTAAATCCAGGGTGGGCGGCATGTGTTTGACGGCGGGGTCGCACACGGTTGGCGTTGGGGCGGGGAAGGCGCCCCCGCCGGCGGAGCTGCCTCCAGGGGAGGTGACGGTGCCGGCGGGCAGGGTGGTGTAGCCGAAGAAGTTCACCACACCCCAGATGGTGTACAGATTGTTCGTGTACGAGATCCCGGCGCCCATGACGTTGAAGCGCGGGTCTAGCAGCATGGCGTTGTGGCCCTCGGAGTTTTTCCACCACTCCACCAACTGCGCCGCGTTGCGGTCCGTGCGGATGGCAATGACCTCGCCGGCGCCATTGTTCGGACTCAGGGCGCGGGGATCGGTCCAGAAACTGGCGCGGTGCTCAATGACGTCCCGGGACGCGATGCTGTCGGACCATTCCTGCGCCATGCCGGCCACCGTGGGGTGGTACTTGACCGGGGCCAGGCTGTTGGCCGCCCGGTAATTGTTGATTTCGTTGAAAACCGTGAGGATGGCGGCCGTGTTGCTGTCCGGCACCAGGGCCTCGGTGCCAAGGGATTCGGTAGTGATGGATTCCGTTGCGGGGGTCGGCGGGGTGGGAGCCGCGGTTTTGTTCTGGCTCAGTTCCGCGTCGGGGGCCCAGAGGGGTGGCAGGGAAGGCGGCTCGGGGGCGAGGGGCTCGGAGGTGGCGGTCTCGGGGGCAGCCACCGTCGCCGTCGGCGGCGCCGCTGCGGTCCCTGACGTGCCTTCTCCGGCGGGTGATGCCGGTGTGATCACCGGTTCCACGGCCGGGGCGAGCGGGGAACCGGTGCCGGTCTCAACGTCGGGCGCGCCGCCGTCGTCCGCTGTTCCCGACGGTCCCAACGTGACCGTGCGCGGTCCAAAGGCACCAGCCTGGACGGACGGCGCATTCTCCGGCGGGCCGGAATACATGCCGGCGGCCGGGGACACGAGGGCGAGCGCGCACAACATGGCCACAACGGCGGGCGCCGCAAATTTATTCAAAACCAACCCCAGATCAGTTCAGTTGTACCAACCGGGAGACCATCCGGCGGCTGACATGCTGAGGCAACATTAGCCCCACTAGGCGACAGCAACAACGAAAAAGTGTGCGCTGTGGACAACGCATAGTAATTTGGGACGGTGCTGATCTCTGACCGCGACATTCGTGCCGAACTAGACACCCAACGGATCGTCCTCGAACCGTACGATCCCGCGATGGTCCAGCCATCCTCGGTGGACGTGCGGATCGACCGGTTGTTCCGACTTTTCGACAACCATAAGTACGCGCACATCGACCCCGCCGAAGAGCAGCCCGAGCTGACGCGGCTTGTGGAGGTGGAGAGCGGTGAGCCGTTCATCCTGCACCCCGGCGAGTTTGTCCTTGGTTCCACCTACGAGGCCGTCACGTTGCCGGACGACATTGCTGCGCGGTTGGAAGGTAAGTCGTCCCTGGGCCGTCTGGGCCTGCTGACGCACTCCACGGCCGGGTTCATTGATCCGGGGTTTTCCGGCCACGTCACGCTGGAGCTGTCCAACATGGCCACGCTGCCCATCAAGCTCTGGCCCGGCATGAAGATCGGCCAGCTGTGCTTCTTCCGGCTGACCTCTGCTGCTGAGTTCCCGTACGGTTCCGGCGAATACGGCAACCGCTACCAGGGCCAGCGCGGGCCGACAGCCAGCCGCAGCCACCTGAACTTCCACCGCACGAAGGTCTGAGCCTTTTCCATCGAGGGGTGAGGTCTCGGCTCTAACCGTCCGTCTTGGCGCCGAGATCTAACCTCTCGGTGCGGCAGCTTGGGAACCACTACTCCTCCACTCTGTGGATAACCGGGTTGGGGCAGCCCGGCTGTGCCAACAATAGGTCATGCGGCAGCCCTCACCTCTTCCGGACCACTTCGCTGGACGTTCCTTGACCCTTCATGAGCAGGTCCACGCCGGCGTCCCCGCTGCGCGTGCATGGCGGCGTGATCTCCGCGTGGCAAGCCGCGGAGTACGGGTTCCCTGGGGTGCGTCGCAGCCTCTTCACCACACCTGCGCATTGCTGGCCACACTCTCTCCCGGTCTCGTCTGCTGTCTGGCCACCGCGGCGCTGCTGTGGGGCTGCCCGCTGCCATTGGCACTTCAGAACGAGCTGAAAATCCACTTGGCGAAGATCGGCGGAGGCGCCCGGCCGGTGCGCAAGGGGGTATCCGGTCACCGGCTGGGCCTTCGCAGCCAGGATATGGGGGAACTCGACGGCGTCCCGGTCACCTGCCCTGCGCGGACGTGGCTGGACTTGGCCGCGGTCCTGGACTTGGAGGATTTGGTGGCGGCGGACTACTTCATCTGCAGCCAATCGAGGAGCTTCGGGCCTAAGAAGGACGCGCTGTGTTCACTCGGGGACCTTCTTGAGCAGGTCCACTCCACCCCGGGCGCCCGCGGTTTCCGGAAAGCCAGGCAGGCTCTGGAACTGTGCCGGGTCGGGGCCGATTCCGCGCCGGAGACCCGGCTGCGGCTGGCCATCGGAAGGCTCGGACTGCCGGAACCCGCGCTGAGGTACGTGGTGCAGGACGCTACTGGGTGGGAACTTGCCTGGCCAGACGTGGCGTTTCCGGACTTCAAGGTGGCCGTTAATTACGATGGCCGGCATCAATTGGAAGAACGCAGCGTGAGTCAGACATCCGGCGGGACGAGTCCATCGCGGCCATCGGCTGGGCATCGGTGACTGTCACAGCCGGGCATGTACGCCAGTGGGGCTTCGACGGATGCGCCCACCGGGTACTGGACTCCCTTGCTCGGGCGGGATGGCGGATCGAGGGGTGAGGTCTCGGCGCCAACGGTCCGTTATAGCGCCGGGATCTCACGTCTCGGTGCGGGGAGTGTGGTGGCCTACGCCTTCGCGGCCAACCGGACAGGCCCGCCGAACGCCTTGAGCACCGGTTCCACATAGCGCGCGGCCAGCGGCCCGAGGACGGCCATGATCAGCACGTAGGCGGTTGCCAGGGCGGCGACATCGTCCGGGACCACGCCCGACGCCACGGCCAGGCCGGCGATAACGATGGAGAACTCGCCGCGGGCTATCAGGGCGGCGCCTGCACGGAAGCGGCCCGGGCGTGCAATTCCGGCCCGCTTGGCAGCCCAGATGCCCGTGAGCATCTTGGTAGTGGCAGTGATGGCCGCCAGGATCAGAGCCCAGCCGAGTACCGGCGGGATGGTCGACGGGTCTGTGTTGAGCCCGAAGGCCACAAAGAAGATGGCCGCAAAGAGATCCCGCAGCGGTTCCAGGATCCGGGTGGCGCTGTGGGCGGTAGCCCCCGAGATCGCGATGCCCAACATAAACGCGCCCACTGCGGCCGAAACCTGCAGGGCGGACGCGACGCCGGCCACCAGCAGTGCGGCACCGAGCAGGTTGAGCAGGAATACTTCGGAGTTTTCGCTGTGCACCGCTTTTGATACACGGTGGCCGTGCCGCAGCGCCACCATTAAGACGACGGTGACCACCGCCAGCGAGATTGCTACCGTGGTGAGCCCGCCCAGGAAGCTCACACCCGCGAGGGTGGCGGTGAGGATGGGCAGGTACACAGCCATGGCCAGGTCCTCGAACACCAGGATGGACAGCACCACGGGGGTCTCGCGGTTACCGATCCGGCCCAGGTCCGTGATGACCTTGGCAGCGATCCCTGAGGACGATATGTACGTGACGCCGCCCATAACCATGGCGCCCACCGCTCCCCAGCCGAGCAGGAGCGCCAGTGCCGCGCCGGGGATGAAATTCAGCACCAGGTCAAGAACACCGGCCTGCCAGGACCTGCGCAGACCGGTGAAAAGCTCGGCAGCCGTATATTCCAAACCGAGCATAAGCAGCAGCAGGATCACGCCGATTTCGCCGGAGAGATGTGCGAATTCCTGCATACCTTCGAGCTTGACCACGCCGCCTGCGCCGAAGGCGAGGCCGCCAACGAGGTAGAGCGGTATGGGTGACATTCCGATCCGTCCGGCCAGCCTGGCCAGGAGGCCGAGACAGAACACAACGGCCCCCAGTTCAATGAGGGTCAGGGCCAGCGGGTCCATGACGCTCAGCCGTTGCGCAGGATATCGGCCGCCGAATCGAGGCCTTCTTGCGTTCCAACTGCAACGAGGAGGTCACCGGAGTGAAGTACGACGTCGGGTCCCGGCGACGGGAGCACTTCGCCTTCACGCATGATCGCCACGATCGAGACACCGCAGCGGGTGCGGATGCAGGCCTTCCCCATGGGCTGGTTCTGGAACGGGGATTCCGGGGCGATGGAGAACTGCCGGGTCACGATGCCCGGGATCTCCCGGTGCTCTTCAGTCAGCTTCATGGCAAGGTGCTGCCCGCCCAGGAGGTTACCCAGGGTGGCGGCCTCATCGCCGGTCAGGGGAATCGACGCCTGGCAGGTGTCGGGATCGTCCCAAGTGGAAACGATGAGTTCCATCGTGCCCTCGCGCAGCTCCACGACGCCGATGCGGCGGCCGGAAGTCGTCATGAAGTCCTTCCGCCGGCCCAGGCCGGGGAGGTCAGTCTCGTCCACGTTCATACCACCAGCCTAGTCTTTGCAGGCCGGTTTCGGGCGGGGGTGCCGAAGGCGGCGCGAGCGGGCAGCAGATGACGTCAGACCCCGGATTTGAGGTCATCTGCTGCCCGTTCGCGCTTCAAGGGGGTGGGGCTTAAGTGTCCGTTCGCGCTAGGAGGCTGGAACGACGGCGATGGCGGTCTTGTCCGGCGACTTTACCGGGAGCAGGACCAGCAGGCCGGCGAGCAGCACCACCATGATGCCCAGGATTCCCCAGCGCTGGGCCTCGCCGGGCGCAACCAGGGGAGTGGCCAGCGTGATGCACAGGGTGAACAGCGCCGGAGCGAGGAAGCTGACGGCACGCCCGGTGGTGGCGTAAAGGCCGAACAGCTCGCCGGATTCGCCGTGGGGTGCCAGCCGGGCCAGGTATGCCCGCGACGAGGACTGGGCAGGCCCCACAAACAGGCACAGGAACAGCCCGAAGACCCAGAAGGTGGTGCTGCCGGCCCACGCCGTGCCAAAGAAGATGTAGTTTTCGTTGCCGAGGACCAGGATCATGGTCCCGGCGACCAGCAGCCCCACCAGGGAACCCATGATCACGGCCTTGGGCCCTACACGATCGTCCAGGAACCCGCCGATGATGGCGCCCACGGCCGCCACCACATTGCCGAAGATGGCAAAGAAGATGACCTGGGACAATTCGAAGCCAAACGTGCCGGCCGCGATGATCCCGCCGAAGGTGAACACGGCCGCGAGGCCGTCCCGGAACACTGCGCTGGCCAGGAGGAAGTAAATGGTGTGCGGGCTGGTGGCGTAGATTGCCTTGATCCGGCGGATCAGCAGGCGGTAGGAGGCCAGGACGCCCAACGGTTGGGCCCGCTCCGGCCGCGGCAGCTCCGGGACAGCAAACAGCACCGGCAGGGCAAAGATGAAGAACCACAGGGCGGAGAACACGGCCACCAGCCGGATGTTCAGGCTGTCCTCGGTGGAGGCGCCGAACCAGTCGAAGCTCGGTTGCACAAACAGCTGCAGCACAATCAGCAGGGCCACAATGCCGCCCAGGTAGCCCATGCCCCAGCCGAACCCGCTGACCTTGCCGATGTTCTTCGGCGTGGAGATCTGGGCCAGCATGGCGTTGTAGTTGACCCCGGCGAACTCAAAGAACACATTCCCCAGCGCGATCAGGGAAACGCCCAGCAGCAGGAACTCCGGCCGCGGGAACACAAAGAAGCACAGGCCCGTCAGGATGGCGACGGCGGCCGTGTTGACCCCCAGCCACAGCTTGCGGCGCCCGCCGTTGTCCGAGCGCTGCCCGGTCACCGGAGCGAGCAGCGCGATGGCGATCCCCGCAACGGCCAGCGCACCGCCAAGAACGGCCGAAGCCTGATCTTTGCCGCCGAAGGCATTGGAGGTGAGGTAGACGGTGAAAACGAAGGTGGTCATGATCGCGTTGAAGGCCGCAGATCCCCAGTCCCAGGCGGCCCAGGCGAGGACTCGGCCCTTGCCGGTGGCCTGGGTTCCGGACGCGAGTTCCGATGACGGCTGCATGGCCTCAGGAGCGCTTGCGGTGTTCATAGGCTGAATCGTATCCGCCCCTGGCGAACATCGCGGAGATGGTACGCCGGACACCGGCGAAATTCCAGGGACCCACGGTCCGGTGCGGGAAAAGTGTCAGTGGTGCCTTGATAAACTGTGGCCACCGAACCTGACGAATGACCGCCTGCCCTGACTTTTGACAATCGAATCCCTGACGTTGCGGAGCTACCAGTGATCACAGTCCTTGCCGTGCACTTTGCGGTGGCTGCCGTGGCGCCGTTTCTCTTCAGGGCATGGGGCCGCAACGCTTTTTATGCGCTGGCCGCTGTTCCTGCCGTTTCGTTTGGCTGGCTGCTGTTCCAGCACGGCGCCGTGTACTCGGACGTCGGCGCGGTCTCGGAAGTCTTCCCGTGGATCCCCGGGCTGGATCTTGAATTCGCCTTCCGGCTCGATCCCCTTGCCTGGGTGATGTCGCTCCTTATCCTGGGCATCGGCGCCTTGGTGCTCGTCTATTGCGCGCGGTACTTCAGCCTCAAGGACCAGGACCTCGGAGGCTTCGGCGCCCAGTTCCTCGCCTTCGCGGGAGTGATGTTCGGCTTGGTGATCGCTGACGATCTTCTTCTGATGTTCATTTTCTGGGAACTCACCACCATCCTGTCCTACCTGCTGATCGGCTTCGCCCGCACCAGGCTGGCGGCCCGCCGTTCTGCGCTGCAAGCTTTGATGGTCACCACAGCGGGCGGGCTGGCCATGCTGGTGGGCCTGATTATGCTGGGCCACAGTGCCGGCACGTACCGGATTTCGGCGATCCTGGCGCAGGCTCCCACCTTGATCAGCGGACCTTCCGGAGGAATCGTGGCCGCCGCCGTCGTACTTATCCTGGCGGGCGCCATCAGCAAGTCCGCGCTGGTTCCCTTCCACTTCTGGCTTCCGGGAGCCATGGCGGCCCCCACCCCGGTGAGCGCGTACCTCCACGCCGCGGCGATGGTGAAGGCCGGGATCTACCTGGTGGCGCGGCTGGCCCCGGGATTTTCCGACACCGCCTACTGGCAGTCCATTGTGCTGGGCCTGGGCCTGGCCACCATGCTGGTTGGCGGCTACCGGGCGCTCCGGCAGACCGACATCAAGCTCATCCTGGCCTACGGCACGGTCAGCCAGCTGGGTTTCCTGACCATGGTTGTGGGGCTGGGCACGCCGGACGCGGCCCTCGCCGGCCTCGCGATGCTCCTCGCCCACGGATTGTTCAAGGCCACCCTGTTCCTGGTGGTGGGCATCATCGACCACCAGGCCGGTACCCGCGATGTGCGCCAGCTTTCCGGCGTGTTCCGGCAGTCCCGGGCGCTCGGAATTGTGGCCGGCATCGGTGCCGCCTCGATGGCCGGCGTCCCGCTGCTCGCCGGATTTGTGGCCAAGGAATCAGTCCTTGAAGCCTTTGTCCACCACGCTTCCGGCGGCGAGGCCTGGAGCATGGTGGTGCTCGTGGGCATCGTCCTCGGGTCCGTTCTCACGTTCGCCTACAGCGCACGCTTTATGTGGGGAGCGTTCGCGGTGAAGCCCGGGATTGAGCGGACAATGTTCAAGGCGGTCAAGCCTTCCTTCCTGGCGGCCCCGGCCGTCCTCAGCGTCCTCAGCATCGTCTACGGCCTCTGGCCGGCGTCGGTGGACGCCTGGGTCCAGCCCTACGCCGCGCTGTTCGCCTCCACCGCGTCCGGCGCCGGCACACCGGCCGAGCAGGCCGGCCACCTTGCGCTGTGGCACGGTTTCACCCCCGCCCTGGGACTGACCGCCCTCACGTTTGCCCTGGGCCTGGCGATGTACTTCGGACGGAACCTGGTGGCCCGCGCGCAGTCCCGCGTTCCCGGCTGGATCGACGGCGACCGCATGTACCAGCTCACCATCGGCGCCCTGGACGACACTGCGGTCTGGATTACGGGCCGCACGCAGCGTGGTTCCCTGTACTTCTACCTCGCCGTGATCCTCACGATGGCGTTTGCGCTGCCGCTGACCGCCATGGTGCTGGCGGGCAAGCCGCTTCCGGACAACCTGTACTTCATCGATCCCTACTCGCCGCTGCAGCCCGTGGTCGGGGCGGGAATTGTGATCGGCGCGCTGGCCGCGGTCAAGGCCAACAAACGGTTCCTCGCTGTGCTGATGGTGTCCGTCACCGGATACGGGATCGCCCTGATGTTCGCGCTCCAGGGCGCGCCGGACCTGGCCCTCACGCAGATGCTTGTGGAAACCATCATCCTGGTGGCCTTTGTCCTGGCCATGCGCAGCCTGCCCGCGGAACTCCGCGACCGGACCGGCGGCAAGTACCGGGTGATCCGCGTGATCATCGGGGCGGCGTTCGGCGTCACCATGGTCTTCGCCGCCATCCACGCCATGGGCGCCCGGGTGGCCGTCCCAGTGTCCCTGGAATTCCCGCGTCTTGCCTATGAAGGCGGCGGCGGGCTGAACATCGTCAACGTGACCCTGGTGGACATCCGCGCCTGGGACACTTTCGGTGAAATATCCGTCCTTGCCCTGGCCGCCACAGGTGTTGCCAGCCTCATCTTCGTCCGCGGCCGCGGCGACCGGACCAGGGTCTCTGAAACTATTGCCGAGGGCAGCGTCGGCCGCCAGGTCGCTGTGGATCCCGGGTCGCGGGAAGCCGCGGACCTGGCCATCAGCCGCAAATTCGCCGCCTCCGCCCGGGACGCCTGGATCGTGGCGGGGCGCACGCTGGCACCGGAACGGCGTTCCATCATCTTTGAAGTGGTCACGCGGCTGATCTTCCACTCCCTGATCATCTTCTCGCTCTACCTCCTCCTGGCCGGCCATAACCTGCCCGGCGGCGGCTTCGCCGGCGGCCTGACTGCCGGACTTGCCCTGGCCATCCGCTACCTGGCCGGCGGCCGGTTCGAACTGCGCGAGGCCACGCCCGTCGGCGCCGGAACGCTGCTGGGGATCGGGCTCGCCACTGCGGCGGCGTCCGGTGTGGTGCCGCTGCTGCTGGGCGGCCAGGTATTCCAGACCGCCATCATCGAACTCTGGCTTCCGGTGTTCGGGGACATCAAGTTCGTCACATCCACCATCTTCGACATCGGCGTCTACATCGTGGTGATCGGCCTGGTGCTGGACGTCCTGCGCAGCCTGGGCTCCGAGATCGACGAACACTTTGAAGAGCAAAGAACTGCGCCTGCCGAGGACGCGCCAGCGGACGACGCTCCTGCCGCTACCGAGGTGCAGGCCGACGTGCACGCCGAGGAACCCGTGGGTGTCCCCGCCGAAACCACCGCGAGGGGCCAAGGATGAGCGTCAACCTGACCCTGCTGACCGTGATGGGTGCCCTGTATGCGTGCGGCATCTACCTGATCCTGGAACGCAGCCTCACCCGGGTGCTGCTCGGGCTGATGCTGCTGGCCAACGCCACCAACCTGCTGATCCTGGCCACCGGCGGCTATGCCGGCCTGGCGCCCCTGTACAACAAGGCCACCGGCGCGCATGAGTACGCGGACCCGCTGCCGCAGGCCCTGATCCTCACGTCGATCGTGATCTCCTTCGCCGTGACGGCCTTTATGCTCGGCATCATCTACCGCACGTGGGTCCTGGCCCGCCAGGACGAGATCCAGGACGACATCGAGGACCTCCGCGTCGCCGAGACGCCCCGCTTCGACGCCGAGGACGACACCCCGATCCCGGCCGAAACTTCCGAGTTTCCCCTAACCATGCTGGGCGGCGACGGGAGCACGGTCTCAGATCACCCCACGGCGGCGGACGGCCCGGATGAGGCCGGTTCCGTCACCGCCGGTGCCAAGGAGATTTCTGCCCGGGACGCCGCCGCCGAAGAGCAACCCGGCTCGCAGAACGTAACCCCTGGTCCCGAAGGAGGTGTGAAGTGAACATGGCAAGCTTTGCCCCGCTCGCCGTCGTACTTCCCATCCTCGGTGCCGCCCTGGCCTTCCTGCTGATCCGGCACTCCCGCGCGCAGCGCGCGGTGAGCATCGGCGTGCTGTCCCTGACGCTCCTGCTGGAGTGCCTGCTGCTGGCGTCGGTGTGGGACGGCGGAACGGCTGCCGTGAACATCGGTGGCTGGCTGCCGCCGTGGGGCATCACGATGGTGGTGGACCAGTTCTCGTCCCTCATGCTCGTGGTGTCGTCGGCCATTAGCCTCGCTGTGTTGGTCTACGCCACCGGGCAGGGAATGGCCGACGGCGACCGGGACGCCCCGGTGTCGATCTTCCACCCCACCTACCTCATCCTTGTGGCCGGAGTGTCCAACGCGTTCCTGTCCGGGGATCTTTTCAACCTCTATGTCGGCTTCGAAATCCTGCTGACGGCAAGCTATGTCCTGATGACCCTGGGTGGGACCGGCCCCCGCATCCGCGCCGGCGTCACCTACGTGGTGGTGTCCGTGGTGTCCTCGGTGCTGTTCCTGATCTCCATCGCCATGGTTTACGGGGCCACCGGCACCGTGAACATGGCCGATCTCGCCGTCAAGCTCGCGGACCTGGACGAAGGAACCCGCACCCTGCTCCATGTCATGCTCCTGGTGGCCTTCGGCATCAAGGCGGCCGTTTTTCCGTTGTCCTTCTGGCTGCCGGACTCCTATCCCACCGCCCCTGCGCCGGTCACGGCCGTGTTCGCGGGCCTGCTGACCAAGGTGGGCGTCTATGCGATGGTGCGTACCGAAACCCTGCTGTTTCCCGGTGACAGCCTGGACACGCCGCTGATGGTGGCGGCGCTGCTGACCATGGTGGTGGGAATCCTGGGCGCCCTGGCCCAGAGCGACATCAAGCGTCTGCTGTCCTTCACCTTGGTCAGCCACATCGGATACATGGTGTTCGGCCTGGCCATGTCTTCGGTGGCCGGACTGGGTGCCGCCGTGTTCTACGTGGCCCACCACATCACCATCCAAACAAGCTTGTTCCTGGTCACCGGGCTGATTGAACGCCGTGGCGGCAGTTCATCCGTGGACCGGCTGGCGGGCCTCGCCAAGCTGTCACCCATCCTGGCCCTGCTGTTCTTTATCCCCGCCATGAACCTTGCCGGGATCCCGCCGTTCTCCGGTTTCCTGGGGAAAGTGGGGCTCATCCAGGCGGGCATCGAACTGGGCACACCCCTGGCCTACGCCCTGGTGATCGGCGGTGTGGTCACCAGCCTCCTGACCCTGCTGGCCGTCGCGCGCGTCTGGAACCGCGCCTTCTGGCGCAAGCCCTCGGACGCCGAGCACCCGGACCCCGTCCTGCGGGCCGAGCCGGAGGATTCGGACACCGGCAGCCGGGCCGGCCGCAAGAACGTCACGCTGCTGCCCCGCACCATGGTGGGCTCAACCCTGGGCCTGGTGGTCCTGGGCGTCTCGCTCACTGTTTTCGCGGGCCCGCTGTTCACAGTCTCGGACCAGGCCGCCCACGAAATGCTGGACCGGTCCGCCTACATCCAGGCCGTGCTGGGCGAGGACACGGACGTTCCCCCGCTGGCCCTGAAAAACGGTGGGGGCAAATGAGCCGCCGCCGGATTTCCCTCCGCCAGGAACTGCCCCTGCTGGTATGGCTGGTGCTTGTCTGGGGCGCCCTGTGGCAGGACTTCAGCCCCGGCAACCTGCTCTTCGGCGCGTTGCTGGCGGTGCTCGTGGCCCGGATATTCTATCTGCCGCCGGTGGAACTCAGCGGCCGGTTCAACATTCTTTATGCAGTGCCATTTGCCCTGCGTTTCCTGGGCAGGGTGGCGGCAGCCAGCGTCGAGGTCATGTACCTGGCGGCGGTCCGCGGCCCGCGGGTCATCAACGCCGTCGTCGCTGTTCCGTTGCGGAGCCACCAGGACCTGATGGTCACCGCCACCGGGCACGTGATCTCGCTGATCCCGGGCTCCCTGGTGGTGGAAGTGGACCGGTCAACGTCCACCCTCTACCTCCACGCGCTCAACGTCAGCAGCCCGGAAGAAGTGGAAAGCCTGCGCAAGGAAGTCCGCTCCATCGAAGCGGGCCTGATCAGGATCATGGGCACCCGCGAAGAACTCGAAGCAATCCGGCAGGAGGCCGCAGCATGATGCAGACCGTCCTGGCTGTCACGGCAGTCATTCTTTCGCTGGCGGCGGCAGGAGCCATCATCAGGATCTCCCGCGGCCCGTCGCTGCTGGACCGGGTGCTGGCCTCCGACGTCCTGCTCGCAATCCTCGGCGCTGCCCTGTGCATCGACATGGCCGTTAACCGGCACCTGAACAACCTGATGCTGCTGGTGGCGCTGTCCGTGGTTGGCTTCATCGGTTCGGTGACCGTTGCGCGCTTCGTGGCCGACCGGCGGGAGCAAGCCAATGAATCCTGAGGCCAGCGTGGTTGACAATGTCATCGACACCGTCTCGGCGGTGTTCCTGGTGGTGGGTGCCCTTATGTCGCTCGCCGCCGCTGTGGGCCTGCTCCGCTTCCCGGATCTGCTGAGCCGCATGCACGCGGCCACCAAGCCCCAGGTGCTGGGTCTGTTCCTGCTCCTGGCGGCGATCGGCCTGCAGCTGCGCAGCTGGTGGGTGTGGCCGGTGCTGCTGGTGGCCTGGATTTTCCAGCTGCTGACGGTGCCGATTTCCGCCCATATGGTGGGCCGCGCCGGGTACCGCACCAAACACCTGCACCGCGAGCTGCTCAGCTCCGATGAACTCGAGGCCGTGGTTCAGAAGGCGGCCCAGTCGGCCCGGGATGAGTCGTCCAGGGATGAAGCGTCTGACGGCGGCCGGCGGGACTGAGCGTCACGCGCAGCCCCCAGCGTCCCTTGTGAGTTCACCTTCCAGATACTGCGGGCATCTCGGCCGGTTTGAACCGATTAGCTGGACGGTGAAACTCAGGGGATGGTGATGCGGTCAGACGATGTCCTGGGACTTGGCGAAGCGGGTGATGGCCCGCTGCGTGCCGCGGTTGGCGAGCACCTGGATGATAGTGCTGACCGAGGCCGAGATGAGCGCGAACGTCAGCGCCGAGCGAAGGCTCGTGGGGGTGTCTTCATCCCTGCCGGTCGGGGGCTTCCGGCCGGTGGACTTTTCCCATACGGTATTGACCATCTTGGTGCCGACGAATCCGGCGCCGAGGCTGATTGCAGTGCCGAGCAGCTTGATGAACAGGTTCATTCGTTGAACTCCTTTTGAGCGGATCCGGGATTGTCTTTAGCCTAACCCGCATGCATGGACTCCAGAATCTCCCGCAGGGCCTCCACCACGAGATCATGGTCCTGTTGCTGGGGCAGGCCCGAGACCGTTACCGTGGCCACTGCACCCACACCGGTGACGTAGACCGGGAAGCAGCCGCCGTGCGGGGCATAGGTGGACTCGTCGAACCAGCCGTGGTCCTCGATCCGGCCGCCGTGCAGCCTGCCGCGGAGGCCCACCAGCAGCGACGGGATATCATACCTGGCGGCGGTGCGCTGCTTGGCCCGGACCCAGTGCTCGTTGTCCGGCGTGGCGCCGTCCAAGGCCACGTGGAACAGGACCTGGTCACCCTTGGTGATGTCGATCGCGATGGGCAGCTTCCGGCTCTTGCCCAGCTCCACCAGGAGCAGCCCGAGGTTGAGGGAGTCGTCCTTGCTGAAATGCGGAAACTGCAGCTCGTTGATCTCGGCTTTGACCCGGGCAATCAGGGCCTCAAGCAGCCCCGCCGGCTGGGGCACTGTCGAATCGGGATTGAACGCAGTCACAGTCGGGTTGTTGGCAGTCATGGCCCACAATCTACCCCGCCCGCGGTGTAAACTGGAGCACGCCCATCAGGGCAGATTTATTACGACAGGGGAGCGCCGCCGTCGGACATCACTGGCATTGCCAGGGAACCGCAGGTGGGCGCTGAGAGTGCGGACAGCCGCAGACCCTCGAACCTGATCCGGTTAGTACCGGCGCAAGGGAGTCGAGTTCTCGAAGTGTCCGGAAACGGCGGCAGCGCCGCACGCCGGGGCACTTTCCCCTCCTGTTCCTCAGGAGGACCAAAATGACAACTGCAGCAATCAAAAAGACCGGCAATACCTGGCGTGTTGTGGACATCGTGGTGGCGGCGCTCATCGCCATCACCGGCGGCGTGATCTTCTGGGCCTGGTCCCAGGGCGCCGGCATCGTCTCCGCCCCCATGAACGCCGTTTACCCCCCGCTGACCGGCCTGATCGCCGGTGGCTGGATGATCCCGGCAGTGCTGGGCATGCTCATCATCCGCAAACCCGGCGCGGCGCTCTTCTGCGAAGCGGTGGCCGCCACCGGCGAACTCATCATGGGCTCGCAGTACGGCGCCACCGTGCTGATCTCCGGACTCCTCCAGGGCCTGGGCGCCGAACTGGTGTTCTTCCTGCTGGTGTACGGCAACTTCCGGTTCAAGTCCTTCCTGCACCAGAAGTACAACCTCATCGCCGCGCTGCTGGCCGGTGCCGGCGCGGGCCTGTTCTGCGGCCTCAATGACTCGTTCCTGCCGTGGGGCTGGAACATCGCCTACGAGCCCGCCGACAAGCTCGCGTACATCGCGTTCTGCACCATCTCCGGCGCGGTGATTGCGGGCGCGCTGTCCTGGATCGCCACCCGCGGCCTGGCCAGGACCGGCGTGCTGAGCTCGTTCGCATCCCGGAAGGCAGCTTCGGAGCCCGTCTTCAACTGATGACCGCTTCCGACGCCGGCGCTTCCGGAGTACGCCCCGCCGCGGTGTCCGCCCGTGGCTGGGGCTGGCGGCATGCCGGACGTTCCGCCCCCGCCGTCCGGGGGCTCGACCTCGACATCGCTCCCGGCGAGCGGGTGCTGCTGCTGGGCCCATCGGGCGCGGGCAAGTCAACGCTGCTGCATGCGCTCGCAGGAGTGCTGGGGGATGAAGGGGACGACGCCGACGAAACCGGTTCGCTGCTGATCGACGGTGTGGTGCCGCGCGGGCAGCGCGGCCGCTCGGGACTGATGCAGCAGGATCCGGAAACGCAGGTGGTTCTTTCGCGCCTGGGCGACGACGTCGCCTTCGGCGCCGAGAACCTCGCCGTTCCGCGGGACGAGATCTGGCGCCGCGTCCATGAAGCGCTCGACGACGTCGGGCTGCGAAGTGCCGGGGGCGGCGGTTTGAACGCCGGCGCCGGCGCCGGTTTGAACGCCGGCGGGCTCCCGCTGGACCACCCGACGTCGGCCCTGTCCGGCGGGCAGAAGCAGCGCCTGGCGCTGGCCGGGATCCTCGCGATGCGGCCCGGGCTGATCCTGCTGGATGAGCCCACCGCGAACTTGGATCCCGCCGGCGTGCTGGAAGTCCGCGACGCCGTGGGCCGCTGCCTGGACAAAACCGGAGCCACCCTCGTTGTGGTGGAACACCGTGTGTCCGTCTGGAAGGACCTGGTGGACCGGATTGTGGTGCTGCAGCCGGGCTCGGCAGCGGGTTCCGCTGCTTCCCCCGCTACGTCCGCAGTCCTGCTGGACGGGCCGCCGGACCAGGTGCTTGCGGAGGCGCGGGACATGCTGATCGGCGCGGGTGTCTGGGTGCCGGGCTATGTTCCGGCAACCCGCCGCCGCGTGTCCGCAGGCTCAGGTGACCTGCTGCTGGCGGCCGAGGACCTTGCCGTCTCCCGCGAGCGTCCGCGGCGCCGCGGCTTCCGGACGATCCCGCCCGTACCGGTGCAGCAGGGCATCACGGCCCTGGTCCGTTCCGGCCAGGCACTCACCGTCACGGGGCCCAACGGCGCCGGAAAGTCAACGTTTGCGCTGACGCTCGCCGGACTTCTTGCGCCGGTGGCGGGAAAGGTGTCGGCCGCCGTCGAGCTTTCCGAGGGGGCCGGGATCGATCCCTTCAAATGGAAAGCCAACCAGCTGATTTCCCGCATCGGAACCGTCTTCCAGGAGCCTGAGCACCAGTTTGTCACCGGCCGTGTGCTGGACGAGCTGATGTTCGGTCCGCGGCATCTGGGACATGGCGAGGAACGGGTTGATGAGCTGCTGGAACGGCTGCGCCTGACGCACCTGGTGGACGCCAATCCGTACACGCTGTCCGGTGGCGAAAAGCGGCGCCTGTCGGTGGCCACCGTCCTCGCGGCCCACCCTCGTGTGCTGGTGCTCGACGAGCCGACGTTCGGCCAGGATGCCAACACCTGGGCCGAGCTCGCATCGTTCCTCTCGGAACTGCTCGACGCCGGGACCTCAGTGGTTTCCGTGACCCACGACCAGGAATTCAGCGCCGTCCTGGGCGGGGCCGAACTGCGGCTGGGCCCGGCCTCGCGCGGCGGCGCCCGCCAGGAAGCAGGTGCGGCATGAGGGATGCCCTGACCCTCCGCAACAACCACGGGCTGCTGACGCGCGCCAACCCGCTGGCCAAGTTCGCCGTCGTCTTCCTCATCACCCTGGTGCTGGCGCTCTCCATCGACTGGGTGTCTGCCTCGGTGGCGCTTGCGGCGGAACTGGCGCTCTTTCCGTTGGCCGGCCTCACGCTGCGCCTCTTGTGGCAGCGCGGCTGGCCGCTCATCCTCGCGGCAGCCCTGGGCGGCTGGAGCACGGCGATCGTCGCGGCGGACAGCGGCGCTGTGCTGCTCGACGTCGGGATCTGGTCCATCAGCGAGGGTTCCCTGCAGCTGGGAATCGGTTTTATGCTGCGCGGGCTCGCGATTGCCCTGCCGGCGATCCTGCTCATGACCTGCACAGATCCCACCGACCTCGCCGATGCGCTGGCCCAGAAGGCCCGGCTGCCGCACCGTTTTGTCCTTGGCACGCTGGCAGCGATGCGGCTCGTGGGACTCATGGCCGAGGAGTGGCAGACCATCGGCATGGCGCGGCGGGCCCGCGGCGTCGGTTCGCAGGGCAGCCCGCTGCAACGGCTGCGGGCCACCCTCGGGCAGAGCTTCGGGCTCCTGGTCCAGGCCATCCGCCGGGCGTCCCGGCTGGCCATCACCATGGAAGCGCGCGGTTTTGGCGCGGGGCATAGGACGTGGGCGCGGGAATCCACGTATTCGCGGCTGGATGCCTGGGTGCTGGCGGGCGGCGTGCTGATCGCAGCGGCTGCTGTGGTTGCCGCGGCCGGGATGGGGACCTGGAACTTCGTCTGGCGTTAGTCCGGGCGGGCCATGCTTCTGGATTCTGGCTACGCCGCGCTGTGCTTGCTAAATGCACGAGTGGTCGTAGTCGAAGCCCCTGGAGACGAACTGGGTCAGGGTGACTGTGCCGCCGGGGGTTAGCGGCGCATTCGAGCAGTTGGCCGTGGCTCCGAAGGCCGTGCGGGCGCCTGCCAGCCAGCTGGGCAGGGCATAAAGGTTGCTGGAGTTGCTGACGGTGCCCACGATCTGTCCCCATTGATAGGCCGAGGAGTAGATGCCGACGTCGGCGCCGATGCTGTGAAATAAGTCGGTCATACCTTCCAGGACGGCACGGTTGGCACTCTTGTCGAGGGACCAGCTGTTGCCTGTTTCAACATCGAGCCACCACAGGTAGTCCGAGGGGCTGCTGATGCCGCGGATGTAGGCGTCGTCGTAGGCCTTGGCGTAGCCGTACATGTATGCGCACGCCGGGGCAACGTCCTTGTCCTTGCAGGTGCCGTAGGGGTTGGATACAGCTTGGGCTGCGGGGTAGTTGTTACTGGTGGGCCACCAGGAGCCAGCGTGCCCCGGGTTGGCGGTGTTGACGTAAAGGGCCACGGACGGCTGGTCGGTCGGGTTCACCGTGATGGCTTTGGCCCAGCGGAGCAGTTCGGCGAGGCAGGGGTTAGTGGTGCTGGCCAGGCCATTGTTGACGCCCACGATCCCGAAAGCTGAAGCGGCGGGAAGCGCCTTGTTGCACTGAGGCCACGAGACATCGTTACCCAGTGCTTGCTCGGCGCCCTCGCCCGGTGAAGGGGCGGCCACGGACGCCGGCGCCACGATAAGCCCGCAAAGGGCCATAAGCAGGCACAAGATGGCACACGCTAAAGCACGGGATGCTGTAGCCGCATTCCCATACATGGCAGGCCTCCTGCAGGGCATTCTTCCGTTATCGGGTGAACCCGATGTTTCAGTCTCCCGCCGAGCGAGTGGCTGGTCAAGGACAATCATCAAGGAGCTGCTATCTCATGAATCGGGTATTTGCTGGGATTTCAGGCGCCACTCCGATTCGCATCCCATAAAATAGCTCATTTGTGATATTTTTTTGTTATGACTCAGGAAACTGCCGAGCACATCGCCGCCACGCTCAAGGATGCCCGGACCGAGAAGGGCTGGACCCAAGGCCAGCTCGCCGCCGCGCTGGGAACCAGCCAAAGCGCCGTCGCCCGGATGGAACAGGGCAAGCAGAACCTCAGCCTCAAGATGATCCAGCGGCTCGAAACGATCTTCGACCGCAGCATCGTCAAAGTAGGCAAACCGCAGATGACGCACCTGCGGATCGAAGGCGGCCGCACCTTGTCCGGTGCGGTGGATGTCAACAGCAGTAAGAACGCCGGTGTGGCGCTGCTGTGCGCCAGCCTGATCAACCGCGGCACCACGGTCCTGCGCCGGCTCGCCCGGATCGAAGAGGTCAACCGGATCGTGGAGGTCCTGACCAGCATCGGCGTCGAATGCACGTGGCTCAACGACACCGACCTCCAGCTCCGCCGCCCCGCCGTCCTGGACCTTGAAGCCATGGATGTGGACGCGGCGCGCCGCACGCGCAGCGTGATCATGCTCCTGGGCCCGCTCCTGGACGAATCCGCGGAATACCGCTTGCCTTATGCCGGCGGTTGCGATCTAGGTACCCGCACCGTGGAGCCCCACATGCAGGCGTTGCGCCAGTTCGGGCTCTCCGTGGAAGCCACTGCCGGTTTCTACGCCGTGCAGGCTCCGCCGCCGGACACTCACGACCGGTCCTTTGTGTTGACCGAGCGCGGGGACACTGTCACCGAGAACGCGATCATGGCAGCGGCGCACCGCCGTGGCACCACCGTCATCCGCAACGCCAGCCCCAACTACATGGTCCAGGACCTCTGCTTCTACCTCGAGATGCTGGGCGTGAAGATCGACGGCGTGGGCACCACCACACTGAAGATCACCGGGCAGCCGCTCATCGACGTCGACATTGAGTATTTCCCGTCCGAGGACCCCATTGAGGCCATGAGCCTTATCACCGCCGGGATCGTCACCAACTCAGAGGTGACCATCCGCCGCGTGCCCATCGAGTTCATGGAGATCGAACTGGCCACGCTGGAGCAGATGGGCCAGCAGCTGGAGATTTCCGGCGAGTACGTGGCGCGCAACGGCCGCACCCGGCTGGTGGACGTGACCACCAAGCCGTCCGAGCTGCGGGCGCCGGAGGACAAGATCCACCCGATGCCGTTCCCGGGCCTGAACATCGACAACCTGCCGTTTTTCGCGGTCATCGCCGCCAACGCCGACGGCCAGACCATGATCCACGACTGGGTCTACGAGAACCGGGCCATCTACCTCACCGAACTCAACCGGCTCGGCGCCCAGGTGCAACTGCTGGACCCGCACCGGATCTACGTCAACGGCCCCACGAAGTGGCGGGCCGCCGAGGTGGGCTGCCCGCCGGCGCTCCGCCCCGCCGCCTGCCTTTTGCTGGCCATGCTCGCGGCGCGGGGTGTTTCGGAGCTGCGGAATATCTACGTGATCGAGCGCGGCTACGAAGACCTGGCGGAACGGCTCAACACCATCGGCGCCAAGGTGGAGTACTTCCAGGACTAACGCGAACGTACACTTGCGGCCCTCCGCCTGGCGCGAACTGGCAGATAACGACCCCCAGAGGCGGATTTGAGCGCTTTATCTGCCGGTTCGCGCTTCGTCATGATCGGCAGTAACCGGGTCAACCTGGCGGGCGTTGCAGCACAATATAAGAATGCGTACATTCGGCGTCGAGGAAGAGCTCCTGATCGTTGATCCGGACACGGGGGAGCCGCTTGCCCTCGCGGATGCGATGTTGGCTGGCCGCCGGATGGCAGCCGACGACGCCCCGGAACGTCCCTATGCGCTGGCAGCCAAGGAAAAAACCGCTCACGACGACTGGACTGGCCTGACTGCCGAGCTGAAGCTTGAGCAGATCGAGACCCAGACCCGTCCCTGCCTCGAGTACGCAGAACTGCTGCAGCAGATCCGGGCCGGCCGGCTGCTGGCGGACCAGGCGGCCATCAAGAACGGTGCCAGGGTCGCTGCGCTGGCCACTTCTCCGTTTGGCCTTGCGAGCCACACCACTCCGGACGCCCGCTATGCCCGGATGCTGGAACGCTTCGGCCTGACCGCGCAGGAGCAGCTGACCTGCGGCTTCCACGTCCACACGTTCATCGAATCCAAGGACGAGGGCGTGGCAGTGCTGGACAGGATCCGGGACAAGCTGGCAGTGCTCACGGCAGTGAGCGCAAATTCGCCGTTCTGGAACGGGATGCCCACAGGGTTCGAGAGCTACCGAACCCAGGCCTGGAACCGCTGGCCTATGTCCGGCCCTTCGGCCATTTTCAGCACGTACTCCGCATATCGGAGGGTGGTCACGCGTCTGCTGGACAGTGGCGTGCTGCTGGATGAAGGCATGATCTACTTTGACGCCCGACTGTCCCGGAACCACCCCACGGTTGAGGTCCGGGTGGCCGACGTTTGCCTCCGCGCCGAGGACGCTGCCCTGATCGCGGTGCTGGTGCGGGCCTTGGTCGAATCGGCCAGCCGTGAATGGCGCGACGGCGTGGAGCCGGCGCCGGTGCCCACGGTGCTGCTGCGGATGGCGGCATGGCAGGCGAGCAGCAGTGGCCTGAACGGTGAGTTGCTGGATTTTGGCACGTTCAGGCCGGCGCCGGCCGTCGACGTGGTGCGGTCCTTGGTGGACTATTTGGCTCCGGTCCTCGCCGAGCAGGACGAACTTTCCCTGGCCCGGCAGGGCATCGAGGACATCATTGCCCGCGGCACCGGCTCCACGGAACAGCGCAGGGTGCGGGACGCGGTGATGCAAGAATCGGCGCCCGACGACGGCGGGCTGGGGGCCGTGGTTGCCCACGCCGTGCGTGTCACGATGCGCGGCACCTCCGGGTTGCGTGAGGCGGACGAGGTCCCGGAGCTGCTGCGCGTGCGCCTGTCCTGAGTTCTCCCTGAAGCTTTGCGCGAACGGGCAGATATAGCCCTGTTCTTGCGCTGTGATGGGCCCACAGTGTCCGTTCGCGCCAAGAAACGACGACGTCATGCACCGACAGCCAGGCGCACACCCAGCGTGAGCATGACCGCAGCGACGAGCCCGTCCAGGATGCGCCACGAGGAGGGCCGCGCGAAGAACGGCCGGAGGACCCTGGCTCCGAACCCGAGCGCACTGAACCAGGCGATGCTGGCGGCGATGGCTCCGCCCCCGAACCACCAACGCAAATCCTGTGCCTGCTGGTTGGCCACCGATCCGAGCAGCAGCACAGTGTCCAGGTAGACATGCGGGTTGAGCCACGTCAGGGCCAGTACCGTGCTGATGGCGGCGCCGAGGCCGACGGCGGGCTGCCGCCCCGACGCCGTTAGTGCTCCAGGACGAATCGCCCGGCGCGCCGCCATAACGCCGTAGCCCACCAGGAAGGCGGCTCCGGCAAACCTGACCACGTCTACGATCACGGGACTCGACTGGAGCAGCGCCCCCACTCCGGCGATGCCCGCAGCGATGAGCAGCGCATCGGAGACGCTGCAGACCAGGACGACGGCGGCCACATGCTCGCCGCGGATGCCCTGCCGGAGGACAAAAGCGTTCTGGCTGCCGATGGCCACGATGAGGGCGAGGCCCGTGCCGAAGCCCAGCGCGGCGGGGCCTAGAAATGCAGTCAGATCCATATCCTCCAACGTACGGGCGGACATAGGATTACTCCAGCTAAATATTCTTAGCTCTATTAAGGAAAGCTAACGAAGATGTTCCAGTTCGAGCAGCTCCGGACCTTCGCGGCCGTCGTGGACGAGGGGACGCTCGAGGCGGCGGCCCGCAGCCTGTACGTCACGCCGTCGGCCATTTCCCAGCGGCTCAAGGCGATGGAGGACGCGGCCGGCCAGATCCTGTTGCAGCGCTCCAACCCCGTCCGCCCCACAACGTCCGGAGAGGCCATCCTGCGGTTCGCCCGGCAGGTCCGGCAGCTCGAATGGGACGCCCAGCAGGAGCTCGGCGGGAGCAGGGACCGCCCGACGGCGCCCATCCCCTTGGTGGTGAACGCGGACTCACTCTCCACCTGGTTCATGCCTGCGCTGGCAAATCTTCCGCCGGACCTCGGCGCTTGCTTCGAACTGCGCAGGGAGGACGAGCAGCATTCCACCCAGCTCCTGCGGACGGGATCGGTGATGGCCGCGGTAACCGCAACGCCGGAACCGGTCCAGGGCTGCAGTGTGGAACCACTGGGTTCCCTGCGGTACCGTGCTGTGGCAAGTCCCGGCTACCTCCGGCGCTGGTGGCCCGACGGGCCGGAACTTGTTGCAGGGAGCCAGGCCCCGGTGGTGGACTTTGACCGAAAGGATGACCTGCAGGACGGGTTCTTCCGCACGATGACCGGCGCGGAACTGACCGCGCCGCGGCACTATGTGCCGTCGTCGGCCGAGTTCGCCCAGGCCATCCGGCTGGGACTGGGATGGGGGCTGCTGCCGGAGCAACAGTGCCTGGCAGACCTCCGCAGCGGCGCCCTCGTGGAGCTGGCCTCCGCGAGCCCCGTTGACGTGTCCTTGTACTGGCAGCGCTGGAAAATCGACTCCCCGGTTCTCAACCAGCTGACCGCCGCCGTCCGGGAGACGGCCTCCCGGGAACTGCGCCAGCCAGGCGGCCAGCCAGGCGCCTGAGCGGGCGTTCGCCTCACCCGCCGTTCGCGTGGCCGGGCCCCCACAGGGGGATGCGTCCGGCAACGCGGCATGCCATACTCAGGCCGTGACGTCGTTGTACTCATTCCGGGCCGAACTGTGGCGCTATCCCGACGAATCCGGCTGGCACTTTCTGACCCTCCCGGTGGAGGTCGCCGACGACCTCCGGGAGGAGGCAGCGGTGTTCCGGAAGGGCTTCGGCTCGGTCAGAGTCACGGCGGAAATCTCCGGCTGCACCTGGCAGACCTCGGTCTTTCCGGACAGCAAAAGCCGCTCCTACCTGTTGCCCGTCAAGAAGGCTGTCCGGGACGCGGCGGGCATCAGCGACGGGGATGAAGTGGCCGTCCGGCTCGCCATCCACGGCGAAGACGAGGCACGTACCGGGGAACAGACAAGCGGTACTGGCTGAACTTTACCGGAAACGACGCCGCCAGGATCGCCTCTTCTCCAAGCACCCCGCGGTGCACTGCGACGGAAGCCACCGGGAGGGCCGCCACCATCCAGAGATCATCGCGCAGCAGCCCAATTCCCAGGTGCGCCAGGGCCCAGCCCACGTACATCGGGTTCCGCGAGTGCGCATACGGCCCGGCGGTTAGCAACGCATCGGGCCGGGACAACCGGGTGTTCCGGGCAGCCAGCAACGCCCAGCTGACGATTGCGCCACCCGCCGCCAACGATGCAGCGCCGATGGTCCGTACCAGAAAGTGTGGCCCGCCGAGCCGGAGCGGCATCAAACGCTGAAGGACCACGCCGACGGCGATTCCCGCCAGGGTCTGCTCGGGCAGCGGGATGTTGGAAAGCAGCCGGCCCCAGTCCCGGTGTGCGTTCATACGTCACGGCCTCCCGGCGCGAAGGGACAGTTGAGGCCCCGAAAGACGCAAGAAACAGGGCCTCAACTGTTCCTTCGCGCCAATCAGAACCAGGCCAACCAGACCTAGATGTGCTTCAGGGCCTGCTCCAGGTCGCCGATGAGGTCGTCCACGTCCTCCAGGCCCACGGACAGCCGCACCACGCCATCGCTGAGCCCGATCGCGGCGCGGCCCTCGGGGCCCATGGCGCGGTGCGTCGTGGTGGCCGGATGGGTGATGAGGGACTTCGCGTCGCCCAGGTTGTTGGAGATGTCGATGATCCGCAAGGCGTCCAGCAGCGCAAAGGCGGCTTCCTTGCCGGAGCGGCCACCCGTCGTCGCAAGTTCCAACGTGAGGACGGTGCCGCCGGCCTTCATCTGCTTGGCGGCGAGCTCGTACTGCGGGTGAGACTTCAGCAGCGGGTACTTGACCCAGCTGACGGCCGGCTGCTGTTCGAGCCATTCGGCCAGCCGCAGCGCGGACGCGGAGGAGTGGTTCACGCGCAGCGCCATCGTTTCGAGGCCCTTGGTGAGCACCCAGGCGTTGAACGCGGAGAGGGCCGGGCCGGTGTGCCGCATGAGCTGCTTGACCGGGCCGTCGATGAACTCCTTGGTGCCCAGGATGGCGCCGCCCAGGACACGTCCCTGGCCGTCGATGTGCTTTGTGCCGGAGTACACAATCACGTCCGCACCCAGCTGGCCGCAGCGCTGCAGCAGGGGAGTGGCAAAGACATTGTCGACGACGACGGTGGCCCCGGCGGCGTGTGCCAGCTCGCTGACCGCGGCGATGTCCACGATTTCCTGCATCGGGTTGGAGGGCGACTCGAAGAACACGGCCGTGGTGGGCTCCGACAGCGCGACGCGCCATTGCTCAAGATCCGGGCCGTCAACAAACACGGTTTCCACGCCCCAGCGCGGCAGGATCTCGTTCAGGATCACAAAGCAGGAGCCGAACAGCGATCGCGCGGCAACCACCCGGTCCCCGGCCGCCAGCAGGGCGCCCAGTGCGGTGAACACGGCTGACATGCCCGACGCCGTCGCAAAGCACGCTTCGGTGCCCTCAAGCAGGCGGAGGCGTTCCTGGAATGTGGCTACGGACGGGTTGCCGTACCGGGAGTAGACGAAGCGTTCGTCCTCGCCGGTGAAGGCGCGCTCGGCGGCGGCAGCGGACTCGTAGACGAAGCCCGAGTTCAGGAAGACCGGCTCGGTGGTCTCCTGGAAGTTGGTGCGGTCCAGCCCGCCGCGCACCGCCTGCGTCTCGGCGCTCCAGCTGGCGGCGTCTGGGTTGAAGGTCACTTGGCTATTCCCAGATTGGTGGGCAGGCCGCGGTTCTTCCAGCCGTTGACGGTGCGCTCGCCGTAGCGGTCCGGCTCGCCCTCGAAACCCTCCAGGACGTTGTAGGAGGTGAAACCGGCCTGCGTCGCGGCGATGGCGGCGGCGATGGAGCGCTGGCCCGAGCGGCAGAGGAACACCAGTTCAGTGCCGTCGTCCACCGGGGCCTGCTGCGTCAGGTCGGTGATGAAATCCCGGTTCGGGATGCCACCCGGGAACGTCCACGGGATGAACAGGGGATCGTTGTCCGTGGCCTTCGTGTCCGGGATGCCGATGTGGGCCCATTCACCTTCGGTCCGGACATCCACCAGAATGGCGCCCTGTTCGAGTTTGGCCCAGGCCTGCTGCGGGGTGAGGTCTCCGGCGTAGCTCATGCGTGGCCCTCGCCGTCGAAATCGAGGTCATCCACGGCGGAGGCGACGGCCGCATCAGCGGTGGCGATGGCCGACGGGAGGATGAGTGCCTGGGCCACAATCACCTGGCCGCCGTTGGACGTCGCGGCCGGGCTTCCGTGCAGGACATACCCTTCGGCCAGGGCAGTGGAAATCCGTTCACAGAAAGACCTGTCATCCGGCCCGGTGACAAGCCGGTACGACAGTTTCTCTTCAGGGGCGGGGGCGGGGGCGGGTGCGTCAGACACGACGGAACTCCTTCTTTCACGCTTGCAGCTCGAATGGGTCGATATGCCGAGTATTCACCTGAGGCACCCCGCCGCGAAAGGGAGGGTTGCCGACCGGCCAGTCAGGGCTTGGCGCCGGTTCTCATTACTCCCCAAAAACGTAACATCCGGCCCGCCCGGCCGCACCGCCGCCGTCGTCATGTTCCGTAACCAACGCGTTTTTCCGTAATCCCGCCGTGCTTCCGTAACGCCGGCGCTGACGGGACAATCGGGTCATGGGGAACTTTCGAGGGCGTTCATTGACGGGCGCCTGGGCACGCGTTTTGGCTGTGACGTTGTGCGCCGTGCCGGTGCTGGTGGGGGTGACAAGCTGCCGGAACATTTTCGCACCGCCGCCCTGTATGCCGCCGGAGTTTTCCGTCTCGCCTGCCGCCGCCCAACCCGGCGACCGGGTCACCGTCAGTGCCCCGGACACCACCTGCGATGCCCGCTACGGCAGCGACGCGCGGGTCCAGGTGACGGTCAAGGATGCGGCCGGTACCGCAGTGCTGGAGGAGCTCGCTCCCATGACCGACGACGGCGGCTTCACTTTCGTGTTCACCGTCCCGGCCGAGTTGGCGGCCGGGAACGCCGCTGTCACCGCCTACCCCTATGGCGTGGACTGGTGCGACGACACCGGAGTGAACAACCGGGCGGCTCAGGGGCAACCGGAACTGGTCCGGGTTTCGTGCGCGGAACGCTTGGTGCCGCTGGTGATCCTTGGACCCGGAGGCTGAACCTGGCGTCAGGCTTTGAGGATCAGGGCGTCGCCCTGGCCGCCGCCGCCGCACAACGCAACCACGCCTGTCCCGCCGCCGCGCCGGTTCAGCGCGAGTGCCTGATGCAGGACCAGGCGGGCCCCCGAGGCGCCCACCGGGTGGCCCAGGGCGATGGCGCCGCCGTCTGCGTTGATCCTGTCCGCGTCGATCCCCAGGTCCGTGGCGGACTGCAGCACCACCGAGGCGAAGGCTTCGTTGATCTCAATGAGGTCCACGTCGTCAATGGTCAGCCCTTCGAGTTTCAGGGCTCGCTCAATGGCGCGGGACGGCTGGGAATGCAGGGATCCATCCGGTCCGGCGGTCTGGCCGTGGCTGCCGATTTCCGCGATCCAGCTGAGGCCGGCCGCTTCCGCAGCTGCCTTGCTGGCCACTACCACTGCTGCGGCTCCGTCTGACAGCGGGGAGGCAGAACCGGCGGTGATGGTGGCCGCCGGATCCTTGGAGAAGGCGGGCTTCAGTGCCGCCAGCGTCTCGATGGTGGTGCCGGCGCGGATGCCTTCGTCGGCATCAATCACGACGGCGGGTCCCCGGCGCTGCGGGACCTCCACCGGAGCGATCTCCTCAGCCAGGATGCCGGCCGCCCGGGCGGCCTCCGCCCGCTGGTGCGAAAGGGCGGCGACGGCGTCCTGGTCCTCGCGGCTGATGCCCAGGCGGGCGTTCCCGGCGTCGGTGGCGGAGCCCATCAGTTCGCCTGAGACGGGGTCCTGCAGGCCGTCAAAGTTCAGTGAATCCAGCAGCGGCGCATCGCCGATGGCCACGCCGCCGCGGAGCCGGGGCAGCAGGTGCGGGGCGTTGGTCATGGATTCCTGGCCCGCCGCCACAATGAAATCAGCCTCGCCGGCGCGGATCATCCGGGCGGCATCGATCACCGCGGTGAGGCCGGACAGGCACAGTTTGTTGATGGTTACGGTGGGCACGTCCCAGCCGATGCCCGCGGCGAGGCTGGCCTGCCGGGCGGGTCCCTGGCCAGCACCCGCCTGGATGACCTGGCCTACGATGACGGCCTGGATCTGTTCCGGCGCCACACCGGACCGTTCCAGAGCGTTCCGGATGGCGTGGGCACCCAGTTCGCTGGAGGTGAGCCCGGAGAGGCCGCCGCGGAACTTGCCGAAGGGGGTCCGTGCGCCGCCCAGGATGACGGGGATGTGAGCGTCGGTGCTCATGGGGTGCCTTTCGATTGCGGATTCAAGAGTGCTCGGGGCCAGCTTAGGCGAACCGTGAGGGCCGGTGAGGTGGCGCAGGCGCTGTTGATTCGGCCGCGATCGCGTCAGCCGTGGAGGAGCAGTTGGTGGAGTAGGTGGTCCTGCCAGCGGCCGGCGATCTTCAGGTACTGCGGCGCCACGCCGATTTCCCGAAACCCAGCGCGTTTGAGGATCTTGCGTGAGCGCTCATTGTCGAGCAGCGTTGCCGCCTGGACCCGGTGGAGGCCCAGTTCTGTCCGGGCATGGTCAGTGGCGAAGCGGACCGCCGCAGATCCGATGCCCCGCCGGTTGAGGGTGGAATCAACCCAGTACCCGAGGTTGGCGTTGAGGAACGGCCCGCGGACGATGCCGGTGAGGATGACGGCGCCGACGATGCAAGCGGGATCGTTGTGGTCCACCAGCACCCACGGAACTTCCTGGCCCACGGAATGCTGGGCGAGCTTGGCCCGGATGATGTCCAGTTGATGCCTGGGAGCGAAGAAGGCCTCGTCCCGCTCCGGTTCCCAAGCCTCGAGGTGCTGGCGGTTCCGTAGGTAGGCCTCGCTCAGGCCGGCTGCGTCACTCCGCCGCAGCAGCCGGATCCGGACCCCCGGGACGAGAAAGGCCGGGGAATCGCTAAGCAAGAACTCTCCCGCGCTATTCGAAGGAAGCACGACGGCGGTCCGACAACCGGGTGTTCCAGACGTCCGGTTTGGTGACCTGGAAGCGGCGGCCGGTCAGTGCAAGTGGGGTTAGCCGGATGTAGTAATTCTTGGGTCCAGACTGCCAGGGCTCCAGATGCAGGGCGTCGACGGCGTCCTTGTCAGCCTGGGCCTCGATCACTTCGGTGTCTCCGCGCGCCACCACACTCCAGGCCACCTCCGTGCGGGGATCGTATCCATCGATCTCCAGCGCCGCGGGACGGTCCGCCTGGGCGCCCCACAGTTTGGAGCCACCGGCGCTGCGGAAGACGACGCTCCTGCGGTCCAGGACGTAGTTGACCGGAAAGATCTCCGGATGGCCGTCCACTACAAGGGCCAGCCGCCCCAGGGTGTCGTCGGCCAGTAATTCCCAGCATTCGTCAAATGTCAATTTGTTGATCGGCTGCGCGTAAGAGTTCATGCACCAAACCATACGGACCTATGCGACGGACCAACAGGGCAGTGCCACCGTAATCCCCGGCCCGGGCCTCGGTAGTTCAACTTAGGGCAGCTCAATATGCTCCCTGAGGGCGTCCAGGACCGGAAGCTGGCCCTTGACCAGCTTGCTGCGGGCCTCGGATTCCGTCACCCACCGGGCATCGTCCACCTCGGGAAAGTCCTGGATGATACCGGATCCTTTGGGCCATTCCAGCGGAAACGTGTTGCTCACAATCCGGTCGGGCTGGAAGTCAGACTCCGCGGCGAACACCGTGATGATCTTTCCTGACGGTTGCCGGAACGCGCCCAGCTCAAAGTAGGCAACAGCTGGCGGCGGCGTGCCGATTTCTTCGGCAAACTCGCGCAGCGCGGCCAGCAGGGGTTCCTCGTCGGGAAGGTACTCGCCCTTGGGAACCGACCAGGACTGGGTTTGTTTGCGGGCCCAGAACGGTCCGCCCATGTGCGCTATCCACACCTCCAGCCCGTTTGCTCCCTGCCGGAACAGCAGGATCCCGGCACTGCGAACCACCATGGCTTAAGGCCTCCCTGCTGAACTTCGGAAAACTACGGGATCCGGGAAACTGCTGAATCCCGGAACCTACTGGATCCCGGCAAACAATGCGTTGAGTTCGGCCGTCAGCTGCTTCTGCACCGCGGGCGTTCCGACTTCCTTGCCGTCAATGTGGTTCACCGGCGCGAGCAGCCTGATGCTGGAAATCAGCCACACGGCGTCGGCGTCCAGCAGGTCCCGCGGTTCCAGCGGCCCGTAGCCGAGTTCCCAGCCGGCCGCCTTGGCCGCCGCGAACAGGGCCCCCTGGGAAGTCCCGGGGAGGATCCCGCTGTCCAGTTGCGGGGTGATGAGGCGGCGCACCGTCCGAGGGGCGCCGGCGCCGTCGTCGGAGGTTTCCAGATGTGCCAGCAGCACAGTGGACGTGGGGCCTTCCAGGACCCGGCCGTCGGAGGAGGTGAAGATGACGTCGTCGGCGCCCTGTTTGTGGGCGTACCGCAGGGCGGCCATGTTCGTGGCATAGGACAGGGTCTTGGCGCCGAGCAGCAGCCACGGGGCACGCTCAGCGACGTCGCTGTCGTAGCCGCGGTCCAGGAGGATGACATCGATCCCGGTTTCGCGCTGGCGGCGTCCGAGGGCGCCTACGGGGGACACCTGAACCCAGCATGTGGGGGACTCTGCGCCTTCCGGGCCGCGGGTGACCACGAGTTTCACCACCACCTCGTCCTCGGCGGGCGACGGAGCGGGATGCTGCGTCCGGTGCTCCGCGACGCCCGTGGCGATGGCAGCCCGCCACGCACCCTGCGCCGGGATCACCAGGTCAAGGGCCTGGGCGGACCCGACGAGCCGGTCCAGATGAGCCTGCAGCTTCCGGACTGCGCCGCCCACCGCGAGCATGGATTCGAATACGCCGTCCCCGCGGGTGGCGCCCTGGTCCGTGGCCATCAGCTGGGGCTGCGAAGCGTCGGCCAGCCGGCCGTCCGGGAACGCGGGGTCAAGGAAAACGAGCACCACGGGCGCAGGAGAAGTCATGGCTCCAGCTTAGTAGGGCCCGCCGCGGCTAAGCTGTGGTCATTGCCCCGCTGGAACAGGTCCGCGGGTGCGCGCAATCCGGGGGTATTCCAGTGCTGTGGCCAATTTCGCTTGCGGGTACCGCGCCGACGTGGGTGGTGGTGGTGCTCAGCATTGCAGACCTGGTGATCCGGGTTCTGGCCATCGGCATCATCCCCGGCAACAGGCGTCCCACCACGGCCATGGCCTGGCTGCTGGGCATCTTCTTTGTGCCGTTCCTGGGCCTGGTCCTTTTCCTGCTGTTCGGAAACTTCAAGCTCTCCAGCCGCCGCCGCCAGCAGCAGGAGGTCATCAACACCCGCGTGCGGTCCGGCATCTCGGCGCTCGCCGACGTCGTCAGTGAATATGAAGGGCCCGAATGGGTGACGTCCGCCGGGGAACTGAACCGGCGGCTCGGCTCCCTCCCCATGGTGGACGGCAATTCCGTGGACCTCCTTCCCGGCTACCCGGACTCGATCCTGGCCATGACCCAGGCCGTGCGCAAAGCCAAGACGTTCGTCAATGCCGAGTTCTACATCATGAGCACGGACCACATCACCGATGACCTGCTGACCGCCCTGGAGGAGGCCGCCGAGCGTGGCGTGGAAGTGCGCGTGCTATTTGACCACATCGGCACGCTCCGCGTCAAGGGTTACCGCGACCTGCTCAAACGGCTGCGGGCGGGAAAGATCCAGTGGAAGCGTATGCTCCCGGTGCTGCCCATCCACGGCCAATGGCGCCGCCCGGACCTTCGGAACCACCGCAAAATCATGGTGGTCGACGGCGAACTCGCCTTCACGGGCTCGCAGAACCTGATCGAGCCCTCCTACAACAACCCCAAACACCGTAAGGCCGGCCGCGAATGGGTGGAGCTGATGGCGTGCCTGCGCGGCCCGATCGTCACCACGCTCAACGTGGTGTTCGCCACGGACTGGCTGAGCGAAACCGACGAGTCCCTGGAACACCAGCTGCAGCTCCCGGACAACCCCGAGCCGGGCAACGTCACGGCCCAGGTGGTGCCCAGCGGACCTGGGTTCATCACCGAGAACAACCTGCGCCTCTTCAACACCCTGATCTACTCCGCCCAGCACCGGATCTCCATCTGCAGCCCGTATTTCGTGCCCGATGACTCCCTGCTCTACGCCATCACCACCGCAGCCCAGCGTGGCGTGGACGTGGAGCTGTTCGTCTCCGAAAAGGGCGATCAGTTCCTGGTCCACCACGCCCAGCGCTCCTATTACGAGGCGCTGCTGGAAGCCGGCGTCCGGATCTACCTCTACAAGGCGCCCTTTGTGCTGCACGCCAAGCACTTCACCATCGACGACGAAGTGGCCGTCCTGGGCTCCAGCAACATGGACATGCGCTCGTTCTCGCTGAACATGGAGGTCTCGGTGATGCTGCTCGGTGCGGAAACCGTGAACAGTATGCGCGCGGTCGAAGACACATACCGCGACATTTCCAACGAGCTCATACTCGACGACTGGCTGCAGCGCCCCCTCGCCGCCCGCTATGTCGATAACGTCGCCAGGCTGACCGCCACGCTCCAGTAACTCTTGACAAGGATAGGAGCATCAAAAACTTCGGGGGGTCAGGCGTCGGGAAAGTCCGCACCCAGCGCGGAAAGCACACCGTGCGCCTTCACGCGGATTTCGTCGTACTCCTCGTCAGGTACGGAGTCGGCGGTGATGGCGCCGCCGACGCCGAGGGTGAGTTCCGCCGTCGATGCTTGTCCGCCGCCGTCCCCGGCCACCGCCGTGGTTACCAGGGTGCGGATCGCCACCGCCAGGTCCGTGGCCCCGTTGAGCGAAAAGTAGCCGATCGCGCCGGAATACAGGCCGCGCGGGCCCTCCTCCAACCGGTCCAGGATGGCCATGGTGCTGATTTTCGGGGCGCCGGTCATGGAGCCGGCCGGGAAACAGGCGGCCACCGCCTCGGCCCGCGGCGAGCCGGGCAGGAGCCGCGCGTCGATGGTGCTGACCATCTGGTGCACCGTGGCGTAGCTTTCGATCTCGCACAGCCTGCTGACAGTCACCGATCCAGGTTCCGCGAAGTGGCTGAGGTCGTTCCGCAGCAGGTCCACAATCATGATGTTTTCCGCGCGGTCCTTCAGCGAGGTCGCCAGGTTCTCCCGCATCTGCCTGTCACGCTCCGGATCAGCACCCCGGCGGCGGGTGCCCTTGATCGGTTCGGCGCGCATGCCGCCGTCGGACGTTATCCTCAGGAACCGCTCCGGCGACGTGCTGGCCACCGTCAGCCCGCCGAACCGCAGGTAGCTGGCGAACGGCGCGGGATTCTTCCGCCGCAGCGCGAGGTACGTGGGCCAGGGGGCAGCCGCGGCGGCGGGCAGCCGGGCCGTGAGCGTGGTGGTCAGGCAGACCTCGTATGAGTTCCCTTCACGGATTTCGTGCTGGGCGGCCGCGATTTTGGCCAGGTAGGAGGGCTCCGTGTCGCGGCTGCTGAACGCGGGCCCAACGGGACGGACGACGCCGTCGCTGCCGCCGGCGTGCGTGCGTTGGTCCCCTGGGCCTGGCGTGCTCGCGGCGGGGGCGACAGCGGCGGCGACAGCGACGGCCGCGCGGGCGTCGGTCAGCCAGTGGTCGGCGTCGGGCGCTTCCAGGGCAAGGAGCCAGGCCGCTCCTTCCACGTGGTCCAAAACGACGGCTCGGCCCGCGAAGATCAGGGCCGCGTCAGGGGTCGGCGCCGCCACGTCCGTCCCGCCGGTTTCGCGCTTGAGCTCATAGCCCAGGCAGCCCAGCCAGCCCAGGGTGAAGTCGCCCGGGTAGCCGTCCGGCGTGCGGACCGCCCGGCGTCCCCAGACCGTGTCCAGCCAGCGGAAGAACGGTCCCGGCACGCGCGCCGTGGCGGAGCCTGCCGTGATGACGCTTTCGCCGGACCGGTGCGTGACCGCCTGGCCGTACGTCCCGCCGTCGTCCGCGAGGATGCTGAAGCGGCTGCGCGCGTTGGCGGGCGACGGCTGCGGGAGCGGCCCTGCGGGTGTGGCGACGTCCGCGTTGGAGGAGTCCAGCCAGACGGCATTGGCCGAGCCGCCGTAGAGGTTCTCGAAGAGCACGGCGGCGTCCGGCCTGGCGTCCAGCCGTTCTGCGCGCAGCCTGAGGCCGCGGCGGGCGGCAAGCTCGGGAACAAGGGCAGGTCCGAGAGCGGGCAGGTACGCGAGGGCCTGCATAACGTCGGCGGTGGCGGAACCGTCGGCATTGTTGAGGACGCGGATATCGGCTTCGTGAGGGACGTCGTCGTCGGCGAGCCAGGCTTCCTCCTGCTCAGCCCACTGGTCCCAAAACGGCTCATACGTGCCGCCGTCGCGGTCCAGGGCACGCTTTCGGCGGATGTCGTCCGGCGAGTCGGCCCAGATGACAGCGCTGAGCAGGGGCCGGGCGTCCGCAGCCGCCGCCCCCACTCCCTCAATGATCACGATCTCGGCGGGCAGCGTGACGCGTGTGTCGCCGTCGTAATGCCTTTCCCAGTCCCAGCTGGTCCAGGTGGCGGGCTCGGCGCGGCTCAACGGCGTGAGCACGGTGGAAACGTAGCGCTCGATGCCCGCGGTGAGGCCGTTCCAGCCCGGGTAGATGTCCTCCAGGTGGAAGAGCGCGACTTTGTGATGGTTCCGCAGCTGCGCGGCCAGTTCGATGGCCAGAGTGGTTTTCCCTGCGCCGGATCGCCCGTCAATGGCGATGATCACAGGTGCGGGGGTCATGAAATAGAGCGTACCTGCTGCTGCATCAGCTGCTGTCGCGGCGCCGCCTGGCCAAGGACCATGCGGACATGCGCGACGACGCCGGGCACGGCGCCGCGGATCTGCTCCCAGACGGCGCTAAAATCGGCATGGCCCCCGTACCAGGGATCCTCGATGCCTTGGTCCAGCAGATCGCTGCCGGCAGCGGCGAGGTTGAAGCTGCGGAGCATCCGGACTTTGTTCATGGTGTGCGCGTCCGGCGCGGCGTCGCGCAGCCAGGCGTAGTGGTCAACGTCCAGTGCCAGGATGAGATCGCGCTCGCGGAACCACCCGGCCTGCCAGGCGCGGGCAACATGGTGCTCTGAGCTCAAGTGCGTTTCCGCAAGCCGGCGGGCGGCGCGCGGATCGATGGGCTGTCCTGCCTCATAACCGGTAGTTCCCGCCGAATCCACTGTCACATCCGAGCCCATGCCCTCGGCTTGGAAGGCCGCGCCCGACATCATCTCAGCCATCGGTGACCGGCAAATATTTCCCGTGCAGACGGCGATGATTCGGTATGGGCTCGACGATGAGTTCATGGGGCTAAGCATGCGGGACTGGGGGGCATTCTTGGCCAGCTGGCATTCACATGACGTGACAGATTCGTAAGAAATTTGACCGAAGAGTCAAAATTCCGTCCGTCCGTCTGCCTTCCAGGATCGGCCTTGCTAGGCGTCCTGCAGCGGGCGCCGTGCCAGCCATGCTGCCACGATCGCGCCGGAGATGTTGTGCCAGAGCGAGAAAACGGCGGACGGCAGTGCGGCCAGCGGGGTGAAATGCGCGGTGGCCAGCGTGGCGGCCAAACCGGAGTTCTGCATGCCCACTTCGAAGGCGAGCGCCCTCCGTGCTTTATCGTCCAGCCGGCCCAGTTTGCCCGCCAGGTAGCCCAGGCCCAGGCCGAAGCCGTTGTGGAGGACCACTGCGAGGAACACAATGCCGCCCGCGGCCACGATCTTAGAGGCGCTGCCCGCCACAACAATCGCGACAATGAAGGAAATTACGACGGCGGATGCCCAGGGGAGCGCCGGTAGCAGCTTGGCGATGAGGTTCTTGAAGAACAGCCGCGCGAGCAGCCCGGCGATGACGGGCAGGAGTACCGTCTTGACGATGTCCAGGACCATGCTCCCAGCGTCGATTTCCAGGAACGATCCGGCCAGGAACAGGACCAGCAGTGGCGTAACCACCGGTGCGATCAGGGTGGATACCGAAGCGACGGCGACGGACAGGGCAACGTCCCCCTTGGCCAGGAATGCCATCACGTTCGAGGCGGTGCCGGATGGTGCACAGCCCACCAGGATCAGGCCTACGGCAAGCTCCGGCGGAAGCTGGAGCGCCACGGCAATCAGCCAGCCCGCGCCGGGCATGATCACGTAGTGCGCCACAATGCCCAGGACCACTGCCCACGGGCGCTTCACCACAGAGGCAAAATCCAGCGGCGTCAGGGTCAGGCCCATGCAGAACATGATGATGCCCAGCAGGTACGGGACGCTGGGCCCCAGCGGCTGGAAGGTGGCTGGCACAAGGAAGCCGGCGACGCCCGCCAGGACCACCAGCGCCGGGAGGATCGTGACGGCAAGCCGCGCGATTTTCGCCTCGGCGGCCAGCGCCGGGTTGGTGGGTACTGGGGCTTGATCAGTGCCGGATTCTGTCGATGTGGGGGATTTGGTTGCCTCAAGCATTTATCGATCGTGGCATTGATGTCCGGCAGGTGACCACTTCATGACCATGCTCAGGGCAAAAATGTCAGACATCTGCGGCCGAAGGCTTGCCAGTGGATCCAGGCCTTGACGACGGGCCTGGAAGAACAGGCCTAGTGGATCAGCGCAAGGAGAATTCCTACCGCCATAAAGAGCACCCCGAAGATCCGGCTGAGGATCTTCTGGCCACGGGCGTTGTGCGTGAACCGCTGGAAGGACTTGGCGGCAAAGGCGAAGAAGAACCACATCACCAGGATGTCGATCACCACCACGGTGGCTGTGAGCACAAGGTACTGCGGCAGGAGCGGCTGTTCAGGGCGGATGAACTGTGGCATAAACGCGAGGAAGAAAACGACGGCCTTCGGGTTGAGCAGGTTGACCCAGAGGCCACGCCGGAACATTGACCAGGCGGGCTCGTTCCGGAGGGCGGCGGCCTGTTCCTGGTCCACCTCCGGTTTGCTGAGGAACTGGCGGATGCCCAGGTACACCAGGTAGGCGGCCCCGGCGTAACGGATCACATTGAAGGCCACCGGGGAGCTTGCCACCAGCACACCGACGCCCAACGCCACGATCACCACGTGGACAACCAGGGCTGCCTGCTGGCCAAGGATGCCCCAGATGGAGCGGCGGAACCCTGACGTCAGCGAGTTGCTCATGGTGTTGATGGCACCGGCACCCGGCGTGAAACTGATCAGGGCGCCGGCGCCCGCGAGGGCGAGCCAAAGGGAGAATTGCACCTGCCAAGTTTAGTGCCGTCGGCACAACAAGAGTGCCGCCTCACCACAGCGTGGTCACGGGCTCGAATGCGTGAAGCTCCTCATCTGCCGTTACCAGCGTCAGCCCCTCCACCATGGCCTGGGCAGCCAGGATCCGGTCAAAGGGGTCCTTGTGTTCCCAGTCCAACTGGCCGGCGGCCAATGCGTGCGGTGCGGAGATGGACAGCTCAGAGGCGTACAGGTGGGCCACCTGCCGTCCAAAGCTTGCCACTATCGCCGCCCCAGCCGGCAGCTTGCCTTGATGGTGTTTGTAGGACAGTTCGTACGCGGTCATGGGCGACACGTAGACCGAGTTCTCGAGCTTGGTGATGGCGTTCCTGGCTTTGGTGGACAGTTTCCTGGGTTCGGCGAGGGCCCAGAGGAAGACGTGGGTGTCCAGGAGCAGGCGCATCAATGATCCCTGCCTGTCGCTTCACCCATTTCCTCGTCGGTCCACGGGTCATAGAACCCGTCAGGAATTTGAAGGGGCGCCAGGAAGCCCAGCTCGCGTTTGTGGGGGCGCTCGATTTTCACCAGCCGGGCCACCGGACGGCCTGCCTTGGCGATGACCACATCCTCGCCGTTTTCAACGAGGCTCAACAGCTCAGACAGGCGGGTTTTTGCCTCTTGGACGTTGTACTGTCCCATGTTGACCAAGTCTAGTTGGTCAACCTCGGCGGTGTAAGGCTCTGCCCAGTATTCGTTCTCTCCGTAATGGTTCATAGTCCGACGCTATTGCCGCCAGCGCAGGGTGGATAGGCACGGGTGCGCCTATGTGGAAATTACGCCCGTGGAAAATCACGCCCGGGCGATGACCTCACCGTTCGGGATCAGGAACCAGCCGTCGTCTGTGGATCCCCAGCGGTGCCATCCTGCCGAAATCCGGGCCAGGTCCGCTGGATTTGCGAAGCCGTATTCAAGGGCCTGCTCCGCGAAGGCCGAATGCAGCACTCGTTCGCCCCAGACCCGGGCCTGCCATCTCCGTTGTTGCCCGGTGGCATAGAGCCAGTTGCTGCTGGTGGGCGCCACGTTGCTGAAGCCCGCAGACTGGGCCCAGGACACGAGCCGGCGGCCGGCGTCGGGCTCGGCCCCGTTGCGTCGTGCGATCCGCTGGTACAGGTCCATCCATTCGTCCAGCTCAGGGATCGTGGGGTACCAGCTCATGCCGTGGAAGTCGGCGTCGCGCACTGCCACTATGCCGCCCGGCTTCGCTACCCGGCGCATCTCGCGCAGCGCCTCCACCGGGTCGGTCAGGTGCTGGAGCACCTGGTGGGCGTGGACGACGTCGAACGTTTCGTCCTCGAAGTCAAGGTCGTAGATGTTGCCGGCCAGGAACTCCGCATTGGCCACGCCGCGTTCGGCGGCCAGCGCCGTGGCCTGGGCGATGATGTCCGGTGACCGGTCCAGGCCGGTGACCTTTCCGGGCGACACCAGCCCGGCGAAATCGCAGGTGATGCTTCCAGGGCCGCAGCCGACGTCGAGCACTGAAACCCCGGGCGTGAGGTGCGGAATGACAAAGGCCGCGGAGTTCTCCGCGGTCCTGGAAGCGTGGGCGCGGACCACCGACTCGTGGTGGCCGTGCGTGTACACATCGTCGTCAGGCTGCTGCGCACTCATAATGAAACGCTACCCCTCCGCAGTGAAAAACAGGCGGAACCGTCCCCGAAGTAGGTGGCACTTAGTGTCGTTATGAGCCCTCATGACGACATCTACTGCGACCTACTTGGGCGGAGTGGGCGAGGCGGGGCCGCCGTCGGACGTTTCCTCACGGGCCGCGATGGTGGCGTCCACCATGGCGGCCATGAACCGGCTGACCAGCTCCAGCTCTTCGGGCGAGAAACCCGCCATGGCGGCACCCATGTGGCGCGAAAGCGGCATAAAAATGGCGCTGCCGTCCTGGAAGGCCTTGGGTGTCATGCGCAACTGGACCTGCCTCCGGTCCGGGCCGAGGCGCTCCCTCACCGCATGCCCTGAACTGTCCAGCCGGTCGATAAGCGCGGTGGTGGCGGGCGAGCTGAGGTTGAGTTCCCTGCGCAGGATGCCCGGCGTGACCACGAGGCCCTTGGCGGTGTGCCGCATGATCACTGCCAGCGCGTTGAGGTCCGTGCGGTGCATGTCGTTGCGGCCGCCGGCAGTGTCCACATACCTGTTGGCCTCCAGCGTGAAGTCCTGGAGCAGGCGGACCAGGGCAAAGGGGGCGGAGTCGGGTGGGCGCTGGAACGCTTCGTCCGTCATGTTCCGCCCTCCTCCGCTCGCTTGCCACGTCCTGTGATCTTGCCTGGTGCCCTGACGGATATTACTGCAGCGATGCCAGCTGCGTAGTTTCAAACAGAAAACCAATTTATTTCCATGGTGGAGATACTCTAGGATGGAACCAAGTGTACCCCGGCCACCCAAGCGAAGCAGGAATCATGAAATCAAGTCCCCAGCACAGCGCGAAGGTTCCGTTCTGGCTTCGCTGGCTGCTTCCCGTGTTCCTGGTGCTCACGTGGCTGGCCATCGCCGGTGTGGGTGGACCCACGTTCGGCCGGCTCGACGAGGTCTCCTCGAACGACCAGGCCTCGTTCCTGCCGGCGAGCGCCGAGGCCACCGCGGTCCAGGACTGGCAGGCAAAGTTCCGCGATTCAGACGAAGTGCCGGCGGTCATCGTCATCGAAAACGACGCCGCCATCAGCCCCTCGGAGCTTGGCGAACTGGCATCCCTGAAGGCTGGGCTCGAGGGCCTGGAGCTGGGCAGCGCGGTGATCGGCCCCATCCCGTCCGAGGACGGGAAAGCGGTCCAGTTCATTGCCCCGATCGGGTCCTCCGGCGAGCTTAAGGAATCCGTCCAGGAGTTGCGGGACTTCCTGGCGGATTCCGCCCCCGCAGGCATGCAGACCTTCGTCACCGGACCCGCGGGCCTGACCGCAGATCTGGTCGCCGCCTTCGCCGGCATTGACGGCATCCTGCTGCTGGTGGCACTCGGCGCGGTCTTCCTGATCCTATTGATCGTCTACCGTTCGCTCCTGCTGCCCATCGCCGTGCTGCTCACCTCGGTTTTTGCGCTCTGTGCCGCCATCCTGCTGGTGTTCGGCATGGCAAAGCTCGGCTGGATCCAGCTGAGCGGCCAAAGCCAAGGCATCCTGTCCATCTTGGTGATCGGCGCGGCCACGGACTATGCCCTGCTGTACGTGGCGCGGTTCCGCGAGGCCCTGACCCACACACGCAACCGGACGGAAGCGGTGCTGACGGCGTGGAAGGCGTCGTTCGAGCCGATCCTGGCTTCCGGCGCCACTGTCATCATTGCCTTGCTCTGCCTGCTGTTCTCGGACCTGAACTCCAACAAGGCGCTGGGCCCCGTTGCGGCTGCGGGCATCCTCTGTTCGCTCTTCGCCGCGCTGACCCTCCTGCCCGCCCTGATGGCACTTTTGGGCCGGGCCGCGTTCTGGCCGTTCCGCCCCAGGCTGGTTCCGGCGGGCGAGCGCGAGCCCGAGCTGGTCACCGGCCTGGAAGGGCAGAAGGGCATCTGGCGGGCCACCGGTTCGCTGGTCTCCCGCCGCCCGCGCACGGTCTGGGTCGCGTCGGTCCTCCTCCTGCTGGTGGCTTCGGCGGGGGTGCTGCAGCTGAAGGCCAACGGCGTGCCGCAGACCGAGGTCATTCTCACCGCGTCGAATGCGGTGGACGGCCAGGACGCGCTGGCGCGGCATTTCGACGCCGGCAGCGGCAGCCCCGCCGTCGTCATCGCGGACGAAAGTAAAGCCGATGAAGTGCTGGCAAAGGTCAAAGCGGCCGACGGCGTGGGGGACGCCTACCTCCTGGCTGAAGGCAGGCTGCCGATCACCGGCGCCCCCGGGACTCCCAGCGAGCCTGACGTCCACGACGGCAAGGTGCTGATCAACGCCACGCTCAACTACGCCGCGGATTCCATTGAGGCGGAGGATGCGGTCAAGGCGCTGCGCGAGGAGGCAAAAACGGTCGACGCCGGCGCGTTGGTTGGCGGCGTGACCGCCACTGCGCTGGACACCAACACCACCGCCCAGCGCGACCTGGTGATCATCATCCCGATCGTGCTGGCGGTCATCCTGCTCATCCTGATGCTGCTGCTGCGATCAGTCTTGGCGCCGGTCCTGCTGGTGCTCTCCGTGGTGCTGTCGTACGGCGCGGCCATGGGCGTTTCGGCCGTGGTCTTCAACAGCCTGCTCGGATTCCCCGGCGCCGACGCCACCGTGCCCCTGTTCGGGTTTGTGTTCCTGGTTGCCCTGGGTGTGGACTACAACATCTTCCTGATGAGCCGGGTGCGGGAAGAGTCGCTGAAGCACGGGACCCGGCCGGGCATCCTTCGCGGACTCGGCGTGACCGGCGGAGTGATCACTTCGGCCGGCGTGGTGCTGGCCGCCACGTTCGCCGCACTGAGCGTCATCCCCATCATGTTCCTGGTGCAGCTGGCCTTCATTGTGTCGTTCGGCGTACTGCTGGACACCGTGCTGGTGCGCTCGCTGCTGGTCCCTGCGCTGGCGTACGACATCGGCCCGCGCATCTGGTGGCCCGGCAAGCTGGGCCGGACGGAGCTGGATGCCGCGGTGCGGCGGGAGGTTGGCCCGGCCGAGCCCGGCCTTCATCCCGCGTCAGAGACTGCCAGCCGCCGCTAGGGCACCTAGCACTGTGCGCGCCACCAGGCCACCGTGGCAGCGGCGGCCTCGCGCAGAGGTGTCGGGCGGATCCCAAGTGCGGTCTCGCTGGCGGCAGATTCCATCACAAACGGCCGCTCGAACTGGTAGAGCATTTCGGCAACTTCGCGGAAGTCTTTCGAGAACACACCCATGGTCCGGAGCGCCCAGCCCGGAATGGCTCCAAGCTTCGGCGCCTGCACTCCGCCAGTCTCGGTGAACGCTGTGGCCAGCTGCCGCTGCGTGACTGCCGGACCCGTGGGCGCGTGCCACACCCTGTTCCACAGCGACGGCGTCGCCGCGGCGTGGATCATCGCGGCGGCCAGGTCCGGGACGTACGTGAATGAATGGGGCTGATCGGCGCTCCCGATGACCCAGACTTTCTTGCCGGCCAGGACGGCGGGGACCACGCGCTCTCCGGCATGTGAGGTTCGCACCCGAGGGCCAAAGAAATCGCCGGCAACCACGCTGACGGTGTTGGTCGGAGAGGCGTCCCGCGCCTTGAGCAGCGCGGTGCGGACGCCCCGCTTGCCGCCCTCGGCAGTCCGCGGACCCGCCTCGACCATGGGGCGTTCAGGCTCGCTGTACGAGTAAAGGCTCTCGGGAAAAACGACGACGGCGCCTGCCTCGCCTGCTGCGGATAGCACCGTTTGCTCGGCCCGGGGCAGTTCTGCTTGCCACGCGTCCACCGTGTAGGAGGAGCCGTGGATGCAGTGGAAGACGGCGGTGGCGCCCGCGAAGGCGTCCCGCAGCTGGGCGGCATTCTGGACGTCGGCCTTCACGCGTTCCACCAGCGGATGCTTGGGGCCGCTGCCCGAACGGGTGAGGATCCTGACGTTTTTCCCCTGCTCAGCGAGCTGTTCTGCAACTGTCCAGCCCACGGGGCCGGCTCCGGTAACAACGTAGACATCGTTCATGACTTCTCCTCAAGGGATTTCCGCTAGAGAGCGCTGCTCTCCAACAAGCGTGCGCCTTGTCCGGGAGGCCTGTCAAGAGCAGTGCTCGCAATTGTTGACACTGCTCTGATTTGTGCCATGCTGGAGCAATGAATGACCCTGCCGCGGCCGCGGAACCCATCCTTCGGACACCGCGGGAGCGCGCCCGGGCCCAGACCATTGCCGACATCGTCAGGCTGGGCAGGGAGCACCTGGCAACGCAGGGCGCGGCCGCATTGTCCCTCCGCGCCGTGGCAAGGGATCTTGGCGTGGTCTCCTCCGCGGTCTACCGCTACGTGGCCAACCGCGACGAGCTGCTCACGCTGCTTCTGGTGGACGCCTACAGTGAGCTCGGCGACGCCGTGGATGCCGCGGTGAACGCGGTGCCGGTGCGCGACTTCGATGGCAGGTTCAAGGCGCTCGGCCGGGCTGTCAGGGCATGGGCGTTGCGGGAGCCTGCGCGCTACGGCCTGCTATTCGGGAGTCCGGTCCCCGGCTACCAGGCCCCCTCGAGCCAGACCACAACCCCGGGAACGCGCGTGATCTACCGCCTGATCGGCATTCTCGACGGCGCCTACCGGGCAGGTGCGCTGACCGCCACGGCGCGCACCGCCGTCGTACCTTCTGCCCTGTCCGCCGACCTTGAGGCGATCCGCAGTGAACTTGGGCTGGCCATGCCGGACGAACTCCAGGCGAACGGTGCCCTCGTGTGGACGTCGCTCTTCGGGGCCGTGAGTTTTGAGGTTTTTGGCCAATATGGCCCGGATACGTTCCGTGCCCGGGGCGAACTCTTTGAACACCACCTCACTGTCCTCGCGGCGATGGCTGGGCTCGTGCCTGAGGGAAACCCGCGGGACGACCCGAAGTCTGCGGCCACCCCTGTTTAGCCCGCCTCCGGCTGAGTAGACTCCAAATGCGTCCGGATGGACGCCGAGACTCAAAGGAGAGATCACGTCATGAGTGAAAACACCGCACCTGAAGAAGATCGCCGCAAAGGCAGCACCGAGCCCGGGCTGGAGGGTGAAGGTGGCCAGTATGAGGAAGGCGACTACGGCGAGGCCGGCGTCGTGGGCGGGGCGGAGAACCAGCCCCAGGAGGGCGACTATCCCGAAGGTGACTACGGCGAGGCCGGCTCTGTTGACAGCGCCCGTGAGGTGGAAGTGGACGAGGACGAGAACCGGTAGCGGCCGTTCACGCACAGCGAACTACTGCCAGGGACGGGGATTTTCCGCCTGAAATCCCCGGGATTCCGGGGGTTCGCCTGAGGGTGCCGTGACCCAAAAATCCAAAGTTGAGCGTACTCCGCTCAACTTTGGATTGACATCGCTTGTGCCTTGAGTAAAGTTGAGTGCAGAACGCTCAACACGAGCGCCAGCAAGTTTCCAAGGAAAGAAGGAAGCAACACATGTCACGTGCAGTAGGTATCGACCTCGGAACCACCAACTCCGTCGTCTCCGTTCTCGAAGGTGGCGAGCCCACCGTTATTGCCAACGCCGAGGGTGGCCGCACCACGCCGTCCGTCGTTGCATTCTCCAAGTCCGGCGAAGTCCTGGTTGGCGAGATCGCCAAGCGCCAGGCCGTCAACAACATCGACCGCACCATTCATTCCGTCAAGCGCCACATGGGCACTGACTGGAGCGTCGCCATCGATGACAAAAAGTACACGGCGCAGGAAATCTCCGCACGCATCCTGATGAAGCTGAAGAACGATGCCGAGTCCTACCTCGGCGAAAAGGTCACCGACGCCGTCGTCACCGTTCCCGCGTACTTCAACGACGCCCAGCGCCAGGCCACCAAGGAGGCCGGCGAAATCGCAGGCCTCAACGTCCTGCGCATCGTCAACGAGCCCACCGCGGCCGCTCTGGCGTACGGCCTGGACAAGGGCAAGGAAGACGAGCTCATCCTGGTCTTCGACCTCGGCGGCGGAACCTTCGATGTCTCCCTGCTGGAAGTCGGCAAGGATGAAGACAACTTCTCCACCATCCAGGTCCGCTCCACCGCCGGCGACAACCACCTTGGCGGCGACGACTGGGACCAGCGCGTTGTTGATTACCTGCTGAACCAGCTCAAGGTCAAGGGCATTGACCTGTCCAAGGACAAGATCGCCCTGCAGCGCCTGCGTGAAGCCTCGGAGCAGGCCAAGAAGGAACTCTCTTCTTCCAGCAGCACCAACGTTTCGCTCCAGTACCTCTCCGTCACCCCCGATGGCCCGGTCCACCTGGACGAGCAGCTGACCCGCGCCAAGTTCCAGGACCTCACGAAGGACCTGCTGGACCGCACCAAGAAGCCGTTCCAGGACGTCATCAAGGAAGCCGGCATCAAGCTCTCCGAGATCGACCACATCGTCCTCGTGGGCGGTTCCACCCGCATGCCCGCTGTCTACGACCTGGTCAAGGAACTGGCCGGAGGCAAGGAACCGAACAAGGGCGTCAACCCGGATGAAGTTGTAGCCGTTGGCGCAGCACTCCAGGCCGGCGTTCTGAAGGGCGAGCGCAAGGACGTCCTGCTGATCGACGTCACCCCGCTGTCCCTGGGCATCGAAACCAAGGGTGGTGTGATGACGCACCTGATCGAGCGCAACACCGCCATCCCCACGAAGCGGTCCGAGACCTTCACCACGGCTGATGACAACCAGCCGTCCGTGGCCATCCAGGTCTTCCAGGGCGAGCGCGAGTTCACCCGCGACAACAAGCCGCTGGGCACGTTCGAGCTGACCGGCATCGCGCCGGCTCCGCGCGGCGTCCCGCAGGTCGAGGTCACCTTCGACATCGACGCCAACGGCATCGTCCACGTCTCCGCGAAGGACAAGGGCACCGGCAAGGAACAGTCCATGACCATCACCGGTGGCACCGCGCTCTCCAAGGAAGACATTGAGCGCATGGTCAAGGACGCCGAGGAGCACGCAGCCGAGGACAAGGCCCGCCGCGAGGCGACCGACACCCGCAACACCGCGGAGCAGCTCGCTTACTCCGTGGACAAGCTGATCGCCGACAACGCCGACAAGCTGCCCGAAGAGGTCAAGACCGAGGTCAAGGCCGACGTCGACGAGCTCAAGAAGGCCCTCGAAGGCACCGATGACGCAGCCGTGAAGACCGCGTTCGAGAAGCTCCAGGCTTCCCAGTCGAAGCTCGGCGAAGCCATTTACGCCCAGGCCGGTTCGCCGGACGGTGCCACCGGTGCCGCAGGTGCCGAAGGCGCCGCTGGTGGCGCCCCCGCCGGCGACAAGGCTGCTGATGAGGACATCGTCGACGCCGAGATCATCGACGAAGACGAAGCGAAGAAGTAGCCATGCCGCACCACGGTAACGAGGAAGAGCACAACTCATCCGCGAACCAGGAGCCGATCATCCGGGACAACCGCAAGGTTGACCCGGTGACCGGGCAGGCCCGGCACCCGGAGGGCGAGCAGCCCGCTGCCGAGCCGGTGGGAGAGCCCCTAGTGGGCGAGCCTGTTGGCGGCGAGCTTGGTGACAGGGACGGCGATGCACTCGCCCAGGCCGAGGAAATCCTGAACGGCATCGAGGTGCCGGCCGAGGAATCGGTGGCACAGGGTGCCGGACACGCTGAAGCTGCCGAGCTGAAGAACGATCTCCTCCGCCTCCAGGCTGAATACGTCAACTACCGCAAGCGCGTCGAGCGCGACCGGGCCGTGGCAGGGGAGATGGCTGTTATCGGCGTCCTGAACTCCCTGCTGCCGGTACTGGACGACGTCGATGCTGCCCGCCAGCACGGTGACCTGACCGACGGCCCGTTCGCCGCGATCGCCACCAAGCTGGAGAACGCGCTGAAGACGTACGGCCTGGTCCGCATTGATGAGACCGGAGTGGAGTTCGATCCCACGATCCACGAGGCCCTCATCCAGCAGCCGGGAGAGGACATCGAGGTTGACACCGTCAGCCAGGTCCTCCGCTCCGGCTACCGGTCAGGCGAGCGCGTCCTCCGCGCAGCACAGGTTATCGTCGCAGTTCCTGCGTAGCATTTACCCCATCGAGATGGCAGTTCGCGGCAGTGATTCGCAGGAACATTGCCGCGAACTTCCATCTCGGCACAGAGATTTGAAAGGAAACGCCATTGGCTAGCCAGGATTGGGTGGACAAGGACTTTTACGCGATCCTTGGTATCGCCAAGGACGCTTCCGACGCCGACATCAAGAAGGCCTACCGGAAACTTGCCCGCCAGCACCACCCGGACACCAACTCGGGGGACGCTGCGTCGGAGAAGAAGTTCAAGGACATCTCCGAGGCCTATTCAGTGCTGTCTGATCCGGACGAGCGCCAGCAGTATGACGCCATCCGGGCCATGGGTGGCGGCGCGCGCTTTGCCCCCGGCGGTGCCGGTGCCGGTGCCGGGAACGGCGGCTTCGAGGACATGTTCGGCGGCCTGTTCACCGGCGGCGCGCGGCGCCAGCCCGGCGGGTTCAATACGTCAGGCGGCATCCCGCCCGAGTTTGCTGACCTGTTTGGCGGCGGCGGCTTCGGCGGCCCGACGGGCTTCCAGCGCCCGCCGCAGAAGGGTGCCGACCGTACGGCTACGACCAGCATTTCCTTCTCCGGGTCCATCCGCGGCACCACCATCGGCCTGCGCGAACCCAGCGGTGACGTCATTGACGTCCGCGTTCCCGCCGGCATCAAGGACGGCCAGAAAGTGCGCGTCCGCGGCAAGGGCCAGCCAGGGCCCGCCGGCAACGGCGACCTCATGGTGGCCGTGTCCGTCAAGCCGCACGAGTTTTACACGCGCGACGGCGACAACCTCCGCATCCATGTCCCGGTCACCTTCCCGGAAGCTGCTTTGGGCGCCGACATCCAGGTCCCCACTATCGACGGCGAGACCGTCAAGGTCCGTGTTCCGGCCGGCACGCCTTCGGGGCGTACGCTCCGGGTCAAAGGCCACGGCGTGAAGACCTCCAAGGTCACCGGCGATCTCCTGGTGACCATCGACGTCGCGGTGCCGAAGAACCTGAACAAGGAAGCCGAAGCAGCCGTGAAGGCCTTTGCCGAAGCCACCGCCGACGCCGATGTCCGTGAAGGCCTGGCCGCCAAGGCCCGGCTCTAAGCAACGGAGCAGACCGTGGACATCAGCGCTGACCAGCCGATCTTCGTGATCTCCGTCGCGGCTGAACTGGCGGACATGCACCCGCAGACGCTCCGGCAGTATGACCGGCTGGGCATTGTTTCGCCCAGCCGGGCGCCGGGGAAGTCGCGCCGCTATTCGCAGCGGGACATCAACATGCTGCGCGAAGTCCAGCGGCTGTCCCACGAGGGCGTCTCGCTCGAAGGCATCAAACGGATCCTTGAGCTCGAGAACCAGGTGGCCGCGCTGCAGCGCAGGGTGGGCGAGATGACCGAGGAGCTGGGCCGCCGTCGTGATCCTCTTGATTCGCGGATCTTCGCGGCCGGTGCCGCCGGTGATGTGGTCAGCCTGGCACGGGGCCAGCGCCCCCGTGCGCGCTCCCAAGCCGTGGTGGTCTGGCGGCCCAGGGCGCTGGGCGAATAGTCGCCACTCAGGCAGTCGGCCGACGCATAAATAGCCCTGCCCGCCGCTCGGGTGTTGCGCATAGCCGCAGGTGAGACCCGTTTCACGGCGCTGGGCCGGATTATGTCCGGCTACCGGGCCAAAGTTACGCCGCGGCAGGTTTCCCGCAGGTTAACTCTCCCAGGGCCCGTTTTCCCGCGGTTTTCTCCCGCACGCCTGCCGTGCGCCTCAACTCCCGGCCGGCCCGGCGAGCGCCCCGAAACGGTCTCGAAACCAACCGGGCAGGCGCTGAAACAATTCGCTCCTACGTTCATCGCAAGGGGTCACTTCTGACGGACCTCGGAGGCGAGCCGCTGCCCAGCGCAACGGCGGAGTGAGAAGCAGGTACACATGAGGGTTTCGGTCACCAAACGCGCTTTCTATTCCTTGGCGGCAGCCGCCATGGCCACTGTCCTGGCAGGCTGCGGCAGCCAGATCGCGGATCCGGCGTCCGCAGGCTCCACCGCCAGCAGCGGCACTTCCTGTGTGGACACCTCGGGCAGCAGCATCAAAGTCGGGTTCATCAACTCGCTGTCCGGCACCATGGCCATCAGCGAGAGCACCGTCTTCGACTCCCTGTCCCTGGCTGCCGAGGAAATCAACGCTTCCGGCGGTGTCCTGGGCAAGCAGCTCGAGGTCATCAGCGAGGACGGCGCCAGCGAACCGACCAAGTTCGCGGAGCGCGCCGGGAAACTGATCCAGCAGGACTGCGCGGCCGCGGTATTCGGCGGCTGGACCTCCTCGAGCCGCAAGGCGATGCTCCCTGTGTTTGAGGCCAACGACGCGCTGCTGTTCTACCCGGTGCAGTACGAGGGCCTGGAGTCGTCGAAGAACATCTTCTACACCGGCGCCACCACCAACCAGCAGATCATCCCGGCGTTGGACTATCTGGCCGAGCAGGGAACCAAGTCCCTGTTCCTGGTCGGCAGTGACTACGTCTTCCCGCGAACAGCCAACAAAATCATCCAGGCCTACGCCGCGGCCAAGGGCATCGAAGTCCTCGGCGAGGAGTACGCCCCGCTGGGCTCCACGGAATTCTCCACCATCGTCAACAAAGTCCGGGACTCCAAGGCCGACGCGGTCTTCAACACCCTCAACGGCGACAGCAATGTGGCCTTCTTCCGCCAGTACAGGAGCGTTGGCCTGACCGCCGACACCATTCCCGTGGTCTCCGTGTCCATCGCCGAGGAGGAAGTCCCCGGCATCGGCCTGGACAACGTCGAAGGCCAACTGACTGCCTGGGACTACTACCAGACCCTGGACACGCCAGCCAACAAGAAGTTCGTGGCGGCGTTCAAGTCGAAGTTCGGCACCGAGCGCGTAACGAGCGACCCCATGGAAGCCGCCTACACCTCCCTGTACCTCTGGAAGGCAATCGTGGAGAAGGCGGGATCCTTTGAGGTGGACAAGGTGCAGGCCGCCGCGGACGGGGTGACCTTCGAGGCGCCTGAGGGCCTGGTCACGGTCAACGGGGAGAACAACCACATCACCAAGACCCCCCGCATCGGCAAGATAAACGCGGAGGGCCTGATCGACACGGTGTGGTCATCGCCCGCGGCGGTTGAACCGGATCCGTTCCTGGCCACTTACGACTGGGCCAAGGACCTGACCAAGTAACGGCCGCGGAAACATCGAGGAAAGGCCTGCTGGAATGGAACTCCTGATAGGGCAGATGTTCGCCGGACTCAGCCTCGGCTCCGTGCTGCTCCTGGCGGCACTGGGACTGTCGTTGACCTTCGGCCAGATGGGGGTCATCAACATGGCCCACGGCGAGTTCATGATGGCCGGGGCCTACACGGCCTTTGTGGTCCAGCAGGCCATCTCCGACGCCGGCGTATCGCTGCTGGTGTCCATTCCCGCAGGCTTCCTGGTGGGAGGTGTCCTGGGGCTGGTGCTCGAAGCGGTGCTGTTGCGCCGCATGTACCACCGGCCCCTGGACACCCTTCTGGTCACTTTCGGGGTGGCCCTGATCCTGCAGCAGGCCGCACGTGACATCTTCGGGGCACCCAGCGTCGATGTCCGCGCACCGGGATGGCTGCAGGGGAACATCGAGTTGCTGGGCGCTCCCATCCCGCTGACCCGGCTCTTTATCCTGGGGCTCTCGCTGCTGTGCCTCGCCGGCCTGGTCCTCCTCCTGAAGGCCACGCCGCTCGGGCGCCGTATCCGGGCCGTTGTGCTGAACCGGGACCTCGCGGAAACGAGTGGGGTGTCAACCCGGCGCAGCGACCAACTGACGTTCTTCATCGGTTCGGGCCTGGCCGGCATCGCCGGCGTCGCGGTCACACTCATAGGTTCAACAAGCCCGTACCTCGGCACCAACTACATAGTGGATGCCTTCCTGGTGGTGGTGGCCGGAGGTATCGGCCAGATCAAGGGGGCCGTCATCGCTGCCTTTGCCCTGGGAGTGCTGCAGTCCGTCTTCGAGTACTCGACGACGGCCAGCATCGGCAAGGTCCTGATCCTGATCGTGATTGTGGTGTTCCTCCAGCTTCGGCCGCAGGGCATCTTCAGCCTCAAAACAAGGAGCCTGGCATGAAAAGCCTGTTGCGCGGGCGGTTGGGAACCGTGGCCGGATTCACCCTTGGTGCGGTCCTGCTCCTGGGCGTTGCACCCGCGCTGCTTCCGGCGTTCAACCTCGGCCTGCTAGGGAAGTTCCTCTGCTTTGCCATCGTGGCAGTCGGTATCGGCCTGGCATGGGGACGCGGCGGCATGCTGACCCTGGGCCAGGGGGTGTTCTTCGGACTCGGGGCCTACATCATGGCCATGCACATGAAGCTGGCCGACGCATCGCTCTTCGGCGGCTCCGGGGTGCCGGACTTTATGTCCCTCTACGGCAGCGGCGAGGTTCCAGGCTGGTGGGAACCGTTCCGGAGCCCCGCAGTGACGCTCCTCGCCGTGGTCCTGGTTCCGGGGCTGGTGGCACTCGTCCTGGGCTTCGCGATCTTCAAGCGCCGCGTCAAAGGTGCCTATTTCGCGATTCTCAGCCAAGCGCTGGCGGCGGCCTTCGCAGTGTTCCTGATTGGCCAGCAGGCTACAACCGGAGGGTCCAACGGACTGAACGGATTCCGGTCATTCTTCGGTTTTGACCTGAAGGACCCGAACAACAAGCTCATGCTGTACATGATCGCGGCGGTGGTCCTGCTGCTGTCGGTCGCCATTGCCCGGCAGCTGATGCACAGCCGTTTCGGCGAGCTGCTGGTGGCGGTCCGGGACCAGGAGGAGCGCGTCCGTTTCCTGGGCTACGATCCGGCGACCGTCAAAACCGTCATCTACGTGGCTGCCGCCGTCCTGGCAGGCGTCGCGGGGGCGTTGTTCGTCCCGATCGTCGGGATCATCTCGCCTGCGGACGTGGGCGTGATCCCGTCCATCGCATTCCTTATCGGCGTCGCAATCGGCGGCCGCGGCACCCTTCTGGGGCCGGTCCTCGGCGCCGTCTGCGTCGCCGCGGCCCAGTCCAGCCTGTCATCCACTTTCCCGTCCTTCTGGGTGTACTTCCAGGGCCTGCTGTTTGTCCTGGTCATCGGGTTTATGCCGGGCGGGCTTGCCTCATTGCCGGCCCTGCTGGGCAGGCGGCGCAGAACGCCGCCCGAAGCGTCAGATCCCGTAGCGCCGCCCGACGCGCCAGATCCCGACGTTGAAGAGCGAGCCACCAAGCCTGAGGAGGTCAGCAGATGACGACGCCCACGCTGCTCCCTGACGGGGAGCCCCAGGCCGGGGGTTGGCGCCGCGGCCGGCCAAAATACCTCGAAGTCCGTAACCTCTCGGTTTCCTTTGACGGATTCCTCGCCGTGGACAACGTCAACCTTGATGTGATCCAGGGCGACCTGCGGTTCTTGATCGGACCCAATGGTGCCGGGAAAACGACGGTAATTGATGCCATCACCGGGCTGGTGCCGGCTACGGGATCGGTGAACCACACCGGCACAGAGATCCTCGGCCGCAAAGTGCACAAGATCGCCCGGCTGGGTGTGGGGCGCACGTTCCAGACCGCAAGCGTGTTTGAGAACCTCTCCGTACTCCAGAACCTCGACATCGCTGCCGGCTCCAGCCGCAGCCCGCTGCAGATGCTCCGCCGCCGGAAGTCCGTGGAACCAGCCGTGGAAGAGGCCCTGGAAATCATCGGCCTGGCAGGCGCGGCGGACAAGAAGGCAGGCATCCTCGCCCACGGACAGAAGCAGTGGCTGGAAATCGGCATGCTCCTGGTGCAGAACTCGGACGTGCTCCTCCTGGACGAGCCAATCGCGGGGATGAGCCAGGACGAGCGCGGGGAAACCGGCGAGCTGCTGCGCCGCATCGCAGCCAACCGGATCACCCTCGTAATTGAGCACGATATGGACTTCGTCCGGGAGTTCGCGACATCGGTCTCTGTCCTTGCCGCGGGCAAGGTCCTCAGTGAGGGAAGCGTAGCGCAGGTGCAGGCCGACAAGAAGGTGCAGGACGTGTACCTGGGGACCGCGGCAACGGAAGGCCAATGATGCTCGAAATCGAAAATCTGCAGACCGGTTACGGCCGTACTCAGGTGATCTCCGGGGTGAGCGTGACCGTCCGGGAGGGAGCCGTCGTCTCGGTTCTGGGGCACAACGGCGCCGGCAAAACGACGCTGCTGCGCGCCGTCGTCGGGCTCCTCAAACCCATGGCCGGACGCATCACCCTGGACGGGGAGGACATCTCGGCCCTCCGCCCACACCAGCGGATGGCGCGGGGCATGGCCTATGTACCACAGGGCCAGCAGTCATTCGGGCAGCTGTCCGTTATGGAGAATCTGCAGCTCATCGCGGACGGGCGCAGGAACGGCAATGAACGCGTGGCAGAGGCCCTCGATATGTTTCCCGCGCTCCGTCCGCTGCTGGCACGGCGGGCCGGGCTGTTGTCGGGCGGCCAGCGGCAGCAGCTTGCCATTGCCCGGGCGTTGATCACCGAGCCGCGCCTTCTGATCCTGGACGAACCAACCGAAGGCATCCAGCCCAACGTTGTGGCGGAGATCGAAGCGACCATCCTCAAGCTGTCCCAGCGCAACGGCATGAGCATCCTCCTGGTGGAGCAGCACATCGGTTTTGCCCTCCATGCCGCGGACAGCTACTACGTCCTTTCGGCCGGAAGGGTTTCCTCCTCGGGAGCCGGCGGCGCTGGATCAGCGGGCAATGTGCGGCAGGCGATGCTCATCTGAGGCGAGAACAATGCTTGTCTGATGCCGAAAAGCGAGTACTCACTACTCGTGACCGGACCACCCCCCACTGGCTTGAATGGAACTTCAGCTAGGTCTAACAGTGCAGGTTCGAGCCTTTGGGGGTTTTCGCGTGTTTGGTTCTTCAGTCGTTATGTTCGCAGGGTCCAGTGCCGGGCTGATCCTGCTTGCCATCGGTCAGACCGTCGTTGTGGTTTGCATGTGCTTTGACATGGTGCGGGCGCTGTCCGTGCCGAGGTCGCACCGGCGCTATGTGGCCAGCACGGTCTTCCGGACGCTGGCCGTTCCGTCCATCATCGCCGCCGGCATGAGCGTGCTGATCGACGCGCTGGCCTGGTCCTGGATGGACGTTGGCATGTCGATGTTCGTGATGGTGGCCATCATCTTCCGTCTGCACCACGACAAGGACGAGGACAACTGGTGGAAGGGCAAGGGCAAAAAACTCGCCCGCTGGGCCCGCAGCCAGTTCAGCTCCGGAACGTCGGTAGCGCCGGCGATGGGGTAGGACTCCGGCGACCCGGGCACACGGTCGCCGGTGCCGGTTGTGGCCTGCATCACTGCCGCGTAGACTTCCACTTCAGGGCAGGATTCATATATGGAACATCGAGTTCTATTATCGAACTCGATGCCTGCCAGCCGCACAACGAAGTGAGGAAAGCCCGTGCAGTTCCACCACCACGGTTACGTATCCGGTGACCCGCGGGTCCAGCCAGCATCCGGCGTCGGTCTGGACCGGCCTGCCGAGCTTCCCGACGAAGTGGACGTGCTCATCGTGGGCACCGGTCCTGCGGGCATGCTCACCGCGGCCCAGCTCTCCCGGTTCCCTGGCGTCACCACGCGCATCGTGGAGCGCCGCCCCGGGCGGCTCGTCATCGGCCAGGCGGATGGTATCCAGGCCCGCAGCGTCGAAACCTTCCAGGCGTTCGGGTTCGCGGAGCGCATCATCGCCGAGGCTTACCGCATCACCGAAATGGCGTTCTGGAAACCGGACCCCGCCGACCACTCCCGGATCGCCCGCGCCGCCCGCACGACGGACGACCCCACGGGCGTCAGCGAGTTCCCGCACCTGATCGTCAACCAGGCCCGCGTGCTGGACTACTTCGCCGAGTACATGGCCAACGCGCCAGCGCGGATGTCGCCCGACTTCGGCTATGAGTTCCGCAGCCTCGAAATCGGCGACGGCGACTACCCAGTCGCCGTGAGGCTCGTCCACACTTCAGGACCTGACGAGGGCAAGACGCGTGTTGTCCGAGCCAGGTACGTCGTCGGCGCGGACGGCGCACGCAGCAAGGTGCGCGACTCGATCGGCTGCACCATGGCCGGTGACCAGGCCCATCACGCGTGGGGAGTCATGGACGTTCTCGCCGTCACCGACTTCCCCGACATCCGCACAAAATGCGCCATCCAGTCCGGTGCGGGCGGCAGCATCCTGCTAATCCCGCGCGAAGGCGGGCACCTCTTCCGCATGTACGTTGACCTCGGCGACGTCGCGCCGGAGGACCACGGGGCCGTGCGCAGCACCACCATCGAGCAAATCATCGACCACGCGAACACCATCCTGCACCCCTACACCTTGGACGTCCGCAATGTCGCCTGGCACAGCGTGTATGAGGTCGCCCACCGCCTCACGGACAGGTTCGACGACGTCCTTCCGGACCAGCGCGGGACGCGCACACCCCGCGTGTTCATCACCGGCGATGCCTGCCACACGCACAGCGCCAAGGCCGGCCAGGGCATGAACGTCTCGCTGCAGGACGGCTTCAACCTCGGCTGGAAGCTCGGGCATGTGCTCGAGGGCCGCAGCCCCGCCAGCCTGCTGGCCACGTACTCGGCCGAGCGGCAGGTGGTGGCGAAGAACCTGATCGACTTCGACAAAGAGTGGTCCACCATGATGGCGAAGAAGCCGGAGGAGTTTGCGAACCCCTCCGAGCTTGAGGACTTCTACGTCAGCACCGCCGAGTTCCCCGCGGGCTTCATGACCCAGTACACGCCGTCCATGATTACCGCAGAACCGGTGCACCAGCACCTGGCCGCCGGCTTCCCCATCGGCAAGCGGTTCAAGTCCGCGCCCGTGGTGCGGGTGTGCGACGGCAACCCGATGCATCTCGGCCACCACGCCACAGCGGACGGCCGGTGGCGCATCTACGTCTTCGCCGACGCGGCAGCATCCGATGCGGCGACGTCGTCCGCAGAACAGCCGACGGCGGGACAACAGGATGCCGGACAGCCGACGGCGGGACAGCACGCGCCGCCGTCGTCCGTCTCCGGCTTCGCCGAGTGGATCGCGAACTCGCCGGAATCACCGCTGGCCGCTACGCCGTCGGGCGCTGACCGGGACGCGTGGTTCGATGTGAAGGTCATCTACCAGCAGGACCACACAAACGTTGATATCGGTGCGGTTCCGGCGGCGTTCAAGCCGTCAGTGGGGCCGTTCCAGCTGACGGACTACGAAAAGGTCTACGCCACCGATCCCGCCGCTGACATCTTCGAGCTCCGGGGCCTGGACCGCGGCGGCGTGGTGGTGGTGGTGCGGCCGGACCAGTACGTGGCCAACGTCCTGCCCCTGGACGCGACGGCCGAACTCGCCGCGTTTTTCGCTCCGCTCCAGCGGCCAGCGATCAGACAGTGACTGTCTGCGCGGTCCGGAAACCGGCGGCGGGATAGACGCCCAGGATGCGGACTTCGGTGGTGAAGAAATCCAGTTCCTCAAGGGCCAGGCGCAACGGCAGGTCCTCGGGGTGGCCTTCGACGTCCACCATGAACATTGTGGCGGCGAATTCGTCCCCCACCATGTAGCTCTCCAGCCGGGTCATGTTCACGCCGTTCGTGGCGAACCCGCCCAGCGCCTTGAACAGCGCCGACGGGACGTTCCTGACGCGGAACACAAAGCTGGCCACCGCCGGTCCGGGCAGCTCTTCCCGGGTGGGCAGTTCCTTTTCCCGCGCCAGGACCACAAAACGGGTGGTGTTGGACGGGTCGTCCTCGACCCGCGACGCCAGCACGTCAAGGCCGTAGATCTCGGCCGCGAGCGGGGGAGCGAGGGACAGCTTGGTGGGGTCGTTCCACTCGCGGACCTCCCGGGCGGATCCGGCGGTGTCCCCGGCAATGACAGGACGCAGCCCGGCCTCCCGGATCAGGCGGCGGCACTGGCCCAGGGCGTGGATGTGGCTGTGGACCTCCGTGGCCGCCTCGATAGTGCTGCCCGGAATGCCCAGCAGGTCAAAGTGGATGGGCAGGAAGAACTCGCCCACGATCTGCAGGTGCGACTGGGGGAGGAGGATATGGATGTCTGCCACCCTGCCGGCGATCGAGTTCTCAATCGGAATCATCGCCAGCTCCGCCTCGCCGCTGGAGACCAGCTCGAAGGCGTCCTCGAAGCTGGCGCAGGGAACGCTTTCCAGCTGGGGGAACATCTGCATGCACGCGATATTGGAGTTGGCGCCGGGCTCACCCTGGTACGCAATCTTCTGGGCCATGGTCCGTATGGTTTCACGTCAGGTGCCTGCCCACCCAACTGAGTAGCGTCAAGTGCCGTTTTGAGGGTCCAGAACGGCAGATAGCGCTACTCAGTTGGGGCATCAGAGGTGGGTGACGCGGAGCCAGACGTATTGGTGCGGCGTAAGCATGGCTTAGCCCGCGCCCAGCCGCATGGACACCTGGTACCGGTCCGAGCGGTACGTTGAGACGGCGTATTCGATGGGTGTGCCGGGGTCCTCCTGGCCGGTGAACGAACGGCGCCGGAAGAGCAGGACCGGTGACCCGGGTTCGATGTCCAGCAGCGCGGCGGTCTCGTCAGGGGCGGCGGCGGCCTCGACGGTCTGTTCGGCGTGCTGCACCGGGTGCCCCGCGGCGCCGAGGGCCCGGTAAAGGGATCCCGTCAGGTCTTCCGAGAGCAGCCCGGGGACCAGCGCGGGCGGCAGCCACGATTCGTCCACACTGACGGGCGCGCCGTTCGCGAGCCGCAGCCTGCGGACGCGAAAGGCAGTTTCCCCGGGCGCCAGCCCGAGGTGATCGGCGGCCGCCGCCGGCGGCAATGCCGTGGAGGCGTTGATGACCCGTGTGCTGGGTTCGAATCCGGCGGCCCGCATGTCCTCGTTGAACGAGGCCAGGTGCAGGGTGGAACGCACCAGCCCGTGGGAGACGAACGTGCCCTTCCCCTTGATCCGCACCAATGCGCCGTCCTGGACCAGGTCCGAAATGGCACGGCGCACCGTGATGCGGGAGACGCCGAACTGCTCCTCCAGTTGCCGCTCACCCAGCAGGGCGTCGCCGGGCCGCAGCGTGCTGGACACCAGGTCCTGGAGTTGCCTGCGGACCCAGACGTGTTTTAGTTCCCCTGCCGTATCCATGTCTCCTATTTTCCGGGAATTTTGAACAGGTGGCCGCCTGCTTCCACGCGGCCACCGGAGGCCGGAGGTTCGATGGCGTCCGCCGCGCTGTCCAGGATCACCACGGGACTGCACATGCTCAGGTCCTTTGAGCGGACCAATGTGACGTCCACGGTGATCATGGGGTCGCCGGCGCGGACCTGGTCCCCCTTTTGCGCGAGCACGGCGAAGCCCTCGCCCTTCAGCCCGACGGTGTCGATGCCGACGTGGACCAGCACTGCGGGCCCAGACGCGTGCTGGACGATGTAGGCGTGCGGCATGACCTTGATGACCCGGCCGTCCAGCGGTGCGACGGCGGTGAGGACGCCGGCGTCGTCGTCGGGAATTACGGCGGCGCCGCCGCCTACAAGCCCCTTGGCGAACACGGGGTCCGGCACCTCGTCCAGGGGAATGAGCCGGCCCGGCAGCGGGGCGACAACGCTGATGACCTGGGCCGGTGCTTCCGTGCTCACGTCCGGCGTGCTCACGTCAGGCGTGCTCACCTCAGGACTGCTCACATCAGATCCTGGATGTCTTCGGCGAGGCTTTCGGCTTCCGGACCCACAACCACCTGGACCACCGTGCCGGACATCATGACGCCGTGGGCACCCGCGGCCTTGAGGGCGGCCTCGTCAACGCGGGAGGAGTCCACCACCTCGGTGCGAAGGCGGGTGATGCACCCTTCGATTTCTTCGACGTTATCGGCGCCGCCAAGGGCGGCGAGGATGATTTCTGCTTTGGACATGTCCACTCCTGAGTTCGTTTCGCGGTGAATGACGCCGGGTCCGGAAGCTTTTTTACGGCTTGAGGTTGACAACTGAGGTCGGCGCCCTTCACAGTGATGGTTGTCACTGGTTATAACCAGTTAGCTAGACTCTACTGAATCAAGCATCCCCGCACAAGCACCACCCTCTTCGAGACGAGGAACATTATGACGACTGAAAACCCATCAGCTTCCGCCGAGGCCGGCCCACTGGCCGCCCCGGCACCAGGCAAGGGCAAGGGCAGCGGAAAAGCGCTGCAGAACATGCAGCGCTTCGGCCGCAGCCTTATGCTCCCCATCGCCGCCCTCCCCGCGGCGGCGCTGCTTTTGCGCCTGGGCCAAGACGACCTGCTGGGCAGGTTCGAATCCCTGACCACCGTCGCCCAGGTCATCGGCGCCGCCGGCGGCGCCCTGTTCGAGAACCTGCCGCTGCTCTTCGCCGTCGGCATCTCCTTCGGTTTCGCCAAAAAGGGTGACGGTTCCACGGCCCTTGCCGCCGTCGTCGGATACCTGGTCCTCACCAACGTCTTCAAGGTCATGGCCCCGCTGGTGCTGGGAGCCGCCCCCGAGGGCGGCAAGGATCCCGTCATCAATTACGGCGTGCTGGCAGGCATTGTGATGGGCCTGACGACGGCGTTGCTGTGGCAGCGTTTCCACCGCACCACCCTGCCGGACTGGCTGGGCTTCTTCGCGGGCCGCCGCCTGGTGCCCATCCTGACGTCCTTCGCCGCCATCGTGATCGGCGTGGCCATGGCGCTGCTGTATCCGCTGTTCAACAACGGGCTGACTGCCGTGGGCAACACGGTGGCGGACAACACCGTGGTGGGCAGCGGGGTCTATGGCGTCCTCAACCGGCTGCTCATTCCGCTGGGCCTGCACCACATCCTGAACTCCATCGTCTGGTTCATCATCGGCGACTACGACGGCGCCCACGGCGACCTGAACCGGTTCTTCGCCGGGGACCCCACCGCCGGCGTCTTTATGACCGGCTTCTTCCCCATCATGATGTTCGCCCTGCCCGCAGCCGCCCTCGCCATCTGGCAGGAAGCCAAGCCGTCGCAGAAGAAGATCGTGGGCGGCATCATGCTCTCCACCGGCCTCACGGCCTTCCTCACCGGGATCACCGAACCGCTGGAGTTCTCGTTTATGTTCGTGGCCTGGCCGCTGTACGTCGTCCATGCCTTCCTGACCGGGACGTCCATGATGCTGGTCAACTTCCTCGGCATCCATCACGGGTTCGGATTCTCAGCAGGAGCGATCGACTACGTCCTGAACTTCGGCATCGCACAGAATCCGCTGTGGCTGATCCCCATCGGGCTGGGCTACGCCGCCGTGTACTACGTGGTGTTCCGCTTTGTGATCCGTCGCTGGAACCTGCGCACCATGGGCCGCGAAGATGAAAACGACGAGAACGGCTCAATGGCCAAAGCCGATGCCAGCTGAGCCTTCGTCGGCCCGGGGCAGCGGGGCCGGCGACGGGGTGGGGCTGCGGGGCCGCCTCGTCACCGGACTCCCCGGTGCTGCGGTGATCGACGACGGCACCGTGGTGATGGCCGGAGGGAACATCGTGTGGTGCGGCCCGACGTCGGACCTGCCGGTAGGTTTCGACGCCGATCTCCGGCAAGTGCCGCTCATCCTGCCCGGACTCGTGGACGTCCACTGCCACGGTGCCGTGGGGCACACTTTCTCCGCGGATGCGGACGGCGCGCGCCTGGCTGCCGGCCACCATGCAGCGCAGGGCACGACGTCGGTACTCGCCTCGCTGGTCTCGGCGCCGTCGCAGGTACTGCTGGAACAGATCGAGGTGCTGCGGGACCTGGTGCAGGACGGCACCCTGGCCGGCCTGCACCTGGAAGGGCCGTTCATCACCACAAGCATGTGCGGGGCCCAGGACCCGGCAGCCATCATCGACGGCGACCCGGCGCTCCTGCAGCAATGGCTTGAGGCGGGACGAGGGACCGTGCGGTCACTGACTCTTGCCCCCGAAACCCCGCACTTTGCCGAGCTCGTGCAGCTCTGCCGGGAACACGGCGTCGTGCCTTCCCTTGGCCATACCGCCGCCACGGCTTCCCGCACCCGGGAAGCCCTGGGCGGCGTAGACGGTGGGGTTGGCGGCCTGTGGTCGGCCACGCACCTGTTCAACCGGATGCCCCCGCTGGGCCACCGCACGCCCGGGCCCATTGCGGTCCTGTTGCAGGCGGCCGAGCAGTCACCCGGGCAGGTGGTGCTGGAACTGATTGCCGACGGCGTGCACCTGGACCCGGAGATCGTCCGCATGGTCTTCGGGCTGGTGGGACCCCGCTCCATTGCGCTCATTACGGATGCGATGGCGGCGGCGGGCATGTCCGACGGCCATTACACTCTCGGCAGCCTGGACGTGCTGGTCCAGGACCGCGTGGCGCGCCTGGCCGGAACCGCCGACGCCGGTCCCGCCGCCGCTCCCGACGCCGGTCCCGGGGCGATCGCCGGCGCGACGAGCCACCTGCTGGAGAACGTCCGCCGCTGCGTTGAGTGGGGCGTTCCCCTGGCCGATGCCGTCGTCGCGGCATCCTCCACTCCGGCGCGGCTGATGGGCCTGGATCGGCCTGGCCCCAACCGGGTGGGAGCCATTGCCGCGGGTTGCCGGGCGGACGTGCTGGTGACCACCGAAGAACTTGAACTCGTGCAGGCATACCGCGCCGGCACACCACAAACGCAGGAAAGGAATGACCGTGCAGATAGTTCTGTGTGAGTCCGCCGATCACGTAGGAGCCCGGGCGGCGGACATCATTGAAGCCCGGGTCCGGCAGGGACCGGCCGTGCTGGGGCTGGCGACCGGCGGCTCCCCGCGATCCACGTACCAGGAGCTCATCCGGCGGCACCGCGAGGAGCAGCTCAGCTTCGGCAAGGTCGCCGGCTTCACGCTGGACGAATACGCGGGTTTGCCGCCGGAGCACGGGCAGTCGTACTACTCCACCATCCGGCGGGAGTTCGTCGACCATGTGGACCTGCCCCTGGAACGGCTCTTTACCCCGCAGGGGGACGCGCCGGACCTGGTGGCCGAGGCTGACCGTTATGACGCAGCCATCGCCGCCGGCGGGGGTGTGGACATCCAGATCCTGGGCATCGGCGCCAACGGCCACATAGGCTTCAACGAGCCGACGTCGTCACTGGCTTCCCGCACGAGGGTGAAGACCCTCGCCGGGGCCACGCGGGCTGACAACGCGCGGTTCTTTTCCGACGGCGATGTTCCGCGGCTGTGCCTGACGCAGGGCCTCGGGACCATCAGCGAAGCCAAACTGGCAGTGCTGGTGGCGATGGGGGAGAACAAGGCCGCCGCTGTGCAGGCCATGGTGGAAGGTCCGGTCAGTGCCCACTGCCCCGCGTCGGTGCTCCAGCTGCACCGCCGGGCAGTTGTCATCCTGGACCCGGGAGCCGCTTCCCAGCTAAGCCTGCTGGATTACTACCGGGAAGCCCAGGACTTCAACGACAGGCTGGGCCAAACGCCCACGAGGCCCTGGCTCCGGCAGCCGGTCAGCCGTTGAAGAAGGTGACATTCGTCGCATTGGATTCCGCCAAATGAAATTTTGCTACCACTGCATGGAATAACTGTTGAACTAGAGGAGGCGGCGTGGACGCTCGGCTTGAGGCCATCCGGAATACGGTACTGGCGCGGCACCCAGGTGAAGCTGAATTCCACCAGGCAGTGACCGAGGTCTTTGAGAGCCTTGGTCCCGTCCACGACCGGCACCCCGAGCTGCTCGAAGCCGCCATCCTGGAGCGGCTCTGCGAGCCCGAACGCCAGATCATCTTCCGCGTCCCGTGGACCGACGATTCCGGCCGCGTGCAGATCAACCGTGGCTTCCCGAATCCGGCGTCCTCACCGGGAAAGGCATGTCCTGGGGCGGCTCCCTGGTGCGGCCGGAAGCCACCGGCTTTGGCACCGTCATCTTCACCCAGGAGATGCTGAAAACCCGGGGGTCCTCCTTCGACGGGCAGCGCGTGGTGGTGTCGGGTTCCGGCAACGTGGCCATCAACGCCATTGCCAAGGCGCAGACGCTCGGTGCCAGCGTGGTGGCCTTCTCCGACTCCTCCGGCTACATCGTGGATGAGGCGGGAATCGACGTCGCGCTCCTCCGCGAGGTCAAGGAAGTTGAACGCGGACGCCTCAAGGATTATGCAGTGCGCCGCCCCGGCGTTTCCTATGTGGAAGCCGGATCGGTGTGGGATGTCGACGCAACGGTGGCGCTGCCCTGCGCCACGCAGAACGAGCTCGACGGCGATGCTGCCGCGCGGTTGGTCCGCAACGGCCTGGTCGCGATCGGCGAAGGCGCCAACATGCCCTCCACCCGTGACGCTGTCTCGGTGTTCCAGGATGCCGGTGTGCTGTTCGGGCCGGGCAAGGCCGCGAACGCAGGCGGCGTGGCGACGTCGGCGCTTGAGATGCAGCAGAACGCCAGCCGCGATTCCTGGTCCTTCGAGCACACAGAACAGCGGCTCACCGAGATCATGGTGGGCATCCACCACCGCTGCGCTTCAACCGCGGACGAGTACGGCGACCCCGGCAACTACGTGCTGGGCACCAACATCGGCGGCTTCGTCAAGGTGGCTGATTCCATGCTCGCGCAGGGGCTTATCTAGCGCACACTCACACTGACGCTCATATCGGCCACCGACACAAGCAAGGGTCGGTGGCCGCTTGCGTTGTTCCAGCATCCGGGCACGGAGTCTATTTACATGCTTGCCGGAAAGATGGTTTACGGACACGGCGCCTACGAATACACCATGGAATCGAGCGACTCACTCCTGCTTGACGGCGAGGGCCCCATGGGCCGCTGGAGCTGCTCGACTTGCCCATCAGGTTCATGGCCGTCTCCGCCAAGTAGCACTGCGCGGGAAAACCGGCGGCTGCGATCCCGGAATTCCCTGAATCCAAAGTTCGTTTGAGTGACCTGTGAAACTCGCGTGCCCGTGAGTGAAACGTTGATTTAACCAGCCAGAAACCCATCGCGGAACTGCAGCCATACAGTCGGAACCAGACGGCAATAGCTGCCCTCCGACGAACGTGGTACTTACTCCGCGTCCCACCTCCGGAGCGGCTCTGACGGGCAATTTCCGTTCTCTCTTCGCATCACGAAAGGGGTTTCCCATGGATTCGGGAAATGTCGCTTGGATTCTGGCCAGCTCAGCGCTGGTCTGTATGATGATCCCTGCCCTGGCCCTGTTTTACGGGGGCATGGTGGGGTCTCGTCGTATTCTCAACATGATGATGATGATGATGTGCTTTGGCGGCGCGAGCCTAGTGGCAGTACTCTGGGCGCTCTTCGGTTATTCCATGGCCTTCGGAAACTCCGTGGGCGGCCTCGGACTCATCGGGGACATCACGGAATTCCCGGGCATGGGACAGTTGCTCGCCGCAGACGAGGCAGCCTCCATTCCGGTGGTCCTGTTCGCCGCCTTCCAACTGTTCTTCGCATGTGTCACTACGGCCCTGGTTGCGGGAGCGGCAGCCGGACGTATGAAGTTCGGCGCCTGGATGCTGTTTGCCGGAATCTGGGCAACCATCGTCTACTTCCCCATCGCACACTGGGTGTTCGCTTTCTCCTCTGCTGACGGCAGCGTCATGGGCGGCTGGATCGCGAGCGGCATCAAGGCAATCGACTTCGCCGGTGGAACCGCCGTGCACATGAACGCCGGCGCAGCGGCGCTTGCACTGGCACTCGTGCTCGGCAAGAGCTCCGGCTGGCCCAAGATGGAGCACACCAAGCCGCACAGCCGGCCGCTTGTGCTCGTAGGAGCGGGACTGCTCTGGGTGGGCTGGTTCGGCTTCAACGCAGGCTCCGCACTCTCGGCCGGGCAGTCCGCCTCCATCGTATTCCTGAACACCGCGGTGGCAGCGTCGGCCGGCCTCCTCGCTTGGGCACTGGTTGAGCGCCTCCGCCACGGCGCAGCCACCAGCATGGGAGCGGCATCCGGCCTGATCTCGGCCCTGGTTGCCATTACGCCTGCTTGCGGCGCGGTCAGCCCGGTGGGTGCACTGGCCATCGGCGCCATCGCCGGTGCCGTCTGCTCCCTCGCCATCGAACTGAAGTTCCGCCTGGGCTACGACGATTCGCTCGACGTCGTGGGCGTTCACCTCGTGGGCGGCATCATCGGCACCCTGTTGATCGGCCTGTTTGCCACCGACGCTGCTCCGAACGCCGTCAACGGCCTGTTCTATGGCGGCGGCGTTGAATTGCTGGGTGTCCAGGCGCTGGCCACAGTCACGGTCCTGGCGTACTCGTTCGGCATCACGTGGATCCTGGCCAAGATCCTCGACCGCGTTGTCGGCCTGCGGATCAAGCCTGAAGACGAAATGCGCGGTATCGACATCGCCGCGCACTCGGAACTTGCTTACCTCACTGATGAAGACCCGGTGGAGCTGGGTTCGCCGCAGCGGGCCTGATAACCAGTGGGACCTGAACTCAAATAGATATGCCCGGGCGGCGCCCATTGGCGCCGCCCGGCGCGAGCCCGGCTAAGGGCCGAACATCGGACCGGTGCCAGCAGCCGCTGGCTTATAGTTCCGCAGTTCGGCCTTTTGTCGTGCCGTCAGGCGTCAATACATACCAGGTCGCCGTTGTGAACTTCCAGGACGGCCGCCCGGACGTGGCTGAGGTGGGTCTTCGGGTCTGCTGCCATGGCGTCAATATCCTCGCCGTTCCAGTGCGGATGGGTGAAGTAAATGATCAGGGCTCGTTCCTTGCCGTCCGCCGCTGCGTCCAGCGGCACCACGTCCGCGTGCCGTCCCGCGACCGGACCGCCGTCGGCCGTTTCAGGAGCGGTCAGGATGAGGCCGTCAAGGTACTCCTGTCGGGTCCAGCCACCAGAGGCATCCTCGGACCGGTAGATCGCCTGCCCGCGCCACTCGTCCACGATAATCCAGAACTGCCCGCCGAGCTTGAAGACTTTGGGTCCTTCGTGCGGGCGCCCCGGAATCGCCAGTCCTTCAAGAACCCACGACGTCGGATCGGCAGGCGTGCTGGTTACCGCACTATACGTGTTGGATCCGCGGGCCTCGTCCTTGTACCAGAGACGGTGCCGGCCATCACCGCAGGGGGCCACTGCCGCGTCGATGACCCGCGGAGACTTCAGGTCGATGGAACCGAGGAACTCCCACGTGACCAGGTCCGGGCTGGTCAATTGGACGATCGAGGCGTTGCCGGTCCGGTCAGTCCGCACTCCGCCGAGGACTGTAAGGTACATGATCCATTGATCGCCGATTCGGACGACGTCGGGCGCCCAGAGTGTGGCGGGCCGTTCAGTTCCCGGCGGGACCAGTCCGTCCAGCGTGCCCTGATACTGCCAGTTGAGTCCGCCATCGGACGGTGCGCACGGGAATCTCCAGGTGGATGCGAAGTCGGAATCCCTTCAGCATATGCGGGAAAGTGCTTTCCCGCAGCTGCTTCCTGGCTGCGTGACAGGGCTCAGCCGGTGCTAGCGCAGGGGACTGGAGGTGCCGCACCGGCCCCAGGCTGTTGTGTCAGCCAGAGGAAGTCGGGTACGGATGGGTACGGTGGCGGGTCTGGTTCTTGGGGGCGGCGCAGCCATTTCCGCTCCGGCTCTCGGTCTGCCGGTAGGTGGCTTTCGGGCAGGAGAGGGCCAGGCGCCTGATGGGGGAGTTGGTTCAGTAGCTGGTTTGGCCAGATGGGTGGTTCCCAGTCGGGGTGTTCGCTGGCGTAGCGGCGGCCTGTGGGTGAAATCCAGCCGGGTGGTTCGGTGGAACTCGCCGTGGTGGGTTTCCAGGGTGTGGTGTGTTTGAGCCGGTGGTGCTTGGGGCAAGGCTGACCGAGATTGCTGATCCCGGTGGTTCCGCCCTGGTGCCAGGCGAGGAGGTGGTCGGCTTCGTTGTCCAAGGACTGGTTGTTGCAGCCGGGGAACGGGCACTTCCCGTCCCGCAATCTAAGCCATTGGCGCATCGCTTTGGGGATCCGGTAGCTGTCACGGCCGATTTCCAGCGGTGCTCCGTCGCGCGGGTCGGTCAGGACACGGTGGAACGAATCGGCGCCGTCGGCGACGAGGGTCCGCGCCATGGACGGCGAGATGGGCCCGTACCCGTCGAGCATCGCGGGTTCATCGGTCAGGCCCATCAGCGCAAACACCGGCACGGTCACGAGGACTTGGGCCTTGGGTGACGGGATCAGATCGGCCTGCCCGCCCAGAAGCCAAGCCGCGGCGCTGTCGGCGCGGAGTTGGGTGAGGGTCCTGGACTCGGTGGGGCCCTGCAGAGCGCGGGCGGCGGTGGTGGCGCGGTCCCAGATCCCGGAGGCCTGATTGGCCGGGAGGTAGGCGGAGAGCCAGGCCATGCCGTCCCGGTCCGGGGAGCATTCAAGCCGCCGGTCCGCCGCGCTGCGGGTGTGGCGTTTTTCGATGCTGTCCGGGTGGTGGCGTTCGCGCCAGGTCCGGGCCTTGTGACGGAACCGGGACGGGACCATTTCTCCGGCCGGCCCACCCCGTGCCGGGTTGGGTTCGTCCGGGTCCAGGAAATGCGCCTCCAACGCGTGCGCGGCAGCAGGATTCAGGTTGAGGGTTTCGTCAACCATGATCCGGGCGTGCTGCCACGAAATGGTCCCTGCTTCCAGGGCGGCGAGGGTCAATGGCAGAGTGGTGGTCAGGCGATGTGCCTCGCCTAGCAGCGCGTCACCCGTGCGTTCGCTGACGGTCAGGGCGCAGGCGACCTCGGCCACGATGCCCATGTCCTGGGCGGTCTGCTCCTGAGGGGAAGTGATGGGGCCCGCGATGGTCTGGGCCGCCTCGTCGTAACCGCTGGCGGCATGGACCTTCACGGCAGCGAACATGGCTTCCATCCCCACGGTCCCCGACAGGACGGTCAGGCACAGCTCAGCCTGCCAGCGAGACAGGTCCCCACACGTCGCGGACGGATCAGGTGCTAAAGGGGCATCAGCCGGGCCAGTTGCAGCCGGGCTGGCTGCTGGATCCACGGCCTTCCCACGAAGCACACCGGCCATCCGCAGGGCAGAGGCCGCGATGGTCTCCAGAATCTCTGCCGGTGCTGTGTTGTCCATACTTCCATCATGTCGAGGGGGTACGACATTTTAGGGTGACAGACTCCACATCCCGGAATGACAGGTCAGAACGCCCCGCGCCAGTAGCCTGTTCACCTCCGCCGCACTCCTGAAGGACATAACCATTAACCGCTCCGCCGCCACCAAAGCACTGACGCTGTTCACCACTCTGCTTCTCGCCAGCGCCCTCACCGGTTGTGACGCCGCCGCCCAGGCCGCAACGCAGGCCGCAAACAAGGTGGCCGAAGGGGTCAGGGAAGCACTGTCGTCGGGCAACTCCGGCGAATCATCTGTGAGCCCAGCCGAGGTGGCAACGGCGCTCGCCCAGCTGGAGACTATCTCGGTGAAGGGGCGCGCACCCAAGACCGGCTACACCCGCGAGGAATTCGGCCCCGCGTGGGCGGACATCGACCGAAACGGCTGCGATACCCGAAACGACATCCTCGCCAGGGACCTCGACGGCGAGACGTTCAAGCCCGGCACGCAGAACTGCGTCGTTACGACCGGTACGCTGGCCGACAAATACACAGGCACAACCATCGACTTTGTCCGTGGCAACACCACCAGCTCCGCCGTCCAGATCGACCACCTGGTTGCCCTCAGCGACGCCTGGCAGAAGGGCGCCCAGCAGCTCAGCGCCGAACAGCGCAGGCAGTTGGCCAACGATGCCCTGAACCTCATGGCTGCCGACGGGCCCACCAACAGCGCCAAAGGCGACAAGGATGCGGCCACCTGGCTCCCGCCAAACAAGGCGTTCCGGTGCGAATACGTAGCCCGCCAGACCGCCGTGAAGGCCAACTACAGCCTGTGGGTCACCCAGGCCGAGCGGGACGCGATCGAAGGTATCCTGGCAGCCTGCAGTTAGGCTTTGACCGCGCTCAGTCCTTGAACAGGCCCGCGAGGTCCTCGGCCGTGATCGACCCGCTGGACAGGGCGTCGCCTTCCATCACATCCGCGAACAGCTGCGACTTCCGGGCCTTCAGCGCCATGACCTTTTCCTCGATCGTGTCCTTGGCCACCAGCCGGTAGACCATGACATTCCGAGCTTGCCCGATCCGGTGCGTCCGGTCCACGGCCTGCGCCTCCGACGCGGGATTCCACCAGGGATCGAGCAGGAAAACGTAGTCGGCCTCGGTCAGGTTCAGGCCAAAGCCGCCGGCCTTCAGCGAAATCAGGAACACCGGCGCGCTGCCGTTCTTGAATTCGTTGACGACGTCGGTTCGGTTCCGGGTGCCGCCGTCGAGATAGCAGAACTCGATCTTCTCCTCCACAAGCCGCTCGCGGACCTTGCCCAGGAACCCGGTGAACTGGCTGAAGATCAGTGCCCGGTGGCCCTCCGCAACCAGATCCTCCAGCTGCTCGAACAGCACGTCCAGCTTCGAAGAGCGGACGCCGGACAGCGACGGATCGACCAGCGACGCGTCCAGGCTGAGCTGACGCAGCAGGGTCAGGGACTGGAAGATGGTGAACCGGTTCTTGTTCACGTCCTCGATCAGGCCCAGGATCTTCTGCCGCTCGCGCTGCAGGTGCGTCTGGTAGACCTTCTGGTGGCGCGGGTTCAGCACCACTTCGAGGATCTGCTCCTGCTTGGGCGGCAGGTCCTGGATGACCTGGTCCTTGGTGCGGCGCATCATCAGCGGACGGACGCGACGGCGGAGCTTGTCCAGCTGCCCCTTGTCGCCGTTCTTTTCCACCGGCTTCTGGTAGTACTCGGCGAACCGTTTGGGGCTGGAGAACAGGCCCGGCGCCACGATGGACGTCAGCGCCCAGAACTCCATAAGGTTGTTCTCCAGCGGGGTGCCGGTGATGGCCAGCTTGAACGCCGAGGGCAGCTTCCGGGCACACTGGTAGGCCTTGGACTGGTGGTTCTTCACAAACTGGGCCTCATCGAGCACCAGACCCGCCCAGGTCTTGGAGGCATAGGAGTCGTAGTCGATCCGGAACAGCGCGTAGGACGTGATCACGATGTCCGCTCCGGCGAGTTCAACGGCCGCATCCTGGCTGTTCTTGGCAAAGGTTTCGCTAACGATGCGAACCGTGAGGCCGGGAGCGAAGCGTGCGGCTTCCGCCGCCCAGTTGCCTACGACGCTGGTGGGGGCCACCACCAAAAAGGGAGTCACGCCGTCGGGCGCCGGAACATCGGGCGCTGGTGTTTCAGCATCCTCAGACACAGACGCAGCCTGCTCCTTCGCGGCGCACATCAGGGCGAGTGCCTGCACGGTCTTGCCGAGGCCCATGTCGTCGGCGAGGATCCCGCCGAGGCTGTGCCGGTACAGGAAGCTGAGCCAGTTGTAGCCCTCAAGCTGGTAAGGCCGCAGCTCGGCATTGAGCGAGGGAGGCAGCGGCAGCCCGTTGATCCCGCCTTCGAGCAGCCCGCCCACGGCCTCACGCCAGGCGGCGGCCTGTTCATCGACAATGCCAAGCTGCGCGAGCTCGTCCCAGAGCCCGGCCTGGAAACGGCTGATCTGCAGCGGCGCATCCTTGTTGTCCTGCAGCGAGCGGGCTTCCTCGATCAGGGCGCGCAGCTGGTGCAGTTCCGGCAAATCCAGCGAGAAGTACGCGCCGCTGGGCAGGAGCATCTTGGTCTGGCCCGCGGCCAGCGCGGAGAATACGGCGGCGAAGGAAACCGGCTGCCCCTCCAAAGAGATCTGGATGCCAAGGTCGAACCAGTCGCGCTGTTCGGTGGCCTTGGTGGAGATGGAAACGACCGGCGCTTCCTCGGCCTCGCGGTAGTCGGCGATGTCCCCGGCAGTGTCCACTGAAACGTCCGGGGCGTTCCGGAGCTCGGGCAGGACGTCTTCGGTAAAAGCGAGTGTGTCCAGGCCGTTCAGTTCGGCGGACGCGGACAGGCGTGGCGTGCCCCAGCCGCCGGTGGCCGATTCGCCCAGGGCCGGAACAACGTTCCACGGCTGGCCGATGCCCTCCAGGATGCGGGCCTCGGCGGTGTCGTCGCGGTAGCCGTGGTCGCCGGGGTGCCGCCACAGCGGTTGGGCCGTGACCAGGTTTCCGGACTTGTAGTGCCATTCCCAATGCAGCCGGACCCGGTGGTCCGCGCCGTAGTTGGCCAGCAGGGAAAGGGTCGGGAGGGCCAGGGCGGGCAGCGCCACCGACTCGTCCGTCGCCGTGACCCGGGCTGCCTGCTTCAGCTTCGGGTAGAAGCCGGTGAGGAAGCGCGTCTCGTCCTTCGCCGGAATGTGCAGCGTGCTGCCGGCCGTGACGAAGGTCAGCAGCTCCTCGCTCAGCCCGCTCTCCAGCGGCGCCAGCGTGATCACATTCTCCGCGGAAACCCCGGGCAAAGCCTCCCCGCCAGTGGTCAGGAAAATGCCGTGCGCGGGGCGGCCAATGGTCCCCACCGACGCCGGATCAACGTCTTCCCCCACAACGGTGATGGTGGGCGCGAGCTCCAGCCCGCCGTCGTCGTGCGTTGCGCCCGGAGCCGCAGCGTCCCCACCCACGGACGCGCCGTAACGGCTCAAATTAAGCCCGACGGCGGCGGGAGACTCGGCGAGCCGCACCGGCTCGGTGCCGCGGCTGTGCACCAGGGCGAGGCCGATCTTTTTGGCGTCGGTGAGCAGGCTCCACATGTTCTTCCCGGCGAACGTGTTCAGGCCAAGCCACAGCGCGGAGGAGTTATGAACCCGGTTGGCGGCGGCGGTGTGTGCGGCCAGGAATGCCTGCATCCACTCGATGTGCGCCTCGTTGCATTCGCGGCGGAAGTTCAGGTAGCTCAGGGTGTTCCAGGAGACGTCGCCGCGGATCCACTTGCCCTTGGCGCCCATGATCACGGGCCGGGCTTTGAGCTGGCGGACGCTGCGGAGCGGGTCGCGGCGGCCTGTGTAGGAGAAGTGCGGCGCCGGTTCCTCGATGTCGAACTGGAGTGCCAGCGGGATGCCGCTGATGGACTGCGTGATGCCGGGCTGCGAAATGAGCGGGCTCAGTGCCTGCTCCCAGTCGGCCAGGTCCAGGTTGGCGGGCTGGCGGGAAAGCCGGGAAACTTCAGCCGGGGCCAGGAGCTGGACGCGGATGGCAGGGTTGTCCTCGGCGGCGAACAGCAGCGCGGCCACATGCTTGCAGTCCTTGCGGACGGGGCAGCTGCAGACACCCACGGTGCAGCTCCAGCCGCCGGATTTCCGCACCAGCTTTGCCGTGGTGGAGTATGGGACGTCGGCACCTCCCCGGACCTTGCCCAGCATCAGTCCGGTGGCGGCGTCGAACGACATTCCGGAAACCCGGCTGCCCATGGCATACGCCAACCCGGCCGCGAGGGAGCGGTCGTTAATGGCGGGGGTCTGTATTGCCAGTGCCGCACTCTCGTCCGGTTGGGATGGCATGGTGCGCGCTACTTTCAGCTGGCCACGGGGGTGCCGTGTCCGATCGGAGGTTATCTGCTTCATCTTAGTTCGCCCGGCGGGAGCCTGAAACTTCGCCTGACGTTCACTTCCGCCTCAACACGGCGCCGCCCCCGCCGACGTAGCGTGAAAGTGTCCTGAGCAGCACCGAAGCATTCAGCAGTGAGGAATCCCATGACCATGAGCCAGAACCCTGTCGTCCTGACCAAGGCCAGCATCGATGCAGGCAGCGAGGAGGTCGTAGATGCCAACGTTCACGTGGTGAACGCCATGTACGGGAAACTGCTCGACGCCGGCGAGATCGCGCCCGCGGCGCTCGGCAGCTACTACGTTGACTTCTACGTCACGCAGTCCTTGGAGGGCGGCTTCGCCCAGTACGTGTTCACCGCGGACCGCGACGAAGTGGACCCGCTCATCCGCGAGGGCCTCGCCGGGATGGGCGCAACCGCCCACCTGGAGCTCTTCAACCGGACCGTAGCGGCCTTTGATGCCCTGTCCGAAGAAGACGAGGAGCGCTACCTCGACGGCGACCTCGACACTGAGGAAGAGTCCAACGACGCCGTGCGCACCATTGAAGAGCTCGACGGCGAGTTCGAGGAGCTGTTCGAAACCGAAAACATCACGGCCCTCAACGCCGCCTGGCTCCTGTCCCAGGAGGGCCTGCTGGTGCTCGACGACGAGGAGCTCGACGCGTACATCGAGCGCCAGGTTGCGCTCATCCCCAACCTGGAGGAGCGCCAGGCCGCGGCCGACGAGGAAGCACTGGAGGACGCCCCGGACTTCGAGGTCATCATCCGCGAACTGTGCGACATCGCCGGCTACACGCTGCAGAAGATCACCATGGGCGACCCCAACTACATGCACGACGGCGAGAAGACGCTGGCCTGGCACTTCACCACGGACCACGGCGACTTCATCATGGTCGAGGATGACGAAGAGGCGTTCATGATCAACCCGGAGACCCAGGAAATCGTCGCCGCCGTTGAGTTCGAGGAAGCGGACGACGACGAGATGATCGACGCGTAGGACCCTCACCACGGTCCCGGGCCGGGTTCGTCGGAAGCTTCCGACGAACCCGGCCCGCCGTCGTTTCAGCTATTAGGTGTTCTGGTCCAGCGCCCTGGCCAGGATGTGGAGTGTGTCCAGGCGCAGCGCGACGTCCACGGCGGTGTTGGTGGTCCGGGTGACCTGGGCGAACTTCCGGCGCGGGCTGTGGAGCGAGACGTAGCCCTTCCGCATCTGGATCTCCACGCCCTCGGTGGCCGCCGCCCACGCCAGGAGCGCGTCGGCGATGGGCCGCAGCTCCGGGTGGTTGATGCACTGGCCATCGATAAGCTCGTCGGCGTCGCGCAGCATGAATTCCGGATAGCCGAACAGCTCCCACGAGACGGCGTACTGCGCATAGCCCGTGACGCCGTGCTCGTCGCGCATCCAGTGGCGGAGCTCGGCGTCGTTCCTTAGGCCCGCGGAGCGTGCCTGCTCGGCCCAGTACCCGACGTCGTGCCCCGTCTTTCGAAGGAGCAGGGCTTTGTTGCTGTCCACCATGGTCTGCCAGGTCTTGGCCGTTTTCTGCTGTTCCGGAGTGATCGCCATGCCTCGATGCTAGTGCGGTCCATGGGCCGGAGCCGGGCCCTGGAAAAGAAAATTGGGAGGCGCCGTAACTTTCCCGGTCCGGCCAGCGATGAAGGGGGTGAAGGGTTCCTCACGGAGCCGGATCTGAATTGTTCTCTAGGTTTTGGAGTGTCACATGTCGTTGTTCACTGTTCTCGCCACCAGCAAAATCGCCGCCGGAGTACTCGCCGCGGGCACCCTGGCCGTCGGTGGAACCGGCGTCGCAGCTGCTTCCGGCGCCCTCCCGGCCGATGCACAGCAGACCGCCCACGAACTGCTCGGCGCCCCGGCCCCCAAGCTGGCCGCTGACGCCACCGAGTCGGCTTCCGCAAACGCTTCCGGTAATGCAGCAGTAACCGGCGAAGCAGCCGTCTCCGAAGATGAGGTCGCAGCCGAGGCCAACGCATCCGCCGCTGCCGGCACCGCCGTGGACGCAGCTGGCGCCGCAGCCTTTGGCCTCTGCACCGCCTTCGCCAACGGTGGACTGAACGAAGCCTCCGAGGGCTTCTCGTCGCTGATCATCGCCGCCGAGGGCGAAGGCAACGTTGACGCCTTCTGCACGGACGTCGTCGCACAGGGCGCCGCCTCGGCCGACGCCGACGCTGCTGGCGAGGGCTCTGCCTCCGCCAAGGCTGAGCGCCCCGAGCTGCCCGCTGTTCCTGCCGTGCCGGCAGTTCCGGGTGTCGACGGCGAGCCGTTCGTTCCCGCCGTTCCTGCTGTTCCCGCCGTACCGGGCGACGTTGTAGACGTTCCCGCCGTTTCGGGCCACTAGGACCTGCGCAGCTAGTGTGGACTGCGGGAACCGGCTCCGGACGGACCGGATTCCCGCAGTCCACATGGCAGCCAGATAGCTGACCGACCGCAGCTGACCCACAGCAGCGGAGCACGCCGCGCCGAATACCGGGATGAGCGACTACGCTGCCCGGGATGGAGGAGCCACTGGTGCTAGACACTTTGGCCGAAGAAGACATAGATACATTTGCAGACACAGCCGGTGCTGATCAGGCTGTGCTCTTCGGCGCTGTCTATCGAACCTTGTCCGGAGCGGTCCTGGGTTACCTCAAGGCCCGTGGCGTGGATGATCCCGAAGCTGTCACCCAGGATGTGTTCCTGGCGTTTTTCCCCAAGATTGGTGAGCTGACCGGCGGCCTCCAGGGCGCCAAGTCGTTGGTGTTTTCCATCGCCCACGCCCGGATGGTGGATTACTACCGGCGGGTTGAACGCAGGCCGGACTTCACTCCGTACGACCCCCTGCAGGACGGGCGCAGCACGGCGTCCGCGGAGGACCACGCCCTGGGCCACAGCGGCGGCGCGGCTGCCCTGCTTGAAGGCCTCGCCGATGAACACCGCGAGGTGCTGGCACTGCGGGTGGTGGCGGACCTTTCCATCGAACAGGTGGCCGGCATCATGGGCAAGTCCCAGGGTGCCATCAAGCAGCTCCAACGCAGGGCCCTGCAAAACCTCAAGGACCAGACTCTTAGAAGAAACCAGGCAGATCATGAGTGACACCGCAGGCTCACGCAACGGTTCCCGCGAGGACGCGTCTGTTGACCGGTTGCTGCTGGAGGCAGGGCTGCACGACGACGGCGGCCTCCGCCCCGTCCTGCTGGAGCTCCGGGCGCTCGCAGCCGAGCGGCCGGTACCTTCCGATGCGGTTGCCGCGCTTATGAGGCCTGCCGTGACACAGACTCCTGCCGTGACACACACTGCTGTCCCGACGCCTGCGCCGAGCCGCGCGGCAGCCACCCGTCACCTGGCGGTGGCGGCATCCCCTCAATCAGAGCCCACCGTAGCCCCCGCCGAGGCAACCGGCCAGCTCACGACCGCCACCGACGAGCTCGCCGCCCGCCGTCGGGCCAAGCGGAGGATCACCCTCACCACGCTGTCCGTGGCCGTTTCGCTGGCGGCTGGCGGCGCCGTTGCCGTGGCCTCCGACCAGGGGATCCGGGATTCCATCGGCCAGGTCAACCACGCAGTAACATCCTTCGTGTCCACCGTTGGCGGCGGGCCTGCCCCCGCGCCGGTGGAGACCCCGGCTCCGGGACCGGGCCAGCCCGCCGTCCCTGCCGTAGGACCCACCGGGACGGCTGACACTGTGCCGGTTCCGGCCGTACCGGGATCCGGTTCCAGCCAGGCCACGCAGCCCGCTCCGGCCCCTTCAGGTTCAGCGCCGGCAGTGCCCCTGCCGGACCTTCCCCTCCCCGAAAACGTCACATCGGGTATGCCGGGTGGGCCGCTGAACGGCGAGGGACAGCCCCCGGCTCTGCCCCTGCCGGCCACGCCTCCAGTCCCGCTGCCCGGCCTCCATCCTTAAGCGGTCAATCCGTAGGCGGTCGATCCGTAAGCGCCAGAACTGTCAGTAGCCTGAACTGTCAGTAGCCTTACGCCGCTGTCCGGATCAGTTCCCCGGCCGGCGTGGCCAGGTACCAGACGTCGTTGACGCCCTGCCCCAGGACGTCGCCGGGCTTCTTGTCCTGTGCGAAGTAGTACAGCGGCAGTCCATTCAGGGTCACCTGCTTGGCCCCGTCCGGCGTCGTGATTGTCCCGAGCGTGCCGGCGACGCCTTCGGCGGCAGGCTTGGCCGCGGTGGTGAGGAGCGGTGGCCACGCGGTCAGGCACGCTCCCGTGCAGGCGCTGGTGCCGGAATCCTTCACGTCCTTGGTGAAGAAATAGACGCTTATGCCCGCGGCATCCACCACGATGTTGCCGGCGCTGGAGGATGCTGTCTTGAGGTCGACGGCGGCCGCTGCGGTTGGGGAGCCGGCGGTCGGGGCGGCGGACGTGGCGGCCGGGCTGGTGGCCGCCGGAGTGGTTGTGGTGGTTCCGGGGCTGCCGCCGCAGCCGGAAAGTGCGGCTATGAGAGCCGCTGCGGCAAGACCTGTGCACAAATGCTGTTTCATGGGATGCTCCTCGGCTGGGGCCCGGTGTCGGATCACCGGGCACTAACCGGTACGACGTGCAGGGGTGAAGAATGGTTCAAGAACCGGCCCCCCTGTTTTCGGCGCCAGTTCCGAGGGACCACGGCCAGTGAACCTTTTGCGCGCGGGGGACGTCGTATCAGCCGGAAGGTACAGTCCGCCGGGACGGGGAACCAGGGACAGGAGGGCGGCATGCCGCTGGACGAGGACGTGGTGGCAGCGATCTACCGCGAACACGGCTCCGCCCTGCGCCGTTTTGTCCTCAGCGCGTCCCGCGACCCGCAGCTGGCAGAGGACGTGGTCCAGGAGACCGTGCTGCGCGTCTGGCAACAGGCCCCGGACATCACCGGAAGCCTCCGCAGCTACCTGTTCCGTACAGCGCGGAACATCATGATCGACAACTACCGCAAGGCCCAAAGACGCCCGGCCGAAGTGATGGAACGCGAACTCGCCGATCCCGCCGAGGCCGTGGAACGCGTGGATGAACTCCTGAACCGTGTGCTGATGGAAGAGGCGCTGCTGCGGCTCAGTACCGAACACCGCGATGTCCTCGTCGCCCTCCACTACCGCCGTTTCACCGTCAACGAGGCCGCCGTGCAGCTGAACATCCCCAGCGGAACCGTGAAGTCCCGGGCCCATTACGCCGTTAGGGCGCTGCGGGCCATCCTCGATGAGATGGGGGTGGAGCGGTGAACGCCTCTGAGCTGCACCAGCTGCTGGGCGCCTACGTGCTCGGCGGGCTTGACCCCGCGGATTCGCAACGTTTCGAAGCCCACCTCGAAGACTGCGCGGACTGCCGGACCGAACTCGCCGAGCTCGAAAGCCTGCCGGCCCTGCTCGATGCGCTTCCCATCCCGGATGCGGTGGCGCTCACCGGGAGCGCCCGCCCCGGGGTGGCCCCTGAGCCAGCCAGCTCCGTGCCGCGCAGGGTCCTCGATGAACTGGCCACCCGGCGTCGTAAATTACGACTGCGGTGGGCGGCCGTGGTGGGCGCCGTCGCCGCGGCGTGCCTCGCCTTGGGGGTGGCCGCGGCCCCGCTGCTCAGCCGGCCGCCGGAGCCGGACGCCAGCTACTCGGTCCAGTCCGGCAATGGCCTTCAGTTCAGCATCGACCTTGCCCGGAAAACATGGGGCACCGAGCTGGCCGTGAACGGCAGCAAACTGCCGCTGGACGGAACCCTCTCGCTCTGGATCCGGGACCGCGACGGCGGCGAGGACCGGGCATTTGCCTGGACCGCGACGCCGAGCGGGAGGGTGAAGGTCATGGGCGCCACGCCACTTCAGCTGGCCAGCATCGCCAGCCTGGAACTGCGGGACGAAACCCAGCACGCCGTGGCTGTGATTACGGTGCCGTGATCCCTTTGCCGGCGATCACGGTCCGGTGTTCACGGTGCTTGGCGGGCGCGGAACTCGGCCACCAGGGCCGGATCCTCGCAGGCCCGGGCAAACGCGTCGATCCTCTTAGTGATCTCACGGCCCAAAAGCCAGGCGCCCATCCGTTCAGCCACCGGCCGCAACCAGGCCGGGCGGCACGAAAAGGTGTACTTCCAGACCGCGCGGGTGCCGCCGTCGTCCGCGGTGAAACGCCAGCCGCCACCGAACTTCCCGAAAAACCACGGTCCGGACACCATGGTCATACCCACGTTCCTGGGTGGCGAATAGGAAACGTATTCGCTCACCATCACCAGGCCCAGGCGGGACACGGTCCGTGACCGGACGCCCTTTCCGGCGGACGTTGCGCTGTTCAGGAAACCTTGGGCCGAGATGAACGGGTCCCATTTGAGCCGGAACGCGCCGGTGGTCTGGGAGAGGGCAAAGACTGTCTCCGGATCGAGGCGGATGAGTCGTTCGGCGCGTACCTGGGGCATGGACCCACCCTAACCGGAGGCCGGGTGTTCCGGGTTGGTGGGCATTCCGGGCCGGTCCCGGAGAATGCGCCCATCCCTACATTTTGGCCAGACGAGCCCGGACCACCATATAGAGTCCGTAGCAGATGAGGCCGGCGCCCACGGCGGCCAGTAAATACACGCCGAAGGGCTGGTCGCGCAGGGCCCTGAGTCCACCGTCCAGGCCCGTGGATTCATCCGGATGGGCCTGCAGGGTGGCGATGGAGATGAGCATCCCGGTCAGCAGCAGGACTATGCCTTTGGCGACGTAGCCGGTCACGCCCAAGGCGGAGACGGCCGTCCGGGCAGAGCGGGAAACGGGCATCGTGAGGTGCTTCTCGAACGTCTTCTTGATTCCGCGGATGCCGTAGATGATCCCGGTGATGGCCATGCCCAGACCCACGAGGACCAGCAGTGCTACGCCGCCGGGGGCCTTCATGACGGCGACGGTGAGGTCGCTCGCCGATTGCTGGTTGTCGCCCCCGGACCCTGTGCCCATGGCGAAGCTGGCCAGTGTCACGGCGAGCCCGGCAAACACCACGGCCTGCGCTGCCGCTTTGGCCTTTTTACCGACTTTGTCCTTGGTGGGCAGTCGGTTGTAGTCGAAGACGGCGTCGCTGGCCTGCCAGACGGCAAGGGCCGCGCAGGCGGCAAAGCTTGCCCACAGGAGGAACGGCCCGGCGGGCTGGCTGGCCAGTTCGGAAACAGCCCCGCTGAAGTCAGCATTCCCCGAACCACCCATGGCGAGGCGGATTGCGATGGCGCCCACCAGGAAGTGCAATAGGCCGCTTACCGCGAAACCCACCCTCGCCAGCAACTCCAGTGCGCGTGAGTTGGTGACGTCCTCCGCCGCACCTGCGGCGTCTTTGAGTTCTCTTTTGATGGCGCTTCCTTCGGGCCAGCGCCCGAGGGGCGCAGATTTGCGTGCCCCCCGCACAACCCCATCGTGCCACGCGAAGCCGGCCCCGAACAGTACCAACTTTTGCGCACCGCGGACCGACAGTAACTGCGTGTGCGTTGGTGTGCCCGGCGATGGGGAGGGTTCCCCATCGCGGGAGAATTGCCACCATGCGACGATATGTCCAGCGATAGAACTAACTCTTAATACTCTCCGGGGGAGACACCATGACTTTTTACGGCGCGGACGTCAGCCAGTTGCGGGAGCTGGCGAGGGCCGTTGACAAGGCGGCCGCGCTGCTCAGCAGCCGGGCCAGCTCCCTGCAGGGCCAGATCCAGTCCGCGCCATGGAAGGGTGCCGACGGCGAGCTGTTCCGGCAGGACTGGTCCGGCAACCACCGCCCCAGCCTGGAGCGGGTGGCATCCAGCCTCCGCCACAACTCCAAGCTGCTCCTGCAGCACGCAAACGAACAGGAACAGTCCTCTGCCGCGACCGGCGGCGGCAGCAGTGGCGGGTGGCGGGACCAGCGTCCTGGACAAAATCAAGGACCTGGGCAGCCGCGCCCAGAACTGGCTGGAGGAACGGGTAGCGAAGGCGGCAGCGGCTGAGGCCTACCGCCAGGAGCTGAAGGAGGACATGGATGGCATGCTCAAGGCCAGCCCGGAAGAGCAAGCCAAGTGGTGGGCCAGCCTGTCCGAGGCGGACCGGAAATACCTGATCGAAGGCGAAGACGGGAACGGCCCGTTCAAACGACACCAAGCTCGAGAAGCTCTGACGTCCCGTGCCGGATCCGCACCTGCCAGCCAGCCCAGCCAAGTCTTACCGCTAAGGAGCAACCATGTCAGTTCATATCGAGTCCCCGCTGGGATTCACGGCAGACTTCCCCGAGCACACCCAGGTTCTGGAGGACTCCGCCGCCGGGCCAAACACCGAGCAGTATGGCCTGCTGGGCGGTGTCCTGGTGACGGTCATCAAGGACGACACCTCCGTGACCGGCGCCGCGCAGGCTAACGGCTGGGCACACCTGATGTCAGGCTTCTACCTTGAAGACCGGGCCGGGACCATCCTCACCGAAGGCGAACTGAACGTACCCGGTAAGTCCTCGTACGCCGTCGTGGTTGGATACACGGATCCGGCAGGCGAGGCGAGGGTCGCGGCCACTGTGGGTGTTTGGGAGAACAGCCGCTTCATCGGTGTTGTGGTGATCTGGCCGTACGTGAACCCGGAGATCGAGCCGCGGCTGGGGATGCTCAAGGAGATCGTCGCCTCCATCAGCGTGAACTGACCCCAACTAAGTAGCGCTAACTGCCGTTTTGAGCCTTCAAAACGGCAGTTAGCGCTACTTACATTTCAAGGCTCAGCGCCGGCGGTAGCAGAGGTCGAAGATCAGCCGACCGGCCTCGTGGGCCTTCGCCTCGAAACTCGTGCGGATCCGGCCTTCAAAGCGCGGCGCCCAGCCGCCCGTTTCATCAACACCCTCGTTGGGGCCTGTATGCGCGGTACTCACCGGCGCCCGGCCTTCGCGGACGGGCGCGCCGCCCACGAGAGTTTCGACGCCGGATTGCCACACCTGGGTGAGCGGACTTTCCGGCCCGTGGCGCTCGCCGGTGTGGAGGTTTTCGAAGTCCGGAGAGTCCGCGAGGACGTCGCGGACGTGGACAGCGTAGTTGGACCAGTCCGTGGCGACCCGCCACAGTCCGCCCTTGGTGAGTGCCCGTGCTGCCAGCTCGGCGAACTCCGGCTGGATGAGGCGGCGTTTGTGGTGCCGTGACTTGTGCCAGGGATCGGGGAAGAACACCCACAGCTCGCTGACGGATCCTGCCGGCAGCATGGTGGCGAGGACCTCGGGCGCGTTGGCTTCCACCACCCGGACGTTGTTCAGCCCGCGGCTGTTGATTTTGATGATGGTGTTGGCCAGCCCCGGTGTATAGACCTCGACCGCCAGGAAGTCCGTGTCCGGGTTCTCCTCGGCCGCGTGGCAGATGGCATCGCCCAGCCCCGAACCGATTTCCACAATCAGCGGTGCCTTGCGGCCGAACTCGGCCTCAGCGTCGAAGGTGTAGTCCGGGTGGACCGACGTGTTCGCGATGTGCCGGGGCACGTCCAGCGCCCACCGGTCCGAGTGTTCTTCCCACGCCGTCTGACGGCGCCCCTGGAGGCGGGTGCCGCGGCGCACAAAGCTCACCGGCCTGCCCCCGTACGTGCCGAAAGACGCCTGGGTACCGGGCGTCACCGGGCGCGGGACATGCGGAGGCTGGGGGGATTCTGGGGATTCGCTCATCCCTTCCAGAATACCCGGGGCCCACGCCCACGGCTTGGGCACTCACCTGAGCCACGAACGGGACGCGATGGAACGCGAAAATGGTCGCCCTGCGAGGTCGGAAAGGAAATGAAATCTCAGAAGAGGATCATAAAGTCCCCGTCCCTGAGCACGAGCACCAGGCCCACGGCAACCTCGGCCGCCGATATCCACAACGCGGCCACACCAGCCCGCCAACCGTTTGACCGACGCACAAATACGCGGAGCGAAACAATTCCGAGCGTCACTGCAAGCAGGCCAAACAGCGCCGGATAGCTCCACAGCACCAACGGTGCGACCCAGTCCAGCCGCCCAGGGCCCTCCGAAGGCCTCGTAAAGAAGGCCGCCAATAGGCTGAAGGGCACAGTCAGAAACATGCTCGCCGGGGCAATGAGGCTGAAGGCGAGGCTGGCTGTCCCCTCGCCACTGCCATGCGCCTTCGGCGAGGCCGGGGCGGACGCAACGGACGGATCGTGCAATGGTGCGAGGCTCATGGCTTCTCCCGAATGTTATGGCTGGGTACCGCATGCTGATCCCACGGTAGGTTCGCTCCAGGCGGGCAACCAGCCCTTTTCTGGTCTATGTGGATAACTCCGCGTGGCAACGAAGCCTGACAGAATGGGTCCCGTGACCCGTGCTGACAACGTTGACGTGCCTGGACTGCTGATCGACGCCGAAATCGACGACATCCCCCCAGCAGCCCCGACGCGCCTTCCGGGCCAATCGGGCAGCGGACCGGAGAGCCCGCAGAGCAGCCGCCGGGCCCTGGCCTATCTGGGCCTCTGCCTGGTGCTTATCGGGCTGAACCTCCGCACGGTTTTCTCCAGTTTCGCCGCGGTTCTTCCGGAGATCACGTCCGACGCCGGCCTCCCGGGCTGGGCCGTTGTGGTGCTCACCACCGTGCCAGTCACGCTCCTGGGTGTTTTCGCACCGCTGGCCCCTGTCCTTGCCCGCCGGTTTGGCGCCGAACGTGTCCTGCTAGGCGCCATGGCAGTACTCACGGCGGGGCTGCTGCTGCGGCCCGCGGACATCGGCGGCCTGGTTCCCGGTGCCGGCCATCTGCCTACCTTGCTGGCGGGAACTGCTGCCTGCGGTGCCGCCATCGCCCTGTGCAACGTGCTGCTGCCAGGGCTGGTGAAGCGCGATTTCCCGCACCGGCTGGGACTCATGGGCGGGCTATACACCACGGCCATCTGCGCCTCTGCCGCCCTCGGAGCCGGCTTTACCTACCCCGTCTTCTCGGCGACGGGGGAGTGGACCTCGGCGCTGTGGTTCTGGGCGGTTCCTGCCGCCGTCGTACTTTTGCTGTTCCTTCCGGTGGCACTTCGCCAGCACCCTGTCCGGCACCAGGCCGGCAACCTCGGCGTCAACGTGTGGCGTTCGGCGGTGGCATGGCAGGTGACCATCTTTATGGTGCTGCAGGCCATGATGTCCTTCAGCGTTTTTGCCTGGCTGGCGCCGATCCTGCGCGAACGCGGCGTGGACGGCGCAACGGCAGGCCTGATGGTGTCCGTTTCGATCGTGCTCCAGATGACGGGTTCGCTGTTTGCCCCTGCACTGGCGGCGAGGTTCCGTGACCAGCGGGCCATCGCGGTGGTGGTGGCGCTGATGACCGGCGGCGGATTTGCGCTGAGCATCTTCGGACCCCTGGAACTCATCTGGGGGTGGACCTCGCTGCTGGGATTGGGGCAGGGAAGCCTCACCGCGGTGGCCCTGACCATGATCATGCTGCGGACGCGCGACGGCCACACCGCCGCGCACTTGTCCGGGATGATGCAGGGCGTGGGCTACGGGCTGGGTTCCACCGGCACGCTGATGGTGGGCCAGCTGCACCAGGCCACGGGATCGTTCACGGCCGCCGGGGTGCTGTTCCTGGTGGTCGGTTCGCTGGCCGCGGTGTTCGGATACCGCGCGGGCCGGAACCGCTACGTCGGCGGCTCCAGCCGATCGGGCCATTAGCGTGCCCGATTCCGCCCTGCCGGCCACGCATTCCGCCACCACAGCCGGGATCCTGCAGCGACCGTACCTGTGGGTGACCATCGGCGCGTGTGCCCTGGTGTTCCTCGCGGCCTTCGAATCGCTCGCCGTGACCACCATCATGCCTGTCGTCAGCCGCGAGCTCGACGGCGCCAGCCTGTATGCGCTGGCCTTCGCCGGGCCGCTGGCCACCGGTGTGATCGGGATGGTGGCGGCCGGAAACTGGTCGGACCGCCGCGGCCCAACAGTCCCGCTGCACGCCTCCGTGGCGTTGTTCGTGCTGGGCCTGATCATCGCGGGCACGGCCGTGTCCATGCCCATGTTGGTTGCCGGCCGCCTGGTGCAGGGGCTTGGCGGCGGGGCGCTGACGGTTGCGCTCTACGTGGTGGTGGCCCGCGTCTACCCGGCCGTCCTGCACCCCGGGATTTTTGCCGCCTTCTCGGCCGCGTGGGTGATCCCGTCCCTGGTGGGCCCGTTCGCGGCCGGCATCGTGGCGGAGGTCCTGAGCTGGCACTGGGTGTTCCTGGGCGTGGTGGGCCTGGTGGTGCCCGCCCTCGTGATGATTGTTCCAGTGCTCCGCGGCATCGACCGGCCTTCTGTGCAGGCCACGGTCCCGCCCTGGGCGCTGGGCCGGCTGGCCTGGGCGGCGCTCGCCGCGCTCGCTGTGCTGGGGCTGAACCTCTCCGCCGGAGTCACTATCGCGGGCGTTCCCGCAGCCCCGGCACTCCTGGCCGCGGCCGCCGTCGTGACTGCCCTCGTGGCCGTGCGGCCGCTGGTACCGCGCGGAACGCTGCTCGCCCGCCGCGGCCTCCCCAGCGTGATCCTGACCCGCGGCCTGGCGTCTGCCGCATTCTTCGGTGCCGAGGTCTACCTGCCGTACCTGCTGATCGAGGAGTACCAGTTCCCACCGACGTTCGCCGGCCTGGCACTCACCGGAGGCGCGTTGTCGTGGGCAGCCGCCGCCGCCATTCAGGGCCGCCTCGGCACCCGGCTGCAGCACCGGGCGGCGGTGCGCATCGGCTCAGCGCTGGTGCTGGGAGCCATTCTCCTCACGTTGGCGACGTCGGCGCTCCACTGGCCCGCCGCCGTCGCGATTGCCGGCTGGCTCTTCGCCGGCGGCGGCATGGGGCTGCTGTATCCGCGGCTCAGCGTGATGACGCTCGCCATGTCCACCAAGGAAAACGAGGGCTTCAACAGCTCGGCGATGTCCATCTCGGACTCGCTGGGCGGGGCGCTGGCGCTCGCCGCCACGGGCATCGTGTTCGCGGCGTTTACGACGACGGCGGGATCGTTCGCGGGGGTCTTCGCACTGACGGCGGTGGTGGCCGTCGCCGCGGTTGCGGTGGCGCCGCGGGTTTCCCGCTAACGCCCGGAGTTTTTGTCCAGATAATCCGAGTTGCGCGCCCGGGAAGGCGCGTTATCTGGACAAAAAGTCAGGCCAGCCGGGTGGCGCGGAGTATGGTGTCGCCGATGATGGCTTCCTCGCCGTCCGGGCCTGTTGCCGTCCGCTCCCGCGTGGTGTTGACCTCCAGCTGCCAGTCCGGCGAGTCCAGGCCGAGTTCCGCCACGAGCTGCGCCGGGGTGTAGAACATCTCCGGTCTGGTGTGGTTTCCCCATGGCGGCAGGTGGTCCGGATGGTGGCCCACGATCAGCAGCGTGCCGCCCGGCTTGACCGCCGCAGCCGCCATCCGCAGCGGACCCTGCCACGCCAGGTGCGGCGAATGCAGGAACTGCGAAGTCACCAGATCAAAGGTGGCCGCGGGCTGCCACTCCTCCAGGTCACACTGTTCCCAGTGGATGCGGCTGGGAATTTCACCGGCTCCCTGCGCGTGCACACTCTCGCGGTCCAGGGCCGCCTTTTCGTGGCCGAGCGCCCGATCCAGCGCGACAGCGGAAACGTCGACGCCGGTGACGGTCCAGCCCTGCTGGGCGAGCCAGATGGCGTCGGCCCCTTCGCCGCAGCCCAGGTCCAGGGCCTTGCCCGGCTTCAGTCCCGCGCCTTCGCGGACCAGTTGCGGGTTGGGTTTCCCGCTCCAGAATTTCGGCTTGCTCCGGTACCTTTCGTCCCACGCCTCGGCGGCACTGCGCTGCGGTGCATCCCCCAGCCGGGTGTCGCCGTCGTCCGTTGTGTGGTGGTGGTCCGCACCCTGTTCAGTCATGCCTCAAGCCTGCGCCTGCCGGGCACCCAAAGGCAACGCCAGCACCCCTGCCCCACCTGCATGAGAGAGGCCAAGGCGCGGGGATGGTACGCTTATGGGACTTGATGTGCAGTGATGCCCGCTCGTCCCTTGATTTGGGAAGCGGGTTTTTTCATGTGAGAGGCACATCCTGCGTCGATGAACGCGTTCCATTTGGTCCCAGCCGCCGCTCTGAATTGGGCAGCAGCACGGTTGATCACCTGACTTTTCTTCGGCGAAACCCTTGAGCCAACCGGCATCGGGGGCCGATATCCGCACGGATACCGCCTGAAAGACCATGAAATATATGACTACTTTTGCTGCCCTCGGCACGCCCAAAGCACTCGCCGACACCCTCACCGCACAGGGAATTGTTGAGCCGTTCCCCATTCAGGTCAAGACCCTCCCGGACACCCTGGCCGGACGCGACGTCCTGGGCCGCGGCCGCACCGGTTCCGGCAAGACCATCGCTTTCGCCATCCCGCTTGTAGCACGACTCGCTGAGCGGGAAGCCAAGCACTTCCGCAAGCCCGGCCGCCCCATGGGCCTGGTCCTCGCCCCGACCCGTGAACTGGCCACCCAGATCAACGCCACCATCGAGCCCATGGCCAAGGCCATGGGCCTGACCACCACCGTGATCTACGGCGGCATTTCCCAGGCTCGCCAGGAAAAGGCACTGCGCGCCGGCGTCGACATTGTCATCGCCTGCCCGGGCCGCCTGGAGGATCTGATCCGCCAGCGCATCCTGACCCTCGAAGGCGTCGAGATCACCGTGCTGGACGAGGCCGACCACATGGCCGACCTCGGCTTCCTCCCGGTGGTCAAGAAGCTCATGGACATGACCCCGAGCCAGGGCCAGCGCCTGCTGTTCTCCGCAACCCTGGACAACGGCGTGGACAAGATCGTCCAGCGTTACCTGTCCAACCCGCTGACCCACGCTGTGGACGAATCACAGGCCGCCGTGACCACCATGGAGCACCACGTCCTGGTGGTCAACGACCAGACCGTCAAGAAGCAGCTGATCGTTGAGCTCGCCTCGGGTGCCGGCCGCCGCGTCCTCTTTATGCGGACCAAGCACCACGCTCGCAAGCTGGCCAAGACCCTGACCGACGCCGGGATCCCCGCCGTCGACCTGCACGGCAACCTCTCGCAGAACGCCCGTGACCGCAACCTGGCCGAGTTTTCCTCCGGTGACGTCCGCGTCCTGGTGGCCACGGACGTCGCAGCCCGCGGCGTCCACGTGGACGACGTCGAACTGGTGATCCACGTGGATCCGCCCACAGAGCACAAGGCATACCTCCACCGCTCAGGCCGTACGGCCCGCGCAGGTTCGGACGGCACCGTTGTCACGCTGACCCTCCCGGAGCAGCAGTCCGACGTCAAGAAGCTGATGAAGGCTGCCGGCGTCGAGGTTAACTTCGAGCGCGTCACCGCCAACTCCCCGCTGGTTGCTGAGCTCGTGGGCGAAATGGCCGACAAGATCGATCCGCGCACCCGCGCCGCTCTGTTGGCCAAGAAGTCCGCGCAGGGTGGCGGCACCTCTATGGGTGCCAACGCCGAGCGCAAGCGCGCCCGTCGCAGCCAGGAAGGCCCCACAGCCGGTGGCCGTGGCGGCCGAGGTGGACGTGGACGCGTCTCCGCTGAGCCGACCCGCACCGATCTTCCGAGGGCCGAGCGCCGCGCTGTTGCCTACGAAGGCCGCACGGAGGCACGGGCAGCATTTGACCGTGTAGCTGAGCAGAACGAGGACCGCGCCATTGCAGCAGCTGCTGCTCGCCGCAATTCCCGCGGCGTCACAGCCTCCACGCACCGCAACGACGTCCCCGCAGCAGGTGGCCGTGCAGCGGCCGGCCGCGGTTCAGACGGCCGTTCTGATTCACGCGTTACCCGCAGCGATGCTCCCCGTGGCGGCACGGGCCGCCCGGCTACCACCGGCGGACAGCGCGGCGGACGTCCGGCAACGGGCCAGCGCGCAGCCGGTGCCCGCACCGCAGGCGCCGGTGCAGGTGCCCGCACGGGTGGATCCGGCCAGCGCGCCGGAGCCTCCACGGGTAACTCGGGCAACGCCGGCAACGCCGGCAACAAGGCTGTTTGGTCCTCCAACACCGGCGGCACGTCCGGTGGCTCGTACGCCGGTAACGGTAACGGTAACGGTGGCGGCAGTGGCCGTCCGGCACGCAGCGGTCCCCGCCGCGCGTCGGCCCCGGCCTCGAACGAACGCCGCAGCCGCTAAGCAGCCCTAACCGCCATCGTGTGCTCCGTAACCGCCGTTTAGAAGGTTCATAACGGCAGTTACGGAGCACTCGATTGGTTGTTAACCGGAACTACCAGCCGCGGGCACGCCACTCCTCAAGGTGCGGGCGTTCCGCACCCAGGGTGGTGGGGCTGCCGTGGCCCGGGTGCACCAATGTGTCATCCGGGTAGGCCTCGAACAATCGCGCGGTGACATCGTCCAGCAGCGACGTGAACCGCTCAGGATCATTGTCGGTGTTGCCCACGCCGCCCGGGAACAACGAATCCCCGCTGAAAATGTGGGCAGGACCTTCCGGGTCCTGATACACAAACGCGATCGATCCCGGAGTATGGCCGCGCAGGTGCACGGCGGTGAGCTCGAAGCCGTCCACGGCGCAGGTGTCCCCATGCTCCAGGGCCCGGTCCACGCGTACTGGCAGCGCCTCGGCGTCGTCCTTTCCGGCAACGGTTGGGGCGCCGGTCGCTTCCACCAACGCCGGCAGTGCCCGCACGTGGTCCCAATGCTGGTGCGTCGTTGCAATCTGCGCCAGTTTGGTTGTGGCCGCGGTATCTGCAGCGGCGTCCGCGAGCATCGCCTGGATGGCCGGAAGGTCGTCTGCGGCATCAATCAGTAGCTGTGCGCCGCTGGCCTTCGCGGTCAGCAGGTACACGTTGTTGTTCATCTCGCTGACGGAGATGCTGCGGATGGTGATGTCGCGTAGGTCGTGAATGAGCGTGTCCATGGGCATCAGTCTATTCACGGCCCTGGGACACCCAGTTGGGGTCCGCCGAGCGGGAGCCGACGACGGCGTCCGCGGCCTGGTCCAGCGCCTCCAGTTGCGCCGGGGTCAGGTCCAGGGACAGGGCGCCCAGGTTTTCGTCGATCCGGTGCGTCTTGCGCGTGCCGGGGATGGGGACCACGGCCAGTCCCAACCGTTTGCCCTGCTCCAGTAGCCACGCGAGTGCAACCTGGGCGGGCGTTGCGGAAAGCTCGGCGGCTATCGTCCGCACGGTGGCCACGACTCCCTGGTTCGCGTCAAAGGCGTCCGCGGCGAACCGCGGGATCCGGCGTCGGAAGTCGTTGGCTCCCAGGCTGGAAGCGTCCACCGTGCCGGTGAGGAATCCCCGGCCCAGTGGCGAATACGGCACAAAGCCCACGCCCAGGCTGGCCGCGGCCGGAACTACGTTGCGTTCCACGTCCCGGCTCCAGATGGACCATTCGCTTTGGACCGCGGCGATGGGGTGCACGGAGTCGGCTTCGGCCAGCTCCTGCGCGGTCACCTCTGACAGGCCAAGGTGTTTGACCTTGCCCTGCTGCACCAGCCCCGCCATGGCCTCCACGGTTTCCACAATCGGAACGCGGAGGTCACGGCGGTGCATGTAGTAGAGGTCGATCACGTCCGTACCAAGCCGCTTCAGGCTGGCGTCGACAGCCTGCCGGACGTAGGCGGCATCTCCCCGGACATCCGTGTAGCCATCAGCCGGCGAGCCCACCAGGGAAAATTTGGTGGCGAGCTGCACTTCACCCCGCCGGTCCTTGAGCAGTTGCGCGATGAGTTGCTCGTTGCTGCCTCCGCCGTAGATGTCCGCGGTGTCAATGAAGCTGACGCCGGTGTCCACTGCATGGTGCAGGGTTCTGAGGGCATCGTGCGGGTCAACGTCGCCGTAGACCGGGGTGAGGGCCATGCCGCCGAAACCCAGGGGGCTGACGTTAAGGCCGTCGCCGAGGTGTACCAATGGTGCAGTCATGAGCGCTCTCCATTCGTTTGTGGACTCTCGTCCCAGCCAAGAACCCCGGTCCTTGCCCCGGTATTCCTAGCCGATGTCCTGGCCCCACGGGATGATCCGGTCGGCGCCCTGGCGCGTGGCCTCGATCATCACCGCGTTGGCCTCATCCGGGCCCGCCGCCCATGCCTCCGCTGCGGCCCGCTCCATGCCGAACTCCACGTGCCGGTCCACCAGCCGGGCCAGCCGCAGCGCGGGAGGGCTGTCCATGAACCAGACCTCATCCAGCTGCGCCCTGACGTCCTTCCACTGAGGCGTCTCCGCCAGCAGATAGTTTCCCTCGGTGATCACCAGCGGCACGGACGCGGGGACTGCGATGGACGCGGCCACCGGTTCGTCCAAAGTCCGCCGGAACTCGGGCGCGTACACCACTGCCTCTTCTCGCCGCACGAGCCGCTGCAACAGCGAGAGGTAGCCGCCGACGTCGAACGTGTCCATTGCGCCCTTGCGCTGCCGCAGCGGTGTGCCGTTGATGATCGCGTTGCCCAGGTGGAAGCCGTCCATCGGCACCACGACGGCGGTATCAGGACCGAACTCCCGCTGCAGCCGGGCCGCAAAAGTCGATTTACCCGAGCCGGGCGCACCCGTGATGCCCAGGAGTGTGCGCCGGCCGCTATCGAGCCTGTGCCGCAGGGCGTCGAGTGCCTGCTGTACTTCGGGGGAGTCCATGGCAAAAGCCTAAACCGGCCGCTGGGTCTCCCCGGCTTTCGCGCGCACCCACGGGATTCCGACGGCGGGTCGCCGGGACACGCAGTCGGACGGCCTCAGAGGTGGGGAGACTCAGCGGGGGGCAGCGGCGGAAGGGACGGGGGCCGCAGCAGGTTTAGCCGGCAGGGCTTTCAGTCCGGCCGCGCAGCCCACAATCCCCCCAATGAAGAGCACCTTCAACAAGCTGAAGGGTTCGACGCCGGTGGCCATCGCCCAGCCCACCGTAAGGGCAGCCCCGATCCCCACCCAGACGGCGTAAGCCGTTCCCAGCGGAATGCTGCGGATGGCCAGGCCGAGACCGACCATGCTCAGGGTGGCCGTCACGGCGAAAACAAGAGTGGGCAGGGGCCGGGTGAAACCGTCGGACTGGCCCAAGGCGGTGGCCCAGACGGCTTCCAGTACGGCGGAGGCCAGCAGCATCAGCCAGGCAGTGGAACGCTGGTTCATTACGCCACCACCTTCAGGCCAACCACGCAAGCGGCGATGCCGGTGAGCAGCAGCAGGCGCGCCGTCGTCGGACGTTCCGCCCTGGTGATGATCGCGTAGGCGGACGTCAGCACCACGCCCACGCCCACCCACACGGCGTACGCGGTGCCGGTTGGGATGGACTGCATGGCGATGGCGAGGCCGGCCATGCTGGCGAGGACGGAGACCAGGAAGAGGAGGGCGGGCGCGAGGCGGCGCCGGCCGGTAGCTTGGAATGTCCGGTGCAGGGCGGCGGCCCAGACGGCCTCCAGCGCCCCGGAAAGAATGAGGATTAACCACGACATGACAGATCCTTTGGCCAGTCTTGTCGCGTGCCGGGTACTGAACCGTCGTCCGGAGGGTCCTTCGCGGAGCCTTGTTTCCAGCTTAGCAACGCCCGACGGAGGGTGGCCGGGTTGGTGGCCAACCTCACCGCAGCGGTCCCCGCCCAACTGAGTAGCGCTAAGTGTCGTTTTGAGGGCTCAAAACGACACTTAGCGCTACCTAGTTGGGGGAGGGCAGGGTGCTTACAGGGCGCCGCCGGCTGTCTCCGGGGCGGAGGAGTCGCGGCCCCCGTTGCCCACGGTTTCGCGGGCGATGAAGTTCTCGATGTCGAACAGGTTGTCCGCGCGCTCGGCGATGTTAAAGAGGGTGGTCATGGCGGCGACCTCCTCCACCTGCTCCTTGAGGAACCAGAGCATAAACTGCTCGCCCAGGGCGTCGTCCTCGGAACGGGCGGCGCGGAACAGGGCCTCGATCGCGGACGTCACTTCCTTCTCCTGCTCCAGCGCCAGGGCCAGCGGCTCGGTCACGGAGGAGAAGTCGTTGCGCACGGTGGGGACGCCCGGGATGGTGAATTCAATGTCGCGGTCCAGCATGTACTGCACCATCATCATGGCATGGTTCCGCTCTTCCACCGACTGCCGGTAGAAGTAGCGGGCCAGCTGCGGGAGGTCCTGGTTGGCGAACCAGGTGGCCACGGCAATGTACTGCTGCGAGGCCGCGAATTCGTTGCCGATCTGGGTGGACAGGAGCGCATTAAAGGGTGTGGAGGTCATAGGCCGAGTCTAGGAGCGCCGTACGCCGCTGACCAGTGTGGAAAGGCTCAGATAACGAAGGCGAGGCTAGCCTGCAGCGCTGGATCAGGCAGTCACGCGGTCGATCGAAACCACGGCCAGGAAGCCGCGGCCCAGGATTTCGGGGGTCCCGGTATCGGAACCGACGACGGCGTCATACCGGTTGAGTGCCTCGGGCTCCCCGGGTACGGGGGCAGCTTCGTCGGCGTCGGCTTCCGGGGCGGCAGCGGCTTCCACTGCGTCCACGGCTTCCGCGCTGACGCTGAGGCTGCCCGCACTGACAGCGGCCTGGCCCTGCAGCAGCACCGCGAGCTGGCCCTCAAAAACCGGGTGCGCGCGCTTTTTGGAGAGCTCGATGATGGACGTGAAGCCCTTAAACGAGCCCGTCCGCGTGATGACATTCAGGTCGCGGATGTCCCCGGTGGGCAGGGCGCCGTGCGCAGCAGCTTCGCCGGAGAACCTGAACGGCCGGGACTTTTCCAGCGGATGCTCGGCGCCGTCCACGGTGAGAAGGAGCAGCTCGCCGTCGATCACGGTCAGCACGCGTTCCATGCCCGGGAACGCCGAGAAATCCCCGGCCTTGCTGACGTCGGCGATGCTGACCCGCCAGTCCCAGGCGCCGTCCTGCGCCGAGGCGGCTTTCGGGTGGCTGGCAAGCTCACGGGTCACCCCGCCGCCGTTACGCCACGGTTCGGACCTGAGTTCTGCGAAGCGGATGATCTCCATCGGACCAGCCTAGTTTGTTTGGGCGTCCCCGCCACGCGTGGCATGCTGGGCAAATGCGCCAGGGGATCACCGACGGACAGAGCCGCCTGCTGACATCCTGGCTCGGGGAATTCAGCGTGGTGCAGGACTACTCGTGGCCCCTGCAGGACACGAACGTCCTCCACGTTGTAACGCCGTCGGGCGAAGGATTCATCGTCAAGGCGAGCACCACAAGCCACCATATCCGCCGCGAGATCGCCGCCCATGCCGGCGGGTTCGACGGGCTCCACGGCCGGGTCCCGGCGTTACGCCATGCCTCGGCGGCGTCGGGCATCCTGGTGACGGAGTTCCTGCCGGGGGTCCTGGTCGAGGGGACGCCGGCCGAGGATGATCCGGAAACGTACCGCCAGGCGGGGGCGCTGCTGGCGAGGATTCACCGGCCCGCCGGGGTCTCGTCCACGTACGCATCAGCCCTCACGGCCAAGACCCGTGCGTGGATGGACCGTGCCCACGGGCTGCTGCCGGAATCGCAACTCGACAGCTTTGAACAGGCGCTCGGTGCACTGCGCCCGGGCGTGGCGCAGCTGGTGGCAACGCACGGCGATTACCAGCCGAGGAACTGGCTGCAGGACCACGGGCAGATCAAGATCATCGACTTCGGCCGTGCCGAACCGCGTCCGTGGGTGCACGATCTGGTGCGGCTCAGCCACCAGCGGTTCGTTGGCAGGCCCGACCTGGCGGACGCGTTCCATTCAGGCCTGGGCAAAACGGTGGCACCGGCGGAGGCTGACCTGTGGCGGCTGGAGAACCTGCACCAGGCCATCGGCACGGTGGTGTGGGCCAACCAAGTGGGCGACACCGCGTTTGAACAGACGGGCCGCGCCATGGTGGAGCGCGTGCTGTCCGGCGCCTGAAATGGAACCGACCCACATCGGCGCAGGGGGCACTTCCCTGCTACTCTCCTCCCGGGGGACGTCACGAAGACAGCCTGAAGGAGCCGGAAATGTTCGTCAAAGTCTGTGGTCTCAGTACGCCCGAATCAGTCCGTGCCGCCGTGGAGGCCGGGGCGGACGCCGTCGGGTTTGTCCTGACGGCCAGCCCGCGGGTGGTCTCGCCGTCGCAGGTTTCCACTCTTCTGGCCGATGTGCCGGAAGGCATGGTTGCCGTCGGCGTTTTCCGGCATGAACCTGTCGCCGATGCCATTGCCATCGCCCGTTCCGCCGGACTCGAGTGGGTCCAACTCCATGCAGACCTCACCGCGGAAGACGTCACAACAGTGCACGGCGCCGGCATGAAGCTGATCAGGGCCGTCACCATGGCAGCCACTGCGGACGCGTTCGCCGACTGGGGCGAGGAACTCCTGTTGATTGACGCCGCCGTGCCCGGCTCCGGACAGGCCTGGGACTACGCCTCCATGGTGGACGTGACAGCACTCCAGGACCGCAAGTGGCTGCTGGCCGGCGGACTGGATCCGGATACCGTGGCGCACGCCACCGCAGCAGCAGGCGCGTGGGGCGTGGACGTCAGCTCCGGCGTCGAGGTTTCCCGCGGCGTGAAGGACCTGGACAAGATCCGGGCCTTCGTGAAGGCCGCCAAGGGCTGAGGCCCGGTCCAAGCTTCAGGTCCCAAGTTCAGGGGCCAATCAGGGCAGACCCGTACGTTTTTGTCAGACCCCGCGGGGCACAATGGACAGATGAAGACACTGCTCAACATCATCTGGCTGGTATTCGGCGGACTCTGGCTTGCCCTGGGCTATTTCCTCGCCGGCATCATCTGCTGCCTGCTGATCGTCACCATTCCGTGGGGCATCGCGTCGTTCCGGATTGCGGCGTACACGCTCTGGCCGTTCGGGCGCATGGTGGTGGACAAGCCGGGCGGGACGGGCGTGTTCCCTCTCCTGGGGAATGTCATCTGGCTGGTGGTGGCGGGCATCTGGATCGCGATCGGCCACGTGCTGACAGCCATTGCCATGGCGGTCACCATCATCGGCATCCCGCTGGCCATCGCCAACCTCAAGCTCATCCCGGTCAGCCTGATGCCGCTGGGCAAGCAGATCGTTCCCACTAACAGCCCGTTCGTTACCGCATACCGCTAGCCGGCGGCGTTCCCAGGGGTTTCGCTGAATCCGGGGACCAGTCCCTGGGCTTCGAGCTCTTCTGACCGCAGCGCGCGCAGCACACAGAACTCGTTGCCGTCCGGGTCAGCCATGACCACCCAGGTGGCCTCCGGCCCCTGCCCGACGGAAATGCGCGACGCGCCAAGGGTTTCCAGCCGCTGCACCTCCTCGGCCTGGTCGTCCGGACGAAGGTCCAGGTGCAGCCGGTTCTTGAGCTCCTTCCGCTCCGGGACTTTCACGAAGAGCAGGTCCGGGCTGACGCCGTCGGCCGGACTGCCTGCTGGCGGCTCCAACACGATTTCGTCCTCCGCCTCATAGGTGCGGCGCCACCCCAGGGCCTTCTCCCAGAAATCGGCGGGCACTTTGGGGTCGGTGGAATCGATGCTGAGGGCTTGGATGCGCAGGTTCATCCGAGCAGTCTTGCACCGGCCGGGGTGCCCGTAAAGGCTCCCGGCGGTCGCGCGGAGAGTCAGGCCAGCTCGCCCTGCAGGTTCCGGCGGGCGGCATCGAGCCACAGTTCCCGTGCGCGGTCGCCGTGGAAAAGGGGGTCCAGTTCCAGCAGATGACGGACGACGGCGGCGCGGCCGGCCGCGAAGTCGGCGTCGCCGATGTGCGCGTAGTCTTCCCGGACGGCGGCCACATACCGGGCGTACGGCTCAGGTTCGCCGCCAAGGACTGACAGGTCCGCGTCGCAGAGGAGGGCGCCGTCGTCGTCCCCTGGCTCGGGGCGGTGGTCCGATGTCAGCCGCACCAGCCGGGCCACCTCGTCAACATCGGCGGCCGGGAGCCCCGCGTCCGTGAGGCGCTCCTCTGCGAGCCGGGCCGATTCCTCCTCGTCCTGGCCGGCGACCCCGCGGTACACGGCATCGTGGAACCAGGCTGCGAGCAGCACTGTCCGCGGCGGATCGGCGGGGTCGGTGAGCAGGTCCATGGCCTCAAGTACGGCCAGCAGGTGCGTGCAGCCGTGATACCGGCGGTGGTCCTCGCTCCAGCGGTCCAGCAGATCCAGGAAGAGGGCGTCGTGTCCGGGCATGATGGCTTCCCAGCGGTTCAGCAACGGGACCTTGAGTGACTTGTTGCGCTGCCGGGCCGGGATGCGCAGCCCGCTGGCGATGAGCTTGCGAACCAGGGTCCGGGCTTCCACGGCGATGGCGCCCGCGGCGACGAGGTCGTCGAACCGGCGCTCGGCAACGTCGTAGTGGTCGCCGTCGAACGCCCGGTCCGGGATGCCGGCCGCGGCAGCGAAGGCGTGCAGTTCCGCCAGCGACGTGTCCGAGATGAGGTGCGAAAAATGCGTGCCGTGGGCGGGCCACAGCGGCGGATCAAGGTAAATCGCCATGGGGGAAGTCTAGTGCGGCGGCTCTCCGCGGGGCCGGTCAGGAGCCGGCCGGCAGGATGTTCTGGTTTCCCTGGAAGACGTTCCGCGGATCGAAGTCATGCTTGACCCTGGCCAGCCGCGCGTAATTCCCGTTTCCGAACGCGGCGCGGATGCGCTCCTGGCCCTCGTTGCCGATGAAATTGAGCCACACCCCGCCTGTGGCATAGGGCGCAATCTTGCCGCGGAAGTCCTTCACCCAGGCCTTGGCCAGCTGGCCTTCCTCGGGTGTTGGCGAGATGCCGTAGGGATGGCTCACCCAGGCCGCGTTCCGGTTGATCAGGGGCGTGGCCGCGCCAGCGTTCCCGCCGACGGCGCCGCCCCACCGGGCGATGAGCTGCTGGGACGTGGCATCGGGAAGGTTCCGGGCGGATTCCACGAACAAGTCCAGGGCCGCGTCGGGAAGTTCGTTGTGGTAGTCCGCGCTCCAGTAGTTGTAGTGGTCCGGCGGATCGTCCAGGGAGGACTGGAAATCGGCGTACGGGGTGTCGGCCACGAGGTCCACTGCAGGCCCGAGCTCGCGGAACGGTCTGGCGTGTTCGGAGCCCTCCTCGGGCTCACCCGCGTAGACGTACGCGATGAGGGTGGCCATCTTTCCTACCAGGTGCTCCGGCACAAACGGCTCCGGCGGTGCCGTGAAATAGAGGAGCGCCAGGCCCACTCGGTCCGGGGCTGCCAGCGCCAGGTCCCGGAACGCCCGGGAAATGTCGGTGGCCGCCTCCCCGGGCCACAGCCACATCCCGGCATGGACCACGGGGCCGAGCCTGTGCGCCTGGAACGTGAAGGACGTGGCCACGCCGAAATTGCCGCCGCCGCCGTGGAGGGCCCAGAAGAGTTCCGGGTTTTCCCGGGCGCTCGCGGTGACGCGCTCGCCGTCGGCCGTCACCAGGTCCACCGAGACGAGACTGTCGCACGCGAACCCGAAGGACCGCTCCAGCCAGCCTGACCCGCCGCCCAGGGTGAAGCCGGCGACGCCGGTGGTGGAGGCCCGCCCGCCGGTGACGGCCAGGGCATGCTCCTGGGTGGCGCGGTCGAACTCGCCCCATGTGACGCCTGCCCCGGCGGTGACGATGCCGGATTCGGGGTCCACGTCGATCGACTTCATGGGCCGGACATCGATTACCAGGCCGTCGTTGTTCATGGACATTCCGGCCACTGAGTGGCCGCCGGCACGGACAGCGATGGCGAGGGAATTTTCCCGTCCATAGCGGAGGGCTTCGGCCACGTCCGCGTCATTCGAACACTGGGCAATCACCGCCGGACGCCGGTCAATCATGGCGTTGAAGACCTTCCGGGCCGGGTCATAGTCGGGGCTGTCAGGCCTGATCCACTTCATCACAAACGCTCCTCAGCGACTGCGGCCCCTCCCCTCCACATAGCGTAGGACTTGGGCCCACCACCTTCCATAGGCAGTTGACCCGAACCCTCAGGCGGAGGCGAAACCAGCGTCCACGTCCTTTTCTGATCCGCGGCGAAAGCTACTAAGAAAACACGCAAATGCGGACTAGAATCATGAAATGCCCACTATTCGCGTATCCGAAGCAGCACGGTTCCTCGGCGTCAGTGACGACACGGTCCGGCGCTGGATAGAGAACGGCAGCCTCACCCCCGTGAAGGACGACGCCGGCCGGCTGGCAGTCGACGGCCTGGAACTGGCAAGGCACGCCCAGAAGCTCGCGCAGCTTCCCGAGGACCCGCACCGTTCAGGAAGTTCGGCGCGCAACAGGTTCGTCGGCCTGGTCACGGGGATCACTGCGGACAAAGTCATGGCCCAGGTGGAACTCCAGTGCGGGCCGTTCCGGGTGGTGTCGCTGATGAGCAGTGAAGCCGTCCGCGACCTGGGCCTGGAACTGGGCTCCGTGGCCACCGCGGTGGTCAAAGCAACCACGGTCATCATCGAAACCCCGCACGGAAAGAGCATCATTTGAGCACCCTCAAACACGGCACCCCCGTCATAATCACGGCTGCCCTCATGCTGGGCCTCGCCGCGTGCGCACCGGCTACGACGTCCACGGCCACACAGCCCGCCGCGTCGCATTCCCCGGACGCCGCCGGCCAGGTCTCCGGGACCATCATGGTCTTCGCAGCCGCGTCGCTCAAGGCCACATTCACCCAGCTGGCCAGCGACTTCGAGGCGAAGAACCCCGGCACCAAGATCGTGCTGAGCTTCGCCGGTTCCTCGGACCTGGTCACCCAGATCACCCAGGGCGCACCGGCCGATGTTGTTGCCTCCGCCGACACCAAGAACATGACCAAGCTGGCCGAGGCCAAGCTCCTGGACGGGACCGCGAAGAACTTCGCCACCAACGTCCTGGAGATCGCCGTCCCGCCGTCCAATCCGGCGTCGATCGCGTCCTTCGCGGACCTGGCCAAGCCAGGCGTCAAGGTGGTTGTCTGTGCCAGCCAGGTTCCGTGCGGGGCGGCTGCGGACACAGTGGAAAAGGCGGCGGGAGTGACCCTTTCGCCGGTCAGCGAGGAGTCATCGGTGACGGACGTCCTGGGCAAGGTCACCTCGGGCGAGGCCGACGCCGGGCTGGTCTACGTCACCGACGTCAAAGGCGCCGGAGGCAAGGTCAAGGGGATCCCGTTCGACGAATCCGGCAAGGCAGTCAACACGTATCCAATCGCCACAGTAGGCTCGAGCCGGAACAAGGAACTGGCGGCAGCCTTCATCGCGATGGTGACCGGCGCCGACGGGCAGAAAACCCTGCGCGCGGCCGGCTTCGGCGCCCCGTAAGTAAGCCGCACCCAAGGAGAGCATGAGACAGGCCAGGAACGGCGGGTATGGCGGCGTCCCACGCTGGATTTACGTCCTTGCGGCTGCGGGTGGCCTGTTCGTGGTGCTACCGCTCGCGGCCATGGTGGCGAAGGTCAACTGGGCCCAGTTCATCCCGCTGATCACGTCGGAAGCGTCGCTGCAGGCCCTTGGGTTGAGCCTGCGCACGTCCGCGGCCAGCACCGTCCTGTGTATCGTGCTGGGTGTGCCGCTGGCCCTGGTCCTGGCCCGCGGCAGCTTCCCCGGCCAGCGCTTCCTCCGCTCACTGGTCCTGCTCCCGCTGGTTCTTCCGCCCGTGGTGGGCGGCATCGCACTCCTGTACACGTTCGGGCGGCAGGGGCTGCTGGGCCGGACGCTGGAAGTGGCTGGCCTGCAGATCGCCTTTTCAACGACGGCGGTCATCCTGGCCCAGACGTTTGTGGCCCTTCCGTTCCTGGTGGTCAGCCTCGAGGGTGCACTGCGGACCGCCGGGAACCGGTACGAAGCGGTGGCCGCGACGCTCGGCGCCGGGCCCACCACGGTGCTCCGCCGTGTCACTCTCCCGCTCGTGCTGCCGGGGCTGGCCTCCGGCGCAGTGCTGTCCTTCGCCCGCAGCCTGGGCGAATTCGGCGCCACCCTCACGTTCGCGGGCAGCCTGCAGGGGGTGACCCGGACCCTGCCGCTGGAAATCTACCTGCAGCGGGAAACGGACGCCGATGCCGCCGTCGCGCTTTCCCTGGTCCTCGTGGCGGTGGCGGTTGCCGTGGTGGCGCTCGCGTACCGCAGTCCCCGCGCCGCCGAACGGGCCCCAGCACTAAGCGGGGAACGCACGACGCCGGCGCCCGGCCAGGGCGGTGCGGTCCGGTGACGTTCTCGGTTCAGGCCGCCGTGGCCAGCCGCGAGTTCGACGTCTCCCTCGCGCTGGGCCCGGCCGAAACGGTGGCCGTTATGGGAGCCAATGGCGCGGGCAAATCCACCCTGCTGAACGTCATCGCGGGCCTGCTGCACCCGGACTCGGGCACGGCCGAACTGGACGGCAAGACGCTGTTCGACCTCACCGCCGGACGCGGCGAATGGACGGCTCCGCACCGGCGCGGCACGGCGCTCCTGGCCCAGGAACCGCTGCTGTTCCCGCACCTGAGCGTGCTGGAGAACGTGGCCTTCGGACCCCGGAGTGCGGGGGCCTCGAAGCAGGCCGCGCGGGAGTCCGCCCTGCGGTGGCTCACGGAAGTGGAGGCGACGGAGCTGCAGTCCCGCCGACCGGCCGAGCTCTCCGGCGGCCAGGCGCAGCGCGTTGCGGTGGCGCGGGCGCTCGCCGCCGACCCCGGGCTCCTCCTCCTGGACGAACCGATGGCCGCTCTGGATATCCATGCGGCGCCGCTGCTCCGGCGCCTGCTCAAGCGCGTGCTGGCCGGCCGCCGCGCCGTCATCATCACCCACGACGTCCTGGATGCCCTGATGCTGGCCGACCGGGTGGTCATCCTCGAAAACGGGCGGATCAGCGAGGAAGGCCCCACCCGCGACATCCTCCAGCGCCCGCGCAGCCGGTTCGCGGCCGGACTCGCCGGGCTCAACTTTGTGGCCGGCCACCTGACCGAACACGGTCTGCGGGCCGGTGCCCTCAACCTCTATGGCCACCGCGACGCAGCCGCCCCGCTCCCTACCGGGCAGCCGGGCGTGGCTGTCTTTCCGCCGTCGGCCGTTTCCGTTTTCCTCACCGAAGCGCATGGCAGCCCGCGGAACTCCTTCGCCGTGACCATTACCGACCTGGAGCCGCACGGGGACGGGATCCGGGTCCGCGCCGGGGAGGGCGGGCAGCTGAGTGCGGACATCACGCCGGCTGCCTCTGTTGATCTCGGGCTGGCGCCGGGCATGCAGGTGTACTTCGTGATCAAGGCCGGCGCCGTCGCCATCTACCCCGGCTGAAGAGGCGGAATACGCGGGTAGGCTGGTCAGCGTCGCAAGCTGGGTCATCACGGCCAAGCACTGCAACTCAACATCGCTGAAGTCCGTCCGCCTGGGCACCACGTACCTGGAAACCGGCGGAACGGTGAAAACGGTGGCCGCCCGCTATCCGTCCTGCGCTGGCGATGTCCTGCTCCTGATCTGACTGGCCTAACAGACCACCGGGCGGGTGGCTCATTGGGGGAGCCGCCTGCCCTACATCCCCGGGATATCGAGGGTTTCGTGGATCTCGATAGTGGCGCCTGCGCCGGACATGAAGTGCGGGTGGCCGTCCATCAGGGCAACGGCGGCGTCCAGATCCTCGGCCTGGATGATGCTGTAGCCGCCCACTGTGGCTGCCGTATCAGCGACGGACGAGCCGTCCATGACTTTGGTGGCGCCCAGCGGTGTGCCGAGGTCAACAATGCCGTCGCCGGCCTTGGCCGCCCAGTCCATCCACATTTTCATGCCGGCTCGGCCGCTTCGGGGCTCGCTTCGGCCAGGGCTTTGCGGGCCGTGGCGGAGGGGTGCCGGGATCGGATTCTTCCATGGGCAGCGCTCGGCTCTGGACAGGCAGTTCGCCGTCGGCAAACATGGGGCGTAGAGGGCATTTCCTCAAAGTTGAGCGTTGTAGACTCAACTTAGCGAAAAAGCGCATCCCCGGAAGGAGCTCTCTTTGGACGTCAAATTCACCACCAAGAGCCAGGAGGCTCTCTCGGCAGCAGCCATGAACGCCTCCACGGCAGGGAATCCCCAGGTGGAACCCGCCCACCTGCTCAAGGCGCTGATGGATCAGCGGGAGGGCGTCGCCGTCGCGCTTCTCCGCGCCACGGGCGCCGACCCGGATACCGTCAGCGTGCAGGCGAGCGGTGCCATCAAGGCGCTGCCGGCAACGTCGGGCGGCTCCACACAGCAGGCGCAGCTGTCCCGGCCCGCCCTGCAGGCCATCCAGAACGCCAAGAATGAAGCGGACCGGCTGGGTGACACGTATGTCTCCACCGAAGTGCTGCTGTTGGGGCTCTCTGCCGGGAGCGACGCCGTCGGGCGGTTAATGCGCGACGCCGGTGCCTCCCATGAAGCGCTGCTCGCCGCCCTGCCGGGTGTTCGCGGCGACCGCAAGGTCACCACGCCGGACCCGGAAAACACATTCCAGTCGCTGGAGAGGTTTGGCACTGACCTCACCGCGATGGCGCGTGCGGGCAAGCTGGACCCGGTGATTGGCCGCGACACCGAGATCCGGCGCATCATCCAGGTGCTGAGCCGCCGCACCAAGAACAACCCCGTCATCATCGGCGAGCCGGGCGTAGGCAAGACCGCCGTCGTCGAAGGGCTCGCCCAACGGATCGTGGCGGGCGATGTCCCGGAAAGCCTGAGGGGCAAGAATCTGATCGCCCTCGACCTCGCGTCCATGGTGGCCGGGGCGAAGTACCGCGGCGAGTTCGAGGAGCGGCTCAAGGCCGTCCTGGAGGAGATCAAGAATTCGGACGGCCAGATTGTCACTTTCATCGACGAGATCCACACGGTGGTGGGCGCCGGTGCCACGGGGGAGTCATCGATGGATGCCGGCAACATGCTCAAGCCCATGCTGGCCCGCGGTGAGCTGCGGCTGATCGGTGCCACCACCTTGGATGAGTACCGTGAGAACATCGAGAAGGACCCGGCCCTGGAGCGCCGGTTCCAGCCGGTGTACGTGGGTGAGCCCAGCGTGGAGGACACCATCGGGATCCTCCGCGGACTCAAGGAACGCTACGAGGCGCACCACAAGGTCACCATCGCCGACTCTGCGCTGGTAGCCGCCGCAACCCTGTCCAACCGCTACATTTCCGGCCGCCAGCTGCCGGACAAGGCCATCGACCTCGTGGACGAGGCCGCCTCGCGGCTGCGGATGGAGATCGACTCCGCACCGGAGGAGATCGACCAGCTGCGCCGTGCCGTGGACCGGCTGACCATGGAGGAACTGGCCCTCGCGAACGAGAAGGATGCCGCCTCGGTGGAGCGCCTGGCCGCCCTCCGCGCGGACAAGGCCGACAAGAGCGAGGAGCTGGACGCGCTGAATGCGCGCTGGGCCGCAGAAAGGGCTGGACTCAACCGGGTGGGCGACCTGAAGGCCAAGCTGGATGAGCTCCGCTCCACGGCGGACAAGGCGCAGCGTGAAGGCGACCTGGAGACTGCGTCGCGGATCCTCTATGGCGAGATTCCGGCAGTGGAGCGGGAGCTGAACGCGGCCGCCGCAGCCGAAGAGGCGGTGACGGACAAGACTGCCCAGATGGTGGCTGACGAGGTCACGGCGGACGACATTGCCGAGGTCATTTCGGCGTGGACCGGCATTCCGGCCGGGCGAATGCTGCAGGGCGAAAGCCAGAAGCTGCTCCATATGGAGCAGGAGCTCGGCAAGCGCCTGATCGGCCAGTCCAAGGCGGTGGCCGCGGTGTCCGACGCTGTCCGCCGTGCCCGGGCCGGCATCAGCGATCCCAACCGGCCCACGGGTTCGTTCCTGTTCCTGGGGCCCACGGGCGTAGGCAAGACGGAGCTGGCCAAGGCGCTCGCGGATTTCCTGTTCGACGACGAACGCGCCATGGTGCGGCTGGACATGTCCGAGTACGGCGAGAAGCACTCGGTGGCGCGGCTGGTGGGCGCCCCTCCGGGATACGTCGGCTACGAGGAGGGCGGCCAGCTGACGGAGGCCGTCCGCCGTCGGCCGTACTCCGTGATCCTGCTGGACGAGGTGGAGAAGGCCCATCCGGAGGTCTTTGACATCCTCCTGCAGGTGCTCGACGACGGCCGCCTCACCGATGGCCAAGGCAGGACCGTGGACTTCCGCAACGCCATCCTGGTGCTGACGTCCAACCTGGGCAGTCAGTTCCTGGTGGACCAGTCGTTGGACGCGCAGGCCAAGCGGGCCGCGGTCATGGCCACCGTCAACGCGTCCTTCAAGCCGGAGTTCCTGAACCGGCTGGACGAGATTGTGCTGTTCGAGGCCCTGACCGTTGACGAGCTGGCGGAGATTGTGGAACTGCAGGTGGCCGAGCTCGGCAGGAGGCTGCGTGATCGCCGGCTCTCCCTGGACGTGTCTGACGGCGCCCGCGCCTGGCTGGCCATGTCCGGCTTCGATTCCGCGTACGGTGCCCGGCCGCTCCGCCGGCTGGTGCAGCGCGAGATCGGTGACCGTCTGGCCAGGGCCATCCTGTCCGGCGACATCGCGGACGGTGACACGGTGCTCGTGGACACCGCGGCCGACGTCGACGAACTCACCATCGAAGGACTGGAGGCTCTGGCAGCGCCCGACGGCGGTGCTCCGGCCGGCACGGGCCTGGTGGTGCGGCGGAAGGAATAGCGGTCCTGCAAGGCTCGGGCGAACCCTATTTCGGGGCAGCAGATTCCCGTATTTCATAGCTGAGGTTTTGGTGGTCCGCATCCATTTCGTTGACTTGGATGCGGTATCCGTCAGGGTCATTGACGGTGATGAAACGGCCGAACGTTTCGTCCATGATGTCCGACGGGGCATATCCGGCAGCTCTTAGTCGCTCTGCGGTGAGCTCCAGCTTTTCGTCCGTGGAGAAGTGCAGCGCTACTGCTCCGGCATCTGAGTGTGTGGTTCCCGCTTGGGCAATGTGGAGCCGAAGTTGCCCGCCGTTGCCGTACAGGTCCGCCCAGGTTCCGCTTGTTGCTGCAGCGTTCTCGTTCAACCCAAGGGTGGAATAAAACTTGTTGGCGAGCTCGATGTTCCGCACGAAGCGGATCGGAGTAACTCTCATTTGGTTGAACCTTCCTTGTTGAGGGCCTGGGTCAGCGTTTCTTCGACGAACGACGACAGTGATAGTCCGCGTTCGATTGCTGCGTGTTTGACCTGCTTGACTAGGTCTGTTGGCAGGTAGATGTTGGACTGTGTCTTGTCGGCCACACCCGCCCCTGAAGGTCCTGAGCCAACGCGATGGTCAGCATGTTCGGCGCCGCCTTGGACATCTTGTAGGCATAACTTGTTGACAGGTCTGCGAACGTACCGCTGGCCTGGCCGACAGGGAGCCCAGGCGCGAGGTCACGTTGACGATGATCGGGTCGGGCGCCGCCAGCAGGCTTGGCAACAGAAACTGCGCCAGTCATCGCGCTCAATTTCCTCCAAGCCGCTACGAAGCGGGAACGAGCCTGAAGGCATAGCGTCCGTCTGGGCCGCTGCCGGGATTCATGGTGAAGTCTGCACCGTCGGTGTCCAGCTTCACTTGCGCCGCGAACACCCCGCCGTCGCACGCGACACGGACTGGTTCCAGAACGGCGGCGCCTGCCCAGCTCGCCAATGACAACTCGACGTCGGCGGGTCCTTCGCACAGGAAGTGCAGTTTGTATTTGCCGGGCTGCGCCGTTGCGCCTTGGGACGAGGAGCCAGCCGCACCCTCAGCCGGGCCACCGTGCTCACAGCCCGTCAGCGATACCACAAGTGCGGCCGAAACGAACAGGACCCGTGTGCGCTGAGTCTGCGTCCCCCAAAGAGCTGACATGCCCCGAGTCTAAACCCCCAGCCCAAAGGTCAAACCAGCGAACCGCCGAATGCAATGAAGCCGTAGGCTCTGTATCCGTTCGCGTGTAATGCGGTCTGTTAGGGCAGTGCGCTGGCGTTGATGACGTTCCCGCCGTCGGCTGTGACGTAGCAGTCCACGCGCCGGTCGCCTGATTCCCAACTGGTGCTGCTGGGGTAGGCCCGCTGGAAGTTCAGCGTGTACTCGTTCGCTGCCGGTCCCAGCTTGGCCGCCTGGCAGGCCTCCAGGGCCTTGGCGGCAAGGGCCTCCCGGCCCGGATAGGAGCCGACGGCGGGGTAGCGGAAAACGGCCACAAGCTGGGCTGAGTGGCCTGTATCGCAGGCCACCACCGTTGACCGCAAAGCCTCGGGGTCAAAATCCTTGAAGCAGTCGCCCAGCCGGTAGTCCGGCGGCTCCACACCCTCACGGGGGAGCGGGAGTGGCGTGACCAGGGGAGTGGGTGAGATTTCCACGATCCCCGAGCCGCCGTCGTCGGACGTCTGGGGCGCCTCGGAATCCAGCCACACGGCGAGCCACACCAGGCCTCCCACCACGCCGAGCAGAACCACCACAAAGACGGCCTTCAGGAAAGTAGACGCGACCTGCCGGGGCTTCCGGACCGGGCCCTCCATGGCAGGCGCCGTGACCGCCACCTGCGGCAACCCCGCGGTGGGCGGAGCGCCGGGTTTGGGCGGGACGGGGCGCGATTCCTGGTTCTCCATCCGGATACCCCTCCTGGGTGTCGCCTCGTGATGCTGCACGCCCCATGCACCCGGATCGGCAGCTGATGAAGAGACTCTATCCAACAAAAAAGCCGGGAACCCCGCGCGTCGCCGCGGATAGGGTACCCGACATGGCGTCCGCGCGCACGGGCCGGGGCGCACCGGGCGCGGAAAGCATGTAATCTAGGTGTTACGACAAATTGACCAAACATTCCGGGGCCTCACCGATAGCCAAGGTGACCACCTCCGGTCCGAGTACAAAAGGGGGTCACGCCATGGGGCGCGGCCGTCAAAAGGCAAAAGCTACCAAGCAGGCTCGGGATATTAAGTACTATTCCCCGAACACTGACTATTCGGCCCTTCAGCGAGAGCTCAAAGGTCCTGAAGGTCGTGCCACGAGCCATTTCGCGAATGACCCGGTTGAACCGGATTATTCGGCTTATGTGGATAAGTACGCGGACGATTTGGAAGAAGACGACGACGAGGTACACACCCGTCGGATCGGCTAGTTGTTGCACGCCGGCCCCGCCGCAAGGCGCCCGGCCCCGCGACGCTGCAGTACGTTCGGACGCCGTTCGTTAGTACAGCGCTTCTTTTCAGCACCCCGGATCCCAGCGGACCCGCGGTGCTGGCCTCAGTTAGCAGGCCCGTTGCCTGCGCCGGAACCCGGTGCCGGTGGCGGGCTTTTTGGTGTTGACTGGAGGCGTTGATGCGTGTGCCGCCCGCGAAAGGACCTCCCATGCCAGGAAACTCCTCATCCACCAGCTACCGCCACGGTGAACCGTGCTGGGCTGACGTCCAGACCCGGGACGTGGAGGCAGCCAAGGCCTTCTACGCAGCGGTGTTCGGGTGGACCTTCAAGGACCTGCCCACGCCCGATGGGCGCAGCTATGCCCAGGCGTTCGTGGGGGAGGACCTGGTGGCCGTGGTGGCGCCGCAGAACCCGCACCAGGAATCTCTCGGCACGCACGCCCAATGGAACATCTACTTCGCGGCCGAGGACGCCGGTGCGCTGGCCGAGGAAGTTCCCCACGCCGGCGGCGCAGTGCAGTTCGGCCCCGAGGAAGTGGCGGACACCGGCGTGATGGTGTTTGTGGATCCTCCCGGCGGCGGGACCACCGGCGTGTGGCAGCCCGGAACGCACACGGGCTCCGGCCGGTACAACGAGGCCGGTGCGCTGTCCTGGACGGAGCTGATGACGCCCGAGCCGCGGGCCGCCGTCGGGTTCTTCCAGCAGCTGTTCGGCCACGAGGTGACCGAGTATCCCCAGGACGACGGCGGGACGTACAGCACGCTGATGGTGAACGGCGCGGAGGTGGCCGGGATCGTCGCGGCCGAGGCGCCTGCCAGGTGGCAGATCTACTTCGGCGTCACCGACGTGGCCGATGCCGTGCGGAAAGCCGTGGCGGCGGGCGCGGAAGTGCTGATCGCGCCGGAGCCGGATGACGACGATACTCCCGGCGCCACGGCCACCCTCAAGGACCCGCAGGGCGGTGTGTTCAGCCTGCTGGAGGTTTAGCGCCTGACGCTTAACGCATCGAGTGCTCCGCAACCGCCGTTTTCAAGGTTCAAAAGGGCGGTTGCGGAGCACTCGATGAGGGTTTAGGCGTAGGCGTTGACCAAGCGGACGGCGCCGCCGTCCACACCCTTGGCGCCCTGGACGTAGTCCGGACCGGTCTTGAGGATGGAATCCGAGTCCGCGGTGACGGTGCCCATGATCCAGGACGGGACGCCGCGGTCGTTGAGGCGGGCCACGGCGGCGTCGGCGGCTTCGGCGGACACGATGGCCACCATGCCCACGCCGAGGTTCAGGGTGCGCTCGAGGTCGGCCAGCGGGACGTTGCCCAGCTCGGAGACCAGCTTGAAGATGGCCGGAAGCTCCCAGGTGGCGCGGTCCACGGTGGCCACGAGGCCCTGCGGCAGGACGCGGGCCAGGTTGGCGGCCAGGCCGCCGCCGGTGACGTGGCTGAAGCCGTGCACGGCGTTGGCGCTGTTCACCGGGAAGGCGCGGGCAAGGTCCAGGCAGTCTGCAGCGTAGACGCGGGTGGGTTCCAGCAGTTCCTCGCCCAGCGTGCGGCCGAGTTCGGAGACCTGGCGGTCCAGTGCCCAGCCGGCGTGGTTGATGACGCGGCGGACCAGGGAGTAGCCGTTGGAGTGCAGGCCGGAGGAGGCCATACCAATTACAACGTCGCCGGCGCGGACGCGGTCCGGGCCCAGCAGGTCGGAGGCCTCGACAACACCGGTGGCGGCACCGGCAACATCGTATTCGTGCTCGCCCAGCAGTCCGGGGTGCTCGGCGGTTTCGCCGCCCACCAGGGCGGTGCCAGCCACGGAGCAGGCCGCGGCGATGCCGCGGACGATGTCCGCGATACGCTCGGGGACAACCTTGCCGCAGGCGATGTAATCGGTCATAAAGAGCGGCTCGGCGCCTACTACGACGATGTCGTCAACCACCATGCCCACCAGGTCAAAGCCAATGGTGTCGTGGATGTCCATGGCCTGGGCAATGGCAACCTTGGTGCCCACGCCATCGGTGGACGTGGCCAGCAGCGGGCGCTTGAAGGTCAGCAGGCGCGAGACGTCGTACAGGCCGGCGAAGCCGCCCACTCCGCCGATGACGGAGGAATTGTGGGTGGCCTTCACGGCACCCTTCATCAGCTCCACGGCGCGGTCGCCGGCTTCAACGTCAACACCGGCGGAGGCGTACGTGATGCCTGCGGGGATCAGTGGGCTGTTACCGGCGGCGGCGGGGGTTGCGGAAGTCATACGGACTCTTTCTTTTCAGCGCCGGGGATGGTGGCTTCGTGGCGGATCGCAGGCACGTGGTCTTCTTCGGTGAGCAGGTTCTCGAACTCGGCGTCCGGTCCCGGATCGCAGCCGGTGGCGCCGGCCTTCTCCGCCGGGTCCTCCTCGGCGTCGATCGCAAGGGCCGCCGTTGCGCCGGGGAGGGCAGAGGGCGACGGGGTGAGGCCGCCGAGGTCGGTACGCTCCAGCAGGTTCTTGCCCAGTTTGTCCGCGCCCGGGAGCTCGATGGGGTACGTGCCGGTGAAGCAGGCCGTGCAGAGGCGCTCGCGCGGCTGCCTGGTGGCGTTGATCATGCCGTCTTCGGAAATGTACGCCAGGGAATCGGCGCCGATGGCCTGGGAGATTTCCTCGATGGTGGCGCCGTTGGCGATCAGTTCCGCGCGGGAAGCGAAGTCGATCCCGTAGAAGCACGGCCATTTGACCGGCGGGGAGGAGATCTTGATGTGGACGGACGCGGCGCCGGCCTCGCGGAGCATCCGGACAATGGCGCGCTGGGTGTTGCCGCGGACGATCGAGTCATCCACCACCACGACGCGCTTGCCGCGGATCACGGACTCGAGGGCGTTCAGCTTGAGCCGGATGCCCAGCTGGCGCAGGGTCTGCGAGGGCTGGATGAACGTGCGGCCCACGTAGGAGTTCTTGACGAAGCCATGCGCGAACGGGATGCCGGATTCCTCGGCGTAGCCCACGGCCGCGGGGGTGCCGGACTCCGGGACCGGGATGACAATGTCCGCCTCCTGGGTGTTTTCGCGGGCCAGCTGGCGGCCCATCTCCACACGGGACTCGTACACGGAGCGTCCCGCGATGGCGGCGTCCGGCCGGGCGAGGTAAACGTATTCGAAAACGCAGCCGGCCGGCGTCGCCTCCGCGAAGCGCTTGGAACGCACGCCGTCCTCGTCGATGGCGATGAATTCGCCGGGCTCGATTTCGCGGATGAAGCTGGCGCCCACGGTGGCCAGGGCGGACTGCTCGGAGGCAACCACCCAGCCGCGCTCCAGCCGGCCCAGGACCAGTGGGCGGATGCCGTAGGTATCGCGTGCCGCGTAGAGGGTGCCTTCGTCCATAAACACGAAACAGAAACCGCCCTTGATCTTCGGCAGCAGCTCCATGGCGGTCTGTTCGAGGGTCTTGCCCTCCTCGCCTTCAAGCAGTGCCGTGACCAGGGCGGTGTCCGACGTGTTGCCCTGCTTCATTTCGCCGCTGAGCTGGCCGCCGTTGCGTTCCATGATCATGGCGTTGAGCTCGGCCGTGTTGGTCAGGTTGCCGTTGTGCGCCAGGGCAACCGTGCCGGTGCTGGTGGCGCCGAGGGTGGGCTGGGCGTTGGCCCAGTGGCTGGCTCCGGTGGTGGAGTAGCGGCAGTGTCCCACCGCCAGGTGCCCGGTGAGGGTGTTCAGCGTGGTCTCGTCGAAGACCTGGGATACGAGGCCCATGTCCTTGTAGACGTTGATCCGCTTGCCGTCACTGGTAGCTATACCAGCCGACTCCTGACCGCGGTGCTGCAATGCATACAGCCCGTAATAGGTTAGTTTTGCTACTTCTTCACCTGGCGCCCAGACCCCGAAAACGCCACAAGCGTCCTGAGGTCCCTTTTCGCCAGGGAGAAGATCATGAGAAAGTTTTCCATCGCCGCGTGCCACTGGTCGATTATCTCACGAGATGCGGTACGACTTTTCCGCCGCCGGCATTGTGACTGTGCCCGGAGGCCGGACGACGGTGTTGGAACCTAGGGCTGCGCGCCGTCGTCGGGCTCTGAATCCGGGACGGCTTCCACGATGGCGCGTTTCTGGCGCTTGACGCTCCGCCGGTCCAGCAGCAGGGCCACCACGGCGCCCAGCACCGCGCCGCCGGCGCCGAACATCACCAGGAAGAAACCGAACACCGAGCCGCGCTCGAAGGATTCGTCACCGGGGAGACCGTATGCGACGGCGGCAGCTACCGCTGCGCCCATCAGGGCGCCGAGGATGAGGAACGGCACATATTTCGGTGCCCGGCGGACAGTGACCTCGCGGCGCTCAGCGGGGGATTCTTCAAAAGACATGCGCTCTAGCCTACTCATCATTGCCGTTGCTCTATCACGTATAGCTGCCAAAACGGCCGAATGGGAGCTATAGGTGATAGAGCAACCGGGGGTGGGGAGGGTCAGGGCTGTGACGTCCGGGACAGGATCCAGGTGTTGGTGCCGTCCTGCCGTTCGAAGGTCACGGTGGTGACCAGCGCCTCGATGAGCGCCAGGCCGCGGCCGGACTCGGAATCGTCGTCCGGGGTTCCCGGTTCCAGGGGGCCGAACGGCGGCTTGGCGAAGAACGCACTGACCCGGGCCTGCAGGAGGGTGGGCTGGACGCTGATGTCCACTCCCAGCTCCACGGGTTTCTGCGCCTTGGCCGGCCGCGCGTGCTGGACGATGTTGGACGCGGCCTCGATCACCGCCGTGGTGAAGGTCATCTGGTCCATGGCCTGGACGAACGGGGCGTCCTCCCAGAGTTTGTCCAGTTCGTTGTGGACGGAGTCGATGGACTCAGCAGCGGACAGTCCCCGGAACGTCCGCCGGGCCAGGACCTCAGTCATTGCTGAACGCATCGTCGGCGGAGGCGTAGGCAGTCAACACCCGGTCCATGCTGGTCAGCTCAAGAACCATTTTGACCTGCGGCTGGACGGCGGCGATGCGCAGGTCCCCGCCGGCCTGACGGGCGGCCTTGAGGCAGCCGATCAGCGCGCCGAGGCCGGAGGAATCCATAAACGCCGTGTTCTCCAGGTTCACCACGATCCGCGAGGAACCGCCGGCGATCACATCGGTGACGAATTCGCGCAGCTTGGGCGCGGACACCATGTTCAGCCGCCCGTCCGCCTTGACCTCCGCGTACGAATCCTTGACCACGTAACTAAACTCCATCGGCTTTCCTCTCTCCAGCATCAACGTCCACAGCGGGTTCGTAGCCCTTGTACAAAACAGCCCGGACCAGGATGCTCATGACCACCAGGTCAAAAATAACCCAGCCCACGTTCACCAGCGTGCCAAGCGGCTCCGCCAGTCCCGTGGCCAGGCGGATAATCCCGACGACGGCGGCCACCGCCAGCAGCACACTCACCGCAATCTGGGGCCGGATGAGGCTCCAGCTGGGGCCGCCGGTCTGGCGGGCTTTGGGGGTGACGGCGAACCCGAGGGGGCGGCCGAACCAGACGTTCCGGGCCGCCGTCGAACACGCCTTGATCCAGGTGGGGAACAGCGCCAGGCTGTACTGCTGCCCGCGCCAGGTGGGGATTCCCCGGCCGGCCACCGCGAACAGCACCTGGTTGGCGACCATAAACGGGATGAACCGCAGGAAGAAGTCCCAGCTGAGGCTGGCCACGGGCAGGACGCCCAGCAGCAGGTAGATGATGGGGGCGGCGAAGTAGATGACCGCCGCGTAGCCGCTCAGGTAGGTCCACATGGTGGCGAAGTACATGAGCCGCTGGCCGATCTTCAGGCCTTTCTGCACCAGCGGGTTCTCGCGCAGCAGCACCTGCATGGTCCCCTGCGCCCAGCGGAGGCGCTGGGTCAGCATGGTCTTGAGGTCCTCGGGCGCCAGTCCATAGGCCAGGATCTCGTGGTGGTAGACGCTTTCCCAGCCCATGGCGTGCATGCGCATTGCCGTGGCCATGTCCTCGGTGACGGAGATGGTGGCCAGCGGCATGACCGGCTGGGCTTCGTCGTTGCGCTCAACGCTCAGGGCATCCAGGACGGCCTGCACGGATTCCAGCGCGCCGAGCGGCGACCAGTCACGGGCCGACATGCGCTGGACGGCGTCGTCGGCCACGACTGGGACGCCGGCGTCACCCACCTGGGCGAGTTCCATGGCGGCGATCTCTTCGAGGTCGGCCTGCAGCGCGGACATGTCAGCCTGGACCAGCGTCTGCACGGCCGCGTCCACGCGCCGGCGGACCCGGTAGGTGATCTCGCTCAACGGCTGTCCGGCGGCCAGCTGCTCCTGGGCTTCGCGGGTGGCGGCCTCCACCGCGTCCAGCACTTCAGCTACGAGCGGGGTGTCCATGTCAGCGGATTTCCGCGCCTGGCGGATGGCGGACCGGGAAGCCGTGAGGGCACGGCGGATGCTCTTTTCAGTCTCCTTGACGTAGCCCACCAGGCCCAGCTGCATCAGTGCGTCGCGGCGCAGGATGGCGTTGGAGCCGCAGAAGAACGCCGCGTTCCAGCCGTCCTTGCCCTGCTGGATGGGGCCGTAGAACAGGGGTGCCTGGCTGCCGAGTGGATCGTGGGCGGGCACGTTGCTGAAGTATTGCGGGGTCTGGACCAGGGCTACCCGGCGGTTGTTGAAATAGCCGAGGGTCTTTTCCAGGATGTCCGGTTCGGGGACCTGGTCCGCGTCCAGGATCAGCAGGAATTCGCCGTGCGTGACCATCAGGGCGTTGTTCAGGTTGCCGGCCTTGGCGTGGCGCGGCACGTTGCTGGTCCAGTCCTCGCTCCGCGTCACATAACCCAGCCCGTGCTCTTCGGCGAGGGCCTTCAGCTCGGGGCGGGCGCCGTCGTCGAGAATCCAGGTGCTGTGCGGGTGCCGGATCTTCTGGGCCGCCAGGGCAGTGGTCATCACCATGTCCAGGTCTTCGTTGTATGTGGTGATGAAGACGTCCACGGTGGCATCGTGGGGCGGCGCGGGGGCTCCCTTGCGGATCTTGAGCTGCCACACGGTCATCCCGAACAGCATCACGTCGATCAGGCTGTAGGTCTCAGCCAGCACCAAGGGCACGGCGATCCACCAGGCGTCCCAGTTCAGCGAGGACGCCCAGCGCCAGCCCACATAGTTCAGGCCGAATATGACCGTCAGGACCACCACCAGGCGGGTCCAGAAGCGCGTCATGCCGGGGCTGGCTCAGGCAGGCGGCGGACCACCACTACGGTGACGTCATCCTCGGCGGTTTCGGCAGGGGCCAGTGCCATGATGGCGTCGCTGGCGGACTGCGCAGAAACCTGGCCATGGGCTGCGGCGAGCACCGCCTCAGTGAATTGCTCCACCGAGTCAAAAACGTCCAGCACGCCGTCGCTGGCCACCACCAGGGAGTCTCCCGGGGCCAGGCCGACGGCGGACTGCGGCCAGGCGGATCCGGCCCAGGCGCCCACGGGCGGACCGCCGCTGGGAAGACGGTGCGCCGACCCCTCTGCGGTGACATGCAGCGCCAGTCCGTGGCCGGCGTCGACATAGCTGACGACGCCGGAAGCGGCGTCCAGGCGGGCGTGGAAGAGGGTGACAAATGAGTTGGAGGAATCCAGGTCCGCCGCGATGGTGGTGCTGGCGGAGGCGAAGGCGGCGTCCAGGTCCTGGCGCTGTCCCGTGGACCGCATGACGGCCCGGACGGTGGCCGCGATGAGGGCGGCGCCCATGCCCTTGCCCATGGCATCGGCGAACGTCAGGTGCAGGCCCTCCCGCGTGCGGTACCAATCGTAGAAGTCACCGCCGACGCTGCGGGAGGGGCGGAAGACGCCGGCGACGTCGTACCCGTCCACCCGGACGTCCTCCTGGGGTAGCAGGCTCTGCTGGACCTCCGTGGCGCGTTCCAGCTCGCTCGCCACGGCTGTGTCCGCGGCGGACGGCTGCCGGCGGCGGAACAGGGCGTTGATCCTGGATTGGAGTTCGCGCGGGCTGAATGGCTTGCTGATGTAGTCATCGGCGCCGTTGTCCAAGCCCGTGAGCTTGTCCAGTTCGTCGGCACGGGCGGTGAGCATCACGATGAAGGCATCAGAGAATTCACGGAGGAGTTTGCAGACTTCCAGCCCGTCCACGTCCGGGAGGTTCAGGTCCAGTGTGATGAGATCCGGCTTGGCGCGGCGGACCTCCTCCACGCCGGGCAGGCCGGCTTCAGCGTGGGTGACCTCGAAACCCTGCTTGGTCAGGATCCGGACAAGGAGGCCTCGGATGTCCGGATCGTCCTCAATCACAACGGCACGGCGCGGTTCGGGCATGGAAGGCATGCCTCTACTTCTACAGTATTAGGGCCCGTGAAGCATGTCATAGACCTGACAACGAGGGTTGAAAGTCGGGTGCAGCACTCGACATTCCGGGGCGGTCGGCCATTGACCGGCCTGGCGTGGCCCAGACTTGCCGGAATACTTGCCCGCCCTTGATGGGACCTTGAGGCTCCTTGGCCACACTCGAAGGACCAGCTTTGAAGGAATTGCGCGGATTGCCGGAGGACGGTGCAGGACTTATGGAACCAACGGAATCCGTCAGACTGCCCGTCAGACTGCCCGGCAGGCTGGGGCGCTCGTGGCGGCGGCTCTTGAAGCAGGGACGCCGCCCGCGCAGCACCGTTCACTACCTGAGCCATTCCTGGAAACTCCGCTCGCTATCCCGCTCGCTGGCCCAGGCCCTGGGGGAGTCCTGGGAGGCCTCGAGCTGGCCGGGGGACCGGCTGGCCGTCGGCGTGGAGCTCTCGGAAAAAGTCGAACAGCTCACCCGCCTCCTCAACCGCGAAACCGAAGTTCACGGCCGCCTGGCGGCGCTCGCAAAGTAGCCGTTCCCTCCTGACCCTTTCCGTGCCACACTTGGTGACAATCGAGTGGCTGGGGGATACCAGGTCAGGAGATTGCCGTGCATTGGTACACCGGGTGGGCTTATCTTTTAGCTGGGCTTCTGACCATGGACGCGGTGCTGCTGGCCTTGTGGTTCATAGACAACGACTGGCCGAGCAGCTGGTGGAAGAAACCCTGATGTAGCGCAGTTTGCGTCAGCTGGTCCCGCGTCAGTACGCGCGGAATCGGCGCAGGTTCCGGCGCATCAGGACGCGCGGGAATCCGTTGAGTACCGAATCCGTATCAGCGGCCTTGACGAACCCGGCCTTCTCGAAGAGCTTGCGCGTGCCCACGTACGCCATGGTGAGGTCCACCTTGCTGCCGCCGTTGTCCACCGGGTACCCCTCAATGGCGGGCGCGCCGTATCCGCGGGCCAGCTCCACGGCACCTTTGAGCAGGTGATGGGAGATCCCTTTGCCGCGGTAACCGGGCCGGACCCGGATGCACCACACAGACCAAACATCGAGGTCGTCCACGTGCGGAATCCTGCGGTTGCGGGCAAAGCTGGTGTCGGCGCGCGGATGGACAGCTGCCCACCCGACTACTTCGTCGCCGTCGTACGCCAGAACCCCTGGCGGCGGATCCTGCGCCACCAGCTCCTTCATCAGGTCGCCGCGGGCTGTTCCGCGCAGCGCAAGGTTCTGCTTGGACGGGATGCGGTAGCTCAGGCACCAGCACACGTTGGCATCGGGCCGCTTGGGTCCAACCAGCGTTTTGACGTCTTCGAACAGCGTTCCGGGACGGACTTCGATCGCCATGCCTGACTCCCGGTTGGTGGGTACCTGTGCCCCGTCAGACTAGACCCCCAGGGACTCCCGCAGGGCAGCGACGTGACCCTGCGCCTTGACCTGGTACTGCGCCAGCGCCACGTTGCCCGCCGGATCCACCACCACGGTGGAGCGGACGAGGCCTTCGACGATCTCGCCGTCGACCAGCTTTTCTCCCCACGCGCCGTAGGCCAGGGCTACTTCGTGGTCCTCGTCGGAGAGCAGCGGGAAGGTCAGGTTGAAGTCGCCGGTGAAGTTAGCCAGCTTCTCCGGGGCGTCGGGGGAGATGCCCAGGACTTCATAACCGGAGGACTGCAGGGATAAGAGGCTGTCGCGGAAATCGCAGGCCTCGGTGGTGCACCCGGGGGTTGCCGCCTCCGGGTAGAAGTACACGATGACGTTCTTGCCGCGGTAGTTGGCCAGGGAGGTTTCCTTGCCCTCGGCGTCCTGCAGCGTGAACTCGGGGGCCTGGGTACCTGGCTGAAGTTTGATGGTCAGTTGGGGGCTCATGGCGTTCCTTCGGGAGACTCTGATGGCAAAAGACAGGAAACCAGTGAATCGGCTTTCCACTTTGAACAACAACTCCGGCGTCATTTGAAGTATTCCGGCTGGTCCGGGGCAGGGACGTGTGCGGGGGTCAGTTACCCGTTCTGCGAATGTCCGGCGGTCCATTGACTTGAGGCGCCGTATGGATACGGTTAGAGGTACGCACTTCTGGTCTCCGCAGTACGTGATCCGCACTACGTAGCCGCTAGCCGGCATCCACGCACAACCGCTTGGTCCCAGCCCTAAGCGCCCGCCGCAAATGATCCCAAGGCTGTTTCCCCATGACCGCAAATTTCATCAGAGCACTGGCTGTTAAATCCCTTGACATCCCGGACAAGAAGCGGTGTCCGGACAAGGCCGAGTTCGATCTCGTCACGGTTGACGACTACTCGGTGGCCCGCCTCATCCTCGCTCCAGGCTGGCGCTGGTCCGAGTCCGCCAAGCCTACTGAACTGACGGACTTCTGCGAGCACAACCACCTCGGTTACTGTGTGTCCGGAAGCCTGGAGATTCAAACGTCCGACGGCGTGAGGTCCACCATCCGCGCCCATGACACCTATGCGTTGCCTCCCGGGCACGATGAGTGGGTGGTTGGCTCCGAGCCGTTCGTCGCCATTGAATTCCTGGGTACGGCGTCCTTCGGTCGGCCGCGGAGCAGGGGATCCCACGCGCTGATTTGAGCGCGCTGATTTGAGTCGGAGCTGGCCTGCCGGGGCTAGGGTGGGGGCTATACAGCCACGGCAATTTCCGCGCGCACGAGCCGCTTGTGCACGATCCGCTTGAGCCTGGCCACAACCTCGGCCGGCGGGCAGTCGGCGTCGAGCTGTACGAAACCGGGGTATTCGGGCATGGAGCGGTAGGCGTCCCGCAGGTCCACCAGGTCAGCCAGCGTCTCAGAATCGGTGCCGCGGGCCACGATGCGCTGGTGTGCCAGCGCGGGCTCAACGTCCAGGTGCACCACGGCGTCAGGCTCCGGCAGGGACGAAATCAGCCAGGGGAGCAGGCGGCCACGCCGCAGTCCTTTGGCCGCGCGCAGGGCCAGCTGGCAGTGGAGGTGCCGGTCCATCACCACCAGTCCGTCGACACGGCCGGCTCGGGCATGGGACACCAGCACGTTGGCCACGCGGAGGGTGGTTTCCACGGCGTCGGCCAGGCGGCGGGGCCAGCGGATGGCCAGCCGTTCAGCCAGCACGGACATGCTCCGCCTGCCGGCATGGTTGCTGAGCAGCAGGGCGTTTTCGCCGTCAGCCTGGGCCGCATCTACCAAGGCGCGGGCGGCCGTGGATTTTCCCGAGCCGTCGATTCCGGTTAAGACAATAAGCACATGGCCTCCTTTCGCCAATGGTTTAACGGAAGGGACAGCGTGATCGTCCCATCATGAGGCGGAGGTCACATTAAGCTTACGTCCGGACGGCGCCTGCAACAGGCACCCGCAGAATGGGGATCTTCGATGCAGTTAGCCCAGCTAGCCGCGATTGTTGCGTGTGTACTTTTGGCCGCGCTCGCGGTTTTTCAGGCCGCCCTGATCGCGGGAGCGCCACTGGGACGGTTCGCGTGGGGAGGCCAGCACAACGTCCTGCCCACCAAGCTGCGGATGGGCAGCGCCACCTCGATCATCCTTTACGTGCTCTTCGCCTATGTTGCCCTGGCCAAGGCTGGCATGGCGGCCCCGCTGGTGAACCAAGGCATCACGGACGTCTTCTGTTGGGTGCTGACGGCCTATTTCGCGGTGGGCATCGTGCTGAACGGAATCTCCCGCAGCAAACCGGAGCGCCTGGTCATGACACCCACAGTGGTGATCCTGACAGTCCTTTACCTGGCCCTGTCCCTGAACTAAAGGCCGGCACGAGGGCCGGCCACAGGGGACCCGTTCCAGGGACCCGTATCAGTGCTGTGGTTCGAGGGCGAGCCGCAGCCCGAAACCGATCAGGATGGTGCCGGTGATGCGGTCGATGGTCCGGAGGCTGCGGGCGCTTTTCAGCCATTTGGAGGCGAAACCTGCTCCGAAAATCAGGAAGGTCAGCCACGCAAGGCCCAGGACGCAGTGGACGCCGGCCAGCAAAATTCCCATCAGCAGCGGAGGCGCCCCCGGCGGGATGAACTGGGGAATCGTGGCGATGTAGAAAACGCCGACCTTCGGATTGAGCAGATTAGTGCCTGTCCCGGTCAGCCAGCCCTGGAACAGTTGATGGCGGGAGGCGGCCGGCGCTCCAACCTCGGCGGCAGGCGAGGCGGACGACGCGTCCTTGGCCCGGCTCTTCCACAGCAGGGAAGCGCCAAGCCAGACCATGTAGGCGGCACCGGCGATGGTGAGCGCCCGGTACGCCAGCTCAGATGCTGCCAGCAGCGCTGAGACGCCCACAGCTGCCGCGATTCCCCACACCATCAGTCCGGTGGAGATGCCCAGGGCCGTGGCGAAGGCGAAACCGCGGGTCCTGGCGAGGGATGAACGGAGCACCAGTGCCGTATCGATGCCCGGAACCAGCGTCAGGAGTCCGGCCACAAGGCCGAACGAGAGCAGTGACTGATAGAGATCCACGAGCCAAGGATGAGCCGACGACGGCGGCCAACCGGCCGCCGTCGAACGTTAACGCGGGAGGCGTCTTAGCTGCAGTGCTTCGTGAAGGCGGCGCCGGCTTCCTGGTACTTGGCCTCCAGCTCGGTGAGCTTGGCCTCGTCCGGGGCTTCCTTGGCGGACTCGTCCGTGAACTCGATGATGGATCCGAGCGCAGGCTTGAGGTCATCCGATGCCACAACTTCGATGGGCCGGATCTGGTTGGCGAGACGCACCAGGCCGGTCTTGCCCACGTTGTTCGCGGGGTTCGCCAGGACAGCCTTGACGCGGTCGCAGGTTTCGGGGGTGGAAAGTTTGGTGGGCGTGGTGCACGCAGAAGCGGAAAGCACGAGGCCGGCAGCGATCAGGGCGGTGGCGAGTTTCTTCATGGGTCCCTCAGTAGTTGATTGAGGTTTCGATTGTAAGCAGAGACCGCGGCAGCTTGCGGATCCGGGGGCTCAGGAGGGCGGAGTGTGACCGCACAAGGAGGGGGCTCCGGACTCTGGCGGGCCGGTTCTCAGGGTGCATAGACTGGCAGGACAATCGTGCGGGCCTGCCGCAGGTTGGCCCGTGCGGATCACCTAAATTCAAGGAAGAATCATGGCCCGCACAACCCAGAATTCAGGAAAAGTACAGCGCCGTACCGCCATTGGGTTCATTGCACTCATGGGGCTGTTGGCGCCTGTCCTCCCGGCCTCGGCGTCGCCGCCGGAAGACTCAGTCATTGTGCTCAAGGGCGCCACCTCCGCCGAGGGGATCGCCGCCGGCAAGGGAAGAACCTTCTACGCCGGAGACCTGGCACTTGGGGACATTTACCGCGGCGACATCCGTGAAGGCAAAGCGCGGTTATTCATAGACGTATCGGACTTTGATTCGCAGCCCAGGGCCGCCGTCGGGATGAAGGCCGATACCCGTAATAACCTGCTGTTCGTAGCGGGCGGCGGCACCGGCAAGGCCTTCGTGTACGACACCGAATCAGGCGAGCCTGTTGAGGATTTCACGCTCGCTCCTGGTTTCATCAACGACGTCGCCCTGACGCGGGACGGCGCCTGGTTCACGAACTCCGCCGCCGGCGAGCTCTACTTCCTCCCGGTGGGCAGGCACGGCGAGCTGGGCACTGTTGAGATCCTGCCGCTGTGCGGGCCGGCTGCCGAGCTGACTCCGGGCTTCGACCTCAACGGCATTGCCGCCGCCAAGGGCGGCCGGGTCCTGATCGTGGCTCATTCGAACAACAGGGCCCTCTACACCGTCGACCCGGAGACCGGCGATAGTGCCTTGATCGAGGGTGTGGATGTGCCGAATGTTGACGGCATCCTAGTCCGGGGCCATACCGTCTGGGCGGTGCAGAACTTCCTGAACCAGATCGTCCGGATTGACCTCTCCAATGATCTCTCCTCCGGCGAGATCGAGGATACCATCACCAGTCCCCACTTCGATGTTCCCACCACGGTTGCGCGGTTCGGGAACACCCTGGCTGCTGTGAATGCACAGTTCATGCGGCCGGCCAGCCCCCACGAAGTAGTGCTGGTGCCGGCCCGCGATTAGGCCGCTTACGTAGGGACGGTGCTGCCCCGCTTGAGCGGTGCGGGGCAGCACCGCTCGTGCGGGGCCGGGCAGCTTGTATGGGGCAGGGCAGCTGATGCCGCGTACTGTTGTTGCAAAGTACGACGGCGGGCGGCACCGTAGGTTCGACTCAGCCAGTCTGCGACTCCGCCAGTCAGCGACTCCGCCCGTCAGCGGTCGCCCAAGGTACCGCCGAGCGGTGGGATGGTGCCGTCGTCGTCCGGTTTCTTGACCTTGCGTTGGGCCGCGCTGCGGATCTCGCCCTCTGCCGAGCCGTCCGACTCGCCCTCAAGATCGACCATCCCGCCGGTCTGGTCGAACGGGTGCGTGTACCGGTTGTGCGCCGACGGCTCGCCCTTGGGGACGGATTCCCGCCAGGCGCCCGTGGCATGGCCCTCGTGTTCGATGAATTCCTTGAACTTCTTCAGGTCGTGCTCCGCCTGGCGGGCCACGACGTGGAGGAGGTCGCCCACCTTCTCCACCATGCCCTCCGGCTGGTACTCCAGGGTGAGGGAGAGCTCGGTCTTGTTGCCGCCGGCGTCGGAGAATTCCACAACGCCGGAGTTCGTGGCCCCTTCGGTGGACGCCCACTCGATCCTGCGGTCCGGGATCTGCTCCACGATGGTGGCTTCCCACTGACGGCGGACCCCGGCGATATGGGCCACCCACTTCAGGCGGTCCGCACTGAGCTGGGTCACGCTCTCCACGCCACCCATGAACTGCGGAAAATCCTCGAACTGGGTCCACTGGTTGTAGGCGGTGCTGACCGGCACGTCAACCACAATCCGCTTCTCGACTTTGCTGCTCACAACGTCTCCTTTGACTGGAACGGTCTGATGACAAACTGAATACAGTCAGTATGCTTACCTATCGCCGTTGTGGGCAAGGCGTCAGAGGCAAGGCTTCAGGGGCGGGGCGAGCCGGAGGGGAGGGAGACGGCGGTTAGTCGTCGTCCGTGTCGACGCCTTCGGCGGGTTCCTGGGAGTGCACTCGGATGTCGGTGGGGTCCGCCAACTCGTCCCCTTCGGCCGGAGCCTCGCTGTGGATGCGCTGCGCCACGACTGGTTTTTCCTTCATCTCAACCGCTCCTATGGTGTGTGAAATGTGCCTCAACCATCATTCAGCGCCTCCCGAAGCGGGGTGTCAAGAACCCTTCCAGAGCTTTGGCCGCGGCACGTGTTCTGTGCTGGACGCGCCCTCTTTGGCGACGACGGCGACGTCCGGAATGAGGGCACCGCCAAGTTCCTGCGGAACTACATGGAGGAATACGGCGCGTTCGTCCAGCGCGTGCTGGCAGCGAACGCCCCGGGCCACATCGGCGACCTCGAACCGGACCCGGAGAAGCTGTCCCGGTAACCAAGCGTGTCAGTCCAGGGGCAGGGTTACCGTCACGGTAGTGCCCTGCCCCGGCTTCGAACGGACGTCAATGGTGCCGCCGGCCTCGTGCACGGCCACCGACATCAGCCGCAGCCCGTACCCGTGGTGCCGGCCGCGCAAGGCGAGCTGGCTGTCAAAGCCCGTGCCGTCGTCGGACACTACAAGACGGATGCCGTGGTCAACGGCGGACAACTGGACGGTGAGCTCGGCGGCGTCGGAGTACTTGAAGGCGTTGCTCAGCGCTTCGCGGGCCGATTGGTAGAGGAGGAGCGCGCAGTCCGCCGGGATCTCGATGCCCCAGTGCGGAGTATCCCAGCGGACTGCTGTTCCTTGCTGACGGAGGGGTCCGGTCAGCCGGTCAATGCAACCGGCCAGCCCCAAGGTGTGGAAGTCGAGGGGGTGGTGATCAGTGATCAGTCCTCCCACCGCGACGACCTCGTCCAGAGCTGATTCCTTCCCCATGAATCTTCCTGCTTCCCCGCCGTTTTGTGGTGATGGATCCAGCGTGGACCGCCAACTGCATGGGTTGCCAAGGGTTAGCTCAAGATTGGATCAATTCTTCGGGGAAGATTCCGTGTTGTTTTACCGGTGTCGTCGCAAGGCCGGCAGCCGGCAACGTGAATCCGGTTTCGAGGGCTCTCCTGAGCAGTAGATTGCCGAACTCGGACGTTTTCCGTCCCTGCATCCGCGGGCCCGCGCTGAACACACCAATTCAACGGCCGTCATGGTCGCCAGCGCCTGGACGGTGGAGTCCAGCCGGGATGCCGCCAGGCTGGCGAAGCTGGCGTCCTCCTCGGCGTCGAGGGACAGGACCACTGCCTGCAGGCTCGCGGGCTGGGCGTTGGCGTGTACAAGCCCCGCGGCGGCTGCAGCGACGTATTCGAGCATCATGACGCCGGATTGGCCGGAATCGTCGGCTGCCAGGAACCGGTTGAGACCCGTGAACGCGGGGTCGCAGAGCAGGTCTATCCGGCGGAGGTTGGTGGCGCAGGCCGTCCCCAGGGCCACGTGCAGTGCGTCTATCCGTCTGGCAAGGGTTGTCATCTGGAAGAGGCCGTGATGGGCCACCCCGTTGGTCCCGTCGGTCTCAGAGCCGAAGACCATCGCCCGGGCCACCTCAGGGCTGAACGCTTCCGGATTGCCTGACATTGCGGTGAAGGACAGAGCACTCACCAGCGTGAGGTTGTCCATCAGGACGGCAAGTTTCTGATGGCCCAGCACAGCCTGGGCAACGGTGAGCGCGCTGGAACTGATAAATGGCAGGGCGTCCTCCGTGGCCCAGCCGTCGAGCGCCTCGGGGATGATGCCGCCGCCCATCGTTGGCCGCTCGCCCAGGAGTGTCAGTGCGGTCCCGGCCAAAGCCGCCAGGTCGGCCGTCCCGATCCCGCCGAATTCCCGCACCTCCCCAGCTCGACCACCGAAGGGGTCGGTTACCGGGTTTCGTTCATCGGGATGCGGACGCCGCGCTCTTTGGCGACGTCGAGTGCGCGGTCGTAGCCGGCGTCGGCGTGGCGGATGACGCCCATGCCGGGGTCGTTGGTGAGGAGGCGTTCGAGTTTCTGCGCGGCGAGGTCGGTGCCGTCGGCGACGGAGACCTGGCCGGCGTGGATGGAGCGGCCGATACCGACGCCGCCGCCGTGGTGGATCGAGACCCAGGTGGCGCCGGAGGCGGTGTTAAGCAGGGCGTTGAGCAGCGGCCAGTCCGCGATGGCGTCCGAACCGTCGGCCATGGCCTCGGTTTCCCGGTACGGCGAGGCGACGGAGCCCGAGTCCAGGTGGTCGCGGCCGATCACGATGGGCGCCTTGACCTTGCCGTCCTTGACGAGCTGGTTGAACAGCAGGCCGGCCTTGGCGCGGTCGCCGTAGCCGAGCCAGCAGATCCGGGCCGGCAGGCCCTCGAACTCGACCCGTTCCTGGGCCGCGTCGATCCAGCGGTGCAGGTGCTTGTTCTCGGGGAAGAGTTCCTTGATGGCCGCATCCGTGACCGCGATGTCCTCGGGGTCACCGGAGAGCGCGACCCAGCGGAACGGGCCCAGACCCTCGCAGAACAGCGGGCGGATGTAGGCCGGGACGAAGCCGGGGAATTCGAAGGCACGGGTGTAGCCGCCCTTGCGGGCCTCGTCGCGGATGGAGTTGCCATAGTCGAAGACCTCGGCACCGGCGTCCTGGAACTCCACCATGGCCTGGACGTGCCGGGCCATCGAGGCCTGGGCCTTCTTGGTGAAGCCCTCCGGGTCGGCGGCGGCCTCGGTATGCCATTCCAGGACCGTGATGCCTTCGGGCAGGTAGGACAGCGGGTCGTGGGCGGAGGTCTGGTCCGTGACGATGTCGACCGTGAGTTCGCCCGCACGGTGGCGGCGCAGGATCTCGGGGAAGACCTCGGCGGCGTTCCCGACATAGCCCACGGACCAGCCGCGGCGCTCCTCCTTGGCCGCCAGGACCTTGGCGATGGCGGTGTCGAGGTCGGTTTCGACCTCGTCGAGGTAGCGTTTGCCGGCGCGGCGGCGGAGGTGGCTTTCGTCGACGTCGACGATCAGGCAGGCGCCCTCGTTCAGGGTGACGGCGAGCGGCTGCGCGCCGCCCATGCCGCCGCAGCCGCCGGTGAGGGTCAGGGTGCCGGCGAGGGTGCCGTCCTCGTCTCCGGTGAGTTTGCGGGCGATCGCGGCGAAGGTCTCGAAGGTGCCCTGCAGGATGCCCTGGGTGCCGATGTAGATCCAGGACCCTGCGGTCATCTGGCCGTACATCATCAGGCCCTCGGCCTCGAGCCGGCGGAACTCGGGCCAGTTGGCCCAGTCGCCCACGAGGTTGGAGTTCGCCAGCAGCACCCGCGGCGCCCATTCGTTGGTCCGGAACACACCGACCGGCTTGCCGGACTGGACCAGCAGCGTCTCGTCGTTCTCCATGGTTTCGAGGGTGCGGGTGATCGCATCAAACGCCGCCCAGGACCGGACGGCACGGCCGGTCCCGCCGTAAACCACCAGATCATCCGGGCGCTCCGCGACCTCAGGGTCCAGGTTGTTCATCAGCATCCGCAGCGGGGCTTCGGTCTGCCAGCTCTTGGCGGTGAGCTCGGTGCCGCGGGCAGCTTTGACCGGGCGGGCACCGGTAGTGAAATCGGCGGGTGAAATAAGGGACTCCTTCAGGTGTGGTGCAGTACTAACCTTGGTGTTTACCTTGCGGCGGCGGCGGGGCGGTGGCCTGCCTTCGCCAGCTGGATTTGCTCGTATACGTGGTGGCGCAGTTCTGTGAAGCGGGGCAGGGACCGAGTGTTGAGCTGGTCGCGTTCGGCAGGGAGGTCGATGACCAGGTCCTCCTGGATGACCGTTGGTGAGGACGAGAGGATGATTACCCGTTCCCCGAGGTAGACGGATTCGTCGATGTCGTGGGTGACGAACAGGATGGTGACCCCGAGCTTTTTCCATACCGTCCGAATCAGATCTTCCAGGTCTGCGCGGGTCTGGGCGTCGACGGCGGCGAACGGCTCGTCCATGAGTAGGACTTCCGGCTGGTAGGCAACGGCGCGGGCGATGGCTACGCGTTGTTGCATGCCGCCGGAGAGCTGCCAGGGATAGGACATCGGAACGTGGGAAAGGCCCACAGCCTCGAGCGCTTCATCCACGAGCCTGTCGCGTTCAGCCTTCGGTATACGCTGGTTTTTCAGGGGCAGTTCGACGTTCTCACGCACCCGCATCCAAGGGAACAGGGAGCGGCCGTACTCCTGGAAGACCACGGCCATTTTCTTGGGCGGACCGGAAACCTGAACCCCGTCCAGCAGCACCTGCCCCTCGGTCGGAGCCATCAACCCCGAGATGCATTTGAGGAGCGTTGTCTTGCCGGACCCGGAGGGGCCCACCAGGCATGCAAGCTCTCCTGCGCGGAGATCGAAGGTCAGGTTCCGGACGGCTTCAATGGGTCCCCCGTCGGTTTGGTAGACCTTCTTCAGGCCGCGGACCGAGAGCATGGCGTCATTGTTCTGCAGTGTTCTGCCGGCCGGCGCAGGTTTGGTCACGTTGTTTTTGTCGGTGGTTTCAGACGGCATTTTCTACCTCTCGCAGGCCGTGGTACCAGCGCAGGATGCGGCGCTCGGTGAATTGGAAGATGAATGACATGGCCACTCCGATCAGACCCAGGATCACGATGCCGGACCACATTTCGGGGATGGCGAAGGAGCGCTGGAACTGAACGATGGTGAAGCCCAGCCCGGAGGAGGAGGCGAACATTTCGGAGATGACCATCAGGATCAGTCCGATGGACAGGCACTGGCGAACTCCAGCCATGATCTGCGGGCCTGCGCTGGGCAACACGAGGTGGCGGATTCGGGCGCGCCCGGTGATCCCGTAGGTGTGTGCGGAATCGGACAGTACCCCGTCGATGGCCCGTACGCCTTCGATGGTGTTCAGCAACACCGGCCAGATGCAGCCGGAGATGATGACCACCACTTTCATGGAGTCCGTGATGCCCATGAGCAGCATGAGCACGGGCACCAGGACCGGCGGTGGGATGGCCCGGAAGAACTCGAGGACCGGTTCCGTCAGGTCCCTCAGCCATTTCACTGAGCCGATCAGCAACCCCGCCACGATGCCGATGATGATGGCGGCGGTCACGCCGACGATGAGTCTACCGATGCTGGGCAGCACATCGGAGAGGATCCTGTCTCCGAACCAGGTCTCTGCAAAGGTGGCCAGGAGAGTGGCTGGGGTGGGGACGAAGAAGTTCGCCTCCCCGGCCGTGGCCACCGCCCAAAACAGGACCAGGATTGTAGGCAGGCCGACGGCGTAGCCGATACCTTTCAGAATTTTCATACGATCACTTCCGCGCGGACCGAGGAGTGCCAGGACAGGGTCTTGCGCTCCACGAAGCGCATGACGAGGTTGATCAGAACCCCGATGAGGCCGGTGGCCAGCACCAGGGCGTACATGCCTGCGATGGCGCCGCCGGATTGGGCTAGGGCAATTTCACGGCCCAGCCCTGGGGAGCCGATCACCAGTTCGGCAGTGATCGCCAGAATCAACGCGACCGACGCTGCCAGACGGACCCCAGTCATCAGGTAGGGCAGCGCTGTTGGAAAGACCACATGGCGGATCCTCGCAAACTGACCCAGCCCGTAGCTTTTGGCTGTATTCATGGCGACGTTATCCACATCGGCCACTCCGTATAAAACCTGGATGAAGATCTGCCAGAACGAGGCGTAGATGATGAGCATCAGTGATGACTCCATCTTGACGCCGAACAGCAGAACAGCCAGGGGGATCAGCGCCACCGAAGGGATGGGCCGGAGGAACTCCACTGTGGAGTTGGTGAAGCTGCGCAGGAAGGCGGAGGAACCAATGATGAAGCCCAACAGGGTCGCGGCAAGGACCGCAATGACCAAGCCGATGAGCCACGCGAGCATTGTTTCACCAACGGCTAGCCAGAACGCGGCCAAGCCGAAGTCACGGACCAAGGCCAGGATCACCTCCGACGCCGGCGGCAGGAACCGGGCGTCCACGATGCCGACTCTGGGAATCACTTCCCAGACCAGCAGAAACCCTATGATCCCGGCGATGCCCAGCAACTCCTTGGTCGGCCGTCGTCGGGCCGTCTTTGTGTTGTCCATTCTTCTTCCTGAAGGATCGGGTGCAGGAACTGACATGAGGTTTTTGTCGGGCTACTTGGCGATCAGTGCGTCGTAGTCCGGGTCCTTCTTCAGGACGTCATACTTCTTAGCGGCAGTGCCCAGCTTCGTGAGGGCGTCCATGTTGACATCCTTGTACCACTTGGACATCACGATACTTTCGGCGAGTTCCGGTGTGACTTTGGCGTAGTCCTGGATGATGGTGCGGACTTTGTCCTCGTTCTTCATGGCGAAATCAAACGACTTCTCCAGGGCCCGGCGGAAGCGCTCCACGAGTTCGGGGTTCTTTTCCAGGGTCTGCTTAGACGTGAAATAGAAGGCCGAGTCAAAGTTTTCGGCCATGTCCGTCATGGGGCTGGCAACTATTTTTCCGCCTGCTTGAAGGATCTGGGTGCGGAAGGGCTCGGTTGTCCACGCTGCATCCACATCTCCGCGTTCGAGGGCGGCCGGCATGTTCGGGTACGGCATCTCCACGAATTTCACGCCCTTGGGGTCCCCGCCTGCCTGTTCGATGGAGTTGCGGATGGTGATGTCGGCGAAGTTGTTCAGGGCATTGACTGCAACGGTTTTGCCCACCAGGTCGGCTGCGTTCCCGATGCCGCTGTCCGGCATGGCTGCCACCTCTGTCGTGTCGCTCCCGGGCTCGTTTGTTGACGTGGAGCCGTTGGACACCACTGTTATAGGGAGACCCTTGTCCTGGGCAACCAGCAGCGAGACGACGTTTGAGTATCCGAACTGGTAGTCCGCGGTCATCACTGCAGGGACGATGGCCGCGCCGCCCTGCGCCAGCTGGACGTCAAGCTCCAAGCCCTCCTCTTCGAAGTATCCCTCCTGCACGCCCAGGTAAACGGGGGCGACGTCGGTGATTGGAATCAAACCAACACTTACCTTTTCCAGGTTGCCGCCTGCCTTGTCACCCTGGGGCGTTGCGGCTGTTCCGGACGAGGACGGGCTGCCCGCACCGCACCCGGTCAAGGTAAGCATTCCGGCAAGTACTGCCGATGCCGCTGTGACAACAGCCCGCCGGCTGGGAGCGGATACGGGAAGGGATTTTGCTGACATGGGGATTCTCCAGGAGGTTCCGGACTCAGATAATTTCGAACAGTAAAATGTAACTGCCATCACATGAAACTACCCCGTGCTGCGGGATGGAGTCAATGGTTCTTGCGCACTAAACTGCCGTAGAGTGAAATGTGAGTTTCAGAGTTGCGCCGTCCCGCCCTTACTGCACGAATGAGGAACCATGACAGTTCGCCCGACCCAGGACCCTACGACCCGGGCCGCGGACCGAGCGCTGGGGTTGTTGCGCGCCGTGTGTGAAAACGATGGCGTAAAGCTCGTCGACGCCGCCAAGGCTGTCGACCTGTCCGCCAGCACAGCACTGCGCCTCCTTCGCACCCTTGAAGCCAACGGTTTCGCGGCGAAAACTGAGGACGGCCTTTACCGCCCCGGATTCCGGATGGTCCAGCTCGGGGTCCAGGCACTGAGCCATGAATCCCTCGTAGCCACGAGCCGCTCTGCGCTGCAGGTCCTCGTCGAGCAGACAGGCGAATCCGCATACTTAAGCGTCCCGGTAGGAAACAACGTGCACGGGTTGTATCTGGCGATCGAGGAGGGAACTCACACCGTGCGCCATATCAACTGGGTTGGCAGGACGTTCCCACTTCAAGGAAGCGCAGCTGGTGCGGTCTTACTGGGGCAAGTGGAGCCCGGAACGTTTACCGTTGTTGCCGACGGCGTGGAGGCGGATGTGACTGCCGTTGCAGCACCGGTCATGGTGGGCTCAAAAGTCGCTGCAGCCCTCAGCATTGTGGCGCCCAGCTATCGGACCACTGCGGAGGCTGCTCAGAAGCTGGGCGCCCTGATCGCCGGCGAGGCCACAAGGCTCTTTGCGACACCCCGCAGCGGGGCAGCCGTCCTGGCCTCACCGCAAGCTTCTTAGCCCTACTCGCAGTCCACTTCACCCGGCATCCGCGGCCTGTTGCCGACTGCCAGGAGTCTGAACGGGATTTTCCGCTACAGATGCTAATCCATTCCGGCTGATGGTGGGAATTAGCGAATCGGCGCCGCTACCTGCGACACAAGAAGGGGAACGGGTCAGCGCAGGCCCGCCGTCTACGACTGCTTGATGGAGTCCATCCACGGCTGCTGACGGAACAGCGCCTCCCGGGCTGGAACGCCTGAACATGCAAAAGGGGGACGTGATCTGTCCCCAGGCCTTGCCATTGAGTGGAAAGTGGATTTTACTTGGTGGCAGTTCGTACCAATCGGAGGTTCATGTGGAAACCGTCAACCAACTCCTCGATTCCATCAAGGACGTGGGGCGCGATGCGGTCCGCGGAGGCTATTCCCGGGCTGTCTACTCGACGGCGGAACTCGACCTGAGGTCCTGGTTCATCGAGCAGGCAGCGCAGCGTGGCCTGGACGTCGAGACCGACCGGAACGGCATCATCTGGGCGTGGTGGGGCAAGCCCCAGGATGGTGCCCTGATTACCGGCAGCCACCTCGACTCCGTCCCCGGCGGCGGGGCCTTCGACGGTCCCCTGGGGGTCGCGTCCGCGCTGGCCGCCGTCGATCTCCTCAAGGCCCGGGGCGTCCAGCCGCGCCGCTCCCTGGCCATTACCGCCTTCCCGGAAGAGGAGGGTTCCCGCTTTGGAGTTGCCTGCCTCGGATCCCGCCTCCTGACCGGAGCCATCGACGTCGACAAAGCGCGGAACCTGCGCGACGGCGACGGCAACACGTTCGCCGACGTCGCCCGCGCCAATGGCCTGGACCCGCGCCACATCGGGCCGGATCCGCAGGCGCTGGCACGGATCGGCGACTTCGTTGAACTGCATGTGGAACAGGGCAAGGGCCTCGGCGCGGGCGGCCCGGCCATCGCCGTCGGCAGTTCCATACTGGGCCACGGGCGCTGGAAGCTGAGCATCAGCGGCCAGGGCAACCACGCCGGGACCACCCCGATGGCGGACCGGGCGGATCCGATGGTGGCGGCCGCCCAGATCATCGTGGCCATCCGGCAGGCCGCCGCCCGCCAACCCGATGCGCGCGCCACGGTGGGGCGCCTGATCCCGGTGCCGGGCGGCACCAACGTCATCGCCTCCCGGGTGGATATGTGGCTGGATGCGCGCCACCCGGAGGACGCCGTCACGGCCCGGCTGATCGAAGCCATCCATGGGAGGGCCCAGCGGGTGTCAGCGGAGGAAGGCTGCACCGTGACCCTGACCGAGGAGTCCTACAGCGGGACGGTGCATTTTGATCCGGACCTGACCCGAAGCATCAGCGGGATGCTGCCGGACGCGCCCCTGCTAGCCACCGGGGCAGGTCACGACGCCGGTGTGCTGGCCGGGTTTGTGCCGTCCGCCATGCTGTTCGTCCGGAACCCCAGCGGAATTTCGCACTCGCCGGAGGAGCACGTCACGGACGAGGACGCCGGCGCGGGGGCTGCCGCCCTAGCCGACGTCCTGGCAGGCCTGCTGTGAAGCGGTACTGGTGCGAGCAGGCGATGGTCGACGTCGGTGCCGGTCCCACAGTTGCTGAACGGGTGGAGATCGAGGCCGAGGACGGCCGGGTCACCCGCATCACCCCCTCCGTTGACGCCTCGCCCGGCGCGCATCTCCTGCCCGGCGTAGTTTTCTCCGCCGCGGCCAACGCCCACTCGCACGCGTTCCACCGGATCCTGCGCGGCCGCACGCACCACAACCGCGGCGACTTCTGGGTCTGGCGGGAGCACATGTACCGCAGCGCAGCCGAGTTGACGCCCGAAGCCTACGAGCAGCTCGCGACAGCGGTCTTCACGGAGATGGTGGTGGCCGGCTTCAGCAGCGTGGCCGAGTTCCATTACGTTCACCACCAGCCCGGCGGCAAGCCGTACGCGGAACCGCATGCCATGGAGCTTGCCTTGGCCAGGGCTGCTGCTGCCGCCGGGATCCGGCTGACGCTCCTGGACACCCTGTACCTGGCCGGCGGCATTGGCATGCCGCTGAGCCCTGAACAGGCACGGTTCGGGGACCGGGACGTGCACGCATGGCTTGACCGGCTGGCTTCCCTTCGGACCCACATCGCAGGGACCTTCCCGCCGGACATGGTCAGTGTGGGGGCGGCGCTGCACTCCGTCCGCGGGGTACCGGAGGCGGACCTGGCCGTGGTGGCCGAACAGCTGCCGCACGACCTGCCGCTTCACATCCACCTGAGCGAGCAGCCCGCCGAGAACGCGGCGTGCCTGGCAGCGCATGGGCTCACGCCCACCGGACTCCTGGCCCGGCACGGCCTGCTCAGCGCGCGCCTGTCGGCAGTCCACTGCACCCACTTGACGGCTGAGGACATCGACTTGCTCGGAAACGCCGGGGCAACAGCTGTCATGTGTCCCACCACCGAGGCGGACCTGGCCGACGGCATCGGCCCCGCCCGGGTGCTGGCCGACGCCGGCGCCTCCATCGCGCTGGGGACTGACCAGCATGCCGTGATCGACCCATGGATCGAGATGCGGGCCCTGGAGTACGGGGAACGCCTGGACTCCGGGGAGCGCGGCCGGTTCTCGCCGGAGGAGCTGCTCCACGCCGCCACGCAGGGGGCAGTCCGCTCCATGGCCACGCCGGTGGCACCGGAGGCCTTGAGGGTTGGTGCTGTCTGCGATCTGGTGGCTGTGGCCGCCGGCTCGGCACGGACCGCGGGATCGAAACCGCAGCAGCTCCCGTTGAGCGCCACCGCCGCCGACGTCACGTCCGTGGTCATCAACGGGGAATTGGTGGCGTCCGACGGCGTGCATCACCGCCTGGGAGCGGCGGGGAACCTGCTGACGGCAGCCCTGAAGAACTTCTCCTGACCAGGGACTTTTAGCTGTTCTCCTCTAATGGTGCAGGGGCTCTGGTCACAACGTGGGGGTTCCGTTTGCCGCCGGCATCCCGGGCACCGGTGGGCGCCGACCGGCCCCGGCGGTCAGGCAGCGTTGGCCGCTGCGATCAGGAAAATGCCGGCCCACTGCACCATGCCCAGGGCTTCACCCAGGGCCAGGGCCCCGACCAATGCCGCGAAGACGGGGTTGATGCTCATCAGGACCCCGAACAGGCTGGTGGGGATACGGCGCAGGGTGATCACGTCCGCGACGTACGGGACCACGGACGCCAGTACGCCGGCGCCTGCTGCGCAGAGGATGGTGAAGGTGTCCGGCTGGTGGTTGATGAACGTCACCAGCCCCACGGGGAGGAAGAGAGCGGCCGACACGCCGGTTGCGGCAGCCGTCCCCTGGATGCCCGGGATCCGCTTGCCCACCGTCCTGTTCAGGAGAATGTAGGCGGCCCAGCTGCACGCGGCGACCAGTCCCATGCCGATGCCCGCGTAGTCCGTGGACGCCTCCGGCTGAGTGATGGCCACAACCCCGGCCGCGGCAAGGAGGGCACAGGCGGCGCTCGCCTTGGTCCGTGAACCGATCAGGGCGAGGGCCAGCGGACCCAGGAATTCGAGCGTGACCGCGAGGCCCAGCCCGATGCGCTCCACGGCCGCGTACAGGGAGAGGTTCATCGTCCCGAACACCAGTGCCAGCAGAAGAATGGGCCACCACTGGTGGCGGGTGAAGGAGAAGACGCGTGGCCGGACAAGGGGGAGCAGCACCGCCGCGGCAATGAACTGCCGCGCCGCGACGACGCCCACCGGGCCGATTGCGGGGAAGGCCAGTGAACCGCTGGCCGCACCCAGCTGGTTTGAGAGCGCGCTCGCCACGAGGATGGCGCCAGCCCGGCCTCGGCCGGCAGTTAATGTGTTGTCCATCCTTGGAGTGTGGGGCCGCAGCAGGTTCCTCCAAAATGCATAGACGGGCTCTCTTATGCGTCGAGCTCATGCACCGCACCACCAGGAGCATTGAGTTCACGGCCGCCGGCGACCGGACCGTCCGGCATGCGCGCCGTGTTCTCTCGATTCTGGAGGCCATCCAGCAGGAGGCGGCCGACGGCGGCGGCACGGTAAGGATCGGCTACGCCTGGTCCGCCCTGGGCAGGCACACCACGGAGTTCCAGCGCAGGTGGGCGGACGCGTTTCCCAACACGGAGCTGCGCCTCATCCGGACCAACACCCCAACGGCGGGACTGGCGGAAGGAACCAGCGACTTCGCCATCCTGCGGCGGGTCCCCGACACGGCGGCCACCAGCCTTGTGCTCATCGGGCTGGAGAGCCGCTTCTGCGCCATGGCAGCGGATGACGCCCTTGCCGGCAAGCGAAGCATCACCCTTGCAGAAGCCGCGGCCAAACCGATTGCACTGGACCGGCGCACCGGAAGTACCAGGCTGGACCTGTGGCCGGAAGGTCAGCAGCCGCAGCGCACTATCGCCACGGACGACGTCGACGATTGGCTGACGGTGATCGGCAGCGGCAAGGCGCGGGGCATCACTGCGGAATCAACGGCGCACCAGTACCGGCGCAAAGGAGTTGTCTACCGGCACGTGCGCGACGCCGCCCCAGTCCCCGTTTACGTCGCCTGGTCCAAGTCCGACCCGCCTGCGGGGACGCAGGGCGTCGTCGAGCTGCTCGCGGCCCTCTATTCCTGAGCCGCGCGTTTGCTTCCTGCCCCGGGCGTTGCGGGATCCGTTCGTTATCCCCGCAACGGTTCGGCGCCAATCGGGCCGCTGCTGGATCCTAATGCGCCCGGCAGCACCACAATTTAAGGACCAAACTCGGACCCAAAGGAGGGTGTGATGCGCAGTCCCGCCGCGTCAGCCGCGGTAATTCCCACAGCTATTCTGATGGCGCTGATGCTGGCGGGGTGCGGCCCGCAGCCAGGCCCGACGGCGAGTCCCAGCCCCACCGTCACGTCCGCGGCCACCGGAACCACCACTGCCGTGCCGACGGCGACAGTCTCGCCGAGCGCCACCGGCGCCGCGCCGGCGTCGGCCGCTTGGTCAAACTACACGACAGCGGACGGCCAACTGACGTTCGAACACCCGGCCGCGTGGAGCGTCCGGGACCCGGCCGGCGAACTGCCGGAGGGCGGCGGTGCCTTCGCCGAGGTGACCAACCAGGCCGGTAAGCCGCTCGCGACGCTCCGGACCAACATGGCCACCGGGTCCACGTGCCTGGAGCGGTTCCCGTACGAGGTGCTGGAGTCTGAAGAATTGCCGCTGCTGGCGCAGGGCGGCCCGGCGCCCTGGTTTGTTTTTGAGACCCGCGGCAACGATGCTGCGCCGGGTCCGGCCAACACGCCGGCCGCGGCCTACGGCATCGCGTGGGCGGCGCCCACGGGCGACTCGGCCTGCGCCATCTTCCACTTCTTCACGTGGCCGCCCACCGCTGCCATGTTCGGCGCGTTCTACAACCCCGAGAACAACGTGACGCCGGGGGCCGAGTCTCTGCCGTACCTGGAGCAGGCCAAGAAGTACGCGGCGACCCCGGAGTACCAGGACATCAAGCGGATGATCACCTCATTGCGGCCAGCGGATTAGGCGCCTGCGGGCTGGCTCAAGGTTCACACAAGATTTGTGCCGGCAGGCCAATTTCGACCTTTGCGCCCGCACGGATTCGGTAGATTGATCTCGGTTTCGGTCCCCCCACCGAAGCCCTGGAAGTCCCCGCGCTTGAGTTCAACTCGCGTGGGGGCTTCCAACCAGGGGGCCTGCAGCTGGGGCTGCCACGTCAGAGGTTGGTCATCCGTTCCCCGGCTTCGTTGTAACGGCCACCCTGAACCTGGATTTTGGCGGCCGCGTCCTCGATGTCAGCGAGTTCGTCCGCGGACAGGGTTACGTTGGCGGCGCCGAGGTTCTCGTCCAGCCGGTGCAGCTTCCGGGTGCCGGGGATCGGGACGATCCACGGTTTCTGCGCCAGCAGCCAGGCCAACGCAATCTGGGCCGGAGTGGCGCCCTTGCGCTCCGCGATCCCGGCCAGCAGGTCCACCACGGCACGGTTGTTCTCCCTGGCCGCGGGGGTGAAGCGGGGGATGGTGGCGCGGATGTCGTTGCCGGCCTCGAAGCTGGTTGAGGTGTCGATCGTCCCGGTGAGGAAGCCCTTGCCCAGCGGGCTGAAAGGCACAAATCCGATGCCCAGTTCCTCGCAGGCGGCCAGGACGTCCTCTTCGGGGCGCCGCCACCACAGCGAGTATTCGCTCTGGACGGCGGTCACGGGCTGGATGGCGTGGGCCCGGCGGATCGTGCCGGCGGCGGCCTCGGACATGCCGAAATACTTGACCTTGCCGGCGTCGATCAGTTCCTTGACGGCGCCCGCCACGTCCTCGATACGGACATCGGGGTCCACCCGGTGCTGGTAGTACAGGTCGATGGCGTCAACGCCGAGCCGCTGGAGCGACCCGTCCACCACGTGCTTGATGACGTCGGGACGGCTGGTGACCCTCCCGCTCGCCTTGCGTTGCGTAGGGTCGATGTCCCAGCCGAACTTGGTGGCAATCACCACCTCATCCCGGTGTGGGGCGAGGGCCTGGCCGACGAGTTCCTCGTTGGCGTGGGGGCCGTAGATCTCTGCCGTATCAAAGAAGGTGACGCCGCGGTCCACGGCCGCGCGGATCAGCGCGATCATTTCCTGCCGGTCGGGCCGGTCGCTGTAGCCGCCGCTCATGCTCATGCAGCCCAGCCCGATGGCGGAGACCTCCAGGCCGCTGGTGCCGAGGGTGCGCTTGTCCATATGTCATGCTCCTGGGGTCGAAGGGAGGGGCGGGTCGCACTTTCTGAGAAGTGGAGTTGCCCGTTCCAACAACGCTAACGGCACTTCGAGACCGGCGGGAGGGCCTGTCAGTACCACCCTTCCACATGGCCGGGGCCTGTGCGCGCTGACAGCCACTTCGGGTTTGGAAGGCCATACAGGGCCATGAACCGTGGAAACTTGGTCCGCAAACCGAAAAGCTGCCACTGCATTTGGGTTCCATTCCATATTTTGGGGGAGCCTGCCTCGATAGCATGAAGTGACCGGACAGAGCCGTCCGGCCAGATCGACGCAGAAGGAAGCCCATGGCAGCGGTTACGGTGGACGATATTCTCTCGGACCTCCCCCTGGGTTTCGCCAGCCTCATCCTCCGGCCTGCCCCGGCCAGCTCTGCGATCGAACGGTTCCTGATCGTGGATGCGGATGATGAAACGTACGACGGCGGCGCAGCCTTTGTCCTGCTGATCGGCGTCCGCGGCCGCTCGGCTTTGCCCACGCTGCGGCGGCTCCTGAAGAACCCTCCGCCGGTGGTCGCCGTCAAGGGAAGATGTGAAGAGCTCGCCGAAGCCGAAGAACTGCTCCGCGATGCCGGCACGGGCCTGCTCCTGGTGGATCCGGGGGCTGACTGGGACCGGCTACTGTCCATTGCCAAGGACCGCATCCAGCCGCGCAGCTACCAGAGCGAAGTGCTGACGCTGCTGGAAGAGGACCTGTTTGCCATCGCCCAGACCACGGCCAGGCTCACATCCAGCCACGTGGTCATCGAAGACGCCGCCAACAAGGTCCTGGCATACTCCACCGTTTCGAACGACATCGACGAGCTGCGCAAGGCCTCCATCCTGGCCCGGCGTGGTCCGCGTAAATACGAGCTGCTGCTGAAGGACCTGGGCGCCTACCGTGAACTGCACAGGACCCGGCTGCCGGTGCGGGTACCGGCCCGGCCCCAGGACGGGCTGCGGGAACGGGTGGCCGTCACACTGTTCGCCGGGGACCGGATCATGGGCTACATCTGGCTGCAGGAAACCGGGGACGGCTTCGGCCCCGACGTTGACTATGTGCTGAAAGGATCTGCTGCACGGGCCTCCGCCGAGCTGATCCGACACCGCAACCAGCAGTCCGTGCACATGCGCGAGGACCGCATTGTGCGGATCCTTTCAGGTTCGGCGGAAGCCGCTGCCAGTGCTTACAGCGAGAAGATCTCCGCTGAGCGCCCGGCCGCACTGATCCTGATAGGAATGCCCGATTCCGAAGCCCAAGCCGACGACGCAGCACTGAAGCACGGCGAACTCGCCAATCTGGCGTCCATCCACGCGGCCGCCTACAAGGCGTCCGCCGTCGTAGGCCAGTTCAAGGGCGACACTGCCGTCATTGTCCCTGGCCTGCAGTCAACCTCCGCGGAGCCCGGACTGCGGAGCCTGGCCGAGTCCATCGTCCGGGATGCCGGCAAGCACCTCGGCATCAGCCCGTTCGCAGCCGTGGGCCCGGTAGTCCCGGACCTGCTGTCCCTGCACACAACCACCCGGATCACCGAGGCCCTGTTGGGTTGCGTAGGCACGTCTCCGGACACATCTGTTGCCACCGTGGACGACTTCGAGGGAGAGATCCTCTTCCGCGAGGCGGTTCAGAATTTCACGTCCTCCACATTCCGCCACCGCAGCCTTTCCGCGCTACTGCGGCAGGACGCCGAACTCGCGGAGACCCTGCACGCATACTTCGAAGCCTCACTCGATGTCGCCGAGTGCGCCAGCAGGATGGGGCTGCACAAGAACACCGTCTACTACCGGATCAGCAAGGCATCCCGGGCGACCGGCCTGAGCTTCGGCAACCCCCGGGACTCGCTGGTGGCCCTGCTCCATATCCAGGAATGGGCCAGCACACACACAGAACAATTGGGCAGGAAATGACCACAGCACTCGAAGCACCGCCGTTGGACGCAATACTGGACGACATCGTCCGCGGACACAGGCCACAGCGGGAAACCGGTTCTGTCCCGGCCAACATCCCCCTCCTGGCAGCGGTACCCTTCGACAGGTTCGGGATCGCCGTCGCCACCACTTCCGGTGGGGTGTTCCGTTCCGGCGATGCCGACGTCCCCTTTTCCGTCCAGAGCATCTCCAAGGTGTTCACACTGGCAATGGCGCTTCGAGGCGACAGCTCAGGAACCCTGTGGTCCCGCGTGCTGCGCGAACCGTCCGGCACCTCGTTTAACTCCCTGGTTCAGCTGGAACTGGAGCACGGCATCCCGCGGAACCCTTTCATCAACGCCGGTGCCCTGGTGGTCACCGATCACCTGATGGAAGAAACGTCCGACGCCGCCACCCAGGTGTTGCGGTTCCTCACCGACCAGGCGGGCAGCGCAGGGCCCTTCATCGATGAGGCCGCGGCAGCCAGCGAGCTTTCCAGCAGCAGCCGCAACCTGGCGTTGGCGCATTTCCTGAAGGGCTTCGGCAACCTGAGGCAGGCCGCGGAATCAGTGGTGGAAAACTACGTCCGCCAATGCTCCATCATGATGACCTGCGTTGAACTCGCCAAAGCCGGACTCTTCCTCGCCCGCGACGGCCAGGGAGCGCTCGGAACAGTGGTGTCCCCCAGCGACGCGAAACGCATCGGCTCCATCATGCTGACATGCGGGATGTATGACGCTGCTGGCGAGTTCGCCTACCGCGTGGGCCTTCCCGGAAAAAGCGGTGTGGGCGGCGGGATCCTAGTCATCGTTCCAGGTGTTTGCGCCATTTGCGTCTGGAGCCCTCGGCTGGACGCCAAAGGAAACTCCCTGGCCGGCACCGCGGCTCTCGCCGACCTTTCCGAACGCACCGGCTGGTCCGTTTTCTAACCTGCTTTCTAACCCGCCGGGTGCACACCCCCACAGCTTCTTCCCAACCCAGCAGGATCTTCTCCGTATCGAAAGGATCAACCATGCCCATCAACCCCAATGACGAGGTTGTACTGCAACAGGCCGACGGCGGCCACGCTCACGCCTCTGAATCGGCGCTGCATGCCGAGGATAAGGGGTACCACAAGAACCTCAAGCCGCGGCAGATCCAGATGATCGCCATCGGCGGCGCGATCGGCACCGGCCTGTTCCTCGGCGCCGGCGGCCGCCTCAACGCCGCCGGCCCGTCACTGGTCATCGCCTACGCCGTCTGCGGCTTCTTCGCGTTCCTTATCCTGCGGGCGCTGGGCGAACTGGTCCTGCACCGCCCGTCGTCGGGCTCGTTCGTCTCCTACGCCCGCGAATTCTTCGGCGAGAAAGCCGCGTTCGTCTCCGGCTGGTTCTACTGGATCAACTGGGCCACCACCACCATCGTGGACATCACCGCCGCCGCACTCTACATGAACTTCTTCGGCAACTACATCCCCTGGATGGCCGAAGTACCGCAGTGGGCCTGGGCCCTCATCGCCCTGCTGGTGGTGCTCTGCCTGAACCTCGTCTCCGTAAAGGTGTTCGGCGAGATGGAATTCTGGTTCGCCCTGATCAAGGTCGCCGCACTGGTGGTCTTCCTCGTGGTGGGCACCTACTTCGTCATCTTCGGCACCCCCGTCGACGGCCAGCCCGTGGGCCTGAGCCTCCTCTCGGACAACGGCGGCGTCTTCCCCAACGGCCTGCTCCCCATGATCATCCTCATGCAGGGCGTCCTGTTCGCCTACGCCTCCATTGAACTCGTCGGCACCGCCGCCGGCGAGACCGAAAACCCCGAAAAGATCATGCCCAAAGCCATCAACTCCGTGGTCTTCCGGATCGCGGTCTTCTACGTCGGCTCCGTCATCCTCCTCGCCCTCCTGCTGCCCTACACCTCCTACGAAAAGGGCGTCAGCCCGTTCGTGACATTCTTCGGCTCCATCGGCATCCAGGGCGTGGACGTCATCATGAACCTCGTCGTCCTCACCGCCGCGCTCTCCTCCCTCAACGCCGGCCTATACTCCACCGGCCGCATACTCCGGTCCATGTCCGTGAACGGCTCCGCCCCGAAATTCGCGGGCCGCATGAACAAAGCCGGCGTCCCCTACGGCGGCATCGCCATCACCGCCGGCGTCTCCCTCCTCGGCGTCCCGCTGAACTACCTCGTACCCGCACAGGCCTTCGAAATCGTGCTGAACGTCGCCTCCGTCGGCATCGTCATGACCTGGGCAACCATTGTGCTCTGCCAGATCCAGCTCCAACGCTGGGCGAACAAAGGCTGGCTCAAACGCCCCTCCTTCCGGATGTTCGGCGCCCCGTACACCGGCTACCTCTCACTGCTCTTCCTCGCGGGCGTGCTGGTGATGGTGTTCATCGACTCACCCCTCACCATGCTCGTCACCGCCATCGCCTCCGCACTCATGGTGGCCGGCTGGTACGCCTGCCGCCAACGAATCCGTGAAATCGCCGAAACCCGCGAAGGCTTCACAGGCACCGCCCCCGTCATCGCCAACCCGCCCGCGGAGACCTTCAGATAAACCCCGCACCATCCACTACGAACGCCAAACCAGTCCAAACAGCCAAAGAAAGCCCATGACAACGGAAACCGAAGCAACCCTGACCGCATCCCACACCCTGCCCGCCGCCGTCGGGAATTCCGAGCAAGGCTCCCGGCAGGCACGCCATTCGGAGGAGCCCCACGCCGGCGCCGGCCAGGCACTGAAATCAGCCGGGCACCTGATTGTTGATTCGCTGGTGGCCCATGGTGTGGAGCGCACCTATGTGGTTCCCGGCGAGAGCTTCCTGGACGTCCTGGACGGCCTGCACAACTCGGATATTGAAACAATCGTCTGCCGGCACGAGGGCGGCGCCGCCTACATGGCCGAGGCCGACGGCAAGATGCACCAGCGCCCGGGCATAGCGATGGTGACCCGGGGGCCCGGCGCGGCCAACGCGCATGTGGGGCTGCACACCGCATGGCAGGACTCCACCCCCATGCTGCTGTTCGTCGGCCTGATCCCGTTCGCGCACCGGGACCGGGAGGCGTTTCAGGAGTTCGACATCAAGGCCTGGTTCGGTACGGGCGCGAAGCGCGTCATGGTCCTTGACCACGCGGAGCGGGCGTCCGAGATCGTGGCCGAGGCGATGTTTGCGGCCATGAGCGGGCGGCCTGGCCCTGTGGTGGTGGGCCTGCCGGAGGACATCATCCGGCAGCAGATTGACCCGGCGCTGCATCCCGCCATTCCGGTGGCGGCCGGGGGCATGAGCAGCTCCGACGCCGCCGCCCTGGAGGCTGCGCTGGCAGAGTCCAGCAAGCCGCTTTTTGTCACCGGCGGCAACGACTGGACGCAGGCAGCGGCGGACCAGCTGACGGGGTGGCTGGAACGGCACCATATTCCGGCAGCAGCTGAATGGCGGACGCAGGGAACGGTGTCCTTCGATTCCTCGTCCTACGTGGGCCCCATTGGCTACGGCCGGCCCCGCCCCACCTACGACCTCCTGGAGGAAACCGACCTGCTGGTGTTTGTGGGGACAGTGCCGGGCGACGTGATTACGGACGGGTTCGTCTGCCGGCAGGACTGGAACAAAAAGAACTTCCTGGTCACAGCCGACCCCTCACTCCGTGGCCGGTCGGGGCCCGTTTCACGGCAGATTCTGGCCAAGCCCGAGGCCTTTGTCCGCGACCTTGTGGGGATCGACCTGCCGGTGAAGGAAGAGTGGAAAGCGTGGACGGACCAGATGCGGGGCGAGCAGGAGCGGTTCGCCGCGCTACCGCCGGCGGCGCCGGCAGCGGGGCAGGCGAGGATGGACACTTTGATGGCGAACCTGGTGCCAAAGCTGCCCGAGGATTCACTGGTGACGTTCGGCGCGGGGGAGCACACCAACTGGGCCCACCGCTACTTCCCCACCCGCCGCTACGCCTCCATGATCAGCGCCCGCAACGGCTCCATGGGCTACTCCGTCCCCTCGGCCATCGCCGCTTCGCTGGCCGAACCCAGACGCCGAGTGGTCACCATCGCCGGGGACGGCGAGTTCCTCATGAACGGCCAGGAACTGGCAACCGCGGCCCAGTACGGGGCCACGCCGCTGGTGATCGTTATGGACAACCAGGAATACGGCACCATCCGCACCCACCAGGAGCGTCACTATCCCTCGCGCGTCTCCGGAACCCAGCTGAAGAATCCGGACTTCGGCCTGATGGCCCGGGCCTTCGGCGGTTTCGGGATCACTGTCACCGAGGACTGTGACGTTCCGGCCGCACTGGAGGCCGCCTTGGCGGCCATCGACGAGGACGGTGTCTTCGCCCTCATCCATCTCATCGTGGAACAGCGCGTTAAGGCCTACTGAGCCCCAGTAATCCTCACAGAACAGCGGACGACGGCGGGACTGCTCAGTACGATCCTTACGCCTTGCCCGAAGTCAGGCATCTGCTCACCCGCCCCGGCTGTGCACAGTCTCAACTAGCCCGGCATCTGCTGGACGCGGAGCCGGAAATTTCCCATGGGCTACGGCGAGACCGCGCATGGGAACCACCAACCAGGCAGCAGAGCCTAACAGCGCGTCCTCAGTTGCGCGGTTTCGTCAGGGCAGAGACCCGGCCCGTGCCGTCGTAGCCTCCCGCAGGGGCCTTGAGTCCGTAGATGCTGCCAACGGTGGGCGCGACGTCGACGGTCCGGGCAGCCTTGGAGGACACCGATCCTTTCACTACCAGCGGGCTGCCGCCTGATACGAAGAAGGGAATGGGCTCTGTGGCGGGGTGACCGTGGTTGCCAGGGATCGGGTTGGATGCGACGTACGGATCGGAGAAGCGCCAGCCCGCCCGGCAGTATGCCACCAGGTCTCCGGCCTCGTCGCCCAGCCGCAGGTCCGCCGGCTTGTTGACCGAGAGCACGCCCTCATGGGCTCTGACCAGCTGTTCGACGGCGGCCAGTCCGGCCATGCGGTCCGGTTCGGGGCCGGTCCAGTAGAGCAGGTCCGCGCCGCCGTTCTGGGCAATCGTGATGTTCGACTGCAGCTCCGGACGGGACTGGAGGATGAGGTTGATCGAGATGAGGTTGCTGGGGATGGACCAGTCCATGGAATGGTCGGCGAGGACCACCACTACGCTGGAGTCCCATTTGCCGGCGTTCTTGAGGTGGTCGATGAAGCGCCCCACCTGCAGGTCTGTTTCCGCCAGGGCAGCCTCACGCGCCGCCCGCAGCGTGGTTCCGGAAAGGTCTGAGTGGCCCACGCGGTCGATGTCGCCCAGATTGGTGAACACAAAGTCCGGGTCCGGCCCGTTCACCATCGCCAGCAGGGCGTCCATGGTGGCGGCGTCGGGCGCGTGGCCGGTTACGGGAAGCACTGGCTGGGGTTCCCACCGATAGCTGGCGCGGGCACCGAAGATGCCGTAAAGGTACTTCTTGCTAAGCACGGAGCCGGTGGTGAGGCCGAGCTCCTGCAGCCGCTCCAGGAGAGTCGGGAAGTGCAGGTCCGTGGGCCGGTCGAGGTTGCGGACAACGCCGTCGGTCCGGTCGAAGATGGAGTTGGCCGGCACGCCCGAGCGGTCCGGGCGGACACCCGTCATCATCATGACGTGGTTGGGGATGGTCTCCATCACCGGCAGGGAGCGTGCCGCCGGGAAATTTGTGCCTGCATCGCGCAGTGCAGCCAGCCTCGGCGTCAGCGCGGGCGTGATTTCGTCCGGCCGGCAGCCGTCCACCACCAGCACGTAGCTTCGGGTCCGTCCAGCGGCGGGGGCAGCCCAGGCGGTGCCCGGTGCCGCCGAAAGGACGACGGCGGCCCCGCCGGCGGCGGCGATTTGCAGGAACTGCCGGCGTCCCGGCGTCGAAAGTCTGCTGCTGGCGGGCGTGCCCTGCTGCGGTGAACGGCTCATTGGAGTCCTCCCTGCGTCGGGGTGACTTTGCCGGAGTTGGCTTGGACGTTGAATGACGTGGACAGTGTGGAGCCTGAGTTGGCGGAGGTGCGTTCGGCGAGGACGTACCAGTCCATCCGAACGCCGGCGGCGGTCACGTCGAGGACGGAGTAGCCGTGCGAGTCGAAGTCCAGGTACTTCACATGCGGGTTGGCCGCCTTGATGGCGTTCTCGACGCCGACGGATCCGGTCCGGGGCGGAACGTTCAGGATGTCGTCGAGGTTGTCGCTCGTGACGGAGGTGCAGACCAGTTCCGCGGCAACGGAATCGCCGGTGGCCGGGTAGCTGGCCGGGTCGGCGGGGATGTCGCATGCCCAGCCGGAGTGGATGTCGCCGGTGAGGAACACGGTGTCCTTGACGGCGTTATCCCGCAGGTGGCGGACCACGCGGTTGCGGTCCGCCTCGTAGCCGTCCCATTGGTCCACGTTATAAGGCACGCCGCTGATGCTCGTGCCGCCCATCAGCTTTTGGACACCGGCCAGTTCTGCGGTGTTCAGGGTCGAGGGAACGCGGACGGGCGCAATCATGACGGGATTGCCCACAAGCTTCCATTGCGGGCCCGTGGACTTGAGGTTGCCCAGCAGCCAGTCCATCTGAGCGGCGCCGGTGATAGTGCGGGCGGGGCTGCTGATAGAGGGATCCGCACCGTTGGCGGCCTGCTGGTCACGGTAGGAGCGCAGGTCCAGCATGGACAGGCTGGCGAGGGAGCCGAAGTCCAGGCGTCGGTACAGTTGGCCCCCCGGCTCATAGCGCACGGGCATCCATTCGGTGTAAGCCTTCTGCGCGGCGGCGACGCGCTCGCTCCACGCGCCTTCGGCGCCCTCGGTGTGGTTTTCGGCGCCGCCCTTCCAGGCGTCGTTGGCCGATTCATGATCATCCCAGGTCACGATGAACGGGGCGGCGGCGTGCAGGGCTTGCAGGTCAGGGTCGGTTTTGTACTGGGCGTGACGGCGCCGATAGTGCTCGAGCTGTGTCATTTCGTGGGCGGGTTCGTGGGGGCGGACGACGACGTCGCGCGCCTGGTATTCGCCGGGCCCGTATTCGTAGAGGTAGTCGCCGAGGTGAAGCACGGCGTCGAGGTCGCCGCGGGCGGCGAGATGCCGGTAGGACGAAAAATAGCCCGCCTGCCAGTTGGCGCACGACACGACGCCGAACTTCAGCCGGTCCACGACCGCACCCGCCGCGGGGGCGGTGCGGGTACGGCCCGCCGGCGATACGGACTGTCCCAGCGTGAAGCGGTACCAGTAGTTGGTGGCGGCGGCCAGCCGGCCGGCGATGACCTTGACCGTATGGTCCCGGGCCGCGCCGGTGGCGGCAGTACCCCTGGCCACGATCTTCTTGAAGCCAGCGTCCGCAGCGATTTCCCAGCCGACGGACACATCCGGGCCCAGCCCGGTGCCTGGCAGCGCTGCGGGCGCTGGTGTCACGCGGGTCCAAAGCAGCACGCTGTCCGCCATCGGGTCTCCCGAGGCGACCCCGTGGCAGAAGACGCCACCATGGGAGGCGGAAAAGCCACTTGCTGCGGTGCCGGAGACCATGGCCCCAGCCACGGCAGCGACCCCTGCTGAGCGCAGAACTTGACGACGAGTAAAGTTAGTCATGCCTTCCAGTATCCGCACGCTCAAAGGGTCAAGGGGCGGCTTTTTGACCTGGTTAGCCAGACGTTCACCCAGTGTTTTCCGTGGCGCAGTCCATATCCTGGCTTATCCAGCACTAGGGAAGCGAGAGGTTCTCCGCCCACATCCCCTCGCTGGTTGGCATCCGCAGTGGATTGACGAGGCCCGCCGTGCCGGCCCGGTCACTGGCCCAGGGTCATCAATCCACTGGCGCAGCCGCAGGACCGGCGAATGATGAGCTCTGCGGGGAGGAGTTGGACCTTGCCGTCGGAATGGTTGGCAGAGAGCGCTGCTTCGGCAATCTGGTCGATGGGCTGCTGGACAGTTGTGAGCTGAGGCCAGCTGAGCTCCGATTCAGGGGGTTCCGTTTGGGTCCGTCTCAGCTGCTCACAGTTCCTCAAGGCTCATTGTGGATCCAATGGACGCCCGTCGCTTTCCGCTCCCGGCTCTTGCCTCGGGCCCCGCGATAGACTGGGCGTCGCGGCGATCAGGAGGGCAGCCACGGCCACCGCGGCGCTCAGGATCAGGCCCGGCCGGTACTGTTCCAGCATCGCGGCCGCATCGACGGCGGCACCTGCCTCGGGCGCATTGCCGTGACCGCTCACCATTGCCGTGGTGACGGCCAGCACCAGGGCGGCGCCGACCTGGGTGCTCGTCTGGATCAGGCCTGCGGCCAGGCCTTGCTCGGCATCCCGGATGCCAGTGGTGGCCTGGACGTTGATGGACGGGAAGGCCAGCGCGAAACCGACGCCCAGCAGCAGGACGGACGGCAGAATGTCGGTCACATAATTGGGCGAGGTCCCTACGCGAAGGAACAGGACGTAGCCAAGCGTCAACGACGCCAGTCCCGTCAGGATCAGCCGCGGGGCGCCGAATCTCTCGATGAGCCGGTCCGCGAAGGGTGCGCTCGAGGCAACCAGCAGGCCGGTCGGGAGCAGCGCCAGGGCCATGCCAAGGGGGCTCCATCCCAGCACGGACTGCAGGTAGAGCGTCAGGATGAACTGGAAACTCAGGTAGGAACCGAACAGCCCCACCGCGCTGAGGTTTGCCCGGGCAACCCAGCCTTCCTTGAGGATGCTGAACCGGATCAGGGGGTGTTTGACGCGGTTTTCGATCACGGCGAACGCTGCCAGGACTGCGGTGGAAGCCACGAATCCGGCGATAGTTGCCACAGATCCCCAGCCGTTCCCCGGCGCCGAAACCAGTGTGTACACCAGCCCCAGCATGCCGCCCGCGAGCGTGATGGCGCCCCAGACGTCATGCCCGCTCTCTGGTTCCCCGTCTGCGGCCTTGCCTGCGGCTCCGTCCCGGGGGATGTACCTCAGGCCAAGGATCACAACGGCGACTGCCACCGGAACGGAGACCAGGAAGGTCCAGCGCCAGCTCAGGGCGGTCATGAGGCCGCCTACCACCAGGCCGAGGGAGAATCCGCTGGCGCCGAACGTGGTGAAGATGGATAGGGCACGGTTGCGTTCGCGCCCTTCAGCGAAGTTGGTGGTGATGATCGAGAAGGCGGCGGGAGCCGTGAATGCGGCGGCCAGGCCCTTGACGAAGCGGGTCGCGATCAGCAGGGCCGGGTCATCCACCAGCCCGCCGAGCAGGGATGCTGCGGCGAAAACGCTGAGCGCAATCAGGAAGATGCGCCGCCGGCCGAGCAGGTCCGCCATGCGACCGCCCAGCAGGAGCAGGCTTCCGTAGCCGAGTACGTAGGCGGAGACGATCCACTGGAGGGATTCGGTTCCGAGATGAAGTTCGGTGCCGATCGAGGGCAGGGCCACGCCGACCATTGATACGTCCAGTGCGTCGAGTGCCAGGACGGTGCACAGGACCAGGAGGAGCATCCATTGTGCGCGGGTCCAGCGCACAGCTGTAAGCCGGCCTCCGGCTGATCTTTCAAGGGTGGAAGTTGAAGTCATGGCTACAACTTATATGACACGTCATTGAATGACAAGGAATATTATGACGTGGACTTTTAATTCGTCATGAACTAGAATCGCTGCATGGCAACACCGCAGGACCGCCAGCTGGTTGATCAATGGCGCGGCATCCAGAGCACCTACTTCCGCACCGCGGCCGCGATCGACCGTGCGCTGGAATCGAAGTTCAGCATCGGCCTGACGGAGTTTGAAATCCTGGACCTCGTGGCCGAAAGTACCGATGCGGCATGCCGCATGAAGCAACTCGGTGAGCGCACGCCCATGACTCAGAGCGCCATGTCCAAGGTGGTGGACCGGCTCGACAAAGCCGGACTCATTTCCCGCCAGTCCTGCGAAGATGACCGGCGCTCGCTGTTCCTGGAACTCACCGACGCCGGCCGCGCGCTCCACCGGGAAGCCGCCATCGAACACCGCGCCCTGCTCAGGGAAAACCTGGGCAACGACTAACCGTCAGCCCTTGCCGTCCTGGCCGGGATCTTCTTCATCCGGGCCCCACTGACTGCGATTCTGGTGAACACGCTGTAGCCGTACGACGCCGGCCCGCACGCGAAGTAGGGAGAGTTCGGGGCCGTGGGTTAGCTGCGAACGGGACGGAGGCTGCGGAGCTTGGAGGTGACGTCGTCGGCGGTTGCCTCGATGCCTTCCTGGGCTGCCTCCACGGCAAGGATGGATAGTTGACCCAGGGTACTCACGTCGCTCCACGTGGTCCACCATCCGATTCCGCATGCTTTCGCGGGACGTTTGCCCGCTGACCGCCTATGTCAGCGGTCAGCAACAATTCTTCGACGCGCGCGATTTAGACTGCACCCATGTCTGAAACTGAACGAACCACAGACCCGGTCTTCGAGGCTGCCTACGAGGCTGCACAAAAGAGCCTCCGAGAGGGCGGCATCCCGATCGGTGCTGCCTTGGCCAGAGGCGGGGTGGTCATTGCCAGCGGCCACAACAAGCGTGTCCAGCATGGCGATCCAATCGCCCACGGCGAGATGTCTGCTCTGCGGGCTGCCGGACGCCAGAAGAGCTACCGGGACACAACCCTCTACACCACCCTGGCGCCGTGTGCCATGTGTGCCGGGACTATCATCCAATTCAAGATTCCGCGCGTGGTGGTGGGCGAGGCCGAGACGTTCCCCGGCGAATTCGAACTTCTCCGCTCACGCGGCGTCGAAGTGGTGGTGTTGAATGATGCCCGATGCGTCGAGATGATGCGCACCTTCCAGGACGAACACCCTGAACTATGGGCGGAGGACATCGCCGAGTAAGGACCTCGCTGCACATCGCCAAGTTACGCCATAACAGCCATCAGCACGCGTGGCAGGACCGACATGTCAGCCTGCGTCGCACGCGCGCTTGTCCGTGGGCCTGATATTTGAGAAGTCTAAGGCGGGTGTCAGTCCGCGCACTGCTGCTTTCATCCCCAGGGGCTCCCTGACACCGGAGGTGGCGACGGTGATCAGGCGTTTGATGAACACGCTCTATGCAAGCGACCTCGCGGCCGCGTGGTGCTGGTGGGCGTCCCGACGCCGGACATGTTCCTTGAGCTGCCCCTGCTGGACGTTTTCGGGCGGGCCAGTAGAAGGCGCTCCGCCCTCGAAGAGGAAATGTGCAAGGTCCGCGCGGATATGCGCAGGAATGTACATAAGGGCGAAAAGCGCAGAAACGCCTGATATCTCGCCCTGCGCCGGAGGTCCCTGGCGGGCCTTTCCGTAGGGAACGGGCCAAGGTTGTCGCGGCCGCCGAGTCAAGTGACGGGGACGACGCGTCCGGTCCGAGGTCGGTAGCTGGCAGTACCCTTCGCAGCCTGGTCGCAACCTTTGAAGTTCTAGCATGGGGGCCAGGACGAAGACGTCTGTTTTCCAGAGGAGTGACCATGACTGTTTATGTACAGCCCGGCCAATCAGGATCCAAGGTCCAGTTCAAGGACCGCTATGAGAACTGGATCGGCGGAGAATGGGTGGCTCCAACGACCGGCCGATACATCGAGAACGTTTCCCCGGTGAACGGAAAGCAATTCACCGAGGTGGCCCGCGGCGCCGCCGCGGACGTTGAGCTCGCACTCGATGCCGCGCACAAGGCCGCACCGGCGTGGGGCAAGGCTTCGGCCACCGAGCGCGCCGCCGTGCTGAACAAGATCGCCGACCGGATCGACGCGAACCTTGAGATGCTCGCCGTCGCCGAATCGTGGGACAACGGCAAGCCGATCCGCGAAACGTTGAATGCGGACATTCCGCTCGCGGCGGACCACTTCCGCTACTTTGCCTCCGCCATCCGCGCCCAGGAAGGACGGCTGTCCCAGCTCGACGACGACACCACGGCCTACCACTTCCACGAACCCCTCGGCGTCGTGGGTCAGATTATCCCGTGGAATTTCCCCATCCTGATGGCCGTCTGGAAGATGGCTCCTGCCCTGGCGGCCGGCAACGCGGTGGTGCTCAAGCCCGCTTCCAACACCCCGGCCTCCATCCTGGTCCTGGCGGAACTCATTGCGGACCTGCTGCCTGCGGGCCTGCTGAATATCGTCAACGGCTTCGGGGCGGAAGTGGGTAAGCCGCTGGCCTCCAGCCCCCGTATCCGCAAGATCGCGTTCACCGGCGAGACCTCCACCGGGCGCCTCATCAGCCAGTACGCCAGCGCAAACCTGATCCCGGTCACGCTGGAGCTCGGCGGCAAGAGCCCGAACATCTTCTTCAACGACGTCGCGGACACCAACGATGCCTTCTACGACAAGGCACTGGAGGGCTTCACCCTGTACGCCTTCAACCAGGGCGAAGTCTGCAGCAGCCCGTCCCGTGCCCTCGTCCAGGACGGTATCTACGATTCCTTCATGGCTGATGCCGTGGCCAGGACAGAACAGATCATCCAGGGCAACCCGCTGGACACCAACACCCAGATCGGCGCCCAGGCCTCCGTGGGCCAGATGGAGAAGATCCTCTCCTACATCGACATCGGACTCGAAGAGGGCGCCAAAATCCTGGCCGGCGGTGCGCGGACGGAGCTTGACGGGGACATGGCTGGCGGTTTCTATGTCCAGCCGACCATTTTTGAAGGTCAGAACTGGATGCGGATCTTCCAGGAGGAGATCTTCGGCCCGGTAGTCTCCGTGGCACGCTTCGGCGACTACAAGGACGCAGTCAGCATCGCCAACGACACTCTGTACGGCCTTGGCGCCGGCGTCTGGTCGCGCAACGGCAACGTGGCCTACCGTGCCGGCCGCGAGATCCAGGCCGGCCGGGTGTGGGTGAACAACTACCACGCCTACCCTGCCGGGGCAGCGTTCGGCGGCTACAAGTCCTCAGGCATCGGCCGTGAAAACCACTCCATGATGCTGGACCACTACCAGCAGACTAAGAACCTCCTGGTCAGCCACTCAGAGAACAAGCTCGGCTTCTTCTAGAAGCACCACCCTTGTCAGGCACGCCCGCACCTGACCGCCCGCTGCACCATAACTACCGGTAGCAGCACAAAAGGCCCGGGACGACGGCGGGACCTCCCGCCGTCGTACCCTGCTTGAGGGCACCACCGACAAAAAAGCGGCACTACGAAGGGACATCTGAATGACCAGAATGCTGATTATTGGCCCGCCCGGTTCGGGCAAGGGAACGCAGGCGGAACAGATCTCCGAACGCCTCGGCGTTGTGGCGATCTCCACCGGCGACATCTTCCGCGCCAACGTCAAGGGCGAGACACCGCTGGGCGTGGAGGCGAAAAAGTACATGGACAACGGGGATTTCGTTCCTGACAGCGTCACCAACGAAATGGTCAGGTCGCGCCTCAGCGAGGATGACGTGGACGCCGGCTTCCTCCTGGACGGCTACCCCCGGACCACGGCACAGGTGGACTATCTTGACTCAATCCTGGCCAACGGTGACCAGAAGCTCGACGTTGTCCTGCAGCTGACCGCTGACGACGAGGAGCTGGTCACGCGCCTGCTGGGCCGTGCCAAGGAAACCGGCCGGAGCGACGACACGGAAGCCGTCATCCGGCACCGGCTGGACCTGTACCACGAGCAGACCGAGGCCGTGGTGGCCAAGTATGCCGGCCGCGGCATCCTGACGAAGGTGGACGGCATCGGCGGGGTCGGCGAGGTCACGGACAGGGTGATGAGCACGCTCGGAGATCTTCTTAGGGTCTCCGCCGTAATCGGACGGTAGTACTCAACCGCCCGCACCGCTGATGAGTAGCGGTGATCGAGCCTGTCGGAAACCACCACCGGAATCCGACAGGCTCGACCTGGCTGTACGGGCGAACGCACGGCTCGTCGCCGTCATCGCTCGCTGGCGGACGGCGGCACTGGCCAATTCCTGGGTGCGGCTAGGCGGGGGCCAGAGCCCGCACCGAGTTTCGTTCCACGGTGGGACAGTGGATTTTTGTGGGGTCAGCGGCCGGTGCTTCTTCAAGGCCCAGCAGCATCCGCACTCCGGCTGCGCCCAGTTCGTAGTGGGGGAGAGCCACGGTGGAAAGTGGGGGCCGGACGTGGGCGGCGATGACTTCCTGGTTATCGAATCCCACCACTGCTATGTCCTCGGGGATGGAGAGCCCGTGCTCGCGTAGCCCGTCGTATAGCCCCATTGCCATTCGGTCGTTGTAGCAGTACACGGCAGTGGCTTCGCGCTTGAGGAGTTCCTCGGTCGCTCCGTACCCGCCTTCCTGGTCTGGGTAGGCTTCCAAAACCAGGCCCGCGTCGAACGGGATGCCTTCCGCTTCCAGCGCTTCCCTGTAGCCCTGGAGTCGTCCGTCCTTAGCTGGGGCCGGGATGGTGGCGTTGATGAAGGCGATCCGGCGGTGACCGTGTTTCAGCAGGATCTCCGTGGCTGAACGGCCGCCCTGTATTTCATCCGGGACCACGGCCCGGGAGCCTGGTTCTGTGGAAAAGCAGTTGACGAGGACGAAGTCCGACTCTTTAAGGGAGGCCGGGATGTCCGTGGGCCGGTGGAACCAGGTGGAGTAGAGGATTCCGCGCACCTTGTATTCGAGCATCATGGCAATCGCGTCCGTCTCCAGCTCGCGGTTGCCTTCGGTGTTGGCGATGAGAAGTGCGTAGCCGTGCTTCCAGGCTTCATCCTGGGCGCCGTGGATGATCTGGCCGGCAAAAGGGGTGGTGGCAATGGCATCGGCTACGAGCCCGATGAACCGCGAACTCCCGCTGACCAGGGTTTGCGCCATGGCATTCGGCCGATAGCCCAGGTCCCGGATGGCGTCCCGCACGCGCTGGCGGGTTTCGTCGGATATCCGGGCAGTCTTTTTCTTGTTCACTACCAGGGAGACGGTGGCAGTCGAAACGCCCGCGGCCTCGGCTACCTGCCGGAGCGTGACGGGTTGAGGGCGCCCGGGACGTTCGAGGGGTGCAGCCGCACCCAGCGGTGTGACCGAACTATTCTCCTGCGAATTCATGAGCCCTCCTTGAGGAGTATATCCGGCTGTTCCTGCTGTCATCCCTTGCTCCCCCCGCTCTCCAGGCCTTGGATCATGGCTTTGTTCAGCACGAGGAAGACCAGCAGCAGGGGCGTGATGGTGATGCAGACAGCGGCAAACGTGGCCGTCCAGTTTTGGGTGTACCCAACTGGACAGTGGTCGAAGAGCCATCCCCAAGCCGAGGGTGGAAGACAAGAGAAATCGGACTCTCACGTCAACAAGACCCGCCCCGATGTCCCAGTAGCCTGCCTCGTCGGCGACGATCGGGTCTCAACCTGCGTAACTTCGGCCTAACTCTGTTCAGAGGTAGGGCTTGCCCCAAGTTCCATCTGCTGCGCCTATTGCTCCATGTGGGAGCAGCTGCGCACGGGAACGGGCTTGGAGGCTTCGTCTTTGCGAACAGTTGGGCGTGTGCGCTCAGGTGCACGTGGCTCCTGATTTAGCATGCAGCTGATTAGCACTGGATCTTTCAAAACCGGAAAAGCGGCTCGATCTGAACGCGAAGGCGCTCGCGGAGTTTTTCCCAGAGATCCTCTGGGCGGAATCCGCGCGCCGGGGTGCGCAGAACTTCGTGGATGTAGGTTCCGTTGCAATTCTGCGCAACGACCAGGGAGTCGACGTCGGCGCTCAGGTACCCTGCGTCCCTCGCGTTGTCGAGGATGGCGGCGATCAGAACGATAACCCGGTCGCCCTGAGAAATGCTTTGGGCCCCAAGCTGGCTTCCGGCCTTGAAGCCGTGGTGCAGGTAGCTCGTGACGTTCTCCGGGTCGGTTGCGTAGAACCGGGCGCGTGCACGGAAGATGGCGTAGAGCCGCTCCACATAGTCCCGCGCGGTGGAAGTATTGGCGGCAAGTTCCTTGTCCGCGTCCTCGATGGCCTGGAGCGTCATATCCATGCGCTCGCCGATAACCAGCAGCAGCAGCTCGTGCTTGTTACTGACGTAGCGGAAGAGGGTGGCCTCTCCGACCCCGGCAAGCTCGGCCACTTCCTTGGTGGTGGTGTGCTCGTAGCCCCGCTCGTTGAAGAGCTGTTCTGCTGCGGCGCGGATGTTCTGGTAGCGCTCGATCCGGGCCTTCTCACGCAGCCCGACGGGAGCACCAGAGGCGGTGGCCTCCGAAGTCATCGTCTTCATCCTTTATTAACGCCCCTATCAGCGGTTAGGTACCGGACGGCCGTTCGCAGCCGCCGGGTTGCAGTTCTGGTGCCGATAACACTCAATTGAACATCACGATCTGGCGGATGGCGTTTCCATCGGCGAGTTCATCCATCGCCTCATTGATCTTGTCCAGGGTGATCACCGACGAGGCCAGCTTTTCGACGGGCAGCCTTCCTTCGCGCCACATCTGCGCGTAGACCGGAATATCCCGGGCGGGCACTGCGGAGCCCAGGTAGGAACCGACGATGGTGCGGGCCTCGGCCGTAATCCCCAGCGGTTCAATGGATGACAGCGCTCCCGGAGCCGGCAGTCCGACCGTCACCGTGGTGCCGCCGGGCGCCGTGGCTTGTACCGCTGTTTCGAAGGCCCGGGGGTGGCCGGCCGCCTCGATGACGAGGTGGGCCCGGATGCCCAGTTCCGCGGCCTCGGCAGGCGAGTACGTTTCTGTTGCCCCCAGTTCCCGCGCTGTGATCAGTTTCTCCGGGTTCGCGTCGATGCCGATGATCCGGGCGGGTTCAGCCCACGCTGAGGAGACTGCGACGGCGGTCAGCAGCGCTGCCATGCCGACGCCTCCAAGGCCGACGATCATGATGTTCTGCCCCTCCTGGGGGTTTCCCGCGTTGATGACGGCCCCGCCGCCGGTCAGCACGGCGCACCCAAGAAGTGCAGCGACCGCCGGCGGCACGTCGCTTCCGACCGGAACCACCGAGCGACGGTTGAGCACGGCATGGGTTGCAAAGCCGGAGACTCCGACGTGGTGACGGACCGGCTGGCCGGCGCGCGTGAGCCGGATGGATCCGCCGGGCAGTGTTCCGGCCCCGTTGGATTCTGTTCCGACGCTGCAAGGCAGCTTGCCCCCGGTGCAACAGTTGGGGCACTCCTCGCAGCGCGGCAGGAAAACCGTGACCACGCGCTGGCCCGGTTCGAGGTCATCGACACCCGCGCCGACACTGACGACCGTACCGGCGGCCTCGTGGCCGAGCAGCATGGGCAGGGGACGGGGGCGGTCGCCGTTGACGACGGAGAGGTCCGAGTGGCAGATGCCCGCAGCCTCCATCCGGATCAGGACTTCCTCGGGCCCTGGCCCGGCAAGGTCAAGCTCCGCAACGGAAAGCGGGCGGGACTGGGCGTACGGACGGGGGGAGCCGATGGTCTCAAGGACCGCGCCGGTAATCTTCATTGTTTCCCTTCCAGGGATTGTGCTTCGTATCACTCTTATGCTTTTATGAGAGTGTAATCCGCACGGAGTGCACTTTCAATATCGCGCGATGCGCGTTTCCTGCACCCGGTCGGATCCCCTCATCGCTATCAGCACCGGCCAGTCAAATTCGAAGGGATTGGAATTGAAGATTCATCCAGATGCAAACGAGGGTGCCGTCCACGTCGGGGGCCTCTCGGTTCCTTTCCACGACACGCTTGCGCCGGAGGACTCGCGGGACACTGTGGTCCTGGTCCACGGAACGGGTGGAAGCGCCAAGACTCATTTCCGTACCCTCTTTCCCATGCTCGCCGCCAGGTACCGTGTCCTGGCCCTTGACCTGCAGAGCCCCGACGGGGAACTGACCCTCGGTGGATTGTCGGCGCAGGTCGCCGCTGTCATTGACCAGCGCGCTCCTGCACAGCCGGTACATGTCGTCGGCTACTCCCTGGGAGCCCTGGTCGCGGCCGACCTCGCCGCTTCCCGCCCCGAGAGCGTGTCAAGCCTGACCCTGGTGGCCGGCTGGGTCAGGGCCGACACCCAGCAGCGGCTTCGCAACCGGATCTGGAAGCAGCTTTTCGAGTCGGACCAGGATCTCCTGCGCGAATTCGTCACCTGGACAGCCTATGGACACCCGTTCCTGGCCGGCCGGGGCGAGGCCGATATCCGGGCCCTGGTTGATGCCCGGACCTTCCCGGACGGGATCGCCGGACAGATGCGGCTCAACGCCGTCGCCGATCTGAGTGGCAGGCTTGCAGCGATTACCGCTCCGTCCCTGGTCATCGCCGGCGCCCACGACCAGATGGTGCCGGCCCGGCAGACCCAGCTCCTCTTCGGAGGCCTTCCCAATGCCCGCTACGCGGTCATCGACAGTGGTCACGCCGTCCCGCAGGAGCGACCGGCCCAGCTGTTCCAGCTCATCAACGAATTCGTGACGGACCCCGCCGCTGCTCCTGCGGGCGGGATCCGGGAAGCACTCTTTGTCTAGCCCGTCGGGACCAGCACACAACAACACACACATTGGAGGAACAGTGGAAAGTACCCCTATGGGATACCCCGCGCCCGGTTCGCCGGTCGATGTCATCATCGTGGGCACCGGCTTCGGAGGCCTCGGCATGGGTGCGAAGCTGGCCCGCGAGGGCGAACGGTCATTCATCATTCTTGAACGGGCGGAGGACGTGGGAGGCACCTGGCGTGACAACCACTACCCCGGCGCGGCCTGCGACGTGCCGTCGCTCCTGTACTCGTTTTCCTTCCGACCCAACCCTGAGTGGTCCCGGATGTTCGCCCCCCAGGAGGAAATCCTGAACTACCTGCGCAGCGTCGCCCGGGAAGAGAACCTCCTTGAACGGATCGTCTTCGGCGCCGAACTGACCGATGCCCGGTGGGATGAGGCGGAAGCGCTGTGGAAAGTCAGCACCCCCAAGGGTGAGTTTGCAGCCAAAACCCTGGTGACCGCCGTCGGGCACTTATCCGAACCGAAGATGCCAGACATAGAGGGACTGGCTGACTTCTCCGGCGAAGTGTTCCACTCGGCGCAGTGGAATGACGGGATTGACCTGGCGGGCAAGCGGGTGGGCATCGTCGGCTCGGGAGCCACGGCCATCCAGGTTTTGCCCGAGGTGGCAAAGATCGCCGGGGAGGTCGTCGTGTTCCAGCGTTCCGCCCCGTACGTGACTCCGCGTCCGGACCGTTCCTACACCGAGGAGGAAAAGGGTCTTTTCCGCAAGATGCCCGAGGTGATGCAGGAACTGCGGGAGGAGATGTTCTGGTCCAACGAGGAGCGCTACGCCCAGCGCCGGGGCACCCCGACGCTGGTCTCCGCCGCAGCCCAGGTTGCCCTGGACCATCTGCACCGGCAGATTGAGGATCCGGAACTCCGCCGGAAGCTGACCCCGGACTATACGTTCGGCTGCAAGCGGGTGCTGAAGTCCAGCGATTACTATCCCACGTTCACGCAGGACCACGTCCGCCTGGAAACCGGCGGCGTCACGCGTGTGGAGGGCAACCGTGTAGTCGGCGGAGACGGGGGCAGCCACGAACTGGACGTCATCATCGCCTGCACGGGTTTTGAAGCGACGGATCTGCCCATCGCCTACCGTATCTTTGGCCGCGACGGCCAGCCGCTCAGTGAACGCTGGGCGAACGGCATGCAGGCCTACGCCACCACGGCCGTGCACGGTTTCCCGAACCTGTGGATCATCAACGGGCCCAACACGGGGCTGGGCCACAACTCCGCCGTCTACATCGCCGAGGCCCAAATCGACTACATCATGGCCGCGGTGACCTTCCGCGACCAAGCCGCGGTGCCGGCACTGGAGGTGAGCAGGGAAGCGGAGGATGCCTTCATGGATCGTGTGGACCAGCTGGCGCAGGGCACTGTATGGCTCGACGGCGGCTGCAGCAGCTGGTACGTGGACCACCGCAACGGGCGGCTGACCACCCTGTGGCCGGAACCGGCCTATACCTTCCGCCAGGTCAACGCACCCTTTGACCCTGAACCCTATCTGGCCGGATCCCTGGACGAAGCCAGGGAAGAAGCCCTGGCCGGAGTGCGCTAACGGCCCCACCGGGGGGGTGCCTAAAAGGAGGCACGCCTCCCGTTCAACGAGGAACGGAGAAAGCATGAGTAACAACCCGCAGCACCAACGAACAGCCGTCGTCACCGGCGCGGCCGGGGGCATCGGCCGCAGCATCGTGGAGTCATTCCTGGCCAGCGGGGACCGGGTGATCGCCGTGGATGCCTCGAACTCCGCACTGGCCGGCCTCCAGGCGGACCTGCATCCGCAGGGCGGATCCCTGCAGACGCTGCACTGTGATGTCACCGAGCCCGGCGACTGGAAGCGGATTGCCGAGGCGGTGGAGGCCACCCCGGAAACCCCTACGGTACTGGTCAACAATGCCGGCATCTCCCCGAAACGGGACGGGCAGAAAATCCCGGGTGATGAAGTCCCCCTGGACGAGTGGACGAGCGTTCTGTCGGTGAACCTCACGGGACCGTTCCTGGGTATCCAGGCGCTGGTGCCGCACATGAAGAACACCGGTTTCGGCAGGATCGTCAATATGTCATCCCTGGCAGGACGGGACGGCGGCAGGCTCGGCGGGGTCCACTATGCCGCGACCAAAACGGGCCTGCTCGGCTTGACCCGCTCCTTCGCCCGGGAACTGGCACCGTTCGGCATCACCGTCAACGCCATCGCCCCGGGGCGGATCGACGCCGGCATGGCGGCCGGCGTCTCCGATGAAGTCAACCGGAACTATCTCAGCCGCATCCCGGTAGGCCGGCTGGGACTCGCCAGTGATGTCGCCCAGGCCGTCCAGTACCTGGCCGCCGTCGAAAACGGCTTCGTCACGGGTGTCACGGTTGACGTCAACGGAGGGTCGTACATGGGATGAGATTCCAATCCATGAATCCCCCGAAGGCGGATGGGAGAGGGGTTGGCCGGTCGCCGGCGCCGGACAGGCTGCGGGGCAAGGTAGTGCTGATCACCGGCGGTGCCGGAGGTATCGCGGTGGCCACGGCTCACCGGCTGGCCGCGGCAGGAGCATACGTATCCCTCGTTGACCGCGACCAGCCAGCCCTGGACCAGCTTGTCTCCACGCTGGGTGACGGCCACCTGGCCACGGCAGCGGATGTGACGGACCACGTGTCCTTGCAGGGCGCAGCCCGACGGACAGTGGAGCACTTCGGCCGGCTGGACATCGTCTTTGCCTGCGCCGGCATCGGCAGTGCCTCCACCGTGGCCGCTTCCAGCACCGAGGACTTGCTGCGGATCGTCGACGTCAATCTTGGCGGGGTAATCAGGACCGTCAAGGCTACCCTGGAGGAGGTCACCGCAAACCGGGGCTATTACCTGCTCATGAGTTCGGCCGCCGCGTTGAAGAATGTTCCGCGGGCCAACGCGTATGCCGCCTCCAAGGCGGGCGTGGAGGCCTTTGGCGGGGCGCTGCGGCTGGAACTGGCCCATAAGGGCGTTGACGTGGGCGTCGCGCATCCGGCATGGGTGAGCACCGGCATGATTTCCGGGGCGGGAAGCCGGGCCGGGGAGAGCCGCTCCCTTCCGTGGCCCTTCAGCGTGGTGTCCAGCACGGACGCCTGCGCCGGCCTGCTCGTCGGTGCGATGGCCGCGCGCCAGCGCAAGGTATTCGTCCCGCGCAGCCTGGCCCTGATGGATCCTCTGCGGTGGCTCTCAACCGGGCCGCTGTGGGACGCCTTCATGAAACCCCGGGCGGCGCTGAGCGTCTCCCTGCTTGAGTCCGCATCTTTTAACGAATGATTAAAATCACCCGCGGCAGTTGTGCCCGGGGTCACAATCCTGTTTACTGAGAGGGCACTCCTTGCGGAGTGCACTCTCAACTTCAGCCCGAAATCATCAGAGGTTACCTTGAATAAGACTCGCGTGTTCTCCGCTGCCGTCACTGTCGCCGGCCTTGCCCTTACCGTTACAGCCTGCTCCGGTGCTTCTAAAGCATCGACCGAGGGCTACCCGACCAAGTCCATTACGTTCGTTATGCCCTATGCAGCGGGAGGTCCATCCGACACGACGGCGCGTGCCTACGGGGCCTGCCTTGGAAAGCTGCTGGGCGGCACTTTCGTGGTGGAGAACCTTGACAGCGGAGCAGGTGCGGTGGCCATGCAAAAGCTGGCCGGCGCCAAGCCCGACGGCTACACCGTAGGCCTCAGCACCAACGGGCCTATGGTCCTGAACCCAATGAGCAACGACCTGGCCTACTCCCAGGACGATTTCCAGGCCCTGGGCACCATGGCAGCGATCCCCACCTTGTTCGCTGTGCCAAAGGACTCTTCGTACAAGACCCTGCAGGAGTTGTTTGACGCCGCCAAGGCGAACCCGGGGAAGATCTCCATCGGTGTTCCCGGGGCAACCAGCTCGCTGGCCACTGAACTCAAGCGCGTGCAGAAGGAGAGCGGCATCGAGTTCGCACTGGTTCCCACCTCCGGCAGCGCCGAACTCATCACCAACCTGCTGGGCGGCCACATCGACGCCGGATTCGTCAACGACTACGTCGACGTTGAGGCCCAGGTGAAGGCCGGCGCCCTCGTCCCGCTCGCTGCTGCCGGTGAAGCGCGCTCGGAGGCCTTCCCCGACGCTCCCACGACCCAGGAGGCTGGCTACGACGTCAAGACGACTTCGGTCTACGGTCTCTTCGCCCCCAAGGGCCTGCCGCAGCAGGTTTCCGACAAGCTCGAAAGCGGCGTCGAAACCTGCAGCAAAGACGCCGAGGTCATCAAGCAGATCGGGGACCGGTTCGTGCCTAACAGCTTCTCAAATGCGGAAGCGACCCAGCAGGTCTTTGCCGACATGCGCACCCGTTACGAACCCCTCCAGGCGGAGTAACAAGACAACGACTCAACCGCCGGCCAACGACGGCCGGCACGAAGAAGGGTGAACCCATGGTTTCTTCTCCCGTGGAAGCGGCCGCCGAGATCAGGGAGCCGGAAAGGCCCCACTCCGGCTCCCTGCGCTGGCAGCGCAGAATCGCTCCGCTCGTCCTGCTCGCACTGGGCCTCGGGGCAGCGTCCGGGTCATGGCAGTTGAAGCTGGGCACCCTGCACAATCCTGCCCCGGGCCTCTGGCCGTTCGTCATCTCGCTGGCCATCGTCCTCAGCGCCACGGCCCTGATCGTATGGCCGGGACATGAGCCGGTGGAGGCTTGGGGCCGGAAGAGCCTGTCGGTAGTGGCCGGCATCGCCAGCCTTGCCGCGTTCGTGGTGCTCTTCGAACTGATCGGCTTCTTCATCCCGGCCGTGTTGATGCTCCTTCTATGGCTGCGCGTTTTCGGCCGGGAGTCGTGGCGCTGGACGGCGGTTTTCGCTGTGGCCGGCCCGGCAGTGCTTTACGTCATCTTCGACCGGCTCCTCGGCGTACCCTTCCCCGCCGACCTGGCGCTTGACGCCTTCGTCTAGAAACGGAAAATGACATGGATATCCTGAGCAACCTCGGTGAAGGCTTCTCGGTCGCCTTAGACCCGGTGAACCTGCTGTTCGTCCTGATTGGCGTGGTGGTGGGGACCGCCATCGGTGTCCTGCCCGGCCTGGGCCCCACCGCGACGATTGCCCTGCTGCTGCCCATCACCTACACGATGGATCCGACCGCTTCGATCATCATGCTGGCGGGCATCTACTACGGGTCGATGTACGGGGGCACCATCACCTCCGTACTGCTGCGCCTGCCGGGCGAGGCAGCCTCGGTGGTGACCACCTTCGATGGCTACCAGATGACCAAACAGGGCCGTGCCGGTGCCGCCCTCGGCATCTCCGCCATAGGTTCTTTCATCGGCGGCACCGTGGCCGTCATCGGCCTGACGTTCCTGGCCCCCGCGCTGGGCAAGATCGCCCTGTCGATGGGTCCGGCCGGCTTTGTTGCCCTCATGGTCATGGGCCTGTTCCTGGTCACGTCCCTGGGCACCGGATCCGCCATCAAGAGCGTGTGCATGGCCGCCGTCGGCCTGCTGCTGTCCACGGTCGGGCAGGATCCCGTCAACGGGTCGGCACGCTTCACGTTCGGCCAGGCGCCGCTGCTGAGCGGCCTGGACTTCGTGGCCGTGGCGATGGGCCTGTTCGGCGTCGCTGAACTCCTGCGGTCCCTGGAACAGACCGAAAAAGCCCAGATCATCAAGACCAAGATCAAGAACATCTGGCCCACGCGGAAGGACATGAAGGACTCCGCCGGTGCCATCGGCCGCGGCTCGGTTCTCGGTTTCTTCATCGGCATCCTTCCCGGTGGTGGTGGTGTCATTTCATCCTTGGCCTCCTACGCGCTGGAGAAGAGGCGGGCGAAGGATCCCAGCCGGTTCGGCAAGGGCGCCATCGAAGGAGTGGCCGGGCCGGAAACGGCGAACAACGCCTCCTCGACCACCGCGTTCATTCCGCTGCTGGTCCTTGGTATTCCCTCCAACGTGGTGCTGGCAATGATCTTCGGCGCCCTGCTGATGCACGGCATCACGCCGGGACCGCGGCTGATGACCGATCACTCCGGACTCTTCTGGGGCGTCATCGCGTCGATGTACATCGGCAACCTGATGCTGCTCATCCTCAACATTCCGCTCGTGGGCATCTTCATCCAGATGCTGCGCGTGCGCCAAGGCATCCTGGTCGCCTTTTCCCTGCTGATCGTGCTGATCGGCGTCTACTCGATCAACAACACGTCCTTTGACATGTGGGTTGTGCTGGCCTTCGGCGTCCTGGGCTGGATCATGTCCAAGACAGGCTTCGACGCCGGCCCGCTGGTGCTGGCCTTCGTCCTGGGCCCGATCCTGGAGAAATCCTTCCGCCAGTCCATGCTGATTTCCGGCGGCAGCCTGGACATCTTCGTGACCGATCCGGCCGCGGCGATCATCTTCAGCCTGATCCTCGCCGGCATCGCCATCAAAGCCATCAGCGGGTTCCGGCACCGCTTTGCCGGAGCCAAGGCTTCCCCACACGTGCCGGTGGCGGAGGAGGAAGATCCGCAGGCCACGTCCGACGGCGGTGACCCTGCAATACTCCCCGCCGCCTCTTCGGGACCGGGTGAGGGGGCGCCGGCAGCCCAGCATGCCGACAAGCAACACAGCCCCACTGCCCGCTGATCGCCAAGGAAATGCCTCTACGCGGGAAAGGCAGAGCATCGAAGCCCAGGGCTGCCGGCAGACTCCTTGTGCCGGTGCTCTGCCTGTGCGGCACAACCGTCACCCTCCAGCAGGCCACGGTCGTTCCCCTGCTTCCCGAGTTGCCGCGCCTGCTCGGAATCACCGTCGAGGACGCCTCCTGGATCCTCACGGCCACACTGCTGGCCAGCGCAGTGGCCACGCCCGTACTCAGCCGTCTGGCAGACATGTTCGGCAAACGCCGGATCATGCTCGTCTGCCTGGTTATGATGACCGTAGGCTCAGCATTGGCGGCGGTCGATCTGGGCTTTCCGGCCATGATCGCAGGCCGCTCGCTGCAAGGATTCGCTGCAGCCCTCGTGCCCGTGGGCATCAGCGTCCTACGCGAGGAGATCCCCGCTACGAAGCTCGGCCCCGCCGTCGCGATGATCAGCGCCACCTTGGGTTTCGGGAGTGCATTGGGTCTTACGCTGGCCGGTGTGCTGTACGAGTTCCTCGGCTGGCAGTCAATCTTTTGGAGCGCCGCTGCAGCCGGGATCGTCCTGATCGCGCTATTGCCGCTGGTCATGTCGAAATCCCGTATCCGCACGCCGGGCACGTTCGACTACGGAGGGGCTATCCTGCTCTCGATTGCCCTGACCGCAGCACTTCTTGCCTTGTCTAAGGGCGGTACCTGGGGCTGGACCAGTGCACCAACGCTGATCACGGCACTAACGGCGGTCGTTGGCCTGGCCTTATGGGTCCCGGTCGAACTGAAAATCAGTCAGCCGATGCTGGACCTGCGAACATCGGCCCGGAAACCCGTGCTGATCACGAACCTGGTTGCGGTCCTTGTGGGTTACTCCATGTACTCCAACCTGCTCTCCACCACCCAGCAGTTGCAGATGCCTGGCGCGGCTGGATACGGCTTCGGCTTGAGCGTGATGGCTGCCGGCCTTTGCATGGTTCCCATCGGCTTGGCAATGGTGATCTTCACTCCCGTATCCGCCCTGAGCAGCCGCCGTTACGGCGCCAAAACCGCCCTCATTATGGGTTCCCTCGTTTCTGCCGCCGGCTACGTTGGCCGCCTCTTCCTGACCGAAGAACTCTGGATGGTGATGCTAGGAGCTGTTGTTATAGGCATCGGCAACGCCATAGCCTATGCGGCGATGCCGATCCTCATCATGGGATCTGTCCCCTTAGCCGTCACTGCCGCTGCCAACGGGCTGAACACCGTGCTGCGCGTCATCGGAACCACTGTCGGGAGCGCCGCAGTAGCCGTGCTGCTGGCCTCAACAACACTGACCCTTGACGGAACAGAGCACCCATCCTTTCGAGCCTTCGAACACGTCTTCTGGATTGCCGCCGCAACAGCCCTTACTGCTGCGGTACTGGCAAGTTTCCTGCCCCGGCAACTCCCCACATCAACCGAGAACTTCGGCCGAATCGATCGGGGCATCAGGAAAACAGCACCGCCGACGCTGCCAGTCGCGGGTCGGTGAGACGAGAACATTGTCCCGAATTCGGCTGCGGTATCGGCCACGGCGGATCAGTGCCGGGCGCCAACGACGACACTCCGTGGCAGGCGCAGGACGCCGAAGGTTTGCGGGATGCCGGACCAGGGCTCAGCGCAGGTATACCCGCTCCGGATCCAGCACGTCCCGCAGCAGGGCCAGCTCCCGGCCGGTCGGCGGCACCGTGGTGACCAGGTTCTCCGAGACCTGCAGGTCCCACCCCGTGGCCGCCCTGACCGCGTCCACCTCGACACCGGGATGCACAGCGGTAAGGACAAGCTCTTCGTCGATACCCCGACGCGTCATGATGCCCAGATCCGTAATGACGGTGGTCACGCCCAAACCCGCAGGCATCACGCCACCGCGGCCCGCCGCCGCCCGGCGAGGTCCGGGCGTGGTGCAGAAGTCGAGCTCCTCCACAAGGGACCGGGGATTGTGCCGGCGCATCACCACGAAGACCTCGCCGGCGCCGGCCATCGCTTCGATGGCTCCCCCGGAGCCGGGAAGTTTCGTAACCGGCGACCCCCAGTCCTTACCGATCAGGCTTGAGTTCAGGCTGCCGAATTTGTCCACCTGGGCGGCACCGAGGAATCCGACGTCCACGCGCTGTCCCTGCAGCACGAAGTTGAACAGCTGCGCCATGGGCAGGACCCCGGCCGCGCCGGTGACGAGGACCGAATCCGAAATACTGCGCGGCAGGTCTGCCGGCTGTGCCCCGGTAACGCCTGACTCATAGATTATTTCGACGTCCGGAGAAACCGTCCGCTGCGCCAAGGACACTGCCAGAGTGGGAAGTCCGTGTCCGGCGAACACCACGTGCTTTCCTTCCAGGGCGCGGGCGGACAGGGTGGTGAGCAGCTCGCTGCTGGTCGCCTCCGGCGGCAAGGGTTCCGTCCGGCGGCCGGGTAAGCGCGCCGGTGATGGTTCCAGCTGATCCGGTAATTTCGTAACGTTCATTTACGGCCTCCATAGTTGACCGGAACGGAAAGTGCCGCTTCGACCTCCAAGCGATCCCAATAATCCGGTCCAAGCCGGGCAATGTACTCCCCGTGATCCCGGGTGCCGCGGATGTTTGCCTGCAGCCAGTCGCGTAGCCGCCGCGGATCGCGGGCGAGCTCGGACCAGCGGCGGCTGAACCCGTCGTCGCGGTCATAGTAGCCCTGGACCGAATGCGGATGCGCGCCACGGGGACAGTGGACCACTGCGTCGACTGCGTGGGACGGAACGATGGTGCGGTTCGGATCGGAGCGGATGACGGCGTCGTCGACTATTTCCTCAACGGTAACGATGACCTTCCTGGCGGCGAACGCAGCTTCGGCCTGCACCCCGAGAATGCCCCAAGCCTGAATGTTGCCCGCCCTGTCTGCCCGCTGCGCGTGAATGATCGTCACGTCGGGATTAAGTGCCGGGACCACGTGGATTTCCTCCCCGCCGTATGGATCCGTGACGGATCGGATCCGGCCGTTCAGCGCCACCAGATCGCTTCCCCGGTAGGAGTTGATCGGATAGAAGGGAAGTTTCGAGGCGCCCGCAAGGTACCGGCAAACCATGCCCCCATGACTGTATTCCTCAAGGTCCAGCGGAGCCGGGTCCGAGTTCTCCACCCGCCGCCGCAGTTCGTGGAGTGAACCCGCCGAACTGTTGCCTACAAAGGAGCCGATGACCCCCTTCAGGCAATCCGATGCCAGGAGCTGATCAATCAGCACGTCCCCGGTCATCCTGGCCAGCGTCAGGTCACGGAACCCCTGCCGGATTATTTCGTGGGCCGCCGCCACCGGAACCAGGTGCCCGAATCCTTCGATGGCCACGATCTGGCCGTCCCGGACGTGTTCCGCGACGGCCTCGCTGAGGGTTGTACTCTTGTCCACCGACATGCCGTTGCCCCTCAGCCGACCATCAAGGAAACTGTTTCGGCCACACAGGCCGGCCGGATCCCGTGCTCGAGTTCAATCTCATGACGGATCACCACCTGGCTGCCTTGGGCGGCCGGCGTCACGGAGACGAGTGTGAGGCGGCTGCGGACCCGGGAACCCGCCGGGACCGGACTGGGGAACCGGACCTTGTTCAGCCCGTAGTTAACGATCATCTTCAGTCCGTGGACCCGGTAAACCTCTTTTGCGAAGAACGGGATCATCGACAGGGTCAGATAGCCATGGGCGACAGGACGCCCGAACGGTCCCGTGGCCGCTCTCTCCGGATCGACGTGGATCCACTGATGGTCACCGGTCACATCGGCAAACCCTTGAATCCGGTCCTGCTGGACACTGTGCCACCCGCTTACACCCAGTTCTGCGCCGATGAGCGGCTCGAGGTCAGATAGGCCATGTAGTTCCCTCACCATGAAAATCTCCCATTTGATTTGTTGCGGATTTGTTGGCCTGAACGTGACCGAAAGCTACTGCGGCCCAGTCGCCGGTTCACCGGCCAAGGATCGGTTCATAAAGCGCCTTGATCTGCGCAAAGTTGGCGCCCAGCTCGTCGGCACCAATAAATTCCTTCGGCACAAAGTTCTTTCCGATCTGCGCAACGACCTTTGGATCACCGAGGCACGTTTCGAGTTCGCGTTCCAGTGTGGAAACGACGGCGTCCGGGAGGCCCTTGGGACCGAACAAGCCGTAAATCGACGTTGCATTCACCAGGTCCGGGAACCCCAGTTCGGCCAACGTCGGTATGTCGGGGAGCCAGCCAAGCCGTTCAGGGGTGGTGGCGGCAAACGGAAGGAAGGACCCGTCGGCGATCCGTGCCTGGACGTCCGGATGGTCATTGATGAAAAGCGCATCCACATGCCCGCCCAACAGATTGGTGGTCATTTCCGCGTTGCCCGAGGCTGGTACGGCGGTGACCTCAACGCCGTAGTCATTTTTCAGCCGCTGCAGTTCGATGGCTGCTGGACTCGTAGCGCCCGGAACCCCCATCGTGATTGCTCCGGGATCCGCCCTGGCCGCTTCGAAGAGCTCTGCTGCGTCCTTATACGGGGAGTCCGTTCCGACGACGATCAGGGTCGGATTATCGGCCATCACACCGATGGGTTCAACGTCCGCAAGACTGTAGCTCAGCGAGTTGACCAGAGGGGCCATGACGAGCGTGCCGGTAGTACCGAGCGCCAGGGTCTGGCCGTCGGGTTTAGCGCTCGCCAGCTCCTGCATCGCCACGGCGCCGCTGCCGCCGGGCTTGTTTTCGACGACGAAGGCCTCCCCGAGGCTGTCCCCCAAACAGGCTGCAACCGAACGGGCGGTAAGATCCGAAGGTCCGCCGGCGGCATAGGGCATGAGGATGGTGACCGGCTTCGCAGGGTAGTCGGATCCGGCGTTCCGGGCGGTGCCGGAACCGTTCGCCCCGCATGATGCCAAGGCCAGGGATGCCAAGGCAAGCCCGGCGGTTATTTGGAGGCGTAATGCGTTCTTCAAGGTGCTCCCTTGTCTTTCTGTCGAATTGAATTTGATAGCGCGGCGGGAGCGTGGACGAGCGTATTGCTCTCTTCCGGGCCTGCAGCGGCTGCGCGGCGCGTGCCCTGCCGCCGCCGGCTGCGGGTGATGAATCCGTACAAAATGAACAGCCCGATCAGGATAAAGATCGCCGCGGACACCGGATCCGAGGCGAAAATGCCGAAGCTGCCTTCGGAGATCAGCATCGTCTGGCGGAAGGATTTCTCCAGGATCGGACCCAGGATGAACGCCAGCACCAGCGGGCCGGGGTCAAAGTGTGCCTTGATCATGACCCAGCCAAGAACCCCGAACACCAACACCACCCACATGTCGAACGGGTTGTTGTTGATGGAGAAGACGCCGACCATGACCACCAGCAGCGCGAAGGTCGAAAGGATCCCCGCCCGTACACGGAGCATCTGGATAAAGACTCCGACCAGGGGAATGTTGAGGATGATCAGCATCAGATTGCCGATGTACATTGACGCCACGACACCCCAGAAGACATTTGGATGGTCATTGATCAGCTGCGGCCCCGGGGTGATGCCGTGCAGCAGGAGCGCTCCGTAGATCAAGGCCAGCACCACGTTGGACGGGATGCCTAAAACGAGCAGCGGAATGAATGCCGAGGTCGAGGATGCGTTATTCGCTGTCTCGGGACCGGCGACACCCTCGATGGCCCCCTTGCCGAACCTGCTGGGATCCTTGGCGCGGCGTTTCTCCATGGCATAGGACGCGAGCGATGAGATGACGCCGCCGCCGCCGGGCAGGACGCCGATGAAGAAGCCCAGCACGGAACCACGGGCTATGGCGCCGGAGGAATCCTTGAAGTCTTTGCGGGAGGGCCAGATATTTTTGATTTTGGTGGTGACGGCCTGGCCCTTTTCGCTCCGCTCGAGGCTGTGGAGCAGTTCTCCTACGCCGAAAAGTCCCATGGCGATAGCGACGAAATCCAACCCGCCCAGCAGCGACGTCTGGCCGAATGTGAAGCGTGCGGTTCCGGTAACGGGGTCCTGGCCCACGGTCGAGAGCAGGAGGCCGACTCCTGCCATGAACAGGCTCTTGACCGTTGAACCGGTGCCGAGGGAGGTCACCAGGAAGAGTCCCAGAATCATGATGGCGACGTAGCCGGCCGGGCCGACCGCGACGGCTACCTTGGAAAGCAGCGGGGCCAGGAAGGTCAGGCCGACAATGGCTACCGTACCGCCGATGAAGGATCCGATCGCGGAAATGCCCAGCGCTGTCCCGGCCCTGCCCTGCTTGGTCATTTGATAACCGTCAAAGGTGGTAACCACCGAGGCGGCCTCGCCGGGAAGACGCAGCAGTACCGAGGTAATCGTGCCGCCGTACATGGAGCCGTAGTAGATACCGGCCAGCATGATCACCGCCCCGACCGGATCCATCGTGTAGGTGATCGGCAGCAGGAGCGCGATGGTGGCGGTCGGACCCAGCCCCGGCAAAACGCCGATGGCGGTTCCGATGACCACGCCGATGAAGACGAACAGCAGGTTCATCGGGTCGAAGGCTACAGAGAAGCCCTGGCCCAGGTTGTTCAGGGCGTCCATATCAGAATCCGATCGTCCGGGGCAGGGTGGTGACTACGATGTCGTCCGGAAACGGAACACCGAGCAGGCCCGCAAAGATAACGTGCAGCACGACGGCGCCTCCGACGGCAAGTGGTATGGTCCAGCGCCACGGCTCACGGCCGAAGGCCCGCAGCCAGAGCATTAGCATCAAAAATGCCGGAATCAGGAAGCCGATGGACTCAAAAAGCACTACAAACACGCACAGGCTGCCCACACCGCCTGCAATACCCGCCGTCCGTCGGGTCCAGGTTTCGGGAACCGCCGAGTCCGGAACGAGTGTGAGGATGGCCGCGGTGATAGTCACCGCTATCGAAACGATAAACGGCCACAGGCCGGGGCCGGGGCTGTTCAGTTCTCCCAGCGAGAGCCGCCACGAACCGATCACGGCCGAGACGCCGGCCGCGACCAGGACAAGCGGAACAAGGCGGCGCTGCTGATGCCCTGGCCGGTCATTCTTTCCTGCCGGCGGGCGGTCATACTCCAGTTCCGCAGGTCCAAGAGCGAGCTTCGTCATATCCATGCCCATTGCTGATTTGCTACTGCCCTAGGATCGGTTTGTAGAGGTCCTGCATTGCGGTGAACGCAGTCTGCAGCTCCTCCGACCCGTCGAACTCGTCGGGTACAAACCGGTCGCCGATCTGCTCGACAATGGCCGGATCAGCGGCGCACGTTTCAAGCTCCGCCTCGAGCTTGGAGAGAACGGCCGCCGGCATGCCCTTGGGACCGATGACGCCGAACACCGAAACGGCGTTGACCAGTTCCTTGAATCCAACTTCGGCCAGCGTCGGAACCTGGGGGTACCAGGCGGCGCGTTCCGGGCTGCTGATTGCAAGCGGCTTAAAGGAACCGTCCTCGATCCGCGCCGCAACGTCGGAATGGTCCGTAATGAACAGTGCGTCGACATGGCCGCCGAGCAGGTTCGTGGTCATTTCCGCGTTGCCGGCGGTCGGAACTGCCGTGACCTCGATGCCGTATTCGTCCTTCAGCCGCTTCAGCTCGATCGCCGCGGAGGTTGTCGCCCCGGGAACCGCGACGCTGAACTTTCCGGGAGTGGCCTTGGCCGCCGCGAAAAATTCCTGCGCATTGGCATACGGCGAATCAGCACCGACCACGAGCACCGTGGGCATCTCGGCCATGACTCCGACCGAGGTGAAGTCAGCAAGGCTGTAGCCCAACTCATTGACGATCGGGTTCATAACCAGCGGGCCGTTGGTGCCGAGCCCGAGCGTGTGGCCGTCCGGCTTGGCGCTGGCCAACTCCTGCATGGCTACCGCGCCGCTGCCGCCAGGCTTGTTCTCAACCAGGACAGGCTGGCCGAGGCTGCCTTCGAGGCAGGACGCGTAAGCCAGGGCCGTCAACGACGAGGGGCCGCCGGCGGCGAAGGGGACCAGGAAGCGTACGGGCTTTTTTGGGTAGTCCGTTCCGCCCTCCTTGGCACTGGCTGCCCCGCCGCCTCCGCAGCCCACAAGAGCCAGGCAGAGCCCCACGAGGCCCACAGAGACCTTCAAATGCATTTCGCTTCGCTTTTTCAACACGGACCTCATCGTCGTTTGGGTTGGTGGTGGTTTTGCACGTTGTTTTGGTTGCTGCTGTGTTAGCTAGATCACTCTCGCAGAGTGTCCCATTCGAATCCAATACCAAATGGGACGCCGATTGATGTGTTGTGAGCATCAATCGCCAGGCGGATTGTCGCGGCGACAACCGGCGCTGCAAAGTCACCCGTCGTCGGCTTTATTCCGCGATTTCAGCGAAAAATCCGCGTCAAACTCTTTCGAGCAACATCGCGGTACCTTGCCCGAGCCCCACGCACATGGTTGCCAGGCCCCTGGCCGCGCCTTCGCGCTCCATCCTGCCCAGCAGAGTAACGGCGATTCGTGCACCGGAGGAACCAAGGGGGTGGCCGAGCGCGATTGCGCCGCCGTCCCGGTTCACGATCTCCTCGTTCATTCCCAGCCTGCGCATGCAGGCCAATGCCTGCACCGCGAAGGCCTCATTGAGCTCGATCGCACCCACGTCATCGAGTGACCAGCCGGCCCGCCCGAGCACCTTGAGCGTGGCCGGCACCGGGCCGATGCCCATGATCTCCGGCGGCACACCCGCGGAGGCGCCATCGACGATTCGTGCCCGCGCGTGAAGGTTCAGCCGCTCGACGGCACGTCCGCTGGCAACGACGACGGCGGAGGCACCATCGTTGAGCGAACTGGAGTTTCCGGCGGTCACGACGCCGCCGGGGCGCACCACCGAGCGCAGACCCGCCAGCGCTTCGAGGGTCGTTTCCCGTCGGGGGCCCTCGTCCTCCTTGACGGCTCCCCTCTTGGTCTCCACCGGAACGATCTCCGCCAGGAAGCGGCCTTCGTCCACAGCAGCCAGGGCCCGTTGATGCGAACGGAACGCGAAAGCATCTGCATCCTCCCGGGAGATACCATCCACACGCGCCAGCTCCTCTGCCGTTTCGGGCATTGAAAAGGTGGATTTGGGGCGTTCATGGAACTTCGGATTTAAGAAGCGTGAACCGATGGAGGTATCGGCTATTTCGCCCGGGCGTCCGAATGCCTTTTCGGGCTTCGCCAGCACCCAGGGGGCCCGGGACATGGATTCCACTCCGCCGGCCACCACAATATCCGCCGCACCTGACTTGATCATCTGCGATGCGATGATGATGGCGCTGAGTCCGGAGGCGCAGAGCCGGTTCACGGTCATCCCCGGGACACTGTCAGGGAACCCTGCGAGCAGGGATGCCATCCGCGCCACATTGCGGTTGTCCTCTCCCGCCTGGTTGGTGTTGCCCAGGATGACCTCATCGACGTCGGCAGCCTCGATTCCTGCCCGCCGGACAGCTTCGCCGAGAACGAGCGCCGCCAGGTCATCCGGCCGGACACCGGACAGTGAGCCACCGTAGCGCCCGACCGGGGTGCGCACCCCGCCCACCAGGAATGCTTCAGCCATCAACGTGCTCCTCCATTGATATAGAGCGTCTGCCCGGAGACATATGAGGAATCATCGCTGGCGAAGAACGCAATGGCGGCGGCCACTTCCTCCGGCTCCCCGACCCGACCCAACGGAGTGCGTTCGGCCACGGATTTCTGGTGCTCCTCCGGCGTGCTGCCGACCCGTCCAGCAGTCGCGGCAGTCATGGCCGTGGCGATGTAACCAGGTGCCACGGCGTTGACGTTGATATTGAACGGACCCAGTTCCAGTGCCAGCGTGGCGGTGAGTCCCTGGATCCCCGCTTTGGCGGCAGCATAGTTAGCCTGCCCGCGGTTGCCGAGCGCGGAGCGGCTGCTCAGGCTGACAATCTTTCCGTACCGGGCCGGCACCATGAACTTCTGCGCGGCCTTGGCGCAGAGGTAGGCGCTGGTCAGGTTCGTGGCCAGGACGGAATCCCAGTCCGGACGGTCCATTTTGAACAACATGTTGTCCCGGGTGATGCCTGCGTTGTTGACCAGGATGTCGACGCATCCGTGATCGGTGAAGATCCGCTCAAAGACCTCGGCAACCTGTTCCTCGCTGGTGACATCGCAGACGGCGCTGACTGCCGAACCTCCGGCCGCCACGACGGCGGCGTTTGAGCTGATCCCGGCGGCCGTGGCCGCTGCCCTCTCGGCATTCAAGTCCAGGATGGCAACTGTTGCGCCCTCCGCGGCCAGCCGGAGGGCCGTGGCAGCGCCGATGCCCTGCGCGCCGCCGGTGACGATGGCAGTCTTGTTTTTCAGCCTGTTCATTGGCTCTCCCTCTTGGTTTGCTTTACGTTTCGATTGGCTTGGTCTTTGCAACAGGGGTGCGGCGTCATCCGGAGAATGCGGAGATCCCGGTGATGTCGCGGCCGATCAGCAGCGACTGGATGGAGTCCGTTCCCTCGTAGGTGTGGACGACTTCCATATCGGTCATATGGCGCGCCACATGGTTCTCCAGCAGCAGCCCGTTGCCGCCCAGGATGTCGCGGGCTTCCTGGCAGATCCAGCGCGCCTTCTGAGCGGTGTGCATCTTGGCCAGGGACGCCATCGGGCCGGTCATCTTCCCCTGGTCGGCGAGCGCGGCCAGCCGAAAGCAGATCAGCTGCATGGCGGTCAACTCGGCCAGCATGTTGGCGAGCTTGTTCTGCACCAGCTGATAACTGGCAATAGGCTTGCCGAACTGCACGCGTTCCTTCGCGTATTTCACTGCGGCCTCGTAAGCGGCGATCCCGTGGCCCACTGATTCCCAGGAAGCACCGCCGCGGGTCGCGGTGAGCACTCGGGTGACATCGCGGAAGGAGTTCGCCTCGACGAGCTTGTTCTCCGCCGGAATCCGCAGGTTTTCGATAGTGATATCGGGCTGCAGGATCGCCCTTTTGCCGATCTTGCCGGTGATCACCTCGGCCTGGTAGCCCGCCGGGTAGGTACCGTCGCTGTTTTTTTCCAGAATGAACGCCTTGACCTTGCCGTCCGCCTCATCCCGGGCCCAGAGCACGACGACGTCGGCGAAGCTCGCGTTGCCGATCCAGCGTTTGCGCCCATTCAGGATGTAGTGGTCACCGTCCCGGCGCGCGCTCGTTTCCAGCCTCACGGAGTCCGAGCCGTGGTCCGGCTCGGTGAGTCCAAAGGCCCCGATCTTTTCCAGCCTTGCCATCCCGGGAAGCCACCGCTGCTTCTGCTCGTCGCTGCCGAGCGTATTGATGGTGCCCATCGCCAGGCCGGACTGGACCCCGATGAAGGTGTTGATGGAGCCGTCGCCCCGGGCCATCTCCATGGCCACCATTCCGGCAGCGAGGCGGCTCATGCCGGGGCAGCCGTAGCCTTCGATGGTGGTGCCGACGATGCCGAGTGCCGCGATCTTGGGGACGAGGACGAACGGAAACTCCGCCCGGTCCCAATAGTCATTGATGACCGGCAGAAGGTCGGTTTCGACAAAATTACGGACCTTCTTCCGGATGATCCGTTCGTCTTCGGAGAGGAAGTCATCGACCATGAAGTAGTCGCTGTTGATCTCTTCTGTAACCACAGTTTTTCCTTTGTTTCTGGACAGCCGGGCTCGCCGGTAGTGTTCGTCCGGTTGTTGTTTGGGTGGCGCTCAGACCGGCACTTCGGTGCGTAGATAGCGCTCCAGGTAGTCTCTTTCCCCGGCGTTCAGCGCGCGGGCCCTCCCGGTCGCGTCGTCGAGCGAAACCATGACCGTTGAGGCGTCCAGGACCAGATTCCCTTCCTGGTATCCGGCGTAGCCCATGGTGTAGGACCTGGCCCCGATGCGGACCACCCAGATGTGCACGTCGACATCCTGGCCAAACTCGATGGGCCGGCGGTAGTGCAGCGTCAGGGACGCCACCAGCGTGGCTGTCTCCGCGGCAGCGGCCGCGGAGGCCGCGTGGCGCCGCCACTGAATCCGGGCCTCTTCCAGCAGCGTTGCCACGCGCGCATTGTTCACATGGCCGTTGATGTCCTGATCGGACCAGCGGACTAACACCTGTGCGCGGAATTCCTCAGCCAACGAGCCGCACCTCCTTGGCGGCCAGCCAGGTGCGGACCAAGTCGGAGCTGGCATTGAGTTCCGGCGGAGCCAGTTCATAACTGACCGGGGTTTGGGAGAAGGCAACCGGGTGGCGCACGGAGGGAATCCGGCGTTCGCCGTTTCCAGCCATGACGACCGGTTCCAGCCCCAGCTTCCGGGCAAGTTCAATGCCACCCCTGACGTCCTGGATGGGAGCGCATGGCAGGCCTAATGCGGAGAGGTGTTCAAACCACTCCGCCGCGGAACGCGCGGCCAGGCGGTCTTGGAGAATGGGCCGCAACTGCTCACGGTTGGCGTTGCGCTCCTGCGGGTTGCCGAAGCGCGGATCGGCGGCAATTTCGGGAATGCCCAGAGCATCGCAGAGTTTGGTGAACTGGCCGTTGTTTCCGGCCACCACGATCAGCATTCCGTCGCCCGTAGGCATCGGCTCATAGGGGTACAGGCTTGGATGCTCGTTGCCCATGCGGGTGGGTACCACCCCGCCGGTGACGTACGCCGCGGACTGATTAACCATTCCTGACAGGGCTGACGAGAGCAGGTTCAGCTCAACACGCTGCCCTTGGCCGGTATTGTCCTTGTGGTGGAGTGCCCCCAGGATGCCGATGCTGGCATGCAGGCCGGTGATCACGTCGAATATGGCCAGTCCGGCGCGGTATGGCTCGGTGTCCTGCCCGCCGGTGAGGTTCATCATTCCGGACACCGCCTGGACCAACAGATCATAGCCCGGCAAGCCTGCGCCACCGGCGGTGCCGAAGCCGGTAATGGACGCGTAGATGACATCCGGGTTCACCGCGGAAACGCAGTCGTAGTCCAGCTTGAACTGATCCAGTCCACCAGGCTTGAAGTTCTCCACGAGGACATCTGCCTTGGCGGCCAGTTCATGGGCGACTTCAAGGTCTGACTCGTCCTTGAGGTCCAGCACAATCGAATGCTTGTTGCGGTTGACCGACAGATAGAACGTGGCTTCGTCTTCACGGACGGGCGGCTTCCAGCCGCGGGTGTCATCGCCGTGCGGGCTTTCGACTTTAATCACCGTAGCCCCCATGTCCGCCAGCAACATGGTGCAGTAGGGCCCGGCCAGGACGCGGGTGAAGTCCGCAACCACCAGGCCGCTCAGCGGCCCGCTGCCGGAGCGGCCGAAAGCCTGGTTCAGCCTTGATGCAGCGTCAGTTCGATTCATGTCATGCCTTCCGGTTTGTGCTCCACATCACCAACTGTCGCAAACCCATTACTTCGCGTCCAATACGTATTCCGGCCCTGTTTGATGCATAAATCGCAACAAACACCTTGGTCACGCTATCCCCGCGCCGCCACGGAAAGAGCGTATTGATGCGCAATCGTTTCTAACGTTTGACGCTTCTATGTGCCTGACGCATAATTTCCCGGTATGGAGATTCAACAGATCCGCGCCTTCCTGGCCGTCGCCAAGGAACTGCATTTCGGGCGGGCCGCCCAGCAGCTGCATATGGCTCAGCCGCCAGTCAGCCGCGCCGTTCAGAATCTGGAACGGGAGCTCGGCGCCGCCCTTTTTGAGCGCAGCACACGCTCTGTCCGGCTGACCCCGGCAGGCGAGGCTCTGGTCCAGCCGGCGACGGATATTCTCGATGCCTGCCGGCGGGCCAGGACCATGGTGGCCAATGCCGGCAAGGGCGAGACCGGACGCGTGCGGGTGGCTTTCGCCGGAGCGTCGTCGCACGTCATGGTCGGAAAGCTGGCAAAACTGGTCCGCAAAACCCACCCGGGCATCGACTTCGAGCTGTACAGCTCCAATTTCGCCATTCCGGCCCTGGACAAAGTGGCCAACGGTGTCATGGAAATCGGCCTGGGAAGGTGGAATTTCATACCGGCCGCCCTCAGCTCCCGGGTCATTGCCAATGAAAGACTCGTCATAGCCGTGCACGCCGGCCACCCGCTGGCCGGGCGGGCGTCCGTGCGGATGGCTGACTTGGCCGGCGAGCCATTCGTGACCCTGCCGGCGGATCCCGGCGCCGTCCTGCGCGACCACCTCCTCAGGCTCGCCAGCGATGCCGGGTTCCTGCCCTCGATTGTGCAGGTGGCCCCGGATTCACTGACGCTGGTCTCACTGGTGGCCGCTGAAATTGGGGTGGCGATGACCGTTTCTTCCGTTGCGGAGAATATCCACTATCCGGGCGTGTTGTTCCTGCCCCTGGAGGACCCCACGGACCCCGTCTTGCTGCGGATGATTTGGCGCAAGGACAACAACAGCCCTGCCCTCCGTGAGGTCCTGAGGCTTTCTGAAATTGCGCTGCCAACGCCGGAACTCGAATGAGAAACTAATGCTCCGAACGGATTAATAGCGCCGCCATTTGGTATTGGATCCGAGCATAAATTGCTGTCAGAGTGAACGGGGGCGAACGCAAACCGACGCCCTTCAGGCCGTCACTGTCGGAGGATCAAAGATGAGCGTCACACCAGAAACCCTGTCCGAACCGGAACTGCAGACCGTTTCCGCCGCTGCCGGCCCTGCCGGCGAGATCCGCTCGGACGTGCTGGATCTGCAGGGGCTGCTCAGCAGTGACGAGCTGAAGCTACGGGACACCGTCCGCCGGTTCGTGCGCGAACGCATCAAGCCAAACATCAAGGACTGGTACGAAGCTGCGCACTTCCCGGTAGAGATTTCCCAAGAGATGGGTGCCCTCGGGCTCTTGGGAATACATCTGAAGGGTTACGGCTGCCCGGGCCGGTCCGCCGTCGAATACGGTTTAGCGGCGATGGAACTGGAAGCCGGAGACTCCGGGCTGCGGACGTTCGTCTCGGTCCAGGGCTCCTTGGCGATGAGTGCCATCCACAAATGGGGTTCGGAGGACCAGAAGAACCACTACCTGCCCGGCATGGCTAAGGGTGAAATCATCGGCTGCTTTGGCCTCACCGAACCCACGGCCGGCTCGGATCCGTCCAGCATGCAGACCTTCGCCCGCCGCGACGGCAACCAATGGGTCATCAACGGCGCGAAACGGTGGATCGGCCTGGCCTCCGTCGCGCAGATCGCCGTCATCTGGGCCGCTACGGAGAACGGCGTCCGCGGATTCCTGGTTCCCACTGACGCTCCCGGTTTCACCGCCACACCGATAGAGCCAAAGCTCTCCATGCGCGCATCGATCCAATGCGATATCACCCTCGAGAACGTCACTGTGGACGACGCCGCCAGGCTGCCAGGCGCCGAGGGCCTCCGCGGCCCGTTCTCCTGCCTGAATGAAGCCCGCTACGGCATCATCTGGGGCGCCATGGGTGCCGCCAGGGACAGCTACGAGCAGGCCCTGGACTACTCACTTGAGCGGATGCAGTTCGATAAACCGCTGGCCGCCTACCAGATCACGCAGCAAAAGTTGGTGAACATGCTGCTGGAAATCCAGAAGGGCACGCTGCTGGCGATCCACACCGGCCGGCTCAAGGATGCTGGCACCCTTGCGCCCGTACAGATCTCCGTCGGCAAACTCAACAACGTCCGGGAAGCCATCAAGATTTGCCGCGACGCCCGCGCCATCCTCGGCGGCAACGGCATCACACTGGACCATTCGCCCCTGCGCCACGCCAACAACCTGGAGTCTGTCCGGACCTACGAAGGCACCGACGAGGTCCACACCCTCATCCTGGGTAACCACATCACCGGCATTCCCGCTTTCCGCTGAGCAGAGGATTGCGCGGCCGCCGCGGAGTCGTTGGCCGGCCTCGGCGGTACATGACTGTCACCTCATCAGACAGGACCCGGCCTGAGGCCGGTCCGCCGTCCCCCAACCGAAACATCGTTGTCCGGGACGGTTTTCCGTGCCGTAATTCTCAGCGCCGGAACGTCATGGAAATCCCCGTTGCGCACTAGGAGAAGAGAAATTATGCAGATCAACAAGATTTTGGTGGTCGGAGCCGGAGCCATGGGCTCACAGATCGGCATGGTGTGCGCCCTGGCCGGATACCAGGTCACTATTCAGGATGTCGCGGCAGACATGCTCGCCGCCGCCCGGAGCCAGCTCACCGACCGGATGGACAGCAGCGTGGTCAAGGGGCGCAGGAGCCGACAGGACGCCGAGGCCGCCCTGGCGCGACTCACCTTCACCACGTCCCTGGAGGCCGGCGCGGCGGACGTCGACTTCGTGATCGAGGCCGCCACCGAGAAACTCGAAGTGAAGCGCAGCATCTTCGCGGCGCTGGGACGGGCAGCCCCGGAACACGCCATTCTGGCCACGAATTCCTCCACGCTGGGCTCCTCAAAAGTGGCCGAAGAGACAGGGCGGCCGCAACAGGTCTGCAATATGCATTTCTTCAACCCCGCCCTGGTTATGAAATGTGTTGAGGTGGTCCGCCACGGCAAAACATCTCCGGACACCGTGGACACCACCATGAAGCTGGCGCGTTCATTGGGCAAGTCGCCCGTGCTTATCGACCGCGAGATCCCGGGTTTTGTGGCCAACAGGCTCATGGGCGCCATCCGGGACGAGGCACTCCGGCTTTACGCGGACGGCATCGCCAGTGTCAGCGACATCGACACTGCAGCCAAGACGGCGCTGGGCCACCCCATGGGGCCGTTTGAGCTGATGGACCTGGTGGGCCTGGACGTGAGCTACCTGATCCGGCAAGCGACCTTCGAGGAAACGCAGGACCCGGCAGACCTGCCTCACCCGGCCCTGAAGGAGCTTTACGAACAAGGGAATTACGGCCGGAAAACCGCGCATGGCTGGTACCGATATGACCAGTCCGGAACCCGCATCCAGTAATGCGCCGGCGAAACCCGGCAGGACCACCCCACAAACCCACGCAAGACCGGTCCTCAGCGTCATCATCATGGCCTCCCCCATGATCAAGGCCGGGGCCGCTGACACTGACGTGGCTGGCGGCGTCGAGTCCACGAGCCGTGCACGGCGCAATTGTCCTCGCGATCTTCGGACCCAAGACAAGGCCGAAACCCTTGGCAGTCTCCCCTCTGCAGATGCTGTTGCCCCTTCTCCCGCACCGTAGGTACTCAGGGCAGCACCACAAAAAGCAGTGATCTTTTCCGCAATCTGACGCGAAGGCGCCCGGCTGGGCTAACTGGCCGGGCGCTTCATATGAGGCTTGTACGCTCTCCGAGAACCAGCACATCTTCTCCGACAGCCAAAGGTCCCGCTCCCAGCCACCGGACGTAAACTGACCTTCGCACCACATCTTGTGGACAATGTGTCAGGAGCCGCCCATGCTCTGGAAACTGCTTGTTGAATACCTGCGGCCGCACCGGCAGCTGCTGATCGCCGTCGTGATTTTCCAGCTGGCGCAGTCCATCGCGTCGCTGTACCTGCCCACCCTGAACGCGGACATCATCGATGAGGGCGTCGCCAAGGGCAACACCGGCGTCATCCTGAGCCTGGGCGCCCTGATGCTGGCGATCACGCTGCTGCAGATCGTGTGCGCCGTGATTGCCGTGTACTTCGGGGCGAAGGCGGCCATGGGCGTGGGCCGGGACCTGCGCGGGGCCATCTTCACCAGGGTGGGGGAGTTCTCCGAGCAGGAAGTCACGAAGTTCGGTGCGCCCAGCCTGATCACCCGCTCCACCAACGACGTCCAGCAGGTCCAGCAGCTGGTGCTGATGGCCGCCACCATGATGGTTGCCGCACCCATGCTGGCCATCGGCGGCGTGATCATGGCCGTCCGGCAGGACGTGCAGCTGTCCTGGCTGATCGCCGTCGCCGTGCCCGTGCTCATGATCGGCGTAGGGCTGATCATCACCCGGATGGTGCCGCTGTTCCGGAAGATGCAGAAGCGGATCGACACCGTGAACCGGGTGCTCCGCGAGCAGCTCACCGGCATCCGCGTGGTGCGGGCGTTCGTCCGCGAGGACATCGAGACCGCCCGCTTCGCCCAGGCCAACGACGACGTCACGGACACCGCGCTGCGGGCCGGCCGGCTGATGGCGCTCGCGTTCCCCGTGGTGATGCTGGTGCTGAACGTCTCCAGCGTGGCGGTGATCTGGTTCGGCTCGTTCCGGATCGAGGACGGCTCCATGCAGGTGGGCACCCTCATCGCGTTCCTGAGCTACCTGATGCAGATCCTGATGTCCGTCATGATGGCCACCTTCATGGCCGTGATGATCCCGCGTGCCGCGGTCTCGGCGGACCGGATCGGCGAGGTGCTGGGGACCGAATCCAGTGTGCGGCCGCCGCTGAAGCCCGTGAGCAGCGCGGTTCCGTCCGGCGGGCGGCGCCGCGGGGAGCTGGAAATGCGCGACGTCGGATTCGCCTACCCGGGTGCCGATCAGCCCGTCCTCTCCGGGATCAGCTTCACGGCCAGGGCCGGGCAGACGACGGCGATCATCGGCAGCACCGGCGCCGGGAAGACCACCATGGTGAACCTCATGCCGCGGCTCTTCGACGCCACCACCGGCTCGGTCCGGATGGACGACGTGGACGTCCGCGAGCTGCACCCGGACCTGCTCTGGGGGCACATCGGCCTGGTGCCGCAGCGGCCCTACCTGTTCAGCGGGACCGTCCGCAGCAACCTGCAGTACGGCAAGCCGGACGCCACCGAGGACGAGCTCTGGGACGCCCTGGAGATTGCCCAGGCCCGCGACTTCGTGGAGGAGATGGAGGGCGGGCTCGATGCGCCCATCTCCCAGGGCGGCACCAACGCCTCCGGCGGGCAGCGGCAGCGGCTGGCCATCGCCCGGGCGCTGGTGAAACGGCCCGAGCTGTACATTTTCGACGACTCGTTCTCCTCGCTGGACACCGGCACGGACGCCCGGCTGCGCCAGGCCCTCAAGCGCAGCACCGCCGGCGCCACGCTGGTGATCATCGCCCAGCGGGTGTCCAGCATCGTGGACGCGGATCAGATATTAGTGCTCGACGACGGCAGGATCGTCGCGCGCGGAACGCACGGCGAGCTGCTGGAGACGTCCGAGACGTACCGCGAGATCGTCTCGTCCCAGCTGGCAGCGGAGGAGACGGTATGAGCGCGCCGCACCGGCCGCCGTCGGGCCCTGCTTCCTCCCACTCTGCCGTCCCCGGCGGAACCGCACCCGCCTCGAAAACCGGGACTGCCGACGTCGTACGCATTCCCCGTCCGGCGGGCGGGCCGGGACGCGGCGGGCCGTTCGCGGGGATGAACGTCCCGGCGGAGAAGGCGATGAACTTCGGGCCGTCGGCCAGGCGGCTGCTGGGTACGCTGCGGCCGGAACGGGCGTGGCTGCTGCTGGTGCTGATCATGGGGATCGCCAGTGTGGCGCTCTCCGTGATCGGGCCGCGGCTGCTGGGGGAGGGCACCAACCTGATTTTCGCCGGGGTGGTGTCCCGGGAGCTGCCGGCCGGGGTGAGCAAGGCGGAGCTGATCGCGCAGCTGCGGGCGGCGGGGGAGAACCAGAGGGCGGACATGCTCACGCCCATGGCGCTGACGCCGGGGGAGGGGATCGACTTCGCGGCGCTGTCCAACGTGTTGCTGTGGGCGCTGGTGCTGTACGTGCTGGCGTCGGCGTTTATGTGGGTGCAGGCGTATGTGCTGAACGGGGTGGTGCAGCGGACGGTGTTCGGGCTGCGCGGGGAGGTCGAGGCGAAGATCCACCGGCTGCCGCTGCGGTATTTCGATTCGATCCAGCGCGGTGAGCTGCTGAGCCGGGTGACCAACGACGTCGACAACATTTCGCAGAGCCTGCAGCAGTCCATCAGCCAGGCGGTCACGTCGGTGCTGACGGTGGTGGGGGTGCTGGTGATGATGTTCATCCTGTCGCCCGCGCTGGCGCTGATCGCGCTGGTGACCGTGCCGCTGACGCTGGGGATCACGGCGCTGATTGCCAAGCGCTCGCAGAAGCTGTTTGTGGCGCAGTGGAAGAACACGGGGGAGCTGAACGGGCAGATCGAGGAGACGTACACCGGGCATGCGCTGGTGAAGGTGTTCGGCCGGCAGCGCGAGGTGGAGGAGCGGTTCCGGCAGAAGAACGTGGAGCTGTACGACGCGAGCTTCGGGGCGCAGTTCATTTCCGGGCTGATCATGCCGGCCATGACGTTCATCGGGAACCTGGTGTACGTGGGGATCGCCGTGGTGGGCGGCCTGCAGGTGGCGTCCGGTGCCATGCAGCTGGGCGACGTGCAGGCGTTCATCCAGTACTCGCGGCAGTTCACCATGCCGCTGGCGCAGCTGGGGTCCATGGCCAACCTGCTGCAGTCCGGGGTGGCGTCTGCCGAGCGGGTGTTCTCGTTGTTGGATGAGGATGAGGAGTCTGCTGAGCCTCCCGGTGGTGCTCCTGCTTTTGGGCGGGGGCGGCTGGTGTTCGAGGACGTGTCCTTCTCCTACTCGCCGGACAAGCCGCTGATCTCCTCGCTTTCTTTGGTGGCGGAGCCGGGGCAGACGGTGGCGATTGTGGGACCCACCGGGGCGGGGAAGACCACGCTGGTGAACCTGATGATGCGGTTCTACGAGCTGGATGCGGGGCGGATAACGCTCGACGGCGTGGACGTCACCTCAGTGCCGCGGCGTGAGCTGCGCTCGCGGCTGGGCATGGTGCTGCAGGATACGTGGCTGTTCGGTGGGACCATCCGGGACAATATCGCGTACGGTCGGCCTACTGCCACGGAGGACGAGATCCTGGAGGCCGCGCGGGCGACGTACGTGGACCGGTTCGTGCACTCGCTGCCGGAGGGGTACGACACCGTGCTGGAGGACGAGGGCTCCAACGTGTCCGCGGGGGAGAAGCAGTTGCTGACGATTGCGCGGGCGTTCCTGGCCCGGCCCTCGGTGCTGATCCTGGATGAGGCGACGAGCTCGGTGGACACCCGCACCGAGGTGCTGGTGCAAAAGGCGATGAAGGCCCTGCGGTCGGACCGGACGAGCTTCGTGATCGCGCACCGCCTGTCCACGATCCGCGACGCCGACCTCATCCTGGTGATGGAAGCCGGCCAAATCGTGGAGCAGGGGACGCACGCTTCACTACTGGCCGCGGGTGGGGCCTATGCCCGGTTGTACGAGGCGCAGTTCGCGGCTCCGGTGGCGGAGGTTTAGGTATCGTGCAATTGAGCATCCCGACCGCTTCTGCGTCGGCCTGCTGTTCGTTTTCAGATGCGCTTAACTCGCTACGTGATCATCGAACTTAAGACGGGCAAGTTCCAGCCAGATAGGCAGGCGTTTCTGCCGCCCCGTGTCAGATTGGGATTCAAGAGTGTCCACTGGGGTCGTGCGGGAACGCTTTTTGGACCCTATTCTGACGGCGTTTGAATAGCTGCCTGACGTCAGGTTGGGGTGTACCTCTCTGAGACCGAGGGCAAAAGCTGAAGGCGTGCGTCACTGGCGGCCATGGCTGGAAGATGGATCAGCAACCGCTCAGCAGGATCCCGGGACCTGCCTCACTCTGGGCCGGGCCGCCAGCTGTCGAGCGTCGGGGAAAACGGGGGGTGGTTTCCGAAAAGCCTGCCCCTTTCAGTCTTTGCCATCAGTAAATAAATTCATCATGGCTGGCTAGCGTGACTGTCCCGCTCTGCTTCGCTGAGGACAGCGTTGAGGCGTGGTACTGAACAATGAACCATGTCTGACCGTCCCTGCGGAGCACGAGGGATAGCTGCACCGGCACCGTTCTTCCGGCTGGGTAGGTGAAGTGGACGGCGGCGAATCCGGAGACGAGATGCGGGGTTAGTTGGCGGCCTTGGATTACTTGGAAACTGGCCGTGATTCCGGGGGGCAGGGCATCGTAGTAGTCGAAAACCTCGTTACGTCCGGTGAGCAGAGTTGGGCTGAGCCCTTGAAAGAGCGCATCGAGTGAAAAGAGTTCGACCATGCCTGCAGGCGTATGGCGGTCAAAAGCGAGCTTCCAGGCCGTTAGAGATTCTGCCAGGACGCGCGTAGGAAGCGTGGCTGCCGCGCTATTGATGTTCACCTCTCAAGGCTAGTGCAGCTGGGACTCTATCGTCTCGAGGGAACCTTTACGACTGCAGCACGGCAAGTTCACCCTTCTTTGGGCTAAGGCTGGGTGGTGGCGTTGAGTGCTTTCCTGAGGATGTCGATGTCCTCTTGAGTGGAGCCGCCGGAAATCCCGACCCCAACTTTCTCGCCTTCTACGAGGCTGACAGGTGCGCCACCGCCGAAGGCAATGAGTTTGCTTCCTGAGTTGACGGCGAGTCCATACAGCGGCTGGCCGGGCTGCACCTGGTCCGTGAGTTCCTCGGTTGCAACGTCGAATGATGCTGCTGTGTAGGCTTTGCGGAATGCCATATCCAGTGAGTGCAGGGGTGCTCCGTCCATTCTGTGCAGGAGGACCTGGTTTCCGTGGGTGTCTACGATGCTGACGACGATACTCAGGCCGGCCTCTTTGGCTGCTGTTTCAGCGGCCGCGGCGATTTTTTGTGCTTCTTCAATCATGTGGATTTCCTTGTGCTGGAAGGTTTTCTATGTGTAGGCAGGAGTGGGGACATTCGGGTCCAGCAGTCCTTCGGCCGCCAGCTGGTTCCAGAGCTCTTGGGGTATGTCCTGCTCGAGCCAGGAATAGTTTTGGTTCTGTTGTTCGATGCTGCCTGCTCCCATGCAGATGTTGGTGATGGCCGGGTGGGCTGCTGCGAATTGGGCGGCGACGGCTCCAAGGGGAACGTTGTAGCTGTGGCATATGTCTTCGATGGGCCGTACCTTGGCGATGACGTCAGCGCTGGCGGGAGCGTAGTTGAAGCGGGCGTTGGGTTGGGTTCCTGTGGCGAGGATGCCGGATCCGAAGATTCGGCCGTTGATGACTGCGATGCCTCGTTCCCGGCACAGGGGGAGGAGTTCAGTATTGGCCTGCTGATCCAGGAGGTTATATGTCCCGGCGATGAGTATGCAGTCGATGTCCGCGGCGTTGGCTGCTGCAATGCAGACGTCTGTCTCGTTGACCCCGATTCCTATGGCGGAGGCGACTTTCTGCTCGCGCAGTGATTCGAGTGCTTTGAATGCACCGTTCACTGCTTCGTGGAACCGTTGGAGGTATTGGTCTCCGTGGGTCCACCGGTCGGTGTCGTGGACGAGCAATACGTCGAAGCGGTCTGTGCCCATTCTCTGCAGGCTGTCTTCGACCTGTCTCATGACACCGTCATAGGAGTAGTCGTATTCCATTCGCATCGACGGTGTCTGCAGCCAGGGTCCAGTGTCGAAGGTCCCTTTGGGAGCGGGGTGAAGGGTGCGGCCGACCTTGGTAATCAGCGTGTAGTCATTCCGGTCCCGGTCCATGAGGTCGTCGGCAAGCCGGTATTCGGCGAGCCCGTGACCGTACATCGGTGCGGTGTCGAACAGGCGCACTCCCGAATCCCAGGCGTGCCGGACCAGGGAGCGTGCCGTTTCCGTGGTCATCACCTTTCCCATATTCCCGAGGGCCACGGATCCGAAACCGGCCAGGGAGGTGGACCAGCCGGAGCTCCCAAACTTGCGTTGTTCTGTGACATGGAATGGTCCCAATGGTTTTCCTATCGGTGGGCGTAAAGCCAGGGATTTATTGGTTAGACAATGATTGAGCCGGATGGCGGCGGCGCTTTAATGGAGCCACCCGCGTCCAGTGTCAGGACGCGGGTGGCCCCGGGGTGGTGATTTAGCGTGCTGCGCTGGTGAGCTGTTCGTTGGACTTTGTCTGGGCGGCGGAGGAGCGTTCAACCAGGGCTGCGAACTCGTCGCTGGACATCACGTCGGCGTACTGTGCCTGGATGTTGCGCAGGGATTCCCAGTACTGGCCGTAGCCTTCGGGTGTTTCGTGATCGAATTCCGGGTTGCGGCCGTGCGAGTTGACTGGGATCGCAGTTCCGGCGTCCGCAACGACAATGACTTTGTAGCCGCGGTCGAAACCGTCGCGGGCGGTGGTGGGGACGCAGTTGGCCGTTGAGGACCCGATGATGACCAGGTATTCCGCGTGGTCCTGCATCAGGTACTCGTTGAAGGCGGTTCCGTAAAAGCTGCTGTTGCGGTGCTTCTGGAAGACGGGTTCGCCCTTTTGGGGTTCGAATCCGTCTACCAGCGCCCCGTTCCAGGTGCCGTGGTTGAAGGGGGAATCCGGTTCCTTCCAGGAGGGGTACTTAAGCCCCCAGATACCCAGGTCCGCGCCGTCAGGGTTCATGCCCCAGAGCGACCAGTTCACCTTAATGCCCTTTTCCCGGGCGAGTTCCACGATCCGCTTTGCAGGTCCGAGGGATTCCTGGCCGGAGGGGGCGCCCCCAACACTTTCAACGTAGTCGGCGCCCTTGGGGTCAAGGCAGAGATTCTGGATGTCCAGGGCGTGCACGACGGTCTTGCTGAGGTCGATGGTGTCCGGGATGAAGCGGTTGGAACGGTCAACGTACTTGTTGAGCTTGTCTTCGAAGGCGGTCATTGTCGTCTTTCCTCTCGATTTATTTCAGATGGTCCATGGTCGGCTGTGCAGCGCCGGCGACGGGGGTTGCTTGGTTGTCCGGGACGGTCACTGACCGTCCTGCTCCTGTTTGGAGGTGGGATCCTGGCTGTGTTTGAAGCCTGGGACCAGGTCTTCCCAGTCGTACTCCTGGATGAAGAACTCGGCGGTACTGTAAGTGCCGTCCATGGTGTCCTTCAGGCTTTTAGGCCCGACGAAACCGACTGTTTTCCAGCCCATCTGGTCCTTATTCCCCCCATACACGGGGTCGCCGTAGAAACCCTGGCGGACGTGGAGGCAGAGGGTGTCGAAGAAACTCTTGCCTTCGTCAGTGTTTCCCTGAAGGCGTGAGTAGTACACCTCCCGGGATGTCAGCGAGACCGGGATTGGTTTTGGCACCCCGCTGATTTGTTCGAGAACCTCGTCCTGAGTCTGTTCGGATGCCTCCTTGAAGGAGGGGGCACGAAGTTCCCGCGCCTTCTTGTCCAGTTCGTGTATGCCTTCCCGGTACAGGCGCTGCATGTTGGCATTCCTGGCCCGGGCCGCGTGCGCGTCTTTGTCTGCCAGTTGCAGGAAGCCGCTTCCGTCCGCTGCAGCGTAGAGGTAAGCGATGCCAAATAGATACCTGTCGATGAAGACGATGACGCGCGCCTCGCGTGCTCCTGGATCTTGGTCAGTGGGCATGATCCTTGCCGCTGCGGCTTCAATCGTGTCCCACTCGTGATCGGTGAAGAATAGCTTTTCGGTCGTATCAGGATCGATGCGGATGGGAGCGATTTCCCAGTCAGCTTTTGACACCATTTGTTCTCCTCCTTCTAGGATTTCTTGATCGGGGACAGGGTCAGCCGTTCGGAGCGGCCCTTCATGTAGGTGTTGGCGATGTAGTCCGCGCACCGCCAGGAATGGGCCATGATGGTGAGCGTCGGGTTCACACCGAGCGCGGTTGGAAAACCTGCCCCATCGAGGACGAAGAGGTTCTCGACGGAGTGCGCTTGGCCCCACTCGTTCAGCACCGATTTGGCAGGGTCGGTTCCCATCCGGACGGTGCCCTGCTGGTGGCAGGCGTTGCCGGTGAATTCGTCCCCGAGGTAGACGGGCACGGTCTTCTTCGCGCCGGCCGCCTGGAGGATCTCCTGGTTCTGATCGATCTGCCACTTGCTCATTGCTATGTCGTTCGCGTGAGGTTTGTTGGTGATGCGCGCGACCGGCATCCCCCAGGCGTCTTTGACGGTGGGATCCAGATCGACCCTGTTGGTCTCCTGGGGCATGTCTTGGAGGATGAAGCCGATTTTCATGGAATAGTCGAAGTAGTCACGGTCAGCATCCTTCATCGCCTGGCCCCAGGCTGGGCGGCCGGGCATGATGGCGTTGATGGCCTGTCCGATCTGGGTAGTGGCGATGATCCCGCCACCGATGTGCCCGCGGCTCTCGTCCGTTTCGTAGAAGTGTGTGGATCCGCCGCTTTGGTAGTTCCCGGTCCACCCGTTCAAGGGGTCTTCCATGTCCCTGTCAAAAAGTCCAACGGCGAAGATGTACTCGTGGAAGGTGGCATTCTTACCTACCAGCCCTGAGTCGTTCGCCAGCCCGTCGGGGAAATGGTTGGAGGAAGACAGGAGCATAAGGCGGGCGGATTCGATGGCGCCAAGGGCAAGAATCACCACTCGGGCATCCTGTTCAATCTCAGCGCCGCTGGGGTCAATGTAGATGACTCCGGTAGCCTTACCGTCCTTACCGACCTTTACCTCCCTAACGAAGCTGTCTGCCCTGACTTCGAAGTTACCGGTGGCCAAGGCTTCGGGAATGTAGGTGGTGGCCACACTGGAGCGGGTCTGGGTCGGGTCCCCGTACTGGTTCCAGAAACTGGTTCGGTTTACCGCCGGGCGTCCGAGGGCATTGCCTTCAGTCAGATGCGACATCGGCAGCGGGAAAGAGTTGATGCCGAGCTTGTTGGAGCCTTCATAGAACTTCTTGCCGAACCTGGTGGGCGGCAGCGGGGCGCTGGGATAGGCCTTGCTGCGGAAGCCTTCACCTTTGTCAGCTCCCGCGAGACCGGAGATACCGTAGCTCCACTCGACTTTCGTCAGATAGGGCTCAAGATGTTCGTAGCGGTACGGCCAGTCCGCGAGGCTTGCTCCCTCAAGATCTCCGTGGAGGGAGTGGAAGATGAAGTCAGACACACGCGGGCGGGGCATCCATCCCGCCATATGGCTGGTTCCGCCACCCACGTTCGAGGGGACCGGGGAGAAGTTGAAGATGCGGGCCTCGGAGTTCGCGTCACTGCGCACGGTGCGTGGCATGAGATTTACATCCGGCCACAGGTAGCTGCGGTTCTGGAACTTTAGTTCGTCACCGGAGTAGTGCTCTTCAGGCCGCAACCAGGGTCCCTTGTCGAATCCGACAACTTTGTATCCGGCTTCACTGAGTACTTTCGCTGCCGGACCACCGCCGGCTCCCAGCCCTACGATTACGACATCGACCGGGTCCATTTTTCGCTTCATCGCGCGAACCTTTCTTCTATACCTTGGGCAAACGGTGAGGTTTCGACTCCGGGTCCGGCCCGGAGGTGCGGGCCGGACAGGGAATCTGGTTGGTCAGTATTTGCCGGGGCCGCTGAGCACGTTCTTGAGAACACCCTCATGCCAGTCCACGTTGGACTTGTCCACCACGCCGGTGGGGATGCGGATGAACTGGTTGATTTCCTGGTTCAGGAATTCATGGGCGAAGAGGCTTTCGATCATCCGGCTGCCCATCTCCGCGCTGTTGACGTCCACCGTTGCGGTGAGCTTGCCGGCTTTGATGGCGCCCATACCGGAGACCAGGCCGTCGGCGCCGATGGTGATGATGCCGCCGGTGCCGTCCCAGTGCTTCAGGCCTCGGGCGTCAATGGCCTGGGAAGCACCCAGCGCCATATCCTCGTTCTCGCCGTAGATGGCCTTTACGTCCGGGAACTTGGTCAGCAGGTCCTGGGCGGCTGTGAGGCCCTTATCCCGAACATATCCGCCGTCGGCTTCACCAACGATCTTGAGGCCGGGGTGTTCGGCGATGGCCTTCTTGAAGCCCTGCTGGCGCAGCTTTGTCCAGTCCGAACCGGACGGTCCCATGATTTGGATGATGGAACCTTCGCCTTTGAGTTGCTCGGCGATGTACTTGCCGGCCAGGTATCCGGACTGCCAGCGGTCGTCGTAGCCGATATTTGATACCGTGGACAGGCCTCCGGTCGGGTCTTCGGCCTGGGATGGGTTGGCCAGTTCTTCGGTGGAGTTGAACTGGTAGAAGTCAATGCCTTTTTCGGACCCCTGCTTGTAAAGGGTCTGCATCGTTGCCGCATTAGCTGCGGAGCAAACAAAGACCGCGTCGAACTGCCGGGCAATATAGCCTTGGACGATTCCGAGTGTCTCGGTGCCGGAGTGGGCATCGTTAAGCGCTCCTTGGCGTTCCCACTTCCATTTGACGCCGAACCGGTCCTCGTATTCCTTCATCTTGTTGTGCGCGGCCTTTTCCACCTGGGTGTAAAACTCCGAGAGGATCGGGGGTGCAAAACCGACTTTGATCTCGCGTCCGTTGACAATCTTCTTGATCGCTTCGTCGGGGAGGTAGTCGGTTCCTCCGCCGCCAGCCGCGGCGTTGGAGCCTCCGGCGGGCGCGTTCACGGTGGTGCAGCCTGTAAGCAGCAGGGCAGCTGCAGTGGCGGTGGAGATGAAGGCGAGGCGGGCCTTGCCAGGTCGGCGGCGCGCTGTCTTCGAATGAAAAGTGCTTGAGCTCATCTTTGATGCTTCCTTCACTTGTGTTCGTGTCGTTCAAATGCCAAACGGTCGCTTGGCAGGAGTTGTGATGCTGGTATTTCCTAGGCGGGGATTCCTTCAAGGACCATTGCTTTTCTTTGCCGTACCTTGCCACTGACGATCGCGCTGATGCGGTTGGCGAGGACTGCCGCGACGAGGATGCCTCCGATGACTATTTTTTGGTAGCTCGAAGGGACGCCGACGAGGTTAATCAGGTTGACGGCGGCGGCCAGCGTAATTGCTCCGAGGATGGCTCCCAGAATGCGACCCCGTCCTCCTGAGAGTGCGGCACCACCGATGACGGCTGCGGCGATGGCCTGAATCTCATAACCATTGCCGAGATCGGCCGGGACGTTGGTGTTGCGACCTGCCATGATGATGCCCGCCACAGCGGCGGCCAAACCGCTGAAGATGTATGCCTGCATGCGCACCCTGTCCACGCGCACGCCTGACTGCATGGCGCCGGTCTTGCTGCTTCCCACGGCGAAGAAGTGAGTTCCCATGCGGGTGAAACCCAGGATTCCTCCGAGCACCAGCGCGACAAGGAGCGCGATGACCATCGGCAGTGTAAGAGGCCCTGCCAACGGGGTTAGACCGCCGATGATGTAAAACTCGGGAACCATATAGCCGATGATCGGAACACCCTTGGTCCAGATGTACAGGACACCACTGGCGAAACCAAGCATTGCAAGAGTCGCGATGAAGTCCGGCAGCCCGAGACGGGTGATCAGCAGGCCGTTGCCCAGGCCGACCAGAGCCCCCATGGCCAGTGCGGCCAGGAGCGCTGCGAACAGCGGCAGTCCAAAGTTCATGGCGGCCGCGGAGACACCAGCGCAGAGTGCCATCGTGGTGCCTATCGACAGATCGATGCCTCCGGAGACCAGAACGACCGTCATGCCCATGGCCAGGATCATGACCACGAGGCTGTTATTGACGAGGTTGTAGAGGTTTGAGCCGTTGAGAAACACCGGCAGTGTGAACGCTGCCAGCAGACAGATGAGCACCAACAGGGCCAGCACCCCCAGCGTCGGGTCGACAAGCAGACGGGTGACGACGCGGTCGACCACAGTCTGGTTCTTCTTCAATGAAGTCGTTTCCATTTCTCAGTCCTGCTTCCCTGTGCCGAGCAAGTGTGTTTCCTGGAGCTTTGCCGGCGCCGGAGGTGTAGGGCCACTTTTGCTGCGTTTCCTAATACCGCCCAGTACCAACTGCTGGATTCTTCGATCGAAGACAACTCCGGCAACGATGCAGAGTCCAGTCACGATGCTGAAGTACACCGGGTCCACACCGTTAAGCCGCAGTCCCTGCTGGAGAGTGGCGAGCATGAGCCCGCCGGCGACCGCCGCCCAGACTGAGCCTCTGCCTCCGGCGAGGCTCACGCCACCCAGAACTGCCCCGGCGATGGCAACGAATTCGTAGCCGTTGCCAAGGAAGGCCTGGACGGCCCCCAGGCGTGATGCCAACAGGACACCGGCTGCGCCGGCGAGCAGCCCCGAGATAACGAAGGTTCCGAGCCTGACGCGGTTCACGTTCACGCCGGCGACATTTGCCGCACCGGGGGCGATGCCTATGGCAAAGATACGGCGTCCGAAGACAGTTCTGATGAGGAGGAACTGCATGAGGACAAAAATGATCGCTGCTATCCAGAATCCCGTGGGAACCCCAAGGAAGTTTCCGTATACAAGGTCCGAGAAGCCTGGGGTGCTGACGCCCTGGAGTGGAACCTTTTCCGTCAGGACAATGAGCAGGCCGCCGGCTATATTCAGTGTTGCGAGGGTAACGATAAAGTCATTGATTCCAAATACTGTGATCATCAGCCCGTTGAATAGGCCGAAGACCAGCCCGGTGGCAACGCCTACAGCCACGGCCGTCCATGTTGGGGCGCCGGAGACGAGTGCCCACATCGTGGTACCGGCGCTGAGTCCCGCGACGGTTCCGACGGAGAGATCGATGCCGCCGCCGACGATCACGATTGCCACTCCGACGGTGAGGAGGAGGATCGGGATAGCGTTATTGATGTAGTCGCGGACGCTTCCCGAGGTCAAAAATACTGGAGACATGATCTGAAAGACGATGATGACGATGACCAGCGCGATGACGATGGGAACGCCGCTGGTAGAAAGGATGCGGGACGCAGCCCGTTGGAAGTTCATGATTCGGTCCTGCCTGCAGACATTGCGAGGATACGGTTTTTGACGGCTTCAAACTGGCCCGAGACCAGGGCATGGGGGACATGGTCGACCGAGCCCACGAGCCTCCCCTTTTTCATGATGATGACCCGATGGCTCAGCTCGACGAGCTCCCCGATCTCCGAAGCGATAACGATGGCTGCGCCCCCGTTCGCCACGAATTCACGGATCAGGTTGTGGACCTCGACTTTGGCGGAGACATCGATGCCCTGGGTAGGTTCGTCGAAAATCAGCAGATCGGGGTTGGTGTTAAGGCAACGGGCGACAATGGCCTTTTGCTGGTTTCCACCGCTGAGATTCCGAATTTTTTCCCTCACATCGGCGGTCTTGATGCCAAGACGTTGCCGGTAGCTTTCCGCCTGGGACACCTCGTCGCGGCCTTTCAGAACGAAACCCAGCCACGAGACCCGATCAAGGCTGGAAATGGAGATGTTTTCCGAGACAGACAGTTCAGGCAGAATGCCCAGCTGCTTCCGGTCCTCGGGCAGCATCGCCAGCCCCTTTTGATAGGCGGCGCTCGAATCGGAAAACTTGACCGCCTTGCCTTTCAGGTGCACAGTCCCACTGCTGATCTTGTCGATGCCCATGATCGCGCGGGCGAGTTCTGTGCGGCCTGCCCCCGCGAGCCCTGCGATCCCCAGGACTTCGCCCTTATGGACGGTAAGGGAAATGTCACGGAGGATGTAGCTGCGGTTGACATCGGTGAGACGGAGGACTTCTTCGCGGGACTCTTCTGCCTCCGTGACGACCGCTGCGGTGGCCGTGGAGCCGAATTCCCCTGCGGCTATGCCGAACATCATGCCCAGCAGATCGTCAACGGAGGTGTCTGGAACCTCAACGGTACCGACGAGGCGGCCGTCCCTGAAGACGGTGGCAGTGTCAGCGAGCCCAAAGAGTTCCTCAAGATGGTGCGTCACCCAGATGAGGGAGACTCCCTTGCCGCGCAGGCGGCGCATGTGCTCGAAAAGATTCAGGCGCTCCTCTTCTTCAAGGCCCGATGTTGGCTCATCGAGGATCAGGAGGCGGGTGTCAAAGGCCAGAGCCTTGACGATTTCGACGACCCGTTTCTTCAGGGCTCCGAATTCGCCGACGGGCAGCTTCAGGTCTTCCTCCGTGAGCCCGAACTCGGAGGCCAGGGACCGCACACGATCTTCCATGTGGCGGCGGTCCAGCCTCACGTTTAAACCAAGGAACCGTGCATTTACTTCTCTGCCAAGAAAGATGTTGTCCAACGTCGTCAGGGCAGGAACCAGGGAGAGCTCCTGGTGAATGGTATTGATACCGCTGCCCAGCGCATCGGTGGGCCGGCGCAGCTCCAGCCGATTGCCCGACAGCATGATCGTTCCGGAGTCAGGGGAGGTGAGGCCCGAAAGAATGTTGATAAGCGTCGATTTGCCGGCGCCGTTGCCACCGAGCAATGCGTGTATCTCGGCGGGACGGACCTGGAGTCCGACGGCGTCCAAGGCGGTAACACCCTGATAGTGCTTGCTGATTCCTTGGACATTGAGCAGGAAACCGTCAGCATCAGGGGCTGGGCGTTCAGTCACGCGTGCGCTCCTTCTCATCGTTGAAAATAGCGTGGGATAAGGATCCCTCGAGGGTGACCCAAGTCACTTACCAACCAATATAGTTGGGTCTAACAACAAAAGCAATGATTGCCGGCCAGGTTTTAATGTCGGATTCTGTCGGCTTGCGAACGTAGCCCTCAAAACCCACACTTTCCAGCCAATGGCGGGCTGCAAAGAGGTATGGCGGCCCGGTCAAGGACCTCTCGTACCGGGGCGACTCGGAGTGCATCACGGGAGTGGCTTTGGAATAAGTGAGGCGATTACCGGCAACCAAGGCAATAAGTTGAGAGGAACCACTGACCTTTAGTGGCAGCTGTGACCGCCTCCTCCAACGCAACGCCAGTGAACGCAGTGCCCGGGTGCCGCAAACGGCACTCGCCTACTACGGGAGCGGCTTGAATTGGTCAATCATGTGGCGCTGAATCGGTAACAGCTGCTGTGGCGGTACTGGCGGCCTGCCGACAGAACAATCGAGGGAAACCCTGGGAGGGCAGGTGAATCAGGGATGTGCTGGGGCTCAAGGCAAAGAGCGTGTCCCGCACCAAAGATGGAACCGTTGCGCCCCGCTATTCTGGGCAGCCGGTTAGCGCTGTAGACCTGCAGTGACGGCTCGGATGTCAACAGCTCCATGGTGCGGCCGCTCGCCGGGTCGTAGAGGGTGGCGGCGAGCTGATGGCTGCCGTCGCGGGCATCCAGCACGTAGGTATGGTCCAGTCCCGGCCACGGCTCACCGCCCTCGGCGGGGAGCAGGTCTGCTATTGGGCGCCGTAGGCGATAATCGAGTGCCGTACCCGCCACGGGCTGCAGGGCGCCCGTGGGGATGAGGTCCGGGCCCGTCCGCAGTACGTTCTGCGCTGCAATCATCAGGTGGTGGTCTGTTACGGGGACGTTCCCACCGGCGAGATTCCAGTAGCTGTGATTAGTGAGGTTGACCGGCGTGGATTGGTCACACGCTGCCGTGAAGACCGTCCACATCTCATTCGTGTCTGTGAGCAGGTATTCGACGCGTGCGTACAAATTCCCAGGGTAGCCCTCCTCCAGATGGGGACTGACATATTCGAAGACGATGCCCTTGCCGCCGTCAGGTTCCGATTCGGTCACCGACCAGTCAACACGGTCGAAACTTCGGGAGCTGCCCCCGTGAAGATGGTTGTTTCCCTCATTTCGGTCGAGCTGGACGTCCAGATCGACCGAAACGAAACGTCCCCCCGCAATACGTCCAGCCACCCGGCCGATGGTGGCTCCAAGGTACAAATCAGTGTGGCGCTTGTAGGACTCCAGTGTGTCCAAGCCTAGGACCACATTGTCAGGTGTGCCGTTTCTGTCCGGCACCTGCAGCTCAACGAGGCGTGCACCGAAGCTGCTGACGGTCATAACCAGACCGCGACCGTTGCTGACAGTAAACTCATCGGCTGCCATTAAGGGCCGTCCTCTCTGACTCTTGGGAGGATTTGTCGGGCACCCTCCCTGCTTTCTGGGCTGATAAGCCAGCGGGATCGGCGAGAAGCGGTGAGAACGCTAGCTCCGCTGCCCCCACCATGAGAAGGTCGGCCCCCAGCTTTGGCCGGGAAATCGTGACGTCGTTCCATGACACTGGAAGGGCCTCATGCGCGACCACTTTGTGAAGGCGTTCGGGGTCCAGCGCATACAGGGATCCGAGGAAGCCTCCCAGAATAATCAGTCGCGGATTAAGAATGTTGATGGCGCCGCCAAGAGCGATGCCGAGAAAGTCCAGCTGTCGGTTCACTTCGGAACGGACCGCCAGTGACTTGGCGGCGAACAGTGCCTGTTCGAGTTCATCCGTGTCGGCGGAGGACAGGCCCAGAACCTCAAGCAACGCCAACCTTGTCACTTCTGACTCGAATGTGCCGCGGACACCGGCGCTGTCGGCCCTGCCGTCGCTACGTACACGAGTGTGGCCCAACTCTCCGGCATACCCACTGGTTCCGCCGAGTGCGACACCGCTGGAGATGACTCCTCCGCCGACGCCGCTGGCTCCGCCGTTGAGATAGATCATGTCGTCAATGCCACGGCCGGCGCCAAACGTCCGTTCTGCACGGGCGCCAAGGCTTGCATCATTGCCGGCGGAAGTGGGGTATCCGGTAGCGTCCGCCAGCATTTCCGTCAGCGGCTCGTCTTTCCACCCAAGATGCGGAGCCAGGCGGACCAGTCCGTTGCTCTGGCAGACCAAGCCGGGAACGGCGATTCCAATTCCAACAATGCGCGTTTCAGTCTGAAGGCCGCCCTGAATGCCCGCAATGATCGCCGAGGTGATGTTCACAGCTTCGCGAACCGTCGGAGGTTTCTCCGTGGGAAAACGGATGCGGTTCTGGACAACCCCTCCCAGCCCGACCACCCCCACGGTTACAGCGTCTACCTCGGGGTTCACCGCAATCGCGACCGTATCGGGGTTGGTTTGCACAACGGAGCTCGGCCGTCCTACCTGGCTGGTTGTCTCCCCCGAGGATTCTGTGACCAAGCGGAGATCAACCAGTTCGCCCACCAGGGCCGCTATGGTGGACCGGTTCAGCCCGGTCCGCCGGGTAAGTTGTGCCCTTGGGATGCTCCCTGCGTGATGTACCAGCGTAAGAATCGTGGACAGGTTGTGCTGACGGACACTGTCCAGGTTATTTCCCATTGCCTGCGGCCGTGGTCCGGCATCCCTGGGCGAAGAGAAGCTACTCGTCGACACAGCATCTCCAACCGTCGTGTTTCCTGCAGAGCCTCAATTGGACACCGTCCCTTCTAAGAGTGAGGGGTGAAGGACCGCAGAGTCCATTGAGTGGCCATCGCGTCCGTCGATCAAATTTTAATATGTAGTTTGCTTGAACAAATGCAGGATAACAGCGTACTCTTCAATTATGACTTCCATCACACCCGAAACTGAGGCAGACCGCCCTATCCGCGTCGGAGTCGTCGGATACGGTCTTGCAGGTAAAGTATTCCACTGTCCTTTCATCGAAGCCAGCCCCTCTTTCTCCTTGGATTTCATTGCAACAAATGACTCGAGCCGCAGGAGGCAGGCACAGCGTGACCACCCAAAGGCCACCATTGTTGCCGACTCCAACGAACTCCTGGACCACGCCCCTGGGCTTGATCTCGTCGTTCTAGCTGGCCCGCCCTCCACGCACCTCGCCCAAGGCATGGCCTTTTTGGACAGGGGAGTGGGTCTCGTTGTTGACAAGCCTTTTGCCGCGTCCGTGGCCGACGCTGAGCGGCTGATCCAAAAAGCCGAAGAGGCCGACAAACCGCTGATCGTTTTCCAAAACAGACGATGGGACGGAGATTTTCTCACCATTAAGAAGATCATCGCTGCCGGCGAGCTGGGAAAGATTTACCAATTCGAATCCAGTTTCGAGCACTGGGCGCCCGAGGCGGACACCAAATGGCAGGACGTTACACCCCCCTCACTTGGTGGCGGAGTGGCCTTTGACCTGGGAAGCCACCTGATTGACCAGGCCCTTGTCCTCTTCGGCCCGGTATCGAATGTGAGATCAGATCTGCGAACAGTCCGAGCCGGTGGCGGCAACGATGACGCTAGCTACATCGAACTCCATCACAAATCTGGGGTGTGCTCACGATTGTGGATGAGCAGACTGGGTGGCCAGCCCGGACCGCGGTTCCGTGTGCTGGGTACGGGGGGAGCTTACGTTTCATACGGGCTGGACGGTCAGGAACCAGCCTTGGCCTCCGGCCTTCTGCCGGACGACGACCGATACGGCATCATGCCCGAGGAGACCTGGGGAACGCTGGGGATCTCAGCCGCCGGTTACCCCCCACCCTCCAAAGTCCCTACCGAAAGGGGCAGCTACCCGGCCTTTTATGAGGGCGTAGCCGCCGCCATTCGTGGAACAGGCGCCGCACCCGTTGCTCCGCACGAGGCCCTGGAAGTTGTCAAAATCCTCGAACGCATTCACAAAGAATCTCCGGGGCACCCCTGACCAAGAGCCTGTCCCAAACGACTGGGCTCCGATATCAGGACCTCAGGCATGCGAGAGAACCGGTCCTATAGCTGGACCACGCTCAGCAAGCCAACCCAATCAATCCCACCATCCCAAAGAGGTGCTAGAAATGACAGTACAACCCACACCCGAAGACCGTTTCACGTTCGGCCTCTGGACAGTCGGATGGACCGGCGCCGACCCCTTCGGCGTTGCCACGCGTGCAGCACTGGACCCGGTCGAGGCCGTCCACCGGCTTAGCGAACTGGGCGCCTACGGCGTCACCTTCCATGACAATGACCTGGTTCCCTTCGATGCCACGGCGTCGGAACGGGAGCTGATCCTGAAGAACTTCAAGTCAGCTCTTGCCGAGACTGGCTTGAAGGTCCCGATGGTGACCACCAACCTGTTCAGCCACCCGGTCTTCAAGGACGGCGGGTTTACCTCCAATGATCGTTCCGTCCGCCGCTTCGCGCTGAGCAAGGTCCTGCGCAACATCGACTCCGCTGCCGAGTTCGGCGCGGAAACCTTTGTGATGTGGGGCGGGCGTGAAGGTAGCGAATACGACGGTTCCAAGGACCTGTCTGCGGCGCTGGACCGGATGAAGGAAGGCGTGGACACCGCCGCCGCTTACATCAAGGACAAGGGCTACAACCTGCGCATCGCCCTCGAACCCAAACCCAACGAACCCCGCGGCGACATTTTCCTGCCCACTGTCGGCCACGCCCTGGCGTTCATCGCCCAGCTCGAACACGGCGACATCGTGGGCCTGAACCCCGAAACCGGCCACGAACAGATGGCGGGCCTGAACTTCACCCACGGCATCGCCCAGGCCCTCTGGGCGGGCAAGCTTTTCCACATCGACCTCAACGGGCAGCGCGGCATCAAATACGACCAGGACCTCGTCTTCGGCCATGGCGACCTCACCAGCGCCTTCTTCACCGTGGACCTTCTGGAGAACGGCTTCCCCAACGGCGGCCCTCGCTACGACGGCCCGCGCCACTTCGACTACAAGCCCTCCCGCACCGACGGTTACGACGGCGTCTGGGAGTCCGCGAAGTCCAACATGGCCATGTACCTCCTCCTCAAGGAACGGGCCCTCGCCTTCCGCGCCGACCCTGAAGTGCAGGAAGCCCTGAAAACCTCCGGAGTCTTCGAACTCGGCGAACCCACGCTCACTGCGGGTGAATCCACGGCGGACCTGCTCGCGGACAAGTCCTCGTTCGAGGACTTCGACGCCAGCAAGGCAGGGGAGCGCTCCTTCGCGTTCGTCCGGCTCAACCAGCTCGCCATCGAGCACCTGCTCAACGCCCGCTAAGGGCGAAAGCACTCCATGCCCGCCGTCGGACCCGGTTTGTCCGGGTCCGACGGCGCACCACACGATTCGTTTTGATTCAAACCCTTTTGAAAGAACCCAGCCATGCCATTGGTCGCCGGAGTGGATAGCTCCACCCAATCCTGCAAAATCGTCATTCGGGACGCCGAAACCGGTGTTCTCCTCCGTAAAGGTTCGGCACGTCACCCCGAGGGCACGGAGATTGACCCGGAGCTCTGGTGGACCGCGCTACAGTCGGCCATCAATGCAGCTGGTGGTCTGGATGATGTGGCCGCCGTTTCGGTGAGCGGGCAGCAGCACGGGATGGTCTGCCTGGATGCCGATGGTGCGGTGGTCCGACCGGCACTGCTCTGGAATGACACCCGATCGGCCCCTGCGGCGCAGGCACTCATCGAGGAGACAGGCGGGCCGGCATTCTGGGCCGAGGCCACCGGGACTGTCCCGGTGGCCTCGATCACGGCGACCAAGCTGCGTTGGCTGGCGGAGAACGAACCGGAAAACGCAGCACGTACCGCTGCCGTTTGCCTGCCGCACGACTGGCTGAGTTGGCGGCTGGCGGGATACGGGCCGGGAAGCGGCGCGGAGGGGCTGGCCGCACTGCGAACCGACCGGTCAGATGCCTCCGGCACCGGATACTGGTCACCTGCCATGGGGAGTTATCTGACGGACGTCCTGGAGCGCACGCTCGGGCACGTACCGGCGCTGCCTCTCGTACTCGGTCCATTGCAATCAGACCTAAAGACACCCTCAGGTGCTCTGATTGGAGCCGGTGCAGGCGACAACGCCGGCGCAGCCCTGGGTGTAAACGCCGGCGTGGGCGATGTTGTCGTATCCGTAGGTACATCCGGTACGGTGTTCGCTGTCTCCGATACACCGGTCACCGATAAGTCAGGACAGGTGGCAGGATTTGCCGACGCAACAGGAAACTTTCTGCCACTTGTCTGCACGCTGAACGCTTCACGTGTACTTGATGCGACAGCCCGTTTGCTCTCCCTTGATGTTGCTGAACTTTCCCGGCTTGCCCTATCGGTACCCGCCGGGGCCGGCGGACTGGTCCTCATTCCTTACTTCGAAGGTGAACGGACACCGAATCTGCCAGATGCAACGGGTTCCCTTCATGGAATGACACTGGCAAATTTCACTCCGGGCCATCTCGCCCGCGCGGCTGTCGAAGGGGTCGTATGCTCCCTTGCCGATGGACTTGCTGCGCTCACCGATCAGGGAGTGACCGTCGAACGTCTCATCCTCGTCGGTGGAGGCGCACGCTCTGAAGCCCTGCAAGCAATAACTGCCGCAGTCTTCGGTCTTCCTGTCATTGTGCCTGAACCGGGAGAATATGTAGCGGATGGCGCCGCGCGGCAAGCCGCCGGGCTCCTAACCGGAGAGTTCCCCAATTGGGCCACCGGGGTTGCGCGGAAAGTTACCGCGTCGCCCACCCCCGAAGTACTCGCGCGGTACCGCGCTGCCGCCGCGAACGCCGCCCTTACTGGTGATCAAGAATAATCGGCTTCGAAAATATTTTCGGTCGTAGCGCCGCCGCTTGAAAATGACCCGCTCTGGCGCCATCTGGTGGCTTTGAAGTACGGGAGGCTCGTCCAAGCTCAAAAGCGAGCACGCAGAGAGGCTGGAATTGCAACTGAATGCAGATATTGCCCTCCATGCAGAACATTTGTAAACCAGCAGTTCAAAGGACCACTACCACAGCGCCCTGCGCGCTACCACGTGTTGCACGCAAACCGGGCGGTTGCTGCTGAACCGTTCTGCTCGATCATGTTCCCCCGGAATTCGCCGTCCTAGGTAGTAGGTCTTCGGACGCTCGTGCACCGGGACCCAGCTCCGCACTAGGCGCCCCGCCGGTGCAGCGGCTGCCGTGAATCCCAAGGATCCTCGATGAGTCGATCCCCGGGCCCCGTAGGTTTCTACATGGGCCTTCGTCGTGATGGGGACCGCAGGAAAAATGCGGGAACACGTGGGGCCGCCCTAACGAAGGGCGGTCACAGTGTCCACCGAGGTGGGGAGCGTGCCGGGCTACCCCCGTCGGTGTAGTTCACCAAGGCCCGGCACGGCCATTCCGATTCCCGCGATCCGGTAAGAGGCGTCCAGCTCCGAGCGCATACCCTCTGTGACGGCCGTTGCGGTGTTGACAGATTCCCTTGCGGTTGGGATGCGTTCGTTGGGAAAGCGGGTTTCCTTCCGGCGGCTTCCGCCGAGGCCGAGGAGACCGATTGTGAAGGCAGGAATTTTCAGGTACACGGCCATCGCCGCAGTCGACGGGCTCGGGTGAACCTCGGGGCTTGGCCTGCCCACCTGCGCTTCGCCTGAAGAGGCTGTCTCGTAAACAAGTCCCCGGCAACGAGCTGGCCGAGGAGGGTGCCCACTGTTGACCTGCTCAGTGCCGTCCTCTTGGTGGTCTGCGCGCGGCTCAGGACCCGGTGGTGATGAACAAGGGGGTAATCAGGCCAAGGTCGTTCCGGCAAGACGGATCCGTCTCGGCGGACGGCGGCAGCTGCTCTGTGACGGACGGCACGGACCGTGGAGTGGGGGAGGGCATCGTAGTGACCCATCAGTTGCCAAAGACTGTGTGCTTGAGGAAGCTGTTGCGGAACTTCCCGGCCGGGTCCAGCCGGTCGGCAAGGGCGATAAAGTCACCAAAGCGCGGATAAAGAGGCGCGATGGCTGAGACACCGCCGTGGAACAGCTTGCCCCAGTGCGGCCTTGCGGCAAACGGTGCGAGCTCCGCTTCAAGGAGGGGCAGGATCGCGTGGACGGCCGGCTGGTCCTGCCGCCACGTGAAGTGCAGGCCGATGCCGTCGCGGCCGTAGTTCGGGCTCAGCCACAGGTTGTCTCGCGCGATGGTGCGGATCTCGCCGATGAGCAGCAGTGGTGTGACGAGATCCGAGATCCTGCGCACGGTGCGAAGCGCGTCCACAGCGTGCTCGCGGGGGATGAGGTACTCGGTTTGGAGCTCCTCGCCCTTGCTTGGGTTGAATTCCATGCGGAAGTGAGCCAGTCTGTCGGACCAGGGCCCGGGCACGCCGAGCTGCTGGGTGCAGCTGCTGCCCGGGATTCCCGGTAACGGGTGCCGGTTCTCGGCAGCCGGACTTCCGCCGTGGAATCCGGATTCCGGGACCTCCTGTCTGGGGTCGCCGGTCCTGCGTTTGAGCCAGGCTTGGGCAATTCTCTGCCCGCTCCAGTCAGTGAAGAGGCTGACGCTGTAGGCAGACGACGTGACGTCGTCAAAGTTCTCGAGTACACGGTTCCAGTCGAGGTTCTCGTAAACGATTTGGAGGACCTGATAGCTGGGTTCGATGTCCAGGGTCAATCGGCTGACGATGCCCAGGGCGCCGAGACCCACCACCATGCCGTCAAAGTATGCGTCTCCGCGACGGGCAGAGAGGATGCTTCCGTCTGCGGTGACGACCTCAAGACTGGCCACGGCGCCGGCCAGATTGCGGTTACCGTCCCCGGAGCCGTGGGTTGCGGTCGCTACCGCTCCCGCTACTGAGATGTGCGGAAGGGACGCCAGGTTGTGCAGTGCGAAGCCCTGGCGCTGTAGCTCGGCCGCGAGGGCGCCATAGCGCGTGCCACCACTTACTGTCACCGTCATCCTCCGGGCGTCGACATGGATGCCAGAATCCAATCGGTCAAGGACGGCCAGCGTGCCGGAGGAATCGGCAATGTCATTGAACGAATGGCGGGAGCCCAGCGCCCGGACGCGGGTGGCGCCGGCAACGATCTCCTGCAGCTCCTCCACGCTGCCCGGATGGACGATCACAGGAGCCCGGTAAGTGTAGTTGCCTGCCCAGTTTCGTTCGGTTACGAGCTGCTCCATCGCGATTTCGTCCTTCGTCAGCGGTTCCCTATGAAATTGGTGTTCTACACAACATAACAAAGATTGGGCCCGATTGCTGCTATTTGTAACAATCGCATACTCAAGGTGGTACTGCACGGTTTAGACCTTCGGCCGATGCTGCGCAGTGAGGTGTGTCAAGGATGTGAGACAGTCGCGTAGTTTCTTTTTGGTCAGGCAGCCGCGGGAAGCGGTTGCGCGGTTGGCGTGAAGGCCGCCATTGCGGTGGC
>NZ_JAMXBH010000026.1 GCF_023913735.1 Pseudarthrobacter raffinosi
ACGGCCGGGTCCATGCGCGCGGTCACCGAGACCTCCGCCCCGCCGGCCAGGGCCGCGGAAACCGCGGCATGGCCGTAGAAGGCCGAATCGAAACGGCAGAGCAGCCGCCCGCCGACGTGGACGCGCTTGAGGGTGGACAGGGCGTCGGTGATCAGACGGTTGGCGCCGCGGGCCGAGTTTGCCGCACCCTTGCGCAGCCGCTGGGCGGTGATCACCGGGGCGGTGTCCTTCGTCGAGGCTATGGCCAGCAGCGCGTTCAGGCCGCGGACCCCGGAGTACCCGTAGCCGGAGCCCTGCTTGGAATAGCCGTGGACCTCGATGATCGTGTCGTCGACATCCACGAACACGAAGTCACTGGCGGCGGGTGCTCCCAGCAGCGGGGCCCGGGTCCCCAGATTGGCCAGGAAGCGGGACGCGACCGCGTCCAGCTGCCGCACGTGCCCGAAAGTGAAGGACCGCAGAAACGAACCCAGCGTCGAGGGCGCGTAACAGGCGCTGAAGAGCCGCTTCATCCCGCCGTGGCGCAGCAAGGCCATGTCCTCGATCGAATCGGCGCCGGCGACCATCCCGGCGACCAGGGACGCGACCTTCAGCCCGGCGTTCGCGCCCTTGTCCGTCGGGACCGACAGCCACTCATCGGCGAGCCCATGCAGGNTTTACGAGATGCCTCTCTTTTCGGTGGTCAATGGGTTCTAGACAAGCTCCATTTTCCTTGAAAAGGGCATTCTCGGTTTAAACCGCCGTCGGCGCCCCGAGCAACATCGGTGGATCAAGGCTAAGCACCAGCTTTGCCCCGCTGCCCGCTTTCGTTGCGCTGGCTGGGGACTAACGCGCTGGTTGGGGATTAATGTGTCAGGCAGCGTACTGGTCACCCGAGTCATTCTTCACGAACCTCCTCGCAGGGTTCACCCGGTCTCCCCAAACGATACTGTCCTATGCAGAAAGGCCGCAGTGTCCTGGTCTACCGAGTAGTGGCCACGCAGGGCGGGTGACCGGAGCTGATTTTCTGCGTCCGGGATACCTCTCATCCTCCACTCGCCACCAGCATTCTTGACAATAAGTGGGGGGCGCCTCGACACGTGGTCGGGATATTGTAGCCAACCACCTCGAGGAACAGGCCGGCTGCAACCCCCGGGGCTGATTTTAGGAAGACGGTCGTGCTTCAGAACCAGCCACAGCGGATTGCCTTCCTCGACCCTCCCTTTAGCCTGAGCATTCTTCACTCAACCATAGTCAGAGAAGAGGCATAATCGTCGAGATGACATTCAGGAAGGCCAACCTGAGCCCCTGACGTGATCAGGGGCTCAGGTGGTAGGTGACGTTGACTGTTTCAGAGCGTCACTTTCATGGTGGGCTACACCTTTTGGGGATCAGCCTGCTCCTCAGCGCGTGAAGCCGAAGCGGTGCGCCGGTAGTTGTCATCCATTCGCAGGGCGATGACTCCTGCCATGAGAAGCAGTCCAGCCATCAGGAAGTAGACCACATCTTGATTGCCAGTGAGGTCCGTGACAAAGCCTGTCAGATACGGACCGACGAACCCGCCGATGCCGCCGAGGCTGTTGATCAACGCCGTTGCGGCGGCGGCTGCCACACCGGCGACGACCTTTGGAACGATAGCGAAGATGGTCGGGGCGATCGAGGAGAGCCCAAAGGCCGTGACCGACAACATAGCAATCAGGGCATAAGGGTTGTCCACGAAGGCAGCGCCGATGGCACCAAGGGCACCGATGGATGCGCCAATCAGCGTGACCTTGCCGGGCCGGCCGGTCCGGTCTGCTACCCGGGAGAGGACCAGTGCGCCGACGATCGCGCAGATCCAAGGGATCGCGGTCAGCCCTGACTGGGCGGCTGCGGAGAACACGATGCCGTATTGGGCCTTGAAGCCAGCCACAATCGAGGGCAGGAAGAATGTCAGGCTGTAGGCGCTGAAGGGGAGTGCGAACATGGCCAGGGAGAGCAGGAGGACCTTGGGGTTTTTCAGTGCTGCCCCGACGCTGTGGCTGGTGTCCGTGGGGACGTCTTCTTCCCGGGCGATGGCAGCCAGCAAAGCCGTGCGCTCTTGGGTGCTGAGCCAAGTGGCCTTGGCCGGTGAGTCGAGCAGGATGAACCACGCGGCGATGCCGGCGGCAATCGCCGCGATGCCGGTGATCAGAATCATGGTCCGCCATCCGGCCAGCCCGGGAATGAGTTGGGTTGATCCACTCACGAGCCAGGACATGACCGGGCCGGCCACCGCGTTGGTGGCAAAGGGCACGAGGAGGAAGAGTGAAAATGCCCAAACCCGGCGGCTCTTGGGGATCCAGTACATGAGGTAGACCAGCACGCCCGGGGCGAAGCCGGCCTCGGCAACACCAAGCAGGAAGCGGGCACCGATCAACCATCCGGAGGACGGAACGAAGGCCATGAGTGCCTGAATGATGCCCCAGGTGACTATGATCCGGGTGAGCCAGATACGTGCGCCGAACTTTTGCATCGCGACGTTGCTCGGCACCTCAAACAGAATGTAGCCGGCAAAGAAGATGCCAGAGGCCAGTCCGAAGAGGGTGGCCGACATCTCGAGATCTTTCATCATGCCGTGGGGGGCGGCGAAACTGATGGCGATCCGGTCGACGAAGGAAATGAAGTACAGCAGTCCGATGAAGGGCATGATGCGCCACAGGACTTTATTTACGACTGCGCGATCTGCGCTGGGCCTATCGATAGAGCTCATGAATTTTTCTCCTTTGAAAAAGTTGATTTGAGCTGGGTAGTGCAATATTCGGGGTCAGTTGAAGGGAAAGCGCTCGGTCCCGGACGTTTTGAGCTGCCGTAAGAACGATCGAGTGGATTGGAGGTTCGCGTCTGGGCCGGTTCGTTATGTCGAGGCCGTGCTGTCCGGAGGGAAGATCTTGCCGTTGTGCCGCCAGCTACGCCGGCTACCCGACGACTGGGGCTTCGAGGTCTACCGGCCAGCCACGACTACTATCAGGACAAAGTTCTACCCGCCACGCATGGTGGCGGCACCGTTGAGGACACCCGTTACACCGCCTGCAGGCTCCATCTCAGCAGCCCACCGCCTAGGTCTAAACACCCGGACCTAATGCCGACGGCCACTGGTTCATCGCCCGATACCCACCGACTCGAGTTCCGCCCGTAGCACGTGCTTCAGGATCTTTCCGGACGGATTCCGCGGGATGTTATGAACGATGAGCTGCCTCGGGGCCTTGTAGTCGGCGATCTGCGTCATGCTCCACACGCGCAGCTCCTCAAGAGTGGGGTTCGTTCCTTCCCTGGGTACGATGACCGCGAGGACACTCTCGCCGAACTCAGGATGGGGGACCCCCAAAACAGCTGCATCCATAATGTCAGGGTGGGCCATAAGTGCGTTCTCGACCTCGACCGAATAGATGTTTCGGCCGCCCGAAATTATCATGTCCTTGAGCCGGTCAACCAGAGTGATGTATCCCTGCTCGTCGATCCTGGCGATGTCCCCCGTGTGGAGCCAGCCGTCGTGAAGCACGGCCTCCGTCGCGTCCGGCTTGTTCCAGTATCGCTTCATGATCGTCTCTCCGCGCAGGACGATTTCCCCGACTTCGCCCGCGGGAACGTCGTCGCCATATGCATCGATTACCCGAAACTCCGTGTTGGGCAACGCGAACCGACCACTCGCGTCAGGCCTCGCGCGTACGTCAGCAGGTCCGGAGTAGATGCCACCTGGGCCCCCTTCGGTCTGACCACACAACTGATACAAGTTAACGGACGGGAGGCTCTCAATCAGTTGGCCAACTACCGAGGCTGGCATTGGAGCCGCGCCGAACATGCCGACGCGCCATTGCGTGAGGTCCAAACTGGCCAGGTTCTCCACGCGAAGTAGTGCCTGGTACATGGTAGGCACACCAAAAAAAACACTAATCTTCTGGTCGGACATCGCCTGGGCAACAACGGCCGGATCGAAAGCAGGAAGGATGGTGTGGGTGGAGGCCGTCATCGTTCCGGGGAACAGCATCAAGCACAGCTCCGCAGCATGATAGAGCGGCGCTACATGGAGCATGTTTTCCTCCTCGCGCATTCCCCACACTGCCGACATGTTGATGCCGACCCAGATTGAACGATGATGGTCGAAGAGTGCACCTTTGGGACGGCCGGTAGTGCCAGAGGTGTAGATGAGCATCGCATCGTCTGATTCGGCTGGCCAGTCCGCAAGCGGAGCGAGCGTGCTGGTCTCGGCGGCCGCCGTCAGATCTTCCAGGCCTGCCGCGGGCCCAAGTGTCATCACGATCGTCGAGGTGCTCGCAGCTCCAGCCTCAGCCAGGTCAGCAAGCGCCGGTGCCGCAATCACCAATGACGCACCTGAATCTTCGATCAAGTAGGTCATTTCCGGCGGCGCGCTACGTGGATTCGCCGGCACAAGAATCGCACCCGTTCGGAGAATCGCGTAGGCGGCCACGACAAAGGAGTCCGAGTTTCCCGACACCAGCAGAACTCGATCGCCCTTAGTGACTCCCTTTTCGGCAATGACAGCAGCCATCCGCTCGACCCGGGCCGCGAGCTGATGGTAGGTCTGGACACGCCCTTCGAAAATCAGGGCAGGCCGAGATGGGTTGCGAGCTGCGGTAGCTCGCAGTATGTCCGATAGTGATGGCATCGTTGCCGCCTTTTATAAGTAATCGTGCGAAGTGACTGAGCGTTAGGGAGAATGTAGCAGGCCAGCCCCCTGCTTGTCGATGCCCATTTACGGCCGTCGCATACTCCACCCAACAACCGATGAAGCGACAGCACGGACAATCTCCTTGAATACCGCGCCGCATTCCTCATCGCCGCTGTCCTGTTCAGGCTCGCTGATGCAACGCCGACAAACCGTCACAACCAAGCAGCGGTGCACGGGGGCGGGACAAGGACCTGAACCACCTGTCGTGACAAGTTCTCCGGGTGATGGTCAGGTCCGTGCAGGTAACCCTGCGCAGCACCTAAGGACGGACCCGTGTCGCGAGGGCTTCCCAAACTAGGCGGCCGTCCTATTTCGCTGTTTTAGTCTCGGCGGCCATAGACAGCTCAAGTGAACGGTCGTAAGGTTGGGACTGCGCTCAATAAGTTATCACTTCAGAGACATGCGGCCCGATAATGGCATGTTTCAGGCGCCAACATAGCCCCGTACGCGCTTTGCGCGCGTCTCCAGAGGGACGTGATCAGGTCAAACCATCGAGGAGAAATGTAATGAGAAATTTCCAAAAGCGCAGCAGGACGGTCACCGCTGCTCTGCTCGCCTCCCTCTTAACTGTCCTATCCGCAGGCGGAGTCGCGCACGCAGATATTGTTCTGGACCCGGCGGTGAACACGGTCCCTCACCCGCTTTCGGACGCCTTCTATGCTCAGCCGAAGTCCTTCGGCGGCAAGGCAGCGGGCGAGATTCTCAATAGTCGGCAGGTGACAGTGACTCAGCTCGGCGTCCCGGTGCCGTTCGAGGCCCACCAGGTGCAGTACGTCAGTACGGACACTGTTGGGAAAGCCCAGGCCAACGTCGCTACCATCCTTAAGCCGCTGAATACGACTGGGGCCCCAAAATTGGTGTCCTACCAGACCCCAATAAATAGTCTTTCCTACAGCTGCGACCCGTCCTATAGGTTGCGGAATGGCTCCGAGGACGAGTTGAGGAACATCGAAACTCTGCTCGCTCAAGGTTGGACCGTTGTTGTGCCTGACTTCCTTGGACCCGACCACCAGTGGGCCGCCGGTTATGTGGAGGCCAAAGGTACGTTGGATGGGATCCGCGCGGCAATAGCCTTCGCCCCGGCAGGGTTGAGTGGCACCGCAACCCCGGTCGGACTGACCGGATACTCGGGCGGCGCCCGAGGTACCGCATATGCAAACGAACTAGCTGGTGCCTATGCGCCAGAGCTGAACATCGTTGGCGCGGCGCCAGGTGGTCTCGCCGTTAACGTTAAAGATGTCTTTCGAGGGGCCAACGGCGGCGCGTTCGCGGGTGTCTATTTCGCAGGTCTCCTCGGCCTGGACCGCGCGTACCCGGAGATGCGCATCGACTCACTGCTAAGTGCCGAGGGGAAGAAAATGAAAGAGGATATCGGCAGCATGTGCATCGAAGAGTTCATCGCTACCTATGCGACACAAAGTATAGAGAGCTATACCGTAGACGGTATCGACCCTCTAAACCTGGCGAAGGTTCAGTCTGTGATGAACGAGATTGAGGGCGGGCAATACGGTAGGCCGAACGCGCCTGTCCACTTCTATATGGCCAGTCACGACGAGCTCGTGGTTCCAGCTAACGCGGACAAGCTCGTGCAGCATTACTGTGAAGAGGGCGTGAAGGTGCAGTACATAAAGTACCCAGGTGAACACGTCACAGCTCAAGTCACGGGGTTCCCCGGAGCCGTTGCTTGGCTCGCCGACCGATTCGCCGGGAAGCCGGCCCCAAGCAGTTGTTAACGGCTGGTCGCCACAAAGGGCGTGTCTCCTAAGAGGGCAACACACGACTCGACCGAGCACCATCGAGAAGGCTAGGGGCTCTTAGGAGGAAGTGTTCAGCACCGGCATTTGACCACCAGACACGTTAGGCATGAGAGAGAGCAAAGTGACATCTATAGGGATCGTGGCGGAGTTAGGCCAGGAGAGCCGCGTGGCGGCCACGCCTGTAACCGTAAAACAACTGCTGGGGTTGGGCTACGAGGTTGTGGTCGAGAAGGGTGCGGGGGAGTCCGCGTCGTTCCGGGATGAGGCGTATGCCGAAGCGGGTGCTGCGATTGTGGGTGCTGATGAGGCTTGGGGCAGTGACGTGGTGTTGCGGGTAAATCCGCCCACTGAGGACGAGATAGGCCGCCTAGCTGTAGGGGCAACGCTGATCGGGTCGCTTAGCCCAGGCCTGCGCCCGGAGCTGGTGGAGGCTTTGGCGGCCCGTCCTATCACAGCGCTGGCATTGGATGCTGTGCCGAGAATTTCGCGGGCGCAGTCGATGGACGTGCTTAGTTCGATGGCGAACATTGCCGGGTACCGGGCGGTGATTGAAGCTGCGCATGAATTCGGCAGATTTTTCACGGGCCAGGTCACGGCGGCGGGCAAGGTTGCGCCGGCGAAGGTTCTGGTTGCTGGGGCAGGGGTCGCCGGGTTGGCGGCGATCGGTGCGGCGAGCAGCCTCGGTGCTATCGTCCGGGCTACCGACCCGCGGCCGGAGGTCGCCGACCAGGTGAAGTCCATCGGCGGGACCTACCTCAAGGTTGAGGTTGAGGAGGAGATGAACTCCTCCGATGGGTACGCGAAAGCCACGTCTGAGGCGTACAACGCCCGGGCCGCTGAAATCTATTCGGAGCAGGCTCGGGATGTGGACATCATCATCACCACGGCCCTGATTCCTGGGCGTCCGGCGCCGAAGCTGCTCACGGCCGAGGACGTGGCGGGGATGAAGCCGGGCAGCGTGATTGTGGACATGGCCGCCGGGCAGGGCGGGAATGTGGACGGCTCCGTCGCTGGGGAACGGATCATGACGGACAACGGGGTGGTGATCCTGGGCTACACGGATCTTCCGGCCCGGCTGCCGGCCCAGGCGTCCCAGCTGTACGGGACGAACATGCTGAACCTGCTCAAACTCCTGACCAAGGACAAAGACGGGGTGCTTCGGATCGACTTTGATGACGTGGTGCAGCGTTCGGTGACGGTGGTGCGCGATGGCGAGAAGACGTGGCCGCCACCCCCGGTCCAGGTCTCCGCTGCACCCGCGGCCAAGATGGACGCAGCCCCGGCCGCTGAAAGCACTGCCCCTAAGAAGAAGCAAGGCCTCAGCGCCGCGGGTAAGGCCGGGCTGTTCGCCGCGGGCATTGCTGCGTTGTTCCTGGTGAACGCTGTTGCCCCGGCGCCGTTGCCCCAGCATTTCACGGTGCTGATGCTCTCGATCGTGGTCGGCTTCTACGTGATCGGGAAGGTCCACCATGCCCTGCATACGCCGCTGATGTCCGTCACGAACGCGATCTCGGGGATCATCGTGGTCGGGGCGCTGCTGCAGGTCACCTCCGAGAACCCGGTGATGCAGGTTCTCGCCGCCGTCGCGGTGCTCCTGGCCAGCATTAACATCTTCGGTGGTTTCGCTGTGACCAGGCGGATGCTCGCGATGTTCTCCCGTGGAGACGGGGCCCGTAGATGAGCGCCGTAACCGAAGCAGCAGCCCGAATCGTCTCGAGGAGCCTTACCGTGTCTGACACCGTCTCCGGTCCGTTGACCGCCGACTCCATCGCCGGGGCGGCCTACATCGTCGCGGCCCTGCTGTTCATCCTCAGCCTCGCCGGGCTGAGCAAGCATGAGAAAGCCCGGGCAGGGGTGATCTACGGCATCACCGGAATGGTCATCGCCCTCGCAGCGACGATCTGGCTGACCCTGCAGGACGCCTGGGGCACCGGCCATGGTCTGACCGGCCTGGTCCTGCTCCTGGCCGCGGTGCTGGTCGGCGGCGCCATCGGGCTCTGGCGCGCCCGGGTCGTGGAAATGACCGGCATGCCTGAACTGATCGCGCTGCTGCACAGCTTCGTGGGCCTCGCCGCGGTGCTGGTGGGCTGGAACGGCCACCTTGAAGCCCCGGACCTGTCCGCAGACCTGAGGGCGATTCATCATGCTGAGGTGTTCATCGGGGTGTTCATCGGCGCCGTCACGTTCACGGGCTCGATCGTAGCGTTCCTGAAACTCTCGGCGAGGATGAAGTCCTCACCGCTGATGCTTCCGGGCAAGAACGCGATCAACCTCGGCGCCCTCGCCGCGTTCATCGCCCTGACCGTCTGGTACGTCAACGACTCCCAGCTCTCGCTCCTCATCGTGGTCACCCTCCTCGCCCTCGGGCTGGGCTGGCACCTGGTGGCCTCCATCGGCGGCGGCGACATGCCCGTGGTCGTGTCCATGCTCAACAGCTACTCCGGCTGGGCCGCAGCCGCCGCGGGCTTCCTGCTGAACAACGACCTGCTCATCATCACCGGTGCCCTGGTCGGCTCCTCCGGCGCCTACCTGTCCTACATCATGTGCAAGGCCATGAACCGGTCCTTCATCTCCGTGATCGCCGGCGGCTTCGGCATCGCCGCGCCCGCCGCAGCCGACGCAGAGGACGGCGAGCACCGCGAAATCACGGCCCAGGCCACCGCCGAGATGCTGACCAACGCCTCCAGCGTCGTCATCACCCCCGGCTACGGCATGGCAGTGGCCCAGGCCCAGTACCCCGTCGCCGAACTCGCCCACCAGCTCCGCGAACGCGGCGTGAACGTCCGGTTCGGTATCCACCCGGTCGCCGGACGCCTGCCCGGGCACATGAACGTGCTCCTCGCCGAAGCAAAAGTCCCCTACGACATCGTCCTGGAAATGGACGAAATCAACGAAGACCTGGGCGACACCTCCGTAGTCCTCGTGATCGGCGCGAACGACACGGTGAACCCCTCAGCGGCCGAAGACCCGGGCAGCCCTATTGCAGGCATGCCCGTGCTGAGGGTCTGGGAAGCCGAGAACGTCGTAGTGTTCAAACGCTCCATGGCCACCGGGTACGCAGGTGTACAAAACCCTCTATTCTTCCGCGATAACTCGCAAATGCTATTCGGCGACGCCAAACAACGCGTCGAAGACATCCTCCGAGTTCTAGCAGAATTCCCCGCGCCCGCCAGCCCACAACAGCTAAATTTCCGCTGACCAACCTCTTCTGGAACTCGCCCCGTCTGATTGAAGGCCATGTTTAAACGCAGAGTGACTCCTCATAATCCGTCACCGGATTCGTCACGCCCCTCTGTCCGTAAACAGGCACAGCGAGCAGACGACGAACAAGGACTTTCCCGCCCGGCTCGCACTATCGACGAAATCACTGGTTCACCTTGGGTTGGACTGCACTATAGACACGAGTTCCTACTGCATTACAAGCACGAGCTACTGGAGTAGCATGCCAGCTGCTCATGGAGGCTGCCACGGAACTCCAAGCAGAGTTACTGTTGCAGCGACTGCCCAAAATGGCGTGAAGAGTGCCAGCTCTTACCGAGAGGACTAGGAAAAACCATGCTGCCAGCCAGCTCCAATATCACGGTTAGAGTCGGGGATCCTGTTTCCAGAGACCGACAACTAGAGGAGGCCACTTCACTACTTCGCGAGATGGCTACGGATTGTGGCATTCTCGTAACCAGGATCAAGTACACAACATTCAGCATTGCGCTCAGCACCGATGTCGCGTACGGCCTCACCCGGGAAGTCGATTTGCTGTGAGGAGAACGGGCATCCGTTTACTAAGGATCTGATGAAAACGTCGGCGGTGGGGACCGAATTCAGGTGCTCCAAGGCTTTTTTATTGGCGGGCGAACACTAGTTCCATAATCGCAGGGTCTTCACTAAATGCGATGGGGCTTCGGCGCTACTATGTCGACTGGATGATTTGGAGAGCATGGAAACCCGCGAGGCAAGGCATGAGCCACAGAGGCCATCAATCAAGACGCAGGACATTTTTCAGGTAGCTTCTTCGTTAATCCAGGAACTGTCAGTCGAAATCAATCATCAGGTCATGCTCCTCGAGGCGTCATCTGCTGATTCGTCCCGAGACCCCGACAATGTGACCGCCTTCAGTTGGATTCGACGATCCCTGGACGACATCGAAGCCACTATTATTGGACTGGCCGAAGTAGAACGCCGCCCTCCCGCAGCATTAGCCAGAGACGCTCTCATCGGAAGGATCCCGTTCCCTAGGACAACGGATCCTGAGATAGAAAGCATCTCTGTGGTCGTTGGTAGGCCCGCCAAACTGCTAGCCGACCAGACCTTTCTGCGCTGCAGGTGGACGCCAGATGCCGCTATTGCCGGGACACGAAGGGCACCCGAAACCCCTACAAAATGGGGCTTGATTGGCTGGCTGCCAACGACCCGTCGGACCGCTCCCCCGCCGTTTGTGTTTCGTCAACTTTAAGTAGGCCATTTCAGCGCTAAGAATCAGGCCACCTCGGCACGTTTCCGGGCCATTTCAGCTGTTTGGTTATTTCATCAGGGCATTTTTGACCCGGTAGGACTCACCACGGAATTGCAGCAGGCGCCCGTGGTGCACCAGCCGATCGATGACGGCGGCAGCCATATTGTCGTCCCCGAACACCGTTCCCCAGCGGGAGAATTCGAGGTTGGTGGTGATGATCAGGCTGCGTTTTTCGTAGCTGTCGGCGATGACCTGGAACAGCAGTCTGGCCCCTTCGGTGTCGATCGGGAGGTAGCCCAGTTCGTCGATGGCCAGGACCTTGTTTTTGGCCAAGCCAGCGAGCTCCTTGTCCAGCCTGTCTTCGTCCTTGGCCCTGCGCAGCATCATAACCAGGGCCGAGGTGGTGAAGAACCTGGCCGGGATGCCCTGCCGGCAGGCGGCTGCCACCAGGGCGCTGGCCATGTGGGTTTTGCCGGTCCCCACATCCCCGTAGAGAACCAGGTCCTGGGCCCGGGTGATGAACTCCAGGGACTCGAGGGGTTCGCGGCCGTAGTCCTCGGGGAACCTGACACTGGTGTAGTCGAATCCCGTGAGTGTTTTCAGGGCAGGGAGCCTCGCGGATTTCAGCAACCGCTGGCGGCGTGATTCCTGCCGGGATTCGTGTTCGGCCAGCAGCACCCCGTGCAGGTATTCGCGCTGTTTCGGGGTGCCTTTCTCGGCCCATTCGGTCAACACGCTGCCGGTCAGTGAGGCATGTTTGCCTGCTTCGAGGATGTCCTGGACGGTGATCGGGTTCATGCGACTTCTCCGGTGCTCGTGTTCAGGGTGGTGAAGGTGTCATAGACGCTTAAGTCCACGTTGGCGGCGGCCGGTTCGGTGCCGTGGGCCAGCCGGCGGGCGAGCATCCCCAGAGCTGCCATGTCCGGAGTGTCCCCACGCCGGATCAGCGTGTCGGCGGCGGCCATCGCGGCGTCGAAGCCGGCGGACCCGGTCGCGGCATCCACCGCGTTGAGCAGGCGGCGACGGTCCGTGGGCGCCGCGGCATCGAGCCAGTCGCGGACCAGGTCGGTGACCAGGGCCCGCAACGGGGAATGGCTCCAGGCGCCGGGCTTGGTCACCAGCAGCGGAACCAGAGACTCGGGGTCGAAGATCGTCTCGGCCTGCCGGCCGAACACCCGGTCAAAGGACCGGATCGGCTCGGAGTGCTCATCCAGGATCTGCACCACGTCGTGGCGCAAACCGACGGTGAGCATCCGCCCATGGAAGGAGGACCCGGCGGCGTAGGTGTTCCCGTCAATGAGCAGGTTCCCGGTTTTGTCGGCCTTGCGCGATTCGTAGCGCACCGGGTCGAACCCGACCCCGGGCAACGCCAGGGATGAGGCAACGTCGTGGGTGAACAGTTCGCCCAAGGGCAGGCCCTTGCGGTAATGCGTGGTGGTGGCCAACGCGTCGCACCGGGCCATGAGCACCTCGTTCAAGGCCTGCAGGCTGGAGGCCACAGGTTCGGGAACCATGAGGTTACGGCGCAGGAACCCGACCGCGTTTTCCACGTTCCCTTTTTCATGCCCGGAGTAGGGGTTGCAGTAGCGGGATTCGGAGCGGTAGTGCAGTTTGAACGCGCCGAACAGTTTCGTCTCCACGACCTTGGTGCCGACCCGGCGTCCGATGCCGGTGGCGTTATCAAAGACCAGGTGCCTCGGTGCGGCCCCGATGTGCTCGAACACCCTCCGCAGTCCGTGGCAGACGCATTCGGCGGTTTCGCCGCGGTATGCCTGCACGAAGCGCATGTTCGAGAACGGGAAGGTCACCACCAGGATGTGCAGGATCTGCCGGATCCCGGCGATGATGGCCTCAGCCTGCCCGAAGTCGACCTGCGCGGTCCCGGCCGGCCACACCAACTCGGTGAAACCCTCACCAGCGATCCTGTTACGGGCCGTCCATTTCTTCACGAACCGCTGCACCGGGGAATACGTGCCGGTGAAACCATGCTCATCCACGAGCCGGTCAAAGACGCGTTTGGCCGTATGCCGCTGCTTGCGGTTCCGGCGCTGGTCCTCGCCCAGCCACGCTTCGATAATGTGCTCGAACCCGGTGAGCACCGAAGCTCCGCGCCGGGCCAGCGGCACCGGCGGTTCAGGGGAGTAGTTCTCCTGATCGGCGTACTTCGTCACCGAGGACCGGCTGACGCCCAGCCTCCGGGCGATCTCCCGGCCCGGGACTCCCTGGGAGTCCAGCCTTCTGATATTTTCTTGTACGGACATGGGTACCGTCATCTGCTTTCCAGCCCTTCCGGCGCACACGCTTCGCAATGGCAGCGCCGTAAGGAACCTATCTGGGGGTGGCGGGCCCATGTCCCTGACACTCTGGGAAGGGCACCGGCCACCGGGTGATCTCTATCTCCAGGCAAACCCCCGAAACCATGATTTCGGGAAGAAAAAACTGGCCTGATTCTTACCGCTCTTTTGGCCTGAAACGAGCCACCAACTTGGCTCAAATTCCTGGCTGAAACGGCCTACAGATAGTCGATCACACACAGCCGTTTTCGCCGAGCCGATAATGGACCTTCCGTCAAGCTACGGCGGAGTGCCGGACCGGGCGGCCTGCCTCAATAAAGGACTCCCAGAGAAAGCTCACCTATTAGGCGGTGGTGAAGAGAATGGATACGCCGACGCATCCCATGCCAAGGAGTACTAGCGCGGCAAACCCATTTACAGCCTTACCGCAAGCACTGAACTTCCGATCAGCGAGGCGTGACAGATCGAGGACTTGTTGCCATGCGTCCATTCGAACTTCTATCTGGCTGGTATGTTCCATTAACTGCTCTGTGGTTGCCTGTACGAGGGAAGGCCAAGCGAAGCGATTAAGGCGTGCGTAATACACCCTGTTCTGCGGTCCGATGGCTCGGACAAGCCAGAACAGTGTCCACATAACTGCGAGGACAGTTCCTGTGGCAAGGCAACTCACGACGGAGGCCGCGATGTAACTTTCCCCCATGGCCTGGGCGATTACCCGAGAATTGTTGATCAGCATTGTTAGGACGACGCCTAGTCCGGCTGTCAGGATGGTTGCCTTTGTGTCAGCAAAGCGGACCCAATTCGCGAGTTGGTCCATGGCCTGGAAGCCACCGTCAGCAGGTTTCCCGTCAGCCGGTTTATGTTCGGCACCCTTCTCCGGTCGTGTAGGAGTGGGGTTCGGCTCCCTTCTAAGCCGCAAGGCTCTGCATCCCTTCGACGGGCCAGCTTCGGGTCATCCGCCATTCCGTGTAGGCAGCAAGCCAATGGGCAGCCCACGACACGACTGTAGCGACCGTATGTTCAGCCGGCTGCCAGTCGCCGGTCGACGCAACGCATAGGCTGCCGTTCAAGTACAGGTGCGGAGCTGGGATCCAGCGCCTGCCTGCGTTGACGCCAAGTCTCGGGCCTAGGACAGCCACCCGGGGGAGACCCTGATCATGGCGGGTCCAGATGGCGACCCAAAACTTGCCGCGCCCTGTATCCAAGGGACCCACCCAGGAGGGACCCCGATCGTCGGACGCCGGAACATACGACCAGGTAGGAAATGCGCTGTCCATCGCCGATCGATGACGAGTGAGTTGATCCTCATTTTCCCACCAAGGGGAATCGCTGGCGTTATCAGTCGGTTCGTCCTCACCTCCGTGGAAGGTGTGGCTGCTGACGGGAGTCACGGCGCCGTATGTCGGGTGAATGGACCTCGAGGAAGAAGTAGTGACGTCGTCGAAGATGATTTGTCCGTCCACGGTTACCCATCTGGGCACATTGATGCCGTGGTGTCGGAGCAGGGCAGCGATGGTCATGACAGTAATCCTCGTTTAGTCGATGCTGATGCTGGCAGTGGATTTTCCATTAATCTGTTGGACGGTGCCGGGGATGAATTTTAGGGTTCTGCGCCAGTGATATTGGTAGAAGTTGTACTTCTTAACCAATCCATCCCGCTGGTAGGTCTTCGGAGATTTTTCATGCCTGCTGAACGTCGTGGCGTCGGGAACCTGCTCAGCTATGCCTTGCCCAATCACGATCTCCCAAGAATTTGCCTGCTTCTCGCACTTTGCCGCGAAGTTAGCGGCGAAACCAAGGGGGTTGACTTCACTTTGCTCATTGTTCCCGCTCCGGACGAACGTAATCCTCCCGTAGTCCAGGCCTGCACGGGCCTGCACGGGAGTGATCCCCAGAGAAGCGAGTCGGGGATTCACCTCTCTCTGGACGGCATCGAGAGCAAAAGCGCAGGCGCTCAACGCCATGGAGCTGTCTATCGGAGCGAATCCTGGACCAAATCCAGCGAAGAGGCCGTCGCCACGGAGTCCTAACGGAAAGCCTCCGAAGGCGCTGACAGTCTCAATGAATCCGGTGAGTATGGCATGGGCGAGGTCTGCGACTTCCGTCTCATCGTCCCAAAAACTGCGTCCAGTGAAGTCAGTCAGATCGATGAACGCCACAACCATGGGCGCGGTGAGGCGTTCACCTACGCGAAGGTTTTCAAAAGTGGGATGGCCGAGAGCTTTGGTTTCAAGAGCCGCGGAAGCCCGGAGCGACTCCTTTACCACCCCACCGCTGGAGCGGCGTACCGAGAAATCCGTCATCACGGTGTTACCGAACATACTTGCTGTGTAATCGCTCATGTTGTCTCCCGTGTTGGGGGCGAAGCATCGCTATGTGAAAGGTACTTCCAAGGGCCGACAATCTGCGTAGGGAACTGAACTGCGCTCGGAAATCCGCTTAGAAGCGGGGAAGGGCGAGGAGGTTGTTGTTCCACGTTTGGTCGGCATATGTCCGGATGTAGGGACGGAGTCCAACCGGCTTGACTACCCCCACTGTGACCTTGCTATTGCGCGGACCAACATACGCATGGCCACCCTGAACGTCGATCCACTCCACTAGAGAGGCCTTGCTGCTGGTGCCCGACTTGGAGTCGCTTTCATCGATCCATTTGAGATCGGTAATGTTCTCGTGGCTGGCGGAAGTACCCGCAAGGCGTATGTGAGTGATTCTGACTGGCAAGGATTTCCTATCGTGGAGGTTTGGGCGGATATTAGGCGTCCGATCACCTAGCCTCACTATTGCAAACGTTTATCAATTGCAAGTCAAGATCCGGTCAAGAAGGCCGAAAGGACGAACCTGCCGGCAACGCCACGCCTACTGACGCGCCTGCCAGACGGGGCCCATACGACCCATGAATCGATCCGGAGCAGGCTATGCCAGCTCCGGCACTACTGCCTGAAGATGACGATCAGGGAGGGCGCAAGCTAAACTGAAATAGGCGTCGTCTGCAACTATCAGCCTGCTTACTTTACGTAACGTCCGTTATCGGCGTTTTAAAATGAGTGGGGGAGCGACCTCAGAAGGGGCTGTGTCCGTTCTCATTTCAGATGTCAGTTTTCGCATTGAACGCGTCAGTGTACGGATTCTGGATAATTCACATTTAAGTTGTCAGCGTCCCGTCACGGCACCGAATGGAAGGCTTATGGCCTTTCAGCCGCCCCGCGAGCTCGTCCTAAGTTACGGAACTGACAACATGAATGAGAAAGAATCCGCCAGATTTTTCTCATCCAATCTGTCAGTTCCCACGTCGCCACTGACAACTACATTGAGAACGGACACTTCGTGGTCAGTGCACGAAGGTCGGAACGTGTGTCACCTTCGCATCCCGCCATGGAGACGACCTGCGGCTATGGGCAATCTTCGAACGGCCCTTCGACCCCTACGTCAGCCCAAAGCTCAGGCACGCCAAGCACGAGGAAATTCACGACGACAGTGAGGCGATCAAGGACGCCTTCCAGAGGCTTGGCCTAGCTCGGAGGAGCGAATACGCCACTCCCCGTCGCCTTGCTTGACCGGAGGCCGCCAGCCCCGAACCTGGCGCCCATACGCCTTCAGAGCTTTGAGAGGCCATTTTCCACGGCAATCTGGACTGGAACGGTCATACTTAACTTTCATTTGGTCATGCGTGATGTATGTTTATCGCATGAACGTAACTGAAAGGCATGGGCATATTCTCGGGCAGCTCCAGCGCGACGGCCGTGTTGTGGTCGCGGAGCTGGCCGGCGAACTGGGCATTTCGGGTGTGACGATTCGCCGGGATCTTGAGGAGCTCGCCGAGACGGGCGTCTTACGACGTGTCCGCGGGGGTGCGGTCAGTGTCCTGACGCGGGGGGAAGGGCTGCCCTTCGCAATGCGCGAAATGGATTCAGCTGAAGTGAAAGACCATATGGCAGTGGCCGTCGCCGCCCTGATCAAAGACGGAGAGGCAGTCGCTGTTGACAGCGGCACCACGGGAGCCGCCGTGGCCCGACGGCTGCATCATCGGCGCCTGACCGTGGCGCCGTTTTCGATTCAAGCTCTTGCACAATTGGCTGGTAGCACGAGCGTCAATCTCGTGTTGCCCGGCGGCAGCGTTCGGGTGGCCGAGGGTTCGTTCATCGGCCCCTTGGCGGAGGCGTCCTTGCAGTCACTCCGTTTCGATACAGCCATTCTGACTTGCTGCGGAGCCTCCTTGGAGGACGGGATAATGGCTCACGACCTTCAAGACGCTGCGGTTAAGCGAGCGATGATTGCGGCGGCGCGGCGGGTTGTCCTGGTCGCCGAAGGGGCGAAGTTCTCCCGATCTGCGATGGCGGTTGTTTGTCCGCTATCGTCCATCGACGTACTCGTGACTGACGATTCGTCACCACATGAACTCCGACAGCGCCTCCATCATGATGGCGTCGAAGTAATCGTCGTGTAGTCCGCGCTGGCCGACCTGGACCGACCGTTGGAAAAGGTTTAATTTTGGAATCTTCTATATCTGACGGCGGACGCGGCTCCGCCATGGCATCGCGTCACCTCACAACAACAAAGGCAGGAGAACCTAATGAAGGGTCTGGACGGCAAGAAGGTCTTAATTACGGGCGCAGCACAAGGCATCGGACATGCAGTCGCCAAACGGTTTCTCGAGGAGGGGGCCAGCGTCACTATTACCGACATCGCTGCCGACGCCGCGTTGAATGAAGCGGTCGAAAAGCTGGGGGGCGGCGACCGTGTCCATTATCTGCGACTCAACGTTGCCGATGAGGAAGAGGTAGCGGCGGCATTCGCCCAGGCGCGCGCCCTGATGGGCGGATTGGATGTCCTCGTTAACAACGCGGGCATCAATTGGCACAGTCCAAGCCACCTGCTTAGTACCGATGACTTCGACGCGGTGCTCGCCGTCAACTTGCGGGGCGTTTTCTTATGCAGTCGTGAAGCCGTAAAGATCTTCTTGGACCAGGGGTCAGGCGTGATTGTAAACAACTCTTCGAACCACGAAATGGTACCGAAGCCCGAATACTTGGCCTATTCCGTAAGTAAGGGCGGGCTGGGGAACCTAACTCGCACACTGGCACTTGAGTACGCCGATCGCGGCATCCGAATCAATTCGGTGGCTCCAGGGGCAACTCGCACCCCACTAAATGCGGCTTGGGTCGAGAGCGCCGATAAACGGGCACAAGTCGAGAGTCACATCCCGCTTGGCCGATCCGCTTCCAGCGAAGAGGTTGCGGGCGCATTCACATTTCTCGCGAGTGACGATGCCGCCTATATTACGGGACAAACCCTCTACGTCGACGGCGGCCTGACACTCTACAACGACTTCCGCACGAACTGGTCCTCCTAGGGTGGGGCTTGCGGAGACAATGGGGCCCCATTGCGAACGGATGACCCGCACGCCGGACGTACTCATTTTTGACATGTTTGGTGTGATCGCCGATAACCAAAGCCAGGCAAGCAGGTCCAGACTTGTGGTGACAGCTTCGGTGCCGGAGGCTGATTTCTGGGCGGCCTACTGGGCACTTCGCCCTCCCTATGATCGCGGGGATGTCACGGGATTGCATTATTGGACGTCGGTTGCTGAGCGACTGAACACGACTTTCAACATTGTTCAAAAACATGATCTCATCGCCCACGACGTTGCGAGCTGGGCGATGGTGGATGATCGGATGATTGAGCTCCTCGAAGAGCTTTCAGCGACCACGCGGCTGGCTATTTTGTCTAACATTCCGTACGAGATCGCTAACCACTACATAGCACGCCATAGGTGGCTGGACTTGTTCGAGGTCCGGGCCTTCTCACACCACATGGGCTTCGCGAAACCTGACCCTGATGCCTACAAATGGTGCCTCAACGAGCTAGGCATTGAACCCAGGCAGGCGCTATTCGTCGACGATCGGGCCGAGAATATCCGTGCAGCCGCAAAAATTGGGCTCCAGGGCCATCTCTTCAGATCACCGGAAGCTCTCATCCACTGCCTGAGCTCTGGACCCAATCAAATCCTGCCCCTCTCAAAGCTCGCGCACCGGCCGCAAATCAATGGGAGACTCGTGTAGGGTGCCGGCAGCCGCACCTTCTTCCGGGACGCCCACCCCGGCTGTGTATGTTGGATCGGTACGACTCGGCGGCATGCATTGATGATGTCCCAGACGGCTGACGGTCGCTCAGCCGTGGCGACCCCCTGGGTCCCGGAAAGGACTTTAGTTGCGAATGAATCCATCGTCATTGTGTAGGTTGCTGCAATCGAGAACAGTGCAGATCGTCATCGTCTGATTTGCGATCTGCTGAGGCGGGGAGACTTCGTGTCACAGACAAGGCCTCCGGCAGAGACACCGCCAGACCACAGCTCAAGGAACTGCTCCGGTTCGCCCGCGACGGGGACACCGTGGTCTTGCACAGCATGGACCGGCTCGCCCGCAACCTGGACGACCTGCGCGCCCTCGTCCAGGGCTGACGCGCAAAAGGCGTGCGGGTGGAGTTCATCAAAGAGAGCCTGCTCTTCACCGGCGAGGACTCCCCCATGGCCAACCTCATGCTCGCCGTCATGAGAGCCTTCGCCGAATTCGAACGCACACTCATCAGGGAACGCCAAAGAGAAGGCATCGCCCTGGCCAAGCAGCGCGGCGCCTACAAAGGACGGAAAAAGACCCTCACCCCAGACCGGGCCGCCGACCTGGTCCAGCGCGCCGGCAGCAGTGTTCCGAAAGCTCTCCTTGCCCGTGAATATGGAATCAGCAGGGTGACCGTCTACCAGTACCTGCGCCACGCCAAACTGGAGTGAACCGCTCCCCTATCGGCACGGCCGTCACGGCCATCACGGCCGTGGCCGAAGCGGCGTTAGCTTGACGGAAGGCTCGTTAACGGCGTTCAGGTAGGACGAGTTCAAACAGATGAGAGAACCCGTCCACAGGCGTTTTTTGTGTTTTCGCGGGTCTGTTAGCTTGTCTTTGGGATGGCACATGCGAAGGGGTGTTGCGGCGGCTTGTGCGTAGCACCTTTGACTGGAGGAGTGCCCGCAGGCCAGGTGACGCAACCAGAATCATCAGCGAATAAATAGGAAAAGGACCACTTCGGTCAAGGAATCCCCGCGCGGTACGGCAATGGGCCGACGATGAACGGAAACCCTCCACGGAGGTGATGACTCGGCTGCGGCACTCCTATCATGTCGCGGCGCTACTGGCCGAGAGTGACTCCAAGGTTGTGGTCCAGGCATGGTTCCAAGGCATGAACCCGCAGCTGGTTGACGTGCCACCTGCCAGGCTGCGCGAAGGCCAAATCGACGAAGCTGCACAGCGGTGGCTCTACGAATCAACTGCGGTCGACGGTGGCACCTTCACGTCCCGGCACGGCGATGAGCTTCAGTTGTGGGCAATCTTTGAGCGGCCCGGGGATCCCGCGATCAGTCCGAAGCTTGACCGCACCCAATGGAGTTGTATTGGAATTACCCATCTCAGCTACCTGACGACACTGCCGCAAGCGGTTGGGCCCTACGCATTCGGTATTCGCGAAGGGCAAGTGTCTGGGGTGGGGCACCGCAACGCTCGGCGTCATGTAACGCTTGGGGCTGGAGCCTGCGGAGCCTATATTGCCGCGTAGTCGGCTCGGAGCGGCGGGGGGCGGATTTCACGAGGCCCATGTTCGTGCGAACGCTCAGCCTCCGCCTTGGCTGGGAACGATCAGCGAGTATCACCAGCCTGCTTCTAGCGATGCCGTGGAGCGTCTGTTCTTACTCCACTTCGATTGCCCAGGCTGCTCTGTGGAGGAAGTTCGCCAACCTTCCCCGGAGGTGCGACAGCTTGGCTGACCCCGCGCAGCTGCGAAGCGCTTCTGTTGGCGCTTTAGGTAGGGCGCTGCGGCTCTCGGGGTTCATATTGGAGATAAGGGCAAAAGCCATGGGAAAAGATTCCATGAATCCTCTTGTCGTTGGTGCAGGAAAGTCAGGCCGCAATGTGCTCCCCACCTTCGGGGCGTGGCACGCCAGCGGATGCAAGGTTTTCAGCCCGGTCTGGACAGCCTTCCGCTACCTCCAATGAACACCGATCCCGGCGCGTGAACCACCAGTACGACCTAGGGGTCCTTGTAGGCGTTAGGGCAGCTGTCAGCGCTTCGCGGACGCTCAATTCTCAGGCAGACAACGCGGCAACAGCTGAGGGACTTTAGCCGTAGGTGGGCCGGGTGAGCCCTCCTAACAGCTCCACACCCGGCCGACCGATCAGGGCGCCGGCGCTAGGCACGCCAAGTTTTGGTCCGGGGGACTTAGACGCCGCGTAAGCGCACAAAGTTCTATTAGCTGTGAGCAATTATCGGAGCGACCCGCAACGCATTTGCAGCGATGGTCAACGCGGGATTCAAGGCTGCAGACGACGGGAAGAACGAACCGTCAATGATCCAGAGATTTTCGAGGTCGTGGCTCCTGCAGTTCTCATTCAGGACGCTGGTGGCCGGATCTGAGCCTGCCACGGCGGTACCGCACATGTGGGAGTTTGTCGCGATGCCCATTCGTTCGGTCAGAATGATGGGATATCCGGCCTTCCTCACCGCCCTTGAAATCCGGCGGACAAGCTCCTCATGGGGTGCAATGTTGTTCGGCTTCCAATCTATTATGATCTTCCCATCCTCGACCCGTATACGGTTGTTGGGGTCGGGGAGGTCCTCGGTGGTCAGATATATGTCCAGGCTTCTGTCGGTCACCATTTTCAATGCCCAGAGCGGCGCCCAGGACCTGGCAGCCTTGACCATTGGGGCCTGAAGCTTTCCCAGCATTTGAAGGTTGCCCAGCGGGTAGGGGTTGCTCTTCCCCGCAACATACCAATCGTTCAATCCGAGCGTTTTTTGCCATGCAGTCGGGTTGCGGCGGATCGGATTGACACCCATAAAGAATGTGCTGTTATGCACCATGTAGTTTCGCCCCAGCAGGCCGGAGGAGTTGCCGAGTCCGTTCGGATGCTGTTCGTTAGCGGAGTTCAGGAGCAGGACGGCTGAGTTTACGGCGCCGGCTGACACGACGAATTGCTTGGCATTAATTCGGAGCTTCCGACTGCCGAGTGTTGCTTCAGCAGCCACGACGGTGCCACCGTCGGGGCTGGTGATCAGCTTGGTGATCTTGGCGTTGATGAGCAGGCTGACGTTCTCTGACTGCAAGGCCGGACGGAGGGCCCGGTTTTCTGCCTCACTCTTCACGCCCGATTCCGATGGTGCCCCGTCGGAAATAGTGTCCGCCCGACGCTCCTCCATGGAGTTGAGATTCATGCCGTTGGACATGTGAAAGGGATGCAGGCCCTGTTGGCGCAGTTTGGAGGCGAAGCGTTCAATCGTCGGCTCGTGCTCCAGGGCCGGAGACGGATATTCCGTTGAGTGGTGGGGTTCTGTCGGGTCTTCACCCAGTCTTCCGTGCACCTGAAAGAGCTCTTCGGCCTTCGCGTAAAAAGGCTCAATGGTGTCGTAGTCGAACGGCCATGCCTGAGAGCTTCCATCATGGTGGGCAGTCTCTTCGAAGTCTTCACGCCGGAAGCGGGGAAGGCAGGCCCCATAGAACTTTGTGTTGCCGCCGACCCAGTAGTAGACACCGGGTCGGAAAGGCTTCCCTGTGCTGCCGTCGTACCAGTCTTCTGCATTGCTGTATCGCTTATCCAGGTACATGGCTTCCGGCTGGGAGTTCTCCGGTTCGCGGGGCAAAAAGTCGCCGCGCTCGACGACCAGGACCTGGCGACCTGAATTCCGGAGTGCCCAACTGAGTGTTCCACCGCCCATCCCCGAACCGATGATAAGAATATCCGTTTCGATGGTTGAGCCTTGGGCCTCGAGGACTGATCCGGGGCGTAAAGCGGTTGAAATTTCTGGCACTTCTACTTCTCCTTATTCGGGTGCTTTTTGAAAGCGTTTGTGCAATAGGAGCTCTGAAACCCCCGAAGCTAGGTTGGACGGCGACTCCGCCGTCCAACCTAGCCAGCGTTGTGTCACATCTAGACCGACTCGATCAGCTACTCAGAGTCCGAAGACGGGCTCCATGGTGGCTACGTTCTCCTTGGTGACGAGTGGCAGCGGCGTGAACATCTCGGGCTTCACCTTGCTCTTATCCCCACGGAGCCACTCGTATGCGGCTTTTAGTACTTCACGGCCCTGTTCGGCCGGGTCCTGGCTGACGGTGCCGAAGACTCTGCCGTCTGTAATGGGTTCCTTGAGTTCCGTCGGGTAGTCTCCGAGGATCCATTTGATCTCTGAGCGGCCATTTGCGTGGGCCCAGGTGATGGCGCCCATGGCTTCGGGTCCCTGGACTACGACAGCATCAAGTTCGCCCTTAGGATGCTTGTTAGCCCAGTCCTGGGTAAGAGCGACGGTCTTCTCCGCCTGCCAGCCATCTGACTGCTCTTCGACAATCTTGATGTTCGGATGCGATGCGAGAACTTCCTTCAGTCCCTCCGTGCGGAGGATCTGAGCGGATGTTCCGAGGGCGCCCATGACCAAACCCACGTTGCCTTCCTCGCCAATCGCCTGAAGAAGCATTTGGCCTTGCTTGCGGCCGTAGTCCTTGTCGTCGGCCCCAACAAACCCCTTTATAGGGATGCTTTTCTCGAGACCGAGATTCACCGTGAACACAGGAATTCCCGCCCGGTCTGCCGCTTTAACAGCCGGTCCGATACCTTCTGGATCTCCCGGGTAGACGATGATGGCGTCTTTGCCCGCCGTGACGAATTCTTGGACGGTCGAGATCTGCTTGTTGAGATCGCCTCCGCCGTTCCGGACGTCGAGGTCGACGCCCATCTCGTCGGCCTGTTTCTTGACTTCGTCGACCATGACCGCCACGAAGGGGTCCAAACCGATGTCATAGGCCATAAAACCGATCTTGGGCTTTTCTGTGCCGGACGTCGTCGTCCCAGCTGGTCCCGCCTGACTGCATGCCGAGACACCCAGACAAGCCAGCGCGACGGCAATAATCGCCGCTAAGAGTTTGATGGTTCTTTTCATTGTTCGCTCTCCCTAGACCTTCGTTCCGCGCTTGCGCCGACCACCCGGCGATTGGAAACGTTCGGTAAATGCATTTACAAGACTGGGCCGGGGTACAGGTCCCTGTCAAGGGTCTCGGCCTAATGCTTTTCCTTGGGATACCCATAGGTTTACCCCTATTGACAGTCTGGAGATGTGACGGGCATCATCGATGCATCGGTAATACGATTTACTTTGTTTTGGCCGAAACTGGTCAGAACTGCCGCCGATCCCCGCATCTCGCCGGGCTCGTGAGCGTACACATTTTCGACCGAGGACAGCAGGAGAACGAAATGCCTCAAGCAACTACACGCGGTTCAGCCGCCGAACTGTCGGCTGCGACGACGCGTCCGACGCTAGGGGCTTGGCTCGCCTCGGACAGCGCATTCAAGTACACAATGGTTGCCGTCCTGGTTCTGGGCGTCATTGTGATGAGCATCGTCTCCCCGGAGTTCCGCAGGCCCGAAAATCTGATCAACATCCTGCAGCAGAACGCCATCATTGGGGTGGTCGCCTGTGGGATGACACTGATGATCATCGCTGGCGGATTTGACCTTTCAGTCGGCGCCGTCGCCGCGGCCTCAGGTGTTTTGGCCGGCGCCCTGTCGATCGAATATGGACTACCTCTGGCGATCATCGCCGGCCTGGTCGTGGGACTTGGAACCGGCCTGATCAACGGTTTCCTGGTGGCAAAAATGGGCATTAACCCGTTCGTTGCCACCTTGGGTATGCAGGCGATCGTCCAAGGGGTCCTGTTCATACAGACCGAGGCGAAGCCTGTTTTTGGGCTGCCTGACACGTGGAGCGATTTCGGCTTCTACCGAGTTGGATTTGTCCCGTCGACAGTTATCGTGTTTATCGTGGCCGCCGTTGCGTGCTGGGCCCTCCTACGCTTCACCCTGATTGGGAAGTTGATGTACGCGGTTGGTTCAAACCGTGAGGGAACGAGGCGCTCGGGAGTTGCCGTGGACCGCGTCGTCATTACGGCCTTCGCCATCGGCGGCGTTCTTGCCGCAGCAGGTGGCCTGATGCTGGTCACGCAGTCCAACACCGGTCAGCCGTCAGCAGGGGCAACCTGGGCGCTGCTTGCAATTGCCGCAGTAGTCGTTGGTGGAACGCCCCTTACCGGGGGTGCTGGCGGAATCGGGCAGACGATCGTTGGAACTCTTTTGCTGGGCGTGATGTCTAACGCCCTGAACATCATGAGCGTTTCTCCCTACTGGCAGCCCGCGGCTACCGGCCTGCTGATCTTGCTGGCCGTCAGCGTAGAGCGCTACCGGCACATGAAACGATCCCGCTAAAATCCGGCGTCACGCTAATCACGAAAGAACGGTATACCCCAATGAACGTCGCAACTGCACCCCTTCTTAGGGTCACGGACCTCGAAAAGCACTATGGCGGAGTGATAGCTCTGTCCGAACTGGATCTTCAGCTCATGCCCGGCGAGCACGCTGCCGTTGTCGGTGACAATGGCGCAGGGAAATCGACGTTTGTTCGAATGATCTCTGGGGCAGAGCGACCCGACGGAGGCTCAATAATGTTCGACGGCGCCGAGTGCAACTTCAGGTCTCCGCTGGAAGCCCGTGGAGTAGGAATCGAAACCGTATATCAGGATCTGTCCCTGGCCGACGACTTGGATGTCATTGACAACCTCTTCATGGGCCGTGAATTGTTCCACCTGAAGCTAGGAGGACTTTCGATCCTCAACCGCAAGGCAATGCGCAAGCGTGCCCATGAATTGCTGGACGAGGTAGGCGTGAGGATCCCGAGTTTGTCTGGACGCATCCGCGGCATGTCGGGCGGCCAGCGCCAGGGCGTTGCCATTGCGCGAGCTTCGGGCTGGGGGTCCAAGCTGATCATCCTTGATGAACCCACTGCCGCCCTCGGCGTCAGGGAGACAGGCCAAGTCGAAGACATTATTCGAGGACTCAAGCAGGCAGGAACGGGCGTCGTTCTCGTCAGCCATAACCTCCGTCAGGTCTTTGATCTCATGGATACGATTTACGTCTTCCGCCGGGGCAAACTGGTTGGACGCCGAGACGTCGCGACTACGACGCCCCAGGAGATCGTCGCCATGATTACCGGCGTCGGCGGGGCCGAAGCCGGCGAGTTTGTATAATGGTTCGTCTGCCACCCCGTCACGGATCGTTGACTTGCGCTGCGGACAATAGCTAGGAGGACACCGATTGGTGACCATGAAAGACGTGGCCGTGGCGGCCGGGGTTTCCGCGGCGAGCGTTTCCAACGCCTATCACCGGCCGGACAAACTCTCAACCGACCAGCGCACAAGGATCCTCAGCGTAGCCCAGGACCTGGGTTACTCCGGTCCGCACCCGGGTGCCAGTAGCTTACGGTCGGGTAGTGTCGGCTCGCTTGGTCTGCTCATCACCGACTCGTTGTCCTATGCGTTCGAGGACCCGGCCACCGTGCTGCTTCTCCGCGGTATCGCGCAGGTCAGCCAAATGGCGAACGTGTCTTTGGCATTGCTGCCGTCGGGCAGCGAAGCGGTCCCCCGCAGGGCTAACGGCCACAGGGGGGCGCCCGTAGTTGAGGACGTATGGCCCGCTGTCCAGCGCAGCGTCGTAGATGGATTCCTCATCTACAGCCTGCCCGATGACCACTCGGCTGTAACGAGCGTCCTCAACCGTGGCCTGCCTTGTGTCATTATCGACTCTCCCAGGATTGAAGGTATTCCCTTCGTTGGTATAGATGACAAAGACGCCGCGCAGAAGGCCGCCGAGCATTTGCTGGAACTTGGCCATCGGCGGATAGGTATTCTGGTCGACAGGCTCCGGCCGGACGGATCTCGTGGGTTCGCCTCCCAAAGCCGCATCCGAAATGCTGAGGATGGGGTTGCCAGAGCACGGCTGGACGGCTACTATTCTGCGTTCCGCCGCGTGGGGTTGATTCCGTCGGAGGTACCAGTCGTCGAAGCCGGTGGCTTCCTGTTTGATGAAGGCCGAAAAGCTGCTGAGAGGCTCCTTGACCGTCACGATCTGACTGCGGTACTTGCAACCACAGACGTCCTCGCCCTGTCGGCCCTGAAAGTATTGAGGACCATGAGGAAGACAGTTCCCGATGACGTGTCGGTAATTGGATTCGATGATCTCCCCGAGTCGGCGGCCGCCGGACTTACTACCGTCGGCCAGCCCCTGGTGGACAAAGGCAGGCGCGCGGCTGAAGCCATCATTCAAAGCGTCGCCGGGGAAACAGTAGGGAGCATCTTACTTCCCACCACCTTGCACGTCCGGGCATCTACAGGTCCCGTAACGACGAAAATAGCTCCAGCGGCTACTGGATAAGGGGAAGTCCCTGACGTTTAGTCCCGGGCCCTTGCTCGAGGATGTCCTCCGACGATAAAGGGCTCAATTCCTTTAGATCCCACAAGAATCTCTTATGGCTTGGGAGCAAGCCTAAAGACAAGCTGATAGTATTTTCTCACCGGCGAGGGGTAGCAGGCATTCAGCGGAGGCCGCGTATCCCTCGACAGCTTCAGACTCTTAGGCAGTTAAGCATGGCCGCCGGGAAGCCGTCGGCCCCAATGAAAGTGGGAAGACAATGTGGCACTTCAAAGGGGAAGAGCTGCCGCCGACGAGCGTGGCCCGCGTGAGCTGCTTAGTGCTCGCGGCCTTCGCTTCAGTCGCCGGAATGGACATTATTGCCAGCGGGAGGGCCCAACCGGATACCATCTGGCTTTTCCTGCTGGCCGGCATTTGTCTCTGGATCTCAAGCGTCCTTCAGCCGGATAAGACAAGTTAGCCCGGCCCGCAAGAGGCACCGGAACGTCCCTCGATTCGTGCGCGCTTGCATCCATCGATCGGCGCAATATCACCAAGGAGTTAAGTTTGGATCCGCTTGCCGAAGACGAGCCCTTGACCATACTGATTGCTGCGGACACCTACCCGCCAGACATCAACGGGGCAGCAGTCTCGACGCATCGACTCGCCATGGGTATGAAAGCGCGGGGCCACATTGTGCACGTGATCGCTGCGCGCAGTTCCAGTGGACCCACCGTGACCGCGCGGGAGGACGGGATCACGGTCCACCGTCTCAGATCCCATGCAGCTCCAACGCACCCTACTCTGCGGATATGCGTCCCTTGGCAGATTAGGCGCGACGTTCGCAAAATTTTCGGGACAGTTGCCCCCAACGTGGCCCACGTGCAATGCCACTACATGGTCGGTGGAGCAGTCGTCAAAGAAGCAGTTAGGAACGGCACCCGCCTTATTGCGACTAATCACTTCATGCCAGAGAATATGAATCCATTTCTTCCATTCCCGAAGTGGTTCCTCAAGATTGTGGCCCGCAATTCCTGGCGGGATATGGACAAGGTACTTGGTAAGGCAGACGTCATTACGACGCCGACTTCCAAGTCAGCTGAGACGATGTACAGGCATGGGTTCTCGCGCACTGTTGTACCTGTCTCCAATGGCATCGCAGCAGAACGCTACGAACGAGCCTCCGGCGAGCAGCTCGAAAACCCGGACCATCCGATTATCTTGTTTGTAGGGCGTCTGGCTGAGGAAAAGAACGTTGACGAACTCCTTGACGCCTTCGCTCAGCTGCCCGACGAACTGGATGCGCGGCTTGAAATTGTGGGAGTTGGAGAGCTTAGGCCTGCTCTGGAGCTACAGGCGGGCCGTCTTGGAATCAGCGACAGGGTGACATTCCTCGGTTTCGTAGACGAGGAGGAACTTCGACTTGCCTACCTTCGGTCTACGCTGTTCGCCATGCCAGGTACCGCTGACCTGCAGTCGTTGGTGTCGCTCGAGGCTATGTCGGCATCCAAGCCCTTGGTCTTGGCGAATGCCCTCGCTTTGCCCCATCTGGTGCGCGAAGGCGTGAACGGTTTCCTTTTCACACCCGGTGACAGGCGAGAATTCGCACGGAAGATCGAGTACATCCTCCGGCTGCCCGTGGAAGGCCGAGAGGCCATGGGATTAGCAAGTCGTGCCATGGTCGAGGGGCATAGCTTCTCCAGCTCAATGTTCACCCTTGAGGCGATCTACCGCAGCCATCGACGCGATGAAGCTGCGCTTCCCCATGCCCCGATGCCGGCGGCCGCGTCAACAAAGTGACGTGTGTGAGGATGATCAGCCCTTTGAGCGCTCCACGGGCTGCCACGTCCCATTGCCCGACTGAGCCATGCTCAATAGCGTCATTCTGGCCAGCTTTGCCAGTTCACCCGTTGCGGCTGAAAGAGTATGCCCCTCCTTCTTGACGAGCGCAATCGTGTCATAAAGCGGTGGGTCAAACGGCACGACGCCTAGATCCTTGGGAAAAGTTGGGCTGGCAGCAACCGCACGGCAAGTGAAAGTGTCACCAATGCCGTCGGACACCAGTGCAAGAGCGGACTCCACCTGCTCTACCTCGATTTGAGGCGTCAACGTCAAGCCGGCGGTCTCTGCTCGTTCAGTGACCTGCCGCCGTGTGGGGTCGCGCTGGGCGTAATGCGCATCGTAGAGAATAAGCGGACGCTGAGCGAAGGACTCGATTGTTGTTGGGCCTGCCTGCAGGACTTCTTTGTCATTAGTGACGTGGACAATCTCGTCCCGCACCAGAGGAATCGCCTTGAGGCCATTGAGGACCACCGGCAGCACAATAAGGCCGGCCTCAAGGTCTCCGGCGAGGACGGCTTCGGCCGTTTCCGCTGAGTTTAGTCCGACTAGCCTGATCTTGACCTTCGGGTGCTTTGCATGAAACTCCTTGGCAAGATTCGACAACAGGTAATAGTCGGCGTTTCGCAGCAGCCCGAATGTAGCAGTTCCGCCCTCAAGGGTGGTCAACGACTTTACGGCCTGGGCGCCGCCCTCGGCCGCAACCACCGATTGCTCCGCGAACGGGAGCAGTTCATCACCAGCCGCCGTCAGAAGCAGTCTGCGAGCCCCGCGCATAAACAGGGAAGCGCCCAGTTCGGCCTCGAGCCGCCGTACAAGATCGGAGATCGCAGGCTGGGAGATGTCCAGTTCGCGCGCTGCCGCGCTGAATGAACCGTGGCGAACAGCGGCCAGAAACGCCTGGAGCTGCGTAAGTGTCATAAGCCCATCCTATGCCAAGTAGCGCAAACCGACACGCAACCCTAGACCATTGATGTGAACAAACTCCGTTCTGAGGTATTTCCTCATGAATTGAATTGGACGTTCGAGAATATTCAGCTGAATGGACAAGTAGATGTCACGTATAAGCCTAGCTTTCGCGAAACCCAAGGAAACGTGATATTTCGGGCTTAACGGGTTTGCGCAAATGAAGCAATCACGTGAAAATTGCCGTGGCGCTTCATCGCATGACTTGCCGTGAGCCCCCGGCCGGGGACGAAAGCGAAGCGAACCCCCGCCAGCCTTGCCAGGACTCCCGATCTGCCTGACGAATGGATCCGCAGTCGGTTTGGCTTTGTTGCGCCCAGCAACGTACCTCAGCGCCCCAAGTGGCCGTTAAGACTTCTCTCGAGCCAAAAGGAACATTAATGCTTCTCAGCCACCCACACGTGAGTCCTCGTCTGTGGCGCAATGCCCTGTTTGTGGTATTCGCCCTGACAGGGGCAGGGCAAGCAGCATGGATTACGCGCACACCATCCATCAGGGCTGCCCTGGATCTTACGGTCGGTGAGATGGGCTGGATCATCTTCGGCATTTCGGTGGGATCAGTTGCTGGCCTTCTGGTGGCGAGTCGTGTGGTCGCCAGATGGGGCGGACGGACAGGAATGCTAGCTGGTGCCATTTGCATCGGTGCGGGTCTTATCGCAGCTGGTGCCGGAACTGAGCTCGCATTAGGCTGGCTCGCCTTCATAGGGCTGTCGATTACGGGTGCCGGGTTTGGGTTGCTCGAAGTGGCACTGAACGTTGAAGGGGCCGCACTGGAACGCCATGTTGGCAGAACATGCCTGCCTGCCATCCATGCCGCATTCAGCATTGGCACGTTAGTAGGCTCCGGGCTGGGAGCGGGCGCAGTGTTTGCGGGCACGCCTGTTCTGCTTCACCTGGGTATGACCGGGGCGCTGGTAATTGCCGGTACTGCTGCAGCGGTGAGATTGGTGGCGGCAGGTACGGGAGTCGAGCCTCGCTCGCCCAAAGCCACCGGCTCCGCTAGCGGCCGGGTTAAAGTTTGGCGCGAGCCTCGAACCATGATCTTGGGCGTCGTTGTCATGGGGATGGCATTCGCGGAAGGCGCGGGCAACGACTGGATCCCGTTGGCTTTGGTCGACGGCTATGGAATAAGCGAGTTCCATGCCTCGCTTGGCTTTGCCGTTTACGCTGGCTTGATGACTTTGGTCCGTATGCTGGGCGCCCGTTTAGTTGCCAGATTTGGGCGACGTCAGACTCTGCAGGGATTGGGCTTGTTTGCTGCGGCGGGTCTCCTGCTGGTCATCTTTGGATCCACACCGGCCCTGGCGATGGTCGGAGTAGGACTTTGGGGCGCTGGTGTTGCGTTGGGATTCCCTTTGGGCCTCTCAGCGGCCGGAGATGATCCGAATGGTACAGCTGCCCGCGTCAGTGCGGTGGCGACGGCCGGGTATATCGCTTTCCTGGTCGGGCCGCCCGTGCTCGGACTTCTGGGGGACCACAACGGCATTCGTTCTGCACTGCTCATCGTCCTTGCCGGCGTTGCCGTAGCCATCGGCTTCTCCCAATCGACACGTCCCATCAGCTCCGCTCCAGCTCCGGCAGGGCCCAACCAGGACACGCTGACGCCTGAGCGAACCGCTCTTAGGCAGGGAGACAACGCAAATGACTGAAGAGCAGCACAACATGATCAAGTGGGGACTGATTGGGGCCAGTGACATTGCAGCCACCCGCATGATTCCGGCGATGAGGTCCTCAGGCGCGGCCGTCCACGCGGTGATGAGTGGCTCCAGCAGCCACGCAGCAGACTACGCACGAGCTAACACCGTCCCCGCACACACGACGGACCTCCGCCAGTTGCTGGAGTTGGACATAGATGCCGTCTACATTTCCTCGACTAACGAAAAACACTACCCCCAGGCCAGGATGGCTCTTCTGGCCGACAAACACGTCCTGTGCGAAAAGCCCATGGCGCTGACAGCTGACGAGGCGGGCGCAATGGTGAGACTTGCCGACGAACGCGGGCTGGTTCTTGCCATAAACCACCATCTGCCGCAGAGTGCACTGCACCGCAAAATTCGGGAAGTCGTTGCTGCGGGCACAATTGGAAAGATACTGGCGGCCCAGATTTCCAACGCTGGTCTGCTTCATCCGCGACTGCGCGGCTGGCGTCTGTCAGAACCAGGAACAGGTCGGGGAGTCATTCTGGACCTTACCTGCCACGATGCTTCCGTGCTCAACCCCCTCCTGGGCATCCCCACGGCGGTGACTGCCGTGGCCGCCAACCAGGCGGAATGGAACCGCGAGGGTGGCGTCGACACTGCAATGACCCTCATTGAGTATGAGAATAAAAACGGGGACCGAGTTCTTGCTCAAACCATCGATTCATTTGCCATGCCGCACGCGAAAACCTCATTGTACCTCTACGGGACCAACGGTTCTCTGCAGGTGACCGACGCCATGACCCAAGACTCGTCCGGAGCGATCACTCTGACCAACGCAGAGGGGAACACTGCTTTTCCTGTCGACTCAAACGAGGACCCTTACGTCGTGATTCTTGAAAAGTTCGCCGAGGCCGTTCGTGGGGTCGGCCGGCCAGCGGTTTCCGGTGAAGAAGGTCTGATGGCGCTCAGAGTGGCGCTGGCTGCCGAAGAGTCCGCGTCCAGCGGCGCCGTCGTTAGACTCCGCTAGCCGAAGCAGCTAGAAGTGCTTTGATCTGATCCACAGAGGATCTTGGTTCATCGGTCGGAAACACTGTGAGCCAGCAACAGCAAATCACGTGACACCTGGGCTTTCGCCCTCACCCGGTCGGCATTGTCCTTCCTGTGTTTTGCACCGCGAACTCCGCCGCGTGCATGGTCCTTGCGTCTGCCACCTGACTGAATCACGTTCGGTATTTGACTCTGCGCTGGGCTGTCCTCGAAGGGATCATGGAAAATTATGGAGTGCGAGACAGATTCTCTCTCGACCTCCTGCTGTTTCGCTCCCCCTCCGGGGCATTCAGGAACTGACCGTGCCGTTGCGGTGACAGCTTCGTTCAAGACTTCTCCTTCTATCGCGTCTGGTGCGGCTGCTGTGGCTGCTGTGGCTGGCCACTCAGCCGCGGTAAAATGGGACCGGCGCGGGATTCGCCAGGCGCTCGTATGTATGTGGGAACGTGGCGGCATGTTCGGGGAGCGCCTTACTGCCCCAGGGCCCCCGTGGCCGCCACAATGGGTGAGTCAGGAAGGTGCCGCGGTCGCGGTCGCCCATTGCTCGGATCAGTAAGAGCGCTTTTGTCAGGAGTTCGCGAGGAATTTCCCTGTTGTTCCGGTGCTAATCGTCCTCTGCGCTGCTGCAGGATCCCCTGGTGCCGCGGCGGCTTCGATCGGCTGTTAGGACGGATGTGCGCCCGGCCGGATGACAGTCTGGCTACGTCCACAAGGCCTGCCTGATGGCAGCGTTTCTGTCCCTGTGAGCTTGAACCGTCAAACGTGCATCAGGGTTGTATACGTCCCACGCATGGTACGCGGCAGGATAGACGTGAAGCTCAGTCTGTACCCCTGCTTGCATCAGTCTGGAGGCAAAGTCGATGTCCTCGTCTCTGAAGGTATCGAGCTCACCGACCTGTATCAGCGTTGGAGGCAGACATGAGAGGTCAGTCATCCGGCCGGGCGCGACATAGGGGCTAACTTCGTCCGTCCCATATAAGGCCCCGAGAAGGCATTGCCAAGCAAACCGATTATTCTCGCGGCTCCAGCTCGGGATTCCGGCGAACTCCCGCGACGAAACTGTGATTTCGCGGTCGTCAAGCATTGGGTACATCAAGTGCTGAAAACGGATCTCTGGGCCTTGACGGTCGCGTGCGAGCAGCGCCACTCCTGCCGCGATGCCGCCACCGGCACTGGCGCCGGCAACAGCGACTTTGTTGGGATCAATTTTCAGAAGGGAGGCGTGATCTACCGCCCACTGGAGGCCAGCGAACGCATCCTCCACCGGGGCTGTTGGGCCGTTTTCCGGAGCGAGCCGGTACTCAATGGAGAGCACCACGGCTTGGGTTTCCTGGGCCAGCGTCTCACAGTAGTTGTCATCGCCCTGAACGCTGCCCACGATCATTCCGCCGCCGTGAATCCAATAGATTGCCGGACTGGGTCCGGACAGCCCCACTGGGGCGTATCGCCGCAGTAGGAGCGAGGCGGAGCCACCCTGTCGGATAACCAGGTGGTCCTCGCGACGGATGTCCTCCATGGAAGCCACTGTTTTGGAACGCTCGAGCAGAAGTTGAGAGTATTCAAGCCGAAACGCCCGAAGCTGGTCGGAGGATGTCGGCGCCCGGACTGTCTCCATGTCCGTCAGCCCTGGCAATAGCTGCTGGTCCACGCGATCGAGGAAGCCCATGTGTTTTCTCCTGTTTTGATACGGTTCGTAGCCAGGGCTCGATGACTTCAGTTTGTCGCGGCTAAAGCACCGAGGCCCGCCGTGTGACCGGCACTTCATTGGAACGAGGCAGCGAACAGCCGCATCGCGCAATGAGGGTCAACGATTCGGCCGGGCAAGGATGAGCTCGTCGAACGCCTCCGGCGTCAGTAGCCCAAGTTCCAGCACCAGCGTCTTCACGCTGGCACCTGTTCGTTGTGCTTCGTTTGCTATATCCGTCGCAGCTACGTACCCGATCTGCGGGACGAGTGCGGTGACGATGGAGATGCTGCCATCGACATACCCAGCGAGAGTTTCTGTGTTGGCTGTAATTCCATCTATGCAGTAGTCGGCCAACAGATCCATCGCCCGACTCAGATGGGCCATGGATCTAAAGATGGAGTACGCGATTATTGGTTCGAAGGCATTGAGCTGCAGCTGCCCGCTTTCCGCCGCGAGCGTGACCGTGAGGTCCGAACCGATTACTTCAAACGCAATTTGATTCACGAATTCTGGCATGACGGGGTTGACTTTTCCCGGCATGATGCTGGATCCGGCCTGGCGCGGCGGGAGATTGATTTCACCAAGACCCGATCGTGGTCCCGAGGACAGCAACCGAAGGTCATTGCAGATCTTCGAGAGCTTGACCGCCAGACGCTTTAGCGTCGCCGAGAACAAAGTGAACGTTCCGACATCCTGCGTGGATTCGATGAGGTGGTCTGAGGTCCGCATTGGCCGGCCGGTAAGTTCGCGTAAGTGATGTCCCACTGAGCTTGCAAAGCCGGAAGGTGCCGTAATCCCGGTGCCGATGGCTGTTGCACCGAGATTCACTTCATGAAGATGGGCCGCTGCTTCCAGGAGGCGGTCCCGATCACGGCGCAACGTGACGCCGTAGGTCTCGAATTCCTGTCCCAGTGTCATGGGAACTGCGTCCTGCAGCTGGGTGCGGCCCATCTTCACAATGTCGCCGAACTCCGCGGCTTTTCGATCACACGATGTTGTGAGGCGGTCCAGCGATGCAATAAGAACATCAGTGCTCGTTATCATGGCGATCTTCAAAGCAGTCGGGTAGACGTCGTTTGTTGATTGGCTCTTGTTCACCTGCTCGTTTGGATGGACGACCGCGTACGTGCCTTTGTCCAGACCGAGCCGTTCCAGTGCCAAGTTGGCGATGACCTCATTGACGTTCATGTTGGTTGATGTCCCGGCACCTCCTTGAATCATTTCGACGGGAAACTGTTCGAGGTGGCGACCGTCGCGAAGCTGTTCACATGCCCATTCAATGGCACTTCCCACGCCCGGCGGGAGCAAGCCATATTCTTGGTTAGCGCGGGCACAGGCTTGCTTGACCAGGGCCAATGCGGCAACCAGGGCCGGGAACGCCTCAAGCCTGTCTGCGCCGAGGCTGAAGTTCTCCACGGCTCGTTGCGTATGGATGCCCCAGTACGCGTCGAGCGGGACATGGGCTGAGCCCAGGAGATCGGTTTCGATACGGGTCGTTGGCTGTGACGCCGCCGCGGAGGACCCTACGGCGGCGTCACCAACGTGTGCTATCGCGGGTTCGGCAGACGTCATGCCCATGCGGGCGTGGAGTTGTCGAGCCGGGCGGCCCTCAGGTCACCTGAGCGGGCGTGGCCTTCAAAGTTTTCTGCGCGGGCGGCGCGACCGCATAGTTCGCCCAGCCGCGCGCTAGCCTCGAGGGTCGTTACTTCCTGGTACGTAAGGGTCTTGAGGTATTTCCCAACCCACAAGCCTCCCGTGTAGCGGGCGGCACCCAGCGTCGGCAAGACATGGTTCGTCCCGATCACCTTATCGCCGTATGAAACACAGGTGTTTTCGCCCAGGAACAAGGCGCCATAGTTCGTCATGGCGACAAGAGCGTCGCGTGGAGAACTTGTGAGAATTTGAACGTGCTCGCTGGCGAAGTCGTCCGCAATTTCGAAGGCCTCTGACAGGGAATCGGCAAGGATGACCTCACCGTGGTTCCGCCAGGCGGGGTCCGCAATCGCTGCTGTCGGAAGGTTCTTCAGCAGTTCAGCCACGTGCTTGATGGTCTTCCCCCCGACTTCAGCTGACGTTGTCACGAGGATGGCAGGCGAGTCGGGACCGTGTTCGGCCTGGCTGAGGAGATCAACGGCAACAAGGAACGGATCAGCCGTCTCGTCAGCAACAATGAGTACTTCGGTCGGTCCTGCGAACAGGTCAATCCCAACAGCGCCGAAGAGTTGACGCTTTGCCTCGGCGACGTAAGCATTGCCCGGGCCCGCCAGCATATCCACTCCTCGAATTGTTTCGGTTCCGACCGCCATGGCGGCAATAGCCTGCACTCCGCCCAGCAGATAGATCTCATCCGCGCCTGCCATGTGCATGGCGGCCACCGTTGCATCCGGAATCTGTCCTTGGGAGGGTGGCGTGCAAGCAACAACCCTTTCCACACCAGCCACCTTGGCAGTAACAATGGTCATGTGGGCTGAAGCCAGAAGAGGGTAGCGACCGCCCGGAACGTATGCTCCGACCGCTTTAATTGGGACATTCTTTTGGCCCAGAATGATGCCTGGCTGAACTTCTGCTTCGAAGTCCCGAAGCGACTCCTTTTGAAGCTGGGCGAAGCGGCGCACGTTTTCCTGGACTTCCCGAATGTCCTCCAACGTCTGCGCGGGTACACGGGAGATCGCTTCTTCGATTTGCCCCGCTGTCAGCCGGAAGCTCTCGGGGCCCCACTTGTCAAACTTTTCGGAGTACTCGCGCACTGCTGCGTCTCCTCGCGTCCGGACGTCCGCGATCACGCCTTCTACGACCCCACGGACGTCGGGGGTGGCACTGTCTGTGTCGGTCGGTGCGGCTGCAGATTTCAGATGACGGGCCATGGGGCTCTCCTACAGGATTGATGATCAATGGCAACGCCGTAGAGCCGACGTTTTTTTACACCGTAGATTAGGTCGTTTGTATAGCACAACGGACCTAAGTGTTAGAGATGCCAAAAGCAAACCTTATGGACTTAAGGCATAAACTAAAGCTATGGGAATTGAAGGAATGCCTTTGGTTGTGCTATGCCAGAACTCCCCCTAATGTGGAAGCAATCAAACGCTGTGGCGAGGCGCACATACCGGAAGCACTTCGCTCCTGGCTAAGGGATCGGCACGGCCCGACAGGCACCGCTACATCGCCAACTGTGTTCAACCCTTAGAAGACGGACCAAAATCAATGAATGGGTTGTCTCGAACAACTACGGAGGAAGCATGACTAAGCTGACAGGCGGCCAAATCGTCGCCCAGGCTCTTAAGTCCTACGGCGTCGAATATGTTGCCGGAATTCCAGGACACGGTATTTGGTCTCTGACCGACGCCTTCCTGGACGAGGACTCAAAGATACCTTTCATCTACACGTTCCATGAACAGAGCGCAGTGCACATCGCCGATGGGTACTACCGGGTAACAGGCAAGCCCATGGCTGCTGTAACTTCCATCGGAGCCGGCGCCAGCAACACCGTCATAGGCATGGCAACGGCCTACACCGACTCCACAAATGTTCTTGTAATCACCGGAGGCCCGCCCACACACATGCGAGGTCACGGCCTGCTTCAGGAACTGGAGCGGTTCACCGCAAATAGCTTCCCCAAGGTTGCCGAGGCCGTCTCCAAGCGTCACTGGACTGTCAGCAGGGTCGAGGAACTGCCGTTCATTATGCAGCGGCTGTTTAGTTCGATGCTTACGGGCCGTCCCGGTCCGGTGCACGTGGAAATTCCCATGGACGTCCAGGCCGAGCGCGCCGACGTCGAGATTCACGATCTCGCAAAGCGCCTGCCGGTGGGACAGGCATTCCCGGATCCGTCAGCCACTACCGCAGCAGGCGAGTTGATCAAGTACGCCCAGAGGCCTGTGATTGTCGTCGGCGGTGGAACGATTACGGCAAATGCCACGGATGAAGTCCTTACACTGGCCGAGAAGTGGAACATTCCCGTCGTGACGACGTGGAATGGCAAGAGTGCCTTCCCTGAAGACCACGACCTTTTCGCAGGAAGCGTCGGCCAGACCGGAACCATCCCCGGCAACGCCATGGCCTCCACTTCTGACCTTGTTATCGCCATCGGTTGTCGGTTTACTGACTGGTCTGCGTCGAGCTACGCACAGGGCGTCAGCTTCTCCATCCCACCGGGGAAACTGATCCACATTGACATTGACCCCCAGGAGATCGGCAAGAACTATCCTGCCGAGGTGGGGATCGTTGCCGACGCACGCCACGCTGTTGCAGCCATCAATACGGAGCTGGACTCCGAAGCAACTCCTGAGCGAGCAGAATACTTGGCCGAGCTGGCCGAGAAGAAGGCTGAATGGGAAACGAAGCTGGCTACGCGCCGCGACTCGGATCGGTTCCCCTTCACATTCCAACGTCCACTGGGGGCATTGCGTAAGGTTCTGCCGCGGAACGGCATTGTTGTTGTTGGGTCGGGCAACGCTCAGGGTGCGGTGAAGCAGACATTTCCCGTCTATGAACCGCGAACCCACCTGACCTCCGGCGGTTTCTCGTCGATGGGGTGGGCAGTACCGGCGGCCATCGGTGCCAAACTCGGGGCACCCGACCGGCCTGTGGTGTGCATCGTCGGCGATGGTGACTTCCTCATGACTTCCCAGGAAATTGGATTGTGCGTGACCAATAACATTCCGGTTGTTTTCCTAGTCCAGGACAACTCAGGGTTCATGTCGATCCGAGGTGGCCAACGAAAGCAGACGGACCGCCACATCGGTGTTGAGTTCAACCTGCCTGACGGCACACCGTACTCCCCCGACTACAAGGCTTTGGGCGAGGCATTTGGTCTTAAGTCCTACCGTGTCAACGCCCCTGATGAGCTGGAGGACATCCTCCGCGAGGCCATCGAATCCAACCAACCGGCACTCGTGGAAATTCCAACGGACCGCGACGCCGCTGGCCCCTGGGTCCCGGGGTGGTGGGACTTCCCGGTTCCCGCCTACATCGAGGATGAACGCCAGGACGAATACCGCGAATTCCGTGACAGGGAGCAGCACCTCTAATCTAGGCCCCCTAGGCCGGCGTGCGGTTTCACTTCGCGGTCCCGGGGCGAATCCGCACCAGCGGTTCCGCCCCGGGTTATACGTCGGGTGCGCCGAATGGGAGCCCTGCCGGGCTCCAGACTGGCACCGGAAAAACTAGCCTGGATAGTTGGCGTCGCCTGGAAATGGCCGCGTACAGATTCCGTAAGATCTGGAAAGAACAAGGAGAGCTCCATGACGAAGGTACTTTATTTATACGGCGGCTGGCCGGGCCACACGCCCTACGTCATCGCCGAGTGGGCGCGTGGTTTGTTCAACGAGCTGAACTTTGAGGTTGAGGAAACGCAGGACATCTTCCGTCTCGATGGTGACTTGACGGGCTATGACCTCATCATTATCGGTTGGAACAACGCATTGACCACCGAGGATTTGAGCGACGCCCAGGAGAATCGTCTCTTGGAAGCCGTGCAGGCTGGGACCGGATTCGCTGCCTGGCACGGAGCAGCAGCAGCCTTCCGCGCCAGCCTGAAGTACCACTTTCTGCTGGGAGGGGACTTCATCGAACATCCGGCGGGCGAAGCGTACCCACAGCCTTACGAAGTGACCATCACGGATCCATCTCATGAAGTCACCAAGAGCGTCGGCGACTTCAAAGTGGCCTCCGAGCAGTACTACATGCACGTGGACCCGAACAACCACGTCTTGGCTGAAACTATCTTCTCCGGCGAGCATCTCCCCTGGATCGAAGGGCATAAAAGCCCCGTGGCCTGGGTGCGCAATTGGGGTGCGGGGAGAGTCTTCTTCCATTCCATTGGACACAGCCCGCAGGACCTGGACGAGCCCAACGTGCGCTTGCTGACAAAGCAAGGGCTTGAATGGGCCGCACGCAAGTAGCTGATGTTACAGATAAGCCATACTCCGGCTGCGACGCGCACAACCAAAACACTGTGTCGCAGCCGGAAACGGCGTCACCGCGTCATGACAGACGGGGTGTACCGCAACCGACTAGCCCAGCTCAGATGTGAGCGGAAGAGCAAACATGCAAGTTTCAACAACAGCTGAAGCCTCGTCAAATCGTGAAAGGCGCCACACAGATTGGCATGAGCTCACCCCGGGGACGCGCATAGAGATTGGCGGGGAGGACGCCACAACAGATCGTGGAGTCGTGGACTGCGTTGCTGAGGACGGTACCGTCGTCTGGGTATGGCTTGAACGGGCGGGCCAAAGAACGCTCTTCCATTACCTCGACGGAGTCACACTTCGCCACGCATGAGCGCTTGCCAGTGTGCAATCCTTCCACGCCTGGACCCAAACTGTAGGAGCTCACCTGCTGGGCAGGCCTCGAACGAGTATCAATACGTTTGGGCTAACGACATAAGACCTGACGTTGCTTTCCATGCCACAGGTGAAAATATCATCACTCAACCGCCTCTTACCTAGACGGTGACCTAGCCTTCCGCCGCAAGTCTGGCGGCAACAAAAGGCGAGCGTTTGATTCGCGAATCACGTTCACGTCACTCCAGGCATCAAACGACGATCACAAGGCGCCGGCCTACTTTCTATTCAAGGAACCTACTAATGTCACATCCAGAATCACTGAGGCATCGAGACGATGATCATCTGCGAGCACTAGGATACGAGCCCAAGTTTGAACGCAAGATCAACCTCATTGCCAACTTTGCCTTAGGCTTTTTGTACCTCTCACCCATGGTCGGCGTCGTTGCGCTCTTCGCGTTGGGAATGACCAAGGCGGGTCCACTCTCGGTTTTCTGGATCCTTATCGTGGGTGCCGGTATGCTCCTCGTCGCGCTGGTCTTTGGTGAAATCGTGTCTCAGTTTCCCCTCGCGGGCGGACTATACCAATGGACAAGAAGGCTGTGGAATGGCCGCACTGCGTGGTGGATGTCGTGGGTTTATATTGGCGGTACCACGGTTGGAATCACGACCACCGCGCTGTTCAGTTCTGGCTTCGTCGCCAGTCTCCTTTTTGGGACACCGGACGAGCCCTCTGTCACGGCCAACCCCATCCAGACTTTGTTAATCACGCTCGGGGTAATCGGCATCGGACTCTTTTTTAATCTCCGCGGCTCCAAGTCCTTGGCCCGGATCAGCCAAATTGGACTCGCAGGGGAGCTTATCGGCATTATCGGCGTCGGCCTTTACCTCATTATTTTTCAGCGGAAGAACGACATCTCGGTGTTCTTTAGTGGAATGGGCGCGGACGGCGGCGGGTCCTTCCTGGCATTGTTCCTAGGTGCGTCCCTGGTGGGCCTCTACATGTTCTATGGCTTCGAGGCCTGCGGCGAGGTAGCGGAAGAAACCCCTAATCCCGGACGGAGCATTCCGCGTGCGATGGTAATGACAGTCATCATCGGTGGCGCAGCGGCGGTCTTCTCATTTGTGGGCTATGTGCTCGCTGCACCGAACCTCGCTGAGATCGTCTCGGGTGAGGACGCCAACCCCGTCCCCAGCATTCTGCAGAGTTCGCTCGGTACCGTCGGCATGAAGATCTTCCTCGTAGTCATTCTGATCTCCTTCCTTGCCGGCGTCATGGGGCAGCAGACAGCCTCGTCTCGGCTCGTATTCTCTTTTGCCAGGGACGGGATGTTCCCAGGCAGCCACGCCATCGCTAAGACCGGCAAGAATTCGCATGTTCCTGTCAACGCCCTCTTGGTAATCAACATTCTGCCAGTTCTGATCACGACCTACGTCTTTTTCTCCCCGGATTCTCTGTTCAGGATCGCTGCTTTCCAGATGGTCGCCGGGTATTGTGCGTTCGCTGTAGTCGTAACGGCCGCGCTACGCGCACGCTTGAAGGGCTGGCGGCCTGCTGGCCCCTTTAGCCTCGGGAGATGGGGCCTCACGATTAACATCGCGGCGCTGTGCTACTTGGTATTTGGCATGGTCGTTCTTACCAAACCTGATTTGAGCCTTGAAGCGCCCTGGTATGACCAGTGGATCGCATTGATCGGATTCCTCGTGGTGGCCCTATCGGGTCTGGCATATCTCCTGGTCGCAAAACCAGATCGAGCTTCAACGGCGCCGCAGGGAGACGCTATCCACGTGGCTGAAAAGATCCGCCAATTCTCATAGGTTCTGAGCGGACGTGCGGTGCCTGCGTCCGACACCACATGCCAGGCCAGGCATCGCTTCACTATGAGTCGAGTGCAGATCTGCGAGGCCTGAACCAACCGTGGGCTACCTCGGCCGGCAAGCCCAAGACAGCAAGAAGCCATGGAACACATGAGAGCAGGACTCGATGCCGACCGACATTGACACCATTGAAATTCACGTGACGAGCCGACAAGCTCTGAATGAACGGCTCGATGCTGCCGTGAAGGAACTTCAGGGTGTTGCAGCGCTTGCCCGAACGCATGGAATTATTGTCACCCGTCATGAGCCTGGAACGTACACGGCCGCCCTTTCCGACCGGGTTCCATATGGCATCACCCGCGAGCAAGTCGGCTAGCCTGTTTTCAGGTTACTTGCCCGGTTCGTCACCCCATTCACGGAATGACCGATGCGCCCACCGCTGATCGGTGGCTGATTCGGGTCCATGTCGGCCACCAAACTCCCTCGTTTGGTACGTCCTGCTGCTCGGCTGTGGGGAGCCTTACGTAGGTGCGCGGCACAGACATCTGCGGTGGCACAGGACTTTGTACGCGACACAAACCGCGGACAGTAACTCAGGGATGGAACCCCTTGCGATCCGATTGGACGGCTCCGTCCGCAACCCTCTGGTTGCCGGACGGAGCCTCCCTGTGCTTAAGTGCGCGTCCGCGCTCCGGATCTACCCTTGCGCGGCTGGTCTTTCGGGTTCTTCTATGAGAAGCGCTGTGCCTTCGTAAGCGTCCAGCCCGATGAAAAAGCTGTGCAAATCATCCACAGCGCCGACGGTTTCGTCGGTGAAGAGATCGCGGACGACTGCGCCTGGCTCAAGATGCTGGGAATTGACGCTGCCGGCGATACTTTCACCCGAAAAGTTCAGAACTGTTACCTGAATCGTTCCTGACTCAAGCCGGTGCACCATCACGAGCAGACCCCGATGGGAGACATCAGGAACATCCAAAAGCACACTGGTCGCTATGCCCCATGTCTCGCGTACGGTCAGAATTTTCTGGAGTCCTCGTGCAAAGGAGTTTTCGTCCTTGAGCTGCTCCGGCAGCGGACCATAGAGACTGCGTGATAGGGGCATTCCCGCGGCCGAGGTAAGGGCCCCAGGGTTTGTCCCCATGAGATCGTGGGCGCCTCTGTTAATCCATCTAGTATCACCTTGGGACGTGAGCTCTTTGACCTGGTCCATGTCCAAGGTGGTCATGCCGCTCATGTCCCAACCCGAGAGCGCAAAAACTCCGGGTTGTAGCGCGTTATACATGGCCAGGAGTAGGTGCGCGCCGCGCACTTTCTCGATTATTCCGGGCGTGAGCGAGGCCTGGTCCTTGATGCCCAGAGCTGCCATGATGACGCTGACTGTCGTGCACGCAATGCCGTTCGTCGTGAACACCGCATTGTATGGCCCGTTCTCTCCCGTTAGCCTATCCCGCAACGTGGTCTGGACCTGCTCGGCCAGTTCGGCACCGGTCAGGTCGGAACCACCCAACTGGAACACGTCATCCTTATGCCGTGTTGCAAAGTGGACGAGTTCGTACGTGAGTTCATCATGGTTCTGTAGCGCGTGAACCAGTGACGCCTGGTCCACTCCGATTTCCATGGCCAAACGGAGTGTCAGGCGCAGAAACTCAGTGTCCTCAGTGACGAGCGCATGATGGTAACCCGGCCGGGTGATGAAGTCATAGGACAGATCCGGACCTGTTTCTGACGTGGCCTTGATGTCGTCGATGGTGAGATTGAGTTCCTGAAAAGAGAAACCCCCGACCTTGCGGACCATGCTGCCAATCAGCTGATTCGCAGCCTCGGACAGGGGATGCCCCTCGGACCACCCAGGCTGTTCCTCTGCGCTTTTTTCCACACCAAGAAAGCCGTTTGCATCTAGCCGGAGAGCGCCTGTCCCCAAATCAAGGAGCGAATGCAGCGCGTCACCTACGACTAAACGCATACCCGAGAACGTGGGATCCAGCCAATTAATGGATGGCTGTCCGGCCTTGAAGTAGTGGAGGTATACCCAGCGGCGCGTTTGACCTGTTGTATCAACAATCGGGCCCGTCGCACTCCAGTTAGTTTCTTTGACACCAGGCTCATAGAAAATGACCCGCTGCAGCCTGCCAATGATGTAACCAGCTTGTTGCAGAGCCAACTCAGCGTCCGGGCTGAGGTTGACGGAGTCCTCCCCCTCCGGAACGGCCGGAAGGAGATGCCAGTCTGATTCCGGAATATCTATCATGTGATAGATGCCCGGGTAATCGCGGTAGTTCATCTCGGCCAGCCGAAAGTCTGGGCCCTTACCAGTGTGCCCCGGAACGATGTCATCGATGATGGTGCCGCCAAATTCGGCGGCCACCTCGCACATCCGTCGAAACTCTTCTTCCGAGCCGAAGAGCGGATCGATGGCCATGCTGATGCGGTCAAAATGACCATCCACGCTCGGTGTCTCCGCCCACCCGCGAAGGCCTCCGGCTTTCTTTACCGGACCCGTATGAAGAGCCCGAACTCCTATCTCCCGAAATGCCTGCCATAACGCTGGGTCACCCAACGCCGCCAGAAACGACTGCCCAGGCGTGGTCACAAAGGACAGCGGGTAGGCAGTAAACCAGACTGACGCCCGTTCGACGGCTGCCCTGGGGTTGGGGTGCGCGAAGGAGTGTTGCCACATACTCGCCTGACCCGAAAGCTGCCGGGCAAGGACGTCTGCATCTCCAAGCATTGACTGGTTTCGCAGCCACTCCACGTACGTCTTGTTCCGACCGTCGAATTCCAAGGAGGGTGCATTGGCAAAGTACTGACGGCGGCGCGCCACCGGCCTCAGTGCCTTGGGACGGGCCGGATAGAACTGTTCATCGAAAGTGATTTCAGGTACTTCGGTAGTTGCCCCGCCATTGGGACCCCCACCCGTGTCCTTTGGATCGGGGTTTGACATGCTGCTAGCTGTTCCCGAACTAGGCACGGGTTCCTCCCTCAATCGACTGTGTCTACTCTGCCATGCCGGACAGCCGGTTCTAGCCCATTCCAAGACGACGACGAAGTGTCCCTTCTTCGGGAGCGCTTCCTCTTGTGCTGCAGTGATTTGTAGTACGTGTAGGCTGCGGCGGACGCTGCCGTCATTCTGAGTGTCTCCGATGAGGATGCCAGTGGTTCTCTTTGCAGTGAGCGCTCTCGCTGATGGCGATCCACGGCTTCAAAGTAGTGGCCGAAAGCCAGAACTCCTTCGCGGTTCTGCGCGTGCGCTCAAACCCAGTGCGCCTACGGCGCTGGCGTTGGCCTTGGGCGGTGCTAAAGATTCCTGCGCAGGATGCTTTACCTAGGTGGTCTGCGTGTATGGGCCGACCTGCGACGGCTACCGCGAGTCCGCACCGACAAAACACCGACCTTGTGGTCGCCTGCTGGGTCATCCTCGGCTGGAGTGGAGCACGCATGCTGGGGCGGGTATTTCGATGCTATCCAAGAGTTGGCCCGCTCCGGTTTTGCGGTCGATGCGCAGGACCGTCAGGTTCGATGAGTATTGATTTGCGGTGATGATGAAGTCCGCGTGGTTGTCCGCGCTGGGGATGACGGCGAAGTGGCGTGGCCAGCTTCCTCCGGTGGGAAACTCTGCAAGGGGTTCCGTGGTGAGTAGTCCGTCGTTGTGTGCAACGGCGAAGACGGAGAGGGTATCCGTACCTCGTATGGCTGTGTAAACGCGGCTGCCGTCTTCGTTACGCGCGATATGGGAGGGAAGGTTTAGCGGGTTGCCGGCGTCTACCTTGGTGGCTGGGAATGTCGCCGTGACACGGAACGAGCCGTCAGTGTCCCGGTTGAGGACGTGTAGTGCGCAGTCCAATTCAGTTACGGTGATGATCCCGGTGGTGTAGGTGACGAAGTGCCTTGGGCCTGATCCGCGTGGCAAGGTTGCGGCTATGCCGTCTGGTTCGAGATGGTCTGGGAACAGTCGGTAGCGGCGTATCTCGTCCGTGCCCAGATCTGTTACCCAAGCGGTGCCATCTACTTCGTCGACGAAGTGGGCGTGGGATCCTTCCTGTCGCGTGCGGTTGGGCCCTTGCCCGTGATGTGTGAATGATTGTGGTGCTCCGTTCATTTCCGCGTGCTGGTTGAGCGGGATTGAAGTGAAGGTTCCGTTGCCGTAGTTCGCGATCCAGAGTGAATCGTGCCGGGCTACGATGTGGCAGGGATAGGAGCCGTTGGTGGGTTGCGTCGGTTGCGGTCCATAGGGCACCAGGGTGGGCGGCCCGTCGTGGGAAGCTGATATCGCGAAGGCTGACACCTCGCCTACTTCAGTCTCATTGACGGCATAGAGTGCATGCCCGTTGGGGTGCTGTGCCAGGAACGACGGGGCGGGAGTGGTTATGGCCAGGTGCTGGCCGGAAAGCTCTCCGGTGCGGAGGTCCAAATTGACATGCCAGATCCCTTCACCGCTCCCGGCAGGCGCGTTATCGGGGTAGGTCCCGATCCATAAGGTGGTCGTTTCCTTGGTGGTGGGGTTCATGCCTTGCTGCGGGCCTTTCCGGTCAGCGCGGCCGCTTCAAGGCTGCGGCGGGTGATTTCGTTCCAGTCCCCGGCAGCGATAAGCGCGGGGTCCACCATCCAGGAACCACCAACGGCGAGCACGTTGGAAAGCTGCAGATAGTCCGGAGCAGATTCGGCGTTGATGCCGCCGGTGGGGATGAATCTCACCTGCGGAAACGGGGCCGATAGTGCTTTCACTGCTGGCAGCCCGCCCAGAGTCTTGACCGGGAAGCATTTCATGGTGGTTATGTTCAGGTCCAGGGCGGCCATGATGTCTGAGGGTGTCGCAACTCCGGGAAAAACCGGGACGTTGTGGTGGCGGGCGCGGTGCACGACCTCGGCGGAGAGCCCGGGCGAGATGATGAACCGGGCTCCTGCAGAGACGGCGTCATCGACTTGGCGGGCATTGAGAACAGTGCCGGCACCAACGAGGAGCTCGGGCAGCTGTGACGCGAGTATTTCGAGGGCCTGGACAGCGCCTGCCGTACGGAAGGTTATTTCTGCTAGCGGCAAGCCCCCGTTCAGCAGCGCGCGGCCGAGGTGCAGGGCCTGTGGTGCTTCGACGACGACAACAGGAACAACGCCTGCCCGCTCAATGGTTTCTTCAGGTGTTGTGACAGTTGTGCTCATTGTTGATTCCTTGAATTGGAATGGGCAGAGGATTCTGTGGGGATCTGAATTTGGCTTGTTGCTACGGAACGATGACGATCTTCAGGTGATCGGAAGGCCTGTCGCGCAGGACCGTAAAGGCGCCTTCGATTGAGTCGCTGAGGGGGACAACGCCAGTGACTATGCCCTGCACGTTGAGTTGATGCTCAGATAGAAGGGTCACAGCTTCTGTGAAGTCGGCAAGAGTGTGCGATAGGACGCCGAGCAGTTGTTGTTCGTGCTTGATCAGGTCCCATGCGCTCAGGGTCAGGTTGTGGCTGGATACTCCCAGAACGGCGATGCTGCCGCCAGCCCGGGTAAGACGCATGGCATCTTTTACCGCGCCTTTGTAACCGGCGCATTCGAGGGTCACATCTGCGGGAGCGTGATTTTCTGGTGTTGTCTCTTCATCAGGGCTGATGGCGCGGATTCCGGCGGCGGCTGCCACGGTACGGCGGGCGGCGTGTGGTTCGATGAGGGTGACCTGTGCGCCGCGCCGGTTGGCCACCCTGGCTGCGAGCTGACCGATTGTGCCGCCTCCGAGGACCGTGACATTGTCCCCTGCGGCGATGTTGGAAAGACGGACTGCTCGTATGGCAACAGCGAGGGGCTCGGCCAGAACTGCATCGAGGGCGGGCATCTCTGGTGGGATGGGAACACAGATGTGTTCTGGCACGACGGCGAAGTCGGCCAGCCCTCCATCCCCGTGCAGGCCGAGGGAACCAAGCTGTTCACATTGTTGCGTGTACCCGGTCCGGCAGCGTTGGCAGATGCCACAGGAAAGGTTGACCTCGACGGCGACGCGGGTCCCGGTTTTGATGGCTGCTGTGGGTCCGGAGGCCACAACGGTCCCGCAAAACTCGTGTCCGAGCGTCAGGGGTGCGCTGCGACCTGTGAGCGGATGGGGCGTCATGGCAATGTTGATCGGCCCGTGTTGCCATTCCTCGATGTCGGTTCCGCAGATGCCGGCGGCTTCAACCCGGATAAGCAGGTCACTTCCCTCTGGCGATGCCGGGCGTTCGATGGTTTCCAGGCGAATGTCTTTTTGGGAGTGCCATCGCAGGGCGGACATTCCCGGGCGAGTTGTCGTCATCGGTTCCTGTCCCCTTTCAGTTGGATCGGTTTACTGCACGTGTGGCGTTACCGGCCTGACCGGTACCACTTTAGGCGATACTGTTATTGCTATGACTCTGGATAACCTGCCCGATGCGCTTAGCCCCTCTTTGCCATCAAGTGGATCCCTCGCTAACCCAAAGGCCTTGCCCTCGGCTGATGAACTGGTGGATCTGTTGGAGGAGCGGATTGGGGCAGGAGAACTTAGTCCCGGATCAAAGCTGGCCTCCGAGAGGGAACTGGCCATCGAGTATGGTGTGTCCCGTCCGGTCGTCCGCGAGGCGCTGCGAAGTCTTCAGGAGCGCGGCATTATCGAGATCCGGCCAAGCCGCGGGGCGTTCGTCCGCGCGGCCAAATCTTTCGACGTTGCCTCCAAAGTCGGTTCTTTCGCGCGGCAACGCGGGGCGACAGCCCGCGACCTTATTCAGGTCCGCGGGATGCTTGAGGAACTTTCTGCCAGACTTGCCGCCGAGCGTGCAGGGGATGCCGATGTTGCTCGGCTGAGGATACTCGTTGACGCCATGGACGATACTCGTGATGTGCTCGACCGTGCACGATGCGACATCGCGTTTCATAGCCTGATCGCCCGCATTTCCGGCAACCCGGTGATTGAAATCATGTTCAGCTCAATCGCTCCGCTCGTGTTCGAACAGATGATCCGAAGCCTTGATGACCAGGCCGTTGCGAAGGAAGGGGCCCCGTTGCATCGGGTGGTCCTGGAGGCGATCGAAGCAGGGGATGCCGACGGTGCCGGCAACGCTATGTTCAAACATGTCATGCTCGCGGAGGACCTATATGGGGAGGATCTTGAATATCCCTTGGAAAGCGTCGCGCGACGTAAGGTCAACGGAATCCTGGGTGGCTCGGTGAGGCTGGAAGACATCATCGAGGATGTTCTCCGGAGCATTTGAGTCCCCCGCTGGGTTCACCAGTCATGGAGCGTGCCGTCTTTGAGGCGATTTACCGGGAGATAGGCGCGCTCGTAGGGGTACGCGGCGGCTGCGGTTTCGTCATAGCGGACGCCTAAGCCGGGGCTGTCCGAGAGGTAAAGTGCCCCGTCCGCGTAGGTGTAGTCGACATCAAACACATCACGGGCTTGGACCGGATGCATCATGTATTCCTGGATCCCGAAGTTGTGGACCGCAAGATCAAGATGCAGAGCAGCGGCAAATCCCACCGGAGAGATGTCCGAGGGGCCGTGGATCGCGAGTTTGATCTGATAAAGAGCTGCATAGTCGGCGAGTTTACGCATGGCGGTGATACCGCCGGCGTGCGTGACGGCGGAGCGAACGTAGTCGATCAACTGGTCCCGGATCAGGATCTGGTAGTCAAAAATCGAGTTGAATGTTTCACCGATGGCCAGCGGGACGGTGGTGTGAGTGCGGACAAGGGATAACGCTGCCTGGTTTTCCGCAGGCGTAACGTCTTCGAGCCAGAACGGATTGAAAGGCTCCAGAGCTGCGCCGAGTTTCGCCGCCTGGATCGGCGTTAGCCGGTGGTGGACATCGTGCAGCAGATCGATTTCCGGGCCGAACTTATCCCGCACCGTTCCGAAGACCCCTGGGATGTGGCGCATATACGCCGACGTGTCCCAGTCCTCCTCTTCAGGAAGTGCGAGGCGCGCGGCCGGTTCGTAGGCGCCAAGTGCGCTTCCAGCACCATTGACCCCGTAGGTGCGGTTGAGGCCCGGAACGCCAGGCTGTATCCGCACGGCAGTGAACCCCTCATCAATGCGCTGTTGCACTGATGCGATCAGTTCTCCGGTCGACCATCCCGTCGCGTGGGCATAAGCGCGGAGCTTCGTGCGGCTAGGCCCACCCAGGAGTTGGTAAAGCGGCATCTGCGCGGCCTTTGCCTTGATGTCCCACAACGCCATATCCACCGCAGCGATGGCCGCCATCGTCACCGGCCCTCGGCGCCAGTAAGCGCCACGGTACAGGTACTGCCACGTGTCCTCGATCGCGTGCGCATCGCGGCCGACCAGAAGCGGCGCGACGTGCTCCTGCAGGTACGCCACAACAGCGAGTTCCCGGCCGTTCAAAGTAGCGTCACCAAGACCAGTCAGCCCAGTATCCGTCGTCAGTTTCAGAGTGACGTAGTTGCGCCCAGGACTGGCTACAAATACCTCCGCGGACTCGATTTTCATTGTTCTCCTTGGGAGTAAGGGGCGGTTAGGAATGGTCCAAACAACAAGTGGCCAAACCGGTAATACCATACTATAGTCGTAACCGTACTAAGGCGACAGAGCCAGCTCAATACCCCAGCCCACGACCAGAAGGACCACTCATGCAGTACGACAAGTCCCGCGGGATCGCCTGCCTTGGGGAAGCGATGGTGGTCCTCTGGGCCGGGGACGATTCTGTACCCGGGTCGCTGTCCCGCGCGGTGGGAGGAGCTGAAGCGAATGTGGCCGCCAACCTCGCATGCCTGGGGCTAGACGCCCGGTTCATCTCCCGTCTAGGAGACGACGAGTTCGGGCGTTATATTCTCGGGCAGTTGACCAGCCAGGGAGTGAACACCCGGGCGACCATCCTTGATGGCGCACGCCAAACCGGCCTTTACATCAAGGAGCGGACCGGCGCGAAGAGTCGAATGCGCTATTACAGGGCAGGGTCTGCCGCAAGTGCCATGTCCCCGTCCCTCCTGGACGAACCCCCTATAGCGGCCGCCCTCTCGGATATTGGCCTCCTGCACCTTACTGGAATCACGCCGGCCCTCTCCGGGACCACAGCCGAACTCTGCCGTCGACTCTCCAGCCGATCTTTGCGTTCGTTCCGTTTAAGCTTCGACCTCAACTGGCGGCCAACCTTGTGGAACGACGAAAAGAAGCGGGCGCGGATTGCACTTGCACCCCTTATCCGAGCTTCCGACACAGTGTTCATGGGCAGTGATGAGGCCCTGGCCCTGTTCGACACAGGGGACCCCGAAGAGCTGCGCAGCATGTTCCCCGAACCGGACGAACTTGTCATCAAAGACGATGCTCACGCGGTCACCGTCTACACCAGGGGCGGCCCTGTCACAATACCGGCGCTCACTGTGAACGTGATCGAACCCATTGGCGCCGGAGACGCCTTCGCTGCTGGCTATATCGCTGGGCGCACCCAGGGGCGATCAGTAAGGCATAGTGCGCGCCTCGGGCATCTGATGGCTGCACACGTCCTAGGCCAGCCAGCCGATCAGATGGCGGCGCCGCCGCCGGACATCGAGGAAAAGTTGGTTCTCAGTGACGAAGATTGGGCTTCGGTGGTCGTCGGTTCACCATTGGCACATCAGGGCCCAACCACCGGACCGTAAGGCAGCGAGACGGAACAGGACAAAGGCCATAGGTTTTATCGCGACATCTCTGGCCTTGCCGGTAATACCAGTGTAGATTGATCGCATACGTTCTCAACAGCTGAGTTCACCACCGCCCACAAAGGAGTGACAGTGTTCCCTCGCAAGAAAATGACAGCCCTGACCGCGATCGCCGCAGCCGGCGCACTGGGGCTGGTCCTGTCCGGATGCAGCCCTGACGCCGGAAATCAGAACGGAAAAGTGCAGCTGACGCTCTCGACGTTCGGAAACTTCGGTTACACCGACAAACTGATCGAACAGTTCGAGGCCGAACATCCGAACATTGACGTAACGCATAACATCGCCGCCGATGGCGAGGCCGCACGAAGCAATCTCTTTACAAAACTCGCGGCGGGGTCCGGGCTCTCCGATGTAGAAGCCATCGAGATCAACTGGACGACCGAACTGAGGCAGTACGCAGACAAGTTCCATCCAGTTCCTGGAGAAGACATCGCCGAATACGGCGACTGGGTCGACTTCCAGAAAAAACCCGTCACAACCGAGGACGGCGAACTGTTCGCCTACGGGGTCGCCATTGGTCCCTCTGCCATCTGCTACAGGGGCGACCTCCTCGAGGCGGCCGGCCTTCCCTCCGCTCCCGATGAAGTTGCTGCGCTGCTTAAGGGAAACTGGAAGCACTACTTCGAAGTCGGCCAAAAGTTCGCCGCCGGCAGCAAGGACGCCAAATGGTTCGATTCCGCCGAAAGCATCTACGATGCCACGATCCAGCAAATGGCTAATCCCTACGAGAAGGAAGACGGCACGCTTATCGCGGCCAGTAACCCTGAAGTAGAGAAAGCCTTCCGCGAAACTCTGGCCGTCGCGCCGGAGCTCTCGGCCGGATTCGACCAGTGGACAGATGACTGGTACACCGGAATGGCCAGTGGTGACTTCGCAACGATGATGTGCCCCAGCTGGATGCTCGGATTGATCGAGGGCGCTGCACCGGATGTAAAGAACTGGAACGTCGCCAATGTATTTCCCAATGGCGGAGGTAACGCCGGTGGGTCCTATCTGACGGTTCCCAAGCAGACGAAGCATCCGGAGGAAGCGGCACAGCTGGCTTCCTGGCTTACAGCCGCCCCCCAGCAGATTGAAGCCTTCAAGGTCGCCGGTCCGTTCCCCGGCCGTGTTCAGGCCTTCGATTCCCCCAAGCTGCCTGAAGTCACAAGTGAATACTTCAACGGAGCGCCCACAGGGGAAATCTTCACCGAGAGGACCCAAGCGATCAAAGACTTCGCATTCAAGGGTCCCCGTCACGCCCAAATCACCGCTGCGGCAAGCTCAGCCATTTCCCGCGTCCAGAGTGGGAACCAAACCACCGACGAGTCTTGGAAGCAATTTGTTCAGGAAATCGAATCCCTGAAGTAATCCAAACCGTGGAGGCTGGCGCCTCCAGCCTCCACGGTAATCAAACCAAATTGGCAAATCATTAAAGGAGCCAGCGTGTCCATCCTTCAGGAGCGAACACAGCAGAACAAAAAAAAGCGGAGTAGGGCCGCGCGCTGGGACGTAAAGTACTCCCCTTACATCTTCATACTCCCCTTCTTCATTCTATTCGCGCTGGTCGGACTGTTCCCGCTGGCCTATACGGCCTGGGTCTCCCTCAACGAGTGGAGCCTTCTGGGCGGACAAGGCGATTTTGCGGGCCTGGACAACTTCACGAGCGTTCTGAACGAACGAGATTTCTGGATCGCTTTGCGCAACACACTAAGCATTTTCGTGATCCAGGTCGTGCCGCAGCTGATCATTGCCACCGTCATCGCCGCCGCACTGGACCGCAATTTGCGGAACGCGACCTTCTGGCGAATGGCGGTCCTTCTGCCCTACGTGATGATGCCCGTTGCAGTCGCATTGATCTTCAGCAATATGTTCGGGGACCGATACGGTCTGGTGAACAACGTCCTAGGTACTTTTGGACTGAGTCCTGTGGCCTGGCACAACGATGTCCTGGCCAGCCATGTTGCGATCGCCACGATGGTCAACTTCAGATGGACCGGGTATGCCGCGCTAATCCTGTTGGCAGGCATGCAGGCCATCCCCCGGGACTACTACGAAGCAGCCACGATCGACGGAGCCGGCGCCTTTCGGCAGTTCTTCTCCATTACCCTGCCTCAACTGAAACCCACCGCGATCTTTGTCGTTATCACGGCGACCATCGGCGGCCTGCAGATTTTCGATGAAGCGCTTCTCTACGACCTGGCCGGAACCGGTGGTCCCGATAAAGAGTGGCTCACTCTCACCCTCTACCTCTACAACCTCGGCTGGCGAGACCTGGACTTCGGGCGCGCGTCCGCCGTGGCATGGCTACTCTTCCTCATCATCGTGGTCATCGGACTCCTCAACCTGTTTATCAGTAGCCGCATTTCGAGCAGTCAAGGAAAGCGCAAATGAGCCATAACATCGTAACCCCAACAAGCCGGGCCGCTGCACCTGAACGCAGTCCGCGCCCGGACGATCGCCCACGGTCCCGCCGCAAGTGGTACCGGCGCGCCGTGGGAAAGCCGAGCCTCCTGGTCTATGGATTCCTGTCCTTCGTAGTCCTGGCATCAGTTTTTCCCCTGTACTGGTCATTCCTGATCGGCAGCGGTGATTCGACAACGGTGAACGACCCGAACATGTCCTGGATCCCCGGGGGCAACTTCGTCCAGAACGTCCAATCCGTCGTCGAGAACCCGAACGTCAATTTCTGGCCGGCACTTCGCAACAGCATCATTGTTTCCGGGGTCACCGCGGCCTCAGTCGTGTTCTTTTCCACGCTTGCCGGCTTCGCATTCGCAAAGATGCGGTTCAGGGGAAGAAAATGGCTTCTCACCGCGGTGATCGCAACCACCGCCGTTCCCTCACAACTGGGTGTGGTTCCGCTGTTCATTTTGATGTCCAACTTCGGTTGGACAGGAACCCTGGGCGCGGTGATAATACCAGGCTTGGTAACGGCTTTCGGGGTGTTCTGGATGACTCAATACGTCGGGCAGACCATACCGGATGAAATCGTTGAATCCGCGAGGGTGGACGGAGCCAGCAGCTTCACCACCTTCTGGCGGATTATCCTGCCCATCGTCCGTCCGGCGGCCACCATGCTTGCACTGTTCACCTTCGTTGCGACCTGGACCAACTTTTTCTGGCCGTTCATTGTTCTGAACCCGCAGAACCCTACCCTGCCCGTAGCGCTGAAGGTTCTGCAGGCGAACTACTTCGTGGACTACTCCATCATCCTTGCAGGAGCCATCTTCGCAACCTTCCCCCTGATTCTTCTGTTCATCGTTGCCGGCAAGCAGCTCGTATCGGGAGTCATGCAGGGAGCCCTGAAGGGATAGCACACCATCTCTTCGAAACACCCTTCGTAAGCAAACCTAAGGAGATCCAGCGCGATGCGCCATCCATTCGATCGCCCCTACGCAATTACCATGTGGGACTTTTCCTGGCTTGAGCGCCGCTGGCCTGGAGCCGGATATGAAGACTGGGACCAGGCCCTCAGCGAACTTGCAGAACGCGGCTACGACGCGGTCCGTATCGACGCTTACCCACACCTGGTCTCAGCCGATCCAGAACGTAAATGGGAACTTCCACCGGCTTGGAACCAGACAAGCTGGGGAGCACAATCACTAATTCACGTAACGATCCTCCCGGAACTGCTTGAGTTTATCCGGGCAGCGAAACGGCACAATATCGTTGTCGCTCTCTCAACCTGGTACCGCGAAGACCGCGATAACACCCGCATGAACATCCGCACCGCCCAGGATCAGGCACAGATCTGGATCGACACCCTCCGCCACATCGATCAAGCCGGGCTTTTGGACACCATCCTCTACGTCGATTTGTGCAATGAATTTCCGGCAGATGTGTGGGCACCGTATCTGTTTGAGGCGATCCGAAACCCCGAGACGGGCGAAGCCTACAAAGAAATGATCAGCCGCGCCGATCCCCGCGTTGGAGCATGGATGCGCGACTCTATCGAGGCCGTACGCCGCGAGTACCCCGACCTCGATTACACCTACTCCTTCAGCGATGAGTTCGACAATTGGAAGGACCAGGACGTAGAAACCTTCGACGTCCTGGAACCCCACATCTGGATGTCTCACCCTGAAACCGGCGACTTCCATAAGCGGGTGGGCTACAACTTCGAACGCTTCGATCCGATCGGCTTCGATAATGTCGTGGCAAACGCCCGAAGAGAATATGAAAGCAACAAAGCGCACTGGGATGCTGCATTGTTCCGTGAGATCGATCAGATCGCCGACTGGTCACGAGCAACCCACAAAGGCCTGTACATCACCGAATGCTGGGCACTGGTGGACTACAAGGACTGGCCGGGACTGGAATGGGATTGGATCAAGGACCTCACAGCGAAAGGCCTCGAATACGCCGCTTCGAAGGGCCGTTGGGTAGGAATGGCCACCAGCAATTTTTGCGGCCCGCAGTTCGTCGGCATGTGGCGTGACATCGAATGGCACCAACGTCTCACCCAGATCATCAAGTCTGCACCAATCGATGAGGATATACGCCTGCATCGCCGGGCAGAGGTCACCGCTTCCCGTACCTCCCCCAGCTAAATCCCGCCTCGAAACATAAAGCGAGGGCGGTCGCTCACCCCTTAAGCGACCGCCCTCGCTCTGCCTATACAGAAGGCACAAACTACAGAAGCCAAGAACGACGGCGGGAAATGCCCGGCAGCTAGACAATTTATGGAGCGACTCCATGTGGCGCCAAGTCATCATTTCAATGCCGAAAGAGATCAAGAACAACGAAATACCCTCGCCCTCCCTGCCGCCGGCGCCCAAGAACTCGCCAGCAACGGTCACATCATCCTCGTCGAAAAGCGATGCAGGGCTGGGATCTGACCTCAGTAACACATGCACTCGCCTAGGGCTCAACGTTGTCGTCAGGAAAATCACAAGAGGTATCTCAGCCAAAGCCCCATGGACTGGACCTGCCTCTTCGCAGGGACTTATTCCTGCGAAGCCCCGCCCATTTCAAGGGGGCGTTTGCTCGGTCGGCCAGACTGGAGGCGCCGGACAACAAGCAGACGAAACCCGCAACGATCGTGAAGGGAAAGAACGGTGAACATCAAAACCACGCCTGAAAACATGCATTGTACGGACCAGTGGCAGTCTCTCCCCGGCGAGACCGTGCAGGTCTTTCTTGATGAAAAGCTCTACCGATGCGGTTTGGTGGACGAGGCAATGCCAGATGCCTCGGGCCTGTGGCTTGCAGCGGATGGCGCTCACCCACGCGAGTACATCGACAAAGCCAGCGGTTATCAGATTTGGACAAGACTTTTCCCTACAACTGGGCTCTAGTGTGGGTCCCGACGTGGCTATCGAAACGTAGCTTTCGCCACGGGACCGTCACTGTGCTGCCAAAATCCACTTTTTAACCAGCTGATCGAACCCACTGCCACGGAAGCTGTCCCTGGTCGGTGAATCATTCAGAGCATTACGCCTTAGCAGAAAAGCGCGCCCCCACCACGCGCAGCCACCCTAATACCAATTGACCATTGAACGGCATCCTGCCCTCAAAGCGGACCAGAAAGGGCGAGACCTCAATGGAAAGTATTCCTATCCTCCCCAGCCTCGAGATGTCACCTGGCCTTCACACCCCAGCACACTCATACCCAATACTCCGCGTCGACATTATCGTAAGGGACCCACAAGATCTGAGCCGGCTGCTGGATCAAGCAGTTCAGCGAGTCATCCCGACAGCTTTAGAACGCCGACTGGGCATCCTCGTCACTCATGTCTTCCCAAGCAAATACACGGTTGAAGTAGACGAAAGCGTCACCTGCGGATTGATTCAGGAAAGGCGAATTCATCCAGGACAGGATGTAAACGAAGGCTCAGTCTAGCCTTGACCGGGCTCTTGCCTAACCGGCTCAACAACTTGCAGGGAACCTGGCGCACGGACGATGTTTGTCCAGAGTTGCGGCACACCCCCTGTTGCCTCATGTCAATAGGTCCGGGAGCGGTGAGTCGTTGCCTCACGTGAAAAGGTCCGGTTCAGGGACGGGTTGAACCAGGTGTTGACCTTGTAGTCCCGGGGTGCGGCTTTGGCTTGTGCCAGAGTCTCGAGCTGGCCGGTGAGCGCCAGGATCTGCCGAGACAGGGCGGCGGGTTTGAGGCGTTTGAACTGGGCGTTCATGGCGATCACGGGGCGTTTGCGGATCTCGGGGTGGCTGGCAGCGCGCTGGTGCGGGGTGAGCGCGGCGTCGTGTTTCTTGACCACCTTCGCGCCGTATCGTTCCTTCGAGACCAGTTTCTGCTGAGGCAGCAGGTAGTTCGTGAAGACCGCGTCCAATTCCCAGATGGCGTTGAGTTTCTCCAGTTCCGCTGCGGTGTCGTACCGGTAGTAGCCCACGAGCTCGCGGACCCGGGCCCAGTTCTTTTGCTCCACGTGGGCGCCGTCGTTCTTGTTCCCGGGCCTGGACCGGGTGAAGGTGATCTGGTGGGCGTGGCAGTACGCGAGCAGATGGTCGTTGATGAATTCGGCTCCGTTGTCCGAGTTGTGCCGACATCGGCACAACTCGGATTATGCCGACCTTCGCGTTATGCCGACCTTTTCGCGTGGCTCCTGCTCAGCGGGCTGTTTGGACCCGATTTGTCGGCATAATCACAGGGTCTCGGCCATCCTTCTTGCATCGGTATCTGAGCTGCTGCGGGGATTTCGGACAGCGGAATTAGTGAATTCTTCTACGCTGCCAAGGCTGGCTGTTGATAACCATAGTGGACTTCGTTAGGCCGACGGTA
>NZ_JAMXBH010000023.1 GCF_023913735.1 Pseudarthrobacter raffinosi
CATGTGGGAGGCGCCCACCGCAGGCGCCAGACCTGAAGCCCTCCGCCGGGTGAAATATACCTACGCAAATGTCAGCGTCCCGCGGACGCCTATGGATCCCCAAACAGTCCTCTCCGCGGCTCGGGGAGGCCAGCATGTTTAGCCTTAACCCGCCGCCGACCGCCTCTATTGTCATTTGTACCTACACCGCGAAGCGTTGGGACCTGCTACTGGATGTCATCGAGTCCGTCCGGGCCCAAACGGTCGCGCCCCAGGAGGTCCTGGTGGTCATTGACCACAACGAGGCTCTGTATGAGCGGCTCATCGAAATCGTGGACAACGTGACAGTAGTTGAAAGCTCTGGCCCCCCGGGGCTCTCAGGCGCACGAAATACCGGGGTGGGCCTGGCAGACGCCGACGTCGTGGCTTTCTTGGACGACGACGCCGAAGCCGCGCCGGACTGGCTGGAGCGGCTGCTCGCCCTCTATGACGATCCTGATGTCCTGGCCGTCGGCGGCCGCGTGGAACCGGTGTGGGAAACGGGCCGTCCGGGCTACTTCGGTGAAGAGCTCGACTGGATCGTAGGATGCAGCCACCGCGGAATGCCCAAGGTGGCCTCCGANTCGAAGTCCTCCGCCAGGTGGGCGGATTCAATGTCTCCCTCGGCCGGCAAGGCACGAAACCGCTCGGGTGCGAGGAGACCGAAATTTGCATCCGCTCCAAGATGGGCTCACCCGGGTCACGGATCGTCTACGAGCCGGCCGCTCTGGTTCGTCACCACGTCCCTGCCGACAGGGGAACCATCCCCTACATGTTGTCGCGTTCCTGGTCCGAAGGTATCTCCAAAGCCCAGGTCAGCCAGATCGTTGGCCACAAGCGGGCACTCGGCCCTGAGCGGCGATACGTCCGGAGCGTACTGCCACGGGCCGTTTTTTCCGGGATTCGTGATTGGGGCCGGGGATCAAACCCCCAGGGCTTGGGCCGCGCTGGTGCGGTGATGGCCGTTCTGGCCTGCACTGCCGCTGGCTATCTGCGAGGGCGCCGGATCGCGCATATCGAGGGCCGCGCATCGGCCGGGACAGCGCTCATAGGCACACCATGGAGGGAGGTCCAGTGAGTGAACGCGTCGACGAACTTAGACCGGTCGAGGAGCGGGCTGCACTGAAGCTGGCCCCCGCCATGGAGTGCGCCTTGCCGCCGGAGTGCTTTCCCTGCCTCATTCCTGATCGATAGGGTGGGCTGGGACGCCGACCCATGTTTCGCCGTCGGGTACGTTGCTCAACACTGCCGCCCCCATGCCAACAGTCGCGTAGGACCCCACTGAAGTCCGTGCCCGGACGCTGGAATTCAGTCCCAGGTAGGCCGCCCGGCCGATCCGGACTCCGCCGCCCAGCGACACACCGGCGGCGAACGTCGCGAAGTCCGCCACGTCGTCGTCGTGCGTGAAAGTTACGGACGGCATGGCCACAACATGCGCCCCAAGCGTGACCGAAGCCGTCAGCGTCACATTCCGCAGCAGGATGCTGCCCCGGCCGATCCGGCAACCCTCGGGGCACTCCACGGTGGGGTCGATCGCAGTGGCGTACCGGGCATCGCGCACGCCCTGGGCCGCCAGCCGTTCCACCACGGTTTCCCGGGATTTTCCCGAGGCCAGGCAGACCAGCACCAGTGCGTGCGTGAACTTGGAGGCGTCGTCAATGGTCCCCAGCACCGGCGCACCGTCCACGGTGACGCCTGCCATTTCCTTGTCGTCGTCGAGCAGCCCTACGACGTCGTACTGCCCGCTGGCGCGGACCATGGTCAGGACCTCCCGGGCCAGCCCGCTTGCTGCGATCAGCACGAGTTCGCTCACCGGCGTACACCGGCGGCCGCCCGTACGCTGTTCATGACCCGGTTCAGGCCCACGTTGTCTAGGCCGTGGAAAATCGGGAGAACCAGGGTCCGGTCCGTCAGCCGTTCGGTGTTGTGGAGCCCTGCGTTGCCAGTTTCGCGCCACCGGTAGGCAGGCTGCCGGTGAGCCGCCATGGCGCCGCGGCGCGCCGAAATTCCGGCATCGGCCAGGCGGGCCAGGAGCCCTTCGCGGTCAATGGCGAAATCCGGGAGGACTTCGACCCAAAAGGACTGGAAGTTGGCCGTCCCGTACGGTGGGTCGGCCACAAACCGCAGACCAGTCAGGCCGGAAAGCCCTGCCTCATACTTCGCGGCGATCTCCCGTCGGCGAGCCACTATCTCGCCCAGCCGGCCGAGCTGCACGATGCCGACGGTGGCCTGCAGATCCGTCATCTGGTAGTCGAAGCCGACCTCGACGTACACCTCCGGCGCGGCAATGCGGGATCCGCGACGGTCCGCCGCCGGCACGTTCAGGGAGTGGCCGCGGAGGCTCCGGGCCCGTGCCGCCCAGTCCGCCCGGTGGGTTGTCAGCATCCCGCCCTCGCCAGTGGTCAGCACATTGTCCTGGTGGAACGACCACACGGTAATGTCGGCCCCCGTGCCCACGGGCCTGCCCTTGTATTCAGAGCCAACGGCGCAGCCGGCGTCTTCGATCACAGTGATTTCGTGACGGTCGCACAGTTCGCGGACGGGGTCCAGGTCAACGGGGACGCCGGACTGGTCCACCACGATCACGGCCCGCGTGTCCAGGGTCAATGCCGCCCGGACCGTGGCCGCAGTCACAGTCCCGGTGGCGGGGTCCACGTCGCAGAAAACCGGCCGTGCCCCGATATACGTGACAGCATTCGCCGTGGCGATGAAGGCCAGCGACGGCACCACCACGTCATCGCCGGGACCGATGCCGGCCACTATCAGCGCCAGGTGCAGTGCGGTGGTACTGCTGGAGGTTGCGACGGCGTGGCGCACTTCTTGAGAGGCGCTGAACCTCGCCTCGAACTGCCTGACCTTGGGCCCTTGCGAGAGCAGACCGGAGGCCAGGACGTCCGCCACGGCTCGGGCTTCTTTGTCGCCGAGCCAGGGTTCCATGACGTTGATGCGGGCAAGGACGGTTTCCGCAGTCACCGTGCACCGGCCTTCCTGGTGGCCGTTCTCATGTCCGAGTCCTTCCCACGTGCAGCTCCGGGATGTTCATTGCCTATTGCAAAATTAGTCCCTTCCGTCCCGTTCCGGGGCGGAACGGAAGCGGTACTGCGGGCGCTGGCCGGGAACAATGCGGGAACTGCGGTTACCTGCAACGCCGGTGCCTCAGCTCGGGGCCCGGCGGCGGGATGCACCCCATCAGGGGGCACGCCGCCCGGCTACTGTCCTAGACGGCAGGAAGGACGAACGGCTCCTTAGCGAAGGCGGCTTCCTTGCCGGCCGCAAGGGCCGTCAGCTGGGCTCGTGATTCGACTCCGAGCTTCCTGTAAATCGCAGTCAGGCGCACCTCCACGGTCCGGACGGACACATAGAGGGTGGCCGCGATTTCCTTGTTCCGCATCCCGCGGGCCACCATTCGGGCCAGCACGCGTTCGTGGTCTGCAAGCATCAGCATCGCCGGATTGTCGGGCGTGCCGGCTGGTTCCACCCGCTCGTCGAGCAGCAGCGAGTCCACGTGCTGGGCCCAGGCATGGGCACCCGCTTCGTCGAACATCACTTTGGCACGAAGCAGACCGTCCCGGGCGCTCCGAAGGCGGCCGAAGGCGTTGAGGCGTTCGGAGTAGCAGAGCAGTGTCCTGGCGCGTTCCAGCAGGGACTCCTGGGCGTTCCTGCCTGCAAGTGCATCATTGAACATCTGGAGGGACTGCTCGCCGTCAGCCAGCATCGCCCGGCTCCGGGCAACCGCCATCATGAGCCATGGCGAACGCAGGCCCACCGCCCGGCTTTCCAAGTGCCACAGTGCCTGGGCGGCTTCCCTGTGCCTGCCCAGCCTGACCAGGACTTCCACCAGATCGGCCTCACAGCGCAGCAGAGTCGGGTTGCTGAAGGCCTGGCCGATCTCCGCTGCCCGGGACAGCTGCGCGAAGGACTCGGCGAGATTTCCGCGCATGAGGGCAAAATGCCCCTGGCACGCGGCCAGTTGCGCCGTGATGGCCGGGTGGCTTTCCGCCCCGGAGAAGTGCTGTGCGTCTGTTGCGTAGGCGTGGGCGAGTTGCTCGTTTCCGAGCGCATTGGCCCGCCAGACCCGGAAGACGTGCCGCATTCCACGGTGGTATTTGGTTTCCGGTTCGGCCAGTTCAAGGTCCTCGATCAGTTTCACGGCTTTCCGGACGTTGCCGGCACGGATTTCGTTGTCCACAGCAAAGAAATCGGCGGTTTCCCGCCAATTGACGGTATTGGCCTCCAGCACGTTCCGCACCCGGGCAAAGGCCTCCTGGGCGGCAGCATGGTGTTCGGCGTAGGCCAGCGCGCGGCCCTGTACCAGAAGGGACGCCACGGTTTCGTTCCCGCCGTCGGGCTTGCGGCCGAACTGTCCGGACTTCCCGCCGATCACCTCGATGAGCCGCTGGGCGCTGTCCGCCAGTGCCAGGCAGTCGGGGGAGGCATGGTCCAGGTACTTCTCGGCGTACTGCACCAGGCCGGTGGCATCCTCAAGCTCCCAACGGTCCGCGTAGTACAGCGCAGCGGCCACGAGCAGGCGGGCTGCAAATGCCGGATCATGCTGTCCGAATTCCTTCACCAGCCGGAGCACCATGCTGGAGCGCACGGCGCCGCCCTGGATGAACTGGATCTCGAAGGCGAGGCCTGTCAGTCGAAGGACCAAGGCAGGGTTCCGCGTCACCCGCTGGGCCCAGTCCAGGTAGCGCTTGGCGTAGACGAACTCACCCCTGTTCAACAGCAGTTCGGCCACCGTGGTGAGCCTGGCGGTGGTCTCCGCTTCCCAAGGGTTGATGGTCAGGGCCCGTTCAATGTACTCGACGGCGAAGGGCACCTCGCCGCTTCGGATCAGGTCAACGGCAAACCGGAGCAGGCCAAACGGAGTCTGCCGCTCCAAAGCGGTAAAACTCAGATGCCAGCGGTGGGCATAGGGATCCGCGGGCTCCGCTGCGGCCGCCATGGCACGGTGGCTGGCGGTCCGCGTTGCCGGTGTCATGGCAGCATAAACGTAGCCCCGGAGCAGCTGGTCCTGGATCCTCAGGTGTGGTCCGGACCGGTTGACCATGCCATTTGCCAGCAGTTCGTCGATCCCGCCCCACAGTTGGTCGCATGCCCGTTCCAGGGTGGCGATATCGCTGCGGCAGGACAGCGAGAGGAGGTCCAGGACCTGCCTCGCACCTGGCGAGAGCCCGCCCACGGTGGCGGCGAACTCGGCCTCGAAGCTGCCTTTGCCGGGGAGCGGGACGGGGAGTGCGTATTTTCCCTCGGCCTGGCGTTCCAGCAGCAGCCCAAAAAGCTCGACGGCGGCGAGCGGGTTCCCCTGGGTGGCCGCGGCAACTGCGTGGACCGCCGCTGTCGCGGTCTGCCGAGCCGGAATGGACTCCAACATGCGGACCGTGTCGTTGTAGCTCAGCGGCGCCAACTGGAGGGCCGGCAGGGAGGCGAAGGGACTTTCGGCAGTCTCTTCCCGCACGCTCATAAACAGTGCCATGTCCGTCCCGGTCAGCCGGCGTGCCAGGTATCCGATCACGGCCTGGCTGCTGGGGTCCAGCTGGTCGGCATCATCGATGACGATGACCGTCCGGGATGACGAGCGCTGGTGCAGTCCGTTGAGCAACATGGTGGAGACAGTGGGGACGTTCATGGCGCCGCTGGAATCGCGCAGTAGTTCATCGGCGAAACGGTTAAGGACGGGGTCGTCGATGCCGGTGAGGAGCGCGGTAAGGCCGGAGAGCGGCCAGTCGGACTCGGACACGCTCGCGGTGAGAAAAACGGTTCGGAAGTCGGAAAGGCGGGGAATCTCGGACAGGAGGGCGGATTTGCCCATCCCACGCCGGCCCACCACCTTGAGGGCTGAATCCTTAGGACCCCGGATTACGGAGAGTATCCGGTCCAATTCCCTGCTTCTGCCTATTAACGACATGTGGTCCCCATCCATCGAAGAAGGAGACCGAACTGCTTGCTCTATCCAAAATCCTGGGTCCATCCAGCCGCTTGCGCGACACGCGGACCGGCTTTCCTGGCCGCGTCATTGCGTCCAGCACGGTACCCAGCCGTTCTTGCAAATATAGCCCTGTTCCGCGGCGGGCACCAGAGACTTTTGCCTCATGCGCGGAGCCTGTTTCCCGGGTTATCCACATAGCCCGCCGGACGCTTCCGGCGACGCGCGCGCTACGCGTAGCCTTGAGTCAAGCGCGAATCGCCTATCCGGTCCAAATGCACTAAGATATTGAAGTCTGTGCTGCGCCCTGCCTCCGTTCTGTTGGCCGGGCATTGCACGGCATCGCAAATGAACCTCCTGTTACGGAAATGCCGTAACCGCTTAGCCCAAAGGAGGTGGGTTCACATATGCGTCCTTACGAATTGATGGTAATCATCGACCCCGAGGTCGAAGAGCGTACCGTTGAGCCGTCGCTTCAGAAGTTCCTGAACGTCATCACCAACGATGGTGGAACCATCGAAAAGGTTGACATCTGGGGCCGTCGTCGACTGGCTTACGAAATCAAGAAGAAGTCCGAAGGTATCTACGCCGTGGTGAACTTCACCGCCAAGCCGGACACCGCCAAGGAACTTGACCGCCAGCTGTCTCTTAACGAGACCATCATGCGCACCAAGATCACCCGCCCCGAAGAGCAGAAGGTTGTTGCTGAGTAATTTCAGCTCCGATTTTCATTCTTTACCCCGCAGGATCGAATTCTTCACCCAGGATCGAACAAGGAGGCAGTAGATGGCAGGCGAAACCACTATTACGGTCATCGGTAATCTCACCAGTGACCCGGAATTGCGGTTCACACCGTCAGGTTCGGCAGTCGCGAACTTCACCATCGCTTCCACCCCGCGCACCTTTGACCGCCAGTCCAATGAGTGGAAGGACGGGGAAACCCTGTTCCTCCGCGCAGCGGTTTGGCGTGAAGCAGCCGAGAACGTCGCAGAGTCCCTCACCAAGGGCATGCGCGTGATCGTTTCCGGCCGTTTGAAGAGCCGTTCCTACGAAACAAAAGAAGGCGAAAAGCGCACCGTTATCGAGCTCGAAGTCGATGAAATCGGCCCGAGCCTGCGTTACGCCAATGCCAAGGTCAACCGCACCCAACGCTCCGGTGGTCAGGGTGGTCAGGGTGGCTTCGGCGGCGGCAACAGCGGCGGCGGCTTCGGAGGCGGCAACACTGGTGGAAACCAGGGCGGCAACTCCGGTGGAAGCTTCGGTGGCGGCAACCAGCCGGCTGCACAGGAGGATCCCTGGGCGACGCCCGGTGTCTCCAATGCAGGTGGCGGCTGGGGCAACGGCCCCGATTCCGAACCTCCCTTCTAAACCAATCATTTAGGCCCGACGCCGGGACCGCCGAAAGTGCCGCAAGGCATCTGACGTGGCTGCCGCCGTCGGACCACCACCATCCCGTGGATCAACATCCACGGGCTCCATAGAATAGGAGCTCCACGATGGCTAAGGCTGAACTCCGTAAGCCCAAACCAAAGTCCAACCCCTTGAAGGCCGCTGACATCACTGTCATCGACTACAAGGACGTAGCATTGCTGCGCAAGTTCATCTCCGACCGCGGAAAGATCCGCGCCCGTCGCGTCACTGGCGTCACGGTGCAGGAACAGCGCAAGATCGCCCAGGCAATCAAGAACGCCCGCGAAGTTGCACTGCTGCCCTACTCCGGCGCTGGCCGCGGCTAAGGAAGGGACTGACTAACATGGCAAAGCTCATTCTGACCCACGAAGTAACCGGTCTCGGTGCCGCTGGCGACGTTGTCGAGGTCAAGGACGGTTACGCACGTAACTACCTGCTGCCCCGCAACTTCGCCCTGACCTGGTCGAAGGGTGGCGAGAAGCAGGTTGAGTCCATCAAGACTGCCCGCGCCGCCCGCGAGCACGCTTCCCTGGAAGACGCTCAGAAGCAGGCCGCTGCACTCTCCGCGAAGCCGGTCAAGCTCGTCGTCAAGGCTGGCGAGACCGGACGCCTGTTCGGCACCGTCAAGCAGGCCGACGTAGCCGACGCTGTTGAGGCCGCTGGCCTTGGCAAAATCGACAAGCGCAAGGTTGAACTGCCGGCACACATCAAGTCGGTTGGTTCCTACCAGGCCAACGTCCGCCTCCACGCTGACGTTGCCGCTGTGATCGAACTCAACGTAGTCGCAGGCAAGTAGCCTTTCCGGTTACGCAGCCTCAAACTGCACAAAAACCCCCGTTGCCGTCACCGGCGGCGGGGTTTTTTGTGCCCTGCGCTGCGCCGACATGGCACTTGGCGGCAGTGTCGGTGCCCGGGACTGCGGTTAAGTGCCATGTCGCGCGTCAGTCAGTAGTGGTACCGCCCAAAGCCCACGATGGTCGGCCCCCACATCTCGGGCTCTTTGCCGGTGATCTCCCTCATGAGCGCCAGCAGCCGCTGGCCATCACGGTGCCTGACAGGGTCCCCGACTGCGGCCAGGAATTCGTCCACTGAGGCGCCGGTTGCCTGGGTCTTGTTTTCAGCCATGACGGAAGTCTCGCAGAGCCCAGGTCACTTGTCAGCCGCGCCGGTCCGGATGGTAGCCAGCGGCGGTGAGCCGCAATACTCCCCCCCGCGCGCCGCCGGCGCGATGCCCGGCTCAGCCACCGTCCGGACGCCAGTACCGCAGCCCGCCGCTGGTGGTGCCGTCGCGGGCGACGTCGACCACGGCGTACGGGAACGCCCGACGGTCCGACTGGTCAGGTCCGCGACCGCGGACGTCCGAACACCACGTGCCGGTGTTGACGTATCGGGTGGGGCACGCCTCGAGCGCCGACTCGAGGGCCCGGTGGGTGTGGCCCGAGACGTACCAGGCCACTCCGGAACCGTGCGCCTCGAGGGTACGTGCGAACCGGCCCGCTGCAGCAGGAGCCTTCTCGCCGGTGACTCTGCGCCCGGCGGCCGAGAGCACTATGCGAGTCGCGGCGACCGGGAGCGCCGACACCGTCCGGAACCGGGACAGGCGCGCCAGGTCCCGAACGGTCACCCCGTCGAGCGCGAGCCGCAGTGACTCGCCCTGCAACAGCTCGTCGTACGCGGGCTCCCGAATGCGACGTTCCGCCAGCTCCGACGCCAGGCACGACCGGGCAACGGCCCCGGCACGGCCCAGGCGCGACCTCGACGGATGGGCGTGCCAGGCGGCGAGCGGCGGAAGGTCCAGCTCGTCGGTGCCGTTGACCGCCGCGCGGAGCACCTCGGGAATCCGGTGCAGCGCGTGGTGCTGGTGCCCGTGCTCGGCCACGAGCACATGGGGCACGTGCAGGAACCACGGGTGCACCCGGACCCGCGTGGGCTCTGCGGGGGACAGCAGCGCCGACAGGCGGGCCGCAACCGAGGGCCGGGCCAGCTCCACATCGTGGTTTCCGCACACGAAGTGCAGGTGCACGCCGCGCGCCGCACACTCCTCCAGCGCCCGGAACGTCTCGAGATGTCGGACGAGGATGGACTCGAGCCGGGCCAGGCTCTCGTCCTCATTGACCCCAGCCAGCTCGAACGTGTCACCGACAAAGACGACGTGCTGCTGCAGACCGGAGGCAGCGAGCACCTCGCGGCGCAGGAAATCGGGCAGCACTTTGCCGGGGCACCGGGGGTCGTCGTCGGACACACCCAGGTGCAGGTCGCTGAGGAGCCACCACCGTGCCGGGCGGCTCACGCTAGCAGTTCCAACACACGTGGAAGGAAGAAGAGCAGGGACACCATCCACATGACGGCCACGACCCTGCGGCTCACTGTCCGGCCGAGTAGCCTCGGACGTGTCGTGGGCTGACCGGCTTCCGGCCCAACGCGTCGGACCTCAAGCCCGACGAGGGTAACGAGCAGGGCGAGGGTGACGACCAGCGCGGCTGTCGCGAGCAGTACCGACAGATCGATCATGAAACGGCCTCCTGTCGTGCGCGTGCTATGCACGCGAGGATGGTGATGACGCCCATCGTGACAACGCATGCCTGCCACGACCACACAGCGAGGTAGAACATCGCCGTGGACACCGCCGTGAGGGCGGCGAGGCCAAGCGCCAGGACCAGCAGCGCGCGGAGCGCGAAGTCGGTAACCGGCGTGAGGCGGGCCAGTGCCTGCCCTGGAAGCAGGATGAGGACGGCTATCGCGGCGACCGCCTGCAGCGGTGTCGGCAGCCCGAGGAGCGTCACCAGCGACAGTGCGACGGCCGCGAGACCGAGCACCGCGGTGGGCCGGCTGATGCCGGCGTTCATGGTGTCACCCGGTAAACGCGTGCGTCAACGTTGCTGAACACGAGCTCCACGCCGTCCTGCGCGCTCAACCACGCCTCCAGCTCGTCGAAGCTGCCCTCGCTGCTGACGCCCCGGAGCACGAGACTCGCCTCCGACGAGCGCGTGAGCAGCACGACGGCACCGGCAGGGTTGTCCCTGGCGTCTTCGTAGACGAGTGGGCCGCACGTCGCCGTCGACAAGTCGGACTTGCACATGAAGTCGATCGTCCGGTACCGGTGTTCGAGGTATGCCTCGCTGCGCCACGGCGTCGGGGTGGACGCCGAGATGATCATCGAGCCGGGGGGCGCGAGACGCTTCACAGCGGCGACGGCGGTGATCTCATTGTCGGTGAAGACGTCATACTGGGCGTTCCCGAACCGGCCTGTCACGGTCATCCCGGCCAGCAGGAGGCACGTGAGCACAAGGCCACCCGCGGCGCGGGAGGAGGGGCGTGTGCTGCCGTCCGCGGGAAGCAGGACCGAGCACGCCTGCAGAGCGATGAAGGGCAACGCGAAAAGCGAGACGCGGATGAGCATCTCCCCGCCGTACAACTGCACGGGGAAGAGCAGCAGTGGGGTGACGGCGAGGAGGACCACCCGGATGTCGAGACGCCCCCTGCGCCAGTCGCGCACGGCCCCCGCCGTGGCGAGCGCCCACAGCACGAGGGTGAGAAGGACCCTGACCTGCACCACGAGCACGTGGCCGGCAGTCCCGCTCACGCGGTCGACGACGTTGGCGTCGATCGCGGCCAGCAGTCCTCCTTCCGCCAGGGGTGGGTTCCCGGCGAGGTATGCACTGGCGGGAAAGACGAGCCAAAGCGCCAGCACGACCGCGGTGATCAGGGGCAGCCGGCTGGGCCAGACACGTCCGCTCAAGGTGAGAGCGGTAACGGTGATGAGCACCAGGAACGGCGTCAGCTGATGGCTCGCACAGATGACCGTGATGAGCAAGAGGGTCACCGCGAGGGCGCTCACCCGGTGCCCCGGCCGGTGCTCTGCGGGCGACCGCCCTAGCCACCACGCCGTCAGGTCGGCGCGTCCGAAGCCGAGAAACTTAGGGGTCCGCGCGGCCAACGGGCCAAGGACCAGCGCGATCACGACGAGGTACAGGAAGAAGCCGAAGGCCTGGGGAGACAAGTAGTCCTGGTCCTGCCAGTTGCCGAGGCAGAAGATCCAGAGCACGAGCCAGCGCCGCCGCGGATCGCGCGTCAGGTAGCCCGTCAGCACACTCAGGGCAGCGAGCCACAGTCCCATGTTGAGCACCGGTGCCCACAGGGCAACGGTCACCGGGTCGAGACCGGTCGCCTTCAGCACCGTCGCCAGAAGGGCGAAGAAACCCGGCCAGTTGAAGTAAGCATCGATGTCGGGGTCGATCCCCTCGGTGCGCGAGAGGGCGTCCGCAATGCCGAGATGACGGAACGCGACCTCACCCCGCGGTACGTCCGTCACGAAGGCTGCGGTCCCGAAGAGCACGAGCACCAGCACCACGACCAGCCACAACATGACCGGGCGGCGCGCCGGGCCCGCGGCATCTCCGCGCAGCGCCACGATGAAGGCGACGTTCAGGATCAGAACCCCCACCCAGAACGGGTAGGGGAGCACGGCTGCGAGCCCCAGATCGCTGCTAACGGGCACTGCCACCGTGGACGCGGCCCACACGGCAAGAGCCAGTGACACTACTCCCGCCAGTGCGCACCACACGTCACGGGGCTTCCAGCGTCCCTGGATGCGGTTGGGTGCTTCAATTGTGGTGGTCATCGTGACTCCTTCGTGATGCGCCGGAGAACGGCGACTAACCGGAGGCCGGCCGCAACGGCCCCAATGGAGAGCACCACCAGCCACGCAAGGGCCATGGCGCCGGGGCCCGTTCCGGCGACGAACAGCGCTGAGGTGCAGAGGGCGACTCCGAGCGTCACGCCTACTACGATCGGCTCTGTGTAGCGGCCGAGAGCCCGGCACACGGCGTTGTACGCCTGCAGCACCGCGTACGGCACCAGTCCGGCCGCCAACCACCGCAGAGCGTCCGCGGATGCGTCGGCGTACCGCTCGCCCAGCAGACTGAGCAGCGGGTGAGCGAGGAGGACGAGGACGACTGCCGCCAGACCTCCTACGGCAAGCGACCAACGGAGACTCGCCCAGGTTGTAGACACCAGGCGGTGCGGGTCGCGGACGCCTTCGGAGAACTGGACGATGCCCATCAACATCGGAGCGGAGTAGGCGGCCCAGGCCATCATCCATGCGGGATACCAGTAGGCAGCGATCTCCGGCGCCACCGTGTGGGCCAGCAGGAGCGGCAGCACCAGCCCGGGGGCGCGCTCGGTGAGGGTGAGGAGCTGGTACGGAATACCCACCGCCAGCAGTGGACGGCCGCGCGCCGAGCGCAAGGATGGTCGCGGCCGGTAGCCAATCAGTTTTCGCAGCTGGATCACACCGACGACGCACGCCACCGTATTCCCGAGGGTCCAGCAGGCCATTACGACGTCGGCGGAGGCGCCGTGCGCCTGCCAGGACACGAGCGCTGCAGCCCCGAGTGAAACCCCGCCGCCCAACGCGTACCTCAAGGTCGCGCTGGCACCGCGTCCCAACGCCACGAGCGCCTGGTCCAGCACAATCACCAAGGTGCCGGTGACGGCAGCCGCGAGGAACGTAAGCCAGAAGAGAACCGATGTCGACGCCGTGTCCGGCGCCACAGCCGACTGCAGCACGAGGTAGCCGAGGGCCAGCACGGTGCCGGCTACCCCCACGATGGCGAACGCCGAGTCCAGCACCCGTGCGGGGGGCTCTCCTCGCCCCACCGCGACGATTACGGCCGACCCGGCACCCAGCACCGCGAGCTGCGTGCAGATCATCACTGCCGCGACCGCGGCCATGGTGAGCCCGACCTCACGGTCTGACGTCGCGCGCGCGGCCACGACCCAGAAGGCAAAACCCCAGCCAATCTGGGCAGCCTTGCCCACGATGAGGCCGAGGGAGCTGCGCAAAGCGGAGTGCCGGACGGTCGAGCCGTCCCGGACAGTGGTCCCCCGCTCAGCGCTCACGACGCAACCCCTTCGCCAGGCCGGCGTAGTTATACCAGCAGAAGGCGAAGTAGTAGCGCAGCCACCGTGGCTGGCCCGCGGCGAGGCTCAAGGCGCTGCCCCGGACTGCCGCGGCGAAGGGCAGCAGCGCCAACCTCGCACCGCGCCAGCCGTGCTTGCGGACCATCCGTCCCAGTCCCGTTCCGTCCATGAGGAACTGGTCGAGCGCGAAGTCGAAGTCGTCTGCGGCAAAACGATGTTCGACGACGACCCGGCGTGACACCGCCGTTCGCAGCCCTGACTCCCGCATCCGCCAACGCAGCTCGATGTCCTCTCCCGACTTGAACGAGTCGTCGAAACCCACGCCCAGCATGAGGTCCCGGTCGACGACCGTCGCCACAAGCCCGAACCAGTTGCGGCTGCGGCCGGTGCGATGGTGATGTGCCAGCGCCTGCCCCCAGTAGCCCGGTCCAGCGACACTCTCCAGACCGGCCTGGAGGGCGTCGTAGCCGCCCTCGACCAGCTCCGTGAGCAGGTCGGCAACCCCCGTGGGCCCGAACACGACGTCGGCGTCGACGAGCAGGACCCAACGGGTGCTGCTGCTCTGCACACCGAGCGTTCGAGCCCATGGCAGGCCGCGCCCCTCGTCACTCAGGACCCGGGCACCGGCCGCTAGGGCGAGGTCGACGGTGCGGTCGGTGGAGCATCCGTCCACCACGATGATCTCGGCTACACCTGACTGACGCAGGGCCCCCAGACAGCGCGGGAGCAGGTGCTCCGCGTTGCGGGCCGGAACGACCGCGGTGATCTCGGCAGGGCTGTGACTCTCTGTGTCCCGCACTTCAGGCCTCCTGGTCGAGGACCGACGGCAGCAGCTCCTCGAGATACCGGACAATGTCGTCCGACGCTTCGTCCGCCGTGTACGCGGAGGGCACCTGCAGCAGGTGGCAGGGACGTCCGTCGAGTGCCTTGCTCAGCACGACCCCCTTCGCCGCGAAGTGCTCGCGCCACGGGAGGACGGACGTGGCCGCCAAGCCAGTCACGACCCGCTGCGAGAAGCCCGCCATCTCGATGTGGAAGTTGCCGATCATGCGGTCGACCATCCAGTCGCTCGTCCGCTCGACGATCCGAGACCGGGCGCCCTCGAAGCGCTCGATGTAGATGGCGGCCGCGAGCGGGGCCGAGGTCGTCACTTCTCGCCCCGGGAACGCGGTCCCCGCCTCGACCATGCGGTGCTCCGGCGACCATCGCCGGGAGAAGTCCGCGAGGCGCGGATAACGGATGACGTAAGGATGCACCACCGTCGTGAGACGGCCGACGCTCTTCGAGAGCTGTGACGGGACGAGGGGTTTCCGGACACCTTCGAACAGGTGCGGGTAGATGGCCCGGTGGTGCGGCTTGATGAACATCGGCTTCGCGTAGCCGAGCAGCGTGGCGTCCTCGGCGAGGAAGGCCCAGTCGTCACCCATGAACGACCACCCCTCGCGCCGCATCAGCTTGGCAGCGGTGCTCGTCTTACCGGTCCCTCCGGCGGCGGGAAGCGCAATCGCGTGACCCCGGTACGCCATCGTTGCCGCGTGGATCATGCCGGCTCCTCGACCGACCATGGCGACATCGAGAACAGGGACCACGGAGGTCAACAGCTCACCCGGTCCGTGAATGCGCCACTGCTCTGCGTCTCTCACGATCTGGACGCGATCGGCTTGGAAGCGCACGCTGTTCCCCGTGTACGCGAGCTCGTGCTCGAGCAGACCCGCATCCGGCATCGGCTCCGGCCCGGCGTCGACGACGATGTCGGCCGGCCGTTCGGTGTCGGTGGCGAAACACGCCAACATGCTCTGGAGCTGGGTCGCTGACGGCGCCTTTGCGTCGACGCGGATCGTGATGCGGCCGTGGATGTCGAAGTGCAGTGCCTTGCTCTGCCAGGTGCGCATGGTCGTCTCCTGTCTGGGGTGGTCTCGGTCGGATGGTGTCTCGGCCCCGGCGACTAATCCAGCCAGTGCCTCTAGAGGAATTCGAAACCCCCGGCCGAGTGACCCTGCCCGTAAATTGAGCATATGACCAGCCCGGCCAGGTAAACACCAGTACTGAGTACTCGCTTTTTGTATCGCGTCCTACATAGGGAATTTCGTGCTCCCGCCAGAGCTAGGTGTGGAGGGGCAGCGCCGAGTGACCTGTTAGGTGGAGTGGGGACTTATCCCGTAACGCTTTAGGTAGAAGGGGTGCCCCTCCCGCGCATCCAGGAAAACGCAGATGCTCATTTCATGCCGCCTGGAGTGCAACCGCCGGTGACCTGGCACCGCTGGAATAGACGCGGACAGGCATCGGTTATCTCGATACATGCAAACACATGTATCATAGGCTGTACCGAACCTCAGGAGTCCAAGTGGAAACCCGCCGCATCACCGTACTGTCCGCCGGCCTGGGCGTGCCGTCCTCGAGCAGGCTGCTCGCCGACCAGCTCGCCGCTGCAGCAGAGCACCGCCTCGCCGATGCGGGTTTCGAGGTGAAGGTTGAGGTCGTTGAGCTCCGGGACCTCGCGGTGGACATCGCCAACAACTTTGTCACCGGCTATGCGGCCCCTCGCCTGGCGGATGTCATTGCCGGCGTGGAGGCAACCGACGGCATCATTGCCGTTAGCCCGGTGTTCAGCGCTTCCTACAGCGGCCTGTTCAAGTCCTTCATCGACGTCCTGGACCCCAAGTCCCTGGACGAGAAGGCCGTCCTGCTGGGCGCCACCGGCGGTACCGACCGCCACCAGATGGTCCTCGAGTACGCCATGCGCCCGCTGTTCAGCTACCTGCGCACCAGGATGGCCGCTACGGCCGTTTTCGCCGGCCCCCAGGACTGGGGTAAAACGGACGACGGCGGCTCGCCCTTATCGTCGCGGATCGACCGTGCGGCGGCTGAGTTCGCCGCCCTCCTCGCGGAGGATCAGCCCGGCCGCAAGCCGGCGGCACTGGAGTCCCTGCCGTTCGAACAGCTCCTGGCAGGCATTTCCGGCGGACGCTAAGGCGCCGGTCCGCAAAGTCCGCGCCCGTCCGCAAAGCTCCCCCGTCAGCGCCCGGGATCCCGGCGTCTGAACTATTCGGTGTCCCCGGTCGTTGACCGGAACATGAAATGTCCTGTGGATTCAATTGACCTGATCATGAGCGAACGCAGCGGCGTCGAGATCGACTACTGCCCGCAGTGCCGCGGCGTCTGGCTGGACCGCGGTGAGCTGGACAAAATCATCGACCGCGCCAACGACGCTATGGACGGCGGCGCTCCTACGCCGGCGCGCCCGGTGGCCGCGGCGCCTGTCGCTGCTCCGGTTCCGCCCCCGCTGTATCCGAACTTTGAACCCCGCCGCGAGCAGCCGCGGTACGAGCAGCCCCGTTACGACCAGCCGCGCTACGACGACCGGAAGTACGACAAGCCGGGGTATGACCGCGACCACGACCGCCGGCGGCCCAAAAAGAAGGAAGGCTGGCTGGGAGACATCTTCGACTTCTGACGGCCGGACGGCGCACTGTGCCGCGGCTGGGAGCCTTGGGGTCCGGGAGCGTAGCCGCCCAGGATCCTTAGTCGTCCAGGAGGGCGATGAACTCGCGTGCCTGTTTCATGGAGATGTCCGAGTGCTTGGTCAGCGCAGTGGCGGCGCCTTCGGTGTCGCCACTGCGCGCCAACGTGCGGATGCGGCCGTAGATCTCGTCGTTGAGCATATTGCTGCTGACCTCACGCGTTACATCGCCCTTGCTGGCAATGGCGCGGTAGCGGTAGGGGAACCGCTGGGGCGTGTCGTCATCGTCGGGCTCCGCCTCCGCCGCTTCAGCGGCAGGGCTGCGGTAGGCCTGCGGGTGGGCGGCCAACGCCCCCACCGCGTCCCGGGATGCCCGCAGTCCTTCTCCTGTGGCCTCGTAGTACAGCTTGATGGCCGCCATCGCCTGTCCCTGGGCAATCAGCGCGTACAACCTGCGGTGCTGGTCCTCGGAGAGCTTGGTGGCGGCCCGGCGGGCCACCTCAATCGGATCCGGCGCAGGGGCCGTGCCGGCCTGCTTGGCGGCCGCCTGCCGCCTGCTGACCGCCCGGGCAGCCAATGCGACACCGGCGGCCACGACCGCGAGGATGATAACGGGGATCACGAGCGATTCCATTTCTAAAGCCGATCTACATACTTTTTGGCTGTCGCCAGGTCCGTTTGGGTTGCCTGGCGGAGGAGTTTGATGGCCTGGATCTTGTGCCCGTCGTGCGCCATTGTCTGCAACTGCATGGCCAGCTGAGGGTCCAGAATCCCGCCGGGGAGCGCCGCATAGCCATACTGGCCGGCACCCGCTCCGGACTGCCCGCGCCGTGCTGCCCGGGCATGGTCTTCCTGCTGCGATTGCTGCTGTTCGTTCTGGCTGGGCCGGGTGTTGGCTTCCAGGCGGGCACGCACGGCTGTTGCCACGCGTACCTGCTCGGCATAGTGCTCCGCAGAGCGCCTCGCCAGGTCCTGCTGGTACTTCTCGGCGTCGGACGTCCCGGAATTACGGGGTCTGAGGGCCGTCGTAAATGCCCAGATTATTGCCGCCAACACGCCAGCCGGCAGAAACACCATCAGTACATCGCCCATAATCAGAGCTTATGCCAGATGCCCGTTATCCACAGCACATTCCGGCCGTTGCATACAGCCGATTCGCTGTGGCGTCAAAAGATGCCGGCAGGTGTGCGATGCATCACTAAACCGGTATGAATCGCCGGTGGAGGCGCTCGGATATCCGGATCTTTCAACAGCGCCACGCCGCAAGCTGTGGATGAAGGTTGCGAAAAAAAGAATTTAGTCCACATCTTCGACGAACGTTTTCGCAGGTCAGACGCCTATATACGGCAAAAGTTTTTTTGTTTCCACAGGTCCACCCACAGGCTGTGCACAAGCTATGCCCCTTAGTGCACAGGTTATCCACAGCCCTCCGGGTTGGCGGGCTTGGACGCTGGGGCGGTGGCGGCTACCGTTGCGGGATACCTGCTTTTGGGGTGCTGTGACGCCGTTGCGCACATGTGCTGTCGCAGCAGTGGAGGACTTCGGTCCGGCTGCTGCGGCGCTTTCTGTGGATAACTAGCGGAACATGGGGATAACTCCCACGCGCGTTGCGCAGACTCAACGTTGCGGAGGCTTCAATCGGGCCCGCCGCGCTTCATTGTCGGAGGCCGCTGATAGACCTGAACGTATGCCGTCCCGTGGAGGTCCCGCAGGAGGGCATCCCGGCAGGTGAATGACTTACTCGCCGCATCAAGTCGCGGCACACTATGGAGGACGGCAGCTTTGTCAGTAACGCACCTGGACTCGATCGAGGGTACCCGCGGATCAGAAGGCAGCCGTAAGCCACCACAGGACATTCCCGCTGAGCAGTCCGTCCTCGGCGGCATGATGCTGTCCAAGGACGCCATCGCTGACGTTGTGGAAATCCTCCGCGGACAGGACTTCTACCGGCCTGCGCACGAGACCATCTACGAGGCGATCATCGACCTCTACGGCCGCGGCGAGCCGGCGGATGCGGTTACGGTCTCGGACGAACTGACCAAGCGCGCAGAGATCAACCGGATCGGCGGACCCGCCTACCTGCACGAGCTCATCCAGACTGTCCCTACGGCCGCCAATGCCGGCTACTACGCCGAAATCGTGGCAGAGCGCGCCATTCTGCGCCGGCTCGTCAACGCAGGCACCAAAATCGTCCAGCTGGGATACGGTTCCGACGGTGAGGTGGAGGACCTGGTCAACCAGGCACAGGCCGAGGTTTACGCCGTCGCGGAGCGGCGCACAGCAGAGGACTATGTGGTCCTCAAGGACGTCATGGAAGCCACGGTGGACGAGATCGAAGCGTCCGGACACCGCGGGGAAGGCATGACCGGTGTGCCAACGGGGTTCTACGAACTCGATGAACTCACCCATGGATTGCACCCGGGGCAGATGATCGTTATTGCCGCCCGTCCGGCAGTTGGCAAGTCCACGTTTGCCCTGGACTTCGCCCGCTCGGCCGCCATCAAGAACAACCTGGCCACTGTGATGTTCTCGCTCGAAATGGGCCGGAACGAAATCGCCATGCGCCTGTTGTCCGCAGAGGCAACCATCGGCCTGCAGGACCTTCGCAAGGGCACCATCAAGGACGAGCAATGGTCCAAGATCGCCACCACCATGGGCCGGATGAATGATGCCCCGCTCTTCATCGATGACAGCCCGAACATGTCGCTGATGGAAATCAGGGCCAAGTGCCGCCGCCTCAAGCAGCAGCATGACCTGAAGCTCGTGATCCTGGATTACCTGCAGCTCATGAGCTCCGGCAAGAAGGTGGAGTCACGCCAGCAGGAAGTCTCCGAGTTCTCCCGTGCGCTGAAGCTGCTGGCCAAGGAACTCCAGGTTCCGGTCATCGCCCTGTCGCAGCTCAACCGTGGCTCCGAGCAGCGCCAGGACAAGCGGCCCATGGTCTCTGACCTCCGCGAATCCGGCTCCATCGAGCAGGATGCGGACATGGTCATCCTGCTGCACCGTGAGGACGTCTACGACAAGGAATCCCCGCGTGCGGGCGAGGCGGACATTCTGATCGCCAAGCACCGTAACGGCCCCACCAAGGACATTGTGGTGGCATTCCAGGGTCACTACTCGCGCTTCGCCAACATGGCGGCCGACGCCGGCGGCAGCGGCTTCTAAGGTCGTTCCCGCCGGGGCTGGCTGGCTGGTTTAGCCCTGCCCCAGCAGATGGATCCCTCCGTCTTAGCCCTGCCCCAGCAGGTGGTTGGGCAGCCGGTTCCCCGGGGCGGTCCCACGGATCTCGAGCAGTTCGCGGGCGTGGGCATGCAGGCGTTTGTCCTCCGCCGAGACCGGCACCCAGCCGGGGACGGGCACGGAGTTGCCGTCGGCGTCGCGGGCCACCATCACCGTGAGGCAATACGTGGTGAGGTTCAGTTCTTTGCCCTTCGGATCTCCGGAGCGCACATGTACGGCGATGTGCATGCCTTTCGTCCCGGTGTAGACCAGCCTGGCCTCGACCTCCACTACGTGGCCGATCAGCAGGGGCCGGTAGAAGCGCACGCCGCCGGAGAAGACCGCCACGGTGTCCATGCCGCAGTAGCGGGACGCGCAGACGTAGGCGGCTTCGTCGATCCACTTCATCACGATTCCGCCGTGCACTTTCCCGCCCCAGTTCACGTCCGTGGGGGCCGCCATGAACCGCAGCGTCACGCGTTCGGCGGTCCCGGCGTCGGTATATTCCTGGGCGTTCATGGCTTCGACGATCCGTTCACGGACCTTGATCCGCGCCAGGGCGTGGTCCCGCTGTTCGATCTCCGCGGCCGTGATCGGTTCGAACTGTTTGACGGGTATGGGCTTGCCGTTGTCGCCGACCGCCACAAAGATCACCATGCACTGGCTGCGCATCGTGGCAGGCCCGCCCTTGGGGTCGCTTGACGAGACGACGGTCCGGATGTGCATGGAGGAGCGTCCCGTGTAGACGATGGTGGCCTCCACCTCCACCATGTCGCCGCTGTTCACGGGGTCCGCGAAGTGGATGTTGCCCACGTAGGCGGTGACGCAGTAGGACTTGGCCCAGCCCACGGCGGCAGCGTACGCAGCCTTGTCCACCCATTCGAGGACGGTCCCCGCATCCACCGAGCCGCTGTGGCCCACATCCGTGGGGGCAGCCAGGAAGCGGAGGGTTACGGAATTGGCCGCGGTCTCAGTCATGCTGCGATCTTACTGAGGCGCGGTGTTACCGGAGGGTCGGGGCCGACACATACCCGCAACAGGTACTGCCCCACCCGCCCTTTTGGGGCGGACAGGGCAGTTCTGTCGGTGGACTACTGGAGGCTACTTTGCGCCGGTATAGGTGATATCCGGCTGTGCGGGCAGTTTCATGCCCACTCCGATGAAGAAGCTGGGGTGCGGCGGCTGGTTGTAGGCGATGTTCTCGCGCGCAACCGACTGCCGATACACAGGATCATGCATCAGGGTGCGGAGCCGGACGTCAGTGCCGGCGCTGGTGGTGTAGATCCGCAGTTCCGTGCTGTCCGACGACGGCCACGCAATTTCCTCACGCCAGTCACCGAGCAGATCGGCCTGGATGGCCGGAGTGCCCTTGGTGCTGTTGTTCGACTTCGTTCCGGCCGCCGTCAGCCATGACGCAGCCGAGGTCATCCAATTTGCATCACTATTGATAATGACTATCGTTAGCGATATGATAAAAACTCACTCACATCCCGGCCATATGCGCACTTATCCGCAGGCTCTCCCGGCAGTTCTCGCGGTTTCGGCACTGCTCCTCACGGCATGCGGGGCTGCTCCGGGCGCGGGCTCCGGACCGTCGCAGGGCGCAGGCCCTGACTCGGCCGGCACTTCCGCTTCTGCCACAGCAGGGCGGGCGAAGGAAGGCCAGGCCCCCACCCCTCGGCTGGTCCTGACCCACGACGCCGGCATTAGCGTTCTCGATGCGAAGACGCTGAAGCCCGTGGAGGAAGTGCCGCTGGAAGGCTTCAACCGCCTCAGCCCGGCGGGCGACGGCCGGCACGTTCTGGTGGCCACCGGAGATTCCTTCCGCGTCTTCGATGCAGGTGTGTGGACCGAGGCGCACGGCGACCATGGGCACTCCTATGCCGCCGCACCTCGGCTGACGGACCGGGCCTTCAGCGCCAGCAAGGCCGGCCACGTGGTCAACCACGCCGGGAAGACAGTGCTGTTCAATGACGGTTCAGGGAAGGTGGAGGTCTTTGATCCGGCCGCGCTGACTGACGCACTCAAGGCCGGCCTGCCCGAGACCAGCACCTACACCGCACCCGAAGCCCACCACGGCGTCGCCATCGCGTTGGAGGATGGGAAGCTGCTGGTCACCCTCGGGAACGAGGAGGGCCGCACTGGCCTGGCGCTGCTGAGTGCGCCGGAAAATGGCGGCGGGCAGGGACGCGGTGAACTGCTCCGCAACCAGGAGTGCCCCGGCGTGCATGGTGAGGCAGTGGCGGGCCATGAAACCGTGGTGGTGGGCTGTGAGGACGGCATGCTGGTCTACCGCAACGGCGCCTTCACCAAGGTTGCAGGCCCTGACCCGTACGGCCGCATGGGCAACCAGGCCGGAAGCCATGAATCTCCCGTGATCCTCGGCGATTACAAGGTGGACAGGGACGCTGACCTGGAGCGGCCCACCCGGATCTCGCTGGTCAACACCGACACCGGGACGCTGCAGCTGGTGGACCTGGGCGCCAGCTATTCCTTCCGTTCCCTGGGCCGCGGTCCGGGCGGGGAGGCTCTGGTGCTGGGCACCGACGGGGCGCTTCATGTGATTGATCCGACGACGGGCGAAGAGAGCACTGCCATTTCCGTGGTTGGCGCCTGGACGGAGCCGGATGCCTGGCAAGATCCCCGCCCGACCCTGTTTGTCCAGGGTTCAACCGCCTACGTCACAGAACCGGCTGCTTCCAGGATCCATGCCGTGGATCTCAAATCCGGGAAAATCATCAACAACACGGACCTGGACCACGTGCCCAACGAACTGACCGGGGTGACCGGCTGACGCTCCTGCCACGGCAAAGACGTTAAAAGCCCGACGGCGGACCGGCACCTGGGTGCCTGTCCGCCGTCGGGCGCTGCTCGTTGAGGAGGAGTCCGCTTAGGCGAGGACTGCCAGTTTGGAGCCCTTGCGGCCGAACAGGACGCGGTCCACGGACACGCGGCCGGCTCCGGTGAGTGCGAGTGCCAGGGCGGCAGCGCCCAGGAGCAGCACCAGTTCGTACCCGCCCTTGTCGGCGAAGACTCCTGCCGAGGCGTGCACCAGGAAGAAGGCGCCGATCATGTTTACGGCCAGCAGGGCGGCCACCACGCGGGTGAGTACGCCCAAGATGAGGGCAATGCCGCCAGCCAATTCGAGGCCTGCGACGAGGGGCGCTGACACGTTGGCTGCCGGAACGCCCATCTGGGTGAACGCGGCCTGGGTGCCGGCGATGGTCCATTCGTTGAACTTCTGCCAGCCGTGGGCGGCGAAGAGGAAGCCGAGGGCGACGCGCAGGACGGTGATGGCAGTGGTGGTGAGGCGTGAATGATTCATAAATCGAGTCTCTCTGACCATTAGTTGAAGTGTCAACTAATGGTCCGCCATTGTGTCCTTTGTCATGACTTCCGGCGTCACGGAAGCGGAGCAGCCAGGTGGGCGGTGCCGGCCGTTAGGCTGAAACCGTGCCCAACCAATCCGCCCCCGCTGCCGTCCAGCGTCCCGCCAGCCATGCCCGGGAAATCCTGCGGCTCGCCGTGCCGGCGTTCGGCGCACTGATCGCCGAACCGCTGTTCCTGCTCGCGGATTCGGCCATTGTGGGCCATCTCGGCGTGGCCCAGCTGGCCGGGGTGGGGCTCGCCTCCGCCGTGCTGCACACCGCCGTCGGCCTGATGGTTTTCCTCGCCTACTCCACCACCCCGGCGGTGGCCCGCGCGATGGGACACGGCCAGCTGGGCAAGGCACTCGCGGCCGGGCGCGACGGCGTCTGGCTGGCACTTCTGCTCGGCTTGGTCCTGGCTGTGGCTGGCTTCTGGGCTGCTGAACCGCTGGTGGCCCTGATGGGGGCGGAGGGTGAGGTTCGCGCGTTCGCCGTTGACTATCTCCGCTGGTCCATGCCCGGCCTGGTGGCCATGCTGCTCATCTTCGCAGGCACCGGCGTCCTGCGCGGATTGCAGGACACCAGGACGCCGCTGCTCGTGGCCACCGCAGGCTTTGCCTTGAATATTGTCCTCAACCTGTGGCTGGTCTACGGGCTGGACTGGTCCGTTGCGGGCTCGGCGGCAGGCACCAGCGTGGCCCAATGGGCCATGGCGGCCGTCTATCTGGTGATGGTCCAGCGCAATGCCGCCCGGCACGGCATCAGCCTGTGGCCCGACTGGAGCGGCATCCGCGCAATGACCCGGGTCGGTTCGTGGCTTATGCTCCGCACGCTGAGCCTGCGCATCGCCATCCTGGCCACGGTATTTGTGGTCACGGGGCAAGGTGCCGTCAACCTGGCGGCACACCAGCTGGCCATGACCATCTTCTCGTTCCTCGCCTTTGCCCTCGATGCCCTTGCCATCGCCGCCCAGGCCTTGATCGGCAAGGAACTGGGCGCCTCCAACGCCGTCAGGGCGCGGCACCTGACCCGGACCATGATCCGCTGGGGCATTGGATTCGGCGTGGTCACGGGAGCCCTGCTGGCCGTCGCGGCGCCCTGGGCAGGGGTGCTGTTCACTTCCGACGCCGGCGTCCAGTCCGTGCTGACCTACGCCCTGTGGATCCTGGCAGCCGGTCAGCCTCTTGCCGGGTTTGTTTTTGTCCTGGACGGCGTGCTGATCGGCGCCGGGGACGCCAGGTACCTGGCGCTGGCGGGCGTGGTCAACCTCGCTGTCTACGTCCCCATGCTCGTGGCCGTTGCCGTCTCCGGCATGTCCGCCGCCGCAGGCCTGGTGTGGCTGTGGGCCGCCTTTGCGCTGGGGTACATGGCCGCCCGGGCGCTGACGCTGGGCCTGCGCGCCCGGGCGGACCGCTGGATGGTGCTGGGTTCGCCATAGGGCCGGCGGCCACTAAACTGGACCGGTGAACCAACCACTGACGCCCACAGATGCTCCCGCCGGCACCGCCCAGCAGGCAGACCTGTGGAAGCCGGTTCTGCTCCGGGCCGTGGCCGCACTGTTGTTCGGCGCCGCGACCATTTTCTGGGCCGGACCGTCGGTCCAGGTCATGGGCTGGGCGGGCGGGCTGTACCTGCTGGCCACGGGCCTGCTGGTCCTCTGGGCCATCCCGAAGACCGGCTACGCGCGTGACGGCATGCCCGGCAAGATCCTCTCCGCCGCAGGGGCCGCCCTGGCAGGCGCCGGTGTTGCCCTGGCGCTGCTTCACGGGGACCGCGTCTTCGGCGTCGTCGCGGCAGTGGGACTTGGCCTGGCCGGAGCCGTGGAGCTGTACTGCGGCCTCAAGTATCGTCGCCGGCACGTGCTGGCCCGCGACTGGCTGGCCTCGGGCATCATCGGCCTTGGTACCGCGACGATCCTGCCCTTCTTCATCAGCCTCGGAGCCCATGCCCTGCTGGGCGTCGCCGGCGGCGGAGCCATCATCTCCGGTGTGCTCTGGGTCCTGTCGGGGCTGACGCTAAGGCACGATTCCCGGCCCGCCTCCACGAAGCCGTAAACTAGAAGCGAAAGGTTCTACCCGGCGTAGAAAACGCGCCCGGAACAACCCCACACATTCGAACCAGCACGCCCTTCGGCATGGCTGTAGGAGAGGAACTACCTTGGCAGACCAGAAACCAGGAAAACCGCGCAAGCTGCGGACCTCGGTGAAGGGGCCGCTGATGTTCTCTGCGTTCTGGGCCGTCCTCGCCTTCGTTACGGTGCTGATCTTCGCCTCCGGCGGCAGCTCGAAGACCCCGCGGTTCGACCTCGCCTTCACGGGCGCCGGCATCGCGTTCATCGTCACGCTGGTGATCGCGGCCATGCTGGCCATGAGCCACAAGGAGAACTCCGAACACCTGGGCAAGGGATCCGGCGTCAACCTGAGTTCCGCCCGGAAACCGTCGCACGGATTCGGGGGACACGGCCCCAGCCAGGCCGGCGGCGCCCCTGAGACTCCGGACGCTGACGGTACCGGCTCCAGCCACTCCTAGCGAACAATAGCCTGCCGCGCGCGGTACGCTGCCACGTGCGCGCGGTTGGCGCAGTTCCCGGTATCGCAATACCGTTTCGACCGGTTGCGGCTGAGGTCCAGGACCACGGCATCGCAGTCCTCGGCCTCGCACACGAGCATGCGGTCCATCTCCTTGCTCCGGATGACGTCCGCCAAGGCCATGGCGGCTTCGGTGCCCATGCGCTCTGCCAGCGGCGCGTCCCTGGCAGTGGCGTGCAGATGCCAGTCCCACTCATCGTGCTTCATTAGCTGGGGGAGTGCGTTGGCCTCGCGCAACAGGCGGTTGACGCCTGCCACAGCAGAGTCTTCGTCTGCAGTCCAGAGGGCGGCAAGCCGCCCGCGCAGTTCGTGGACACTCGACAGCTCCGCCGCATCGCGGGCGCGGGCTCCACTGAACCCCTCGGACTGAAGGAAATGATCCAGGTCCGCCACCGTGGCGAGCGATTCGCGTCCGTTGGCGGCGGTGTTGATCAGGTTGACGACGGCGCGCAGGGCTATTTCGGTGTCAGGGGCAAAGACCATCTTGACTCCTTACTGGGGTCGGGCGTAATGTCAGGACCATTATCCCACTTTACTCCTGACAGGAGGCGTCGGTGACTGCCGCCCCTAACCCCGCAGCCGCGGGCGGATTCCTTGGCTCGGGCCTTGGAATCGCGTTGTTCTCCTCTGCCGTCTTCGGGCTCTCCGGCTCCTTCGCCAAAGCGCTCCTGGAAACCGGCTGGTCCCCGGGCGCTGCCGTGACGGCCCGCCTGACCGGTGCCGCGCTGATCCTCGCCGTTCCTGCCGTTCTGGCCTTGCGCGGACGGTGGTACCAGCTGCGCGACAACTGGGTCACCATCGGTCTTTTCGGCCTGATCGGAGTGGCCGCATGCCAGCTGTTCTACTTCAACGCGGTAGCCCGCCTGTCCGTGGGTGTAGCGCTGTTGCTTGAATACCTGGCTCCCGTCCTCATCGTCCTTTGGCTATGGGGAGCCAGCAAGAAGCGGCCACGGGCGCTGACCTTCGGCGGAACAGTGCTGTCGCTCGGCGGCCTGGTTCTCGTCCTGGACCTCACCGGAACGGTCAAGATCGACATCATCGGGGTCCTGTGGGGGGTGGCCGCTGCCGTATGCCTTGCCATCTACTTTTTCATCACGGCCAAGGAGAATGATTCCCTGCCGCCCATCGTCCTGGCGTCCGCCGGGCTGCTGGTGGGGGCAGCCGTTATGTGGCTGGCGGCCGCCACGGGACTGCTTCCCATGGCCTTCAGCACCGCGGATACCAGGCTCGGCCCCTGGATCACGCCCTGGTGGGTCTCCCTGGGTGGCCTGGTCATCCTGGCAACAGTCCTGGCGTACGTTTCCGGCGTTGTCGCTGCCCGCGCCCTTGGCTCCAAGGTTGCGTCCTTCGTTTCGCTGACCGAGGTGCTGTTCGCCGTGACCTGGGCCTGGCTGCTTCTGGGTGAGCTGCCCGGCGCCATCCAGCTCCTGGGCGGCGTCCTCATTGTCGGCGGGGTGGTTCTGGTCCGGCTGGACGAGCTGCGCTCCGGCACGGCCGCTGCAACTGTCGGTGCGCCCGCGCCGCTGGACCACGCGAACGACGTCGAACCTGTGCCCTGAGTGCCGGCTGCCTTGCCCTGTAGGACTTGCCCTAAAAGGCAGGTGCCACAGGCCGGGGCACCGCCGTCGTGCCTCCCTTTCGTTGAGCACCCGCCGATAAATGCCGCGAGGGCCCGGACACTGTGCAGTGTCCGGGCCCTCGCAGTAGGGCTTCTGCGGTTAGCGTGAAGCCTGGTCCTGCTCGCTGGCGTTCTTGGTGGCCTTCTTGCTGGCATCCTTCAGCGCCTGGATGACCTGGTTCAGCGCCGCGGTGTGCGTGCCTGACCATTCGCCGCGGAAATGGTCGGCGTCCGGGCCCTTCCAGTTGGTGCTGTCCAGCACGCGCGTCAGGTTGGACCTCTGCTGCTCGATCTCGCCAGCACCGGCCTGCAGCTTGCTGCCAAGAGTCCTGAGCTGTTCTACATCTGCGCCCCAAATAGCCATCAGTTTTCTCCTCGTTGCCTTGGATCCGATCCAGATCGGCATCCCAGCGGCCCCCGGCTCATCCGGAAGATCCATTACCTGGAACCTATCCCGGCCCCAATTCACTGTCGATGGGCACCGCTGCCCATGCACCACTCCCCATGGGCCACAGCTCCCGGTGGTTGAATGTCGACAAGCTCGATCACCGGTGGGCGGGGGGTCGATCCGAAGCGTTCCAGAGCCTAGCATGGGCATATGTGCCGGAACATCCGAACCCTCCACAATTTCGAACCGCATGCCACCTCTGAGGAAGTGCATGCCGCCGCGCTGCAGTATGTGCGCAAGGTCAGCGGCAGCACCAAGCCGTCCAAGGCCAACGAGGACGCCTTCGAAGCGGCGGTGCACGAGATCGCCCACATCACCCAACACCTGCTGGATTCGTTGGTCACCCACGCTCCCGCCAAGCACCGGGACGAAGAGGCCGCCAAGGCAAGGGCCCGGGCGGCCGTGCGCTTCGGCACCGCCTGAGCGGCGCTTCCCCTGAAAGTAAGTAGCGCCAACAGTCGTTTTGAGCGTTCATAACGACAGTTAGCGCTACCTAGTTGGGTGGGCTCTGCCTACTTGCCGAAGCTGCGCAGCCGGAGCGAGTTTGCCACCACCAGGACGGAACTCGCCGCCATCGCGGCACCGGCAATCATCGGGTTTAAAAGGCCCAGGGCGGCCACGGGAATGCCGACGGCGTTATAGAAGAACGCCCAGAACAGGTTGGCCTTGATGGTGGCCAGCGTCCGCCGGGACAATTCGATGGCCTGCGCCACCTGTCCCAGGTCATTGCCCATGACGGTGAGGTCCGCCGCCTCTATGGCCACATCGGTACCGGAACCCATGGCGATGCCCAGGTCAGCCTGCGCCAGCGCGGCGGCGTCATTCACGCCGTCGCCGGCCATCGCCACAATGGCCCCGCCCGCCTGGAGCCGACGGACGGCGTCGACCTTCCCGGCAGGCAGAACACCTGCATAAACGTTGTCAGGGGAAATGCCGACGGCGGCAGCGACCTGCGCGGCCACCGCGGCGTTGTCCCCGGTCAGCAGAATGGGGCGCAGCCCGAGCCTCTTCAGCTTTGCCACAGCTTCCGCGGATCCCGGCTTCACGGTGTCGCGGAGACTGATGATGCCGGCAGGGGTGCCGTCCACCGCCACCCAGATGGCCGTGGCACCGGTAGCTTCCGCATCGGCCAGCGCCTCCATCTGCGCGCCGGAAGGGCGGACGTCGTTCTCCGTGAGCCAGCCGGTGCGGCCCGCGAGGATCACTCGCCCATCAGCGGTTCCCACCACTCCGCCGCCGGGTGCCGAACGGAAGTGTTCGACGGCGGGGAGCCGCCCGCCGTCGTCGTGCCCGGTTTGTGCCTCAAGGGCCGCGGCCGCGATGGCGTGTGCGATCGGGTGCTCCGATGCCGCTTCGACGGCGCCGGCGAGCCGCAGCACGTCCTTGCCCTGGTATCCGTCAAACGCGAGAGTGTTGGCCACGGCGAGTTTTCCGGTGGTGACGGTGCCGGTCTTGTCGAGCAGGATGGTGTCCACGGTGCGGGTGTCTTCGAGGACCTGCGGGCCTTTGATCAGGATGCCCAGCTGGGCGCCCCGGCCGGTTCCGGTGAGCAGTCCCACCGGAGTGGCGAGGCCCAGGGCGCACGGGCAAGCGATGACCAGGACGGTGACTGCGGCGGTGAAAGCTGCCCTGAGCTCGGCAGGCTCAATCACCGGGCTGCTGAATGCGAGCCACAGCGCAAACGTGAGCACGGCGAGGGCAAGAACTATGGGGACAAAGACGGCGCTGATCCGGTCGGCGAGGCGGGCGATGGGGGCTTTGCCGGTCTGCGCCTGCGAGACCAGCCGGGCCATCTGTGCCAGCGTGGTTTCGGAGCCCACGCGTGTGGCCCGGACCAGTAGCCGGCCGGAAGTGTTGATGGTGGCGCCCGTGACCTTGCTCCCGGGCTCCACCTCCACCGGGACGGATTCGCCGGTCAGCAGGGATGCGTCCACTGCTGAAATTCCGTCGATCACCTCTCCGTCCGTGGCGATTTTTTCGCCGGGGCGGACCACAACGACATCTCCCACGCGGAGCTGATCGGCGGGGACTTTATGTTCGGAGCCGTGGCGAAGGATGGTGGCGTCCCTGGCGCCAAGGTTCAGCAACGCCTTGAGGGCGTCGCCGGCCTTCTGTTTGGCGTTGGCTTCGAGGAACCGGCCAAGGAGCAGGAAGGTGGTGACCACGGCGGCCACTTCGAAGTACAGCCCGCCGCTTTCCATGCCCTCCATGGCCGGGTGTTCGGTCATACGGGGATCCAGGGCCAGTTGCCACACGCTGAAAAGGTAAGCGGCAGCGACGCCGATGGAGACGAGAGTGTCCATGGTGGACGCCAGGTGGCGGGCATTGACGGCCGCAGCGCGATGGAAGGGCCAGGCCGCCCAGCTGACCACCGGAAACGCCAAGGCCCCGGCTACCCAGCCCCAGTTGGGAAACTGCACGGCCGGAACCATCGAAATCGCGAGGACCGGGAGCGTCAGTATCGCGGCCACGATCAGGCGCGGGCGCAGTTGCGAGGAGGCGGGGCCGTGGGACATGTGGTCACCTTGCGCGCCGACTCCGGCGCCATGCTCCGCGTGCTCGGTCGTTCCTCCCTTAGACGCACGCTTCCGCATGCCACCGGAGTCGGCGCTGTGCCCGTCTTCCGTACCGCCGTGCTGAGGCTGGTCGTGATCGGTGGCGTGGTGCTCGTGGGCGGTGCTTTGGCTCGGGTAGCGCGGGAGGCGGACGGTTGCTTTGTAGCCGGTGGCGTTGACTGTGTCCACTATTTGCTGGTCCGTGATGCCGGCCGGGACCGTGACGTGGGCGGATTCCAGCGGGAGGTTGACGGAGGCTTCGACGCCGTCGAGTTTGCCCAGCTTCTTTTCCACGCGGTTCACGCAGGAGGCGCAGGTCATGCCCTCAATGTCCAGTTCAACCACCCGGCTTTGAGGCTGGTGATGGAGATGGTCTGTGCTCATGATGGATCCCCCGATCAGACAGCGTTACGCGTCGTTGGCAACAACCAGGTACCCTGCTTCGGCTACCGCCTCGCCGATCTCGGACGGCGACAGCTCCTGGCTTGAGGTGATGGTGACGGTGGAAATGCCCCCGGCGTTGAGTTCGACGTCGACCGTTTCAACCCCGGCGAGCGATTCAAGTTCCTCGCTGACAGACGAAATGCAGTGGCCGCAGGTCATGCCGGACACGTTGACGGTGGTGGAGGTGCTGCTCATGGCTGGCTCCTTGAAAGGGGGCCGGCGGTGGCCGGCCGTGAATGGGTGGTCAGTGGCAGGTGGTCAGCGCAGGAGGCGGCCGATGGCCTCTGTAGCTTCCTTGACTTTGACGTCGATGGCTTCAGCGCGAAGGTCAGGGTCAGGTTCCGCGGCGGCACCCACTACGCAGTGGCCGATGTGCTCCTCCACGAGTCCCAGGCTCACGGCGTGAAGCGCTTTGGTGACCGCGGAGACCTGAGTCAGTATGTCGATGCAGTATTTGTCCTCATCCACCATCCGGGCGATGCCGCGGACCTGGCCTTCGATGCGCTTGAGCCTGCGCAGGTATGCCTCTTTGTTGGCGGTGTAGCCATGCGTAGGCGCCGGGTCGGTGCCAGCGTGTGTGGTCAAGGTTTCCTGCGAAGGTTCCATGCTGCCAATATATACCCCGTAGGGGTATATAGCAAGTACCCCCTGGGGGTATCCAATTCGGGGATGCTCGCCACGAGCCAGGGGTAGGTACGGTTGCCGGAGGGCAGAAAAAAGCTCCGGAGTGCGTTATTGGGGGATACGCACTCCGGAGCAGCTTTTGGGGCAGATTAATCCAGCCTCTGCGACCGGATCCTTCTGCTTGAATTAGCTTACGTGCCGGTACAGCCGTCCGCTACCACCTCGAATAACTACTTTCGCTTTATTATTTCGGACCCCCGGAAACGGCCCCGAAGAGCCGAGGCCAACGGCTCAGGCTCCCGGCTCAGGCCTCGTCCTGATGCGCCGGTCTCCGGTAGGGAACCACCAGCACTGGCCGGCTTTGATGATGAGTCAGCCAGAGTCCAACTGATCCGTTGAGCAGTTCGGAGATCCGGTGGGTCAGGCCCCGCTCCGACGTTCCCACGACGATCATGGGGGAGTTGCTTTCCGCGGCGAGACGGGCCAGTGCACGGCCCGGATCCCCCGCCAGGGTCCGCAGGGTCCAATCAACGGGGGCGCCCGACGTCGCGGCGTCGGCCACGGCTCGCTCGATCACCGCCCTGAGGCCGGAGGTGACCGATCGGATATCGTCGTCGTCCTTGTCCGGGTGAAGCGACAGTCGGTGCGCGGATCTGGTCGGATCCCATTCCACCAGGTAGCTGGCCTCGTCAACATAGGCGCACAGCAACGGCGCTGACAGTTTGGCTGCGAGGGATGTTGCGGTCTTCAGCACCTCCGGATGCTGATCGGGCAGCAAGCCGACCAAGAGTGGAGGCGGGCCACTGAAACGTTCTGGATTCATAAGGCCATTCTGTGCCGCTGGGCGCCACTTGAACAGGGCGTCAGGCGCGTGGACGTCAGCATGGACGTGTCAGCCGGCAGCGGGCGACGCCGAGACCACCACGTTTTTTCCCCACGGGTCTTCCGTGTAGCAGCTGATCAGGACCACACGGCTGGGCACCATGTCCCAGATGGGGCTGTCCTTGAGGCTGTCCTTGAGGTATGTGGTGACGCTGTCCACGCGGTAAGGGATGGTGCCGGTTACGGTGACGACCTCGAACGTGTCGCCAATGACGGCAGCGGAGCTGAGGTGATTGAACGGGGCGTCCCGGCCCTCCCAGCTGTGCCCGATGATGTACGTGGTGTTGCCCGACCCGTTGCCGGGAGTCCCGAACGGTGTCAGCCAATACCCGTCCATGGTGGTGGGCGGCTCCACTGTCCGGGTGGCCACGGCCGAGGCGTCCGGTTCGAGGGGATGGACGGCCGTGTCGATTGCCGCAGCAGGATAGAGGATGCGCAGGGGCGCGGAGGCTTCCGGCAAGACCGGGCCGGGGGCGGCGGTTTCTGCGGCCGATGCTGACTCGGCAGGTGCCCCTTGCGCCCCGCCTGTGGCGGACAGCGGCCAAGGAACGGACGACGGCGTGGCCCGGGACCGTGCCGACAGTTCCGCTGCGGGGACGGCGGCTTCCCCGTGCTTGAGCAGCGGAGCACCGAAGGTGAGGGACAGGAAACCCAGGACTCCGCACAGCAGGATTGCCAGATCTCCACGGTTCCATGCCCGGACGCGCAGGACTTCCAGGACACGCAGAACGCCACCCCGGACGCCGTGGGTGCTGGAGTGCTTCGCCATGATGTTCCTTTGCGTTCAGAGGGTTGAAGGTGCGCCTGCTTGAAATTGCGCCGAGGGCGTCCCGCCAGGTTTTGGCGGGACGCCCTCGGTGACAGTCTGTGGCAGCGCTGGCGGCGTCAGCCCGCCGTCGGCGATTCCGTGCGGGACTTGCGGCGCACCGCAACCACGGCGCCTGCACCCAGCAGGACACCCAGGCCGGCCAGCCACGTAGTACCTTCATCTGTTCCGCCCGCAGCGGTTTGTGCGTTGAAGCCCTGGTTGGTGCCCTTGCTGACAGCGGCTGCTGCCGCGGCGGGCGCCTTGGCGGCCGCGGCCTTAGGGGCGGCAACCTGGGGTGCTGGCGTCTGCGCAGCCGGTGTGACCGCGCCGGCGGCCCCAGCCACCACTGCCGGTGGGTCCACGACGATGGGCGGAACAACAACCAGTGGATCCACAACAACCGGTGGGTCCACGACGACGGGCGGAACAACAACCGGCGGCAGCGTCACGGCCTCGCAGTCATTGTCAAAGTCCGCCATCCCTTGAACGTCCCAGTTCAATCCGCCAGGCAGCAGCTCATTGGGAGGGATGATGTCCCTTGAGTGACCGCTATGGGCACCTAGGCCGTTCACCCCGCTAAGGTCAATGCTGATGGTGTGTCCGTTGTGGCAAAGAGTGAAGTTGTCTGCCGCGCTGGCCGGGGCCGTGACGCTGAGCATTGTCAGCCCCACCACTCCCAAGGTTGCGAATGTTCGTTTCATGGTTTTTCGTCTCCCCAGATATTTCCGAAAGGACCATGGCGGCGAGGGAGAAGCGGCGGTTCTCTGAATGCCCCCAGCAGCATGATCAGTTTTGCTTGTGGATTCAGGCTAGGGGCGCCGGACGAGCGCGGTCGCGAGTAGCGGGTACTCGTCTTTTTCCGCCTTTGACCTGCGCCGTTACCTGTGGGTACGCGGAAATGGGAGCCCGCTACTGGAGTTTTCCACCCTTGAACGTGGACAGAGCGGCGCCTAACGTTGGAGCATACGAAAGGTGCGTGACCGGCATGGAAATCTACATGTGGTGGCTGGATCTGGACCTGCAAACCAAGGAATGGCTGAGAGAAAACCTCCGTGCGGCGGAACTGCCGCTGCCGGTGCTGCAGGGCATCGCCGAAGCCGGCGGGCCGCATCCGGATACCCCGGTGGCTGTCCTCACCGAAGCCGACTGGGATTTCATCGAGACGCAGTCCGAATTCGTCGACTGACCGGACGCCCCTGGCGCCGCCGGCACGGCCACGCCGGACCGGTACACCCGGAGCAGTCCCCTCGGACCAGTCCACATAGCGAAGAAAAGCGTTGCGGCCCTCCGGCCGGGGTGCTTGCATGGGTGCATGGCAACCGCAGAGAACTTTGTCTTAGCGATCGGGACCAAAAAAGGCCTCTGGCTGGCCACCAGCCAGGACCGGAAGCAATGGTCCGTCTCCGGCCCGCATTTCCTGATGAGCGAAATCCCGAGCATCGGGATCGACACACGGGACGGCCGTACCCGGATCATGGTGGGCGTCAGGTCCGAGCACTGGGGCCCGACTGTGGCCCATTCCGATGACCTCGGCGCCACCTGGACCGAACCTGAACAGGGCGCCATCACGTTCCCCGAAGACACCGGCGCGGCCGTGGAGCGCATCTGGCAGATCTACCCGGACGCAGAGTCGCGGCCAGGGGTGGTATGGGCAGGTGCCGAACCGATTTCGGTCTGGAAATCCACCGATGGCGGCGAGCATTTCGAACTCAACCGCGGGCTATGGGACCACCCTCACCGCAGCGACTGGGGTGCGGGCTACGGCGGCGCCGCCGCCCACTCCATCGTGGTGAATCCGGCCGGGGACAACGTCCACGTCGCCATGAGCACCGGCGGTGTGTACCGCTCGCTCGACGGCGGTGAGTCCTGGGAACCCCGCAACAAGGGTATTTCGGCCTACTTCATGCCGGACCCCAATCCTGAGTTCGGCCAGTGCGTCCACAAGATCGCGGCGGATGCTGCGGTGGAAGGACGGCTGTACGCGCAGAACCATCACGGCGTCTACCGCACGGATGATAACGGCGAAAACTGGAACTCCATCGCCGAGGGACTTCCGGCCGACTTCGGTTTTGTGATGCTGACGCACCCGCGCCGGGAAGGAACCGCCTGGGTTGTGCCGCTCAAGGCCGACGGCGAGCGGATCCCGCCCGAAGGGAAGCTTGCCGTGCACCGAACGGACGATGCCGGGGCCACCTGGAAGCGCCTGGATACGGGCCTGCCCAAGGGGGAGTACAACAGCGTCCTCCGCGACGCCGCGGGCGTGGATTCATCCGAGCCGGCCGGCGTCTACTTCGGAACGCGCGGCGGCACCGTGTACGCCAGCGCGGATGAGGGGGAGACGTTTGCTGAGGTTGTCAGCCATCTCCCCGACGTCCTGTGTGTCCGCGCCTGCGTAGTCTCTACGGCTGGACTGCCGGTTCCGGAAACGGCAGCGGCCCGCGGTGCCTGACATCAGCGTCGTACTACCCAGCATCCTCCAGCCGCTGGCCGGCGGCCAGTCCATCCTGACTGCGCCCGCCGACGGGACGGTGACGGTGGGAAGCCTGCTGGATTCGGTGACCGGGGATTACCCGGTGCTGGCCAGGCGGCTGCGGGACGAAACCGGGGCGCTTCGCCGGTACGTGAATATTTACGTTGCCGGTGACGAAGTGCGTCGGCTCCAGGGCCTGGAAACTGAGGTGTCGCCCGGCCAGGAGGTACTGGTCATCCAGTCGGTGGCCGGAGGTTAGGGCCGAAGTATCTCTCGGGCGGTCCGGCGGGCAGTCCTGACTGACTGCGCCCGCCCTCGTCGTGCAAGACTCCGGAGTACAAGATTCAAGGGTGCAAGATTCCGCAAGTAGTGCTGCGCCAGCGGCCCAACACGCGGTCAGGCAATGCGCCAGACGCTGCATTCGTCCGTATTGATCGCTTTCCGCGAGCCGGTGTGATGGTCCATGATCCAGACAACGCCGATTCCCGGTGCTGTCTCCTGGACACGGCCACGGCGGATGACCACGTCGTCGTAGCTGGGGCCTACGGAGAGGCGGGCCTCGATTTCATCGCCGCGGTGGAGCTGGTCCAGGGCGCGGACTCTTGTTACATGGGCTTTGGCTTCCTTCAACATGGGGGCCTCCTGGCTGGAGCTGGTGCCTGCGCTTGCCGGCACTTCCAGTGTGGCTGGGCAATGTTGCGCCCTGGTTTCCTCAACGTTAGGAGCCGGTTAGTTCTCCGCGATCGATTCGTTTCCGCCGGCACTACAGATTCGGCGAATCCCACACGTCAAACCCCGCTGCGGCCTTCAGTTGGGCATCGTGCCGGTTCAGGCCTACCGCCGGCGGGCCTCCCGGGCAAGAATGAGCACTATGCAACTTCCCGTGATGCCTCCCGTCCCGCCCATGCTCGCCAAAGCCGTCAGCGGGATGCCCGACGGGGCCCTCAGCTATGAGCCCAAGTGGGACGGGTTCCGGTCCATCATTTTCCGCGACGGCGATGAGCTGGAGATCGGCAGCCGCAACGAAAAGCCAATGACCAGGTATTTTCCTGAGCTCGTGGAAGCCCTGAAGGAAAACCTGCCGCCCCGCTGTGTGCTGGACGGCGAGATTGTCCTGGTGGGGGCCTCCGGTGACCGGCTCGATTTCGATGCCCTGCAGCAGCGCATCCATCCTGCCGCCAGCCGGGTCAAGCTCCTCGCCGAACAGACGCCCGCCAAGTTTGTGGCCTTTGACCTGCTGGCCCTGGGCGACGACGACTACACCGGCCGGCCCTTCGCCGAGCGTCGGGCAGCGCTGGAAAAGGCGCTCGCCGCCAGCAAGGCTCCCGTCCACCTCACCGCCGCGACCAAGGACAAGGCCACCGCCGAGCAATGGTTCCAGCAGTTCGAAGGTGCAGGCCTGGACGGGATTGTGGCCAAGCCGCTGGAGGGGAGCTACCAGCCGGACAAACGCGTGATGTTCAAGGTCAAGCACGAACGTACGGCCGATTGTGTGGTGGCCGGCTACCGCGTGCACAAGAGCGGACCGGACGCGATCGGCTCTTTGCTGCTGGGCCTGTACAAGGACGACGGCGGCCTGGCGAGCGTGGGCGTGATCGGCGCCTTCCCCATGAAGCGCCGGCAGGAGTTGTTCGAGGGACTCCAGACGCTGGTCACGGACTTCGACGGTCATCCTTGGGCCTGGGCCAAGCAGGAGGAAGGCGAACGGACCCCGCGCAACGCGGAGGGCAGCAGGTGGAGCGCGGGCAAGGATCTGTCTTTTGTGCCGCTCCGGCCACAACTGGTGGTGGAGGTCAGGTATGACCACATGGAGGGCGACCGCTTCCGCCACACTGCCCAGTTCAACCGCTGGCGGCCGGACCGGGATCCCGAATCCTGCACCTACGCCCAACTGGAGGAACCGGTCAGCTTCGACCTTGCCTCGGTCCTGGACACCGGACGGCCGTAGGCACCCTGCCCGCTTCCCGCCGTCGAACGTTCCAGCCCATCTGCCCCGCGCGGGTACGGAAAAGCCCGGCGCGTCCTGGGGACACGCCGGGCCTTCCGGTAAGCAACTGGGCAGCAGCGTCCGGGCTGTAACGTCTGGGCTGCCGGGCCTACTTCAGGCCAAGCTGCTTGGTGGGGACGTTGAAGGTCTCCTTGGCTGTCAGGGCGGAGATGGCCGAGATCCCGCAGATGACGGCGGTGAAGATGCTGATCTGGACCCAGCCGCCGGGCCTGATGCCGCCCATCGCTGCCACGATGGCGGGAGCGAAGCCTGCCATCAGGAAGCCGAGCTGGGTTCCGATGGCCAGGCCGGAGAAGCGGACCTTGGTGCTGAACATCTCGGCGTAGAAGGACGGCCAGACGGCGTTGGAGGCAGCGTAACCGCAGGAGAAGAACCCGATCGCTGCGAGGAACATCAGCGGGACGCTTCCGGATTCCAGGCTGAGCAGGAAGACCGGCGTGAGGATGGCGCTGGAGAGTGCGCCGTAGATGAAGACCGGCTTGCGGCCGATCCTGTCGGCGAGCATGCCAAAGAGCGGCTGGGTGCCCAGGGCCACCAGGTTGGCGCCGACGACCAGCCAGAGCGTCGTGGTCCCGTCAACACCGGCGACGGTCTTGGCGTAGCTGATGGCGAGGGTGCCGAACACGGTGGAGACAGCGGCGATGAAGGCACAGCAGACCACTCGGAGCACATCGCGCCAGTGGTCCTTGAGGAGGTCGGCAACGGGCAGCTTGGAGATCTGGGCGGTCTTCTGGGCTTCCTCGAAGGCCGGCGGTTCGTGCAGTGTGCGCCGGATGAAGAACGCCACCAGCACCACCACAGCGCTGAGCCAGAACGGAATGCGCCAGCCGATGCCGTACTTGATCTCGTCCGGGAGGGCCAGGACGGGGATGAAGACGAGGGCGGCGAGGATCTGGCCGCCCTGGGTGCCCGTGAGGGTCCACGAGGTGAAGAAGGAGCGGCGGTTGTCCGGCGCGTGCTCCAGCGTCATGGATGACGCCCCGGCCTGCTCGCCCGCGGCGGAGAGACCCTGGCAAAGCCTTGCCAGCACCAGCAGTGCCGGAGCCCACCAGCCCACGGTGTTGAAGTCAGGCAGGCAGCCGATCAGGAACGTGGACGCGCCCATTAGCAGCAGCGTGAACATCAGCACCTTCCGCCGGCCCACCCGGTCACCGAAGTGGCCCAGGATGACGGCGCCCACCGGCCGTGCCACGTAGGCGAAACCGAAGGTGGCGAAGGACATGATGGCCGCGTTGGCCCCGGCGTCCGGGAAAAACACCGTGGGGAAGATCAGGGCGGCGGCGGAACCGAAGATGAAGAAGTCGTAGTATTCGACGGCGCTGCCCAGGAAGCTGGCGAGGGCTGCTTTCTTTGGCGTCCCGGCCGGGGCAACGGTGCCCGGCCCGGCGGACGGAAGTGTCTGGCTCATGGAGTTCCTTTGATGTGACGACGTTGTCGCGGATGGATCTGGAGGGCGCAGCCGCACCTGCCTGAGTGATGGCGGAGCGCGGTGCGGCTGGTGTCCGTTGAAAGACCCGGACCAGTAGCCACATGGTGGGAGCTACTTGTGCGATACAGCAATGATGGCTGTGAGCGCAGTCACTTGTCAAGAAAATAATCACCATCTAGAAATAGTTCCCACGATGTGGCAACATCGACGTATGAGTGTGAATCAAACCACAGCAGTCGATGACGTTGCCGCCGAGTCACAGCCGCCCAAGGGTGACCGTACCGACATGGTGGGCAAGGCCCTGGGCCTGCTGGTCCTCCTGGGCGACGAACCCCGCGGTGCCAGCGCCGCGGAGATCTCGCGCCGGGCCGAACTTCCGTTCAGCACTACCTACCGCCTCCTGGGTTCCCTGACGCGCGACGGCTTTGTGGACTATGAGCCGGACGGCCGCCGCTACCACCTGGGCCTCCGCATCTTCCAGCTGGGGCAGCGGGTCTCCAATCATCACGGATTTGCCGGCACGGCCCTGCCGGTCCTGCGTCGCGTCACCGAGCAGACGGGGGAGGCCACCATCCTCAGCGTCCGCGACGGCCATCATCACCTCACCGTTAACAAGGTTGACGGCCCCCAGGCGTTTCGCGTCACCAGCGACCCCGGCCACCTTGGCGCCCTGCATGCAACCGCCGTGGGCAAGGCCCTCGTGGCGTTTGCCGAGGACGCGGAGCGGGAAGCCCTGATCGAGGAGCTCCAGTTGGAAGCGCTCACCGAACACACCATCACGGACCGGGGTGCCTTCCGCGCCGAAATGGAACTGGTTCGCCGCCAGGGGTATGCCGTGATGGATGAGGAGAACGAGAACGGCATGCGCGCCGTGGCCGTGCCGCTGCTCAATTCTCAGGGCCACGCCTTCGCCTCCCTTGCCACCGCCGTTCCCGTGTTCCGCCTCAGCATGGAAGCCCTGCTGGCCCATGTGCCCCTGCTGCACGATGCCGCGGCGGAGCTGGCAGCGCGCTTGCCGCAACGGTAAATAACTCCAAAATGTTCGCATCTAGAACAATCGTGCGAGAAGTGAACAAGTGTTGTACTGTAATCCCTATCACCCGACCCGCCGCAGACGCCTCGAGCGCCGCTGCCCGCCGGGTGCCGTATCAAAAGGAGCTGCCCGGATGAGCAATCGAACTGAGTCCTACCTCGTGGGACTGGTCGGCGATGGCGTGATGCCGTCACTCACTCCCCCCATGCACGAACGCGAAGGCGATGTGCAGGGCCTGCGCTACCTCTACCGCCCCATTGACCTGCTGGAGCTCGGGCTTTCCGGCGATGCCGTGGGGGATCTGCTCAAGAGTGCCCGCAGCCTGGGCTTCAACGGCCTGAACATCACCCATCCGTGCAAGCAGCTTGTGCTGGCGCACCTGGACGAGGTTTCGCCGGATGCACTCAGGCTCGGGGCCGTCAACACAGTCGTCATCGAGGACGGCCGTTTCATCGGCCACAACACCGACTTCTCCGGCTTCGCCGCCGCGCTTGCCTCCGGCCTTCCGGGCGCGCGGCTGGACCGCGTGGTCCAGCTTGGCGCGGGAGGTGCTGGGTCCGCCGTCGCCTATGCCCTGCTCACGGCCGGCGTGAAGGCGCTGGACCTGGTGGATGTGGACCCCGCCCGCTGCGCGGCACGCGCCGCCGAGCTGGCCGGCTTCTTCCCGGGCCGCACCGTCACAGCGCGTACGACGGCGGAGCTGCCGCAGTTGATGCACTTGGCCGACGGTCTGGTGCACTGCACGCCCGTGGGCATGGCCGCCCACCCGGGCGTCCCGCTGGACCTGGACCTGCTGGAAACACGGCACTGGGTGGCGGACATCGTCTACCGCCCGATCGACACCGAACTGGTCCGCGGCGCCCGCGCCAAAGGCTGCGAGGTCCTGGACGGCGGCCGCATGGCCGTGGGCCAGGCGGCGGACTCTTTCCGGATTTTCACCGGGCAGGAAGCCGACGCTGACCGTATGCGCGGCCACTTCCTGGAGCTTGTGGCCAAGGAAGAGGTGGCTGCCTGATGCGCACCGGAATCGCTACGGTCTGCCTCTCCGGCACCCTGAAGGAAAAGATGCAGGCCTGCGCCATCGCCGGCTTTGACGGGATCGAAATCTTCGAGCAGGACCTGGTCACGTCGCCGCTCACGCCCGAGGACGTCCGCAAGATGGCGGCGGACCTCGGCCTCACGCTGGATCTTTACCAGCCGTTCCGCGACTTCGACAGCGTGTCCGAAGACCTCCTGGCCGCCAACCTCCGGCGTGCCGAAGCCAAATTCAAGCTCATGGCGCGGCTGGGCATGGACACCGTCCTGGTCTGCTCGAATGTGGCCACCGCCGGCATCGACAGCGACGACCTCCGGGTGGAACAGCTCGGCCAACTGGCTGCGCTGGCCGGGGACCACGGCGTCAAGGCGGCCTACGAGGCCCTGGCCTGGGGCAAGTACGTCAGCGACTACGAGCACGCCCACAAGCTGGTGGAAGCCGTGGACCACCCCAACCTGGGCACGTGCCTGGACTCCTTCCACATCCTCTCTCGCAACTGGGATACCGCCCCCATCGAGGCCTTCAACCCGGAAAAGATCTTCTTCGTCCAGGTGGCGGACGCCCCCAAGCTCTCCATGGACGTCCTCTCCTGGAGCCGGCACTACCGGGTTTTCCCGGGCGAGGGCCAGTTCGAGCTCGCCAAGTTCATGGGCCACGTGGTCCGGGCAGGGTACAGCGGCCCGGTGTCGCTGGAAATCTTCAACGACGTCTTCCGCCAGTCGGATGTGGAGCGCACCGCCGTCGACGCCATGCGCTCGCTCATCTGGCTGGAGGAGCAGAGCGCCAAGTGGCTGGATGCTGCTTCTGACGGCGAGACGGGCACGGGTGCCGCTGGCACCCGTGCCCCCGGCCGCCGTCGTTATCCAATGGAACTCGCCACGCTCCCGCAGGTAGCCGAACCGGCAGGCTACAACTTCGCCGAAGTCAGGGCCGCGGACACCAAAGGACTGGAAACCGTCCTGGGCCAGCTGGGCTTCGAGTTCAACGGCCGGCACCGCACCAAGGACGTGCAGCTCTGGAGCCTGGGCCACGCCCGGGTGATCATCAACGAGGCCGCACCAGCAGACGGGGACGACTCAACGGTGGGCACGTCAGCGCGTGATGCGTCGCCCGCCATCGCTCCTGTTATTGGTGCCCTTGGCTTTGACGTCGCCTCCCCCGTGATTGCCTCCGCCCGCGCCCAGCAACTGAAGGCCCCCGCGGTCCCGCGCAAGAGCCAGGCCAACGAGGAAGCGTTCCAGGGCTTCGCCGCCCCGGATTCCACGGAGATATTCCTGTGCCAGGGCACGTCCGACGGCACCGCGGCCTGGACCAGCGAATTCGGGGAGGGGCTCGAAAAGCCAGCCGCCGGACCCTCCGCCGTGATCGACCACGTCAACCTGGCGCAGCCGTGGCAGCATTTCGACGAGGCCGTCCTCTTCTACACAAGCGCCCTGGCCCTGGAGCCGCAGCCGTTCGCGGAGGTGCCCAGCCCCACCGGCCTGGTCCGCTCGCAGGTCATGGCCACCGGGGACCGCGCCGTGCGGCTGGTGCTGAACCTGGCGCCGCTGAACCAGCAGCGCAGGACCTACCAGGAACACATCGCCTTCGCCGTGGATGACCTGGTGGCCACCGCCAGGGACTGCAAGGCCCGCGGGCTGGAGTTCCTGCAGATCCCGGCCAACTATTACGAGGACCTGGACGCACGCTTCGGGCTGGTACCGGACTTCCTGGCCACGCTGCAGGAACTGAACCTGCTGTACGACCGGGACGCGGATGGCGAATTCCTCCACTTCTACACGGCCACCGTAGGCAGTGTGTTCTTCGAAATGGTGGAACGCCGCGCGGCCTACGACGGCTACGGCGCCCCCAACGCCCCCGTGCGCCACGCAGTCCAGTACGACCACCTGCAGCACCGGTAAAGACAGCACCACCACTCAGAAGCAACAACCAGAGAAGAGGAGGCCGCAGTGGAGACACAGCAGGATCTCAGTGCAGAGATAAACGCCATGGGCGATGCCTACGCGCGGGCGCTCAAGGACGGCGCCTCGGCCGAGACCCAGCCCCGGCTGGACTACGCGCCATACCGCAGCAGCATCCTGCGGCACCCCACCAAAAGCCTGCACCACGCGGACCCGGAAACCATTGAGCTGTACTCGCCGGCTTTCGGCCACCAGGACGTGCACGCCCTGGAATCGGACCTGACCATCCAGCACAACGGCGAACCCCAGGGCGAGCGGATCATCGTGGCCGGCAAGGTCCTGGACGGCGACGGCCGCCCCGTGGCCGGGCAGCTCGTGGAAATCTGGCAGGCCAACGCGTCCGGCCGCTACATCCACAAACGCGACCAGCACCCGGCGCCGCTGGACCCCAACTTCACCGGAGTGGGCCGCTGCATCACCGGCCCGGACGGCTCGTACCGGTTCACCACCATCAAGCCCGGCGCCTACCCGTGGAAGAACCACGTCAACGCCTGGCGGCCGGCCCACATCCACTTCTCCATGTTCGGCACGGAGTTCACGCAGCGGATCGTCACGCAGATGTACTTCCCCGGGGACCAGCTCTTCCCGCTGGACCCCATCTACCAGTCCATCGTGGACCAAGACGCCCGCGACCGGCTGGTGGCCAGCTACGACCACAACCTGACCGAGCCGGAGTGGGCGCTGGGCTACAACTGGGACATCGTCCTCACCGGTTCCAAGCGGACCTGGACCGAAAACGAGGCGCTCGGCGCAGCAGGAGACGAGGAATAACATGAGCACAACCACCAATCTTGTTCCCACCCCCGGCCAGACCGTCGGCCCGTTCTACGGTTACGCCCTGCCGTTCGATAAGGACAACGAACTCCTGGCTCCCGGCTCGCCCGGTTCCCTCCGCCTCCAGGGCACCGTTTACGACGGCGCCGGGGAGACCATCCCGGACGCCATCCTGGAGATCTGGCAGCCCGACGCCGACGGCAGGATCGTGCAGCAGACCGGCTCCCTGGTCCGCGACGGCTACACCTTCACCGGCTGGGGCCGCGCGTCCGTGGGCCACTCCGGCGTGTACACCTTCACCACCGTGAACCCCGGCCCCACCGGACCCGGTGCCGCGCCCTTCATCTCCGTGGCCGTATTTGCCCGCGGCCTGATGAACCGGCTTTTCACCCGCATGTACCTGCCGGAAAACGAGGAAGCCCTCGCCAAGGACCCGCTGCTCAGCTCCCTGGACCCGGACCGCCGCAAGACCCTCATGGCCCGCCGCGATCCCGACGGCGGACTCACCTGGGACATCCGCCTGCAGGGCGAGGGCGAAACAGTCTTCCTGGACTTCCAGTGACGGACGCCGCCGGCATGGAAGGTACCGGCCACTTCGGAACCGCTGCGGACGGCGACGTCGGCCTGCTCAGTCCTGTTTCGGCGTCGCCCCTGGTGACGGCGCTGACCGGTGACCGCACGGTGCTGGCGGCGATCCTCGCCGTCGAGTCCGGCTGGGCCGCCGTGCTGGAGAAGGCGGGCCTGGCGCCTGCCGGTTCCGCCGCCGTCGTGGCCTCCGCCGCCGAGGCGGGGCGGTACGACGCAGCAGACATCGCGCTCCGGGCCCAGGGCGGCGGCAACCCCGTCATCCCGCTGCTGGCAGATCTGCGGACGCATGTCTCGGCGTTGGACGGTGCCCGCATCGGCGCAGTAAAGGCGGTCCACGCGTCGCTGACCAGCCAGGACGTTCTGGACACGGCTCTGATGCTGCTCGCGCGCAACACCGTTGAGGCGGTGCTTGCGGACCTGAAATGCACGACGGCGGCGCTCGCCTCCTTGGCGGAGCAGCATGCGGACACGCTGGGCGTGGGCAGGAGCTTGACCCAGCACTCGCTTCCGTATACGTTCGGGCTGCGGGCGGCGCAGTGGTTCCATGGGCTGGCCGCCGCGGGCCGGCAGCTGGGCACCGTGCAGTTCCCGGTGCAGTTCGGCGGGGCGGCCGGAACATTGGCCGCCGGAACCGTGCTCACTTCCGGCTCGGCCACCAGCCCCTTTGATCTGGCCGACTCACTGGCCCGGCAACTGGGCCTGGCCGCGGCGCCCGCGCCCTGGCACACCAACCGTCTGGCCGTCACGTCCCTCGGACATGCCCTGGCCTCGGCGCTGGATGCCGCCGGCAAGATCGCCACCGACGTTCTGTTTCTGAGCCGGCCCGAGGTGGCCGAGCTCGGCGAACCGCGCGCCGCCGGACGCGGCGTCTCCTCGGCCATGCCGCAGAAGCAGAACCCCGTGTTGTCGGTTTTCATCCGCAGCGCCGCACTCCAGGCGCCGCAGCTGGTGGCCCAGCTGCACCTGGCCGCCGCCAACTTCAACGACGAACGCCCCGACGCCGCCTGGCATACGGAATGGCCGGCCCTGCGCCAGCTTCTCCGCCTGGCACTTGGCGCGGCCGGGCACCTGCGGGAACTTGCCGAGGGCCTGCAGGTTTTCCCCGACGCCATGCGCCGCAACCTCGAGCTCGCCGGCCCGTTGCTGCTGGCCGAAGGCGTGGGCGCCGCAGTTGCCCCGCTGCTGGCCGAACAGGATGGCCGCAGCGGGAAGGAGCAGCTGCAGGCCGTGGTGGACCGGGCGCTCCAGGCGCCCGCCGCCGAGCAGGGCGCCACCTACCGCCGGCTGCTCCGCGAGGCTATCCCGGCGGGCGTGCTCACCGATCTGCGGCTCGACGAACTCCTGGACCCGGCCAGCTACCTGGGCCAGGCAGCCGAAATATCGCGACGCATCCTGGCCGCGTACCCCGACTTTTCCAAACCTACCCAGAACGGAGCCAACCGTGGCTAAACCGACCCTGAAGGCAGTTCTGCTGTCGCCCGAACGGGCTTTTGGCGATCGTCCCCTGCTGGTGGTTGGACCATCACTGGGTACGTCCTCCGTCCTGTGGTCCGACGCGGCCACCCTGCTCAGCAACGACTACGACGTGGTGGCCTGGGACCTGCCCGGGCACGGCGTCTCACCCGCCGCAACCGAGACCTTCGACGTCGCGGGCCTGGCGGATTCAGTGGTGGACCTGGTGGACTCGATCGCCCCGGGCGAAGTCTTCCACTACGCCGGGGTTTCGCTCGGCGGTGCCACCGGCCTGCAGCTGGGCATCAAGCACGGCGAACGCCTCAAGAGCCTGTCCATCCAGTGCGCCGGGGCCAAGATCAGCACCCCCGAGGCGTGGCTGGAACGTGCCGAAACCGTGCGCAGCCAGGGCACTCCCGTGATGATCCAGGGCTCCGCGCAGCGCTGGTTCGCGCCGGGCTTTATGGACCGTGAGCCCGAGCGGAGCAGCCGGCTCCTGCATGCCCTCCGCGACACCGACCGCTTCAGCTACGCTTTCTGCTGCGAAGCCCTTGCCGGCTTTGACGTCCGTGCCGAACTCGGCAGCATCACCGTCCCCACCCAGGCAGTGGCGGGTGCGGCAGACACTGTTGTGCCGCCGTCGTTCGCGGAAGAAATTGTTGCCGGCATTACCGCCGGGGGCGGCACTGCGAACGCCGTGACGCTCGGGGGAGTGGCCCACCTGGCCCCGGCCGAGGCGCCCGCCCACGTTGCTGACCTGCTGCGGAGCCTCATTACCTGGAGCGAATCCCGTGGAGCAGCCAAATGAGCGGCGCAGAACTTCCGGGCGATGAACGGCACGGCGTCGTCCAGCCGGACGCCACCAGCCAGCAGATTTACGACGGCGGCATGGTGGTCCGCCGCGAAGTGTTGGGCGCCGCGCACGTGGACCGGGCCAACGCCAACAAGGACGAATTCACCGACGACTTCCAGGACATGATCACGCGGATCGCGTGGGGTGGCATCTGGACCCGGCCGGGCATCTCGCGGCAGATGCGCTCGGCCGTGACCATCACCGCGATGGTGGCGCACGGGCACTGGGAAGAGCTGGCCATGCACATCCGCGCGGCCATCACCAACGGCCTGAGCCGGGACGAGATCAAGGAAATCCTGCTGCAGACCGCCATCTACTGCGGAGTTCCCTCCGCCAACACAGCCTTCAAGACCGCCCAGCAGGTATTCCAAGAACTGGACGCCGCCACCCCACCCACCACCCCGGATAACGCGCCCACCCCACCCCACTAGCCCACCCACCCACCCAACTAGGTAGCACTAACTGTCGTTATGAGCCCTCAAAACGACAGTTCGTGCTACCTAGTTGGGAACCGCGCAGAATTTTGAGGACCAGTTATGAATCAGGCTTTTGTGTACGACGCCGTGCGCACCCCGTTCGGCAAGTTCGGCTCCGGCCTTGCCGCCGTCCGCCCGGATGACCTTGCCGCCCACGTCATCACCGAATCCGTGAAGCGGGCCCCCGGGCTGGATCCCGAGCGGATTGACGAGGTCGTGTTTGGCAACGCCAACGGCGCGGGCGAGGAGAACCGGAATATCGCCCGGATGGGCACGCTGCTGGCCGGCTTGCCGGTCTCGATCCCGGGCACGTCCGTGAACCGGCTCTGCGGTTCCTCCCTGGACGCGGCGATCATCGCCTCGCGCCAGATCAACGCCGGCGACGCCGAGTTGATGCTCGTGGGCGGCGCCGAGTCGATGTCCCGCGCCCCCTGGGTCCTGCCTAAGACGGAGAAGCCCTACCCGGCCGGGGACATGACCCTGGCGTCCACCACGCTGGGCTGGCGGCTGGTGAACAAGGCCATGCCCAAGGAGTGGACAATCTCCCTCGGCGAGGCCACCGAGAGGCTCCGCGAGAAATACGGCGTCACCCGCGAGGCCCAGGACGAGTTCGCGGCGAACTCGCACAACCTCTCCGCCGCCGCCTGGGACGAGGGCTTCTACGACAACCTCGTCGCACCGGTCCCCGGCACCGACCTGGTCCGGGACGAGGGCATCCGCGCCGGGTCCTCGGCAGAGAAGCTGGCCGGGCTGAAGACCGTGTTCCGCACCGAGAACGGCACCGTCACCGCCGGGAACGCTTCCCCGCTGTCCGACGGCGCCTCCGCGGCCTGGATCGGCTCCGAGAACGCCGCCGGGCTGCTCGGGCTCGAACCGCTGGCCCGCATCGCCGGCCGCGGCGCGCACGGCAACGACCCCCAGTTCTTCGGTTACGCCCCGGTGGAGGCCGCGAACAAGGCCCTCGCGAAGGCGGGCATCGGCTGGGACCAGGTGGGCGCCGTCGAACTTAACGAAGCGTTCGCCGCACAGTCACTGGCCTGCATCAACGCCTGGGACATCGACCCCACCATCGTGAACCGCCACGGCGGCGCACTCGCCATGGGCCACCCGCTGGGAGCGTCCGGCACCCGGATCCTGGGCACCCTCGCCCGGTCCCTGCAGGCCTCCGGTGAGCGGTGGGGCGTCGCCGCCATCTGCATCGGCGTGGGCCAGGGCCTCGCCGTCGTCCTCGAAAACGTCACCGCCGCCCCGCCGGCAAAACCAGTGAAGGGCTAAGAGATGCTGACTTTTGTAGATACCGTGGCCGACGCCGTTGCCGGCATCAAGGACGGCTCCACTGTGATGATCGGCGGGTTCGGCAACGCCGGCCAGCCGTTCGAACTGATCGACGCGCTGATGGACTGCGGCGCCAAGGACCTGACCGTGGTGAACAACAACGCCGGCCAGGGCGATCAGGGCCTCGCACTGCTGATCAAGGAAGGCAGGGTGAAGAAGATGATCTGCTCCTTCCCGCGGCAGTCCGATTCGTGGCACTTCGACGCCAAGTTCCACGCTGGCGAGATCGAGCTGGAACTGGTGCCGCAAGGCAATCTGGCCGAGCGGATCCGCGCCGCCGGTGCCGGTATCGGCGGGTTCTTCACGCCCACCGGCTACGGCACCATGCTGGCCGAGGGCAAGGAAACCCGCATTATTGACGGCCGCGGCCAGGTTTTCGAAACGCCCATCCTCGCCGACGTCGCGCTGATCAAGGCACTGAAGGCCGACGGCGTGGGGAACCTCGTGTACCGCAAGACCGCGCGGAACTTCGGTCCCATCATGGCCGCCGCCGCGAAGCACACGGTGGTCCAGGTGTCCGAGATCGTCCCCACCGGGGGGCTCGATCCCGAAAACGTTGTGACCCCCGGAATCTACGTCAACAGCATCGTGAAGGTGGCCTGAACATGAGCGCACAGACCAACAGCCAGGCCAGCATTCAGACGTCCGACAAGCCGCTTGGCCGCGATCAGCTCGCGGAACTGGTGGCCCGCGACATCGCGCCGGGTTCCTTCGTGAACCTGGGCATCGGCCAGCCCACCCTGGTCTCCAACTACCTCAAGCCGGAGCAGAACATCACGCTCCACACGGAGAACGGCATGCTGGGCATGGGCCCGGAAGCCGTGGGTGACGACATCGACGGCGACCTCATCAACGCCGGCAAGATCCCTGTCACCGAGCTGCCCGGGGCATCCTACTTCCACCACGCGGATTCATTCGCGATCATGCGCGGCGGCCACCTGGATATCTGCGTGCTTGGCGCATTCCAGGTCTCGGCCACGGGCGACCTCGCCAACTGGCACACCGGCGCCCCGGACGCCATCCCGGCTGTGGGCGGCGCGATGGACCTCGCCACGGGTGCCAAGGACGTCTTTGTGATGATGACGCTCCTGACCCGCGACGGCGCGTCGAAGATCGTGGACGCGTGCACGTACCCGCTCACCGGCGTGGGCTGCGTGACCCGCGTGTACACGGACAAGGCCGTCTTCCTCACCGGGCCCGACGGCGTCACAGTCCGCGAGACGTTCGGCTGCACCTTCGAGGAACTCCAGGAACTGGTGCCCGTGCCGCTCAAGTCAGCCGCCGCCGTCGCGCTCTAACCCACGGGGCGCGAACTGGCACTCAAGCGCCGAATAGGATTGGTAACCATGACCAATGCACCCGCAGACTCACGGGCCGCCCCGCAGGCGAGTGACCAGTACGTGCAGTCGCTGGCGCGCGGGCTGGCCGTGATCCGCGCCTTTGATACCGACCACCCGGTCATGACCCTCACCGAGGTGGCTGCCCGGACGGACCTGACCAGAGCCACGGCCCGGCGCTTCCTGCACACCCTCGTTGAGCTGGACTACGTACGGACCGACGGCAAAACGTTTGCGCTCACGGCCAAGGTGCTGCAGCTCGGCTACGCCTACCTCAGCGGGCTGTCCCTGCCGCAGCTGGCCCAGCCCCACTTGGAGGAACTGTCCCTCAAGCTGGGCGAATCCACATCTGCGGCGGTGCTGGACGGCACGGACATCGCCTACGTCGCCCGGGTGACCACACGCCGCATCATGAACGTGGGCATCACCGTCGGCACGCGGTTCCCGGCCTATGCCACGTCCATGGGCAGGGTGCTGCTCGCGGCCCTGCCGCCCGCCGGACTGAAGGACTACCTGGAAGCGGCGGAGATTAAACCGCTGACGCCGCGCGGGCTGGGCACTGTCCCCGAGCTGCTGGTGGTGCTGGAAACCGTCCGCGCCCAGGGCTGGTGCCTGCTGGACCAGGAGCTTGAAATCGGGCTGATGTCCGTTGCCGCTCCCGTGTACGACGGGCCAACCAAAGTGGTGGCCGCGGTTAACGTGTCCCTCCAGGCCCAGTCGGTAGCAGCCCAGCCGGACCCGGAAGCGTATCTGGCCGCAGTGACCCGGGGAATCGTGGCTACCGCGAAGCTCGTCTCGGCGGACCTGACCGCCCGGCGGTAGCCTCCGTAAGGTCAGGCGCGTTTCGACCAGGCGGCGATCGGCCTTTTTGGCTTTCCGATCGACTTTCCGGATTCAATCCGGTCGAGGTTATAGCCGATCCTGTCCCGGAGAGCGGGGCTGCCGCCGGAAATGACCGGCGTTTCGTTCAGGGCAACAGCCAGGCGGGCAAGCGTGTCGCGAATGACCGACTCGGTGCGTCGTTTTCCTATTCCACCCCAGCTGGCGGCTTCGGCGTAGAAATGATCAAGGGTGATCCGGTGGTGGTTGAACTCATCGCCGATCGCCAACGACAGCTCGTCGCCAATCTTCCGTGAACCGATCCGCGACGGATCGTCGTTAATGTGCAGAATGGGGACGGCGTCGTAGAGGTCGGCGATCCGTGAATCCCCCTTCGGATCATGAACTATGGAGGCGTTTTTCGCGTGCGCGTCATGATTGCCGATGATCACGTTGTAGACCAGGTGTTGCAACCAAATCTCCAGATCTGTCCCGTCGCCGAAGGATCCAAAGAGTTCCGCGATCTTCCGGGCCGTGGGCCTTAGCGGCGAGTGGGGCTGCTCGGGATTCTGAAACTTGACGGCGGAGTCAGTCCAGTCGAGGCCGAGAGCCTGTGCAGCGTCCTCCTGATGGATGGGACGGACGGCTTCTCCCTCCACGATGCGGTCGTATCGCTGGATGGCAAGGAACGTGACTCGGTTGTAGGTGACCAGCTCACTCTGGAAGCTTGTCAGACCCATGTGTCGTGACAGTTCGTGGGAGTAGTACTCATCGAAGATTGTTGCAGGGCGGTGTGGTGGCGGCGGCTTAAGAATGTGAGTCGAATGCGCCCGATTCTCCGGGTAGGCCCACTCATCAGCGAATTTCGCCAGGAGAACTTTTGGTTGGAACCCCGGGAGCATCGAGCGGCCGCTGTCTGGCTCATTTCCCAGGTCAAAGTCCCGCTGGGCTGTTTCGAGCTTACGGATCACTTCTCGCTTGTTGAGAGGCCGGTAAGCGCCGGGGGCATGGTCGCCGGGCGAATCGGTTCGGAAGGAGAGGGCCCCGGCCATGGTTAGCCCGTATTTCTTGAGGAATGCGAACAGGTCACTCTCATCAATGCGGGCTTTACGTGCAAGCTGGATGCGGTGGTTTCCTTCGGGGGCGTAACCGCCGAGAAAATTGGAGACCTGCCGGGTGTCGACAGTTGTCCCCGGGACGAGTGAGAAACCCTCGCTGAGAAGCCCCGGCGCCCCGGCGAATGAAGGGTTCACCGTGAATGTCACCTGCCGCCGGTCCCGCCGCGTGGGCGTTACCGTGCCAATGTGATCATCGTAGAGATAGACGTCCAAGTGGTCAGGCACCAGTGGATCCTGCGGGAACGTCGTAGCTGATGGTCACCCTGATTCCAAGGCGACGAAGAGTCCGGAACATGCGTGTGGCCCATAGGGTCGGGGTACCGGACTCAAGGCTCGCAAGATACAGGCGGGGGATACCGAGTTCCTCCGACAGCTGTTCCTGCGTCAATCCGCGTCCAGTGCGCACGTGCTTTACTGCGGCGCCGAATTCCTTGGGGCTGCGGGCTTCGAAGGCGGGCATGCCACTCCTCATGATTGATTATGGCAACACTGTCAAGTGTATGAATATTACAACATTGCGCATTGTTTGAATATACCAACATCGTCGGATGTGTGGATATTCAAACACTCGCTGGCGTTTCAAGCTTCGGACCGATGCCCGGGGCAGCCGCAGACACGCCCCAAAAGACAGCCAACCGGTTGACCCGCAGCAACATAGCCACCGCATCCCATCAAAGCGCCATAGACTCTAGCCAACCACGTGCAGCAGTCCCGCTACTCGAAGCCCCGCCCTGAAACAGCCGGACCACGGCTGGGAGCCAACGCCAGAGGTACTGCAGCACTCGTCCGTAAGGGAGTTGGCGGTTTGAAACTGGGCATACCGCGGGAACGTCATGAGGGTGAGCGGCGTGTGGCCGCCACGCCGGAAACGGTCAAGCAGCTGGCGGGGCTTGGCCTGGACGTCCTGATCGAGGCAGGAGCAGGGGCCGCCGCCGGCTACTCAGACCACGATTACGCCGACGCCGGCGCCCGCATCGTCCAGGACCTGGATCCCGGCGAACTGAACGTCCTGGTCCACGTCCGCCCGCTGGAACCCCCGACGGCGGCAGCCCTGAAGAGGGGCGCCGTCACCGTTGGCCTGGCCTCGCCGTCGTCCGAACTCGCCACCGTGCAGGCGCTCGTGGAGGCCGGCGTCACCGCCTTCGCCCTGGAACTGGTGCCCCGCATCTCGCGCGCCCAGTCCATGGACGCACTCAGCTCCCAGGCCCTGGTGGCTGGCTACCGCTGCGTGCTCGAAGCCGCGATCCGGCTCCCGCGCTTCTTTCCGCTGTACATGACCGCCGCCGGCACCGTCCCGCCGGCCCGCGTGCTGGTGCTCGGAGCCGGGGTTGCCGGGCTGCAGGCCATCGGCACCGCGAAACGGCTGGGGGCCCGGGTCTCCGCCAACGACATCCGGCCCGCCTCCGCTGACGAGGTTGCGTCGATGGGCGGCACGTTCATCAAGCTGGACCTGGAAACGGCGGAGGCATCGGGTGGCTACGCCCGCGAACTCAGTGCCGACCGCGGCGCCCTCCAGCGAAAACTCCTCGCCCCGCACGTCGCCGTGGCGGATGTCCTGATTACGACGGCGGCCGTCCCGGGCAGGCGCGCACCGCTCCTCGTGAGCCGCCAAATGGTGCAGGGCATGCGCCCCGGCTCCGTCGTAGTCGACCTCGCTGCGGAGTCCGGCGGTAACGTCGAGGGCGCTGTTCCCGGCGAGGACATCCTGGTTCCGACCGCCGACGGGCAGGGCCACGTCACGTTGGTGGGGCTGAAGGACGCACCGTCCGCGATGGCGCAGGACGCGTCCCGCCTGTATGCCAAGAACGTGGCCAACCTGCTCGCCCTGATGGTCCGGGACGGCACCGTTGCCCCCGATTTCGAGGACGACGTGATCGCCGGCGCGTGCCTCACGCACGACGGCGCGGTGCGGCACCTGCCCACGGCAGAGGCACTGGCGGCTCTTGTCCCCGCCCTGCCCGACCATGCGCCCCGGGTCCAGGACGATCGGGTCCGGAACGACGGGATCCGGATCGAGGGGCTCCAGATCGACAGGGTCCAGAACGAGGGGGGAATCTGATGGACGGCATGAGTCTGCTGACGGTCACCGTGCTGGCGGTGTTTGTCGGCTTCGAAGTGGTTTCCAAGGTCTCCAGCACCCTGCACACGCCGCTGATGTCCGGCGCCAACGCCATCCACGGCATCATCCTGGTGGGCGCCATTATCGTGGCCGGCCAGGCGGCGGACCCGTGGATCCTGGCCGTGGCGCTGCTCGCCGTGGTGCTGGCCACCGCCAACCTGGTGGGCGGCTTTGTGGTGACGGACCGGATGCTGCACATGTTCCGTGCCCGCAAGGACGTCGCCCGCCAGGGAGCCCCGGCTAAGGAAGCCACCGGCAGGCAGGACGCAAAGTGACCCTCCTCGATCCTGTCTGGACCTCCCTCCTCTACCTCGCCGCCGCGGTGTTCTTCATTCTTGCCCTTCGCGGCCTCAGCTCGCCCCGGACTGCCCGCCGCGGCAACCTGATCGGTGCCTTCGGTGCGCTGCTCGCCGTCGTCACGGTCTTCGTTTCCGCCAGGCTGGACAACATCCCCTGGATCATCGGTGCCATCGCGGTGGGGACCGCGGTGGCAGCGCCGGTGGCCCGGCGGGTGCAGATGACTCAGATGCCGCAGCTCGTGGCCCTCTTCAACGGCGTGGGCGGCGGCGCCGCAGCCCTGGTGGCGCTGCTGGAACTCAGCCACACCGCCGACCCCTGGGTCCGCCTCGCCATCGTGTTCACCCTCCTGGTGGGGACCGTGTCCTTCGCCGGATCCGGGGTCACCTTCGCCAAACTCCAGGAGCTCATGACCACCCGGCCCATCGTTTTCCCGGGACTCCCCGTGGTTATGGCAGCGGTGCTGCTCGCCGCGGTGGGCACCGCCGTCGCCGTCGTCCTGACCGGTTCCCTGGCGCTCGCGGTGCTGCTGATGGTGCTGGGCCTGGCCGCCGGTGCGCTGCTGGTGCTGCCGGTGGGCGGCGCGGACGTGCCCATCGTCATCTCGCTCCTGAACGCGTTCACCGGACTGGCCGTCGCCGCGTCCGGCGTGGTGTTGGGCAACGTGCTGCTGGTGGTGGCCGGCACCCTGGTGGGCGCCTCCGGTACCATCCTCACCCGGGCCATGGCGGCCGCGATGGGCCGCAGCGTGGCTGGCATCCTGTTCGGCGCCTTCAAGGGAGGTTCGACGGCGGGATCCACCGCCGTGAGCGAACGTCCAGTCAGGTCCTCCAGCGCGGAGGACGTCGCCGTGCTCCTGGGCTACGCGCAGCGGGTGATCATTGTCCCCGGCTACGGCCTGGCGGTGGCGCAGGGCCAGCACACCGCGGCCGAGCTGGCCCTGGCCCTCGAAGCCCGCGGCATCGAGGTGGACTTCGCCATCCATCCCGTGGCCGGCCGCATGCCCGGGCACATGAACGTGCTCCTGGCTGAGGCGAACGTGCCGTACGAATCGCTCAAAGAGATGGGCGAAATCAACTCCGAGTTCCGCATGGCCGACGTCGCTTTGGTCGTGGGCGCCAACGACGTCGTGAACCCGGCGGCAAAGACGTCCTCCGGCTCGCCGATCTACGGTATGCCCATCCTGGAAGTGGCCGACGCCCGGCAGGTGATCTTCCTGAAACGCTCCATGCGGCCCGGATTCGCGGGAATTGAGAACGAGCTCCTGTACGAACCGCAGACCTCGCTGCTCTTCGGCGACGCCAAGGATTCCCTGGCCAAGGTGCTGGGCGCGGTGAAGGCGCTGTAGCGAAGTACGCTTGTCCGCAAGGCCCAATTCCCATGTCAGCGAAGGACACCATGACAGCCAACAGCTCCACTTCCCTCAAGCGCCCGGCCATCATCATCAATCCTGCCAAGCCGGTGGACATCGACGTCCGTGCCCTGGCAGCCAAGCATTGCTCGAAGAACGGCTGGGGAGATCCCATCTGGCTGGAGACCACCAAGGAGGACCCCGGCGTCGGCCAGGCGAAGGAGGCACTCAAGCAAGGGGCCGACGTCGTTATTGCCGCCGGCGGCGACGGCACCGTGCGGTGTGTGGCCGAGGTCCTTTCCGGCGGGGACGTGCCCATGGGGTTGCTTCCGTTCGGCACCGGAAACCTCCTGGCCCGGAACCTGGGCATGGACGTCACCGACTTTGACGGCGCCATGGCCGGGGCCCTGGCGGGCACGGAGCGGAAGATCGACGTGGTCCGGGCCGCCCGCAATGATCCGGACAAGGAGCAGGTCTTCCTGGTCATGGCCGGAGTGGGCTACGACGCCACCATCATGGCCGACACCAACGAGGACCTCAAGGACAAGGTGGGCTGGCTGGCCTACGTGGACGCCGGGATCCGGAACCTCCCGGGCAAACCAGTGAAGGCCACCATCGTCCTCGACGGCAAGACGGTGGTGCACCGCGGGGTCCGCAGCGTGATGGTGGGCAACTGCGGCAAGGTCCAGGGCGGACTGGAGATCTTCCCGGATGCCAAGATGGATGACGGCCTGCTGGACGTGGCCGTGCTGGCACCGAGGGGGAAATTCGGGTGGTTCTCCGTGGTGGCCGGCATGATCGGCAAGGGCCGCGGCAAGGACACGTCCGTGGAGTACTACCAGGGTAAATCCGTAGAGGTCACCCTCGAGCACAACGATGACTATCAGCTCGACGGCGACCACGAAGGCGACGGCAAGCACGTCCTGATGACCATTGAGCCCGGCGCGCTCACCATCCGGATGTAACCGGCCCAACTAGGTAGCGCTAACTGTCGTTTTGAGGCCCCATAACGACAGATAGCGCTACCTACATTGGCGGGGAACCTACATGCAGGGTGAGGGCGCCGGACGGTGGGCCAGGATTTCGGCGAGCTCGGCGAGCCGGTGCGCGCGGGCTGACTCGGCGGGTGTGAAGGGTTCCCCGGGACGGGCGAAGGTGATGGGGCCGTGCCAGGCGGTGGGGATCTTCAGGCGGGTGCCGTCGGCGTCCGCTTCCAGGGTGGCCTCTGCGGGGGTGAGGATGCGGGCACGAAGCAGCTCGGCGACTGCCAGCGGAAGCTCGTCCGGGGCGTCGGCGATTCGTGCCGCCAGGCTCAGCGCCTTCGTCTGGCCGTCCGCCATGGCCAGCGCGGTGGTGGGCCAGACCCGCGAACTTGAGCCGCCGCCGTCGTGCAGTGCCTCCAGCAGGTGCCGTTCACTGAGGTTCCCCGGCGCCGAGAGCACAAACTCGTCCAGCACACCGCCTGCAACGGGGTGGACGTGGATGCTGAGGATGTTGGTGTCCAGGCGGGCCAGCGCCCGGGTGATTTTCTGCAGCGAACCCGGGTGGTCCTGGAGCACCGTGCGTGCCCGCCACAGCGCCGGTGCGCTGCCCAGCTTCCTGTGGTGCCGGAGCGCCGGCGCGTGCAGCCAGCCGCGGAGCATCCGGGCGGCGGAGGGCTCCGCCACCCAGATCACCAGCACGGTGGCCGTGAGCGTGAGGACCAGCACCTTGGCAAGATACGGCAGGTGCGTTCCCACCACGAGGGCGTGGACCAGCAGTTCGATCGGGAGCATAACGGCCACGTTGGCCAAGGTCAGGCGGGTCTTGGTGGGTTCCGGCATCAGGCCGCAGACTTCACAGCTCAAATCAGCCGCGGCAGGGTTCCTTGCAGTGGGCTTCATGCCTCAAGGATCACAGCGGGGTGTTTCGGCGGCGTTGCCCCGCCGTTCCGATTGTGGGAACAGGCTGCGGGGGCAAACTCACGAGCCCAAGCGGCCGCCGGACTCCTCGAGATAGCAGGAGCCGCAGAGGGACTCGTACCAGACGTCCTGGCCGTCGATGGCCACCTGGTCGCCGTCGAACACCACTTCGTTGCCGACGCGCCGGGTGTTGAAGATGGCCTTGCGCCCACACCGGCAAATGGTCTTGAGCTCTTCCAGCGTGTGGGCGACCTCCATAAGCCGGCGCGATCCCGGGAAGGCGCGGGTCAGGAAGTCAGTCCTGATGCCGTAGGCCAGCACCGGCACGTTGTCCAGGACGGCGATGCGGAACAGGTCATCCACCTGGTCCGGGGTGAGGAACTGGGCCTCGTCCACCAGCAGGCAGGCCACCGGCTTCTGATCCACGTGCTCCAGCAGGGCATCGGGGTCGTCGCCGGCCGCATGGGCGGCGAAGAGCTCACGGACGGGCGTGGTGGCGGAGATCAGGAAGTCCACGGACCGGGTCATGCCCAGCCGGGACACAATGTCGGTATCGCCTTTGGTGTCCACGTCGGGCTTGGCGAGAAGGACACGCTGGCCCCGCTCTTCGTAGTTGAAAGCGGCCTGCAGGAGCCCGGTGGACTTTCCTGAGTTCATGGCGCCGTAGCGGAAGTAGAGCTTGGCCAAGAGGGTCCTTTCAATGGGTCCGGCTATCGATCCTATGCCGTACGTCCCAGGGATCCATCGCAAACGGCCGGCATCCCGGCTGCCGGCACGCCCGCTCGGGTCTCACCCGCCCCGCCCCGCCCGCGCGGGGCCCGTCCCGCCGTCGTCAGTCCTGAATGAGGGTTTCCGTCAGGTGATGCGTGGGAATCCGGTCCCGCTCATAGGTGATTTCGGTGTAGCCGTGAGGCTCGGGCTTGCCGGCCGGGCTGAGGTTCACAAAGACGATCTCTTCGATGGTGAGGATGCTTTGGCGCGTGATCATGTTGCGGACTTCGGCGCGCATAGTCAATGACGTCCGTCCGAAGCGCGTCGCCGTCAGGCCCATTTCCACCAGGTCTCCCTGCACCGCGGAGCTCACGAAGTTGATCTCCGAGATGTACTTCGTGACCGCACGGCCGTTGCCAAGCTGGAGGATGGCGTAGATCGCGGCTTCCTCATCGATCCATTTCAGCAGGCTTCCGCCGAAGAGGTTTCCGTTGGCGTTCAGGTCCTCCGGCCGGATCCATTTGCGGGTGCGGAAGGTGATGTCAGTGGATTCCATATGGCGAGGTTAGCGTGCCGCGGCGCAGGTTACGTGCTGGCAGTTGTTGTGTAACGGACCGCCGCCCGGATTTGGCTCAGGCCATGGCGGTGTGGGCGGCGCTGTGCGAGTCAATCGACTTGGCGTAGCAGTACGAGTGCTCCACGCCCACGTAAGCGCCAAAGTTGGGGACGGAATCGAAGCCGGAGTTCTCGTAGAAGTTCCGGCCGTCCGGCTGCGCTGAGCCTGCTTCGGCCTTGATGCGCGTGATGCCCTGCTTGTGCGCCTCCGCTTCGAGGGCAGCCAGGATGGAGCTGGCCACGCCAGAGCCGCGCGTATAGGGAAGCACGTAGAGCCGCTTGATTTCGGCCGTGGCGCTGTCCAGCAGCCTGAGTCCGCCGCAGCCCACGGGCTGTCCCGAGCCTTTGTCGTACGCCACCAGGAACACGGCACAGTCAGCGCCCGACGGCGGGGTCCCCGGTTCGTGGTCAGGGGTACCGAAGCGGGCGTCCAGTTCCGCCTGCTGGGCCCTGCGCAGATCGGCACCCACAGGGTTGGCCCAGGTGACCTGCCTGATGTTGAGCCGTGGGTTGGTCTGCATCGCGAGCCTCTTTCGCCGGAGGGGTTATGCACAACAAGCCTACGAAGCCGCGGTTACCGTGGTGTTTCCTTGGCGTAAGCGTCCGGAGAACACGGGCTACCGGCGGACCAGGGTTCGCAGCAGCTTCAGGGCGACGGAGATCGAGGCGATGTCCACGTCCCCTGGTTTGGTCACTTCAGCAAACGTGTCCTTGATCCGGGCCAGCTGCTCCTGGTACCCGCGCTCCCAGGCCACGATCCGTTCCATGGCATCGACTCCTGGAGCTTGTGGCGGAGTGGACTTCATGACGGACGTGGTCATGTCGGCGGCGGCCGAATAGGCATCGTCGCGCAGCGCCGCCCGGGCAAGGGCTTCCCAGCGGTTCGCCCTGGGGAGGTCCGTTATGCGAAGCAACAACCTGACCACGCCAATGCGCTCGAAGATTGCGTAGTGGACGTCGATGATCGCGGTGACGGGCTCCCGGACTTGTTCCGAGATGAGCGAGATGTCCAGGAGACCGAAGCTTTCCAGCAAATCAGACGCCCGCTTGCCGAGCTCGGCGGGCAGACCGACGCTGTCCCAGTGCGCCAGGCGGTCCTCCATAAGGTCAAGATCGGCCCCGCGCAAGTAGTGCGAGGTCTTGGTTCGCAGGATGTCGAGCGTCGGCTTGATCCGGGCCAGGGCTTCGGAGATCGGCTGGTCCCTGTGGTCATGGGTCACATACCAGCGGGTGGCGCGGTCCAAAAGCCTGCGCATGTGCAGGGCCACCCCGCCGCTTTCCTTGCTGGGGAATTCCGGGGGGAGTGCGGCCAGGGCCGCGACTATCGAATCCAGATCGTAAGCCTCCCGCAGGACCACGAAGGCCCTGGCAACGGCGGCGGCGCTGGCCGTGGTTTCCTCGATGGCGCGGAACGCGAAAGTAATTCCGCCGATATTGACGATGTCGTTGGCCATGACGGTTCCCACGATCTCACGGCGCAGCGGATGCCTGTCCAGTTCGGCGCCGAAGCGTTCCACGATCTGGCGGGGGAAATAGCTGCGCAGGGCCTGGTGGAACCAGGGGTCGTCGGCGAGGTCGCTGGCATTCAGTTCCCGGGCCAGTTCGATCTTGGCGTAGGCGGCCAGCACGGACAGTTCGGGGGAGGTCAGTCCTTCCCCGTGCTCCAGGCGGGCATGCAGGGCCGCCGTGCTCGGCAACCCTTCAAGGTTCCGGTCCAGGTCGGCCGTGGTTTCCAGCCAGTCCATGGTCCGCTCGAACCCGGGGCTCCAGTTCAGCACGAGCTGCCGCTCGGCCACGAGGAGCGCGTTTTGCTCGGTGTTGTCCTTCAGGACGAGCCTGGCCACCTCATCGGTGAGCGAATGCAGGAACCCGGTCCGCTCCTCCCGCCGCATCAGTCCTGCCGCGATCATCGCATCGACGAAGATCTTGATGTTGACCTCGTGGTCGGAACAGTCGACGCCGGCCGAGTTGTCGATCGCGTCGGTGTTCAGGAGGATTCCGTGCAGCGCGGCTTCGATCCGGCCCCGCTGGGTGACGCCAAGGGTTCCGCCTTCGGCGATGACCCGGGCCCGCAGTTCGTGTCCATTGATGCGGATGGCGTCGTTGGCCTTGTCTCCCGCCTCGGCCTGGGTTTCGCTGGAGGCCTTGATGTACGTGCCGATGCCGCCGTTGTACATCAGATCCACCGGGGCGCGAAGGATGGCCTGGAGGAGTTCCTGCGGCGCCATGCTGCTCCGGCCACTTTCGAGGCCCAGCGCGATCCGGACCGGATCGCTGATTAGGACGGTCTTTGCGGACCGGGCGTAGACGCCGCCGCCCGCGCTGATGGCCCGGGCGTCATAGTCGGCCCAGGAGGACCGGGGCAGCCCGAAAAGTCGCCGGCGTTCTGCATAGGAGGTGTCCGGATCGGGGTTTGGGTCCAGGAAGATGTGCCGGTGGTCGAAGGCCGCCACTAGCACGATATGGCGGGAGAGCAGCATCCCGTAGCCGAAGACGTCGCCGCTCATGTCGCCAATGCCCGCGACCGTGAAATTCTCCTGCTGCGTGTCCAGGCCCAGCTCGCTGAAGTGCTGCTTCACCGACGCCCACACGCCGCGGGCCGTGATGCCCATTTCCTTGTGGTCGTAGCCTACGGACCCGCCGGAGGCGAAGGCGTCGTCGAGCCAGAAGCCGTATGCGTGGGCCACCTCGTTGGCGGTGTCCGAAAAAGCAGCCGTCCCCTTGTCTGCGGCCACCACCAGGTAGTAATCGTCGCCGTCGTGCCGGACCACATTCTTGGGGGCTACCACCGAGCCGCCGTTTCCGGAACCAAGCAGGTTGTCCGTGAGATCGAGCATTCCCCTGATGAAGATCCGGTAGCTCTCCTGCCCCTCCGCCATCCATGCGGCCCGGTCCATCGCAGGATCCGGAAGCCGTTTGGCGTAGAAGCCGCCCTTGGCCCCGGTGGGCACAATGACCGAGTTCTTGACGTTCTGGGCCTTGACCAGCCCCAGGACTTCGCTGCGGTTCGACCAGCGCAGGCCCCCGCGGGCCAGCATGCCGAACCGCAGGTGAACCCCTTCCACGCGCGGCGAGTACACCCGGATCTCGAACTTGGGCCTCGGAAACGGTGCCTTGGGGATGGCGCCCGGGCTGAGCTTGAAGCTCACATGGGGCCGGTCCAGGAAGTAGTTGGTTCTGAGTGTGGCCTCGATCAGGTTCATGAACGTGCGGAGCAGCCGGTCGGCGTCGAGGCTGGGGATTTCCTCGATCGCGGCCATCAGTTCCTTCCTGGCGGCGGCCGTTTCGCGGAGGCGCCGGGTCCAGTCAATGCCGGGAACGAATTTGGCGTGGAACAGCGCGAGCAGTGCGTGCGTGGCCCGGGTGTTGGACAGCAGGGTGTCCGCCATGAAGCCATAGGAATTCAGGGTGCCCAGCTGCTGCAGGTATTTGGCGTAGCTGCGGAGGACCACGGCCTGGCGCCAGCTGACCCCCTCCCTGATCACCAGGGCGTCGAAGCCGTCCGACTCGATGTCTCCTCGCATGGCCGCGCAGAACGAATCCGCCAGCAGCATGCTGGTTTCCAGGGGATCGATGCCGGGCGGGTACTTCAGCCCGAGGTCGTAGAGGAAGAGGTCCTGGGCGCTGAGGTAGAGGCGCATCCGCGCGTCCTCTGCCGGCGGCCGCGTGGCTTCCGGCCGGACATAGACAGCCAACAGAGGGTCGTCCAGCGCCCGCCCGTCCCGTCAAGGTCGAATTCCTCGAAGGCGGCGATGTCGCGGACCGCGTCCTCGGCGTCGTGGTCCGCACGGTAGCCGGGCGGAAACGAGCCTTGCCACAGTGTCGAGAGCCGCGCCGCCTCCTCTGCGGTGAATTGGTCACGGAGGGACTCGTCCAGGCCCTCCGTCCACGAGCGGCTTGCCGCCACTACACGCCGCTCCAGCTCCAGGGGGTCGACGTCGGGCGCTGGCGTCCCGGGGCCCAGCAGGATCCGGAAGAACACCCGGGCCATGGGGGAGTCGCCCAGCCGGACCTCGAACTCGATGGACGGGGATTTGAAGGCGTGCCTGAGTTCCTGCTCGATCCTGAGCCGGACCGCCGTGTTGTAGCGGCGCCGGGGAAGGAAAACCAGGGCGGACATGAAGCGGCCGATGCTGTCCGGCCGCAGGAAAAGCCGCGTTTGGCGGCGCTGCTGCAGGCGCAGGATCTCCGTGGCCAGCTGGGCCAGATCGTGCTGTTCCATATGGAACAGCTCGTCGAGTGGAAACGACTCCAGCACCGCCAGCAGTTCCTTGCCCTGGTGCGAGGCAGTCTTGAAACCAAGGTGTTCCTGCACGGCCAGGACCTTGTCCCGGACCACCGGAATGCGGCGTACGGACTGGCCTGTGGCGCCCGGGGCGAGCAGGCCCACAAAGCGCCGCTCTCCGGCCGCGGCTCCGCCATCGTCGAAGATCCGAAGACGGATCTCGTCCAGGTAGGCGGGCCGGGGGACCGAGGAACGCAGATCCGAGGTGGCGAGCGTGAGTGCCCGCGGGCTGTGGGGGCTTGCCTCCCCGGACTCCTCTGTGTGAGGTGCGCCGGAGGCGGGACCAGTCCCGCCTTCCGGACGGTCCTCCCGGAGCAGCCCCAGCCCCGCGCCCGCCCGCACGCGCAGGGCATCTCGGCCGCCCGCCGTCGTGCGCTCATATTCGCTGTACCCGAGGAACACGAAGTTGCCGTTGTCCAGCCAGAGCAGCAGTTCCCGGAGCTGATCCGGGGCCGGGACCGTGGCGCTGGGGAATCCGTCAACGGAGCCGACGGCGGCTGTCACCTGGGCATGGATGGTTGGGAGGTCTTCGGCGACTGCCTGAACATCGGCCAGCACCCCGTGGAGGTTCGCGATGACTTCCTCGGCGCCCGAGTCCCCAGGCAGCCTGCCGATTTCCACGGCCACCCAAGTCTCTGTGGTCCCGTCCTGGATGCCGTCCAACTCGTCCGGGCGGACGTCCGGGATTTCCGCGTGGCCGGCGTTCGCCGCTGTCAGTCCGGCCCGCGATGGCCCAGGCGCGACGTCCAGCAACGCATGCGTTTCAGGGTCCCGCCACACCCGGAACGTGGGATGCACCAGCAGCCGGATCGACGGACTCTCCCTGGTCAGCTCGGCTGTCACCGAGTGAACCAGATGGGGCATGTCATTGGCGACCACCATCTTGATGCTCGCATCGGTTTCATTCAGGACCCCGACGACGGACTGTCCGGGAGCGCGGATGCCCGCTAATTCCGCGTGGTACCGAGCCCGCCGGCCCAGGGTCTCCGGACTGTAGTCCAGGAGGTCCTCCGCCGCGACGTGCTCGTAGTAGTCCGCGAAGAAGGAATCGTTGGCCTCGAACGGACCGGCAGCCCCTCCCTGGGCAGCCGGTGCGGTTTCGCGTGACATTCCACTGCGCCTCCACGGCAAGGGCTGGCACCACTGGCCGTGGTCCCCTGGGGAAGCCTCATGCCTGACTTCATCATGGACGCCCCGCCACATGGCGTCCAGTGTTTCCCAGCGGCTACGCGGCGCCGCCCGTAGGGTCCTCGGCGGTCGGATCCGCGAGAGCGAGGCCGCCCACCGGGCTCCCGTCCCAGTGGATCAGCTTCCAACCGGCGCCGGGGTCCCCTTCCAGGGCCACGATGCCCGTGTTGGACAGGACGTGGCGGGCCGCGAACTCATGGTCGGCGCCGGCGGCGCGGAGCCCGGTCCAGGTGCGGATGGCCGCGCCGTGACTCACCACGGCCGCGACGGCGGAGCCACCATTGCTGGCCGCGCGCTCGGCAATCCGGTTGATCGCGGTATCGAACCGCTCAAAGAATTCGTGGCCGTCCGGGCCCGCCGGCATCCGGCGCTCCAGGTCACCGGCTGCCCATGCGAACACGGTCCCCATGTAGCGCATGTGCGACTCGTGATCGGTCAGTTTCTCCAGCGCCCCGGCTTCGATCTCGTGCAGCCCATCCAGGACTTCAAGCTCAAGCCCGTGGAGCCGGGACAGCGGGGCGGCCGTGATCTGGGTCCGCAGAAGTGTTGATGCGTACACTGCGCCTATCTGCTCGTTGGCCAGGGACCGTGCCATGGCCTCGGCCTGGCGTTCTCCCAGCTCGGTCAGCCCCGGCCCCGGGTGGGCGGTGTCCAGCTGGCCGAGTACGTTGCCGGGGGTCTGTCCGTGGCGGATGAGGAGCAGCTTCATGACTCCAGTTTCGCATCCGGCGGCGAGATCCGGCGTCTGCCTGCCGGGCCGACGTCGGGCGCGCCCACCGCAACCGGTTTCGGCAAGCTCAACCACCGAAAGGCGCCGGGCCCTCCAAGGACCCGGCGCCGCCGTCGTACTTCTTGTGCCCGCGGGCGTGCTTACTTGAGGTGGTCCACCAGCTGGTCAGCGATGCCCGTGTACTTGCCGGGCGTGAGGGCGAGCAGCCGGGACTCGGCGTCGGGGGAGAGGCCCAGGCTCTGGACAAATTCCTGCATCCGGGCGGCGTCCACACGCTGTCCGCGGGTGAGGTCCTTGAGGCGCTCGTACGGGTTTTCCATGCCTTCGACGCCGGCGATCGCTTCGGCACGCATGACCATCTGGATGGCCTCGCCCAGAACTTCCCAGTTGGTGTCCAGGTCCCCGGCGAGCACGTCTTCGGCAACATCGAGGCGGTCAAGGCCCTTGGCCACGTTGGAGATCGCCAGGAGGGAGTGGCCGAACGCCACACCGATGTTGCGCTGGCTGGAGGAGTCGGTGAGGTCGCGCTGCCAGCGGGAGGTCACCAGCGTGGAGCCCAGCACGTCCAGGAGGCCGGAGGAAATTTCCAGGTTCGCTTCGGCGTTCTCGAACCGGATGGGGTTGACCTTGTGCGGCATGGTGGAGGATCCGGTGGCGCCGGCCACGGGGACCTGGGCGAAGTAGCCGATGGAGATGTAGCTCCACATGTCCGTGCAGACGTTGTGCAGGATCCGGTTGAACCGCGCGACGTCGGCGTAGAGCTCGGCCTGCCAGTCGTGGCTTTCGATCTGGGTGGTCAGCGGGTTCCAGGTCAGGCCCAGGCCCTCGACGAAGGACTTGGCCACCTGCTGCCAGTCAGCGCCGGGGACAGAGGCCACGTGGGCTGCATAGGTGCCGGTGGCGCCGTTGATTTTGCCCAGGTATTCGGTCCCCGCGATCCGGTCCAGCTGGCGGGTCAGGCGGTGCGCGATGACGGCCAGTTCCTTGCCCAGGGTGGTGGGCGTGGCCGGCTGGCCGTGCGTGCGGGACAGCATGGGGACTGCGCGGTTGTCCTCGGCCATCTTGCTGATCTGGGCAACGAGGGCGCGTGCGGCGGGCAGCCACACGTCCTCCACAGCACCCTTGACGCCCAGGGCGTAGGAGAGGTTGTTGATGTCCTCGGACGTGCAGCCGAAGTGGACCATGGCGGTCAGGTTCTCGATGCCGATGGCGGGCAGCCGGCGGCCGATGTAGTACTCCACAGCCTTCACGTCATGGACGGTAACGGCTTCGATTTCGGCGAGCTCGGACACCGAGGCGGAGTTGAATTCGGTGACGATCGCGCGGAGCTTTTCCTGCTGTTCCGCGGTGAGCCGGCCTGCGCCGGGAAGGACATTGTTGCTGGTCAGGTGGATGAGCCACTCGACTTCCACGGCCACGCGGTCACGGTTCAGGGCTGCCTCGGACAGGTAGTCAACGAGGGGCGCAACGGCGGACTGGTAACGGCCGTCCAGCGGACCCAGGGCGATCTGGTCCGGTGACGCGGCGAGGGCCAGGCGTCCGGAGGGCGTGCGGGTATCAGCTGTGGCGGCAGTTTCAGGCATGTGCTGATTCTTTCATGAACTCCTCACTGCCGCTTAAGCGGTCCGTCGCATGTGAACAGCGGCGTGACTTGTCCACATAGCCGACGGCGGTGCTTCCGTCGTGGGGGCGGCGTTCCGTAGCGTCGGGGTTCAGGAGTTGGCCTTGACTGACGAGAAGTTCGGGCGGGTATCCGGGAGGGGGAACGGGCATGGGCAGTGACGCGACGGCAGCCGACATGGCGGCATGCATGTCCCGAGGTTATGAGGTTCAGCAGTTGGCGGCCCGGGTTGACCTTTGCTTGGGGAGGGTGGAAAAGGTCCTCGGCGGCTTTCGCGAGATCCAGCTTTTGGACTGGCAGTCACCTGCCGGGAGGGCGTACAGGAACTCGGTGGCGTTGCAGGAGGTGGCTCTTGGAACGGCCAGGGTACGGCTTGAGGACGCGTTGGCTTCGGTGAGACGCCATGCGCAGGCGGTGGGAATGTCCGCCGGCAACCCGGCGGGGCGGTACTGATGGCCGAGGTGACGCCATCCGGCAGCGGCGGTCCTATCCAGCTGACAGGGCCTGCCGTGGACGGAGGCATGGAAATCAGGGGCGGCGTTGGTGGCATCAGTTTTCAGTTGGAGGAGCTCGTAGGCGGCGCGGACAAGCTCGAGGCTGCTGCGGGGGAGCTGGCTGCCGTGGAAGTGGAGGTTCGCCGCATCTGGGAAGACCTGTGCCCGTACCAGGATGAAGCGCGTCCCACCGGAACGGCGGCCCTGATGGACGTCGGGGAGGCCCAATGGAGCGTCCAGGCGGTTCGGACGGAGCTGCAGGGAATCAGCAGCCAGGTGCGGGACTGCAAAAGAGACTACGAAACGGCGGAAGCGTGGGCGGGATTCTCGCGCGGAATTGGGGGCGGCCTGACGAGCTCCGAAACCCTTGGCCGGCAGGCGGTAGACCTCGGCATGGGTCCGGTTCCCAACAGGGAAGTCACGGAACTCGCCGTGGGACCTCTTGCGATTGCTGCCTTGCTGGCAGTCTCCCCGGAGCGCTTTTGGGTAGCGCTTGCGGCAGACATGGCGGCGGGCAGGCATATTGCGGCGGCGGTACCTTTGCTCGCCGGTGTGTCCGGGCGTTCAAACCGCATCCTTCAGCCGCGTTCGGTCACGTTGGAAAAGAAGGAGACGCTGCCCATTGAATTCGACGGTTCTCCGGCTGCGTTGTTGGAACGGGCACGGATCATCGATGAACGCGGTGAAGGCTACATCGAAGTCGTCGAAGTGGATAACGGGGAACAGAAGGCCTACGTGGTGGTCATTCCCGGAACGCAGGCCGGAGGTGAAATGGGCGGCGTTAATCCCTTCGACGAAGCCGGCATCGTTGAAGGGCTGGGCCACAACTCCGCAGAAATCAACGCGGCGGTGCTACGGGCCCTGCAGGCAGCCGGCGCGGAAAAGGGGGCACCCGTAGTGGCCGTGGGTTACAGCCAAGGTGGAATCCATGCAATGAACCTGGCGGCCAACGATCTATTCCTTAACGAGTACGACATGAAATTTGTCCTCACCGCAGGGTCTCCCGTGGGTGGCATTGTTCCGGACGCCGACGTCACTGCTCTTCACCTGGAGCACCGGCAGGATTGGGTGCCCGGCAGTGACGGCACACCGAACCCGGACGCCCGAAACCGGGTTACGGTGACCCTGAACAGCCCAGTAACCACGCCCGAAGGCGGCGAATTCGGTATTGGGCCGGGCCACAATCTCAACAACTACCAGGGAGCCGCGCGGCTCGTCGCAGCAAGCGACGATCCCTCTCTGACGGCGTCAACCGCGGTTCTTGGCGGCGTCCTGGGGGCAGGCGGCACGGCAACGGCCACCCGCTTCGCGCTGTCCCGTTCGAAGCCTCCCGAGACCGCGCTGGCCCCTGGGGCGGTGCCAACGCCCATGGCGCAGGCGCCACCTCAGCCGCCGCAACCCTCAGCGCAACCGTCTTCACCCCAGCCGGTGCGACGTGATAGTCCGGTGCCGGCGCCGCAGCCGACACAGCGCTAAATGATGCTGCCAGGCAATCCGGCCGAGCAGATCAGGCTCGCCGGTCAGCGCCTACCGGCGCCTGTCAGCCGCCCGGCAACCAGCGAAATGAGGGTGATGATGATGGCCGCGAGGACGGCCGTCCAGAAGAACGAATCGATGGTGAAGTTCACCGGCGTGTAACTGCTGAGCCAGGACGTCAGGTACAGCATGGCGGCGTTGATGACGATAGTGAACAGTCCAAGCGTGAGGATGGTGATGGGCAAGGACAGGAAGCTGACCAGGGGGCGGACAAACGCGTTCACCACGCCGAAGATCAGCCCGATAAACAGGTACGCGAGAACGACGCCGATGGTCTCCGTGCCCTGTGTGACGCCCGTGGTGGCCACCGCCTCGGTAGCGGCGGAAGTTGAGATATCCAGGCCCGGCAGTATCCAGCTGGCAATCCAGAGGGCCAGCCCGTTGATAAGGACTCGAACAATAAAAGAGCGCATAGGCCCATGCTGTCACACTGCCCTGAGCCCCGACTGGGCGCCCACCCGGCCCGTGCCGGTCAGGCGAAGTAGGCTAGTTTGCATGACTTCATCAGAGATCCTGCCTGGCGAAATCCGGCCGCGCCCCGTGGTTAGCCGGCTACCCCGGTACGCTGCAGGAAAGCCTCCCGTCGCCGTGGATGGGCTGGCCAGCTACAAGCTATCCTCGAACGAGAACCCCCTGCCCCCTCTTCCGGCAGTGCTGGAGGCAATTTCCAACCAGACGGACTTCAACCGCTACCCCGATCCCCTCAGCAGCAAGCTTCGTGCGGCGCTCGCCGAATTCCTGGCAGTGCCGGCCGAGGACGTGGTCACCGGCGCCGGAAGCCTCGGCGCCCTCAACCAGCTGCTGTCCACGTTCGCCGGCCAGAACGACGACGGCAAAGCGGACGAGGTGATCTATGCGTGGCGGTCCTTCGAGGCGTATCCCATCAGCGTGGGCCTTGTGGGTGCGGAGAGCGTCCGCATTCCGCTGACGGCCGAGGGACGCCACGACCTGGATGTCATGGCTGCAGCCGTAACGGTCCGCACCAAAGTCATCCTGCTCTGCACCCCGAACAACCCCACCGGCCCCATCCTGACCACTGCCGAAACGGAGCGGTTCATCCAGGCGGTCCCGTCCGACGTCGTGGTGGTGATTGATGAGGCGTACCAGGAGTTCGTCCGCGCCAGCGATGCCGTGGACGGCATCGCGATGTACCGCAAATACCCGAACGTTGTGGTGCTCCGGACGTTCTCCAAGGCACACGGACTGGCGGGCCTGCGCGTGGGCTACAGCGTCTCGAACCCCGCGCTGACCCAGTACTTGCGCGTGGCGGCCACGCCCTTCGCCGTGTCACAGATCGCTGAAAATGCAGCCATTGTGTCGCTGCAGAACTACCCCCTGGTTGTAGAAAGGGTACAAAGCATCGTGGACGAACGAGCCCGCGTAGCCTCCGGACTGCGTGAACTCGGCTGGTTCGTACCCGAGGCGGAGGGCAACTTCGTCTGGTTGAACCTGGGCGAAAACAGCTTGGAATTTGCCGAACTGGCGGGCACCCAGGCGCTTTCGGTGCGAGCCTTCGGCGGCGAAGGCGTGCGGGTCAGCATCGGGGAGGCAGAGGCCAACAGCCGGTTCCTCGATCTCTGTGCAAACTATACAAAGGCGCCACGACGTTCCTAGCGCTTAACATGCATCAGGAGCGGCACCTACTGAAGATAAAGTAAGGACCAGTAAGCCAATATATATGCCAACACGGGAATGCATTCCTCTAGCGGCATATATCCCAGCGACATTGCAATGCATCCGCATGCGGCAAGCAAGGAGACGGTATGGGCGCCACACATCTGCCCTCCACCGAGTTCGATGAGACAGCGGCAGACGACCAACTCGAGGCTGAGGCCGAGGCCCAACTGGGCAGTCCGGCCGAGCCTATGGTGCAGCTGCTGGCGCCTGACGGGACCTTGGGGACGGATCCGGTCTTCTCCGCGTATGCGGATCGGCTGGACGGTGAAAAGCTGCGTGGCTTCTACGCTGACATGGCCAAGATCCGCCGCTTCGATGTGGAGGCAACCGCACTCCAGCGCCAGGGCCAGCTGGCGCTGTGGGTCCCGCTGACCGGCCAGGAGGCCGCGCAGATCGGCTCCGGGCGGGCCAGCCAGCCGCAGGACTACATCTTCCCCACCTACCGCGAGCATGGCGTGGCGCTGACACGCAATGTCGACCTCGCGGAGCTTCTGCGCCAGTTCCGCGGGGTTTCGAACGGCGGCTGGAACCCGAAGGACACCAACTTCCATCTTTACACCCTGGTCCTCGCCGCGCAGACGCCGCATGCCGTCGGCTACGCAATGGGGATCCAGCGGGACCAGAAGGCGGCCGCCGCAGTCGCCGCGGATGGGGCGCAGGACCGGCCGGCCGAGCCCAAGGCCGCGGTGATGGTCTACTTCGGTGACGGGGCCAGTTCCGAGGGCGATGTCCACGAATCCATGGTGTTCGCCGCCTCCTACAACGCGCCGGTGGTGTTCTTCTGCCAGAACAACCACTGGGCCATCTCCGTTCCCAGCTCGGTGCAGACCCGCATTCCGCTATCCAACCGCGCCAAGGGTTACGGATTCCCGGGAATCCGGGTGGACGGCAACGATGCGATCGCCGTCCACGCAGTGACCGAGTGGGCGCTCGAACATGCCCGCGAGGGCAAGGGGCCGGTGCTGATCGAGGCGTTCACCTACCGCGTCGGTGCGCACACCACGGCTGATGACCCCACGAAGTACCGGAAATCCGCCGAGGAAACCCTGTGGCGGGCCAAGGATCCGCTTGACCGTCTGGAAAAGTACCTCCGTGCCCAAGGGCTGGCCGATGACGCGTTCTTTGACCAGGTCAAGGCCGACGGCGACGAACTCGCCGCCTACGTCCGCAAGACCACCTACGACCTCGAGACCCCGGACATCCGGACCGCCTTCGCCAACACCTATGTCGAGGCCCACCCCCTGGTGGCCGAGGAATTGGCCTGGTTTGAGGAATACAGTGCAGGTTTCGCCGAAACGCCGGAGCACAACAGCGCTGAACCTGGCAGCCCGGACCCGGATGATGCAGCGACAGGAGTGGCCCGCTGATGACCACCATGACCATAGCCAAGGCCATTAACGAGGGCCTGCGCGCAACTCTGGACAACAACCCGCGGACCCTGCTTATGGGCGAGGACATCGGGGCCCTGGGCGGCGTCTACCGCGTCACCGACGGCCTCCTCGCGGAGTTCGGCGCGGACCGCGTGGTGGACACGCCACTCGCGGAGTCCGGCATCATCGGCACGGCCATCGGCCTGGCCCTGCGCGGCTACCTGCCCGTCTGCGAGATCCAGTTCGACGGGTTTGTGTTCCCCGGTTTCAACCAGATCACCACCCAGCTGGCCAAGATGCACGCCCGCAGCAACGGCAACCTCACCGTTCCCGTCGTTGTGCGGATCCCTTACGGCGGCGGTATCGGCTCCATTGAGCACCATTCGGAATCACCGGAGGCGCTGTTCGCCCACACCGCAGGCCTGCGCATCATCACACCGTCCAACGCCCACGACGCGTACTGGATGACCCGGCAGGCCGTGGAGTGCCAGGACCCCGTGATCGTCTTCGAACCGAAGCGTCGCTACTGGCTCAAGGGCGAGGTCGACACCCAGAACCCCGGCGCGTCGGCCGACCCCTTCAAGGCACACGTGCTCCGCGAGGGCACGGACGCCACCGTGGTGGCCTACGGACCGCTCGTGCCGGTCGCCCTCGCCGCTGCCGACGCCGCTGCCGAGGATGGCCACAGCATCGAGGTCATCGACCTGCGCTCCATTTCGCCGATCGACTTCGACACCGTCACGGCGTCCGCCAAGAAGACAGGCCGGCTCGTGGTGGCGCATGAGGCACCGACCTTCGGCGGCATCGGCGGCGAGATTGCTGCCCGGATCAGCGAACGTGCATTCCTCTCACTGGAGGCTCCCGTGATCCGTGTGGGCGGCTTCCACATGCCGTACCCGGTGGCCAAGGTCGAGGAAGACTACCTCCCCGACATCGACCGGATCCTCGAGGCGCTGGACCGCGCCCTGGCCTACTAGGCGCAGGCACCTTTCCCGCTCACGCTTCCCGCTCACGCTTGCCGCGAAAGAGGACATCATGACTCTGAACAAGTTCAACCTGCCCGACGTTGGCGAAGGCCTTACCGAGGCGGAAATCGTCGCCTGGAAGGTCAAGCCGGGGGACACAGTTGCCATCAACGACGTCCTTTGCGAGATCGAGACCGCCAAGTCGCTCGTTGAGCTGCCGTCCCCTTTCGCCGGCACCGTCACCGAACTGTTGGTCCCCGAGGGCGTGACCATCGACGTCGGAACCGCCATCATCAGCGTCTCTGACGCCGTCTCCGGTGACCCGACGCCGGCCGATGTCCCGGCCCCTGAAACTCCCGTCCAGCCCCTCTATGGCAAGCTTCCCGCGGACGACGGCGGCACTTCAGGCAGTGCCCTGGCCGGCGGTCCGCTGGTGGGATCGGGCCCCAAGGCCGACGCCGTCAAGCGCCGTCCCCGGAAGGCGGCACCCGCCGCCCCGGCCGGGTCAGCCCCGGTCCCGGCGATTTCGACAAGCTCAGTCACCGAAAACCTGGCGGTCAGACCTGTCGAGACCCAGGCAATCACCGAAGCCGTCGATAACCGGCCCACTCTCGGCGGAACGATCACAGGGCTCGTGAATCGCGTCCTGGCCAAGCCGCCCGTCCGCAAGATCGCCCGGGATCTGGGGATCGATCTCGCCGATGTGGTGGCCACCGGCTCCCGCGGCGAAGTCACGCGCGAGGACCTGGTCAGCTACCAGTCCCAGCGCGATGCAGAGCTGGACCAGGCCGAGGGCTTCTGGGGCAAGGCAGGCAAGCCCCAGGACCAGCGGATTGAACGGATTCCGGTCAAGGGCGTCCGCAAGGCGACGGCCAAGGCGATGGTGGAGTCGGCTTTCTCCGCGCCGCACGTGAGCATCTTTGTTGATGTTGATGCCAGCCGCACCATGGAATTCGTCAAGCGGCTGAAGGCTTCACGCGACTTTGAGGGAATCAAGGTCTCCCCGCTGCTGATCCTGGCCAAGGCCGTCATTTGGGCCGCCGCCCGGAACCCCAGCGTCAACGCCACCTGGGTGGACAACGTGGACGGGACCGACGCCGCCGAGATCCAGGTCAAGCACTACATGAACCTCGGCATCGCTGCAGCCACCCCGCGCGGGCTGATGGTGCCGAACATCAAGGATGCGCAGGACCTGTCGCTCAAGGAGCTGGCGCTGGCGCTGAACAACTTGGCCACCACGGCCCGGGCGGGCAAGACACAGCCAGCCGAAATGCAGGGCGGAACGCTCACCATCACCAACATCGGTGCGCTTGGCATTGATACCGGAACGCCGATCATCAACCCGGGTGAAGTGGCCATTGTTGCCTTCGGAACCATCAAGCAGAAGCCCTGGGTCCTGGACGGAGAGGTCATCCCGCGCTGGATCACCACCCTCGGCGGCTCCTTTGACCACCGGGTGGTGGACGGGGACCTGTCCGCCCGCTTTATGGCCGACGTCGCCGCGATCCTTGAGGAGCCAGCGCTCCTGCTGGACTAGGACTGCGCTGAACTAAGCGCCATTTGATTGGCCGGTTCGGGTATGGCCGCCCGAACCGGCCCCTCAACCTTTTTCAGTGGGCATCCGACGATCCGGTTT
>NZ_JAMXBH010000039.1 GCF_023913735.1 Pseudarthrobacter raffinosi
CATGTGGGAGGCGCCCACCGCAGGCGCCAGACCTGAAGCCCTCCGCCGGGTGAAATATACCTACGCAAATGTCAGCGTCCCGCGGACGCCTATGGATCCCCAAGCGGTTCTCTCCCTCGTTCGGGGAGCGTAGCATGCTGGATCGTGGTGCACGTCCGAGCGTAACGATCGTCATTTGTGCTTATACCGAAAGGCGTTGGGACCGGTTGCTGGACGTCATAGAGTCCGTCCGGGCCCAATCAGTTGCACCCCAGGAGGTCCTGGTGGTGATTGACCATAACGCGGACCTCTACGAGCGGCTCACCGAAATTGTAGATGACGTGACGGTGGTGGAGAGCAGCGGTCCACGCGGGTTGTCCGGAGCGCGGAACACCGGCGTCGGACTTGCCGACTCGGACATTGTGGCCTTCCTCGACGACGACGCCGAGGCAGCCCCGGACTGGCTTCAACGGCTGCTTGCCCTTTATGACGATCCTGATGTCCTGGCCGTCGGCGGCCGCGTGGAACCGGTGTGGGAAACGGGCCGTCCGGGCTACTTCGGTGAAGAGCTCGACTGGATCGTAGGATGCAGCCACCGCGGAATGCCCAAGGTGGCCTCCGAGGTCCGGAATGTCATCGGCGCAAACATGTCTTTCAGGCGCGAAGTCCTCCGCCAGGTGGGCGGCTTCAACCTTTCGCTGGGGCGCCAGGGCACCTTGCCCCTTGGCTGTGAGGAGACCGAGATCTGCATCCGTTCGAAGATGGGCTCACCCGGATCGCGGATCGTCTACGAACCCGCGGCTTTGGTCCGCCACCATGTGCCGGCGGACAGGGGGACTTTGCGCTACATGCTGTCGCGTTCCTGGTCCGAAGGTATCTCCAAAGCCCAGGTCAGCCGGGTGGTAGGCCAAAAGCGGGCTCTAGGCCCGGAACGGCGCTACGTCCGGAGCGTACTGCCACGGGCGGTTTTTGCGGGAGTGCGCGATTGGGGCCGGGGCGACAACCCTCAGGGGCTGGGCCGGGCGGGAGCCGTCATCGCAGTCCTGGCTTGGACGGCCGCCGGGTACGTACGCGGACGCCGGATAGCGCACGTGGAGGGCCGCCCGCTGTCCGGGACCGTCATTGCGCGCGCACCGTGGAGCGAGGTCCAGTGAGCGAACGTGTCGATGAACTCCCCCCAGGAGGCGAGCGTGCCGGCCCGCAGGCCCAGACGCAGCAGGGTGAGCATGATGGCATAGTCGCGTCGCCCCTCGCTGCTTCGTCGGTCACACGAGCCCAGGAGCTTCCGGGCGTCATCGACGCTGATCCCGCTTGCCAAGGGGTGAGCGCCGGCGCCCTGTGATGGAAAGGGCCGCCCCGGAGAGATCCCTCTCGATCAGGCCGTCCAGGAAGCAAACGTCCCTGGCACACAAACCGGCCAGGTCGCCACCTGGTGCCCGCCTGGTTAGGAAACGGCTTGCCCGCAACACGTAAGCAGCAGCTGACAGAGAGGTCACCATGCGTATGGTCATCAGAATCCTCACCCCCTTGACGGTGGCTGGACTACTTGTGGGGCTCGCCGCTCCGGTCGCGAGTGCGGCAGTGGCGCAGGTGAGCGCAACGGTCGAAACGGCACCGATACACGGATCAGGGGATGCCGCGGACGACCCGGCCATCTGGATCCATCCCACCGACCCGTCGAAGAGCACCATCATCGGCACGGACAAGAGTACGGATGGGCACGGTCTGGTCGTCTACGACCTGTCTGGACGGGAGTTGTTCTATTATCCCGACGGACGGATGAACAATGTTGATGTCCGCTACAACTTCCCCCTCGGCAGCAGCCGCGTCGGTCTGGTCGGTGCCTCGAACCGCGTACGGAGCCTTGACTTCTACAAGGTCAACGAGTCGGATGGCTCGCTGACGAAGGTCGGCAGCTTCGCGCCCACCGCCAACATCGGCACGCCCCGCGGGTTCTCCTTTTACCACTCCCAGGAGACCGGTAAGTACTTCGCTTATGTCACCGATATCGGCAAGGTTGAGCAGTGGGAACTTGATGGCTCCACCGGGTCAGTTACGGGACGGCTCGTGCGCAGCTGGACGGTGAGCGGTCCCGCCCACACCGAGGGCCTGGTGGCGGATGATGAGATGAAGCGGCTCTACATCGCGCAGGAGGACATCGGTGGGATCTGGCGCTACGGCGCTGAGCCAGGGGATTCGACCGCCGGGACGATAGTTGTCAGCACCACCGAGAACGGCGGCGACATCGTCCAGGACATTAAGGGCATCAGCATCTACTACGGTAGCGGTGGCGCCGGTTACCTGCTGGCCGCGAGCCAGGGCTCCAACCGATTCCACGTTTATGCCCGCGACGACAACCGACCGCTGGGAGCCTTCGCCATCCCGGCCGGGAACGGGATCGATGCTGTGACCGGCATGGACGGGATAGACGTCACGAACTTCGGCGTCGGTGGGCCCTTCCCCCAGGGTTTCTTCGTCACGCAGGACACCGCCAACGACAACGGGCAGCGGCAGAACTTCAAGGCGGTGCCATGGCAGTCCATCGCTGCCGCCTACGCACCGGCTTTACTCGTCGATGCCGCCTATGACCCGCGCAAAATCGGGGCTGGGACCCCCACTCCCGATCCGCCTGACACGACGATCACGAGCAAGCCGGCCAACCCGGCGAGCTCCACGTCGGCTCAGTTCAGCTTCACCTCGGCATCGGCCAGCGCAACCTTCGACTGCTCGCTCGACTCGGCAGCATTCGCCAACTGCATCAGTCCGGTGTCATACACAGGACTGTCCGATGGCGCGCATACCTTCCAGGTTCGTGCCTCTGACCAGAACGGCGCTGATCCGACCCCCGCCAGTTATACGTGGACCGTGGACACGACGCCTCCGGCAGGGGACACGACGCCCCCGGAGACGGCCATCACCTCCGGACCGCCTGCGACGTCGACGTCGACAAGCGCCTCCTTCGCGTTCACCTCAAGTGAAGCCAATTCGACGTTCCAGTGCAGCCTGGACGGTGCGCCGCGCGTCGCCTGCACCTCACCCCAGACCTACACCGGGCTGTCGACCGGATCCCACACTTTCGGTGCCTGGGCCACCGACGCAGCAGGCAACACCGACGCGACAGAAGCGACGCATATCTGGAGCGTCGACCCCAGCGATACGACGGCTCCGACGGTGACGGTTACGTCTCCGGCTGCTGATGCGGCTGGTGTGGCGGGGACGGCGGATGTGACGGGGTCGTTCTCGGAGGCGATGGATGCCTCGACGGTCACGTCGAACACGTTCACGTTGACGGGGCCGACGGGGACGGTGCAGGCAGCGTACAGCAGCGCGGGCAACGTTGCGACGTTGGACCCGACTGCTAATCTGGCGGCGGATACGCCGTACACGGCGACGATCAGGGGCGGCCCCGCTGGGGTGAAGGATGTTGCCGGCAACGCGCTGGCGACGGACAGGACGTGGTCCTTCACCACGGCTCCCGCGGGCGGCGGCACGCCCGAGACTGTCACGCTCACGGCCACCGCTGACAGCTATGTCTCGAGCGGGGCGGCGGGGACGAACTATGGCACGAGTACCTTGCTGGGTGTGGACAAGAGCCCGGTGGAGGTCACGTACTTGAAGTTCGACCTGTCAGCGTATGCGGGTAGGGCGCTGGAGAGTGCGACGTTGCAGCTGCGTAGCGCCGGGAGCGGGTCAAAGGGTACGCAGAACGTCAAGCTGGTCGCTGATGACAGCTGGACCGAGGGTGGGATCACGTACAGCATCCGCCCGGCGCTCGGCACCAGCATCGGCGCCCTCGGCCCGACAACCACCAACACCAACTACAACATTCCGCTGACCCTCAGCGGCCTGACCGGTGAGCTCGGCCAACAGCTCTCGCTGGGAATGGACTCCACCAGCAGCGACGGCCTGGACCTCAACTCCAAGGAGGCCGGCAGCACCGTCGCACCCAGGCTGGTGCTCACGCTCAGCGGCGGTGGCGGTGGTGGTGATACGACGGCTCCGACCGTGACGGTTACGTCTCCGGCTGATGGGGCGACTGGTGTGGCGGCGGCGGCGGATGTGACGGGGTCGTTCTCGGAGGCGATGGATGCCTCGACCGTCACGTCGAACACGTTCACGTTGACGGGGCCGACGGGGACGGTGCAGGCAGCGTACAGCAGCACGGGCAACGTTGCGACGTTGAACCCGACTGCTGACCTGACCGCAAACACGACGTACACGGCCACGATCGAGAGCGGCCCCGCTGGGGTGAAGGATGTTGCCGGCAACGCGCTGGCGACGGACAAGACCTGGACCTTCACCACGGCTCCCGCGGGCGGTACGCCCGAAACGGTCACGCTCACGGCCACCGCTGACAGCTACGTGACGAGCGGGGCGACAGGGACGAACTTTGGCACAAGCACCATATTGGGTGTGGACAACAGCCCGGTGGAAGTCACGTACCTGAAGTTCGACCTGTCCGCGTATGCGGGCAGGACCATCCAGAGTGCAACGCTGCAGCTGCGCAGCGCCGGGAGCGGGTCAACAGGCACGCAGAACATCAAGCTGGTCGCCGATGACAGCTGGACCGAGACTGGGATCACGTACAACATCCGCCCGGCGCTCGGCGCTCGGCACCAGCATCGGCACCCTCGGCCCGACAACCACCAACACCACCTACAACATTCCGCTGACGGTCAGCGGACCGACCGGTGAGCTCGGCCAACAGCTCTCCCTGGGAATGGACACCAGCAGCGGCGACGGCCTGGACCTCAACTCCAAGGAGGCCGGCAGCACACTCGCACCCAAGCTCATCCTCACCCTAAGCTAGAGGTACTTTGTTAGGTTGGTGGCGCGTGTTGGCAGTAGGGGCAGCGGGTGAGCTGTCGGATGAGGATCCGTTGGAGTTCTTTGAGGACCCTGTAAAGGCTCAGGCTGCCCCTGCTGCTTTTGGGGTGGCAAGGCGTTTCCTGGTGATGAACAGGTGGGCCGCTGACACGAGGGTGACGTGGTGGTGGAGGCCCGGGAAGGACCGTCCCTCGAAGTGGGAGAGGCCGAGCCCGGTTTTCAGTTCGCGGTAGTCGTGTTCGATGCGCCACCGGATTTTTGTGCCGGCTGGCAGGCCTGACGCGCAGGGCCAGGAAGCGGGATTTCATGGCGGCGGCCCGGTTCCCGCGACCGGTTTTGGTGCCGTGCCGCCAGGTGACCTGTCGCAGTTGTCCTCTCCCGGCGGCCCCTGCGAGTTCGGCCAGGCTGGCCGGGTCCTGTCGGTAGCGGGGCACGCTGGGCCGGCCCTTGGGGCTGGTGCGTTCGGCGAGTTCGGGAATGGCATCGGCCGGGTAGGCGCTGGTGGATGCCTTGACCGCCATCGCCCACGGAATGGACCTCCGGGTCGGCTCGAGCCGGAACAACGCGTTGTCCCCGTACCCGGCGTCGGCGACCGCGACCGGGCATGTGCGTCCCCAATGGGCGAGTTCATCGATCATCTCCAGCGCCAGCTCCCACTTGGGCCGGTTACGCACGTAATCCGGGATCCTCGCCTTCACCCTGCGGGCGGCGACGGCTTCGGCGTGCTCGTTGGTGTCCGCACAAGTGTCGTCCCAGGCCTCGGGCACGAACAAGCGCCAGTTCACCGGGGCCGAGGCCTGGTCGCTGACCATGTGCACGGTCGCGGCAACCTGGCAGTTGCCGATCTTGCCCAGCGTGCCCGAGTACTGGCGCGCCACACACGCCGAGGCCACCCCGTCCTTCTTGAAGCCGGTATCGTCGATCACCCACGCCTCCGGGGCGATGGCCTCCTCAGCCAGGGTGGCCAGGCGGCGGCGGACCGGTTCGACCTTCCACGGCGAGGACGAGACGAACTGCTGCAGCTGCTGGTGGTCCACATCCAGGCGCTCGGCCATCGGCTGCATCGACTTGCGCCGCCCCTCCAGCATCAACCCCTGCAGATACAGCCGGCCCTTGGCACGCTGGTCCTTCCGGCCCAACGAAGCGAATACCTGCCCGACGAAGTCCTCCAGCTCGACCCGCAGTGATGTCTCTTCCATGCCCACGAAACGAAATTAACAGGTCAGGTTGGCGATTAAAAGTGTGATCTCTCAAGACATCGGTGACAGTTCTGCCTCAGGACACTGGTGACAGTTGCTGCCTCAGCACATCGGTGACAGTTCCTGCGGAAAGACGCCCGCTGCGGAATCGGGTGAGTGACCTGCTGATCCCGACGTATCCGGTGCCTTCCGGCGGCCATGCGTATTCGGCAATGACCTCGCCTTCGGTGTTGGCGAACGTGATTTCCTCGAGGTCCCAGGCGCTTGGTCAGGGAGAACAGCGTCGTGCCGATCTTGACGACGCCGTTGGAATAGACCCGCAGCTTCCGGCTGCCGTTGTCTGCCGGGTGGGAGATGGGGCCACTGATATTCTCGGGTGCGCCGGTCTCGAGCTGAATTTCCGCGTCCAGGCCGGTTGTGGTGCCGTTCTCCGGTGCTTCCCTTCCGGGATCCACCGCCGGTTGGACCGCCGTATTGGCAAGGACAGGATGCATGGCTGCCGGCCCTGACGCCTGCGGCTCGGGAAGAACCGGCAGGGGTTTGGGCCTGGGTGCCTCGGCGACGGCTGTGGCGTCCCACGACTGCTGCGGGGTGATGCGCCCGGGCAGTCCCTGGTGCGGTCGCTCGGTGTTGTAGACCAGGTCAAATCGGTCGACCATCTCCTGCAACTCTTGATGTGTTGCCGCGAGGGGTTGCTTGTCCAGCCACCGGAACAGGGTCTGGTGGAAGCGTTCGTTCTTGCCCTGGGTCGTTGGCTTGTACGGTTTTCCGGTGATCGCCTTGACCCCGAGCGAAGTCACGTAGGTGACCAGTTGGCCTTCAACGCCGCGACGTGAGGGATTTAAAGCCGCTCCGTTGTCTATCAAAAGCCGTTGCGGTACCCCGTGGGCCTTGATGCCCTTTTTCACGACCGCCATGGCCGCTTCGCTGGTTTCGCCGGAGGCCACGTGGGAGGCAACGGCGAGGCGCGAGTGGTCATCCTGCAGCTGGAAGATCACGCATTTACGCCCACCGGTCAGGACATATTCGGTGGCGTCCAGCTGCCAGCAGGCGTTCGGTGCCGGGTAGACGAACCGGCGGTACGAGGCCCGGGGCTTCTTCGCCGGTTCGGACCGGGCCACGTTCCTCTCGCGAAAGATCCGCGCCAGCGAAGCTGGCGAGGGCGCGTGCATCCCCAAGGCAATCATCTTGTCGTGCACGCTGATCGGCCCGTGATCCAGACCGGAGGATTCCAGGGCGGCACGCACCTTCAGCGTGTCTTGCTTGAGGTCCTCGGACAGCCGGGTCGGTGAGGTCTTGGGGCGGCGTGAGCGGGGCTCCAAGACAGCGGCCTGTCCTTCATCCCGCGCCCTGGCCAGGATCGCATAGAACGTCTTGCGAGTGATGCCGTGCTCGGCGCAGAACGTGGTGACGGCACCTCGCGGTGCGTCATCGGGCCACTGGGCGATCGCGAGGCGGATACGGGCGTTGACAGGCGCATTCTTGTTCACCTGTCATTCTTTGCCATCGCACGGGCCTCCACCCAAACCGGTTAGCACCAGGGGAAGTGTCACCACCAAAACCCGCGAAAGTGTCACCGATGTCCTGCGACATAACAGTTGGCGATTAAAAGAGTGGCGATTAAAAGCCCTACGCCGAAAAACCTAACAAAGTACTTCTAGGTCAGGCAGGAAGAGGATGATGCTTTCAGTGCCCGTGTTCTCGCCGCGGCGAGTGCGATCAGCTGAGACTGGATCTTGGTGATGCCGTGATCTCCATGAGCTCGGCGAGTTCGGCGGCTTTGGCCCCGGTCAGGATCAAAGAGGTTCAGCCGTACACGCACGAGGGCGTAGAGCGCGGTGAGCAGCTTCAGCTCCGCGGCGGTGTCGTAGCAGTAGCGGAAGGCGTGCCGGCGGACTACGTCGCCGTTTTTCTGCTCCACGTGGGCGTTGTCGTGGGACCACCATTGTCGGTATCAGATGGGGTGGGGAGCCTGGAATTATCGGCATAACCGGGCTTGAAAAAGGGAGATGTGCATGCGGATGTGCGCAATGACGTTCAACGGGTGACGGATGAATCTACGGTCACCCCGCGGAGCTAAACTCACGTCCTGCGACCTTGGCTAAACATGGCCGGGACCCCATCCTTAAGGATGGAGTCCCGGCCATGTTTAGTCCTCTTCCTGCCTGACCTAGCTCAGGGTGAGGATGAGCTTGGGTGCGAAGGTGCTGCCGGCCTCCTTGGAGTTGAGGTCCAGGCCGTCACCGCTGCTGGTGTCCATTCCCAGGGAGAGCTGT